>JAZDFC010000075.1:0-62217 GCA_043808235.1 bacterium
CTTGAGATCTGCTTTGAGTTGCTCGATCATTTCTTCGGTTAGTTCCATTGTGTAAATCCTTATAATGGTTAAAGAATTTGTTAAATATTTTCGCCTAATGCAAGCGCGATTTTCGAGAGGCTAAGCTCCGTTTCGCTACGCGCCACTCCGCTTAGCCGCTCTTTCTACTTTAACCATTTACACAAAATTATTTACACTCCCTGATAAACCAAAAGTCACCCCTCTTTTATTTTATGGCTACTTCCCCAACTATTATTTCTAAATTATTTGTTATAAATACATATTGCCTATTTCTCTCATCATTATAAAAAATCTTCGTAATTTTAGTTTTTTTTCACCTTGTTCTCTTTATCTGTTACCTTTATTATTTCTTCCTTATTTACTCCAAGTCCCCAACTCTTCGTCTCCTTTTTCATTATTGTTTCTTTTACTAATGGTGTAGATGTAGATTTTTCTATCAGTTTTAATATTTGCCAAATATAGGCTGACCGACATATATTATTTCTGTATTTTTACTCATGTCGTTCTCTTGTTTGTTTTGCTTACAACAAAATTACGACTTTCGGGAGCTGCTTTTTTGTAACTTCCTTTATTTTTTGTCGGTTAGTAGTAAAAGTATTTGTCGTTTTATATCAAGTCATGTTAGTGAATTATTTCAAATGGATTCTGGTAAATACTCCCATAAAATATAAAATGGAATCAGCTTTAGAAAAACAATTGATGAACTCTTATAAAAATGAATGGATTTCATTTTTAAATTCTCATCCCGAATATTTTGAGGAAGCAATTCAATTAGCGGTTTCCGATAAACAACCATATTCATGGCGTTCGGCATTTTTACTAGGCAGTTTCATTGAAGAAAACGACAAACGAATTAAGAAACATATTCCATCGATCATGGGATGTATTCAAAATAAGAAAGACGGTCATCAAAGGGAATTACTTAAAATTCTTTATAAGATGGAAATTAAAGAGAAGCACGAGGGTCAGCTTTTTAATATTTGTATGAATCTGTGGGAACAGATTGATAAAGACCCTTCAGTACGAATAACAGCGTTGAAATTCATAATCAAAATAGTTAAAAAGTATCCCGAGTTATCGGAAGAGATAATGGTACTAACACAAGATCAATATTTAGAAACATTATCGCCAGGAGTAAAAAGTTCGGTTAATAAAATTATTCAAGAAGTAATCCGAGAATGAATATGAGAAAACCGGAACCCATTGAAGTGAGATATCTATTCCCCGAATTATATTTGGAATTGATTGATCTGTTGAGAAACTTATCCCGGGATGAATGGTACTATTCAACATCAAGTTCTAAATGGAATGTGAAAGATATTGTTGCACATCTGATTGATACTGATTTGAGACGGATATCTTTTCAAAGGGATAAATTTAACCCGCCACAGCCCGGTAAACCGGTTGGGAATTATCAGCAGCTTGTCGATTACCTGAATCATCTCAATAACTCATGGATTGAAGTTTCGAAAAGGTTGAGTCCGGGTATATTAATAGATTTACTCAACTATACATGTGTTGAGATTCCCAAATTGCTGAATTCGTTAGATATGAATGCAGAAGCATTATTTAGTGTTAGCTGGGCGGGCGAAGATAAATCAAAAAACTGGTTTGATATTGCAAGAGAATACACCGAGAAATGGTATCATCAACAGCAGATAAGAGAAGCCGTTGGAAAACCTTTGCTGGTTGAACAAAGGTGGATTCATCCAATAATTGATACTTTCGTAAGAGGTTTGCCGCATATTTATCAGAACGTATTTTGCGATGTTGAAAACGCAACTGTCGTATTTCACGTTGAGGATTTACCGGGCGGCGATTGGAGTCTGGTAAAAAACAATTCATGGGAATTATTTACCGGATCGAGTCCTGATTATAATTCAAAAGTTACGATGAATACAGATACAGCCTGGAGAATGTTCTCGAAGAATATTTCAAAAGATATAGCAAAGCAGCGAACATTTATTGAAGGCAATAATACTTTGGGATTGTTTATTTTAGAATTGACAACCTTTATGAAATGAACGATACTCTGCCTGCTGGCTTAATAATTAATTCTCTGGACTTCCAATTATATTTGCTACTATTAATTCTGATTGAACAACAAGCATGAGAAAATAATACTCCTTTTTCAATGCTATTCGATTTGATATGGAAATAAAATATTAATAAATTACATCTCCGCATTGCTCTTCTATATTTCTAACGGTCGCAATGCCTCCTGGTTGTATTTAATATTCAACTCAATTAGAGGAGGTTCAAAATGATATTTGTATTCTTCAGAAAGAGTATGATAATTCTTTTCGCATTATTTTTCCTTGCGTCTTTATTAATAGCACAAAATGAAAATAACAGTGTGAGGACGGAAGTGTCCCGGGACAGCCTGATAAAAGTCGCTCGTTCAATAATAGACTCGGCGAGATGCCGTGTCTTAGTTACTGTAGATGAATTCGGGAAACCGCACGCAAGGGAGATGGATCCTTTTATTCCCGATGAAAATATGATTATCTGGCTTGGTACAAACCCCAAAACCCGTAAAGTTAAGCAGATAGAAAACAATCCCAACGTTGTAGTTTTTTACTACGAAACAAAGGGATTGAGTTATGTGGCAGTTGAGGGTAAAGCCACAATCGTAAAAGATCCCGATCAAAAAGCTAAACACTGGAAAAACTATTGGAAAAGATATTATCCCGACAGAGATAAAGATTTTGTTTTAATTCAGGTAATTCCGGATAACTTGGAGTTAGTCAGTTATAAACATAATCTTTTTTGGAATACCGATTCGTTTTTGCCAAACTCGGTTAAATTTGATAATGCCGGAATTAAGTGATAATTAGTATCTGAAATTATTTCTACTGCCTGCGTTTGATGAATTTCTCATCAGTTACAAAGACAGAAGCGCGTGTATTCCTTCAAATCAGAACGCAAAAATTATTTCGAGCAACAGATTGTTCCGGCCTGTAATTGTTAAAAACGGAATGGTAACCGGGATATGGAAATCAAAGAAAGAAAAAAACAGAAAATTTATTAGTCTCACTTTTTCAAATCTGCCAGCAGTAGAATAAAAGAAATATTACAGACACAAATTTTTGATATCAATCGGTTTTATGAATGTAAAACCGAAATTTATTTTAGTTCTCGAGCCAAAATCCCTCAAAAAAGCAGCTATTAGTAAATTGATATGATTGCATTTTATTCAACCTTCTTTTGAAATGGGCTTTTAAGTTGATTTTTGGTGTTTGCCCTAAATCCAAATGTGTTGTGAATCAGAAAAATCTTCAAAAAAGTTAAAATTCCGAATTAATTATCCGATAATATCAATGGTTAAGTCCATTTTAAAGATGGAAACGGAGATTCTGTCAAATACAGCATATAAAATTCGAGTTGAACATGGAAGTACAACTAAAAACATCAAGATGTCAATTAGATAATTCCGAAGTTAATTTTGATGAGGAATTGCATGTCCCTTTATTAGATGCAACACTTCAAGCAGTGGTTGAGGGAATCGTTGTATTGGGACTTGATAAAAAAATAATTTGCCGCAACCGGCAGTTCGATGAAATGTGGCAAATTAATGAGAGTAATTTTTATTATAGCAATTTCGATTCCATAATTGATTCAATCCGCAATGCCATCCAGGATGCAAAAGAGTTTCTTCCTGTAACAATGGAGTTATTTTTTAAACCGGAGAAATCGTACAATCAGATTCTGCTTTTAAAAAATGAGAAAGCATATGAGTGGTTTTCGAGGCCTTTGATAATAAAGGGAATTACCGCAGGGATGGTTTGGAGTTTTAGAGATGTAACAAATTTAAAAATTCAGGAAGATGAAATACGAAATCACATTGAGGAACTTCACACAACACAAGATTTAATTGAGCAAAATGCATTTGAGCTCGTACAACTGAATTTGAAATTGGAGGAATCCGAAACAAAACTTCAGGAAACGGTAGCAAGCAAGGACAAGTTTTTTTCGATTCTCGCTCATGATTTAAAAAGTCCTTTTACAGGATTAATTGGATTTACAACAATGCTCGTTGAGGATTTCGATGACTTCAGCCGTGATGAATTAAAAGAGTTTTTAAATAATGTTAATAAATCGGCTAAGCAAACATTCGCGCTTCTTGAAAATTTACTCGAGTGGTCAAGGATACAGACAGGGCGAATGAATTTTCAGCCGCAAAATTTTGATCTTGCGGAAGTGAGTGAAACAGTAACCGACCTTTTCTCAGGGAACGCTGCGAAAAAGAAAATCACAGTTAATAACTTAATCGAGAAGTCTTCAGTAGTTAATGCTGATACGAATATGGTGAATACGCTTTTGAGAAATTTGTTGTCGAATGCAATTAAATTCACGAAACCCGGTGGCGAGATTGAACTCAATTCTGAATCGGCAGAAGAATATATTAAAGTATCTGTTAAAGATTCCGGAGTTGGAATGAGTCCAGAGGATATTGATAAATTATTTAGAATCGACGTTCATCACACAAAACGAGGAACTGATAACGAGAAAGGCACAGGATTGGGATTGGTATTATGCGAAGAACTAGTGAAAAAGAACGGCGGAAAAATTTGGGTTGAGAGCGAACTAAATATTGGAACTACTTTTTCATTCACATTGCCGAAAGGATGAATTTACACGAAGAACGTATGAATGCTACGAATAAAATAACAAATGAAAATCGGGACACTTTAAATTCCCGTCGTTCTAAACTTGTTTTAAGAACCACAGGAGAGATAAATCAGCGCCGGGAGGAATCTCGTGCCTTTATTGACGAGCTTATAGATGATTTGCCAATAGTTGCGTGGCAATGTGATTTCTCGGAGATTAAAAAGAAAATTGATACTAACGTTGAAAATGATGTCCGATATTATCTGCATCAAAACCGCGTAAAAATTTATACAGATGTAAAAATAAGCGGTGGAAATAAAACCGCTATTTTGTCGCATCATTTCTCTGAAAAGAATCCTTTTCCTTTACCGATTGAAAAATTCGTACCTCGAACCTTTAATGGATTTTTATTCGATGCAATTAATTCTTTCGTCGATGGGAAATCTTCATACGAAGTTTTAACACCGCAGCCAATTCAATTCAACGGCACAAAAGCCAACTGGTTCAAATTCATACTGCACCCGGAACACAAGGATTCATGGTCTAAAGTTATGCTTGTATTCGGCGATTCGGATTTTTCAAAGCAGATGAAAGAAAAAATAAAATTGTTGAATACCGTACTAATGTATTCGGCTAACGCCATAGTGATAACAGATATCGACGCGAGGATATTATGGGTCAATCCATCTTTTTGCGAGATGACGGGCTATTCCGAAAAAGACGTGGTAGGCGTAAATATTAGTATCTTAAAGTCGGGTAAGAATGATAAATCCTTATATAAAAATTTGTGGAATACCATTCATGCAGGTAAGATTTGGCACGGTGAATTAATTAACAAGAGAATGGATGGCACACTATACAGCGAGGAAATGACAATATCTCCAATAAGAAATGATGAAGGTGTTTTAACCCATTTTATTTCGATAAAGGAAGATATTACTTTACGAAACGAAGCTGCCCATACAATTCAGAAACAGGAAGAGCATTATCGAAGTCTGTACGAAAATGCTGTATTCGGAATCTACCGTTCTACGCCTGAAGGCGAAATATTACTTGCAAATCCGGCAATGGTAAAAATGCTCGGCTATGATAGTCTTGATGAATTTGTGAAATTAGCTTCCGATTCTGTTTATGATAATCCTTTGAATAGAATTAAATTTATTGAAAAGATAAGCACAAAGGGAGAAATCAATAATTTTGAATCGGTATGGCGAAAAAAAGACGGTTCAAAAATATTTGTGATTGAAAATGCAAAGGCAATAAAAGATTTTGAAGGCAATGTTAAATACTTCGAAGGTACAGCTGAAGATGTGACTTTACGAAAGGAAGCAGAACTAACTCTTATTGCTGCCAAGGAAAATGCTGAACTTTCGAATAAACTAAAATCAGAATTTCTCGCCCAGATATCACACGAAATACGAACTCCGGTTAATGCAATTTTGAGCTTCGCAAGTCTTATTAAAGATGATTTACGAGGGCTAATGAATGACGATTTGATGACAAGTTTTAACGTAATTAATCGCGCAGGCACAAGACTTATTAGAACAATCGACTTGATTTTAAATATGTCCGAGATTCACACCGGCACTTACGAGTATAGTCCTAAAAAGTTAGATCTTTACAATGATATATTGAAAAACGTTTACGATAGTTTTAAAACCTACGCAAAAGAGAAGAACTTAAAGTTTACTCTCTCAACTGAAGCGCAATCAAGTTTAGTTTATGCCGACGAATATACTGTAAATCAAATATTCAACAACCTTGTTGATAATGCAATCAAATACACATCTAAAGGAAGCGTTGAAATAAAAATGCATACTAACACGTCGAAGAAATTATTAATCGATGTTATGGATACAGGTATTGGAATTTCGCGCGCATATCTTCAAAATATTTTTACACCTTTCTCGCAAGAGGAACAAGGTTATACTAGAAAATTCGAGGGGAATGGATTGGGGCTTGCATTAGTTAAGAGTTACTGCGATTTAAATAAGGCCAAAATAAATGTTCATAGTGAGAAAGGAATTGGCAGCAAATTCAGTGTAATTTTCAATACAAATGAGGGAAGCAAATAGACAATGCAGTATTCATTTTACATAATCGCTTTTTTTCTTTTTATCGGCAGCGGAGTATATATCTTTTCCCATGTTCAAAAAAAGAAACAAACTCAAAAGGTAAAAGGTATATTTTCCAAAGAATTTTTTGTTGATCTCAAAAAGTACCGGACAATTATTGGCGAACTTAACGGACGGATAGATCAACTTCAAAATTCTTTGAGTATCGTAAATCTAAAAAGTCACAAATTAGAACGCATTAATAGAGAATTGTACGAAGAAAAGATTGAGCTGGAATTAAGGCTTGAGAAGCTTGAAGCCCTCACTCGAAAAAAAGATGAAATGTTTACAATGTTTGTGCATGATATTAAAAATCCAGCGGGTGTAATCAAAAATTTAGTAGAGCTTTTACAAACTTACGATTTAACTGTGAATGAACAGAAAGACATAATTCTATCTCTTATCAAAACATCTGATAGAATTTTATGCTTGGCAGATGAAATTGCAAAGGTCATTGCATCCGAATCGGATTTTAAAATGGATGTTAGAGAGTCATCACTTAAGCATACTATTAACGAAGCATATTTATTAAATAATGTAAAAGCAAAAAAGAAGAATCAGATTCTCCAAATTTCAGTTGATGATAACATTGATGCAATTGAAATGGATTCCGACAAGATAGAGCAGGTGATTGATAATCTTTTAAGCAATGCAATAAAATTTTCGCCTGAAGGCACTAATATTAACCTAAATGCTTACAAAAAAGGTAAAGACGTTTTAGTCGAAGTAATAGACGAAGGTCCCGGACTATCATTCGATGACATTCAAAACGCTTTTCAAAAAGGGAAACGTCTTTCTACTACTCCAACAAATGGCGAGCACAGCAGCGGTTTAGGTTTATGGATTGTTAAGCGGATAGTTAATGAACATAAAGGGAAAGTATGGGTTGAAAGCATACCCGGAATCGGTTCAAAGTTTATATTTCAGATTCCTAAGACACAAAAGTGAGAGAATATTTCTTAACCAAAGAAAAAGAATATAATGGAAACGAAAACCTTGGATACCTCAGTCGAAATGAAATTGGATCAGGATGTTGCCGCATTAGAGGCAGTAGAGTTTATTGCTGATAAAACCGAACAGAAGTATAAAAAACTTCTAAAAGCGCTAAATGACCGAAGTGAGACTTACAAGCAGATATGCAACAATAGCGTTAATCCAATTATGATTATTAATCCCGATTCGACAAAGATAGAATGGGGAAATAAACGGGCTATCGATTTTTATTCTCTTACGCTTGAAGAATTAGCCGGTAAGTTATTACGCGATATCGAACCGAATTTTGCTAATGGATTATTACTGAAACCAGGCTTGATGTTAAAGTCAGGTTCAACCTCAGTTTCCATGTTTATCAAACAAAAGGACGGGAGCTCAAGGCATGTTGAAGTGATGTTCACACCATTAATTGTGAATTTTAAAAACTATTTATGCCTCGAATATAACGATATCAGTAAATGGGAAAAGACTGTAAAACGAATTGAAAATGATGCGAACACAGATGCCGAGCAATTGAAAATTCAATTGATGGAAGAAAAGGCAAAATTAAATGATAGAGAAAAACGAATTAAAGAATCTTCTGTTAACCGCGAAATACTTGAGAATTCGGAAGATCATTTTATGTATCATTTAAAGAAACAACATGACAACAAGTTCTTACTTAATTATACGTCGAGCTCATTCAAATCCATGACAGGATTTGATCTAAACCAGGTAAACTCCTTGGGAGGCTGGTTGGAACTGATAGTGCCGACTGATCTTTCTCTATACAACAATCTTTTAAACAAACTCGACAAATCAAAAACCGCAAGCGGCACTTATAGAATTCTGAACAACGAAAATAATATTATATGGTTTAAAGACACCGTAATGCCTGAATACGACAGTTCCGGTACAGCCATTATTGGCTACATGGGAATTGTAAGTAACGTAACAAGACAAAAAGAACTCGAAGAAAAATTGCGAGAGTTAAAAGCTTCAGTAAAAAACTTTAGAATGGTTCCGCTTGAGAAACAAATAAATACTGCTAAGGAAGTTAAAAATGAGTACAAGGATATTTTATTAAATATATACAAAATTCACGTTCATTATTCCAACGGGATGATTATCGAGGTAAACGAGGAATTCGAAAAAAAATTAGGTTATGCCAAGGAAAAGATATTACGACACACTGTAACCGAAATAATAGATCCCGGATCGTATTCGGAATATATTAAAAATGTTGGACGTACAACTAAAGTGCCTTTCGAAATAATTGTTCGCTGTGAATGGGGAGAAAAACAAAAGTTCCACGCATTGAATGTTCCGAATGAAGTGGGCGATTATCTGCTTTTGCGGATTGCTGATTAAAATATTAGCTGGTTATTTTTTCGAATTCAGAAATAAATTCTGCTGCAATAAATGACTTTATAATTACTGCATCAAAAAGATTTTCAATCTCGATTTTTTCCTGTGACATTTTACAAAGAATTAACTTTACTGCTGCATCATTTTGTTTTGCACGAATATTTTTTATCAAAGCTGTATAATCAATATTATTTTGGTTATGTTCAATAAGGAAGTAAGTGGTTCCGTTTGCCGCATTAATATAATCGGAATCAATATCGGGATCAAAACTTATTACCTGGTATTTTTCCTTGAATAATCCGTTTAAAAAGGCTTCAAAATTCATATCATCACTAATTGTGTAAATAATCGGTTTCGTTATTTCCTGCTCTAATGATTTAATTTTGGGCCGGACTTTGCTAAGCTCATCTCTCCTTGCATTAATTATTTTTTGCAGCCGTTCTATTGTTTTTTCATAATCGAAAGGTTTTAGCAGATAGTCGATAATACCAAGACTTATTGATTGGCTGATTACATTTTTATCTGTCACTGCCGTTAACATTACAACCGGGATTTGATTAAAATACTGGTTCTCACGTAGCTTCTTTAAAAATTCAAGCCCATCCATAACAGGCATCATCACATCCAAAAAAATTATTTGGGGAAATTCCTTTTCGAGAACGTTAAGTGCGGCCATCCCGTTTTCAGCTTCAACGTATTCGATGGCTAATTTTTTCTTGAGTATCCTGCCAAGAAATTGACGCACTGTTATGTCGTCATCAACTATTAGGGCTTTTATCATATATTTATTGTGGCAATCCTACCGCAAATGTAATTTATTTTTTTAAAAAAAGCTGTATTTTAGATTTAGGAATGAACGTGAAAAGTCTCTATCAATAATAGGATTGATAGAAACTGTATTCGATCATCCAAAAATATTCGCACAATAAATTACAATAAAAAACGTGTATAGAAAAATTTAATTGTGTTTATTTTATGTTGCGGTTAGTAATTCACCGGTGAGGTTATTTAGAGAAATGTTACATGAACCGCTTCTTAAATTAAGAAGGTATACCCGGACCAATAAAATTGTTTGAACCAGGCTTTATATTAATTGATTGAGAATAATCTTGAGGCAGAAAAATATATGAGTCCAAATAACATATTTTACAATCTACCCGATGCTAAAAAAAATGAAATCTTCGAAGAAATTGTTTCCAATGAAAAAATACTTGTTGAAAGAATTACTTCGCTCGGACAAAAATCGCCAGCAGACTTTTGGTTTGACCAGGGAAAGGATGAACTCGTATTTTTGCTAAGTGGAGAGGCAGAAATTTCTTTTGAAAATGGCACTAAAACGAGGTTAGTCCCGGGTGATTATTTATTAATCCCCGCTCATAAAAAACACCGGGTAGAGTGGACTGACGAACATAGGGAAACAATCTGGCTGGCAATCCATTACTGATCAAATTTATTTAATTCTGGTTCGGATAATTTTTTAACGGTAGATTTTTCACCGAAATTCTTATTTTTGTTGAGCAAATAAGTACATGCAATTAAAAGAACAATAGAAGGTCAGATGAGTAAAAATATTCTGGTAGCGATACTTCTTGCTTTTTTATGTGTTTCTTGCGGTGACGGGAAAAAAGATAATGATTTGAATGATGAACAGAAAATCAAAAACACCGATAAATTCTTCACAATCGGTTCACTCGCAAAATCTAATAGACAAGACGAAAGAAATTTTCAACCTCTTGCGAGATATATAGCTGCTAAATTATTTCCGGAAGAAGATATAAATGGAAGAATTATTGTTGCCGATAACTTCGATGAATTAACTAAACTGATTAATAATGGTGAGATAGACTTATATATTGACAGTCCGTATCCGATGTTCAAGCTCAAAGAAAAGACAGATCTGAAAATCATCCTTGCTCACAATCGAGAGGGAATAAAAGATTACCATTCAGTCTTACTTTCAAGTACGAAAAATAATATCAAATCGCTGAATGACTTGAAAGATCGCGTTATCGCATTTGATAGCCCGTTTTCAACTACCGGATATTTCATTCCAAAAGTTGAGTTACTCGAAAGAGGATTTAAATTAGTCGAATTGGATAATCTTGATAATCCTGTTCCTGCAGGATCTATCGGTTATATTTTTACATATTCAGACGACAACACTTTGCTATGGATTTTAAAAGACAAAACTGCTGCGGGTGCAACAGATAATCTTTCTTATCAAAAACTTCCTCAAGAATATTTCACAAAATATAATGTGCTGCTTGAGTCCGAACCTATCCCCCGTCAAATTGTCGCGGTAAGAAATGAAATTCCGGTAGATAGGGAAAAAAGATTGATTGAAATTCTTTGCCAATTCCATACTACCGCAGAGGGAAAGGATATGATGAGTCCAGCGGGTTCCGCTCCGTTATTTGAGAAATTAGATTTTAACGTCAACAATCTTGAAGGTAAATTCAAAAAATTAATGGAAAAAACGAAGTGAATTCAATCCTTAAAAAGAATAAATTTTTCAAACTTTCCATTGAGAAAAAATTCGCTTTTTTTCTTTTCATTATTATCTCGCTCATCGGATTAACGTTCACATACAATAATTATTATCATCAAAAAGAAGCCCTGGATAACCGGCTTAGGTATAAAGCTACATCATTAATTAATTTACTCGAAGCCAGCATAACCGAATCTTTCGGTGAATTGAAAATCGACCAGCCGAAACTTTTTATGCTGTATATTAAAGAGCAAAGCGAAGTTGTTTACACATATCTTTTTGATGCGGACGGAAATTTCATAACTGACGGTGACAGAATATTCTCGACCGACAGAATGCATATTGATAAAGAATCAGTGCGTAAAGGATTAGTAGCAACCGATATTTTGTTTATTGAGGACGAAAACCGGATAGATGTTTTTAAACCAATTTTTCAGAGCGGAAGTAAAATCGGGTTAACAGTAATAGGATTTTCAAAAGACAGCATCAAAAATGAACTGCTTGAAGCAAGAGAGCAGAATCTGATTTTTTCAATTCTATTTGTTATTGGAAGTTTAATTATCTCTTATTTTGCTTCGCTGCTGATTACCAGACCGTTGTTAACTTTAACTCAGAAAATTCGAAACGTAGGCGAAGGCAATTACGGGACTACGGTTGAAATAGCTTCAAGCGATGAAGTTGGTGAATTAGCGGCAGCTTTTAATAACATGTCTGTGAACATCATGCAGAAGCAAAAAGAAATTTTGGTTGAAAAAGAATGGGCTCAAAAGTATTTGGACATTGCACGGGTTATTTTAATCATCATAAACAAGGATGGCAAAGTAGACTTAATTAATAAAATGGGATGCGATTTGCTTGGCTGCTGTAAAGAAGATTTAATTGGTAAAATGTATTTTGATTATGTAGCCCCGGAAGATTTAGAGCAAATAGAATCTTACTTTAGCGACGCTATGACCGGGAAAACTGAACTCCCCGAATACGGTGAAACTTATGTAATGGGATGCGGAAATAAAAAAAGATTAATTGGCTGGCACAGCGTTTTAATAAAAGATAAGGATGGAAATATTCTTGGCTTACTAGGCTCGGGCGAGGATATTACCGAAATACGGCAATATCAACATGAACTGATTTCGGCTAAAGAAAAAGCAGAACTTTCGGATAAACTTAAAACAGAATTTTTAGCGCAGATGTCGCATGAAATAAGGACTCCAATAAATATTATTGTTAATTATGCCGGATTGATCCGCGATGAAGAGGAAATCAAATTATCAAATGACTCCGTTCAACTGTTCGACAGCATTGATCTTGCAAGCACCCGGCTCTTAAAAACAATTGATTCTATACTTAATATGGCGCAATTGCAGACTAAAAACTATCAATCGGCTTTCAAAGAACTCGACGTGGAAAAAGAAATAATCAAAAAACTTTTAAAGGAATTTAACGAAAAAGCTCAGCGTAAAAATCTAAAACTCATTTATAATTCGCTCACCGAAAGTACATTAATTACAGCAGATGAATACAGTGTTACCCAGGTATTGGCTAATCTAATTGATAACGCTATTAAATACACAAACGAAGGTAAAATTGAATTGACATTGATGAGGAATACCAGCAATAATTTGCAGGCAATAATTTCTGATACGGGTATTGGAATTTCGGATAATTTTCTTCCAAATATATTTGATCCGTTCCGGCAGGAAGAGCAGGGTTACAACCGTAAATTCAGCGGAAACGGTTTAGGTTTAGCCCTTGTTAAAAAATACTGCGAAATAAATAATGCCAACATTATTGTTTCAAGTAAAAAAGATGAAGGCACAACATTTATTGTAACCTTCGCCAATAATAAATTTGTTTAAACTTCTTTAAAGTAATTTTACTCAGTATAAAATTTAATCACATTTTTTACAGCTTCTTCGCAAACTTTGCAAAACGGTTTCTTCCCTTTTGAAAACATTATACAATCGAGCATCGAACGGTAAATTCCTTTAGATGAATATCCCGCCCCTTCATACACACCAACTTTTCCCCAATACTTGCTTGCCGTTAAGTATTTATCCACTTCATTACTATGCATCAAATCTTTTTCATTGTATTCATTTTGTGCCGCATCAATTTCATTTTGAGGAGCTTTGTTGCGCTTTAATTCAGCAATATGTTTGTTCAGTTCCCTTCTTTCCTTCTGCCAGGTTAAGTCCATTTTATCGTAATTTTCTTTTTCCCATGGTGTCGGGATTTCAATTTCTGCATCAATCAACTCCTTCCATTTTGGATTTTGGGGATCGAGAAGACGTGTAATGTTCGGTTCAACCGGTTCAACTCCAGCAGGATAAAAATCGCCGTACGCAGTTTCGGAAGTGTAATATTCATCCGCTAATCCGCCGAATGAATGCCCGAACTCGTGCAGAAAGATGTATTCGCTGAATTGATTATCCGTTACAAATGTACTGTAGAAATTATAAATTCCCCCGCCGCCGTAACGCGGATGATTCACCATAATATAAATCGCATCGTAAGGGACATGCGCCGCAAGATCGCGCATTGATTTATTATCCTCGGTAAGCAAATATCTTTCGGAACCAAGCGAATAGAAAGTAGAATTTAATACCGTGTTCTTATAAATGTTGGCGCCCGGTTCGTCGCAGCCGCTTTCTTCCGATGGTTTAAATACACCGTAAATATTAAATTTATCTTTATATTGTTGATACGGTTCGTGATTGAGAAACACATCGGTATATCTCTTCAAATCCTTTTCGAATTTTCCCTTCTCATCTTTAGTATATCCTTCGCCCAGAATAACAACATCAACACAATTATGAGGATCGCCGCTGATATAACTTTTATAAACCTCGACTTCGTTATCCCGAATCACATCTTTTATAATGTAAAGATCGGCTGGATCGATTTGTACCGAAAACACTTCATCGAAAGAATATGATTTATTCCGTTTTTCAAGTACAAATTTTATTTGATTTTTAGGGAAAGGGATTATCGCACTTTCATGATAAGTTCTTTTAATTCCATTGATTGCTTCCTCGCTTGTTTGATATTCTTTGAAATAACTATCGAATCCTTTTGAAAAAATTAATTCTTTTGAGACTGCATCGAAAACTTTGTAATAGTATGCGCCGTTGTTAAAATTATCTATAAGATTTTTTGTACTGCCCGCCCAAATTCCATATTGATAGATGTGATCAATCGTAATAATTTCGCTCGCCGCGTCTCCGATATGAAAATAATCGATACGCATCGTCTGGTCGGTGAAATAATCATTGAAAGACAAGGACTGCGCCATTGTCAATCCGCTTGCCGCGATCATCAAAATAACTCCAAATATTTTTTTCATTTTAAGCTTCCCGCTCGTTATAAAAGATAGGGTGTAAAAATAAATGAATTTTTATTCTGAACGCAATGCCTTCGAGTTTTAACTCAAATTCATTTAGGGTACTAAAAAGTAAAAAGTGGATAAAAAGAGATAGTAGCATCTATTTTTTTTTGTACAAATTTCTTATTTTCAAAATGTAATTCTGTCACGCTTCAGTACCGTATTGTATATGATGTCCTGTGCTATAAGATAAACTGCATATTCGCAAATCCTTATTTTAATTTTTTCTGTTTTTTAATAAAAATTCTGCCGGTTCAAAGGACAACAACATCTATGAATGCTACAACTAAAAAAATTTGTTTACCATTCTTCATTAATGTTGATAATCATTACCATGTATTTTTCCGCAAACTTGTTCGGGGTACAACATGAAATTCAAAATCATTTATTTACTATTATGCCTTGCTGTCAACTCAAATATTATTATTGCACAGCTTTCCGGTGAAATTCTTGTCGGTTCCGGGCAAACTTACACATCATTAACGAAATCAAGTGGTTTGTTTAATGCTTTAAACACACTTGGTGTGGGTGGTAATATAACAGTTAAAATAACTTCTGACATAACAGACGAGGATGGTGCCGTTGCACTGAATGAGTTTGCATCCTATTCGATTGCAATTCAACCAAACGATGCATCGAATAAAACCATCTCCGGCAATTACTGGGGTTTTGAAGGCGGGCTTATCAGGTTGAATGGCGCCGATAACATAACAATAGACGGCAGATTTGGCGACAGCGGTAAATATCTTACTTTTAGCAACAATTACACTAATCCATCAGGAGCTTCGACGGCCACAATCCAGATAATAAGTCTCGGGACGGGCAGCGGCGCAAACAACATCGTTGTCAGGAACTGCAATATTAAAACCGGGTCAAGCGGGGCGTCAAGCACATCGCAATATTATATTGGAATACATATCGGCGGCACAGCTTTTTATTCCGAAGGCTCGGATAACGATAATATATCAATTATTGACAACGTATTTACCAAATCATTCATTGGTGTATATGCAAAAGCGACTTCGGCTGGTGTGAATAATAATCTTACTATAACTGGGAATACTTTTGGCTCCACAACTTCAGGCGAATATATAGGAAACAGCGGCATATCCCTTCAATATTGTGATAATGCCAATATTTCCGATAATGAAATTTTTAATATTATTTCATTCAATAATAATCTTACAGGTATAGTTCTCTCAACCGGAGTAATAAATTCTAATATCTCAAAAAATAAAATATATTTCATCTTTGCCCAGAGTGTTTCGGGCTATGGCGGAAGCGGAATTACATTAAATACAGGGAATGCCGCAAGTAACATAACAGTTTCGAATAATTTGATATATGATGTGCGGGGCATTGGCAGCAATACTATGGGTGATGGTTCAAATGGTGGGATAAAAATTACCGGAGGCGGCGGATATAATATTTATTATAATTCGGTAAACCTTTACGGAACCGCAAATATTACATCTGCAACGTTGTCTGCCGCATTTTATGTGGGAAGCGGGGTCACTTCACTGGATGTAAGAAATAATATTTTCGTTAATGCAATAACTAATACATCAAATGCAGGTGATAAAGCGTATGCAATATATTCCGCCTCAGCAAATACAGCTTTTTCAAATATCAATAATAATATTTATTATGCACCCACCGGAGGCAGTTACGCGGGAGTACTTGGATATTTGTCTTCGGATATAACTACTATTGCCGGATGGCAAACGGCAACCGGGCAGGACGCAAATTCTAAAAATGCAGATCCTCTTTTCAAAGCTGCCGACGACTTAATCCCAAAACCGGGTTCCCCTGCTCTTTCTTCGGGTACACCAATTGCTTCTGTAACAGTTGATTACGAAAACAATTCGAGAGATGCCACTACTCCGACAATAGGGGCTTATGAAAAAATTTATGCAATTAGCTGGGCAAATTTACAATCACCGGCTACGGCAACAATTACAGAAGGTGAAACTCTTGATGTATATGCAAGAGTGAGAGTTGACGGTGTTACTGATTTGAATGAGGAATCAACTGAAATAGAATGCGAGATTGGAATTGGTTATGAAAATTCAAATCCTTCAACATGGGAGTGGTGGCAATGGGAACCGGCTGTTTTCAGCTCGCATCAGGGCAATGATGATGAATACAGTAATACTTTAAGTTATTTAGTTTATACGGAAGGGACTTATTATTGTGCGAGTCGTTTTAGATTATCGGGTGGTGCCTATGTATATGGAGGATATAGTGCGGCAGGCGGAAATATATGGGACGGGACAAATTATGTTTCCGGTGTGGTCACTGTAAATTCCCTTGTAACATCAGTTCCATATTTTCAGAATTTTGATAGTACTCTGGAAGATTATTTACCTCCGGGTTGGTCGTTTGATGATGTGAATAATGATGCGTATAACTGGTTCACCGACACAGGCAACCAGCTTTCAGGTTCGTCTTCATTAAAAATGGAAGCCCAGCCTATTGCAATGAACGATTGGGTTTTTACACAAGGATTAAATTTAGCAGGTGGTACTGCTTATCAAGTTACATTTTGGTACGCTGTTGGTAATGCCGCCGAACCGGAGAAACTGGAAGTTAAATGGGGTAGTTCAGAATCAGCCGCCGGTATGACATCATCCGCAATTTTCTCAAATACTAACATTACAAATACAAGTTATCAAAAAGCTGTTTGTGAATTTACACCATCATCAACAGGCGTTTATTATATAGGCTGGCATGGATTCAGTGATGCTAATATGGATTTTATATACACTGAAGATGTGCAAGTTCAGGTAAAACCATCCGCATCTAACACCCAGGTAATTATTGCGGGCACTACTACAGGCACAGCATTTACCGGTACGGGAGCCACAATTGATTTTGATGATGTCGACGGAAATACAAACCAATTAACAATTAATGTTGATAAAATTTTATCAAATCCCGGCGGAACATTGCCGGACGGGCTGCTTAATTTAGCTCCGCAATACTGGCATGTATCACTTGACGCGGGGAGCCTCGGTGCAGGAGAAGTATATTGTATCTCGTTTGATATAACCGGTATCGCGGGGGTAAGTGATGCTTCACAGCTGCATCTAATCAAACGCACAAATTCGGGTACTGACTGGGTCGATATCGGAACTCCTACAGGAATTGCTGGTAACGTGTTAACCTGGTGTTCAGCATTACTGACAAGCTTTTCCGAATTCGGTTTGGCCGGAGACGTGAGTAATCCTCTTCCGGTTGAATTAATCTCATTCAATGCTAACTTTGAAAAGAATAATGTGATACTAAAATGGTCAACAGCAACCGAGGTTAACAATCACGGATTTGAAATAGAACGTTCACTCAACCTCCGAGGTTTGGAGGATGGAAATGGCGACCAAAACCTCGGAGGTTTTGAGTCCATTGGATTTGTTGAAGGACACGGAAACAGCAACTCTCCAAAAGAATACAGCTTTACGGACAAGTCAATCAATGGCGAAAGTAAATTCTCTTACCGCTTAAAACAGATTGATACCGATGGAAGTTACTCATACTCCGAAGCGGTTGAAGTAACAGTCGTTCCAAATCAATTTGAGCTATCGCAGAATTACCCCAATCCGTTTAATCCAACAACAAAAATTAAATATTCCATCCCAACCGGTGTAGAGACGCCATATATGGCGTCTTTACGGGTGTACGATATACTTGGGAATGAAGTTGCGACGCTTGTAAATGAGCAGAAGGAACCGGGATTTTATGAAGTTGAGTTCAATGCTGCGAATATGCCAAGTGGAGTTTATTTTTATGTTCTTCGAGCGGGAGATCAATTTAATTCGGTTAAGAAAATGATGTTGCTCAAATAACGACAAATGTCGGTATAGTAAGCAACAAAACCATGCCATTAAAAATAAAGGCGGAAGCTGAGTATTGGTTCCGCCTATTTTGTTAAATCTCTTAGATTTCTCATTTAATATAAAGCGCTTGATTCGATTAGTGCTTCACAAATTATTTGATAAATATTTTCGCCTTTTGCAAGCGCGATTTTCAAAGAACCTAAACAAGGTTTTGTCATACTAATTGGCAAGTAATGAATAAAATTAAACCACTCTTTAGAATAAAGAAATAATTTAAAAAAATCCCGATTTCCAAGGGAAACCAGGATATAATCATTACATATTACGAAATTGTCTACGCTTTAGTTAAAGGAGTTTTTACCTTTGCAAGTATATAGTCTCTATTCATTCTGGCGATATTTTTTACCGATACTCCTTTGGGGCATTCGGCTTCACACGCATAAGTATTCGTGCAGCTGCCGAATCCAAGTTCATCCATCTTGGCAACTATGTTTTGTACACGAAGGTATTTTTCAGGTTGTCCCTGGGGCAGAAGCGATAATTGCGAAACTTTAGCGCTAACAAATAACATTGCTGAAGCATTTTTACATGATGCAACACAAGCGCCGCAACCGATACATGCAGCCGCATCGAATGCGTTGGATGAAATTTCCTTTGAAATTGGGATTGCGTTTGCGTCCGGCACACTTCCGGTGTTAACAGAAATATATCCGCCAGCTTCAATAATTTTATCGAGTGAAGAACGATCAACCACCAAATCCTTGATAATCGGAAATGCTTTCGCCCTAAAAGGTTCAACCCAAATTGTATCGCCGTCTTTAAAATTACGCATGTGCAATTGACATGTGGCGATCTTCGGAATCGGCCCGTGCGGCTGACCCTGTATAACAAGCCCACAGGTTCCGCAAATTCCTTCACGGCAGTCGCTTTCGAAAGCAACAGGTTCCAATCCCTTTTTTTCCAATTCGTTATTCACTTCATCCAGCATTTCAAGGAATGATGAGTCCGGTGAAACGGTAACTTTATATTCAACAAATGAGCCTGCAGTATTAGGTGCTTTCTGCCGCCAGATTTTCAACGTAAGTTTTAATTTTTTTATATCCATTGGTAGTTCCTTTTATTCCGGGTTCAATGTAATTTCATTTTGAGTTTGAAAATATTCGGCAACTTGATGCATTTTTTGCCTCAATAAATTTTTATCAATTAACTTTGTCTCGTATTCCGCTATCATTGTGGGGGAAAGATTTCTATTCAATGAGTACTTAACTACTTCGTCATCTTTGGTTTTACATAATAACAAACCAACGCTAGGATTCTCATGCGGCAATTTGATTTTTTGATCGAGTGCTTCTAAATAAAAGTCTATTTTCCCAAGGTATTCGGGTTTGAAATCGTCAACTTTTAGTTCCACAGCAACTAAACATTGCAGACTACGATTGAAAAGAAGAATATCAATGTGAAAATCTTTATTACCAATTTGAATTCTGTATTCCTCACCAACTAATGAAAAATCCCTACCAAATTCGAGGATAAAATTTTTCAAATTTTTAATTAATGATTGTCGAAACTCCAACTCCGAATAGTCTTTGGGCAAATCAAGAAATTCAAATACATATGTGTCCATGAAGATGGTGTTTAACATGTTAGATGAACATTCCATTTCTTCGCGCTGCAATGAAGGGAGTTGTTTATCGGAAAGTATAAACCTTTCATACACAGATGCATTAATCTGCCTTTCAAGTTCTCTTGCAGAATATTTCTCTTTTATAGTCAGATTTATATAGAATTCTTTTTCCTCTATTGTTTTCGTTTTCGAAAGTATGTGAAGATTGTTCGACCAACTTAATTCTCTCAACAGTGTTGAGAGTTTTGGGTAAGGCTTGTAGGTTTCAACAAACTGCTTCATTCTCCAGAGATTTTGTGCAGAAAATCCTTTGATTCCTTCGATTTCATTATGAATACTATTCGCTAATTCTTCAACAGTACTTTTACCCCACTTTTCAATTTCGACTTTAATCCTGATATACTCGCCGATCCGCCAATACAAATCGATAATCTCTCTATTTATCGATGCGAATGCTTTCTTGCGAGATTGTTTGATCAGTTCAATTACTTCGACAAATGAATTAGTCGGAGCAGTACTATTCGAATCAATCATAGATTATTTATAACTCCTCGTGGCTAATTTGATATTTTCGAATTCGAGTTGTTCTTTGTGAAGATTCCATTTGCCGGTCTCTTCGAATTCCCAGCATGAAACATGAGCGTATTCATCATCGTTCCGCAGCGCTTCGCCTTCTTCTGTTTGATATTCTTCGCGGAAATGGCCGCCGCATGATTCGTTGCGCGTTAAGGCATCAAGCGCCATCAGTTCGCCGAGTTCAAGATAATCAACAACACGCCCGGCTCTTTCGAGACATTGATTAAAATCATTTCCACTGCCTACAACATTTATATCCTTCCAGAATTCTTCTCTTAAGGCACGGATTTCAACGATGGCTTCTTTAAGTCCTTTCTCATTTCTTCCCATACCGACTTTATTCCACATTATTCTGCCAAGAACTTTATGGAAATCATCTACGGTTCTCTTTCCTTTTACCGATAGCAATTTATCAACAAGATCTTCCGTTCCCTTTTTTACATTTTCGAATTCGGGGTGATCGGTTTTAATCATCGTGGGTTTATCCGACGCAAGATAATTACTGAGTGTGTAAGGAATCACAAAATAGCCATCTGCCAATCCCTGCATTAAAGCGCTTGCACCTAACCGGTTCGCTCCATGATCGGAAAAGTTTGCTTCGCCAAGAACGAAACAACCGGGTATCGTGCTCATCAAATTATAGTCAACCCACAAACCGCCCATAGTGTAATGCGGCGCGGGATAAATTTTCATTGGTACTGCCCAGGGATTCTCGCCGGTTATTGTCTCGTAAATTTCGAAAAGGTTGCCGTAACGTTCCTCAATAACATTTCTACCGAGACGTTTAATAGAATCTTTAAAATCAAGATAAACAGCATCATGCCCCTTAGCTCCTCTTCCATCATCAATAACTTCCTTTGCGCTGCGGGACGAAATATCTCTGGGCGATAAATTGCCAAAAGATGGATATTTCCTTTCGAGATAATAATCCCTTTCATCTTCAGGAATTTGATCGGGATTTCTCATGTCGCCTTTTTTCTTCGACACCCAAATTCTTCCGTCGTTTCTAAGGCTTTCACTCATCAGCGTTAATTTCGATTGTCCTTCGCCGTGAACCGGTAAGCACGTGGGATGTATTTGAGTAAAACATGGGTTACCGAATAAGGCTCCTTTTTTGTGTGCACGCCAAATTGCGGTTGCATTACAGTTCATCGCGTTAGTTGAAAGATAGAACACATTCGCATAACCGCCGGTAGCAAGAACTACCGCGTGACCTGAATATTTTTCAATTTCACCGGTGATCAAATTTCTACAAACGACTCCTTTTGCCTGTCCGTCAACAATTACTAACTCGAGCATTTCTCTTCGTGGAAGTGAGTTTACAGTGCCAAGATGAACCTGCCTCATCATTGCGCTATAAGCGCCGAGAAGTAACTGCTGACCCGTTTGTCCTCTTGCATAAAAAGTTCTCGAGACTTGCGCTCCTCCGAATGAACGGTTATCGAGCAATCCGCCGTATTCTCGTGCAAATGGTACACCCTGTCCAACGCATTGATCGATGATTCCGTTGCTCACTTCGGCAAGTCTGTAAACATTTGCCTCGCGCGCTCTAAAATCGCCGCCTTTTATAGTATCATAAAATAATCTATAAACTGAGTCGCTATCGTTCTGATAATTTTTAGCTGCGTTTATTCCGCCCTGAGCTGAAATACTGTGCGCTCTGCGCGGGCTGTCGTTATAAGTAAGTGCAATCACATTATAACCGAGCTCGCCTAATGTTGCTGCGGCAGAAGCGCCGGCTAATCCTGTTCCAACTATAATAATTGTATATTTTCTTTTATTCGATGGATTAATAAGTTTCATGTTGAACTTATGGTTCGTCCATTTGTCCTGTATCGGTCCCTGCGGAATTTTTGAATCAAGTTTAACCATTAGTTACCTCCGTAAAAAAAGAGAAAGTATATCGGGATAGATGCGAATCCCAGAGCCATCACCGTTGCATAAAGTGTTCCCAATAATTTAATCAGCGGGAAATACGTTTTATTGTTCCAGCCGAAAGTTTGAAACGCGCTTTGGAATCCGTGATTGAGATGGAATCCCAATAAAAGTACGGCAGCTACATATAATAATGAATATAATGGAGTCTGAAATGCTTCCACGGTAAATTCATAGTATTTATGTGCATCGGTTAACGGGCTACCCATGTTAAACGAGTACCAAAACGTACTAAGATGAATTACAAGAAATATAAAAATTATGCTGCCGGTCAAAAACATCGTACGCGAGAAGACATCCGAATTTTTTGATGATCCGTTTATCTTGTAACGTACGGGTCTCGCCATGCGGTTTTCAATCCACAATCTTACACCGTTGAAGATGTGTAAAATGAAGATCACTACTAAAATTAATTCAATTACTCTTACTATCGGTTTAATTGATTCCAGATTTTTGACAACAGTATTAAAAATATCCGGTCCGGCAAAGAGTGTAAGGTTATTGATTAAATGTATTAATAAAAATAGGATTAAGCAGACACCGGTAATTGCCATTGTTACTTTTTTACCGATGGATGAATTTAAGCTCTTAACAAGCCAACCCATTAAAATCCTCCAGAATTAGTTCGTTTATTTTGAATTTTTGTTTTAAGGTATAGACTGAGCTACTAAGTTTTTGGGAAATTAACACGATAAGATTCACAATATTCTTAATTAGCACTTACAGAAGTTAATTGTTTATTGGCTAAAATAAGATTATTCGTGCTGAATTTCAAAATTTTAAAAATATTTACCGTGTTATTTTCCTAAACAAACCATATTTTAAACACGATAATTAAACCAGAACAAAATAATTATTAAAAATCAATTGAGGCATTTATATGGATAAAACCAAATTGGATAAGTCCAAAGAAACAGATGAGATTCTTCAGCTTGTTAGTTTCAAAATAGGCAATGAGGAATTCGGCGTTGATATTCTGAAAGTTCAAGAAATAAACCGAATGCTGGATATTACTACCATTCCTAATGCCCCTGTTTTTGTTGAAGGAATTATTAACCTTCGCGGTAGAATTATCCCTGTAGTCGATCTCAGAATCAGACTCGGTTTACAAAAACAACAACATGATAAAAATACCCGAATAATTGTTGTTGAGCTTAATAGTAAAACTGTTGGATTTATTGTTGATGAAGTAAGCGAGGTATTACGAATACCTGTGAGTATTACCGAACCGCCGCCGGATATGATCGGCGGAGTCGGCGCTGAATACATTACTGCCGTCGGTAAACTCGAAGACAGACTTTTAATACTTCTCGATCTTGAAAAAGTACTGTCTGTCGGCGAACAGAGTTTGATCTGATCTCGAAATTTTGGAGCCCGGTTCTGCCGGGCTTTTTTTTATAAACTCCCGGTTATCAATTTTTCTCAAATTGATTTTTATCTAAAAGAAATTTTTCGAAGTGATATAATTTGAGTTGTTTGCAATAACTCTAATCGATAAATTGCATCCGTTCTTTTAATTTTTTACGGTGATTAACTTAATAGGGAAGCCGGTTTGAATCCGGCGCTGCCCCGCAACTGTAATGGATGTTAATCCTCAGGCAAATGCCACTGTCCCGATTGATCGGGATGGGAAGGCGCCTTTCGGAGTCCTAAGCCAGGAGACCTGCCGTGAATATCATAATTTAATCAACCTTCGCGGGTTAGGTTTTGATTACAAAAGCAAAAATCAAATTCCCATTTTACCGCGGAGTTACCACTTAATTATAAGGAGTAACTTCAATGAAACCATTTTATTTTTTTATCGCTTTTCTTTTTTCCGCTGCACTTATTTTTTCACAGTCAAATATTCCAACAATTAATCTCGGCGAAATTGTCGTTAGCGCCAACCGTATTGAAACTCCCATGCTCGAATTAGCCAGTTCGGTTACGGTTATCACTTCAACCGATATTCAGCATAGCAGAAAAACAAATGTTCTAGAAATATTGAAAAGCGTTCCAGGAATCTCGATTGCCCAGCAGGGCGGCTTCGGGAAAATGGCAAGTCTTTTTATGCGCGGCGCAAACTCAAATCATGTTTTGATTTTTGTGGATGGCATTGAAATGAACGATCCTAGTTCGCCGGGAAATCTTTATGATATTTCATCTTTACAAATAAACAACGTTGAGAAAATTGAGATTGTCCGTGGTCCGCAGAGCACGCTTTATGGATCGGATGCAATAGCCGGAATAATTAATATCTTCACAAAACAAGGTGAAGGAATGCCCGGCATTACTTTATCAGCAGAAGGTGGTTCAAATAATTTTTATCGGGGAACCGGTTCCCTCTCCGGCAGCTACGATATTTTAGGATTTTCTTTTGCTGGTTCGAGATTAAAAACCGGCGGCATATCCGCCGTTAGTAAAAACTACGGAAACGTTGAAAGAGACGGTTACGAAAACAATTCCTTATCCGGCAGATTAAATCTGGATTTAATGAAGGAATTAAAAGTAGATCTTCTTTACAATTATAACTTTGGAAAAGGCGGCATCGATAAATCCGGTAAAACCGGCGATGATCCGAATTACACATTTGATAATGAAGAACAAATTTTTAAAGCAGGAATGAATTTCTTTTTGTATGATGGATTCTGGTCAGGGAAAATGACAGGTTCCTTCATGAAGCGGATTGCACATGCATTCGATGAACCCGATTTTGTTGATCCGGGTTCGCTTTACAGTTTCAATAAATCGAGCAGATTGAAAGTTGAATTACAAAATGATTTTAATCTCGATCAAAATAATACATTAACGTTTGGATTAGACGCCACTGAAGAAAAAGCTAATACCGAGTACGTTTCTCAAGGCGCATGGGGTCCATACGAATCAATTTTCCCGGATACTTCCAATAGCAACGTCGGCGTTTTTATTCAGGACAAAGTTAATTTCGGTAATAGATTTTTTGGAACTGTTGGAATACGTTACGACAAGAATAAAAAATTCGGAGGAGTTGCAACGTTCCGTATTGCGCCTGCATATTTTATTAGAGAGACCGATACAAAAGTTAAAGCGACGATTGGAACAGGTTTCAAAGCTCCTTCATTATTTCATCTCTTCGATCCGATGTTCGGTAATGTGAATTTGAAACCGGAAAAAAGTTTTGGATTTGAATTCGGATTCGAACAGTATTTCGACAACAAATCCATTTCTATCGGTGCAACATATTTTAATATCAAATACGATGAATTGATTGGCTACGACGATAATTTCAAATCGATTAATATCGATAAAGCATTGACGCAAGGAATTGAAGTTGTAGCTGCAGTGAATGTTGTTAAAAATCTTTCAATGAATTTTGCTTACACTTATACCGATGCCAAAAATAAAAGCCAGGGCGTGCCGGAAGATCAAGTGAGCCTGCTTCGCCGTCCCAAGCACCAATTAAATCTTGCACTGGATTATGCTTTATTTGAAAATCTCAATATCAACTGCCAAATTAAAACAGTAGGACAAAGAGATGATGATGATTTCTCAACATTTCCTTCTACCCGTGTTGTGCTTGGTAGTTTTACTCTTGTTGATGCAGCAATTAGTTATAAATTAATTTCCAATATTACTTTATTTGGCAGAGTCGAAAACTTGTTTGATAGATATTACGAAGAAGTGCTTTACTACGGTACTCCCGGCCGGGAATTTTTTGCAGGCGCAGCAGTAAATTTTTAACTCAAATTGTCCACTCATATTATTATGAATTGGAAACCGTTGAAACGGTTACAAAATTCAGTCTAATGTTATTAGCCCACGACTTAAGTCGTGGGTTAATAAGTAAAAAATGGATATTAACAGTTTTAACTGTTAACATGGACATGCGATCAGTTTGAGTTATTAAATTATTTTTTGCGGGAGATAATCAGGTTGTCTCCCAGTCCTTTTCAAAATATTTAACTCCCCTATTCCCCAATTAAATTTAAATTCATATTTTAACAATAACATTTCTGTCATCTTTTTTCTGTCCGGTAAACACACAACAATAAACTGATGGAGGATTACATGAAATTAAGTATCAGAGCATTATCGCTTTCCGGTGGAATTATTTCCGGTTTAATCTTACTACTACTCACATATGCCTTTATTTTGATGGGTTACGAAGGCGCAACTTTAGTTAAACTACGCAATATTTATTTGGGTTACTCTATCACCTGGGTCGGTGGATTAATAGGTTTCCTATGGGGCTTTTTAACCGGCTTAGTATTCGGTGCAATATTAGCATGGCTTTATAATCGTTTTGTTCCGAAACAGCTATAGCTATCTAATAAATTCGAATATTTTTTCTTAAGTAGAATTATTTTTAACCGCTGTTCCGTGTAATTGTAATTCTCAATAATTACTTTTGAGTTAACAATATTACGGTTCAATGCGAAAACTATCTCATTCGGAAATATCAAAAAACAGAAGCACGTTAGACACACTCCACAAAGTAAAAAAACTGCCGGTATATGTTGTGCTCGACAGTATCCGAAGCAGTTACAATGTTGGTTCGATACTCCGCACATCCGATGGAGTGATGATTGAAAAATTATTTTTCTGCGGTTACACTCCGCATCCGCCAAAAAAGGAAGTGCTCAAAACATCACTCGGATCGCAGGACAGTATTTATTGGGAATATGTTAAGGACGCTAAAGAAGTGATCAAAAAATTAAAGGCTGAAGGAATAAAAATTTGCGCACTCGAATTAACAAATAAAAGTATTCCGTATTATCAAATTTCATCCAGCGATTTCCCAATGTGCTTAATAATAGGAAACGAGATAACGGGTGTATCACAAGATTTGATCGAACTTTGCGATACTTCAATTGAGATACCTCAGTATGGGATTAAACAATCTTTGAATGTTGCCGTTGCTTATGGAATAGCTGTATTTGATTTACGAAGAATTTACGATAATAATAAATCCAATCATCCGGCATACGTAAAATAATCTTCCCCATTATCTTTAGTATGGATGTTAAGGAGGTTCGCACGAACTAATTTTATCAACGTTCTTGATGCGCGTCTATCGGAAATATTTGCAAGTCTGCCAAGATCTTTCACTGTTATGTTTTCATTAGCGTCCAGATATTCAAAAACAATTTTTTCATTTTTGCCTACCTGATATTTAATGAGGGATTGTTCGACTGTTCTCGCTTGTAAAATTTTAATCATCTCTTTACTGGCAAGAACACTTTTGTCATTTACCCGTACATAAACATTTGCATGATTAAGATCAATCTCTTTTAAATAATCCTGAAGTCGATGAGGTTTTACCGGTGATTCAGCAATTATAACAATTACGAGCTCTTTATTATCAACATCAAAATATTCTATTTTATAATCAACCGGAGGTTCGCAGTATTTTTCAGCAGTTTCTTTTATGAGCTCAGCTTCGCCCTTTTCGCTTGCAACACCGCAAACGGATTTATCGTCATTGATACCGAAAATAATTACACCGCCCTTGCTATTTGCAAATGCAATCATTTCCTTAGCAATTTTTTCATACTCGGAAAATCTTTGTTTGAATTCAATCCCTGTCCCCTCACCTTCATCTATTAAATTAAGCAGTTCCCTTCTTTTCATAATTCCTCAGGGATAAAAAATTACGGTCAGTTTTTAGGACTTTCCAATAATTCCTTAACTAAAGTAGTGTCTTTAGTTTGTGGTTTTTCATTCATTGTCGCTTTCAAACTATCAATATAGTGTCTCTTTTGTGTCGGCGTCATTTTTTGTAAATCGATACCGTCAGTTTTATTTTGCTGAGGCTGCGTATTCTTAGATGAATCCGGTAAAGTACGTTCCTTCGAAATGAGTTCTAAAATAGAATCTAATGTAGAGGTTTGCGAATCAACTTTTTCTTTGACTTGAACATTTTTTTCAGCTTCATCAACAGTTTTGACGGAATCTTCAGTCCTCGCTCTTTTAGGTTGCTCAACTTTCAAACTATCAATATTGGGTCTCTTATGTTCGGGTATCAGTTTTTGTACAGCGGTACTGTCAATTTTATTTTGTTGTAGCTGTGTATTCGTCGATGAATCCGGTAGAGTAAGTTCTTTCGGAATGCGTGATTTTGTTGAATCTAATGTAGACGTACGCGAATTATTTGTATTTCTATTCTGAAAATTATTTGCATCTTTATTGACAGTTTTAACGGAATCCGAAGTTCGCGGTTGTTCTGTCTGCAAAGTTTTCAAACTGTCAATATACCGTCGCCTTTGTTCGGGCGTCATCTTTTGCATAGCCGAGGTGTCAATTTTATTTTTTTGTTCGGGCGGTGTATTTTGGGTTGAATCCGCTGGAGCCCTATCGTCCGAAATCTGAGACTTAACCGAGTCAATTATTTCATTCTGTCTTTCTATCGTACTTTTTACTTGGAGCGAATCAATATCCATATCTGAGTTTTTAAGAGAATCAGCAGCGATCTGTGCATTGGTAATTGAATCCTGAATAGCTTTTTTAATTGAGTCCTGCCGGGCAAGTTGCTTTTTTAAATCATCTTTCCAAACAGCTACTTTTGGTTTAACAGTTTTTGCATATTCTGTACTTATAAATTTTGTTGCTAATGTATCGTACACAGCAGCGGCTGAATCAGGTAAGTTAAATTCATTTTCCAAAATCCATCCTGCAGCATATAATGCTTTGGGAGCTAAAAGCGATTTTGGATATTTTTGATAAATTTCGAAAAATCCGGTTAAGGCTTTATCATATTCCTTGTTAAATAAATTATTTTCCGCTTCGATGTAAAAATGATTCGCCGGATCTTCCTCAACAGCGACAGCTATTTTCAGTTTTTTGGCAGCCTCAATTGAGATTGGATCTTCTCCATAATTTTTATATACAATTTGGAACATACTATCTGCTTTTACACTATCATTAATTGCCTGATAATAACTACCC
This sequence comes from bacterium, assembly GCA_043808235.1. Lineage (GTDB taxonomy): Bacteria > Bacteroidota > Ignavibacteria > Ignavibacteriales > Melioribacteraceae > JAZDFC01. Next base: position 29,828 of record JAZDFC010000075.1, read on the forward strand.
AATGAATAATATGCCTTGGCAACTAACGAAGTTGAATCATATTCCGAAATAATTTTGATATAATAAAAATAAGCACTGTCCGTGAATTCCAATTCAGTAAAAAAATGATTTCCCAATGCCAATGCTGCTTTAGCCGATAAAAATTTAAGAGAGTCTGCGGATATAGTTGGGCGCACCGGTTGAACAGTAATTTTGTTAATTTTTTGATTCAAGGAATCAAGAGGAATATCTTCTTCTTGCTGGTATTGCGTCTGTGCAGGTGTCCTCGGTTGTGTTTGCGTCTGAGTTGGCTGCTGTTCAGTTGTAGTCAGTTCTAATTTTTCTTCTTCCGTTAATGATGAATCGCGATCTTTAAATGCCTCGTAATCCAATGAATCTTGAATGAACGCTTCCGGATCGAGCACATATAATAATTTTTTCTCCTGGTTGAAGAGTTCTTTTACCAGATCAAAATACTTAATAATATTCTCGGATTTATTTTTAGCAATATCCTTATACTTATTTTCCGCTTTTGATACTTTCGCTTTATCGTAAAATACGAGGGCGCTGTCGAAATCTCGATAATAATTTTCCCAAATCATTGCTCTATAATAACTCGCTATTCCTGAAGTTGGATTTTGAACAAAAGCTGTATCAACATAAGTAAATTTTTCCATTGCCGGTTCGTATTCACTTCTATCATAAAAAATCTTTCCTATTTCAATATCAACAAGGTCCCAATTATCCGAGAACTTATTTTCATTACGCATATCTTCCAATAAAACCAAACTTTCATCTATATTGCCCAGGTCTCTTTTGATTTTTGCACTTTCAAAAACACTTTCAAATTCAGTTTGAAAATCCGGCGAATACTCGCTTACTTCGGTAAAGGCTTTATCGGCATTTGGATAGTCTTCTAAAATTTTATACATCTTACCTATTTGAAGTGCGACCTGCGCTTTCAACTCCTGGGATTCAGTTGCATTTATTAAATCACGGCAAAGAGTGATAGAGTTAATGTATTGCTCACGGAATATCAAATAACCGATCTGACTTCTAAAAGCTTCCTCAAGAATCTCAGGTTCATCGGCTTTTGCAGCTTCTTCCTTTACCTCGTCCAAGATTTGATAGCCCTTATCAAAATTTCTTAACTGAAGTTCGGTTTTGCCAATCCATAATTTATTCTGGAGATGAAGATCGCTATCAGGAAGAATATCAAGCTCCTGGAATTTTCTTAACGCTTTCAAATAATCCTGTTCGTAGTAAAACGCTCTGCCGATAAGAAAGAGAGCGTCGTCAAAATATGATGACTCCGATGCGAACTGCAGTATCTTTGAACACTTGTCAATCACAGCATCAAATTTAGTTTTAGCCGTTGATTGGAGCGCCGGTTCTTTATAAATAAATAAATCTCGTTTGGTTGTTAAAACAATTTCATATCCATCATCGAAGGCAGAACTTGCATTAAAGTAAGCATTAAAGTATGTGGTGAAGTCCGTCCATATACCGCAGCCGCTTAAAAACAGCAGCAGAATAAAATTGACTAATTGTTTCTTCTTAAAAATAAAAGCAGGGTATATCATTTTGTTTCCTTAATTCAATATTACAGCGCTTCGGGTCCGGATTCCTCGGTTCTTATTCGGATAACATCTTTAATATCGGATACAAATATTTTACCGTCGCCAACCTGACCGGTCTTTGCAGTTCTTAAAATCGCATCGATTGCTTTTTCGTACAGTTTCTCGTCAACAACAATTTCAATTTTTATTTTAGGAACAAACTCGATGTTGTATTCGCTTCCACGGTAAACTTCTTTGTGACCTTTCTGCCGACCGTACCCGCGAACTTCCGAGATTGTAAGTCCTCGAATACCTTCTTCGAGAAGCGCTTCTTTAACTTCATCCAATTTGAATGGACGGATTATCGCTTCAATTTTTTTCACTGATCCTCCGCTTAATCTTAACTGCCATGACAGTGTTTATATTTTTTACCGCTACCGCATGGGCATGGATCGTTGCGCCCAACTTTAACTTCAACTCGAACAGGCTGTTGTTTACCTCTTTGCGCTCCTTCATTCGATAATTCCGGTGCGCCCTTCATTCCCAAATTTGATACGCTGTCCTTCACGGTTGTCATCGGTTGCGGAGCTCTTGCTCTTCTCCCTTGAACTTGCTCCGGCGCTTGCGGAAAAAATTTAAAACAGAACGAAACAACTTGATCACGCAAATCGTCGAGCAAAGTCAAAAATATTTTGAACGACTCGGCTTTGTATTCAAGCAGCGGATCTTTTTGACCGTAAGCTCTTAAACCGATACCCTCTTTCAGGTCATCCATTTCGCGTAAATGTTCTTTCCATTTATCATCGATAACACTTAACACTGCATATCTTTCAAGGCGCGCCATTAATTCCGGCGATAGCATTTCTTCTTTTCGTTTATAAAATTCGTGCGCGGCTTCAATAATTTTTTCTGCAACTCCGTCCTTGCCAAGCTTCGTAAAAATTTCAGGATCAAATTTTAAATCAACCAATAAATGATGAAGAATTTCCTCATGTATATTTTCAATAAGCGTTTCTTCATAATATTTTTCAACAACGGAATTGACGTATTCGTTGAGATATTCCATTACTTCCGGTTTTAATCTCTCGCCCTCAAGCGCCTGTCTTCTTTTAGAATAGATAACTTCTCTCTGCTGATTCATCACGTCGTCGTATTCGAGCAGTCTTTTCCTGATAGCGAAGTTATTCTCTTCAACTTTTTTCTGAGCGCGTTCAACTGATTTTGTAATCATCGGATGCTCGATAGCTTCTCCGTCTTCAAGACCGATACGTCCCATAATTGAAGTTACCCTATCACCGCCAAAAATTCTCATCAAATCATCTTCAAGCGAAACATAAAATTTTGTTGTTCCCGGATCGCCCTGTCGCCCGGAACGACCACGTAACTGCCTGTCAATTCTTCGCGCCTCATGACGTTCAGTACCGAGAATATATAATCCATCTTTTTCTACAACCCCGGCTCCTAATTTTATATCAGTTCCACGACCCGCCATATTTGTTGCTATTGTTACAGCGCCCGGCTGGCCGGCGAATGCAACAATTTCTGCTTCTCTTTTATGCTGCTTTGCATTCAGCACATTATGAGTAACTCCCTGTCTCTTTAGCATTCGGCTTAGGGTTTCGGATACATCAACGGACGTTGTACCGACAAGCACCGGTCTTTTTTCGGCGTTAAGTTCCTTTACTTTTTCGATTACGGCATTATATTTTTCGCGTTTGGTTCTGTATATCGCGTCGTCTTGATCTTCCCTTGTAATAGGTTTGTTGGTTGGGATAACCACGACTTCCAATTTATAAATCTGGTAGAACTCTCCTTCTTCTGTCTCCGCAGTACCGGTCATACCCGCAAGTTTTTTGTACAAACGGAAATAATTCTGTAAGGTAATCGTTGCAAGCGTTTGAGTATCGCGCTCAACTTTAACATTTTCTTTCGCCTCTATTGCCTGATGAAGCCCGTCGGAATATCTTCTACCCGGAAGTACTCTACCTGTGAATTCATCAACAATAGCAATTTTACCTTCTTCTGTAATTACATATTCATCATCTTTTTCGAAAAGGCTGTATGCCTTCAGTAATTGATTCAATGTATGAATTCTTTCACTGCGCTCACTGTAAAGTTGATATAATTCATCTTTCATTCGAATTTTTGTTTCGGGCGCAATCGAGGCGTCGTTTTCTATTTTACTTATTTCTGTACCAAGATCAGGAAGAACGAAAAATTCTTTACCTTCAGAGGAATCGCGCGCAAGTTCTTCCCTTCCCTTCTCTGTAAGATCAATAGAGTTTTGTCTCTCCTCAATTGCGAAATATAGTTCATCATCTATTTCGTGCATTCGGCGTCCGTTCTCGCGCAGATATTCAAGTTCGGTTTGCTGCATTAGTTTTTTATATTCAGGTTCGCTAAAGAGCTTTGCAAGTTTTTTGTTTTTCGGATAACCCCGGTGAGCGCGTAATAGTGCAATTCCGGCTTCTGCCCGATTTTTACTATCGCCTTCGGTTAAAAGTTTTTCAGCTTCCTGCACAAGGTTTGCAACAAGCGCAGCTTGTTTTTTGAAAATCCTTTCGATCTTTGGTCTCATCTCATAAAATTTATGCTCGGTGTTTCCAACGGGTCCCGATATAATAAGAGGTGTACGGGCTTCGTCAATTAATACGGAGTCAACTTCATCAACAATTGCAAAGTTATGCCGCCGCTGAACACAATTTTCTTTTGCGATTGACATGTTATCGCGCAAGTAATCGAATCCAAACTCGTTGTTTGTGCCGTAGGTAATGTCGCAATCATACTGAATTTTTCTTTGTTCGGAATCCATAGTATTAATTATGCAGCCAACCGTCAATCCGTGGAATTTGAAAATCTCGCCCATCCATTCGCTATCGCGTTTAGCCAAATAATCATTTACAGTTACAAGATGAACGCCCCGTTCGGTTAATGCATTTAAATATATCGGTAAAGTAGCCACAAGTGTTTTACCTTCGCCAGTTGCCATTTCCGCAATTTTTCCGCTGTGAAGAACCATTCCGCCGATTAATTGCACATCATAAGGAATCATATCCCAGGTAATTTTATTACCCGCAGCTTCCCATGATTTACCAACAAGGCGGCGGCAAGTGTCTTTAACAACCGCAAATGCCTGTGGCAAAATTTCATCCAAAACTTCTTCATATTTTCCGGTTAATTCATTCTCAAACGCTTCGAGCTCATCATAAATTTTATGTTTATCTTCATCAACCTCGTCCGAAGTAAGCTGCAATTTAAGGGCATCAACTTTTTCGCGCAGTTCGGCTGTTTCCAGGTTAATCTTTTCTTTTAATTCCTTCGTTTTTGCGCGTAATTCATCATCCGTAAGTGACTGTAACTTATCATATTCAGCATTAATTTCCTCTACAATAGGCCAGAGTAACTTTACTGCTTTTGTATTTTTATCACCAAAAATCTTTTTTATTAAACCACTAATCATTCATTTCTCTCCAGTTTTTAATGGCCGCTAAGTTAACCAAAGGGCTTTTGAAATGCAAAATCATTGAAGAATCCATTCGCTTGACTTTTGACAATCATTCATTAATACAGAGCGTATTTCAGGAATCAATATTCATCAACCTTAATATTCAGCTTAGCTTTGCCGGATGTTATAACAAACAAGAGAATTTTTGTTTCAAAATTAGTTTGTATCAACGCCTTTAACAATGTATAATTATATGACCATAAATTTTGGCGGCAACGATTTTATTTTTGGAATGAGCTATCTTTCAATTACTAATTGATAATTTTTGACGATTGATATTGCCCGAAAACGAAAAATATAATTTCTCTCATGAGTTTATAGAATTTATTATAAAATCCTCTTCCGGCTTTTTCCCGCCCTCCCAATTTGAATTATTAATTGAGAGTTTTGAAGAATATGCTTCATTGCATCATTTTACCCGGTCATCCGAATCCAATTTGATAAGAATTATTTCGGCACTATTTGATAAGATTTCTTTTTTCCTCGATTGCCTCAAGTATCCGCATTATCCCGAGTTTATTACAACAATCGCAGCAAACAGCAATTACTTAACGGATATTATTGTTCAGAGTCCGGAATACCTTTACCAGGTTTTTAATCCTCAGTACCTCGAAGAACGCGTAGATGAAAAAACTGTGCGGGCAGAATTACTAAATCTTGATAAGTATAAAACCCTTGCAGCGAAACTCAATATTCTCCGGTTAATTAAAAGAAAACTTATTCTAAAAATCGGCTTGCGAGATTTACTCGGTGAAGATGAAGTAAAATCCACAACAGCCCAGCTTGCCGCATTGGCAAAAGTAATCAATGCGGAATTGTTCGCGCTTTGTCATTATGAAATTTTACAGAAATACGGATTCAAATCCACATCAAGAAAATACTGCATCATATCGCTTGGTAAGCTCGGCGGGAATGAATTGAATTATAGTTCCGATGCTGATCTAATTCTTTTTTTCGATAAGGATTCAAAACTCGGGCGAAACAAAGCGAAGGAATATCACGATCTATTAATCGAGGCGGCATTCTTATTTATAAAATCATCAACTGATATTACTGAGAAGGGCTACATTTACCGTGTTGATTTTAGACTGCGCCCGGACGGAAGGAATTCGCCAATCTGCAGAACCATCGGCGATTACATCCGATATTACGAAACTCGTAGCGAAGATTGGGAAAGACAAATGCTGATAAAAATGGACTTTGTTGGCGGCGATAAAAATCTATACGAAACTTTCCGCGATTATATTGAACATTATATTTATCCATTATCTTTTGATTCGTCCCCTTTGCTTCAAATCAAAAAAATGAAACAAAACATCGAGAGATTGAAAGACATCGAGGACAACATTAAATTATTGCCAGGCGGTATTCGCGATATCGAATTTTCTGTTCAGGCATTGCAACTCTTAAACGGTGGAAGGCATCCCGAACTTCGCACAGGAAATTCTCTTGAGGCAATTTCTCAATTGGTCAAATTAAAATTACTGTCAAATGACGAGGAAGAAATTTTTTCGCAGGCATACATTCTTTACCGGAGGATTGAGCATTACCTGCAATTAATGAACGACATTCAAACCCACAATGTGCCGACCGAAGGCGAAACTGCAGAAAAACTTGCCATCTTTTTGGGATATAAAAATTTTAAAAGCTTTTCTCAATCACTCGCAAATTATAGGATGAAAGTCCGGGAGATCTATAATTCAATTTTACAAGTTGACGAAGTTGAAAAGCCAAGATCGATTGATGAGCTTTCGAAAATTAATTTTATTGACAAGCCAAAAGCGTTTAACAATTTTAAATATCTGCAAAGCGGGATGGGAGTTCTCGGTATCAAAGAATTCGATCAAAAAACTACCGCTCAATTTCAAAATATTGAAGAAGCAATTATTGATTGTGTAGGCAAATCGATAATACCGGATATGGTTTTAGATAACGCAACACGATTTATAAAACTGTCCGGCTTTCCTTCCGTGTGGTATTCGCTTTTCAACGATGGGAATCACCTCAGTGGTTTTTTAAAAATGTGCGAATACTCCAGCCGTGCAATTGAAATGTGTGCAACCGACAAGACTTTATTCGAATTATTTCTATCGGGGAGGGTTTTTTACAAAAATCTAGCTGAGTTAACTGACGTCCTTTCCATTAAACAAATGCTGTTCATTCTGGCTGTAAAGCATGCACTAAATTTTATAGATCATTCCGAATTGGCACCGGTATTATGCGGAACTGTCGCTTCAAAATTAACAACTCTTGCTAATGAAAGTAAATTCAGCCGGAATTATTTTATAGCAACTCTCGGGAGTTTCGGTTCGGATGAAATGACTTTTTCTTCCGATATTGATTTGATATTTGTCTCGGAAGGAATTGACGACTCTTCTTCCATTCAAACCGAGTTTCAAAAATATTTTAACGATGCGCGTCAAATTTTAAAACCTTTCGAAGTTGATTGTAGACTCCGCCCGGAAGGGAAAAATTCCCCCCTCGTTTGGGACGTTGAAACCTACCAAACTTATCTTCATTCGCGCGCAAGGATTTGGGAATTCCAGGCTTTATCCAAACTTCGATTTATTGCAGGGGACAATTCCCTTTTCCAAAAGTTCGAAAGTGTTGTCTTCGATAATATTACGAGATTTTCACGGGATGAAATCTTCAATGAAACACGGGATATGTTCCAAAAAATCCAGCGGCAGAATGTATCAATGTTTCCCAAATCAGTAAATCTTAAAAAAACACGCGGTGGGCTGACTACTATTGAATTCATTGTCCAAGCAAATTTGTTGGCGAATCCCCAGTACTTCAAAGAGAACGCCGGTAAAAGTACATTGAACAGGTTGCAGTATTTGAGTACATTTACAACCGCGATAGAAGAATTTAAAATATTGAGCGAAAATTACAGATTTCTTAAAAATGCCGAGTGCTCGCTTCAAAATATTTTCAATTCCAATAATTCACTTCTACCCGTCGATGAAAACAAACGAAAACTAATTGCTCAAAAACTGGGATTCGAAAATCTAACAGCATTTGAGAAGAAGATGAACGAGGTGATTAAATTGAACAGCTTTATTTTTGATAATACATTTGCGATAAAAAGATGAACAACTTGTTAAAAAAATATTTTGCCGAATTTACAGGATTAGCTGTATTCATAATTTATTTATTTACGCTCGCTCCTTCAGTCGTTCAAATCGATTCGGGCGAATTAGCGGCGGTGCAATCAACTCTCGGTATTGCTCACCCAACCGGTTATCCGTTATTCACATTGCTCGGTTACTTATTCTCGAAGATTCCGTTGCCGTTCACAAATATTTTTAAAGCGAATTTATTAGCGGCAATTTTCTGCGCCGCCGGCGCTGTATTTATAATAAAAAGTTCATATTTGATTCTGAACAATCCCCAAACGAAAGTAAAAGTTGAACATGTCGGTAAAAAGAGCAAAGAAAAAAAATTGGAAAAACCGATTGTAGTTTGGTCGGTTGACGAAACAGTAAAAATTTTCTCATCCATTTTCGCCGGATTGGTTGCGGCATTCAGCGTTACAATTTGGCTGCAAAGCACTTCGGTTGAGGTTTACTCGCTTCACATTTTGCTCATTTCATTGATCATTTATTTTCTATTGAAAGCCTATTTTACCCCGGCAGACGATAAGAATGCTACCTCACTAAAACCATGGATAATTTTTACGATTTTCTTCGCGCTTGGATTTACAAATCATATGACAACTTTGTTGATTATTCCCGGCGCTATTCTTTTGTTTTTTATGAAAGAAAAATTCAACGTAGCCAGCTTCAAGAAAATTTTATACGCTCTGCCTGTCTTTTTCGGAGTTTTGATTTTATTGTATTTATATCTGCCGATACGGGCTTCCCAAAGTCCAACAATGAATTGGAGTAACCCGATAAACTGGGAAAATTTTTGGCGGCACCTTACCGGAAAGCAATACCAGGTTTGGTTGTTCTCATCATCGGAATCGGCTAAGAAACAGTTCATATATTTTTTTAATAGTATCCCGGTTGAATTTGCGTACATCGGCTTAGTTGCAATCATAATTGGATTTTTCTATGCTATAAAACGTTCAGCGAAAATTTTCTGGTTTATACTAACCAGTTTTGTGTTCACAATTATTTACTCAATTAATTACGACATAGTTGATATTGACACGTACTTCATTCTCGCTTACATATCTCTCGCCCTTTTCTCGGCATTCGGTTTCGTTTGGCTTTTTGAATTTTTCAAATCGAAAAAGTTAGCAACGAATTTTGCGATCCCAATTTTAGCGGTTCTTCTCCTTGTTCAATTTTTAGTAAACTTCTCGAAGACTGATCAAAGCAAATTGTATGCATACGAAGATTATACAAAAGCAATTCTTAAAAGCGTTAAGAAAAACTCCATCATATTCAGTTATCAATGGGATTATTTTGTTTCAGCATCCTATTATTTTCAGCAAGTCGAAGATCTTAGAAAAGATGTTACAATAATCGATAAAGAATTGCTTCGCCGGTCATGGTACTTCGACCAGTTAAAAAGGAATCATCCGGAAGTAGTTGCCGGAATTCAGAAGGAGATTGGTTTATTCAGAGAATCACTCAAACCTTTTGAACAGGAGGAAGTTTATAATGCCGCTATTCTCGAAAGTTATTACCAGGATATTATGGCAAAATTAATATCAACAAACTACGATAAACATGATTATTACATTGGTCCTGAAATAATTGAAAATGAATTGAGGCGGGGCGAATTTAAAATGCCGGAAGGATACAAACTTGTACCCCAGTTGTTTATGTATAAGGTTACAAAGAGCGATGAATATATTCCTTCGCCGGATCCTAATTTTACAATACGGTTCCCGGAGGAGCAGACCAGATACACCGCGTTGATCCGGCAGATGATTGCAGGCGTGTTCATCAATCGCGCTTTATACGAAGTTAAATTCAACAATACGGAACGGGCAAAATTATTTGTCGATAAAGTTAAGAAGGAATTCCCTGAACAGCCGTTACCGGTACAGTTCAGATAAATAATAGCTGTGTAATTCGAAGTGAAACTTCGAAATAAAAACTTTTACATACTTTCGAAGCTGAAGCTTCGATACAATCTTGTTAAGGAATAATATGATAGAGCCAAAAGAGTTTTACAGAAAGATTGATTTTTTATTGAGCAGAATCGGCGCTGAAAAAACAGGCAAGGATTTTCTGTTTACGATCGTGAAGGAGTTAGAAGACACATTCGGGAATGATTTGCATATTGGCGGCGGTAGGATTTATGAGAAAGCCGAAGATGAATTTGTATTGATATATAAACCTACAACTCCGGAACCGTTAAAAATTCCGAGCAAATTAAAATTAAGTTCGGAGGCGGTTCAGAAACTTCTTAAAACAAAAACATACATCTTTGATAACCCTGTATTCAGCATCGACAGCGCTATTCATAAAAAGAAAGAGTATGCAATTCCAGCTGCAATAACCATACACAGCCAGGATTCGAGATGGATTTTCATATTTGAATTGAAAAGCGGATGGGTACGCGAAGAGATTGAGTTTTGTTTGAATGCCGTTAGAACAATGCTTAACTACAGATTATTTTCAGAATCGGTAAAAAGCGAACTTGAACAAGCAATTCAAATTCAGCAAAGTTTGTTACCTACAGCTGAACCCGAAGTGCCCGGTTATGAAATTTACGCTAAGTCGGAAGCCGCTGAGCTCGTAGGCGGTGATTTGTACGATTTCCATTACCTTGAAGATGAACAATTTGGCTTTTGTATTGGCGATGCAAGCGGACATGGAATACCTGCGGCATTAATGGTTCGCGATGCAGTTACCGGCTTGCGGATGGGAATTGAAAAACATATGAAGATGACCTACACACTCGAGAAATTGAATAAAGTAATTTATCAGAGTGTTTACTCCACCAGATTTATTTCGTTGTTTTATGCCGAGATGGAATTGAATGGCAATTTGTTTTATGTGAATGCCGGGCATCCTTCGCCTTTTATTGTAAATGGGGATAAAGTTACCGAACTAGAGTCAACCGGAACGGTATTCGGTGCTTTACCGGAAATAAATCTGCGGCGATCCTATGCCAAACTTGAACCGGGAAGTGTGCTTTGCTTATTCACAGATGGAGTATTTGAAAGACAAAATAGTTTAACAGAAGAATTTGGCTTGGAAAGACTTTACAATATCGTAATTGAAAACAGAAGTAGTTCATCTAAAGAAATTCTTGATGCTATTTTCAACGCAGTAAGTGAATTTGGTGATTTTAAAAAATGGCAGGACGATACAACCGTAGTAATAATAAAACGTCTCGAGTAACAAGAAAACTAATAATGATTTTATAGATGAGGGAAGTATTTTTAATTCATCATGGATATCAAACGCATCTGTGCTTGATTAGCAATTTCATAATTTGGATTTAGCCGGAATGCTTCTTTATAATATTCAATTGCTTTAAGCCATTCGCCTTTTCTTTCGTAGACTCTTCCGAGATTAAAATAAGGATAATGACGGGGAATATAGTTTGGGGAATTTATTGCTTTGAAAAACCATGGAATTGCTTCGTTGAGCTTACCAAGATGGATAAGATAAGAACCGATATCGTTATAAGGATTGCCGAAGTTTCTATCTAATTCTATAGCTTTGTAACATTCTTTTATCGCTTGCTCATATTGATTCTGAAGACTAAAAACCCATCCTAAATAAGTGTGAGCTTCCGCGGTCGGAAATAAATCAATTGACATTTTATAATTCATCCTGGCTTCGTCGAGTTTACCTTCGAGTTGGAGTTTCAGCCCTTTGTCAATGAATTCCTTCGCGATATCTATTTTGTCTTTAGCAATCATTTCACATTTCGAAATTTTACTAAGCGTATATAGTTAATTTATCCCAAAAATGAAAGTCTATAAAGATTTCTTGACTGCCTTGTTATAGTTCAAAAACCTATAAAAACGGTGATAATCGCAGTTTTTTATTTAAATGAAGCCTTTAAAAATTCTCTGGTTGACATCAAATGAATAGGCTTAGAGCTACTTTCAGAGATATTCGTAATCACCGGTTTATTAACAATAGTATATCTTTTGGAATGTCCATCAGATTTTTTTTCTGCAAGTTGGCTTTCAGTTTTTTCGTATCTGGATGATTTTACTTCTGGTAAAAAGTTTTCTTCTTCATTTTCTTCGTATCTGGAATATTCTTCGCGGGATGGATAAAAGTTATCGTATCTGCTTTCGTCGTTTCGTTTGGGTTCAAGATATTCTTCTCTACGTCTTGAAGGAATGCCTGGTCTTTTTCTTTCGATATCCATATCCATTCCATATGTAATATGTGTAACTCTTATTCCATTTACCTCATATTTTTCGATAGGTTGCGAGCCTCTTCGTCTATGTCCATTATTCGAATTTTGGTTTGAATAAGTATAGTTTATCTCCCGATTATTATAAAGATAATCTGTCGAATGAGCATATCCATTATCATAATTATTCCTTGGCTGCTGATAATTATACTTTTGCTGAGGAATATTAGGAATCGGGTCATAATATTCTTCAGAATGCGATGAATGGGAAGCCTTTGACGATACATATGAAATCAACAACACAACAATTAATATTGCTGCGCCGATGAGTAGTATATTGGCCAGTATCGAAATTAGTTCCATATGTTTTCTTCCTTGAATAGTATATTTATAATTTACACATGTTTATTCTAACAAAGCACGTACCAGCGTTTATTTGGCTTAAATTCAAGTATTTTCCCAAATATTAATTTGAAAAATGCATCATTTTGGTACCTCGCAATAAACTGAGACATCAATCAAATTAAACAACCATAATTGTCACTCTACATTATCGTATTGCACCGAGGGAAGTTGAATTTCTGCTCACGGATATTCGGTAATCACAGACATATTTGTTACGTTTTGGTGAGATAAAAAAATTCAAGGAATATTTTATAAATAAAAGTAAGTTTGGAACAATACAAATTAAAAACCGTCAAAATAACCGAATCGATAAAAATTATGAATACACACAACGCACTTGATCCACTCGACAAAAGTAATTACCTAAAAGGACTCCTTCTATTAATCCGTAAAGATAAAATTGTCTCTGAAGAAGAAAGAGAAATTTTTATGCGGATAGGCAACATGCTTGGATTCGAAAAAACATTTCTACGGGATTCAATTCAAAATATTCTTATCAATGAATTTATTATTGATCAACCGCCAAAATTTTCGGACAAATCAATAGCTGAATGTTTCCTTATTGATGCAATTAACCTGCCTTTCGTTGATACATCGCCGAATTCGCTTGAGATGGGATGGCTTAAATCTATTGCAACCGAAAATAAAATAAATAAGGATTGGTTAAAAGCTGAAATCAAAACCGGGAAACCAATTAAAGTTGATGAAAGTTTTTATAAGAATCTGAACCTGAATAAAATAATACAACCTCATAAATCAAATATGGATAAACCATGAAAAAATATTTTCAAATAATTTCGTTTTTAATAGTTATTACAACGCTTCAAATATACGCTCAACAGGAAGCTGGATTATTACGATTTCCCGCTATCCACAACGATCAAGTTGTGTTTACCTATGCAGGTGATTTGTACACTGTTTCCTCGCAAGGCGGCATCGCCAGAAAAATAACTAATGGCAAAGGTGTTGAATTGTTTCCACGATTTTCGCACGATGGAAAGCAAATTGCTTTCACAGGTCAATACGATGGAAATACCGAAGTTTATATTATGCCGGCAAACGGCGGTGAGCCGAAAAGAATTACTTACACAGCAACTCTCGGCAGAGACGATGTTTCCGATAGAATGGGTCCAAACAATTTGGTAATCGGCTGGACACACGATGATAAAAATGTTTTATTCCGTTCGAGGATGATTGAAGCGAATGATTTCATTGGGCAGCTATTCCTTGCACCAATTAGCGGTGATATTGCTAAACAACTTCCATTGCCTCGCGGCGGATTTGCGTCATATTCACCCGATGATTCTAAACTCGCTTATAATCGTGTGTTTAGAGAATTCAGAACATGGAAGCGTTACCGCGGCGGAATGGCTGACGATATTTGGATTTATGATTTTAAAACTAAAGAGACAACAAACTTAACCAACGATTCCGGGCAGGATATCATTCCGATGTGGAATGGAAATAATATTTACTTTTTATCCGACCGTGATGAATTAAACCGGATGAACCTTTACGTTTGCAACCTCGATACAAAAGAAATTAAGAAACTCACTGACTTCAAAGATTACGATATCAAATTTCCTTCACTTGGGAATAATGCAATCGTTTTTGAGAACGGTGGATTTATTTACACATTTGATCTTGCAAATGGAAGTGTAAAAAAAATTGTTGTGCAATTCGCTGAGGATTTTGCGATCAGCAGAAATGGTATTGTTGATGTTAGTAAAACCATTAGCAATTACGAAATCTCCCCGGATGGTAAGCGAGCGTTATTCGGAGCGAGAGGTGAAGTATTCACTGTGCCGCAGAAAGATGGTGTAATCAGAAATTTAACTAATACTTCCGGCGTTCACGAAAGAAGTTCAAAATGGTCTCCCGACGGGAAATATATTGCATTTATCTCTGATGCATCCGGTGAAGATGAAATTTATATTACACTTCAAGACGGTAGCGGGAAACCAATTCAAATTACAAACTCTGGCGGAGCGTATAAATATCAATTAAACTGGTCACCCGACAGCAAGAAAATTCTATATTCAGATCGTGAGTTAAATATCAAATATGTCGATATCGAAAGTAAGAAGGTAACATCAGTATTAAAAGCAGAAGTCGGAAGAAGATTATCAGCTTCCTGGTCGCCGGACAGTAAGTGGCTTACATACTCATTACCTCAATATGATGGATTGAATATAGTGTATTTATATTCATTAGAAAAAAACGAAAATTATGCGGTTACCGATAAATGGTACACTTCTGGTGAGTCCTTATTCAGCAACGATGGGAAATATTTAATATTCATTTCCTCGCGGGATTTCCAGCCAGTTTATGGATGGACAGAATGGAATCACATTTACCATGACATGAATGGAATTTATCTCCTCACTTTATCGAAGGACACAAAATCACCATTCGAACCAAAGAGCGATGAAGTAACAATCAAGGAAGATATAAAGGAAGAGAGTAAAGATTCCAAAAAAGAGACAGAAAAGAAGGACGCAGATAAAAAGGATGAAGTTGCTTCAATCAAAATTGATATCGATGGAATTGCCGAAAGAATTATTAAGTTGCCCGCAAAAGCCTCCAATTATTCTTCAATTGGTTCGGTTGAAAATAAAATATATTATCAGAGAAGAGGGAGCGACGATGCTGCAACAAAACTCCTCATGTTCGATCTCGATAAAAAGAAAGAGACCGAGCTTGGCGAGGTTGACGGTTACGAGATTTCCGCCGACAATAAAAAGATGTTGATTAGTCAAGGCAGATCATATAGTGTCATTGATTTACCGACAAATAAAATCGACGCGAGCGAAAAACTTGATCTCTCCGATATGAAAATTAATTTGAATAGAAAAGAAGAATGGAAACAAATTTTTAATCAGGCTTGTCGGCAGTTTCGTGATTTCTTTTATGTTGCCAATATGCATGGATTGGACTGGGAAGCGACATGTAAAAAATACGAATCACTGCTAACTTACGTTAATAGCCGCATCGACCTTACTTATGTGATTGGCGAGATGATTGGCGAACTGAATATCGGTCACTCATACACCGGCGGTGGTGATTACCCGAAAGCAGAAAGGATACAAACCGGTCTTCTTGGTGCAAAATTATTACGTGACGAAGGTTCGAAATTTTACAAGATCGAGAAAATTCTCGAAGGTGCTAATTGGAACAGTTCATTACGTTCACCGCTTACCGAGATTGGATTGAATGTGAAAGAAGGCGATTTCATAATTGCTGTTGATGGTAAATCCACGAACGATATGACGAATATTTATGAATCATTGATTGGCAAAGTAGACAAACAAGTTAAACTTACCATCAATTCAAAACCATCGGAAGACGGGAGTCGTGATGTTGTGATAATTCCTATATCAAATGAACAGCAATTATATTATTACAATTGGGTTCAAACCAATATCGAGAAAGTTGATAAAGCGACAAACGGGAAAGTTGGATACCTTCATATTCCCGATATGGATGTTACCGGATTGAATGAATTTGTAAAACATTTTTACCCGCAATTGCGGAAGGAAGCATTAATAATTGATGTTCGCGGAAACGGCGGTGGTAATGTTTCGCAGATGGTTATCGACAGGTTAACGCGGGAGATTGTTGCGCTGGGCAATGCGAGAAATAATATCCCCGATCCCGATCCGGATGCTGCTTTTGTCGGTCCACAAGTTTGTCTGTTAAATGAATTTTCCGCATCAGACGGCGACATCTTTCCGTTCAGATTTAAGTCGCTTGGACTTGGAAAACTAATCGGTAAAAAAAGCTGGGGCGGTGTTGTTGGTATTGCTGGCAGTGTTCCTTTTGTTGATGGCGGATATTGTTACGTACCCGAATTTGGTATGATTGATAAAGAAGGCAAGAATTGGATAATCGAAGGAAAAGGAGTTGAACCGGATATTATTGTTGATAACGATCCCGCAAAAGAATTTGCAGGAATTGATGAACAATTAAACCGTGCAATCGAAGAAGTGATAAAAGAACTCGAACAGATGAAATACAAAGTCCCGAAGGAGACTCCTCCTCCACCAGAGAAAACCAAATAGATGAAATTTTGTAGAGACGCCTTATACGGCGTCTCTACAATCTCTGCACGTTGACAAACCCGAACATGTTTCCAGGTTTCTATAAATTATAACCGTAAAGACGGGGCACCCGTCATAGCCGGGCAGGTTGCCCCGTCTTTACAATCTCAATAAATCGAAAAAATAGGTCTTTACTTTTTTTTCTTTTTCGATTTCAGCTCAACTTTTCCGTTTCCTTTCTAGCGTGCTGCCACTTACAGTTCTACCCATTAACTCGGCTGTCACGGACCATTCCGTGACAGATGTGCTTAAGAAATTAGATAAAAAAAGTAGCTCAGTCACGGTGTGGACCGTGACTGCCACGTACACTTATATCTGTGGCAGTACACTAGCGTTAGAAGTTGGTTTTTTATTTATTGGTTTTGCTTAATTACTTATAATCTCGCTGCCAATTTCGGAGGTTTGCAAATATCTTTCCTTGTATTGCAAGGGCGTTACTCCCGTGGCTTTTTTAAACGCAGTATAGAATGTGGTTTTTGAATTGAACCCACTCTCGTAAGCAAGAGAAAGTATCTTATAATTCTCAGAATTCGGATCATTCAATTTCTTTTTAATCTCTTCAACGCGGTAAGAATTCACAAAATCATAGAAGTTCTGATTGAAAGATTCATTTAATACCTGCGAGAGTTTATGAATTGTAGTATTTAGTTTTTCTGAGAGTTCATTAATTGTTAGCTCGCTATCGATGTAAGGTTTTTCTTCCGACATATACTCATTTAATCTCTTTTTAAGAAAGTCATGCTCGTCTTCATGCAAACCGGATTTCCGATATTTTTGCAAGTTAGCAACCGATACATTCTTACTTATCTTCTCAAAATCCGACAGAGAAAGTTGTGCATTTGAAAAAATGTTTTCTTGCCGGTAACCGAAATATCCTATCCCAAAAATGTAAAGAAATATGATAATGCTTGAGAAGTAAAACAGAACAGCAGGCAATAGAATATCGGTATATTCCACAAGCAAAAGATCAACCATTCCAAAATATAGATAGACGGCAAAACCAATCGTTAAATACAAAAGCCAACTTAATCCGGGCTTAACTGTAGTTGAGAAGTAGTGTTTTATCCTTTTCCTATGCCGAATCAATAACACTATTGCAGCAAGATAATAAACATTAACCGTATATTCCCAAACCTTCATGCCAGTCCAAACTAATATTCCGTTTTTAATACTTACCAAATCTCTAAACGACATATTTTCTTTATTTAGATAAAGAAAATGTGCCAGGGTAATATAAGTGAACAACATCGGAAGAAAATGGAGAAACGATTTACGACTGAGTTTAAATTCCGGTTGAATAACAGACTTGATATACAAATAAATCAGTGGTCCTAATAATGTCCATATAAAAATATTTATATAGGAAGAAAACCATCCTCTTTTAAATCCCAACTGATCGTATACGTAAACATTTAGGCACTCTAAAGCAAGTAAAAATACAAAAAACGCCAGTAGATAATCTTTCGGCTGTTTCCCTTTTTTCGACAATATCAGCAAAATGAAAAATATTGCCTGAAAAAAAGCGACCATATAAAGCTGATTAAAAATTTCCATCTAATACACTCCCAATAGACTTTTTTATGTTACTCATTACTTAAACATTATTTGGGAATTCTAATGGGTAAAATTTTTCTCCAATTATTTTTCTTGCCATGCACATTTTCTTCATCAAAATTAATGTTAAAGCTACTAATCCTACAATCTAACATCCATGTAATAAGGAATTTTTATATATCTCATACAATTTATTGTCCGTTCCGATAGGTTCGAACTTATTTGCAATCTTCGTAAAGTATAATTACACATGAAAAATTTACTAATTCGTAATTATGGGAAATCGTTATAAAAGAATGGAGAAAATAATTTCCAATAATTACACTTTTAATTTAGTAAAGATCGAAAAGAATTACAGTGGACTAAAAATTCCACATCAATTAAAATTAAGTTCAAGAATGTAAAATATTCCGGAGGTTTTATGAAACACTTTGTTCAGTTTTTTTTAATAATTGCATTAGCCGTTACGGTTAACGCACAAAATGCCATTGATGAATTTTTCAAGGAACATATAATACAGCAGGAATTTCAAGGGGCATGCTCTATTACCGGGTTCGATATGGATAGAGACGGTGATTTCGATTTTGTTGCTTCTGCTTCAGATGGCGGATTATTATCATGGTTCGAAAATGACAGTAACCAAAATTTCACCGAGCATTCAATTTCCAATAATTTGGCAGGCGCAAGAGTCTTTGATGTTGGTGATGTGGATAATGATGGTGATTTTGACATCGTAACCACAGCCTATGCGGCTGATAAATTTTCGTTGTTTGAAAACGAAGGTAACCAAAGTTTTACAGAGCATATTATCAATACTAACTGGGATGGACCAAGTTACATTGAATTAGAAGATGTTGATCTTGATGGCGATATTGACATTCTTGCTGCGGCGTGTAATGGAAATATACTCGGTTGGTTTGAAAACGACGGGAATCAAATTTTTACAATTCACATTCTGAAACAGAATTGGGAAAAAGCCAATTTCATAACCTCTGTTGACATCGATATAGATGGCGACAATGATTTGATGTGCTCAAGTAAAACCGGAGAAATAATAATTTTTGAAAATGATGGCAATTCTAATTTTACAGAAAGAATTATTTGCAATAATTGGGGTGGTCCGAATGCCATGAGGGCTGCTGACTTTGACAATGATGGCGACCTTGATATTGCTGCGACTTCATGTGCGGGTATGAATCAAGTTGCATGGTTTAGAAATGACGGAAATTTAACATTCGTGAAGAATTTGCTTCGAGAAGGATATCAAGGCGCTCGTGATGCGAGGGTTTTCGATTTTGATAACGATGGCGACATGGATATTCTAACGATCGCATGGATTAGTTCAGTTGCATCAATTTTTGTGAATGACGGGAATGGGAATTTTACCGAACACATTTTTTGCGATACCGCCTACGACATGTTAAGATTTAGTATTATTGATCTCGATGGAGACAACGACCTCGACATTTTAGGGGCATGTTACGGACAAAACGAACTTCGGTGGTGGGAAAATAAACTAAATTACTTAGAAGCTGGTTTTACATCTGATAACACAACGGGTCACGCACCGCTTACAATTGACTTTGCAGATAATTCTGTTGCGACTTCTGATATCACTTCATGGAAATGGGATTTCAATAACGACGGAACTATCGATTCGGAACTTCAAAATCCCAATTTCACATTCGATCAGCCGGGCGAATACACAGTTTCGCTTGAAGTGACAAGTGCTTGGGGTACAAAGCGAAGCATCAAGGAAAATTATATTTCAATCTTTAGTAACGGAGAAAGTTCACTACGCTTAAACGGAAATTCAGGCCAGGCAAGATGCATTGCAAACAGTTCGAACAGTCTAGCAAACGCTTTCACTCTTGAAGCATGGATTTTTATCGATGACTTTTCAAAATCGCGAAGAATTTTCGACAAGGATAAAATCAAGATTACTGCTATTCCGAATACTCTATTTAACGATTATTGTGTTTACGTTGAATTGTACACAGGGGGCGGCACACTTAGTAAAATATTTTCGCCAAATAATTCAATAGAGCCATCCAAATGGGTACATGTAGCAATTACATATAGTAATGACGGTCAAATTCATATCTATATTAATTCGATAGAACAAGAGTTACGTTTTGTTGGAACTCAACCTTCCGGCGATCTTCAAGATAACAGTAATACTGATTTGTATATCGGGAACGACCAGGCAAATTCATCTCCATTCTACGGTAGAATTGATGAAATACGAATTTGGAACACAGCGCGCAGTCAATCGGAGATTACAGATTCTTACTTGCAATATCTTAACGGAAACGAGAACGGATTGATAGCCTGTTGGAAGATTAATGAAGGTAATGGATCTTCGACTAACGATATTACCGCGAATGGTAATAACCTATTACTGGAAAACATCACGTGGGGGCAAGGAATTATTTTTAATCTCGTTAATGTTGAAGATAATCCAGATGATCATCCTACCGGATATCTATTGTTAAGGAACTACCCCAATCCTTTTAATCCGTCGACGAAAATTATATATGAATTAGCAGATGAATCATTTGTTACGCTCAAGGTTTATGATTTGCTCGGCAAAGAGGTGGTTTCTCTTGTTAAAGAAAATCAGAAAGCCGGAAGACACGAAATAAATTTCGACGCCGGAGACGGACTTGCTAATGGAGTTTATATATATACACTCTCAACCAAGGATAATATCATCTCAAATAAAATGCTGCTGCTAAAATAATTTTAGGGAACCAAAATGAAAAACGCTATTAGCATCATGTCAATTTTTCTTTTTTGTATTTCTACGCTTCCGGAATTATATTCACAAAATGGAAGTATGATTGAAACCGATTCAACAATTATCGATTACGACGGGAATGTTTATCACACAATCAGTCTCGGAGATCAAGTTTGGCTGAAAGAAAATCTTAGCTCCGTCCATTATTCCGATGGAACGCCCATTCCGGGAGTTCTTGCTTATAATAACAGCGATAGTCTTGCCAATATTTATGGGATGTTATACACATGGGACGCAGCAATGAATAACTCAACTACTCCCGGAGTGCAGGGCGTATGTCCTTGCGGCTGGCATGTACCAACCGATGCCGAGTGGAAAGCAACTGAGAATTTTCTCGGAGGTGCCTCTGTCGCAGGCGGCGCAATGAAAGATGCCGGTGCAGTATTCTGGCAGACTCCAAATACAGGCGCTACTAACAGCAGCGGATTAACAATTTTACCTGCCGGTGAATACGATGGTCATTCATCGCCCAAGAAATTTCAACTTCTCGATCAATACGCAGTATTCTGGACTTCAACTCAAATCTCCAATACAAAAGCGAGAGAAAAATATTTATCGTTTGATAATGCCGCGGTAAAAACTTTCGATTGGTTTAAGGATTTGAATTATTCCATCAGATGCGTTAAAAACAGCCCGACAAATGTTGAGGAATTCGGAGATATAATTGACGGCTATCGGCTAAATCAAAATTTTCCGAATCCGTTTAATCCGGCAACGGTAATTACTTATCAGTTAGCAGTCTTCAGTGCAGTACAAATAAAAGTATTTGACCTGCTCGGACAGGAAGTTGTAACATTAGTAAATGATTGGCAGAATCCCGGTTTATACAGTATTGAATTCGATGGAAGTAATCTTGGGAGCGGAATTTACATTTATAGGTTAATATCGAATAACTTCACTGCTTCACGTAAGATGTTGCTTTTAAAATAATAATTCACATTTACTGATTCGAATGATTTTAAAAATGAATACATTTATCGTAAATCCAACTTTTGTCTTGAAAAAATATTCTTCAAGAATATTAATCTTAACAGCGCTATTTGTACTTCTTACAGATATTATTTATAAAACATCATTCGGTATAACTGCCCAGACAAAAACTAAATGCGTTATGTATATGGGATTACCCAAATGGGTATTCCTTATTTATGAAAATGTGATTGAACTTTTCCTCGTAGTAATAGCAGGAATATTTGCAGGTGTGTTAATTGAAAAATATTTTTTACGCTTAAAAAAGTTTATCCCGACAAATATGGTATCCGCTTTTCTTTATGCATCCGTCATTCCAGTTTGCTCTTGCAGTGTGATACCTCTTATCAAATCAATGATTGACAAGATACCGTTCCGGGTGATTATTACTTTTATTATTGCGGCGCCGTTACTCAATCCATACATAATTATGGTTTCCTTTTCCGTATTAGGAATTAAGTATGCGGTTCTAAGAATTCTATTTTCATTCATTCTTGCCGTATCCACGGGATATATAATAGATTTTTTCTATCGTAAATCGCCAATTAATGCGGAATCACTATTTCACGGATGCCAGCAAAGAGGAAATTGCACTTTGTTTTTCGGCGACATCTTCGATTTGACAATGGCAAACTTGAAAAAGATTTTCCCCTACATACTTTTCGCTGGAGTGTTAAGTCTTCTTTTTGAAATTTCTTTAGATAAGGATTTCATCAAGTCGATTCAACTTGATGATAGCTTTATAAGTAATATAGTTATTATACTTATCGGTGTACCTATTTATTTCTGTAGCGGCGCCGATGTTGTATTCTTGAATCCACTAATTAAATATGCACACATGCCTATTGGTACCGCGCTTGCTTTTTCATTAACATCGACATCTATTTGCATTAGCTCAGGTGTCATGTTAATGAAATACATTGGCAAAAAATTCACCGGATTACTGGTGACTTCGGTTTTCGTTATTTCTCTTATTCTCGGTTTGGCTGTAAATATTTTAATGTAAACCGGAATAAGAATTTATTTACTAATCAATCGTGGAGAAGGGAAAATGAGATCCTTCATTTTATTATTTTTTATTCTAACACAAATATCTAATGTACAAGCACAATCAAATGACAGCACTAAACAATCCCTCTGTAATTTTTTCCGCCAGATCATAAATGAACCGGGTATTGAAACAGTTATGCAAAAATTTTCCGAAATGCAAAATTCGCACTTAACTGATTTTGTTATTGACGAAAAAGAAATTAATGAATTCGGCTTTGAACTATTGCGGAAAGGTAAAGTTGATGAAGGAGTTGGGATATTAGAAATCAATAAGGATTTATTTCCCGATTCATGGAGTACTTGGAATAGTTTGGGCGATGCATTTTGGACACAGAATAATTTAAAATCGGCGCTCGAGTGCTACCATGAATCGCTGCGGCTAAATGAAGAGAATACAAACGCCAAAGAAGGAGTTAGAATATTAACACGAAGTGTTTTGGATGAAGAAAAAGAGACAAAAGAAATCAGCAGGTTCGAACCCGGACAAAAAACCAAAATTAAAACAGCTTACTTTGGTCAGGAGCCTCCCGGTTTAACTCCAAAGGTTTTTGCGCCGGGTATTATCTCGACCTCCGGTAACTTTGAATTTGGATGTACCTTTTCTCCCGACGGCAAAGAATTTTATTTTACGCGCAGACCCGACGGGGGGAGGAACCAAATAATGGTAAGCAAGATATCTGGCAACTGCTGGGCAGCGCCAATGCTTTTTGATTCTTCGGATTATTACATGGAGAACGAACCATATATTACGCCTGACGGATCGAAATTATTTTTCGGAAGCTACCGGATTTTACCCGGCGCGACAAAAAGGACTTACGGAATATGGTTTAAAGAAAGAACCGATTCCGGTTGGGGCGGATCCAAATTTTTTGATATTGCAATGTACGTTTCTGCTGCTGCTAACGGCAATATTTATGCAACGGATATCAGTACTCCCGAATCAAGGGGAATTATAAAATATATTTTAAAAGATGGGAAATATCAGCAACCGGAAAAACTTAGCGGTGACATACTGTCCAAAGCCGCTCATCCTTGCATTGCACCGGACGAGAGTTTCCTAATTGTTGATTGGGAGCCGGAAGACAATTCAAATCCGGCAGGATTTTATATCTCATTTAAAAATCCGGACGGCACCTGGGATGAACCAATTTTTCTCGGCGAGGTATTTCAATCCGAAGGAATATTAATGTGCGCGTATTTATCTCCGGATGGGAAATATCTTTTCTATAACACCCATGAAGACATCTATTGGATTAGTACGGATTTTATAAGTGAATTGAAAAATCAGAATTAAAATTTTTGAGACGTTGCATGCAACGTCTTTACAACTTATCGCAACGAATTCAACATCGTAGAGACGCCTTATAAGGCGTCTCTACAACCTCTGCACGTTGACAAATCCGAACATGTTTCAAGGTCTCTAAAAATTATGACTGTAGAGAAGGGATATACCCCGTCTCTATAATCTTGATAAATCAACAGATTATATACAGTTGCGACAATATTATCGATTGTAGACGTAAAAACGTTGCACCCATCAAAGCCGGGTATGTTGCCCCGTCTTTACTTCATTCTACGTTATCATTTCTTTGTATATTTTAATTGCAGAAAACAAAAAAAATAATTATGCGAACAATAAAAATATTCCTCTTACTTACCGCGTTGACATGCAGCGAGCAATTCGCGCAAAACTTATTCACCAATCCGGGATTTGAAAATGGATTGACGGATTGGGATGCACTTTGGACGCGAACACCGAATGCCGGTACCGCGATGATTGTCAACTCTCCTGTTCATTCCGGGAATAACGCGGTCCGAATTACTCATTGGGGAGCGGAAGACTGGTCGTTCAAACATTCGGGAAATGTTTCGGTTAATCCCGGCGAAATATATGAGTTCTCTGCATGGGTAAACGTTACTCAATTAACTGATTGGGCTGAATTGTCGATTGCATTGTTCGATGCAAACGAGGAAGCTATTAACTGGAGTTTTGCACCTTCAACGTTTCATTCAACCGGCGGTGTATATCAAAAATTTACAACGCGGTTTGCTGTGCCGGAAGGAACTGTTTATTGCTGGCCGCGATTTATCGGCGGTGATTCATGCGATATTTATATCGATGATGTCGAATTCAAATTAATCGGCACTACAGGGGAAGATCAATCCCATTTTCTTGAGAACGAAAAACTCGCAGTTGAAATTTTGGTTCCCTCTTTTTCAATTAACATTTATAATAAAGGGAACGGGAAACAATATTTTGTTCACCCAAGTAATTTGTTCAGCCTACTTGGCGTCGATTCAACGGGAAACTCATTTACTTTTTTTTGCAACTTGATTTCGCAAAATCTCGATGTATCAATCAAAGTACTTCTTAATGGAGAATGTTTATCATTCGAACTTTCCGGCGATGCAGAAGCTGGGATAAATGAAGATCTCATGTTTCCCGGTTACATAAAAAGCAAACCGGGCGAGTATTTAATTATTCCGTGGGCAAGTGGAATGATTCTCCCGATGGAAGAGGAATATCCCTTTTGGGAATACAGCTTGTACGGATGGAAAGCCACAATGGCATTTGCCGCAGTAACAGATTTGAATTCCGGTTACATGGTTGTTTCCGACGATCCGTGGGATACCATAATCCGTTTCGATAAACCCGGCGATGACGACAATTCTGCAATTCATTTGATCCATCAGTCAAGTAAAGGAAAGTTCGGTTACAATAGGAAATTTTATTTTGTGTTTATTGATAACGGCGGTTATGTTGAGATGGCAAATTGGTACCGGGACCATGTTGATCAATTAGGCTACGTAAAAACTTTCGAAGAGAAGATTACGGTAAATCCAAACGTTGAAAAGCTAGAAGGAGCGGTGGATTTCTGGGCGCTCGATTGGAATTTCCGTCTGCCGGAATTTATTGATTCGCTTGTAAACTTCGGAATTGATAAGGCAATCATTTCTCTTGGCGGTGGCTGGTACAATGACGAAGATTTGTCCGAAGTGATTGACACAATAAACAATCGCGGATTGCTTTCAAGCCGGTATGATATTTACACGGATGTTTGGCCGCCTACGCATCCAGAATTATATTGGTACCGCACCGAAGGATTTCCGGATGATGTTGTTGTCAAAGAAGACGGCACACTGCAGCAAGGCTGGCTTGCATATCTCGATGATGGTTCGCCATTCCAGGGTTATTACACGTGCTCTTCAACTCACGCAAACTATGCCCGGAGATGGATTGCGGATGAATTATTGACGGATCATTACAACTGCCGTTTCATTGATGTTGAACTTGCATCGCAGTTATTCGAATGTTATTCGACTATTCATCCCGCGACAAGAAAAGACGACGGGCAGTTTAGAAAAGATTTGCTGAACGTTGTGAAGAACGAATTCAATCTTGTTACAGGAAGCGAGGAAGCGCGGGACTTTGCGTTCCCTGTTGTGGATTTCGGCGAAGGAACAATGTCAATCATGCCTTCGGAAAATGCAGGTTACGATTGGATGACTCCAAACAACGATCCCGGTGAGCAGTTTATAAATTACAATATGAATCCTGCGCGGCGCATTCCGCTGCATGGATTGGTTTATCACGATGTTCATGTTCCCACATGGTATACCGGCGACGGACTTTCGAAGGTACCGGATTACTGGGACGACAAGGATTTGTTCAACATACTTTATTCATCAATGCCGCTGGTAATGCCGCCTTCGCAATTATACTGGCAGCAGAACAAGGAGAAATTCATTACAAGTATGAATCTCGTTTCTTCCTTGTTCCGAAGCTGCGGCTTTTCAAAAATGATAAGTCATCAATTCATTTCTGTTGATAAAAAAATACAGGAAACAACTTTTGAAAATGGTTGGAAGTCCGCGGTAAACTTTTCAAACAATGATTTTGGTTATGGAGAATACTTACTTCCTTCAAAAGGATTTTATGCGTCGGAAGGCACTCAAAAAGTATATCGGGTAAAAACCAGTCAAGGCATGGTTGCCGCTACCGTATTGGAAGACAGAATATTTATCAACCCATATGGAAATGAGATTGAACTGGGAGGAATAAAAACCGGTGGAACAATTCTTCTTAAAAAACATGAAGATTATTTGTCACTGATATTCATTGGGAATCAATCGTACGTGGATATCAATCCCGGCGAGATTCCATGGCAGATTGAGAACATTCATGTTGAAGGAATGTATTCGCATTCACCGGCATCAACTACAAGTCTTGCAAACGGATGGATAAGAATAAACAAAACGGGGAATGAACTATTTTATAAAATATCCGGTGATTTTGTAACGGATGTAAAAACAGAAGAGAACATTCCATTTGAGTTTTCGCTTTCGCAGAATTATCCCAATCCATTTAATTGGGAAACAAAAATAATGTACGGATTACCCGAACCGCTTCAAGTAAAATTAATAATTTACGATATACTCGGGCGCGAAGTAATTAGACTTGTTGATGAATTCCAGCTTCCGGCTAAATATGATGTGATATGGAATGGTAGGAATGGTAATGGAAAAGAAGTAGCAAGCGGTATTTATTTCATGAGGCTAACCGCAGGTATATTTGAAGATATTAAAAATTTACTTTTACTGAAATAAACTACTAAGTGTAACTTAGTGCCCGCCGAAGGCGGATAAGTGTCTTAGTGGTTATCTTAAAGATTTACCACTTAGACACTGAGAACACTTAACTTCACTAAGAAAAGTGCAGCCTTAAAAAGGATAAAAGTTTTTGAAAGAATCAGTTATAAAAATTCTTCATTCGAAATTATTCATTATAATATTCTCCGCAGTTGCGGTTGTGTCTGTTCTCGATAAACTATTCCCTCTCCCCTCCCCTAAAACATACTCGAAAGTTATTCAGTCGTCAAACGGGACATTATTAACATCATATTTAACTCAAGATGATAAATGGCGGATGCGCACACGGCTTGAAGAAGTTACACCGGAGCTTGTTGCAGGCATAATCGCAAAGGAAGACAAATCGTTTTTCTTTCATTCGGGAGTTGACTTCACGGCAATCGTTCGCGCTCTCTATCAAAACATTGTTAGTAGGAAAAGAGAATCCGGCGCGTCAACAATTACGATGCAGGTTGTACGTTTGCTTGAGCCTGCTGAGAGAAATTATTTCAACAAATTCCGCGAGATGATCCGCGCCTACCAGCTCGAACTTCATTACAGCAAAAAAGAAATTCTTGAAATGTATTTGAGTCTGCTGCCATATGGCGGTAATATCGAAGGAGTGAAGTCCGCATCTTACATTTATTTCAACCGCCCGCCGAATAAATTAAGTCTCGCCCAGTCGATAACACTTGCGGTTATCCCGAACAACCCGAATAAATTCCGGCTCGATGTTTCAACTGAACCTGTTCGAAAAATGCGTAACTATTGGGTAAAAAAATTCGTTGCTGAGGAAACATTCAAAAAGAATGATCTGCTTGATGCTCTCGATGAACCGATGACAGCGCAGCGGTTCACAGTTCCTAATCTCGCTCCGCATTTCAGTTTATTTATGAACGATATTTCAAACGAAGATATTGTCCGCACAACTCTCGATTTGAAAACGCAGCTCATCGCGGAGAAACTTCTTTTCAATCATGTCAACCGTGTAAAAGGGAAAAACGTTTCTAACGGCGCAGTAATAATCATCGACAACAAAGCTTCGAGTGTTGTTGCATACTGCGGCTCGGCTGATTTCAACGATATTAATGCATCCGGACAGGTAAACGGAGTTACGGCGATTCGTTCTCCCGGCTCAACATTGAAACCGGGATTATATGCACTCGCATTTGATCTCGGAATTCTAACACCCAAGATGAGATTGATGGACATTCCCACTGACTTTGGCGGATACGAGCCGGAGAATTACGAATTGAAATTTAACGGTTATGTAACTGCGCAATACGCATTAATGAATTCGCTTAATATTCCCGCAGTGCAATTATTACGCGAAGTAACATTCACACGGTTTGTAAATATCCTCGCCAACAGCGGCTTCGGAGAAATAGCAAAACAGAAAAACCAACTCGGTTTATCGATGATACTCGGCGGGTGCGGAGTGACGCTTGAGCAATTGACGCATTTCTTCACTTTATTTGCAAACGGCGGAGAACTCTATCCGCTCAATTACGAAATCGAAAACATAGGGAGAAAAGAGGGTAATAAAATATTTACGCCGGGTTCGGTTTATCTTATTTCACAGATACTTTCGAACAATGAAAGACCCGATTTTCCGAACGCACTTTTATATAACACCAATCTTCCGCGAATAGCATGGAAGACCGGAACATCATTCGGTAAAAAAGATGCCTGGGCCGTCGGTTACAGTCCTCGCTACACAATTGGAGTTTGGATGGGCAACTTTGACGGTAAAGGATCGCCTCATTTATCGGGCGCCGAGATGGCTGTACCTTTACTTTTCGATTTGTTCAATGCCGTTGATTACGGTTCGAATAAAGAGTGGTTCAAAAAACCGAAGGATGTTGGGATAAGAAAAGTCTGTGCTGAAACAGGAATGCTGCCGACGCAATACTGTGCAAATACAATAGATGATTTTTATCTCAAAAATATTTCGCCGAATAAAGAGTGCGATCTATATAAAGAAATTTATGTAAATCTGAATGGAACGATTGAATACTGTACCGAGTGTCTTCCGAACGAAGGTTATAAAAAAGAGGCATACCCGGTTTACCCGCCGGAAATAACCTTGTGGTTCACGAGTCAAAATATAATTGTAAAAAAACCACCGCCGCATAATCCGCTCTGTCAGGCAAAATTTTCTACGAAGGGACCGGCAATTATTTCTCCTTCGAGAGATTTTGAATACCTCATTGAGGAAGGGAAAAAACAGGAGATACTGCTCCAAGCTGCTTCCGATGCAACTGTAAAAAAGCAATACTGGTACGTGAACGATATGTATTTCAAAGAATGCACACCCGGTGAAAAAATATTTTTCGCCCCGCAGAAAGGAAAAATTAAAATTACGTGCATGGATGATAAAGGCAGAAGCGAGACGGTTAATATCACTGTGAAGAGCTACTGATGCCGGTTAAGTATGGAGTAAGGAGAAATCAGTAAGGAGAAACGTCTATAAGTTAGGACAAAGATTGTAGAATTAGTCTTCAGAAAATGATATATTTTGTAAGGTTAAATAGATATAAGGATTAGAGAGATGGTTGACTTAAAGCGCTTCAAACTGCGATTTGTTACCGACGGGAAAGGAAAAAAAACCGAAGTTATTTTGAAGGTTAAAGATTTTGAAGATCTCCTGGAAGATTTGAACGACATGACAATTGTTGCAGAAAGAAGAAATGAAGAAACAATTTCTCATAAAGAACTGATAAAAGATTTGAAAGAAAATGGTCTCCTATAAAATCTTATGGAAGAAATCTGCTGTTAAAGAATTAAAAAGAATCACTCCGAATATAATACCCAAAATCATCCTTGCCGTCGAAAGCCTCTCGAAAAATCCATACCCGGCAGGTGTTCGAAAACTACATGGCTCGAACTATACTTACCGGATTAGAATAGGAGAGTATCGGGCAATATATACAATTTTCCAAAATCGACTTGTTATTGAAATTATCAGAGTCGGTCATAGAAAGGATGCATATAAAAAAACGTAAAGTTTTCAATTGCATTAAATCCCGACTTTTATAATTACTTATCTTTTACAATCATCCTTAAAAATATAGACAGAAGTGAGACGGTTAATATTACGGTAAAAACTTACTGATGCCTTTTAAGTAAGGAGTAAGGAGAAATCAGTAAGGAGAAGGATGAAGACAAATTAGCGAATGGCTGAATTGTTAAATTGATTTAAAGACGGATTGGGAGTTTGTCGATTTGATTTTTGTACTATTTGGAATTTGCAGCATGTAGTTTTAATATTTTCCATTTACTGCCGGCTGCGAGCTGCAGTCTATTCTGCCGTTGTCATTTGAAAGAGCACAGAACTTTCCAAAATTTTCTTATATCTTTGAACAGAAAATTAACATCATTTTTCACAATACAGCTATATGAGGTAAATTCATGTCCAGACGCATTGTTGGCTTTTTATTCGGCATATTTATTTTAACATTTTCCTCCACAATATTTTCACAAAGCGATCCTAATGATTCTGAAGGATGCAAAGACCCATCGATCTTTTCAAGGATGAAAGGTTTCCATATATATAGATGTGACGATATCGAATTCGATCGATTCGAATTCCAGGTTAGTCAAAACAGGACGGAAGCAGTTGAAGGACATCATTATTTTGTAGTCTATTATGCCAATGAGGGAATTACATTTCCGGGTCCGTTGCAAATTACACGTAATTACACAAATGCTGCTACGGCTATCGGCGGAAAGAAAATTTATGAGTACGAAGACGGCGGACTCCAGATAGCAACTCTCAAAATCATCAAAGATAAAAAGGAAGTGTGGGCGCGGATTGAAGGCGGCGGAAACGGCATGTATAATATTCATATTATCGAAAAAGAGGCTATGGAACAGGTTGTTGTTGCGGACGCTTCGAAATTAGCAAATGAAATTAAAGAATCTGGAAAAGTCGCTGTGTACGAAATCTACTTCGACACAGATAAAGCTGATATCAAACCCGAATCTGATGCGGCGTTGAAAGAAATTGCCAAAATGATCAAAGCCAATCCGAAGAAAAAATTATTTGTAGTTGGACATACCGACAATTCCGGCACATTCGATCACAATATAAAGCTGTCGAAGGATAGAGCCGATGCGGTTGTAAAAGAATTAACAAGTAAATATTCCGTGTCAGCTTCATTGCTTCAGCCATTCGGCGCAGGACCAACATCACCCGTGGCATCCAATACTACGGAAGAAGGACGCGCAATGAACCGCAGGGTGGAACTGGTAGCGCAATAAATTATTATGATACCACGTTAGCGAACGATTAGTTGATTAACGAAAGTACAGATTTACGATTTACGAATTCAGAATTTCGGTTTGATATGAGGGAGCGCCCTCGACTCCCTATCGTAAATATTTAGTAAGGAAAATATTTTTAATCATTCGAAATGAGTCTGTAAAGATATTTGTGTAAATGGGAAAAGCAGTTAAAGAACAACATTTAATCTCTCCTCAAAAATAACAGATAAATGGGAAAGAACAACAGCCCAGTTTTGAATTTGCATAGTCCACTTTTTTGATAAATCTCT
>JAZDFC010000076.1:0-41539 GCA_043808235.1 bacterium
AGAGATTTATCAAAAAAGTGGACTATGCAAATTCAAAACTGGGCTGTTGTTCTTTCCCATTTATCTGTTATTTTTGAGGAGAGATTAAATGTTGTTCTTTAACTGCTTTTCCCATTTACACAAATATCTTTACAGACTCAATAACAAAAAACCACCGCGGCGTGATGCGATGGTTTCTTGCAGTTACTATTATGAGAGAGTGTGTGAGGGTGAGGTTATTCTACAATTCCACGGTAGATATCAATTGAATAATATTTACCATCAAGTTCAAGCTGGGCTGCTTTGTTTTCATAAAATGTTATTTTGCCGGTGTATTTGAAAGTGTCGCCATCTGCGGTTGTGCCGCTGATAACTACTGAAGCTGAGCCGCTTTCGATATCCTCGTTTTCGTAATCAATGGTTAATGAATTTACATCGAGGGTTACGTTTGCAGTGTATGAAAGACCGGAATATATATTTGAGTTAACAACACCGGACCAATTGTAAAGCCCGTTTAGTTTATATTCCGTTTCATTCTCACCGGGAATAGTTGCGGTGAAATCGCCTGTTGCGTTATGAGTTCCATTTAATCTGATTGAACTAAAATCGGAATTGCCGCTGTAGTTCACAATATATTGATCGTTGTTGCTTCCATTGTCAATATATGTCATCTCCAATGCGACTTCAGCATAATAGGAGTATGGTGGAACAGAGTAATTGACTGTGAATGAAGTATCAATGATAGTTGTGGCTTCTGAGGTTTCGATAATTTCTTCGGCTTCTACTACTACTGCACACATTCCATAATTAGACTCTGCCGATAGAGAAGTAGCAACAGCATTTGCTGCTTCTTCCGCTGATACCGCAGTATTTTCTGTTTCTTCAATATCGTCCGGAACGGAGACGGGATCGGAATCGTCTTTATTACAAGCAATAAATAGAACCGAAAATAATAGTCCGATAAATGAATAGTAAAGAATCGAGTTTAAGAATTGCTTTTTCATTTTGTTTTTCCTTTTTGTTTTTAATGTATTTCGTTTCATTCTTTGATGCGCTGTAATCCATCTTACGTGCCAGCAAAGAAAAGTGGGAAAACAAAATAAAAACGAAATATTTCGTAAATTTCGGATGCCTGGAGAAATAAAAAAAATGCCTGGAAAATTACTTCCAGGCAAAATTTGTAATGTATTTTATATCCACAATAATTTGAAGAGCCGATTCAGAATGTATAAACTTACCGGAGAAAATCATTCTTCTCGTTTCGGTAATTTTACCGTCAATTATCCGGTAGAAATTTGAGACGGATTATTCTCATAATTATTTTTTTGCTGATAGGTTTACCGAAGCCCAAACATCAAAAGATTGTTGATCTGTAAGTTCTTTCCCTTTAAAATGAATTCTCCATGTACCATTTAATTTCGGGTACTTAATTTCGTCTGTATATGCTTGTCCGACAAGCAGCTTATAATTGTCAAGATCTGTTACCCCATATGAGTGCTGCGACGGATCAAAAACCTCATAACTAAACAAATAGATATCCATCGAACAATAGAATACAAATTCAAACTGCGGATCCACTGAGATAGTACTTACGGTGAAAATTGGAAAATCGAAATTGTCATATACTACATTTGGATCAGTAGTATTTTCATCAGCGCTGCATCCCGCAATGAATGCAAGCAATAAAACAAATAAAAGGTATGATAATCTTTTCATGTTGGCTCCTTATATTTTTCTTTGTTTATGTACTAATAATATTTTTGAAGAATTGTTTCAAACTATATCAACAGAATTTGTCGATAGACAATGTTACTTAACCAGCAGCATACTTTTTGTTTTAACAAAATTGCCAGTAACTATACGGTAGAAATATACTCCGCTCGAAAGCCGTGAGGCATCAAATTCCACTTCATAATATCCCGGTGATTTCTGTTCATTAACTAATGTTGTAACTTCACTACCGAGGATATCATATATCTTTAACGTAACATATTGTAGAGACGGGATATATCCCGTCTCTACGGTGGGTACTGCGTATCTAATTGTTGTTGTTGGATTGAAAGGATTCGGATAATTCTGATACAGTTCGAAAGTTGAAGGCTGCAAGTTGAAAGTTACCTCAACTACACCGGAGTATGTGAAAGAACCGTCGATATCAATTTGTTTTAAACGATAGGAATAATTTCCACTGATAATATCTTTATCTGTGAATGAATACTCTTTTATAGAATTGCTGTTTCCGCTGCCTTCAACAAATCCGATTAACTTAAAACCTCCTAGGTTATGGTTGCCATTTCCATCCTCTAAACCTCGGAGGTTTGCAGCTCGCTCTATTTCAAATCCGTAATTGTTTACTTCTGTTGCTGTTTGCCAATTAAGAATAACATTTTCATCTGAAATCCTCGCGGCAAATGAAATCAGTTCTACTGGGAGGGAAGCATTACTATAGCGAACAGCAGCAAAATCCCTCGTATAATTACTGCCACTCATAAAATATCCTCCAACAACAATTTTTCCATCCGATTGGATTCCAACACTTGTTGCAACGTCTTCATAGGAATCAATAGCGGTAGTTACTTTTCCGTCGCTATCAAATCCGGTATCTATTGAACCTGAAGTATTGAGTCTTATTATTGCATAATCAGCGGTTGAGCCATCAGAAGAACTTCCAACGATAACTATCTTACCATCGGATTGAATGGCAATATCGTATCCAATATCATCATACGACCTAATTGATGCTGTATATTTTCCGCTAAAGCCAAAGCCTGCATCTAATGACCCGTTGTAATTAAACCGAATAACGGCATAATCAAAATAAGTCCCATCCGAGGCTGAACCTGCAAGTAAAATTTTTGAGTCGGATTGAATACAAACACTATAGCATTTGTCATCGTATGAGCCAACATACATTACTACTTTTCCGTCTGAATCAAATGTGTTATCCAAAGAGCCATTAGTGTTATACCTTACTAAGGCAAAATCATAATAACTTGGATTTGAGGAATATCCGGCCACAACAATTTGCCCATCCGCGTGAATCGCCACATCGCGTCCCCAATCATTATTTGCAGTTACAGCGGTTGTGACTTTACCGTCAGTATCAAAAGTGTTGTCTAATGATCCGTTTGTATTGTAACGAACAACTGCAAAATCATTATTAGTGCCATTGTATGAATACCCTGCAGCTACTATTTTTTGATCGGACTGAATCGCAACGCCGTATGCCACATCGCCACCTGAACCTATTGCCGTAGTAACCATACCATCACCGTCAAATCCAGTATCCAATGTTCCGTCGCTGTTGTATCGTACTAACGCAAAATCATAATTACTGCCATTATATGAACAACCTGCAACAACGATCTTCCCATCAGATTGTATTGCTATACTGTATCCATAATCAGCTCCCGATCCAACTGCGGTCGTCACAATTCCGTCACCATCAAATCCTGTATCAAGAGTCCCATCGCTATTAAACCGGGCCAAAGCAATATCATAACCACCATCATAAGAGTATCCTGCAGTTACAATTCTATCATCCGTTTGAATTGCGAGTGCAAAACAATAGTCATCTGCACCTGCTTTTATTACCGTTGTTGCTTTTCCATCACCTGAGAAAGTGTTATCTAACGCTCCATCTTGAGCAAAATTATTTACTGCCATGAAAAGGCATATTAAGTATGTAAGTGCTTGTTTCATTTTGTCACCATTATTTTTATAAACGTTTTATGAATTATTTTTCATTTATTTTTAATAATTATTTCATTACAAAAATTTTAATGGATGTTTTAAATAAAATGTCTTTCTGTTTATTTAATGAGCAGCATCTTCTTTGTTCCAATGAAATTATCAGCAACTATACGGTAGAAATAGACACCACTTGAAAAACCGGAAGCGTCAAATTCCACTTCATAATATCCCGGCGATTTTTGTTCGTCAACGAGTGTTGCGACTTCACTTCCGAGGATATCATATATCTTTAACGTAACATATTGTAGAGACGGGATATATCCCGTCTCTACGGTGGGTACTGCGTATCTAATTGTTGTTGTTGGATTGAATGGATTCGGAAAATTCTGACTTAGTTCATAATCAGTGGGGATTTCATTGTTTGAAGGCTCACTTATGCCGGTTAGTTCACCGGAGTTTAATGAGGCAACCACCCACGTCTGGAAAAACTTCTCGTAGTTTGCGGTTACCATGTGTAATCCTTTATTCAGCGTTGTATTAAGAGCCTCAAGTTCGCCACTGTAAGGATTTAATCCCGCAATTACCAAAGTATTTTCATCGAAGAGGGGATTTGCCGGGAAATCAACTGGATCATATTCGAATGAAATTGTACCTACCACATCGCCAACAGGCTGACTCTCATAAACGAGCCAGTAACGGTTAAGCGGAATAAACTCCCAATATGAGAACATTATTTCACTGAATGATTTCACTTTAACAAATTTATTGGAGCTGCTGTATGGCGAGTTTACCTCCGCAGCAGTTATTTCACCTGTTTGAGTATTTGATATAACATTCATTTTGGCTCTAACAGGATGAAAATCTATTTCTAAGGCACCGGTAA
The DNA here is from genome assembly GCA_043808235.1 of bacterium. Taxonomy (GTDB): domain Bacteria; phylum Bacteroidota; class Ignavibacteria; order Ignavibacteriales; family Melioribacteraceae; genus JAZDFC01. The sequence continues at coordinate 4,556 of JAZDFC010000076.1, forward strand.
GTAAGGGTTGTGAACTTATTGATGCTGGATTTTCTACAGTTATAAGTCTAAGATCTGAGCATATTTTAAAATTCTGGTTTGGTTCAATAACTTTATATCTCATAAATATTGCATCAGTGAGGGAGGGTATTATTTTATCTGTAATTACATTGAAATTATAATTTCTAGTGCCTGTCTCTATATTATTAACACAGACATAGTCTAAATGATCGGTAGTTAAAATTATGTCGTTCCTATCTCTATATTCAACACTTTCCAGAATTAATTTAAGATTGCTAGTTTGTGATAAACGAGTAACGATTTTTACACTACTGATTAATATCAATTTTTCTCCAGTCATTAGACTAAAACTGCCTGTCCTAACCACAGTGCTGCCTGAATTCATAGCAGGAGTATTAATTATTTCTTCTATTTGACAAGGCGGAAATAAATCCAAAGGTTCCTTTTTTTGTGCTTTCACATTCCCGTTCTCATCTTTTAAATTAACAACTACAATTATTTTTTCCTTGGCATCGCTATAATCTAATAATGGAATATTCAGAGGAATTGCTTGTGAGACTTTTTTCTCAGACGCCGGCTCTGCTGGCATTGTTATCAAAGGAAATTGATATCTAACTACACACCCTGGCCAGGTCATCCTCTGAATATCAATTTCCAATGAACCATTTAAAGTTGGCGAAGCAGTTGTAAGTGTGTACTTGATTTCCATTGTCAGATTATGGTTATTTCCTTCTACTAAATTTTGTCCTGTATTCTCTTTTATTTTGATAATTTCCAATCGATTTTCAAGTTGCTCAACTTTAAAATTAACTGTGTTGGATGTAGTGGTCGGTTTATCTCCATCGGGAAAAAGGATTGCTGTTACATCTATGCTAGCAGCGGTTAACGGTACTTTGAATGTCACATCAATTGGGCCGGCGGTAGTATTCCCAGGTGTAACAGGAATCTCGGCTCCCGGCAAATTATGATAAAATCCCGCATTGTCTTGTACATATACAACAATTTTACCGCTACTTGCAGAAAAAAGATTATACCTGTCAACTGTGACCCGAATGGTTGCAGTATAATCGGGCACCAAATTATTGTCAGGTAGAGGTTCGATTGTTTCGGCTGTAATATGAACATCATCTTTATCTTCCGGTGCAGCTCCACCAATAAAAGGGATGTAGTTGATATAAGCTGCCTGCTTAAAATCCAATCCGTTTCCTCTGGGATTCCAAAACCCATCCACGGCTGAGCTATCTTTTGGTCCGCTTGGCTCGCCCCAATAATTATTTGTTGCATCGATGACCGGGAATACACTGCCATCGGAGCCACGGTTTATGTTAAATCCCAAAGCCAAATTATTAGAAAACCCTTCCGGATTTAAATTGAATCTATTGTTGTTAATGTGAATGTTACATTCGGTTAGGTTAGGGGAATTAAAAATGTTAAGATAAGTGACGAAATTACTAATTACGTTACCCTGTATGGAAATATTAAAATTTGATTTGAAACTAATAGCTGTATTTCCTGTCTTTAATTCCGCTGATTTTGATTTACCAGTTATTGTGTTATTGGTTATCTCTGCGGGAAATAGAATTTCGGAATAACTACCACTGCCTTGAATCCAACCCCCACAGTATATCGCATTTGTGGTTTCGAATGTGTTATTATTAATCTTTGTTACACCTGCTAGCGGGAAAGCGTATTGATCAACTGTATAAATCAACTCTCCGATATTCAATGCGTAATCAGTATAAGTTATATCAGCATTTACCCCCTCGGCATAACGGAAGGTATTTCCATCAACGATTGGTGATAATCCTAATAAATTTAGAGAAGAGCTATTAAGCCAGAATTCAATAATATTATTGCTAAGGTTTGGCGAACTATATGGTACAGGACGATGGAATGGATCAATACCCATCCGTATTAGTCTATCAAAATAATTGCTTTCGATAGTCATTGTATTACAAAATTGTACCTCCATATACTTCACTGTACTATTCATTAAGTAGTTATTGCCATTTTTAGGGAATATTATTTTTGGTAAACTAAAATCAAACGGGCTAATCTGGCTGGCATTACCGTCCTTATTAGTATCACCTCCTACCAAATCATCACGTATATCGGTAATAGTCGCCCCGTCAATTTGAATACCTCCCGATCCCTCAAGTTCATTAAATAGATAAAGTTTACCGCCCGGTGACCACGAAACTATGTTTCCGCTTGTATCGGTGGTTACCGAGCCTGCTATTTTAACAATTGCACCCGGCAGAATTTTTAGTATCTCAGTTGCTCTTTGAAATGGACAGTGATAAACGACATGAATTTTTTCGGGTCCCCAAAGTATTATCCCGTTTTGTACACCATCATCGTCATATTTGGGATTCCCATCTTCATACACTCCGGCATGATGAACAAGAACTGTTTGTGCGTACATTATGACTGGTGAAGCTAAAAAGGTAAGCAGAAAAATGACATGGATCATTGAGTAAATATTTTTAAAAAAGGATGTTACTATTTCCTTCAGTGCAGATTGCGAATAAAAAGATTTTGCCATTTCTATTCTCCCGTATTAATTATGATAAATATTTGTTTTCATTTTGAAATATTTCTGCAGTTTTGGCGAGGAGGATTGTATCCAATGATTTTTTTTCAATAAAATCATCTTTGTAAATTTTATGAGCTGTCTTTGCAAGACTGCTGGTTGTATTAGCTGTAAGTAATAAAATTTTTACTGTCGGATAACGGTTCTTAATAATATTGCCAAGCTCGATACCGTCTAATCCAGGCAAAAAAAGATCAAGAATCGCGAGATCGAAATGCGTTTTTGTTAATTGATTCATCGCCTCATTCGCATCCTCCGCTTCATGTACATTATAACCATTTCCCTCAAGCCGTAGAGCTATCCCTTTTCTCATTGCATAATCGTCATCAACCACCAAAATGTTTTTCATTTCCGGGTCCACAATTTTTTTGATTGAGAATAAACAACGATTGGGCCATTTCATCTGTAGAGATGAAGAGGTCGACTTGAACGGAATTAAAGGTTATTAAGAAGGAAGAATTGTTATGAAATCATTTCAATTATGCACTTTAAACAAATCGTGTTTGTAAATAATAGGAAAGGGATAGAAGAAGTAAAATTTTATTGATTTGACTTTGCCGTGAAAAAACACGGCAGTCTGCTGTTTTTATTCCGGTTTGTCAAGTCCATATCTTTTAATTTTTTTACTTAACGTATCGCGATGTTCGTCGAGCGCCTGCGCTGTTTCCGAGATGTTCCAACGATATTTTTCGAGATAATGTTGAAGATATGTTTTCTCAAAATCATCGCATGCTTCTTTCAAAGATGTTTGCTTCATCGCTTGCTCAATTGCGCCCTTTTCAAAGTTACCGAGTAATTGAGAGGGTAAATCCGATAACAGAATATTTGATGACGGTGTAGTTACTGTTAAGCGCTGAATCAAATTTTCCAACTCGCGTATGTTTCCCGGCCAGTTATATTCTTCCATTTTGGCAATCGCTTCCGGTGATATTTTGAGTTCTCTTCCTTTTGTGCTTTTCAATTTTTCTATAAAATGATTAATGAGAATCGGAATATCTTCTCTGCGATTACGTAGCGGGGGAATATTAACCGGAATAACATTGAGTCTGTAAAAAAGGTCTTCACGAAAATTACCTTTTGAAACTTCTTCACGCAGATTTTTATTTGTTGCAGCGACGATTCGAACATCAACAGTTATTGGTGAATTATTGCCGATCCTTTCGAATGTATGATCTTGCAAGAATCTCAATAATTCAACCTGCACTTTGGCGCTTATCTCTCCGATTTCATCAATAAAGATAGTCCCGCCGTTTGCTATTTCAAATTTGCCGGGTTTATTTTGAAGCGCGCCGGTAAAAGCTCCTTTTTCAAATCCGAACAATTCACTTTCCAATAGATGATCGGGCAGAGCAGCACAATTAACTGTAACGAATGGTTTGTCCTTTCTCGCTCCGTTGTAATGTAATGCACGCGCGACAAGTTCTTTACCAGTCCCGCTTTCGCCTTGAAGAAGGACAGTTGAATCGTTATCGTCAATAACTCGTTCGAGTAGCTGCATTAGATTTTGCATCGGTTTGCTGTTGCCGATTATTTGTTTGAAATTGTATTTACCCTCGACTTCTTTTCTCAATCTGTTGTAATCATCTACCAGTTTTTCATTCTCTTTTTTCAATTGCTTTTGTTTTAAAAAACGGCTAACCCTGAATTTCAACTCCTCCATTTTAAAACCCTTTGCCACAAAATCATCGGCTCCTGCTTTTATTAATTCTACTGCTTTCTCGATAGAACTGTGCGCTGTAATTATAATTACAAAAGTATCGGGGATCTGCTGCTTGCAATATTTTAATATATCAATTCCATGCGATTCGATTGGAATATACAAATCGGAAATTACCAAATCAAATTTGTGGAGGTTAATAAATTCAAATGCAGTTTCTTTCGATTCTGCCTCGAAAGTTTCATGCCCGTCTGCTTCGAACGCAAGCGAAACAGCTGTGCGGATTGATGGTTCGTCGTCAACAATAAGTATTTTTGCCATTGATATCCCGTTCAATCTAATTTGTCAGTTTCATATAAATATTGCTACTGTTCAGTGCTGCAACTTATTTTTCCAAAACTAAATATTGCCTAAAATATTTTCATACTATTTATTTGCGCCTTGCAACTTTGGTAATTCAATCGTAATTGTTGTACCTTCTTCGGGAATGCTCTCAATATCAATCGTACCGTTATGATTTGATATGATCTGTCTTGCGAATGAAAGCCCGAGTCCGTGTCCATCAGGTTTAGTGGTATAAAACGGCTCGAAGATCCGTTCCATCACTTCAGCAGGAATGCCTGAACCAGTGTCGGATAATTCAATTATTATTCTGTCATCCGAATTCCGTATCGAGAGAACAATCCGGCATTTTGAAGTTGACCTCTTTCTTATACAGGCGTCAAATGAATTTCTTATCAAATTAGAAATGACACGTTTAATCTGCGCCGAATCTGCTTCGATAGGGATTAGAGATTCATCATAATTTTTAATGAAATCTATCGAATCAAAATTAAAATCTTGCAGAACATCATCGGTTAACATTTTTAAATCTGTTTGGGCAATAATTGGTTTATTCAGACGCGCAAAATCGAGTGATTGATTGATGAGAGATGAAAGACGATTCACGGATTTGTGAATTGCATCGGCGACTTTATATTCGGATTGATTTTGTTGCACCCTATTTAAAAGTTCGGCGGATAATAATTTGAGACCTTCAACCGGATTTCTTAAATCATGCGTGAGAGAAGCAGAGAATTTACCAATAGCCGCTAATGATTCGTTTGCCTTGACCTGTTCAATAAGCCGCTTCAAATCGGAAGTCATTTTGTTCAAATTATCGCTTAGATCTCCAACTTCATCATTACTGTTTTTATGAATGATAATATCAAGATTACCAGTTGCGATTTTATTTGCAGCAGTAGATAAACCTGTAATGGGATTGGTTATTTTTTTCGAAATAAAAAATGTTCCAATAACAGCAAGTAACAATCCCCCTAATAAGACAATGAAAAATATTAGTCTGCTTTGCCTAAAGACAGCCAGCAAAGGTGTTTCGGAACGGATAAGGATCAAGTACCAATTTTCTTCGGGTGCAGGCTCTCTAAAGGCCATGTATTCCTTAACAACACGGGCGCTTGAAAAATATTGAGTTCCGTTTCCATTAAATGTATCGTGAATAAATAACTGGTTCGAATTTGAATAAACCAGTTTCAAAAAAGATTGAAAATTATCGCCTACAGTTTTAATTGAGCCGGAGATTGTCCCACCGGATGCCAATAAGTTACTATTCCCATCCATAAGTAAATATTCGCCGGGAACGGTATGAGAAACATCCTTGAAAATTTTTGAAATTAATTTCAGATCAAGATCGAGGAAGATAAATCCAATAAGCACATCCTTATCATATAGAGGAACCGAGAACATGCTCATAGATTGCTCGGTGGAAGATTTTTCTGCCGGAGGAAATTGAATGGGGGAGCGATTCTGTACCGAGACGGATACAGCCTTAAGAAAATTTGAATTGTCTAGAATGGTATTAACAGTTGTGTCTATTTTCATCCCGAACTCGGAAAATATCTCGTATCCATCGGCGCTAACAAATCTTATAGTTAGGTAGGGACTGTAACGCATCACAAGTTGTTGGGAAACGTCGGTCAATAAACTATCCATTGGAAAAATATGATTTTTATATTCTGTTATAAGCTGCCTTTTTTGAAACTTTGTAGAAAGAATTGACGACACTAAAAGAATTCCATCGCGGCATTCATCTAAGAGATGTTCAATATTTGTTGCGGCTAAATGGCATAATTGCTGGTTCTCGAGAAATATCTGTTCTTCGAATCCTGAAATAAGAGAGTTGTAGGAGAAGATTCCAACCATTATTAATGGAAGGATTGAAATAGGGATGACAAAGAATAATATCTTTTTTCTAATTCGCATTGAACGAAAGAATTATTTTATTTCTGTGACTTTTATTTTTCTAAAATAAGTAGGTGAAGCAAAAGCTCCTACTCCGATTTTACCATTTGCAATTTTTGTAATCCTATCCGATGATATAATAAGACTATCATCAAGAAAATAATTAAGTTGATTGCCTTTTACCTCAACACGATAACCGTACCACCTATCTTTGTGAATAGGATAGGCGTATTCTGCAACCGGAATTAAAGCTGATCCATCAAAGTACTCTACTTTTACACCGGTTCTGAAAAAATTATTTATGCGATAATATTTAATAATGCCGTTATTACTCAACACACGGAAATAAATGTATGCAGTCCGGTGATCAATTGCGTCCAGATTAAATTGACCCTCATATGCGTAATCGTCCCAATTCTGATTTCCAATAAAACTTTGGGCTTCAGTTGCGCCATAACCAACATAGGTGTTATCTTTTATAATCCAGCAGCCGCTTCTATTTTCCCATCCTCTATCTTTCTCTTGTTCAAAATTATCTCGAAAAAGAATATTTCCCTTTGAGAAATAGTAATTTTGTTTTTCTCTTTTATAGGCAATTATTCCCCTCATTTCTCTTTCCATACGGGAAGTATCTTTGACTATCCTGGATTCGGATATGTAAATTTCTTGCTTAGATTCCCGCCAGTCAAAGCAACCGACAATAAGATTGTTTTTTTTGTTTTGAAATATGAAAGCGATGTGATGTATAACTCGTTCAAGGTCGTCATTCACTCTTGAAGCAGAGCTCCAATTTCTTCCTCCATCAGAAGAATAAGAAAACAATATATCATACAACTGATTATCATCAGTATTTTTCCATGCACATTGTAAATTTCCCTCTTCTGTGACTAATAATACCGGATATGAATCACTTCCATCAGCGGGAGAATGGATTGGAATATTCCGGCTCCAGGTTCTGCCGTTATCGCTTGATTTTGAAAAGTAAATTTTTGAAATATGGTCGCCGCTTTTACTAATGTCCCGATAGTCGGTCCATGTTAAATATATGTTGCCGGATTTATCTCTCCCGGCAAATGATATCATTTGCCATGCACGCGTAGTGTCATCGTTAATTTTGATATTCGCACTCCATGTTTTTCCATTATCTGTCGATGAAGAACAATATAAATCAAACAAAGTATTCGGGCTCCGGTTATCATTCCAGATAACACACAATCTCCCATTTTGGGTATATAAAATATTGCCGGTAGTCTGTTCCTGTCCGCTGTTATCATCATTAATCTTAATATTTTCATTCCATGTCTCTCCTTTATCGAATGACGAAGAAAAATAAATATCGGGATTCCCATTACGATAATCAGTCCAAATACAATACAGATTATTTAGAGAGTCGGTAGCAAATACTGGAGCGGAAAATGTACCCCAGTTTGAATCTCTAATCGGCGATGGTTCACCAAACAAATCACCTTCATTGGAATAATAATTTATTTGACCACCATACTTATATTCATCAATAGTGACAACACCTATTAATTTACTATCTATTATTATTGGGTAAGTTATACCGGATTTGCAAAAGATATTTTTACGCTTCGTCCATGATCTGCCATCATCTTTTGAGGAAAACTGAGAAATGCCGGTACTATCCAGTATATATATATTGAAAGTTTCATTTAAGTAGTGCGATCCTACAAATCTGTCCGTAGTTTTAAAACTAAAATTGGCTCTCCAATTTTTTGAAAAGTACAATGGCGGGGGCGGGGAAGTGGGTGCTATTTTTATATCTTGTTTACATGCAAATAAGAAAAATAGAAAAGAGCATACAATTACTTGCCAAGTTTTCGAAATATAAATATTCTTAAATATTGGATGGAGATTAGCGATTGAGGTGATCTTTTTTATAAGAGTCAATGATACTAATGGAGGCTCATCTGATTTTTGAATCATAACCATGTGCATCGCTGAAGTATAATAAAATTAGAATTTGTTAATTAAAACAGAATAATCTAATTATCTGAATGCAAGATAAATTCTTTTCGGTAAAGAAAAAATGTAACCTTCTCAATATCTTCGAGTTTTACTACCTTAAAAGAATCATCTTCATTGTTTTTATAAAATTACCGGTAACTATCCTGTAGAAATATACTCCGCTTGAAAGTTGAGATGCGTTAAATTTCACTTCGTAATATCCCGGAGCTTTTTGTTCATTAACTAATGTTGCAACTTCATTACCGAGAATATCATATATCTTTAACGTAACTTGCTGTAAAGACGGGATATATCCCGTCTCTACGGTGGGTACTGCGTATCTAATCGTTGTAGCTGGATTGAATGGATTTGGATAATTCTGAAATAATTTAAAAAATGAAGATAAAATTTCATCATTTAGAATTGATATATCACTCACTTCATCCGCACCAATATCGTAGTTTTCATCTCGCGGCTGCTTATCAAAATCGAAAGAGACATATTCTGTACGAGTTCCATTCCCGATGCAGTTACTATTATTTGAAAGATGATAAAACTCATCGAGCAGAGGATTCATTTCAAATGAATGTGTTTCATTCGAAATATGATTTTTCCACATTTCGAACGATCCTTCTTCAACATAGCTGTCGGGACGGCGGTCGGTAAAAATGAACGAACCGTTTTCAACGAAATAAAAATTATTATTCATATCAGGCATTCCATCAAGAGAACTCAATCCGCCGAGATCATCCGTGTAACGGATAAAAATTGATGAGGGATTTGGCATTCCCGGTTGATAAATTATATTGTTCATGATTGTTGGATTTATTGTTGGCGGTCGTCCTGCTTCCGGTTCCCAATCCTGGAAAGTAATTCCAAAGTAAATCGGACTATGTCCTTCATGTGCGGTATTCACAATTGTATTATTATAAACTTTTGCATTCTTTGCAGCATAAAATCCAATACCTGCGTATTTCGTATCCGAGATGATGCAATTACGGACTATTCCATAGATGTTTTCATAATATTCTGGATTAACAATTAAATCAAAATATTCGGGACTTGTATCGAAGCCAATCATAATTCCTCCGACACCGCAGTTTTCAATTTTAGTCCGTTCGGCTACACAGAGCGTTGCGCCCCCTTTGAAATATATTCCATTCGTAGCAATATCATGAATGTAACAGTCCTGCACTGTCATTCTGTCACCGTTAACATTATCAATTCCTTCTGCATTCGAGTCGTCTCTTAGTCCTGAATTAAATATTTCGCATCTACGGATTGTAATGTCGTCGCAGTTTGGTGTAATCTTAATGCAGTCTCTCCCGGTGTCGTGTATTTTGCAATCCTCAATCAAAATGTTTGAAGCGCCGCTTCTATCGTTTGGATCGCCCCAATCCCATTTTGTTTCTGTTTTTATACCGTAATAATATCCGCCAATAATTTCGATACGTTGTAGTTTGCCGCCCGATGATTCGACATCGAAATAAACGCAGGAAGTAATATCTTCTACATCGGTGGGAGCCGAGATTACAGCCCACTCTTCTATTTCAGATCGAATTGTAATATTTGGCATACGGATACGAACTTCTTCATCAATGTTGTATGTTCCGCCGCGCAAAACAATAATATTTCCGTCTTCCAATTGTTCGAGTGCGCGAGTGATTGTTTTAAAAGGAAATTCTTTTGTTCCCAAACCTGTTTCATCGCTTCCATTAGTCGCTACGTAAAGATCTCCTTCTTCGTAAACTGGGGAGGGCGGAAGAGTCTCGGTTAGTATTGTATCCGCATATAAATAATTATTTTCGATGTGTCGACTATTTATTTGCGAAAATATTATTGTGCAGAATAAGATAATAATTAAGAAAAAAAATAGGAATGATATTTTCATTTATATTATTCTAATTGGTTCGGTTACTAATTAAGCAAAATTTGCATCTTAATCAACAATGCATCCTAACTAATAGATGGAAATTTACTCCGCCCCGCCAGATTGGGATGGCTTTATTATTTTATCACTAACAGTTTTCTTGTTGCATTAAATCCGCTTTCAGTTTGTAGTCTATAAAAATACACTCCGCTCGAAAGTCGTGAAGCGTCAAATTCCACTTCATAATATCCCGGTTCTTTCGTTTCATCCACGAGCGTCATCACTTCATTACCGAGAATATCATATATCTTTAACGCAACATGTTGTAGAGACGGGATATATCCCGTCTCTACGGTGGGTACTGCGTATCTAATTGTTGTTGTTGGATTAAATGGATTGGGATAATTTTGATGCAATATGAATTCTGTTGGAAAAGACTCGCCGCGGCGAGTCTCTACAGTAATCTCTTTTGAATAAGTGAATGATCCATCAATATCAATTTGTTTCAAACGATAGGAATAATTTCCACTGATAACAATTTTATCTGTGAATGAATAAAAATGAGGTTCTGTTGTTGTTCCATTACCTTGCACAAATCCGATCGTTTCCCACACACCCCTGTCGCTTCGCTCCTTCCCCTCTCGAGAGGGGAAATCCGCCGAAGGCGGAAGGGGTGTGTAGATTCGCTCAATTTCAAATCCGTGATTATTCATTTCAGTTGCAGTCGACCATTTGAGAATTACAGTATTTCCAATTTGAGCAGCAGAGAATGTCAATAATTCAACAGGCACGTAATATCTTTGCAGAAGTAAATTCCATAATTCCATTCTACTTCCATCATACCCCAAAGCCCACATACCAACTCCACGGTAGTTTTTAGAATCGGCAAGATCATATTTCAATCCGAGGCTTATATCATTATCCCACCATACTTGATACCAGCTGTTTGCATCTATCTGCCAACGGTACCATGGAACCTGGCTGTCATCATCCCAAAGTTGTTCATATAATTCGGAATTTACAAAATCATTGGCAACCAATGTACTTCCAATAAAATCAACTACCGAAGCATGTGCGAGTTCTGATTCGGCAATCCATTTATTTCCATAATAGGGAACACCAAGAATTAATTTTTGAGGATTAATTCCACCATATTGAATGTTTACGGTGTTTGTTATATTGTAACTTCCGCCTGTTAATGGGGCGTTAGCTCCTGTAGTTTCACTCCAACTTCCACTGAAAGCATAACCCATAATAAAAATGTAATCGCATGAGGAGGCGAGTCCGCTTAAAAGCCAACCGCCCCAGTTTACTGCTGGACCAGCGAATGAAACTTCTTTACCGGGTAGTTCGGTATGAATAAAATTTGTTAAGTCCAGCATAAAAGTGTTTACGACTGTTCCTCTATCGGCAGTATTCAAACTCTCGAAATCAATATTAACGCCATCTAGCTGGTATTGCTGGATTTTTGATTTTACATTATCGAAAAAATTCTGCTTTACTATTGCGTCTGTCATAATAGTATGAATTTCATCTCCATCAAAATTAACAGCGCATAAAATAATTTTAACTCCGTTTTGATGAGCAAGATTGATAACATCCGTCCATGGCCAATAGTTTGGATTTGATATTGAGCCGGAACTGCTAACAGCAAAATCGAATGCAGCAATGTGCGTTAGCAATGAATACTGCAAATATGGTTTAGCGGAATTGTACTGCCAGTCAGGTAAATAGCCAAAAACATTTTTAGTAAGTCCGCTTTTATCGTACTGAAGCGGGATTATATCTTTACCTTCGGAATCAAATTGACTGGGCGAATTTTCTGCTCTCCCAAATTCCCCGGCATGTAGCTGATGAATGGAAATGAAATCTTGAGAGTAAAGATTGACAAATAACAAAATAATTAATGCAGTAGTCAGAGAATATTTCATTAGTAATAAACCTAAATCGAAGGACTATTATTTCAATAGCAGCATTTTCTTAGAACTAACAAAGTCTCCTGCTCTTAACTTATAGATATAAACTCCGCTTGTCAATTCAGCGGCGTTGAAATTAACTTCGTAATAACCTGCTCGTTTTGGTTCGTCAACCAGCGTTACAACTTCATTACCAAGAATATCATATATCTTTAACGTAATATGTTGTAGAGACGGGATATATCCCGTCTCTACGGTGGGTACTGCGTATCTAATTGTTGTCGTTGGATTAAAAGGATTCGGATAATTCTGGCTCAGCTCAAATTCTGTTGGAATTGTTTGTTGATCTTGAACGTCGTTAATTGAATTTACCACCATTGTTAACGGGATAATGATATTACCACCGTTACTTGTTATAGAAACTTGCCCGGTATAATTTCCCGGAGCTAAACCTGTAGCATTTAACGTAACTGTAATAATTTGTTCATTTGAAGCTGCAACATTCCCGCTTGAAGGTTGAACTGTGAGCCGTGTTACTCCACTTGTAACATTTACAGTCCCGCTCGCTATTCCTGTCGCTCCATCGTTATCTGTTACCGTTAATGAATAATTGAAAGAACCCTCGGTTGCATACGAATGATTTATTGTTACGTTAGAGCTTGTGCCCCCGTCGCCAAAATTCCAAACATAACTCGATATGGTTCCGTCGTTGTCGTAAGATTGCGAAGCATCGAATGAAATATTCTCTCCAATCAGGGCTTGGTTTTTAGATACCTGTGCAATCGCAACCGGATTTACATTACCTCCGCCGGTGATTGTACCAATTGCCCGAATTACGAAAGCTCCATTCTCAAATCCTGCAACAGAATTTAAAGGTATCAAATTACTCGAGTCGTCGAGATAAAAACTTTTATTCAGTATTTGAGCATCCTCATCGGTTCCAGCGGGGTAGTCAATTGATGAGAGCTGAGTTTCGATGTTGAGGTAAAATTTATCACCGGTCGTGAAATTAATCGGAGTATCAATATACACGGTATTCCATGCACCTTCGGAGGAGATAGTTCCGAAAATTGTACCGTCAGCAAGAACGTTTAAGCCAGCATCGTAAACAGCAACATAAAGCATATTTAAGAATGAATTTTCTGATCTCATAAAAAATTCGAAACTATCAAGTTCAAAATTAAAATTGGTCATATCAAATTCATTTAGCCACGAAAATGCGCTGCCGTCGCCATAACCCACAAAACTATCTACCGATTCATTACCATCATCCAAAATTAGTTTATCGGTTCCAAGTATCTCATCATTCTTATTCACATTTTGTTTTGATGCAGCAACTGAAAAAGGTGAATCTTGATTTATTTTTTTTAATGATTTTGATGAGTGCCGGAGGTAATATTCATCATGTAAATTTGTTGTGATTGATTTTCGCTTTTGAATTCTATTAAAAGCCCGTCCCGGATTCTGATTAAAATTGCCGGATGCTGTAATATTATAATTCAAAGTTTGATCGCCAATATTCTGCAATTGAAAAGTAGTTGACGCAGATGAACCACTGTTGACTTGAATATTTAATTGTTGAGAAGTAACCGATGCAATGGCGCCGGATCCACTTTGAGAATTTCCGGTGAAGGCCCCTCTACCATGGGTACCGACTAAAACTTTACCATCTGATTTTCGGGAGGTCAAATAATTACATACCGTGTTACCGATTACATTAGCACCTTCTTTTATCCATGATGTATTAGCGCCATTTAATGCGGTTGTTGAATATAGTCCAATACTGGTTGCAACAAAATATTGTTTACTTCCATTTGAAGGCACTATCGTAGCAGATCGAATCGAAGGTCCCGGATTTTGCGTATCACCGGTTAAATTACCTTCAATTGTTGTAAATGAATCCCCACCGTTTGTTGAGTGGAACAGACCAACTATGTTATAATTTGAAAGGACAACAATAATTTCATTTCCATCATCCGGGTTAATTGCTATGTTATGAATATAAGCTCCGTCTGCAACTCCGGGAAGCGTTAATTCAACAGCTCCTGAGGATGCTGTGGTTGCGTTGTTTAATCTATATAGTTTTGGTACCAATGGATTATTATTACTTGCACTGCTGGCACCATAATAAAGTCGATGAGTAGGATTGCTAATTGAAACTTGCAAAGCGGTAATTGTATAATTATTTGGTACGCCAAGACTTGTGAGTTTTGTCCACCCGGTTGTGATTCCATCGTTAAAGCTCGAATTGTAAGGGAGTGAATTCAATTGGTTATTTCTCCATAATGAATTTCCCGCAGGGTAATACATATAATTTTCATCATTAGGATCGACGACATAAGGATTAATAAATAATTGGTTGGCAGCATTGCGTGGTGTAATATTACTCCAGCCTGCATCGCGTGTTGGATTGCCCGAGGAATTATAATCAATTCGTAAAACAGCGCCAAGCTGTGCTGATCCGTATGCAAATTCATTCCCGAAATAAGCATAAGCACCATCGCCTGTTGTAATATCTTCTGAATTTGTCGGGCTTGTTCCATTGAATCTGAAAAATGGACTTCCGTTATCTTGTGTACCGCCGAGAATTCTATCGTCCCCGGCTTCATCGGGCATTGTAACCATATAAAATTGAGTTACATTATAACCATTATTTTTATCTATCCAGGGGAAATATGTTGCATACGACGTTGTAGTAATATCTTCTGCGTAACTTAATCCTCCATCGTGACCAAACCAGACTTTTTTCGGATCAGTCGGATCAAAGGCAAAGGAGTGAATATCCGGGTGTAAATTCGGATAAAAGAAGGATTCGGTATTATAACCTCCAATCCAATCGTTCTTTTGATTATTTGGTTTTGAGCTAAATCCATTTGTAGATCGGAATAAACTTGTCGCACCAAGTACGATAAGATTCTCATCATCGGGTTTAATAGCCAAAGTCATATTATAATTGCCCTGTGTATGAATGTAATCCTCGAAATCCTGGTTAAAGTCCGGCATGTTAGCGGAACGATCAACCACAGCTTTTGTGGAGTAAGTGATTTTATAGAATCCAATTTTGTCCTTTCCAAAAAAATCGGCGCCTTCATTAGCAAACATGTAAAGAGAATTAGGATTTGATGGGGCGAATGACAAAACGCTTCGCTCGCAGTCGGCTGAAAGTTGTGATATGGTGATATATTCCCAGTTGGTGCCATCATTTGTTGATTTGTATACTCCCGGTGTATTCGCTTGAGTACTATTCCAACCGACGGCAGAAAGGACTGCTGCTAAATCACCGTTAGAATTTACAACTACATCGCAATACACGTGATCGTTAACGCTTCCGAGAATTGAAGTGAAATTGGTTCCTCCATTCGTCGATCTTAAAATTCCTATACCATTTGCGGCAATATACACGTAACCGTTTCTCGGGCTAACCACAACACGCGAACATAAATCGAATTCACCGTCCCATGCAGTGGGATCATCGCTAACAGTATTATTCAGGGCAGACCAGGATTCACCGTTATCGGTTGATTTGAAAACTCCATCTCCGTAAAACAACGCCGACCATCCCTGCGCGCTTGCGGAATTACCGTCATATTCACCGGTGGTGTAGTACCAAATATTTGTACTGCCTGAGCGAGGATCCTGTGCAATTGAGGTAACGCTTAAGAAATCCTCGGGACTACTCTTCATTGCCCAGGTAACACCTTTGTCGGTCGATTTCCAAATTCCGCCGGATACTCCGCCAGCAATTATCACATTCGGATTTGTTTTGTCAACGGCAAGAGCACGCGTTCTTCCACCGACATCCTTTGGACCAGCCTCTTGCCATGTATATTGTAATATGCTTTTGTTAACAGAAGAAGAATTACGATCCAGTGATTTCGCAAATTCCAATTCAAGATGACGAATATTATCGGGTATTTTATTTGTTACAGGATCGCGCATTAAATTGAAAAAGTATTCGGCTCTACCTTCCCGTTCTTGCATTTCTGATTTTGGTGAAGAACTGCTACGCATTTTAATTTTGTTTTGCTCGGTTGCACTACCTATTATGAGGAGTGTAACGATTGCAATCAAGAATGAACTAAATAAAATGTAAATAGTATTTTTTGAACTCTTCATTTTATTCCTCTCTCGAAGTACTTTGTCTTATATAAATAATTCTTATTGAACCATTGGTAGGAACTGATTTTCCTGCTGGAGATGATTTCAATAAAAATTCATAAATGTTATTTTTAAGAATTTCACTTCCTCCGCTTATGCTTTTAGTTTCGTATTCAGCTTGAGGGATTTCGATATCGATAATACTGGATGGACTAAAAATAGGGGCCGCTGATCCATATTCAAGAATTTCTTCAATACAAACTTGAAGGCAGTAAACATTGTCCTGTTGGATGATTGATTTAACCTCTCCAAGAATCTTTACGGTTCCGGGTTCGGGCGGTTTTGAATAATTTTTAGTTAGGGAATCGGAAGGAGCGTTTTCTTTATAGTTCTCGGTTTCGCTTGAGCACGCCAATAAGGCGGATAATGATATTAAAATCATTACTATACTTCGTAAGAATGATTTCAAGGTTTTCTCTTTAAAAGTTGAAAAATTACTTCACTAAATCCGGAAACTCACATTACATATTATTGCTTTTTATTTGTCAAATGAATGTACAGCCTTTCAAAAAGATAATCTCCCTTTATAAGAGCTAACATTAAAAGCTAAAGCAAATGTAAGAAAGAAAATGGGAAATGTAATTTTTTTTAGTTTCTCATTTTTATCCATCTTCCATTTGCCATTTATCATATGACATCTCATAAGTTACATTCAAACATGATAATGGTAACTTCTTTAGTGAAAATACATAAGAAATTTGTAAAAGAAAAATATGTTGGGATAGAAAGATTCAAGAATTGCCAGTATATATTTTTACATCGTAAATAAATAAATCTCGAAAATACTGGAAGAGTTATTCTTCTAAACCGTCGTGCATATTTTATGGTCTTATCAAAAAGGTTAATAAAGATTCGGTATGTCGTATATTCATCCGAGGTTATCTCAAAATCATCGGAGCGGTGAACGTTAAGAACAAGTTCAAATCCTCTTTAAAAATTGGCAAGAGTATAAAAATAGTACTTGCAATTATAGAATCATTTTCTTTACTTTTGTGCGAGAAAAATTATTCGGGATGTTAGGCTTATCGTTTCCAATGTAACAAAGGACATCCTGAATTAAAAATAATTCTTAATGTGGACTTAATCTTGTAACTTCATAGTCGGGAGTAACAAATGTCTTACATACTTACCTTATCTAATGATAGCGTCTATCTAATTTTAAGAGTCAGGGGAGATCTCACAGCCAAACTTGCTCTGAAGTATAATCTCATAGCACATAATTTGGGGCAGGAGATTGGGATTAATCGCTATTTAATTGACCTTACTGAATCCCGGAATGTTGATTCTATTATCAACAATTATTATTTCGCTTACAACGATATGAATAATCCCGGAATTGACAAAACAGCTTTCACTGCTTTTTTGGTTAATGCAGATGATAAATCGCATGATATTGTTGAAACATTTGCCAAAAATGCAGGCTTGAACGTTAGCTTATTTACAAATTGGAATGATGCCGAAAGATTTCTCAATCCCATTGAAAATGTTAGTCAAAAAAGGCGGATTAGTTATAGAACCAAATCGGCGGTGAGCGCTTAACAACGATTTGCCATTGGGTGATGCAGTAATTCTAACGATTGAATTGTTTTTCGGAAATCTATCTCCATCCGTTTATTAGAATCATCTTTAAATGTGAAAATAGTAATACCAAATTGATTATCCGTCAAAATCATCTTTTCTCCGCATAATAAATATTTTCCTTTTTATATGCCCGATAAAGTTAAAAGAGAAAAAAATAATCCGATAATTATTCTAAAAGAAAATAATTTGGTGAGAAATTGGGGATTCAACAGTTATTGCTTTATACTATTGGAATCATCTTGATAGCAATTGCGATTTTTGCAGGCTATACGATGGTGCAAAATACTTTCCAGGATTCTAATAGAGAACAACTTGTCGATAAAATATTAAAAGTTTACCAATCCGCCCTACAATACAGGAAAACACATGGAAGTTTCGGAGGTGGAAGCGGCACTTATAAAGGTTGGAAAATTCCTGACAAATTGAAGAAAACCGAAGCGGGCAATATTTCGTTTACTAGCGGTATGAATTACATTGTACTTATCGCAGAGGGTAATACTAAAGGGTGGGATGGAAATAACGTTACCCGTGTATGGGTAAGATTCCACGATCGAAACGGTAATACAATACGATTTGCAAATTAATATGATTATTAAATGATATCCGAAACAAATTATTTCTGGAGTTTAATCGAAAGAGCTCAACAAGGGAATAAAAATTCATTCCTTGAGTTAGCTAAAATTTTTAAAGATAAAATTTATTTACATGCGCTACGATTGACTGGTAATATTACTCTTGCTGAGAAAGTGACTACTAAACTTTTTACAAAAGCCTGGCAGCACATTAAATTCCTAACGCCCAATTCTCCATTCGAGCTTTGGTTGAATGGGCTTACGGTTAGTATTGTGGTATCGTATTTTCGTAAAAAGAAAGATGCTAACGAACCTTTCGCTGATGAAAAGACTGTTAAAGATAGTCCGCCAATAATCTGCAAGGATCGAGCAGATGAAATTTTTCTTAACCTAAATATTGAACAGCGCTTAATTTTATTTCTGCATGATTACCAGGGTTACACAACTGAAGATTGTTCAGTGATGTTTAATGAGAAACACATTGACAAATTGAAATCTGATCTACATACAGCCCGTTTGAAATTTACTGACACCTGGACAATCGATCTGATGAATTCACTTACAGACAGTGAGTGGGGTAATTTTGTTCAAGATTTTGAGCAATGGCAAGTTGAAGAACTTTCCATCGAGAACATGACGGATACTTTGAGATTATTAAATAACTACAGGAGAATTCTATCTAATTTTCTTATTTCAAACGCTACCCCGCCAAACATACTTGACGGATTGCGGAACACTTTGTTTGAGGAAAGCGATAACAAAAATAAAAAAGTCAAAAAAGAAACCGACCATGGCAGAAAACTTGATCCTTTGTTGTTGGATGAGTTGACTAAAGATCATGCTAAGGAAGAAAAAGATTCTCTTACGGATGAGATTGCAGAGTTATTTTCGGTTCCTGATCCAAAAGAAAGAATGCGGGAGAAACGCGCACGACTGCAAAAACATAAAAGAATTTTCATTTATACTATCATCCTGTTATTTGCGGGAATTGATTTATATTCCTTAATATCAAATTCTTTTTTAAACTCGACCTTCCCGTGGACAATAGAATCCAGAACAGGTAAAGTCTTAGTTAATGGAGATTATCATTCTGGTGAAGTAACTGACGGAGATTTAATTTCGTCCGGCATAAATGTCACGGGGCTTTTATCAATCAAATCCATTGGAAAGATAATTATCCAACCTCATACTCAATTGAAAATTCTGAAAGGGAAGTCTGAGGATAATCGCATCGAATTAATAAGCGGTAAAATAAAATTGGAGACTAATACTTATTATCATCGGCTAACGATCGAAACTGATAACTATGAATTTTGTGATTACGGATCGAGAGCTGAAATAACAGTACATGGGAAAGATAACGGAGTAATCGAAGTAAAACGCGGTGGATTGAGGATAAAGAAAGGAGAATTGATTCTCCCTGTTTTTGAGGATTATATTTACCATCTTGGAGACAAGGCTGCATATTCTTCAATTAATTCTATGATCAGTGATGAAACAAGGCAAAAGTTGGAACAATCAAGTATTGATACCGGAGATCTTAGAAAATGTATTGAAGGAGCCGGATTAAAAGATTGTGCCACGCTATGGACATTGCTTTTCTATTACGATCAGCAGACATCGAATACCATATTCGAAAAAATAAATAACCTTGTACCATTACCAAAAACAGAAACTAAGTCAGGCATTCTCAACAAAGATTTCAATATGCTTAATCGCTGGCTGGACGAAATCGAAGCAAAAATGTAAAGAACAAAACCATTCGATCATCATACCTCAGAAAATCTTTTATACGATTTCCCCAAAAAAACAATTAAAGAAATTTGTAACTCTTTTGATGTTTTTGTGTCTAAAGTTTCGAAAATTATTTTTAATTGGGAGAGTAAAATGAAAATATGGATTCTGCTTTTATCAATCACTGTATTTTATTCAAGCGCTATTGCGCAAGTCGATATTTTTAATGAGGATGATTCCTCTAAAGTTGTATGTAATCATCGGAGTATTGATTTGGGATTCGATGGCAATGGAATCAGCTTCGGCAACTCAGAAAACTTTAATGGCTTACGGCTAAACTTTATAGATTGCGGAGTCGGTGAGATTAATGGAATCAATATTACTTTATGGAAACCGAAAGAGAGTACGGGTTCATCCGTAAATGGAATTTCGCTTGGTCTCGCTCCATACGCCGACCATTTGAATGGACTAAACATAGGGTTAGCTGCTATTATCGGTGGACAGGAAACGAATGGAATTAATATTGGAGGACTCGCGTGTATTTCAAATGGACAAATGACAGGTATTAATTTCGGCGGACTTGCTATCGTTAGCAACGGTGATATGATTGGAATAAATACCGGCGGATTAGCGTGTGTTTCAAATGGCGACATGACAGGGATAAATCACGGCAATTTAGCCCTTGTTTCAAACGGGGATATGGTTGGAATAAATTTCGGCGGACTTGCATGCGTATCAAATGGCGATATGAGCGGAATTAGTTTTAGCGGATTAGCACTTGTTTCCAACCAGGATCTTACAGGAGTAAATACAAGCGGATTAGCATTAGTAAGCAACGGTACAATGACAGGTGTTAACACTGCCGGTTTAGCTCTTGTATCAAACAATGAGATGGTTGGAATTAATACAAGCGGTCTTGCGCTCGTTTCGGGTGATAATATTACCGGAGTTAATACTGCCGGTGTTGCTATCGTTTCAGCAAATGAACTTGTCGGATGCAGCATTTCCGCAATTGCTCTTGTTGCTGCCGAAAGAATTACAGGATTCAATGTTACCGGATATAAAATACAAACAAAAGATTTGACAGGATTTAATTGCACCGTTGGATGGACGAAAGTACAGAATCTTACCGGCGTTTCAATATCTTGTTATCATCAAGTAATGAATGAACAAACCGGGTTGGCAATTGGAATTTTCAATACTGCCGAAGTATTAAACGGAGTGCAAATCGGTTTGTTAAATATCGCAAAGAACAACGAAGGGATTTTCAAAATACTTCCATTCATCAACATGCATTTTGATTAATTTGATTATTGTAGAGACGGGATATATCCCGTCTCTACAATCTTGATATATCAACAAATCATAAGCAGTTGCGGAATTGTGCACCTTGAGACGGGATATATCCCGTCTCTACAATCTTTTAATCCCCTCTTGAGGGAGGTGTCAACGGAGTTGACGGGGTGTGTTTCCTCTCATGTTCATCAATCCATTTTTCTTTTGTAAAACTTATAACAATTTTGAAATACAATATTTCTTTTTGTAAATGTACTTTTAGTTACCCACCCCTAAATCCCCTCCGTAGGAGGGGACTTTTAAAGCGCGTCGTCCCCTCTAAAAAGATAGCTTGTCCCGATGCTTTTTATCGGGGGGCGAGGGGTGTGTAAGATTTAGGTAGTAACGAAAAATAAAAGTAAATATCAATCAATCTTTCCACGAGCCTTAAACCTCGGAGGTTTTCGTCACTCAAAAAGGTTAAACCTCGGAGGTTTGGCTGCAAGTAAAACTTATAACAATTTCGAAATAAAATATTTCTTTTTGTAAATGTACTTTTGGGAGTGTAAATAATTTTGTGTAAATGGTTAAAGTAGAAAGAGAGGCTAAGCTCCGTTTCGCTACGCTCCACTCCGCTTAGCCTCTCGAAAATCGCGCTTGCATTAGGCGAAAATATTTAACAAATTCTTTAACCATTATAAGGATTTACACAATGGAACTAACCGAAGAAATGATCGAGCAACTCAAAGCAGATCTCAAGAAAGCGAAGACCTACCAAGACCTGATGGGAGAAAACGGAGCCATCAAGAAAATTATCAAATTGTCTCTCGAAGGAATGCTTGACGCTGAACTAACCGAACACCTTGGTTACGAAAAATATTCGCCATTAGGAAAAAACAACGGCAATGCCCGCAATGGCAAATCACACAAAACACTTAGAAACGATAACGGAGAAATTGACCTTGCCGTCCCACGTGACCGTAATGGTTTATTCGATCCAATAGTTATCAAAAAATATGAACGTACACTTGGACCGATTGAGGATAAAATCATATCGATGTACGCAAAGGGAATGACAGTAAGAGATATACAATCTCACATCCACGAGATTTACGGAATGGACATTAGCCCAACCCTTGTTTCCAATATAACAGATAAAATAATCGACCTGGCAAAAGAGTGGCATAACCGTCCGCTTGAAAAACTTTACCCCATAGTGTTTTTTGACGCCATCCACTATAAGGTTATAGATAGTGGAAAAGTTGTAAATAAAGCAGCCTACACGTGTTTATCGCTCGATACTGATGGAAGAAAAGACTTACTCGGTCTCTGGGTAAGTGAGGCCGAGGGTGCGAATTTCTGGTTGACTGTTTTAACTGAATTAAAAAATCGAGGGGTTCAGGACATACTCATTGCCTGTGTTGATGGACTGAAAGGTTTTCCTGAAGCAATTAACACAGTATTTCCGAAAACTGAAATCCAGCTTTGCATCATTCACTTAATCAGAAATACTCTAAAATACATTGCCAGTAAAGACCAAAAAAAGTTCATGCAAGAATTGAAAACTGTTTACTCTGCTCCAACGGAGGAAGCTGCTCTGATTGCTCTTGATAAACTTGAAGAAGCATGGAGTAAAAAATATTCTCTGGCTCTTAAGACATGGAGGAACAACTGGGTACATGCTTCAACTTTTTTCAAGTACCCGGATGAAATCAGAAAAATTATTTATACGACCAACGCCGTTGAAGCTGTGCACCGCCAGTTTAGAAAAGTCACAAAATCAAAATCACTTTTTCCCAATGATGATGCTCTTAAAAAAATGTTATTCCTTGCTTACAGAGATTTATCAAAAAAGTGGACTATGCAAATTCAAAACTGGGCTGTTGTTCTTTCCCATTTATCTGTTATTTTTGAGGAGAGATTAAATGTTGTTCTTTAACTGCTTTTCCCATTTACACAAATATCTTTACAGACTCGATACTGATAAATCTTTCGTTGAAGAAGATTATTGATGTTATCTGGATTATTCAAGATGCAAAAATCTTTGATTCTGTTACCAACAAAATTTTTATTATTCTCTCTGAAGTTAACAAACAATCAAAAATAATAATCAATAAACTGGATAAATCCTTGTCATACTAATTGGCACAAGTCAGGAAATAATATAAAAGCCGTTCCCTCTTCAAACCTTTCCGAATTTCTACAAAAACATTTGTGATCAGCTTTAATTATTAATTGGGGCGGTAAATTCATCGCCCCAATTAATTCGGTTCTATATATATTTTACTTTATTTCTTTTCTTTTTCGCAGCTGCCTTCTTTCAAGCTCTCTTTGCAAGATGATTTATCCTGACTGCATTTAGCTTCGGATTTTTCTTTAGAGCAGTCTTTGCTTTCATGCTTGTCTTTGCAGCATTCTTTCTGACAATCTTTTTTGCATCCGGATTTTTCTTTTGAACAGTCTTTGTGCTCATTTTTTTTACAGCATTCCTTACCTTCTGCCTGGCATTTCTTTTCACAATTTGCCTTTACCTCTTTTACTGTATATTCTTTTGTGTCCATTTCGCATTTTGAACATTTACCTTTTTCATCCGAAGGACCTTCACAGAACATCGGGCATTGGAATAATTTACCGTCACCGTTTTTATCAAGCGTTTCTATTTTACAAGTCCTTTCTTCTTTACAGCAATTCTGTGCATATGATGAACCGGCAAAGACGAATAGAACCATGGTTAAAGCGATTATTAAAAATTTATGTTTTGTCATGATGAACTCCTGATATATGTTTTATAAAATATTGGCTAAAATTTATTTTTGAGAAATATTTATTAATCCGGAGCAATGAATACCTTCATTCCGATATTGGAATTGCGGGATAAATAAATAATGATGTTAAAGTTTCGGATAGTGTTGTCTAAATTAGCAACATTCCGGTAACAAGAAAAATTGGAACCTCTTTTAATGATTTACCGGAATTAATGTCTGTGTATGGATTTGATGATTGAAAGGTGAGTAAAGAAGGCTCGATGATACAAATACATGATAATTCATACTTATATGTGTTGTTTTGAGTTACTGCAACTTCGTTATTATTTTGAATCCACGTGTGCTCACAGTTACATCTCGAAAATTCAAATTGGTTTTGGGTTTTATCACCCGGACATTTTGAAAATTCGATTTTCTTTTCCATTTCACAGCACGAATGAGTCTTTTTTGACCGTTTTACATGACAGCATTCTCTACCCTGAATTAATAAAGCGCTCCCGGATAGATAAAAGGTAAAAACACCAAGAAGAAAAAAATAACCTATTTTGTTTTTTATTATCAAAAAGAACCTGGAAAAGAATAAATTTATAAACAAAGCGGGCAAAAAATACAAATTATCTTATTCTGGTGCAATGTAAAATTTTATACTATAAAAGAGTTTTAAATAAACCGAAAAAAAAATATCTTTTCGAAGCCTTTTATGAACTTTAATAATTCCGGCACTTAGGGATAAATTGATGACGAAAACCCAACACCGTATCTACACAGGATTTTTTGTATTTTTTACCATATTAACGACAGTATTCCTTTCTATCCGAGGATATTCGTATTACTTGACTTCGGTTGAAGATAAATTTTTCCATCCGTTTCATACATTACTAAAACCAAGCGGGATTTGGGGGCATGGTCTCGGAATAATCGGCTCTTTGATGATGCTTTCCGGTGTTATTATTTACATGGTGCGGAAAAGATATAAAAAATTTGTTAGGATAGGATTTCTCAAACATTGGCTCGAATTACATATTTTTCTGTGCACACTCGGACCGATATTAGTACTATTTCATACTTCTTTTAAATTCGGCGGGATTGTATCGGTAAGTTTTTGGAGTATGGTTGCCGTTGTATTAAGCGGAATAGCAGGGCGTTTTATTTACGTACAAATCCCGAGAAATATTCAAGGACAGGAATACAAACTTGACGAGCTGGATGAGCAGAACAAATCTTACACGAGGAAGTTAAAGAACCTGTTCTCGCTGGATGAATCGAGAATAAATTTATTTGAAAAATCTGTAGTTGCAGCATCATTGCGGGAGTTCGGATTCTTTGATAGTCTTAAACATATTTACCAATCGCATGCATCGAATAAAGTCAAATTAAAATCACTGGAAGATGAGTTGATTAATAAAGACGTATCAAAGGAAAACAGAAAAGACATTTTAAAATTGATGAAAAACAAACTGGTTCTAATACGAAAAATAGAGCTGCTTCGTTCAATGCAAAAGTTATTCAAATACTGGCATGTTGCACATTTACCCTTTGCCGCAATTATGTTATTTATTATGTTAGTGCATGTAGCGGTAACAATTGTTTTTGGTTATAAATGGATATTCTAAAGGAGATAAAATGAAAATCAAACCACTTTACATATATATCACCGGATTCATATTAATTATAGTCTTGCTTGTTGTATTCACTTCGGGAGGTGATAAACCGGTCGATGGAAAAACTGCGATGGAAAAACAAATGCCGGATGATGATGTTCACAAAGGGATGAATATGGACGGAAATGACCAGCCTTCAAAGTCCAATGTTATCGAAGCCGCAAGGCAGAGGATGGATTCGCTTAGACTTGAGTTTGAAAAAAATCCGGATGATACTGTAACCGTAAAACGATACGCGGAGATGCTCTCTGCGGGTCATCAGCCGGATAAAGCGCTTGAACTGCTCCAATCAATCCTAAAAAAAGATTCGAAAAGGGTGGACATCCTTCTTGCGGTAACTTTCGTTTATTATAATCAGCGTGATTTTCAGAAAGCAGAAGAATACACAAATAAAGTTCTGGCAATTGACAAAAATCATCACGAAGCGAATTATAACCTCGGAGCAATTGCAGCCGCAAAAGGTGAAAATGACCGGGCTAAAAGAATATGGCAGGATGTAATTAAAAAATATCCCGGTACTGATGTAGCCAAACTTGCGGAGTCATCATTACAGCAGTTATAAATGAACTCAACCTGGGAAGTAATTCTCGAAAACTTTGTTTCGTATTTCCTGATTGGGATAATTATAATTTTTGTACTGTATTTTTATCTGCGGTCAAAAAGAAAAAATTCGAAAAAAAATCAGGCAAAATTAAACAAAGCAATCGAGCTTGGATTTCATGAGCCGGTTTCTTTGCATCCGGTAATCAATTCCGAAATTTGCATCGGAAGCGGTGCATGCGTAGCCGCGTGTCCCGAAAGAGATATACTTGGATTGATGAACGGGCGCGGTGTAACAATAAATGCCTCGAGGTGTGTGGGTCACGGCGCTTGTTTCCATGCATGCCCTGTGGAAGCGATTACATTGGTGATGGGTACCGAAAAGCGCGGTGTTGAACTTCCCCATGTTAGTGCCGGGTACGAATCGAATATCGGGGGAGTTTATATTGCCGGTGAGTTAGGCGGAATGGGATTGATAAAAAATGCAGTTGAGCAAGGAAGACTTGCAATGGAAAGTATCGTGCGAAGTTTGAAAAAATCTCATTCAGCCGAATACGATGTAATTATTGTCGGCGCCGGTCCGGCAGGCATTTCGGCTTCATTAACAGCATCAAAGAATAAGATAAAATTTATTACACTTGAGCAGGATTCGCTTGGCGGAACCGTGTTTTCTTTTCCACGCGCTAAAATAGTTATGACTTCACCAATGCAGCTTGATCTTTACGGTAAAGTAAAATTAAGTGAAACAACAAAAGCTGAATTGCTTAGTCTTTGGAAGGAAGTTCTTACGGGGAATGATATTAATATTAATGAAAACGAAAAAGTAAACGAGATTGAAAGGGGAAGTGAATTTATTACCGTAAGGACATTAAACACGGTTTATACAACTGCAAATGTCTTGCTTGCCATTGGAAGAAGAGGAACGCCGAGGAAATTGGGAGTACCCGGTGAAGAGAAAGAAAAGGTTTATTATAGATTGCTTGAGCCGGAACTTATAAAAAATAAAAATGTACTTGTCGTTGGTGGCGGTGATTCGGCAATTGAATCTGCTTTATTACTTGTTGATGAAGGTAATAATGTCAAGTTATCGTATCGCGGAGATTCTTTTAATAGAATTAAACCGAGGAATTTGGAGCTGCTAAATGCCGCTTCGGATGAAAAGAAAATAGAAGTTATATATAATTCCAGCGTGAAAGAGATAACAGATAATTCTGTTGCCATTAAGATAAATGATGAAAAAATCATCGAGATAGAAAACGACCTTGTTTATGTTTTTGCGGGAGGCGAACTGCCTAATGCTTTCCTTCAAAAAGTTGGAATAAAAATAACTAAGAAATTTGGCGAGGTAATATTAAAACATACTTAAAAATATTTTTGCCGGTTTTTCTGTTTCTGCATGGGACTGTTTTATTTGCTCAAATTTCCCCCGGGGATTTGACAAGCGCCCATTCACATCTCGAAGGTTTATCCAACTGTACAAAGTGCCATGAGATCGGCGAGAAGGTAATTAATTCAAAATGTTTGGCATGCCATACCGAGATAAAATCGAGAATTGACGCAGGCAGAGGTTATCATGCAAACTCTACTGTAAAAAATAAAAATTGCGTCGGATGTCACAATGAACATCATGGAAGAAATTTCAAGATTATCCATTTCGATAAAAAGAAATTCAATCATGCGCAAACCGGATTTAACCTAACAGGGAAGCATTCAGAGATTGAGTGTAAAAATTGTCACGACCCAAAATTTATTACCGATGCTAAACTAAAAAAGAAAAAGTCGACTTATCTGGGCATGACCACGGAATGTTCAAACTGCCACGAAGACGTCCACGGAAATACGCTCGGCTCGAAGTGCGGGAAATGCCATAGCAATAATAGTTTTAAACCTGCCGGATTGTTCGAGCATTCATCGACAAAATTTCTTTTGACCGGCAAACATACTGCAATCAGTTGTACCGGCTGCCATAAAAATTATAATGATAATAAAAAGAAAATCGTTTTCAATATTTCCTCCTTCTCCAATTGTTCGGATTGCCACAAGGATGTTCACCAGGGAAAATTCGGTGCTAATTGTAAGGATTGTCATGTTGCAGAAACATTTCAGCGAATTATCAATCTCGATAAAATCGATCACAGTAAAACCCGTTTCCCGCTTGTCGGAAAACATCGGGGAGTTGATTGCAAGCGATGCCATATATCCGGATTGAGTTATAAACCGAAATTTGGAAAATGTATTAACTGTCATGAAGATTATCACAAAGGACGATTCAAAGAAATTAATAAAGTACGCGATTGTTCCGAATGCCATACAGAGCAAAGTTTTTCTCCATCCCAATTCAAGATGAATGACCATAATGAATTGGAATTTAAATTAACGGGAAGCCATCTCGCAGTGTCGTGTCAAAGCTGTCACTTTAAAAACAGCGTTTGGAATTTTAAACTAAATTTTGAAAAGTGTACTGTCTGCCATAATAATGTTCACGGCAGCTCTATTAGCGAGAAATTTTTAAAAGATGAGAATTGCAGCTCATGCCACCAAACGGATTCATGGGAAAAAATTAATTTCAATCATGGTGCGACGAATTTTGAGCTATCAGGCAAACATTCGGCAGTGAGTTGTAAAAATTGTCATTTAAAGAACGATTCCAGCGGAAACTTCGTTCAGGTATTTAGAGGTTTAGATAAAAACTGTGAAAATTGTCATCCCGATAAGCATGTAAGTCAATTTGCGGTTGATGGAAAAACCGATTGCAGCAGATGTCACGCATTCGAAAATTGGAAAGCGGACAAGTTTGATCATGCAAAAACAAGATTTCCATTAACCGGTTCGCATTCAATAACAGAATGCTTGAAATGCCATAAGCAAAAAGTAAATGAGAAAGGACAATACACTCAATATAAATTCGACGAGATAAAATGCGCTATCTGTCATTCGTAATTTTCATATATATTTCTTCAGTAATATTTGCACAGTCGCCCCACGGCGATGATTTTGATCTCGATTGTGAAAACTGTCATAATGCCGATACATGGGCAGTCAATATTCAAAATATACAGTTTGAACATCAGACAACCGGCTTCACTCTAACCGGGCAGCATAATCTAATAAATTGTAAATCATGCCATGTCAATCTGCAATTCAAAAAGGTAAAAAAACAATGTTTTGAATGTCATACAGATGTTCATGAAGAAACAGTGGGGACAGAATGTGCAAATTGTCATCAGCCCTCATCCTGGATTGTAACAAATATTACAGAGATTCATCAGATGGGGCGATTTCCATTAGTTGGCGCTCATGCAACTGCGGATTGCAGACAATGCCATACGGGAGTTTCAAAAGTAAATTTTGCACCGCTTGGAATTGAGTGCGTCGATTGTCACCGGATGGATTATAGTAATGCAAAGAGTCCGAATCATATCGCCGGTAACTTTTCCACGGACTGTCAGGAGTGCCATTCACTAACATCAGATCAATGGTCGGCAACTTCTTTTTCGCACACATTCTTCCCGCTATCCGGCGGTCATCAAATATCAAACTGTTTTGAATGTCATTCTCAAAATACGTTTAGCGGTTTAACACAGGAATGCAGTGTTTGCCATATTAATAATTACAATGCCACTGTCAATCCGCCGCATCAGAGTTTGCAATTCCCAACCGAGTGCAATCAGTGCCACACAACAACTCCGGGTTGGCAGCCTGCAAATTTTGCAATTCATGATCAATACTATCCATTAATCGGAGCGCATGCGGCAATCTCAAATAATTGTTCAACATGCCATACAACCGGATATACAAATACACCTAATGAATGTTACGGTTGCCACAGCAGCGATTACAATGGAACCGCCAATCCGCCTCATGCATCGTCAGGCTTTTCAACAAATTGTGAAGAATGCCATAGCCCGAATGCATGGAGTCCCGCAACGTTTGATCACGATGGACAATTTTTCCCGATATACTCCGGTAAGCATGCGGGTGCATGGGATAATTGTTCGGACTGCCATACAAATACAAGTAACTTTAGTATGTTCAGTTGTATCGATTGCCATGAACATAATAAACAGGATATGGATGAAGAGCATAATGGAATCAATGGTTATAGTTACAACAACGATGCATGTTACTCTTGCCATCCAACAGGAAGAAAAGACGATGGATTTAATCATGCAAATACCGGATTCCCGTTAACCGGTTCTCATATTTCGCTTGATTGTCAGCAGTGCCATGCTTCCGGTTACGCCAACACCTCACCGGAATGTTATTCGTGTCATCAAGACAATTATAATTCAGCGCCGAATCATCAATCGCAGGGTTATCCGCAAACATGTGAACAATGTCATACAACAACTGCATGGTCTGAGACATCATTCAATCATTCGGCTACTAATTTCCCGTTAACCGGCGCGCATACTTCAGCCGATTGTAACCAATGTCATACGAACGGATTTACAGGCACAACAACTATTTGCAGCGATTGTCATACTTCCGATTTCCAGGGAAGTGTAAATCCAAATCATGTTCAATTAAATTTTCCAACTGATTGCGAAACATGCCATACCACGCAGCCGGGCTGGCAGCCTGCGCAATTTACTATTCATGATAATTATTATTTACTTACAGGCGCTCATGCCGGAATTGCATCGGAATGTGCAACATGCCATAACGGTGATTACACAAATACACCGGATGAATGTTACGGGTGTCATCAATCAAATTACGAGCAGACTACAAATCCGAATCATATTAGTGTTGGAATAGATACAGACTGCGAGTTGTGTCATACTACAACTCCGGATTGGAAGCCCGCATTGTTCCCGATACATAATGATATTTATCCTTTGTTGGGTGCGCATGCAGCTATTGCTACGGATTGCGCGGCTTGCCACAACGGAAATTATTCAAACACTCTGCAGGAATGTTACGGCTGCCATGCGCAGGATTATAATAATACATCCAATCCTTCGCATACGGCAACCGGATTTGGAACCAACTGCGAGGACTGCCATACTTCGGGCGGATGGGTTCCTGCAACGTTTGACCACGATGCACAGTATTTCCCGATTTATACCGGCAAGCATAATAATGAATGGAATGCCTGCGCTGACTGCCATGTGAACGCACAAAATTATTCTGTCTTTGAATGCGTTAATTGCCATGAACACAGCAAACAGGATATGGACGAGGAACACCAGGGCGTTAACGGATATATTTATGCAAGCGCTGAATGTTATGCTTGCCATCCGGATGGAAGTAAAGAAGGAGCTTTCAATCATGCCAACAGCGATTTTCCGTTAACCGGCGCTCACTCAACTCTTGATTGTCAGCAGTGTCATCAATCCGGCTACCTCGGCACATCAGCCGAATGCGTTTCGTGCCATCAAGATAATTTTGATGCAACGCAAAATCCGAATCACATTGCGATAGGATTAAATGCAGTCTGCCAGAATTGTCATAACACAACTGCATGGACTCCATCCACTTTTGTTCACGCATCCACAGGGTATGAGTTACTCGGTCAACATGCAGCAGTGCAATGCTCTTCATGCCATCAAGGAAACACAAGCGGAACCTCTTCGGAATGTTATCCGTGTCATCAGGAAAATTATAATTCGGCGCCGGAACATATTTCGAAAAAATATCCAACTAATTGCGAACTCTGCCATTCACCGGCAGGCTGGAATCAAACTTCATTTGATCATGCAAATACGGCATTCCCGTTAACGGGAGCTCATGTAAATTCAAATTGCGATCAGTGTCATGCTGCGGGTTATAGCGGAACTTCAATGGAGTGTTTTGCATGTCATAATGAAAATTTTAACGGTGCGCAAAATCCAAATCACACAGCAGCGGGATTACCGCATGCATGCGAACAGTGCCATACTACTGCCGCATGGACTCCGTCAACATTTAATCACAGCTCAACGGGATTTGAATTAATTGGTCAGCATATTACAACACTATGTTCCGCCTGCCATCAGGGAACCACAGCCAATACTCCCAATCAATGCGTTGGCTGTCATCAAAATAATTACAACAATGCGCCAAACCATCAAACGCAAAATTATCCTACGGATTGTGCCATGTGCCATAATCCGAATTCGTGGAATCAAACATCGTTCAATCATTCGAGTACGAATTTCCCATTGACCGGCTCGCATATAAATGTTAATTGTAATTTATGCCATACTGCTGGATACACAGGAACTCCATCACAATGTTTTGCTTGTCATGGCGATAATTATAATACAGCGCCAAATCATCAGTCGCAAGGTTACCCAACCGATTGTGTGATGTGCCATAATACGAATCTCTGGAGCGAAGTAACATTTAATCATTCGAGTACAAATTTCCCGTTAACAGGTTCTCATACAAATGTCAGTTGTAACACATGCCATTCATCCGGATTTACCGGAACTCCTACACAATGTTTCTCATGTCATGGAGATAATTATGCTGCGGCTCCCAATCATCAATCGCAAGGATATCCAACCGATTGCTCGATGTGTCATACAACTACCGGTTGGTCGCCGTCTTCATTCAATCACTCGAATACGGATTTCCCGTTGACAGGCGTGCACATTAATACAAGCTGCAATCAGTGCCATTCGGGTGGATTTACAGGCACGCCAACGGCTTGCAATGCATGCCATAATGATGATTACGCCAACGCGCCAAATCATCAATCACAGGGCTACCCGACCGATTGCTCAATATGCCATACAACTACCGGTTGGATACCGTCTTCATTCAATCACTCGAATACGGATTTCCCTTTGACAGGCGCGCATATAAACACAAGCTGCAGCCAGTGCCATGCAAGCGGATTTACGGGAACACCGACTGCTTGCAACGCATGCCATAACGATGATTATAATTCATCAGTTAACCCGAATCACTCATCGCTTAGCTTGCCGACAACTTGTGAACAATGTCATACAACAAATACGGGCTGGGCGCCTGCAACATTTCCAATTCATAATAATTATTATCCTTTAATTGGCGCACATGCTTCAATAGCAAATAATTGTGCAACATGTCATAACGGCAACTACACAAATACTCCGAATACATGTTACGGATGTCATCAATCGGATTATAATTCAACAAATAATCCCGATCATGCAGCTGCGGGATTCCCGACGGATTGCGAATCGTGTCATACTCAAAACGCATGGGACCCGTCAACATTCGATCATGACGGGCAGTATTTCCCGATTTATTCAGGCCAGCATAACAATGAATGGAACTTATGTTCCGACTGCCATCCCAACGCCAGCAATTTTCAAATATTCACTTGCCTTACATGTCACACCCAATCAAGTACGAATAATGATCATCAAGGTGTTTCAGGTTATTCTTACAACAGTGATGCTTGTTACGATTGCCATCCGAATGGCGAGGATGATCGCGGAATTATTCTTCCCAAACATAAGTTCGATGTAAAATGAAAATAAATAGAATATTATTTGCCGGATTTTTCTTAATACTCGCGCTAAACCTTTTTGCCCAGCAAAGGAGGGAAGGCGAGATATCATTTATTTCCTCTCAAAATATTTATGTTAAATTCGAATCGACAGATGGAATTTCCGAAGGCGATACATTATTTCTTAATAAGGGAAATACGTTGTTGCCGGCTGTGTTTGTAAAATTTCTTTCATCGCAATCTTGTGCGGGTGATAGACTGACCAATGAAGATATAACCGTCGGAACTAAGCTGATTGCTTTTATAAAATCGACTGAAGCCAAATTACCCGAAAAAGAAGTTGAGCATCAAATTACCGACAATATCGAAAAACCAATTGAAGATTCGGGAGAATTTAAGAACGAAAGCCCTGTGCTGTCCGGGATATCCGGTAAAATTGGTTTATCGGGTTATTCAACTTTGTCAAACAGCGCCGGCTCAAAGGATTTCCAAAAATGGAGATATGTTTTTTCATTTGATGGAGACAGCATTTACAAATCGCCGTTCTCTTTCGAAAGTTATTTGACTTTTTCATACCGCGCCGATGAATGGAACTCTGTGTCGCAAAATATCGGGGATGCACTGCGGATTTATAATCTCGCGGTTAAATATAATTTTACAAACGAAACTTCTTTGTGGATTGGACGGAGAATCAATTCATATATTTCAAGCGTCAGCGCCATCGATGGTGTTCAGTTTGAGACGAAGTTCGGAAATTTTTTCACAGGTTTGATTATTGGCTCGCGGCCGAACTTTACCGATTTCGGTTTGAATACGAAACTGTTTCAATACGGTGTTTATGTTGCGCGTAATGATGCAATAAAGAATTCATCGATGCAAAACACGCTTGCATATTTCGAGCAGACAAATAATTTTAAAACAGATAGAAGGTTTCTATACTTTCAGCACAACAACAATCTCATCCCAAAAATTAATTTATTCATTTCTGCGGAAGCTGATATTTATAAACGTGAAAACGGGACGAGCAAATCAACATTCGATTTGACCGGTTTCTATTTTATGACTCGCTACACACCGTCGAGAATTGTTAATTTTTCGGCCTCGTATGATGCCCGCAAGAATGTGATTTATTATGAAACATTTAAAAGCTTTGCCGATAGTCTGCTTGAATCCGAAACCCGGCAGGGTTTGCGTTTCCGGGTAAATTTGAGACCTTTCAATTTAGTATTTGTTGGATTAACATACGGATATAGATTTAGAAAAGGTGATGAAAAACCAACAAAAAATTTCGGTGGATTTATAACTCATTCTCGTGTACCGCTGATTAATTCATCCGTAAGTTTT
Source organism: bacterium (assembly GCA_043808235.1). Lineage (GTDB taxonomy): Bacteria > Bacteroidota > Ignavibacteria > Ignavibacteriales > Melioribacteraceae > JAZDFC01. The sequence goes on from JAZDFC010000076.1 coordinate 39,857, forward strand.
TCATACAATAGACTTCAGACAAATTATCTTGACGGGGATGTTATCGGTATCCGAACATACAACGATATTATTTTCGGATTGCTTTCCGGCGGAATCGGATACAGAAATGTTCTGTACAAATTTGCTTCGGGCATACCTGACATGAAACAGAATATTGCTTCAATTGATCTTACAGTCACTCTCTTCCGCAAATTACTCTTATCATTAAATTATGAAGGCACATTCGAGAAGACTTCATCGTATAGCAGAGTCTTTTTAAATATCACTCAGAGATTTTAAACTCATTTTTCAATTCAACAAATTATTATTGAGAGTATTTGGGGAACTTTTTATCCTAAATTCTTTTTATAGTTGATGATTGACGAAAGGAAATTACTATGGTTCGCGGAGAAAAGAATCGTTTTCCATCATATTTGTTTGGGATTGCCATCGTATTCATATTTTTCATGATATCCAGTAACTCGAAAAACACAAATGCGGAAAGTGAAATTTATTCAGAGGATAATTTAATGACATCAACCCAAAAATTAGAAACCGCGACTTTCGGCGCCGGTTGCTTTTGGTGTGTTGAAGCAGTTTTTCAGGAATTAAAAGGCGTTGAATCAGTTGTATCCGGTTATGCCGGCGGCGTCACCGTTAATCCGACATACGATCAAGTGTGCTCGGGGAAAACAAATCATGCGGAAGTTTGCCAAATATTATTTGATCCGGCGATAATCAGTTTCAAAGAATTGTTGGAAATTTTTTGGAAAACTCACGACCCAACTACTTTGAACAAGCAGGGCGCTGACTCAGGTACACAGTATCGCTCGGTAATTTTTTATCATACTGATGAACAAAGAACGCTGGCGGAGAAGTATAAATTATAGCTTGATAAAGCAGGTATTTTTGATAAACCAATTGTAACTGAGATAGCAAAATTCACAAATTTTTATCCTGCCGAAGATTATCATCAGGAATATTATGAGAACAATGCAAATCAACCTTACTGTACTTTCGTAATCACTCCAAAGTTGGAAAAATTCAAGAAAGTATTTTCAGATAAATTGAAGTACCAATAACAAAAGTTGGCTGCTCATACTATTCCGAAATGGGAACACGTACAGGAGGTTACAAATATATCATGACTTGTGCCAATTAGTATGACAAGGATTTATCCAGTTTATTGATTATTATTTTTGATTGTTTGTTAACTTCAGAGCGAATAATAAAAATTTTGTTGGTAACAGAATCAAAGATTTTTGCATCTTGAATAATCCAGATAACATCAATAATCTTCTTCAACGAAAGATTTGTCAGTATCTCCAAATATTTGCCTGGTTAAGCATGGCTGCGTCGGTAACAATAATTGGGGTTGTTACTGTGTTTCTCTTTATAAATTCGTCGACAACTCTCAGCATTGTTTTCCCCTCAAATGTATTACTGGCAAAGACTTCGTATCCTTAGGGAAAACCCTGACGGGTTAAAATAAGACCAACAACTATTTGGGGTTGTTGAGATTTATTATCTTTTGAAAATCATTCTATACGTAATTCATCTTCATTAAAGGATTCAAAGTAAAGTGTAGTAACATCATACAATACTAATGACAAATCTTCTTCAAGCATTTCTTTTGCACACTTAACGGCAATTGTTTCTATGGCATCTTTTCTATTTTTCAATTTTAATATTGTTCGGTAGACA
>JAZDFC010000077.1:0-12430 GCA_043808235.1 bacterium
GACAATTCCATCAATGTTGAAATTAATAATTCCGATTTTACACTAAGTGAAAAAGTATGTAAGAATATTTATGTATTTCCTCAAAATCCGTAAATTGAAATGAAGGGAGAGTAATATGCCAATACTAATAATTTTCGCGACATCGATTTTAATTCTGCTCATTATATTTCATCCTAAGGGTATTAAAGCGAGGATTCAAAAAAGCGAACAAAATAAAAGAAGAATGCAGATTGAAGATGCTCTTAAACATCTTTACGATTGTGAATATAAAAACAGTATGTGCTCACTTCAAAGTATTTCCGGTAATCTTGCTGTGTCAACAGATCATGCATCGGAATTAATTTCTACGCTGCAAAAGATGAAATTGATTTCTGCCGAGGGCGGGCATTTGAAATTAACAAATGAAGGCAGATCATACGCTTTAAAGGTAGTGCGCATGCACAGGTTGTGGGAGAGATATCTTGCCGACGAAACAAGCCTGACCGAAACCGAATGGCATGACGAAGCGCATTTATTGGAACACACTTTAAATGAGGAAGAGATAAACAAAATGGCGGCGAAGATTGGCAACCCTATCTTCGATCCGCATGGCGATCCGATTCCTTCTCCCGAAGGAAAAATTTATTCTGTCAAGGGCAAACAGCTTTGTGAATTAAACGAAGGGGACTTCGCCAGAATTATTCATCTTGAAGATGAACCCAACGCGATCTATTCTCAGTTAGTAGCCGCCGGTTTACATCCGGCTATGCAAATTCGTGTTATGGAATCCTCGAAGGATAGAATTAAAATTGATGCCGAAGGTGAAGAGTGCATTTTCTCGCCGATTGTAGCAATGAATGTAACGGTACAACCGATTGATAAAAGTGAAGCAATTATTGATAGTTTCGAACCATTGACTGCATTGAAGGAAGGTGAATCCGCAATTGTAAGAGGAATCTCGAAGGCTTGCCGCGGACAACAACGAAGAAGGCTGCTCGATTTAGGGATTGTGCCCGGCAGTTTGATCACGTCGTTAATGAAAAGTCCAAGCGGCGATCCAACGGCATACTTAGTTCGCGAGGCTACTGTTGCTCTGCGCAAAGAACATGCGGGATTGATCTTCATTAAAAAAATTGATAATGAAAGGAAAGCAATATGAGCGAACAAGGCTGCGAAAGTTGTCCCGTGTATGTTCCGGGTAACTTGAAAAAACTGGGAGTAAATCTTGTTGATAATGATTATGTACTAGCGCTTGCCGGAAATCCTAATACAGGTAAAAGTACTGTTTTTAATAATTTGACGGGACTAAGACAGCACACCGGGAATTGGCCTGGAAAAACCGTAACCCGTGCCGAAGGCGCATTTGAGTATAATGGAAATAAATATAAAATGATAGATCTCCCCGGAACATATTCTCTTTTATCTACCAGTACTGACGAAGAAGTTGCGCGGGATTTTATTTTATTCGGTAAGCCCGATGTTACAGTAATAGTTGCGGATGCGACAAGATTAGAAAGAAATTTAAATCTCGTGCTGCAGGTTCTTGAAATTACAGAAAAAGCTGTTCTATGTGTTAATCTAATTGACGAAGCGAAAAGAAACAATATTGAGATTGATGAAAGACAATTGTCCAAAGAGTTGGGAATACCTGTTATTTTAGCAGCCGCAAGGCAGAAGAAGGGTATGGAAGAATTATTAAAAGCTATCAACGATGTGGCAACCGGTCAATTTATTTGCAAGCCGCATCGGATTAATACTGAATCAATTCAAATGCTTAAAGCAATTAAAGATATTTCCGGGGAAATTGAAAAAGAATTTCCAGGATTACCCAATGCACGCTGGGTTGCAATGAGGCTGCTCGAAGGGGATCAAAAAATAATAGATGCAATACAAAGTGGTGAACTCGGTTCACTATCCTCAAAAGAATATGTTATTCAAGATGAAGAAAGAAGGTTGGAAGTATGAATACTGTGATTGATGAAACAAAAAATGCAAGAAATGGATTACTTGCAGCAGCTGAAAAAAAACGGTGGGAAATTGGTGAAAATTTTCATGATACGCTTATCGAAAGCATTTATACAGATGCTGCGCGAATTGCCGGTTTTACTGTATCGCATACCGGTGAGAAGAAGAAAGTTAATTTTGATCAGAAATTAGATAGAATCTTAACAAGCCGCAGATGGGGTTTTCCGTTAATGTTTTTAATGCTGGCAGTTGTTTTTTGGCTTACTGTCTCCGGTGCGAATTATCCTTCCGCATGGATTGCTTCATTGTTATTAGATGGATTGCATCCCGTTTTGAAAAATTTTGCAGCATCAATTGGTTCACCGGAATGGATAAGCGGTTTGTTAATTGACGGTGGTTATCTCGCGATGGCCTGGGTGGTGAGCGTAATGCTTCCGCCAATGGCGATATTTTTTCCGATGTTCACATTGCTCGAAGATTTTGGATATTTGCCGCGAGTGGCTTTTAATATGGACAACCTATTTAAACGGGCAGGGGCTCACGGTAAACAGGCTCTAACAATGAGCATGGGTTTTGGATGCAACGCTGCGGGTATTGTTGCAACCAGAATTATTGATAGTCCGAGAGAAAGACTTCTTGCAATGATCACAAATAATTTTTCGCTTTGTAATGGAAGATGGCCTACACAAATTTTAATTGCAACAATATTTATAGGCGGTGTAGTGCCTGCACACATTGCTGGAATCGTTTCGGCATTTGCTGTTGTGGTTATTGCACTGTTTGGAATTGTACTTAGTCTTGTTGTATCATGGGGTTTATCTAAAACAATTCTAAAAGGAAAAGCATCCGCCTTCAGCCTTGAACTTCCACCTTATCGGCCGCCGAGAATTTTACAGACGCTCTATACAAGTCTTATCGACAGAACTCTTTTCGTACTTTGGCGTGCACTTGTTTTTGCAATACCGGCAGGTTTTGTAATCTGGCTTGTTGCAAATGTAAAAATCGAAGATGTAAGTCTTGCAGAATATTTTATTAATGCTGTAGATCCGGTTGCATTTATCTTTGGATTAAACGGCGTTATATTTTTAGCTTATATCATTGCAATTCCCGCAAATGAAATTGTTGTTCCAACAGTACTAATGTTGACGGTGATGACTGCGAACATTCATGGTGTCGGTGCGGGTACTGGAGTAATGTTCGAGATGGAATCTGTAACAGACACCGCAAATATTTTGCAGCTTGGCGGATGGACAACTCTCACTGGAATTAATTTGATGATATTTAGTTTGCTTCATAATCCATGTTCAACAACACTCTATACGATTTACAAGGAATCCGGCAGCTTTAAATGGATGATCGTATCGGCAGTATTACCGCTGGCAATGGGATTTTTAATGTGTCTGTTTGTTGCTCAAATTTGGAGAATATTCTTTTAACCGGTCAGTCTTTTATTACTTTCCTTGTAGTGGATTTATTTTGAGGTACTTGAGTATTAAGCATTGACCATTCTTGTAAAGAAATACGATGTGCGGAATCTTCCGAAGTGATGAAATCGTATTTCCCATTTGAGTGTAAAATTCGGGCTTTCACATTATCTTTAAGAGAAATTTCCAGGATATTTTTTATAATAAGCCGCTTAATTTTAGGATCTTCAATCGGGAAGATTGTTTCAACCCTTCGGTCTAAATTTCTCTGCATCATATCGGCGCTGCCGGAATAAATTTCTTCCTTACCGTTGTTATAGAAATAATAAATCCGGCTATGTTCAAGAAAACGACCAACAATGCTTATCACTTTTATATTTTCACTTAAGCCAGGAATTCCCGGCACAAGACAGCAAATCCCTCTTATTATCAGGTCAATCTTTACGCCGTTATTTGATGCTTCGTACATGGCAGTAATTAAAGTCGTATCAACGAGCGAATTCATTTTAAAAATTAGATGAGCTTTTCGTCCTTCTTTTGCATGGCAAATCTCACGATCAATCAATTTTATAAATTTTTCTCGCATATCAATCGGCGCGACAAATAGTTTTCTGAATTTTTTCTGCTCGGAGTACCCTGTTAGAAAATTGAAAATTTCAGAGACATCCGCGCACAGTTCTTCATCGGCTGAAAACAAACTTAGGTCGGTATATATTCTTGCAGTAACAGAATTATAATTCCCGGTTCCAAGATGTACATACCGTTTAACACCATCGGTTTCTTTACGTACAATCAAGGTCATCTTGGAATGCGTTTTTAATCCAACCAATCCGTAAACCACATGTACGCCAGCCTTCTCAAGCTCTCTTGCCCAAAAGATATTATTCTCTTCATCAAACCGCGCTTTTAATTCGACTAATACCGCTACTTGTTTTTTCCTCTCGGCGGCCTCAATCAAATATTTTATGATAGGAGAATTTGGTCCAACTCTATACAATGTTTGCTTGATAGCCAATACTTCCGGATCCTGCGAGGCTATTTTAATAAAATCAATAACCGGGGCAAAAGAATCGAAGGGATGTTGTAAAAATATATCACCCTTTTGAATCAACTGAAAGATATCGGCCTCTTCAAATATTTTTGGCGCTACAGGGTGAAATGATTTCTCCTTCAAATGCGGAAGAGGTAAATCGTACAAAGCCATTACGGCGCTCAATCCAAGTGGGCCATCGATGTAATGTATTGCATCGGGAGTCAATTCAAGATTCTCTGATAAAGTCTCGAGCATGAAATCTGGTGTCTCCCTCTCGATCTCGAGAAGTACGACGATGCCGAATTTTCTTTGTTTAATGTTCTCCTCAATCAATTCAAGAAGATCGTCTGCTTCATCTTCCTGAATTTCCAAATCTGTATCGCGTATAATTCTAAAACGGTTTGCGCTTAAGATTTCAACACCCGGGAATAATGTATAAAGATTATTCTTTATCAGATCTTCAAGCCATATATATTTTGCACAAAACTTAGAGCCGTTTTGCTTTGAATCGGATTTAACAATGTCTTCAATCCTCAGCAAACGCGGCAGAATATTAGGAATTTTGACCCGCGCAAAATGTTTTTCACCATTTGATTTTTTGATTAGGATTGCAAAACTGATACTCAAATTCGAAATGTGCGGGAATGGTCTGCCGGGATCGAACGCAAGCGGAGTAAGTACCGGGTAAATTTCTTTTTGAAAATATATATTTAATTGTTCTTTCTCAGTCCCGGACAGCTCGTTAAAATCGAGTATTGATACATTTTCTTTTCGAAGCGACGGTACAATCTCCTCATTCCAATACGAATATATTTTATGAATCATTGGCTGTACTTCTTTTTCCATTTCACGGATTTCTTGTATCGGTGTCATACCGTCGATGCGGGTTTCGATGATATTAGCTTTGATTTGCTCGCGAATACCCGAAACGCGGATCATATAATGTTCGTCAAGGTTGGAAAAGAAGATTGAAATGAATTTTATCTTATCAAGTAAAGGTAAATCCGGATTAAACGCTTCCTGCATAACTCGACGGTTAAATTCGATCCAGCTTAAATCTCTATTGAAAAAATTTTCGGGTTGCAGATATTTTTTTAATTTATCTTTTGTCAAATTCATATCAAAAAATCCAATCTCAATTTAACCGAAATATAATTGAACGAAAATATATTATCTATCAACTTCAAATACAAAGTTAGTCATTCTCTATTTTTCGAGCAGAACTGAACTTTTCGAGATTATATTCTATCTGTTTCGAAGGTATTGGAAGTCGGCGGAGATTTACTCCGGCTTTCTTAAAAAAATCTTCAGCCATAGTATCATGATAATCCGAAAAAATTACAACTTCTTTTATACCCGCGGTAATAAGTGCTTTTGAACAATTTGTGCACGGCATATTGGTAACATACGCAATTGCCCCTGCCGTACTAATGCCATGAATTGAGCATTGCAGCAACGCATTCATTTCCGCATGTATTGTTCGAACGCAATGATTATCCACAACCATGCACCCGGCATCTTCGCAGTGATCATCACCGGGAATAGAGCCATTGTAACCGGTGGAAAGAATTCTTTTTTCTCTTACTAAAACGCATCCGCAATGCATACGCGGACAAGTAGCCCGTTCCGAAACCAGCATTGCAACTTTTAAAAAATATTCATCCCATGATGGACGGTGTATGTGCATAGAATTACTCCAGTGTTTTTACAAATTTAATAAAATCGGGGAGATGGATTGAGAATATTTTACCGAAACCTTATAGTATTGGCGCTTATCCGCCAAAGCGGATTGTTTTTTATGTCAAGATATTTACAATAATTTTTCCATTTTCCATCATCCATTGCGGCTTGCCGTGCTATGGGTTTCTTCCATCGAATTTAGAAAAAATCATTTCTATTTCATTCTCTGTAAAATCTGTTTTATATAGTCGAAGAAAAATTTGTTTTCTTTTATCGTTGTTTGTCAACTCCGGTGATAAGGATGCTTCGATCATTTTAAGAGCAGATTGGAACATACTATCGCTCATTTTTAATCGTACTTCGCCGGTAAGTGCCATCATCATTTTTTTATGTTTTTCTTCTATGTCTTTAGCTGTGTCAAGCATTTTGAGCCATCTCGAATTCTTTTTCCAAATGCAGTTCTTAAATCCATCTATTCAAATAATTTCGATCGCAATCGGTGTGCAACAAATTATTGACATCTTTTATTTGCAATTCTGAAAAATACTGTCTTATCCATTCTAATTTCGAGATAATCAAATCTTCTTTACTGACGATGTATAAATCAAAATTATTTATAGTGATTTTTTTTCTATTTGCGAATTCTTCAATCCGGTATTGAGTGTTTTTTCTAATAATAAAATCTATTTTGAATGAGCTTTCTAGATGTATTAAATTGAATAAAAATTCCTTATTAACTGCATCATTTATAGCATGTTCGGATAAATAAAAATCAGTGGTAAATTCATCGATGAAATTATTCATGTTGAATTTAGAAAGTTCGATTACAATATCAATATCCCGTGTCATTCGTGGAATAGCATAGTAAATCATCGCCATGGAACCGGTGAGCATATAATGTATCTTCAGTTTCTCCAACCGGGAAGTAACAATTTTTAATATGTCAAGTTCGGAAGGCATTTACAATAGTTATAAAAGGATGTTAATTAGTTGAAAAATTCTTGAGTACAAAATAAATATTAATTTCTAGAATAACACATATTAATAAAGCATCGAAATCAAGGATATTTCTCTGTTCGCATTGTATTTTTTAGAAAATCTTCATCACACGAGTGGCAGTGTATGTGCATAGAAATTCCCCAATAATGACTATAAAATTACTCAAAAGATTTTTATGATGATAAAAAAATCGTTATTTTTTTCTAAGTAAATTTCGCCAAATAAAAATAGGAATTGATTTATGAAAATTTTCTCAATTATTGTAATAATTTTAATTGCAAATAATTTATTTGGAGGAGCTGGTTTTTTTGAAGATGCTGGTAATAGTCGCTATCAAAAAGTTACATTCAATTTCGGTGGGAGTGATGAATGGAAGAGAATTGTAACTGAAATTGATGGTGTAAATTATGGTGAAAAAACAACTTCTGACATATGGACTTTTAAAGGCGGGGAAGCATTTATATGGGCTTCGGAGGGGACAACTATTACTGCTGTTACACTTTATTATAGGATTTACAAAAGTGGATCTACTCCTGGCTCATTCACTGGCGTCAGTCTGAACCAGTTTACATTTTTGGGGGGGAACGATTGGCGTTATTACAATACTTCTGCAACAATTAATATCCTCGATAATTCCGTTATTAACTCTTCAGGTACATGGTATGTAGAATTCTATTATGATGCAACAACTAGCAACGCAGGAACTGTTTTCTGGAGTAATTCTGGCTCAAATTATAAGCTAAACTTTTATGCTAACGCTACATTTCCCATCGAATTAACTTCGTTTGCTGCGGTTGCAATGAACGGCTTAATGAACCTCTCGTGGCAAACCGCGACCGAAATCAACAATTACGGATTTGAGATTGAGAGGAATATCCCCCTTAATCCCCCTCCATCAAAAGGATGCTGGACAGGTTTAATAAAGGGGGACGCGGCTTCCTCCGGGGGGGATTGGAAAATACTCGGATTCGTTCAGGGTAGCGGAAACAGCAATTCCACTAAGCAGTATTCTTTCATCGATGAAAATCCACCGGCTGGAAAACTCCAGTATAGATTAAAGCAAATCGATACCGACGGTTCAATCTCTTACTCGAGTATTGTTGAAGCTACTTGCAATTTATCTCCATCAGTTTTTGGACTAATGCAAAATTATCCCAATCCTTTTAATCCGGGTACAACAATAAAATATTCTATTCTATCCGGCGCAGAGACGGGATATATCCCGTCTTTACAGCATGTTACGTTAAGGATTTATGATTTGCTTGGTAATGAAGTTGCGACACTGGTGAATGAAACGAAGGCACCGGGAATTTATGAAGTTGAATTTAATGCTGCTAACCTGCCAAGTGGAATTTATTTCTACAAAATCCAAACTCCGGAATTCTGGCAAGTGCGGAAGATGCTGCTGATAAAATAATTTTGTGTAAATAAAAAAGGCAACCCGAACCGGTTGCCTTTTTCATTTTAAAGCAATCGCCGGCATTTCATCAAAATTGCACTTTCTTCAAAATAATTTTGAAGGTTGTCCCTTCGCCAATAATGGAATTTTTAACAAAGATTTTTCCTTTGTGGTAATCCTCAACAATTCTCTTCGATAAACTCAATCCCATTCCCCAGCCGCGTCTTTTAGTGCTGTAACCCGGTCTAAAAATATCCTTTCGTTTTCTCATATCGATTCCTTTGCCATTATCTGTTACTTCCACTTCCCATGTTTTGGGGGTTTCGGAAACTTTGAAATCGATGAGCCCCTTTTTATTTTCGATTGCATCAAGCGCGTTCTTAATGAGATTCTCGATGACCCATTCAAACAATTCGGGATTAAGTTTTGTGATAATATGTTTTGGGCCTTCCAAATTCAGAGTCACATCATTCCCGGTTTGAGGTATTCGTCTTTGAAAATATTTTAATACTCTTTCAACAACATCATAAGGATTTCCTTCTTTAAGTTCCGGTTTACTGCCGATTTTCGAAAATCGTTGGGCAATTTTTGTAAGTCGTACAAGGTCGCTGTCAATCTCATCGGCAGCATCAATAACTTTATCCGGATTCTCATAATTAATTCTTAATAACTCGGACCAACCCATTAAGCTGGATACCGGAGTGCCCAATTGATGCGCTGTCTCCTTGGACATCCCTACAAATATATTACTTTGTTCATGCTTTTTAATTGAGCGGAAACTCATATATGCTATCAATAAGAAAAACACAGCAAATGCAATCTGGAAATATGGATAGTATCGTAGTTGTGTAATTAAGTTGGAATCGCCGTAATAAATTTTCTGAATTATTAAATCCCCGTGTTGGACAACGATGGGTGCGTGAATGTTTTTCAATTCTCCGAGCTTTTTATAAACAGCGTTCTCCAAATCCTTGCCCTTTAGTCCTGGATCAATGTTCACATTGAGGATGCTTTCGGTATAACCCCCAATTGAAACGCTGTCCTTGGCATCGGTTAGAATTACAGGGAAGTCAACAGATTTTATTTTTTTTATTACTTTATCAAATACGAATGTGTAGTCGGCAGTATAATTTTCTGAGGCAATATACTCCAATCCTTCCGCGTACAATTCGATTGTTTGTTTTTCACGATCCTGAAGTTTTGTAACAAGGTCCTGTGTATAATACCAGGTTCCAAAAGCAATGGCAACAGCAATAAAAAGTAATGCAATTTTTAAATTTACTGAAGCAGGTCCACCGGACATTTTCATAGGATTAAAACCTCGTTGATTTGTTGACCGTAAAATTATCGAAGCGCTCCTCAAAAAGGGAGGTCGAAAATTTGTGTATAATTATCAAAGCTCTATAGTCTGGCTTCGTCGGGGTCCGACGGAGATAATGGAAATTTCGAATCCGCAAACTTCAGCAATGAAATTCAAATAGTCTTTTGTAGCTGTCGGAAGATCGGCAAATTTTTTCGCGTTCGAAATATCGGATTTCCATCCTGGTAAAGTTTCGTAAACAGGAATGACTTCGTTCAATTGTTCAATTTCAGATGGAAATGATTTTAATAATTTCCCGTTATGTTTGTAACCGGTGCAAACTTTTATTCCATCGAGGTTACTCAGTATATCAAGTTTTGTGATCGCGACTCTGCTGATACCGTTAATCATACGGGAGTATTTCACTAAAAATCCATCAAACCATCCGCATCTACGCGGCCGGCCGGTGGTTGCACCGTATTCCTTTCCCCATTCGCGTAGATTATTACCCACTTCTTCAGTCAATTCTGTTGGGAACGGACCTAATCCGACTCTTGTGGTATATGCTTTTACAATTCCGATTACAGAAGATATTTTTGATGGGGGAATACCCGTTCCGGTACAAGCTCCACCTGAAGTAGGATGTGAGGATGTTACATACGGGTAAGTACCAAAATCAACATCGAGAAGTGCGCCCTGAGCTCCTTCCATTAAAACCGATTTACCTTCATCAATAGCATCGTTCAAATAGGTTGGAACATCTTTAATATACTGGTCAATCTCAATATCGAATGCTGTGTATTCGTTTATGATGGCTTCAACATCAAGCGCTTCCTGGTTATATACTTTTTTTAGAAGATTATTTTTTTCTTCGAGGTTCTTCCGGATTTTTTCTTCGAGTACTTTTCTATTCAACAAATCCGCAATTCTAATTCCTTTCCTTGCATATTTGTCTATATAACATGGACCAATTCCTCTGCCAGTAGTTCCTATTTTATTATTCCCGCTCTCACTTATTGAATCAAGCAGCTTGTGATATGGCATAATAAGATGAGCATTTTGACTGATATACAAGCGGTTTGTAATATCAAATCCGTGCTGCTTTAATAGGTTTATTTCGTCGAGCAGCGCTTTGGGATCAATAACTACACCGTTGCCTATAACACATATAACATTATCTCTCAATATTCCCGAAGGGATAAGATGAAGTATATATTGTTGTTCACCTATTTGGATTGTATGACCTGCATTGGCCCCGCCCTGGTAACGGGCTACAATATCATAACGATCACTAAGGATATCGACGATTTTTCCTTTACCTTCGTCGCCCCATTGGCTGCCGACGAGAACAGTCACACTCATATTAACTCCATAAATAATTTTTATACTTTATTGGCAGGCAAATAAAAACTCCGAGTAATGCTACCCGGAGTTTTTACATAGTCAAAAAATTCGGATTACTTTCCGAAACTTTTTATAGCTTCGTCAACTGAATCGAAATGTTCGAATATTGTTATCAGTTTTGTAATTACCAATAAGCTATTAATTTTATCGGTTGCATTAGCTAATTTCAGAGTACCGCCGCCGTTCTTAATGGTGGTGTAACCGCTTATCAGCATTCCAAGTCCGGAGCTGTTCATAAATTTTACATCAGCTAAATCAACGATAATATTTTTCTTTCCTTCATCCAGCAATTTATGCAAAGCATCTCCGAATTCCTGTGCATCCGGTCCACCCATAATATTGCCTTTTAACTCAAGTATAACTGCGCCGTATTGTTCAACAGTTTTTACTTTCATAGGAACTCCTTTATTGTTTATTTTTTATTTTAGTAATGTCAAAAATTCAAAAAAGAATAAACAAAAACACACTAAATAATTCTTTATAAATAATTATATTGCTATCTAAGTTATTGAAAGTAATTTTAAAAAAAAAGATATTATTTGGTTGATTTAATTTCGTTCAAAGCTGGATATAATTGATTATTTCGGAACATAGCAATAACGATGTCGTCTAAAATGGCGGAATTGGAAAATAATTACGAACCGGAAAGCGCTGGAGAAATCCCGGTACCAATTGATGATGAAGATTTTCCCCTTATAAGGGAATTCATCAATGGTAAAGAACAGTCTTTCACCATGCTTATTGTAAAGCACCGGGAGAAAGTCCGGAATCTTATTTTTCTAACTCTCGGCGATTCGGAATTTGTGGATGATATTTCGCAGGATGTTTTTATAAATGTCTTCCATAAAATTAAGGAGTTCCGTTTCGAATCTAAATTTACTACCTGGCTTTACCGGATTACCGTGAATAAATGCCGGGATTATTTAAGGAAGAAAAGAGTTCGCAGCATATTTGTACCGATTAAAGAAAACGACGAAGGACCGAGTACAAGGATGCGTTCAGAGAGCATCGACCTTCCTAATTTAGTTAGAAAAGGAATTGCGAAATTGCCGGAAAAATTAAGAGTACCTCTTATTTTAAGAGATATAGACGGCTTTAGTTATAAAGAAATTGCTGATCAACTCGAATGCGAAGTTGGTACCGTAAAATCGAGAATATTCAGAGCAAGGGAAACTTTAAAAATAATTCTTCAGCCGTTCCAGGACGAATTATTATAATTTATAGAAAGTTTTAGAATGGAAAAATCC
>JAZDFC010000078.1:0-24136 GCA_043808235.1 bacterium
ATTTATGATGCGCGCTAGTTGATGCGACGACCGAAAGAGCATCTGTCAGCGAGATCAATTCATCAAGATTTTTAAAAGCTTTTGTGTGGAATTCGGCTGCTACCGCGCTGGCTTTTGCATAGTCCATATCATACACACCTATGAGGTCGCAGTTTTCATCGAGTTTTAAAAATTTCGTATGAAGTTTCCCAAGATGCCCGGTTCCAATAACGCCCGCTTTAACTTTTTTCATAATCCTCTGCTTAAAATTTTTGTAAAACCTATAATTTGATCATAGCCGCCTTCTAACGGAGATTTGTAATAAAGGAAGATATAAAATTCATTTTCCGTCTCCCAGAAATTTCCTTCTAATTCAATCGTGTCAATATCCCGAAATTTTTCCCGAAATAAATTTGCGGTCACATATTGGTAGTCATAAATCCCGCGTTTCAACTCAACGTACAGCGAATATAATCCTTCGTTATTCTTTAGTTGAAATTCAGGTAATACTTCCCAATCTGTAAATGATCCGACAAGGAAAATGTCTTTATCGTAATTTATTTCCGGCGGTCTTAGTTGAAAAAGAACATCCATATACTCGGAATTATCATCGTTAAAATTTGTAAGGATGAAGGCTCCGTTATGATCGCGCGGTCCATATTTATAAAATCTCGATAATTCAATTCCATCAAGATGGGCTTGAGTTTCCGGCGGATAAAATCTTTCTTTGTTTCGAATATCGGTTACACGGTACTCATTGCCGGGCAAAATATCGCGCGCAATAAAACTGAATTTATTTGTGCCGTTCCATTCATAATAACGACTGTTTGAATTATCATTGCGACTAACTACGGTCGCGTTTTCTATTTCACGATTTCTAACAATTTCAATTCCCTCAACCCGTGTATTGTGGAGTGAATCGGGTAGAAGAAAATCTGTTTGAATCCTCAATGCTCTCGAATGATAATTGGAAGGAGTAACTGCGTCAAGTTTATCCTTGGTTATGGAAGATTTCAAATCGATAATATTTGAAACAACATAAAATTTTCCTGTCCAAAAGATTTTTTCATAGTCATTTGATTCAACGATAAAAAATTTCCATTTGCCCGAAAACGGGAAAGAAACATACTCACTCGGGAAATTGCCTTTGTAATGATATTGCACTCCCCTCACAACAAGCGGCAGTCTATCGAACCAAATTGTTGGAGTACGATTCATTCCGCTGTTATTTAAAAAGAGACCGTCGTACGGTCTCCAATTCCGATCGCAAAATTTGAAGAGGATAACAAGATTCGGTTCGTAATCTGCACGGATATCGAATTCAATTGTGAGCCCTGAGGTTTTACCGTTATTATTAAATAGCATGGGCGCTGCCGTTTCATTGTCCGAATACACATGAAGACTTTTTATTTCAAAATCCTGTGCGAAAATCGATACAATCGGCAAAAGAAATAAGAGAATGACCTTTTGCATCAATTAAAATACCTCGGCGCATTTTATCGACGATAGGGGTATAAAAATTTTATAAGTTTTTTCCTCGCGTGTTGCTTCGAGTAAAAGTCCATCATCGTAAGCGTTAATAAGCTTCCCGGTTTTGAATACTATTTCATAAAAGGTTGGTTGTTCGGGATCGAAGTTGCCGTAAACTACCCCGTAATTTTCATTCATTGTCACGTTTATCATCTGTCCGATAAATTGATTCCAATCCAGTTTCATATTTTCTCCATGCAATTGGATTCAAAAAGTGAATTAGCGCTACGAATTATTTTTAAGAAAAATGCATTCAAATATGGATTTTTTTATGATGGAAGGAAAGTCAAAAATACAGACAACTTGAGCAAGGCGGCATTCGAATTGAGAACGCCGCCCCTTACGCTGATTTACTTTTCAATAAGATCTATGTTGCCACCGCTGGTTCTGCATTCGAGATTCGGACCGCCGCCGTTTAGTTCGGCTTCGAATTTACTTGAGCTAACTTTAATTGTCTTAGTCGCGCTTACATCGCAAGAAACCTCGCCTGCAGATGTTTTGAGCATTGCATGGGCTTTAAATCCTCGGGGCACTGTTACATTTATGTTGCCGCCGGAAGTTGATAAATCGATTCCTTTATTTCCACCTTTGTATGTTAATCTTACGTTCCCACCCGATGTGGAAGCATCAATTTTTCCGTTTTCAACTTCGAGTTCAACATTTCCGCCTGAAGTACTTGCATCAATATCTCCTTTCAGGTTTCTAACATCGATGTCGCCGCCGGAAGTTGATATGCGTGTGAAGCCAACTATATCATTTAGCTTCATATCACCGCCGGATGTTCTGGCATTTATCTCACCGGTAATAAATTTAATTTCAACATCACCGCCCGAAGTCTTCAATTCATTTTTGCCATCAATATCTGTAAGATGAATGTCCCCGCCCGATGTTCTTAATTCGGTATTAAAGTCCCGCGGTAAACTAACCTCGACAAGTACATTGTAGTTGTTCGACCAGTCGAAGAAACCATCTTCTTTCTCGCCCTTGATATAGACGCCGTAGGAGGTTTTTTCAACTTCAAACTCGATATCCTCTTTTGCGTTTTTATTGCCCGTTATTTTGATATAACATTCGTCTTTGTCCCATGAGTTGATCTTCAAGTCGCCAACGTCAATCTCAATCTTTAATAACTCGCCTTTATTTACCTTAAAAGTTTTTTCGAGAATTTTACCCATTCCGGCAAATAAATCGGTAGATAAAAGTACGATCGCTAATACAAGCGAGTAAATACTTATTTTTTTCAAATTACTAATCATCTTCAAAGTAACCTCCGTCTTTTTTCTTTATTAGACTAATGAATTTTTAATTCAGTTACATTTTTGTGATATTAGACTTAAAGAAAGTAAAAAAGGTTGTGATTTTTTATAAAATTATTTTTTCGGAGAAAGTTAGCAGATAATGAGAGACATCTTTTCGAAGAGCATAAAATTTACTGCTCTGATTTTAGTGATAGTATTTTTCCAAACTGAAATTATTGGGCAACAGAATTACACTGCCGGAAAATTTTTCGAAGAGAGCGAGAATTTGATAAAACAACCAACGAAATGGAATGCCGGCGATTGGGCGAAATTTGGAGTTATTGCACTTGGAACCTATTCTCTGATGCACTTAGATGAACCGATACGTGATTTTATGTTAAAGGATAGAAGATATACCAAAAGTATTCCAATGATTTTCGGAACATATTATGGCGAAGGATTCACTCCGATATTACTCGGCGGCGCGTTGATGATTCACGGTTCGACTAAAGATAATTTAAAGAACACCGAATTGGGTTTTGAAATTCTACAAGCATTTTTCTATTCCACGGCAATTACGGGAATCGGGAAAATTACTTTCGGACGGGAACGACCTGGCAACAATAAAGGGGCATTCAGTTTTTATCCGATGTCATTCAAATCAAATGAATTTATGTCGCTTGGTTCGGGACATACAACAGTTGCATTTGCTACATCGACTGTGCTTGCGGAGCGAACAGATAACATATTTCTAAGAGGACTTTGTTATGTGCCCGCAGTGATAACAGCGTTCTCAAGAGTATATCATGATAGGCATTGGACTTCGGATGTATTTTTAGGAGCAGCGACGGGTTACTTTGTTGCAAAATTTTTAACTGATCTGCATAAAAGACAGAATACAATTCCCGATCCGGCAAATGCCAATTTTATAAATTTTGTGATTCCGTTTTAGAAACTCAATGCTGCTTGAAAGTGAGCAATAAACTATAATTCGCTTGTTGGCGATTCTCTAAACAACCAGCAAATTTAACTTCAAATGATCCAACTTATATTCAGCTTTATCCGAACATTTCTTTAAATAGTTCGAAAGCATGAACATCTTTTGAATGAAGTTGCCAAGTTGTTCGTCAAGTTCCAGTTCAGGACTTGCAACCTTTTCGGATTCGAGTTTTTCTTCCTTGATGCCCACCATTACTTTTTCAACCGGTTCGGCTTCATTAACTTTTTGTTTAGCAGCAAAACCACTGGTGAAATTAATTATCGAAACGCTGAACAACCAGTCAATTAGTTCTTCAAACCGCTCTTTGCTGTAATACCAAATGTCTTCGTAAAAATTAATTCCGAGAAATGCTTTTACATAATCATCTTCGAGCAGACTGCTTATTAATTCGGATTTATGTTTCGATAGAAATTTCTTTAATCCTTCCTCATCTTTCACCAGCATCAAATCTTTCGGACCAACTTCAATATCAAAGAGTTTATCGCCGAATTCGAGTAAAATGTTTAGTAGTGAAACTTCTCTATAAATTCCCTCTTCTCCCCTACCGAGAATTTTTAAGATATTATTCAACGGTTTGGCGAGCTGTAATTTTTCATAATAATTGTCTTTATTGATTTCGCCCTCTTCAATAAAAAATTCGCTAAGTCTCGAAAGCGACATCCAAAGTAAAATAACCAGCATATTCTCGGTATAGCTTGCCTCCACTGTAAACACAATCGAGTGGTTCAATTTACGATTAGTAATATTTTGTTCAGCCGGGAATTTATTTACAATGACTTCATTGGCTATCGCAATATTTTTCAGATCGAGCACCAATTTATCTCTGTTAGTTTTTGAAGTTGCCGATATTGAGTATCTACTCTTCAATTGATTCAAAAGGTAATAATATTTATTTGCGGTTATTTTTATTCCTTCATCAATCTCATCTTCATTAATTTCGCTAATTAATGAATTGACAAGTGACTCAATATTTTTCTCGGTATAAATACCTTCGAAAGCTTCATGAAGTGGTTGCAGTCTGAATTCTTCAAGAGCTTTTTCGATGTTATAAACACCGCTTCCATTAAGTTGATAGTAAAGCTGCTCATACTCTCTCGTAGAATCATAAATTTCTTTGAAACCAAGATAGACGTGATACTTAAAACCTTCCAGGTCGATTTGGTATCCCTTCTCAACAAAATCGCTGCCTCGTAAAAGAAATTCGAGATGCGAAATTCTATCGCGGTAGATATAGAAAAGTTTATTCTCATCTTTTATCCCCAGCGCTTCGGCAAGGGATATTCTCCGTAATTCTTTATTTACCAATTTTGGTGAGGAAAGTCTAATTTTTCCATACGCTCTATCAAATCTGTTATTATAAACTACCAGCGCTTTCTCTTCGCGAAATGAATTTGTAAATGCAAAAACATTTTCGTTTACCGTTCCGTAATCATCAATGCATTCATAAATCCAAAAATTTACTACCTCGGCAAAAAGATATCTTCTTCGCATCAGCGGAAAAATATCTCTCTCATGCCTTTCAATCAGCCAGAACTTAGGCGTCTCGTTATAATATGCACGCTTGTATTCCATCCCGTACTTTTCTGTGTATCCTTCAATCTGTCCGTGGGCGAACATTGGCAAACCCGGCAGTGTTATCATCATTAATAACACACCGAAATATTTATCATCCGTTCCGTATTGTTTGATAGCCGTTTCTTCATCCGGATTGCTCATAAAATTAACATACCGCTTTAAAATTTCCGGTTCGAACTCAAGTGTATTGGTGATAAGATCGCGGTACTTTGCGTTTTCTTCTTTCATCATCATATGCATGAATGCGCTGTTGTAAACACGGTGCATTCCAAGTGAACGTACGAAGTACCCTTCCATTAACCAGAATGCTTCAGCGAGAAGCAATGTTTCAGGCATCTCGTAATTAAATCGATCGACAACTTCGCGCCAGAATTCTTCGGGGAACAATCGATCAAAATCATCATGAGGTAAAGCGCAATCCGCACGAGAAGGAATATCGCCTCCTTTACCCGGCTGCGGATACCACAACCGGGAAAAGTGACGCTTCGTCAAAGTCATTGCCGCATCGAAACGTATGATGGAAAATTTTTTTGCGACTCCGAATATTTCCTGTATTACCGCTTCGCGAACTTCCCGCTTTAGTAAATCAAGCTGGGCGGTATCGTTCCAGGGCATGTTGGTTCCATCGTTGCCATGATAAATATATTTTACATCGCCGTTTCTCTTATCAATTCTTTGAAACACAACAGCCGCATCGGTCTTTCGCCAGTAACCATCTTCAATCCTTAATTCTATATCCGGCACCTGCGATAAATTTTCACCGGTGAAAGTATAATTCGGAAATGGAGGATTATCCGCTTGTATAAAATATTCGGGATGCTCAATAATCCATCTCGAAAATATTCCGGTATGATTCGGTACCATATCACTTGCAAGTCGAATCCCCCTCAACTTAGCCCGCTCGTTCAATCTTTCGTATGCGGCATCCCCGCCAAGATCGTTTGCTATTTCATAATCGAAAAGAGAATATGCCGATGAGACTGCATCAACATTACCCATCATGTGTTTTATTTTTTGTGAGGCGGAACTTCGCTCCCAGATTCCAATAAACCAAAGCGAATTAATATGCCAGCGTGCAAGCTGGTCAAGTTCCTCATCTGGAATCTGATCGAGAGTTTTAATTTCTCTTTTATATTTTTTCGAAAGCTGATCAAGCCATACATAAACATTCTTTGCAATCAGTATCACATTAGGCATCCAATGAATATCGGGTGTAAACTGTTCCGGTTCCTCGTAATCTTTTTCAATATCCGCAGCATATTTGAACAAAGATTTACCAAGTATTAAAAATTCAGCCTCATCCATTTTACCTTTATACTTCGGCGCCACTGTTGGGACATCGCTGCCCCCTCCGCCGCCAAAAAATGTATCGAGTTTAAAATCCTCCTTCATCAAATCCTGGGACGTTAATAATCTTAATAAGAATTCGGGTTCAAGTATGGCGCTCCATTTTTCTCTTACAAATAAAAGTTGATCCCATAGATTATTTGGATTTTTCAATATCGGAGTTTTTAACAATTCAAATATTGGTTGATTCTCGGGTCCGAATGGTTTCTCATTCTGAAAGAAAATGTCGAGTTGCTGGATAACCTTGCCGTAGTTTTCTTTGTGAGAAAAATAATTATCGTTAAATAATTCTTTTAGCCGGGAATTTGCCGGATTAAAATTAGCGAAATAAAGCAACATCAATTCTTCAAGAGCGATTTCCGCATTGGATTTCGATCCCGAATAGGAATTCAAATAATCGAGGATAGATATCCTTCCTTTGTACACATCCATCGGCGGGAAAAGATTTACGAACTCGTATATTAATTTTTGAACAAAATCTTCACCGAGATTTTGATGAATTGTTTTTAAACAGCGGTCAAACACTCCAGGATTTACTTCAGTTTCATATCGACGCAAAATGTAATGATAAATCTCATCAAGGAGTCCCATAGCATTTACTTCGCCGGGATTAACATGTTCGTTTTTATCCCTCTTTGAATTTAATTTATGTGCAAAAGATCTTGATGCAGCTAAGTTGGCAAATATCACATTACCCGTAATCGAAAAAAGTTCATCATTGAACTCATATTTCTTTCGAACACTTTTAGCAATGTGAAATTCAAACTTCGAATCGTTTGAAATAACTGCTTTTCCAATCGTAAAATAGAAATTATCTTTTCCGGGAAAGGGAAACATCGATACTCCAACATATTTTTACGAAATATACTCAAAAGCAGGGATTTATGATAATATGAATTAGTAATTCTAATAGTATAGACGTCCGAAAAATTTATTTCGAGTGAATTGCAGACATTTAATAGAACACTGATCTCAAGGATTTGACGGATTTGTACCGATTTTATCCGTGTCAATCAGTATAATTCGTGTTCCATTGGAAATTTCAGTCCGGTTGATTTATATGCGTCGCGGCGAATTAAATACAAACCTAAAAACAGGAACGGAACAAAATTATTTTGAATTTGGAAGTTGATTTTTTGGATTTGTTTGTTATTTGGGATTTGAGATTTGATGATTTGTATGAACAATTCAATTTCTAGAAAAGACTATTTTTCCACTAATTGGTTCATGTATAAGAGGTGAATCTTCCGGTAATTCTTCTCCATCTAAGATTAAACCTTCGCAATGACATTGAATAGCATCCGCAGCCATCATCCTTGCTTCTTCAAGATTTTCGCCGCATGAAATAACTCCAGGTAGAGCAGGGACAACAACCATATATCCGCCTTCAGCGAGTGGTTCATATATTACAGTGTAATCGAAGTCTTTCATTTCATACTCATTATTTGCTGTAACCAAATTATTACAATTTTACTTTGTTATCAAGGAACGTACAGCATTTTTTACATACCAAATATAATGAGCACTGCTGTCCAATATAATTCCAAGTTAGTAAATAATATTTGATTGCATTTTGTTTTAAAAATCTTTGTCGGCGTTGATAATGAATCCCTTATATTGCGTCCCATACGGGGCTTTATTCATGAAGATAGAAATCATAGTGCTAAAAATATTTTGTCCCTAAAGGGACAATTCGCAACAAATATGCATATAAACCGGCATTATCTTGCAATCCCGCTGGGGATGAAATATTTATAGTTAATCGCACCCAATATTCGAATTAAGTCCCATCGGGACGAAATATCGGAATTTTATTTTGGACAGATATGATAATGAGGGAGATAAAGTGTTAATGCCATCGAGTGCAAACCATCCCTGATTAATTTTGAATCAACCTCTTCACGGGAAGAAAACGGATTGCTTTCATTTTTACAAGAAAGAACCATAAGAATGTGTAAAAGAAAGTGCCTATTGATATTTAAATTTCCAATTGAAATAACAAGTGGTTACGTCAAGTCGCTTTCCGCGTGCCCGCCATCTGTTGGGTGGGGCTTAGTTCAACTCTGGATTATGTCCCCGGCGGAGTTTATCCGGCGAAGCAGTATTTTTGCGCAGACGGGCCCGGCATCAATGCTTAGTATGTTATGTGCTGTAACTACTTTCTAATTTTCAGATTTAAGTACTGCCCCATTGGTTCAAAATCCCTATCGTTGTGTAATAATTCTATGTCGTTTTCAATACAGAATGTCCCTATAATTAAATCAACCGTCTTTCTAATGGTTATTCCCTTTGTTCTAAGATATCTAAAATTGTCAGCGCTCTTTATTGCTAAATCTTCGTTACAAATATTAAAACACGGAAAAGACTGCATTATTTCTTTAGCAATCTTATAATCTTTATCACTTCTGAATCCTTGCAAAACCTCTGCTAATATATAATCTCCAGTTATTACTAATTCGTTACCGAGCAAAGCATTTAATTCGTCTGTGTGCCAATTAATAATTCCATTGAAGTAATCAATGTATACTGAAGAATCTACAAGAATCATTTGGTAGTCCTCATTTCATCAAGATTACCCTCCCATTTTAATTTACCGCGTAATTTCTTGAGTCTACTCTGCTTTTTAACTTGCACAAGCAGCTTTAACGCTTCCTCTACGACATCTTTCTTTGTTGAAAGACCGGAAATTTTAAGAGCAGCATTCATTAGTTTATCATCAATAGCAATATTTGTTCTCATTAGTTTTTCCTTATGATGTGTATTGTTTATAGTTATTATACACATTACAATTCAATTAAACAACTAACATTTTTGTATAGCACAGTTATGGTAGGAATGCCGGTTGCCCGACATCCCACACACAGTTCCCGGTTCCGTAAAAAACACGGGATAAACTGTGCAGTTTTTGCCGACTTGTCGGCACTCTTAAGTGATACTCGCTTCCGCTTTCGGCAGTGCGGGTGAAATACAATTAATTAGTTACTTCTTGATGGGCTTATCTGTCAATTCTCTTATTCTCAGATTTCTATTTCCTTGACACAATTGCACCAAATTTACAAGTGTTTGTGTCAAGTCGTTTTACGTTTACCCGTTATTTTGTTAGGCGGGGTTTAGTTCAATACTGGATTATGCCCCGGCGGAGTTTATCCGGTGAAGCAGTATTTTTGCGCAGACGGGCTCGGCATCAATCCTTAGTAGGTTATAAGCGTTCTCAAATATTTACTCTTTATTTATAAATTCAAATATTTGTGAAGCTATTTTCCTACCATCCTTAAATTTGTTATTAAAATGTATTTCGTTCTGAAAGAGTGGCCAACTATTTGTTTTGTTTCTAACCAAATATGTAAGTTCGGCTTCAATGTTTTCAAGTTGAGTTTCGTTACAGCTCTCAAAAATCCAAACAAATAATTGTACACATTTAATATTTTTCCACTTGTAACCGTGATAACCATTTTTACCTTCAGCTTTAAATCCCAAACGGAACCTATTTCTTAATGACTGACGCGTAATACCTATGTAAAGAAACTCTTTATTACTTTTTATTATATATAATTTATATCCTTTTCCCGTTAGTGGTTTACTAAATGAATTAAGGACTTTTTTAGAATTTAGATCAAGAATATTTATAATTCTATTATCCTTAAACTCTAATTCCAATGATATGTAGTTCTCAACTTCGTTCATTATTGCTTTTGTTCATTTCTTGAATTACAATTCCACCAAATCGAGCTTCTTGTGCGAAAAATTTCTTATCTCGAATAAAGCAAATATTGGAATTATATTTTTCATTTTGCGCATTATCGCAATAATATCCTTGGCAGCCATAACCCAATAATTCGGTATTATAAAAAACTACACTTTTGCCATTTTTATCTGTAATTAATTTTTTACAATTGTGACATATATACTTCGGATATCGAGAACTATGGGTAACAGATTTCCCACAATTTGGACAAAATTGCTTGTGCTCGGAAATTTTTGTGGTTTTTGAGATATCTGCTTTTTTCATCTATTTATTATTTTCACAAAGCTTAGTTATGGTAGGAACGTCAGTTGCCTAACATCCCCCACACAGATCCCGGAGCCGTAAAAAAAACGGACTTTTCAGCGATAGTCGCTTCCGCTTTCAGCAGTTCGAGCGAAGTTACTCCTTGATTCGCTTATCTATCAATTCTCTTATACTCAGATTTCTATTTCCTTGACACAATTGCGTACAAATCTTTTACATTATTTTTTCTTGGCGTTGAATTTGGCCAAACATCCGCCGATAAATTAAATTAATATTGGATATCTGTCAATAAAATAATTTATATTTTTAATTAACGGTACTTCCCCCTGTTTTCACACTTTCCCTGAGCCTTAGTCTTTTACTGAATACTGATTACTGACTACTAAATACTGCTTTCAAAATTGATATTCGTTCATCATTAAATTAAATTTTGACCCAAATCTTGAGAGAATATGCAGTTAACACCTTTGATGACTCAGTATAATCGCGTTAAAAACGAGTACCCGGACACAATCGTGTTGTTCAGGGTCGGGGATTTCTTCGAGACTTTCGAAGAAGACGCCAAAACTGCCTCAAAAGTGTTGGGCATTACTCTTACCAAAAGGGCAAACGGGCAGGCACAGCATGTTCCGTTAGCCGGATTTCCGCATCATGCAATCGATACATATTTACCCAAGTTAGTTCGTGCCGGTTACCGTGTTGCAGTCTGCGAACAGATGGAAGATCCGAAACTTGCCAAAGGAATTGTAAAACGGGATGTGATTGAAATTGTTACTCCGGGCGTAGCTTTTACCGATAAATTATTGGATCACAAAAAGAACAATTATCTTGCAGCAATCTTCATCGAAAATGACCGTGCTGGAATTTCATTCAGTGATGTATCCACGGGTGAATTTTATACTTACGAAATCCCGGTTTCAGAAATTCAGCAGCAATTGATTTTAACTAATCCTTCAGAAATATTGATTTCGAAAAAACAGAAGAATGAATTAGAGCCGGTAATCAACAAAACTCTCGGTAGTGTGCGTATAACAAAAATTGATGAATGGATTTTTAATTTTGAATACGGAAGGGATTTACTTCTCGGTCAATTCAACACCAAAACACTAAAGGGATTCGGAATCGAGCATCTTCCAAATGGAATAATTTCAGCGGGTGTGGTTTTACATTATTTAAAGGAAACTCAGAAAGCTAATCTCGGTCATCTTAATAAAATTTCGTTGTATAATCCTTCGGATTATATGCTTCTCGATCCCGCGACAAAAAGAAATCTTGAAATTACTTTTACCATGCAGGATGGCGGACGCGAAGGTTCGTTGATTTCCATTCTTGATAAAACGGAAACGGCGATGGGCGCGAGGCTATTAAAGAAATGGATTTCCGCGCCATTAAGAAAGTTAGAGCCGATTAAAAAGCGACAGGAATGTGTTGCTGAGTTTTTGAACAATAAAACCGTTCGAAAAAATCTTCATAATGAACTAAAAGAAATCGGCGATCTTGAACGTCTCGTTTCAAAAGTATGTACCGGCAGGGCAAATCCGCGCGAGATGAATCACATAAAAACTTCATTGAAAAAAATCCCGCTTGTTAAACAATTATTGGATCAAGTAAAATCGGATGTAATAAATTCGATAAATGAAAAACTAAAAGAATTAGACAACGTTGTAGAAAAAATTGATAAATCAATTTCAGATGAACCGCCATTGGGTGTAAGCGACGGCGGAGTAATACGACAAGGTTTCAGCCCCGAACTTGATGAACTGCGCGACCTTTCTTTGAATGCGAAAAGCTGGGTAGCGAATATGCAAAAACAGGAAAGAGAAAAGACCGGCATCTCGTCGTTAAAAGTAAGTTACAATAAAGTGTTCGGATATTATATTGAAGTTAGTAATGCCAACAAGGATAAAGTCCCGGAAAATTATATTCGCAAGCAGACACTCGTAAACAATGAACGATTTATTACTCCTGAACTGAAGGAATACGAAGACAAAATTTTAAACGCGGAAGAAAAAATCGGTATTCTTGAAATGCAGCTTTTTAACGAGATAAGAAATTTTGTTGCGACCGAAGCATCTGCGATTCAGGAGAACGCCAGATTAATTGGAATGCTCGATTGTTTCGTTTCATTTGCCGACTGTGCCGAGCAATACAATTATGTTCAGCCGGCTATTGATGAATCGGATGTGCTTGAAATTATTGACGGCAGGCATCCTGTTGTTGAACAAATCCTTCCGCCGGGAGAAAAATTTACTCCGAATAGCTGCAAACTTGATGATGAAGAAAACCAAATAATCATTCTTACCGGTCCAAACATGTCGGGTAAAAGTGTCTATCTTCGTCAAATTGGATTGATTGTACTTCTCGCTCAAATCGGTTCGTTCGTACCGGCAAAAGAAGCGAGGATTGGTTTGGTAGATAAAATTTACACACGCGTTGGCGCAAGCGATAACATTTCCGCAGGTGAAAGTACATTCCTTGTTGAGATGCAGGAAGCAGCAAATATTTTAAATAATGCAACAAATAAAAGTTTGATATTACTTGATGAGATTGGAAGAGGAACGAGTACATTCGATGGCATTTCGATAGCCTGGGCGATTACGGAATATCTTCATGAAAATCCGAATGTCGCGGCTAAAACACTTTTCGCAACACACTATCACGAAATGAATGAGATGGCTTCGCTGTTTCCAAAAATTAAAAATTTTAAAGTGGATGTGCGCGAGTACGGAGATAAAGTAATCTTTCTTCACAAAGTGCTGCCAGGAGGCGCCGATCATAGTTACGGAATCCAGGTTGCGATGATGGCAGGGCTTCCGTCGTTTGTAACGAACCGAGCAAAAGAAATTTTACAGAATCTTGAGAGTAAAGAATTAACTCCATACGAAGTTAAAAAGGCAAAACTTGAGAAACTGAAGCAAAAAGACGATTTACAGATCAGTTTATTTGAACTAAAAGACAATGGATTGAGAAAAGAAATTGACGATATTTCGATTAACGATTTGACCCCGCTCGAAGCGCTGAACAAATTGAGCGAGTTAAAAAAGAAGGTAAATGAAAAATAGAGAACTGCCTTATGGATTATAAATCGAAAAAAAATATGATAAAGAATTTATTCCGGCATAATCTTGCTCTTATTCTTGTTCTTATTCTTAGCTCCTGCAAACCGGACTATTCGCCAGAAGAAAAAGAGTACATCGCGAAAATTGAGCAGCATAGAAAAGATCAGAACGTATATTTTATGAACAGTCCGGATTCCCCGTTCAATTTAAAAGGCAAAGTTAGATTCCATGAATTGAATTATTTCGAAGTCGATCCGAAATTTAAATTCACGAGTAGAATATTTGAGTATCAGCCAAAGGACACGCTTACTATTTACGGCACAAAAGGTGAAGCGCGTAAAACTGTGAAATATGGATTCATAACTTTCAAGTTCGAAGAACGCAATCATATCTTAAATGTTTATGAGAGTGTTAGCAGGGATGGGGAAAAATATTACAGCATCTGGTTCACGGATAAAACGACAAACGATGAATCATACGGTGTGGGAAGATACCTTGATTTAGAGAAAAAGGAAGACCCGGAATATCTGTATACAATTGATTTTAATTTGGCTTACAATCCGTATTGCGCATACAGCCCGGATTATTCATGCGCAATACCTACAAAAGAAGATTACTTAGATATTGAAGTAGAAGCTGGCGAAAAAAAATTTCACGATTAGCATAGGAGTTATAAAATGGTTGTAATATTCGACCTCAACGCAACCGAAGAACAAGTTAAAAAGGTAGAGAATCATTTAATTGATTTTGGCTTTCAAATACATAAATCGATAGGCGTTCATAGGACTATTCTCGGCGCGATCGGCGTTCATCCCGATTTTGATACTGAGAAGATAAAAATTCTAAACGGCGTTTCCGATGTTTACCGGGTTACCGAACCTTATAGATTGGCAGGCAGAGAATTTCATCCTGAAAAAACAATTATCAAAATAAAAGACGTTGAAATCGGCGGCAATAAAATAGTAATGATGTCCGGTCCGTGTTCAATAGAAAATGAAAAACAAATTTTTGCACTCGCAGAGATTGTCTCTAAATCCGGCGCACAGATATTACGCGGCGGGGCATTCAAACCGAGAACATCCCCGTACGCATTCCAGGGACTTGGCGAAGAAGGATTAAAAATGATGCGCGCCGCTGCCGATGCATTTAATCTGCTCGTGATAACCGAGGTTATGCAGATAAGTCATATTGAGTTATTATATAAGTACACGGACATATATCAGCTCGGCGCTCGAAACATGCAGAATTTTTCATTGCTTAAAGAGCTGGGGTACATTGACAAACCGGTTATGGTTAAGCGAGGATTGTCCGCAACAATCGAAGAATGGTTAATGAGCGCGGAATATATCTTAGCAAATGGAAATAAAGAAGTGATACTTTGCGAGAGAGGAATCCGCACATTTGAAAAATATACCCGTAACACTTTCGATGTTTCAGCTATACCAATGGCTCACAAGAAAAGTCACTTGCCGGTTATTGCCGACCCATCGCATGCGACGGGATTGCGCGACCAGGTTCCGCCAATGGCGAGAGCAGCAGTAGCAGCGGGCGCCGACGGCATAATGGTTGAAATTCACCACGAGCCTGAAAAAGCATTGTCTGACGGACCGCAAGCATTACTGCCCGATGTATATTTGAAATTAATGGTTGAGTTAAAAGCTATTGCAAATGCTATCGGGAGGCAGTTTTAATTGGCGATTCGAAAAATTGCGATAATTGGACTTGGTCTCATCGGCGGCTCAATTGCGAAGTCATTAAAGAGCACAGCTTCAAGAACAATTATCAGCGCTTTCGACAAAGAAAAAGTATTAAAGCAGGCAAAGAGTGATTTTGTTATTGATATGGCTCTCACTTCGGTTGATGAAGTTATTTCATCGGACTTAATCTTTATATGTCTTCCTGTAGATCTAACTTTATATACGCTTGAAAAACTTGCCCCTCAGTTAAAACCCAATCAGATTATTTCAGATGTATGCGGTGTAAAAGGAATACTTCAGCAAAAATGGAGTTCCCTTCAAAGCAAAGGTATATTTATAGGCGGGCACCCAATGACCGGTAAAGAGAAAGGCTTGTATGAAAATTCCGATCCTTTACTTTTTGAGAACTCTGTTTATATCATATCAGATACACCTAAAGATTTTCCGGGCAAGGAGCATTTCCTAAAAATCATCGAATCATTTGGCGCTCGTATAACATTTTTAAATCCGTTCGTTCACGATAAATTAGTATCAAACGTGAGCCATCTTCCTCAGTTATTATCGGTATCGCTTGTAAATACAGCCGGTAAAAACGAAGACGGAATTAATTTTATGGATTTCGCAGCCGGTGGTTTCAAAGATATGACGAGGATTGCTTCGAGTAATTTTAATATTTGGGAGCCGGTGCTTAAGGAAAACAAAACTGAAATTCTTTCTACGCTTGAAGCTTTCGCTGAAGAGATGAATCAAATAAAAAAATTAATCGTTAACGATAACTATAACGATATCTATCTTAAATTTGAAAATGCACGGAAGAAACGTGATGAAATTCCAGCCAACACAAAGGGATTTTTATCACAGCTTCATGATATATATATTTTCGTTAGAGATGAACCTGGCGTGATTAGTAAAATTTCTACTGCTCTTTATAAGCGCGGCATAAATATTAAAGATATTGAGTTATTGAAAATCCGGGAAGGTACAGGCGGTACATTCCGGTTATCTTTTGACTCGGAGAAAGATGCAAAATCGGCGGAATTAATTATGAGAGGACTCGGATTCGATATAAAATAGGTACTGTGAATTTTAATAATTTCTTCTGCAATATATATAAGAAGACATTTAATATGAAGTTGCACGGGCTAATTTATTTTTCCTTATCCAATTCCCAAATAAAAGATTTGTAAAATAAACTCCGGCAATTACTCCCAAAAGGTTTGCCGTCCAATCCCAAATATTACAATCTCTTCCGGGCACCAACATCTGATGCAGTTCATCAAAAGCGCCGTAAACGAGAATAATTATAATTGTATAAAAGATCGGTTTGTTGCTTAAGAAGTAATATTTATTTTGAAGTTGAGCCGATAACAAAAAAAGGCTGCTCAACAAAAAATATGCGCCGAAATGTTCGAACTTATCGCTGATTCCAATGGAAGGCATCGATTCGCTGGGAATAGTTGTAAAAATAAACAGAGCAATCCAGTAAATACCGAGCGCGATGTAAATAAGTGTTATTTTATTTTTTTGAAGCACTATTTGAAAGAGTCTCCTAAAAATTTGATTGAATATGGAATTCGGTTCATTATCTCAACAGCGGTAAATCCGAGTTCGGTTTTATCTTCCATCTCCAAATCTGCCGCTAAACTGTGGATATATACAGACGAAATTAACGACTGTTCCAAATTTTCTGATTGAGAAATAAATGCCGGGATGACTCCGGTTAGTACATCGCCGGTTCCGAATTTTGCCATGCCAGCATTGCCGGTACTGTTGATAAAACTTTCTACTTCCGGATTAAAAATGATTGTCGGCGCACCTTTTAATACAAGATAGCACGAATGATCAACCGCGAACTCTTTTCCTTTTTCGAGAAGATTGGATTGTAATTCGCGAATAGAGATGCCCAGCAAATCAGCAAATTCTTTGTGATGCGGGGTAAGTATTTGCCCGGCTAATATAATTTTCTTTGATGACATATTTTTCAATGCAAAAATTGCATCAGCATCGATTACAAATTTTTTGTCAGGATAGGTTGATAAAATTTCTACAACAGCCTCTTGCGTGTCTCTCTCCCTTCCGAGTCCGGGACCAATTGCGATAACATCCGCCCAATTAATTTTTTCATGAAGCTCTTCAAGATTATCCGGCTTCAATCTTTCATCGGTATTATCATCGTATGGCAGAACAATTGCTGAATCCAATTTCTGTTGTGCTAAAGTTTTTATCGAAGTAGGGAAAGCAAGGAAACATGCGCCCGCGCCGGATTTCAAAACAGAGTTTGCAGTAAAGAAAGAAGCGCCCGGAAGTTTTCCCGAACCGGCAATTACCAATACTTTTCCGGCAGAATATTTATGAATGTTTTTCTTCTTTCGAGGAAGTCCGATAAACGCATCCTCCGGTTCAACAAGGTAATCATTCACTTCGAGTTCATCAAAATATTCGGAACCGATTCCTATTGAACCTTTCACCACTTTCCCGGAGTGGGCGAAACCTTCACTATAAAACAATCCTCTTTTGAATTCAGCGAGTGAAACAGTGAGATGCGCATCAAAAATATTTTCGCCTGTAGATTTGTCAACATCCAATCCTGTCGGGATATCGATAGAAACTTTAAATGCATCTATTCCATTCATGACTGTTACGATACCTTTAATCGGTTCAGCCAGATTCCCTTTTGCGCCGGTACCGAGAATCGCATCAATTATCAAACTGCAATCTTGGAAAGATTTTAAATCTTTCAAATTCCTAAATCTGATTATCGAGGAAGATATTTTTTCTTCAACGACTCGCTTTGTGATTTTGTAATTTATTAAAGCGTCGCCGGTTAATTCCTTTTCATCCGCGAGCGCAATTATGTTCACATCAAATCCATTATTGATAAAATGTCTTGCGACTGCGAATCCATCTCCGCCGTTATTCCCCTTCCCACAGATAATTCCAATTTTATCGGCGACAGAGAGAGCTGAAAAATTATCCATGATTGCATTAAAAATGTTAATCGCGGCATTTTCCATTAAAACAATGCCGGGTATTCCGAGCCGGTTGATTGCATATGAATCAGCAGCCCGAACTTGTTCCGAAGTAAATAATGGTATCATTTCAATTAGAATTTAATGAGTAGCAAAATTTTAACGGACGGAATATATGAAGAATCACACTAAAAATGATGAGATTAAATCGAGTAATGTACCGGGCATTAATCCGAACAATATTACAAGAAATGCAGATAAACTTACTGCAAATAATCCGGCTGGACTTATTACAATTTTTTCTTCATTCAACGGATCTTTGAAATACATGTAAACAACTACCCGGATATAAAAATACACATTGATTACACTGGATAAAACTCCAACTATTGCAAGCCATGTTAAATGAGCATCGACGGCGGCAACAAATACATAATACTTGCCGAAGAAACCAGCTAACGGCGGAATGCCTGCAAGAGCAAACATGAATAACGCCATAAATCCTGCAAGCACCGGATTCCTCGAATTCAATCCGGCGTATGAATTCAAATCAAGATTAGAATCATCCTCACCTTCAAGCATCGCAATAATCCCGAATGCGCCGAGATTCATAAATATGTATGCTGCAAGATAAAACATAATTCCAGCGCCGGCGGAGAGATTGCCCGCCGCCAGACCGATAGCCATGTAACCCGCATGAGAGATGGAGGAGTAAGCAAGCATACGTTTTAAATTATCCTGCGCGATTGCTACGATACTTCCATACAACATTGATAGTACAGCTATGACAGCAAAGTATTCCATAAATTTGTTCGGGACTTTCTCGCCGAGCACAGCTGTCATCATGATTAACAATACGCTGAACGCGGCGGCTTTACCGGTGGTTGACATTAATCCCGTAACTGTTGTTGCCGAACCCTGATAAACATCAGGCACCCACATATGGAATGGGAAAGCGGCAATTTTGAAAGAGAATCCGATTAAGAAAAGAAGAAACCCAGTTACGAATAATAAATTGGAAGACAATGAGCCGAAATTACTAATGATTCTGTCAATCGAAATGGTTTGTGCTGAGCCGTAAATCAAAGCAATTCCGTAAACAATAAATCCGGTTGCAAATGCGCCGAGAAGAAAATATTTCATTGATGCTTCATTGGCTAAAATTTTCTTCCTATTTATTCCGGCAAGCACATAAAAACAAATGGACATCAGTTCGAGCCCAAGGAATATCATTAAAATATTTTTCGAACCCGCCATCACCATCATACCAAGCACAGCCGACTGAACTAAGATATAATATTCACCGAAGTAAGCGCCGTATTTTTTTAAATACCCAATCGAACTAAGCACAACTATTGCGGCGCCGAAATTAAAAATAAAATTGAAGAATGCCGGTCTGCCGCCAACTTCGAGCATCCCGCCAAACAAAGTAAAATTATTACTGACGTTGATAATTGATAAGCTGCCCACAGCTACAAATAATAAAACTGATAGCCAGGGCAGATATAACACACTCTTTTTCGATGCCATCTCAATTATCAATGAGATAACTATTCCCGCTGCGATAAGCAGAAAAGGAATTATGTGATAATATTCAGTTATGTTCGATGGCATTTTTAAAAAGTTATTCCTATATCCATTACTAAAAAATGGTTGTGTATTTAGCTACTTGTTCGATAATTCCTTTTACCGATTGCTCGGTCAATCCTAAAAATGTGCTCGGATAAATTCCAATCCAAATTACGAAAATCAATATCGGCACTAAAATAAAAATTTCCGTTGAATTCAGATCCGTGAGCGAATTTAATTTTTCGTTAGTCACTTTTCCGTAAACAACCCTTTGATACATCCACAGCAAATAAACCGCGGCAAAGATTACGCCCGATGCGGCAAGAATTGTGAACGACCAGCTATTCAAAACAGGCGATTTAAATGAACCAATCAATATTAAAAATTCGCCGACAAAACCGTTCAATCCAGGCAGCCCGATTGAAGAAAGTGACGCCAGCATCAGAGCGACTGAATAAACCGGAACAAGTTTAGCGATACCGCCGTAATATGAAATCTGCCGGTTATGAGTCCGGTCGTATATCATTCCAACAATCAAGAAGAGAGCGCCGGTTGATAGTCCATGATTTATCATTTGAATAACCGCGCCTTGCATCGATTCGAGCGTCATTGCAAAAATTCCAAGTACAACAAATCCGAGATGCGATACCGATGAGTACGCTACAAGTTTTTTTATATCTTTTTGAACCATTGCTACGAGCGCGCCGTATATAATTCCGATTACGGCGAGCGCTGCTAAGTAAGGAGCAAACGTAATTGCGGACTGCGGAAACAACGGAAGGCAGAATCGAACTATTCCGTAAGTCCCCATTTTAAGAAGTACACCGGCAAGTATAACCGAACCCGCTGTCGGCGCTTCGACGTGTGCATCGGGCAGCCAGGTGTGGAGGGGGAATAACGGAACTTTTATTGCAAAGCTCAAGAAGAACGCAAGGAACATCCATTTTTGAATTTCTGCCGGAACCTGCGGACCAACTTGATATAAATCCAAAAGGTTGGTTGTGAAAAATCCAAGTTGACTTGATGCATAAACCGCAAGCCAGATGATTGCAACAAGCATAAGCAAGCTGCCGAACATTGTATAAATAAAAAACTTCAACGCTGCATAAATTCTTCTTTCGCCCCCCCAGATACCGATGATAAAGTACATCGGGATTAACATCGCTTCCCAGAAAACATAAAACAAAAACATATCGAGCGAGATGAAAACGCCAATCATTCCGGCTTCGAGGAAGAGCATACAGAAAGTGAACAATCTGATTTTCTTCGTGATGTTTTTCCACGTTGAGATTAGCGTGAGCGGAGTTAGAAATGTTGTTAGCAAAACAAGTAATAAAGATATTCCGTCAACTCCAACCGAGTAGCTGATGTTTAGATTTTTTATCCATGGGAAAGTATGAATAAATTGAAATTCACTCTTAGCGCTGTCGAAATTAAAATAAACCACCAACGAAATTATGAAGGCGGCAACACTAAAAAACAGCCCGGTAAGCTGGATGAACTTTTTACGTTCTTCGTTAATAAATAAAACGAGAATGCTTCCGGCAACCGGAACGAAAAGTAAATATGTCAGCAATTGGTTGTTCATATATTATAAATTAAAAATTATCCAGAATAAAACCGCCGCAATTCCGACCACCATTATCACTGCATAAAATTGTGCAATACCGGTCTGCATCTTTCTAATGATTAGCGAAAATTTATCAATCAACGAAGCTGTTCCATTAACAACTCCATCAATTATTTTTTCGTCGGTGAATTTCCATAAAACTTTTTCGGAGCCTTTCACAATCGGATTTACTACGGTTGCATCGTAAATTTCATCAACATAGTATTTATTGAAAAATATTTTATAAATTCCGCTGAATCTCTCAGAAAAATTCTCAGCTATTTCAGTTCTTTTTGTGTAAATCTTGTAAGCAAAATAAATTGAGAGCAATGCAGCCACAATCGAGACAACCATTAAAATTATTTCTTCCGCGTGACTATGCAAACCGAAGTGCTGAATTCTTCTTACTGCCGGTTCGAATATCGGTTCAAGCCAATTGTGAAATTTATTGCCGTGTTCGCCGGAGAAGATTTCCGGAATTCCGATGTAACCGCCCACAACTGAAAGAAAGGCTAATACGATTAACGGAACTGTCATCACTGCTGGCGATTCGTGCGGATGTTTTTCATGCCCGAATCTTTCCTTTCCGAAAAATGTTAGTGAAACTAATCTAAACATATAAAACGCTGTAAGCATTGCAGTAACGGCTCCAATCAGCCAGAGAATAAAACTTCCATTAGCAAACGAGAACCACAAAATTTCATCTTTACTGAAGAAACCAGACAGACCGGGGAAACCGGAAATAGCGAATGCGGCAATTATAAATGTAATATATGTACGAGGTAAATATTTTTTCAATCCACCATAATTTTGAATATTTTGTTCTTCATGCATTGCATGAATCACCGAGCCAGCACCAAGAAAGAGAAGAGCTTTGAAAAATGCATGAGTCATTACGTGAAAAATTCCGGCAGAGAAAGCTCCCACTCCACAGGCTAAAAACATATATCCCAACTGACTTATCGTTGAGTAAGCCAACACTTTTTTAATATCGTTTTGAACCAGACCGATTGTAGCAGCGAACAGAGCCGTAAATATTCCAATCAACGCAACAACCATCATTGCGGTTGGTGATGAAGCGAAAATAATTGATGAACGCGCAACCATGTAAACGCCCGCAGTAACCATTGTTGCGGCATGTATCAATGCCGAGACGGGAGTTGGACCAGCCATGGCATCAGGCAGCCAAACGAATAATGGAATTTGTGCCGACTTGCCCGTAGCGCCGATAAATAAAAATATCGCGATGAAAGTATACGTAGTTTCGGAGACAGGATAAAATCCAGCCTTTGTAAATACCTCGTTGAAATTCAGACTTCCGAAAGTGAGATAAATTAAAAACATGCCGAGTAAAAATCCAAAATCACCTATGCGGTTTACAATGAACGCTTTCTTTGAAGCATCCGCTACTGTTCCCTTTTCAAATTTTCTATCGTAATAAAATCCGATTAAAAGATACGAACACAAACCAACTCCTTCCCATCCGAGGAAGAGAACAAGAAAATTATCGCCGAGAATTAAATTCATCATCGCGAAGATGAATAAATTCATGTATGAGAAGAAGCGCCAATAACCTTTGTCACCATGCATGTAGCCTATAGCATAAACATGAATGATGAATCCGACACCGGTTACAACCAAAGCCATCACTAATGAAAGTTGATCAACGAGATAAGAGAATTCGATGTTTAAGCCGGCAACGTTAATCCAGGTAAATAAATCAACCACCCGCGATCTTTCTTCGACTGGTAAATTAATAGTCTCAATAAATGCGAGAACAGCAACGATGAAAGACAACCCGACAGTTCCGCTCCCGATAAAGCCGATGACCTTTTCATTTTTAATTCGCGAGCCGAGCAGCCCGTTGATTAAAAATCCGGCTAAGGGAAAAAGAATTGTCAGATATATATATTCTACCATTAACAGCTTACCATTTGAAAATATTTATTTCGTCGATGTTGACGGTTAATTTATTTCTAAAAACTGCGATGATGACTGCCAGACCCACAGCCGCCTCGGCCGCAGCGACAGTCATAACAAAGAAAACAAAAATTTGCCCGACAGAACTTCCGAGATACGAAGAAAATGCGACGAGCGTAAGATTAGCAGAGTTCAGCATTAACTCGATACACATAAAAACCACAATTGCGTTTCTTCGAATTAAAACTCCGAGTGTTCCAACAACAAACATGAACGCGCTGAGTATCAAATAATATTCTATTGGGATTGAGTTCACATTTTACTCGAATTTCTTTTTAGCTAAAATCATTGCACCGATAGTTGCAGCGAGAAGTAAAAATCCTGCCACTTCGAACGGGATAATGTACTGTGTATATAATTGCTGTCCGATAGTCTCAATCTTTCCGGCATCAATACTTTTTTGTACCTCCGGCGAAAGATAAGTTGAAGGCTTCCCGGCAAAAATTAAATATGCAACCTGGGAAAAAACAATCGCGGCAATGAAGATAGCAAAATATTTTATCGTTCGTTTATCACTTAAAATCTTTGATTCGCTTGATAAATTTAACAGCATCAAAACAAAGAGGAATAATACC
>JAZDFC010000079.1:0-57560 GCA_043808235.1 bacterium
AATGATTGAATTACTCCACGATTAATATTACTTCAATGATGTTACAGAAACCAGCATAACATTAACATCAATAATTACAAAGTGCACAAAATTTAAATGCAATGCCGGTTAAACTTTCCCAATTACGATGCAACAAATAACGAACTCATAAACCGGAATCATTTTCTTTGCGAACCAAACCCGAAATGAAACTGAAACAAATATAAAAAGAACAAAATATATTTAGTAACGTACAACTACTAAAAAACACTTCAATTTATAAATGACAAACAATGCTACACCCGTGCACCAAAACAAGATGACACGACTAAACCAAACAGCAATGCCGCAAATGAAATCTGCTGAAAAGGGGAGAATGCAGCTTGAAACCACCCCGGTGCAGTTTCCCCCTGTTCGATGCCTTTTGTACTAAACAATATTTTTAAGAACAAACCAACATAGCTGCCGACACTTGCACAATACTTGATTAACACTGAAACCTAACGGCGTCGCGGGTAAGCTGTCCGCCCCGAACGACAATGCCGCTTTAGTTAAACATCATTTTAATTAGAACAAACTTTTACAACAGCAATACAGCCGAACAAGCAAGCTGCAAAACAGTACAAACATATTAATTGCAAAAATGCCGATTAATACTTGCGGTCAGCTTGACCCGCAGGTTAGGTGTTTTTAATGTAATAAATAGTTAACTGTTTCCCAATTTGCATCTTTATTAATTTCGTAACCAAATCCTCGGAGAATATCTTCTCTGTTTACTTGTGTCTGCAAATAGTTGTGAACATTTTCTGGTTTATCTAAATAAACATAAATATCAAGGAAAGTATCATTAAAAATGTGACCAATATAATGAGTATTAGCAAGTTTCTGTATTTCTGTTAATAATTCATCTTCAAGTTGATATGCTATTTGGCTTTCTTCTTTGAATGGTAATCCATTGTCATAAACATTATTCAATTCAAGAGCTATTGCAATATTTAAGCACCAAGGATAATCTTTTTTGTACTTATAATTTTTGTATGCCATATTTATGGAACCAATGACAGGGTTTCCGTCCTTTAATTTTCCATCTATTACAGCGAATTCTTCCTTTGGATAAATATCGATATCAGTATTTGGCATTTCTTTTTTTACACAGCTAGAAAATAGCGATAGTATTGAAGCCACAATTAATCCTTTTGAAAATATATTCATTGTTGAACACCTAACGGCGTCGCGGGTAAGCTGCCGCCACACACAACCGTTTTAATTTATTAAACAATTTATTTTATTACAAACTTACTTTCAAAACAGCACACAGCCAAATGGATAAGCTGTAAAAAAGAACAAACTTAAAAACCACACAAATGCCGATTAATACTCGCGGTCAGCTTGACCCGCAGGTTAGGTTTTGCGAACTATCTTTAAGCAAATAACTTGTTTGTATTTGAAAACTATTTTTATTACTCAATGATTGAATTACTCCACGATTAATTATTCGCCAATGATGTTACAGAAACCAGCATAACGTTCACATCAATGCTTACAAAGTGCACAAAAATAAAATGCAATGCCGGTTAAACTTTCCCAATTACGATGCAACAAATAACAAACTCATAAACTGGAATCATTTTCTTTGCGAACCAAACACGAAATGAAACTGAAACAAATATAAAAAGAACAAAATATATTTAGTAACGTACAACTACTAAAAAACACTTCAATTTATAAATGACAAACAATGCTACACCGTGCACCAAAACAAGATGACACGACTAAACCGAACAGCAATGCCGAAAAAGAAATCCGCCGAAACTTGATAAATGCAAAACGACTCCACCCCGGCTCAGTTTCCCCTTGCTTGAATACATTTAAATAAACCAACATTTTACAGAACATATTTACTTAGCTGCAAACACTTACGCAATACTTGATTAATTCTGAAACCTAACGGCGTCGCGGGTAAGCTGTCCGCCCCGCACACAATGCCGCTTTTATTAAACATATTTTTAATTAGAACAAACTTTCATAACAGCACTACAGCCAAACAAGCAAGCTGCAAAACAGTACAAACATATTAATTGCAAAAATGCCGATTAATACTTGCGGTCAGCTTGACCCGCTGGTTATACGCTTGTAAAATAACCACTGTTTGAAATTAACGACAGCAGGCAATAATAATTTAATTTTGGATGGAACCTATTTGCTGGATGCCAAAAATCTACAATAAAAGTTCTTCCATCTTTATAAACCAAATCATATACTGATTCAGCTTTTGGCCAAAGATGGTTCAGATATTCCCATACATAACCACATATTATTATTGTCGGATTGATAAGTTCTACTTCTCTCTTTATAAATTCACCGTCCATCAATACATATTTTTTAAGATCATCGGAATTTGATTGAGTTAAACCGTTACTCTTTTTAATATTTATTACTGCACTTGATAATAACGATTCTATCATAAGAGCACGTTCTTTCTCATTGTTTTTTTCTGGTTTACGAATTGTTTCGAGATGATTTGAATTATGAATTCCATATGCCCAATATGATAAATTCCACCATATTGGATATTTGGGGCCTTGCCATTCTTCTCTTATCTTTTCGCAAAGATTAAAATCTATTGGGTCAGTTTGGTCTGAGTAAGCTTCTTTCAAAATAAAAAGAATCTTCCTTTCAGTTTTTTCCCATCTCTTTTTATCAATTATACCATCTGAAACGAAGCCTTTACCTTTATGGTGATTTAATGATGACCATTCAGAAAAAAGAGATTCAAATCGTTTTCCCATTGTTAGTTAACCTATTCTGTTTTGAAATTGATTACTTTTTTTCCATTTGGCATTATATCCTTGATTAGTTTTGAATACTTTTACATCGGCTTTATATTCTTGTTGAACCCAATATATTTTGCAAGTTGCTTGGTTTTCTTGTTTTACATAAAACCACAAAGCGTCACCTTTTGCTCCAAAGTCTTGAGCAACCTCGCAATAAACCAAGTCTGCTTTATATTCTTGGTCAACTGCAAACATTTTAACATTTGCTTTATTTTCTTGATTGACTACAAATATCTTTGCCATTTTAACTACTCCTTTTTTGTTAGCGTATAACTATTACTTATACTGAATTTATTAGTTTTCTTATAGTGCGTAGAACCGAATATTTTTCGTGTCTTCCACACATTTGATTTTTATTTAATCATGTAACTTGTTTTAATATAACAACTTCTCACTTCCTTAGTTAATCGTAGTATCCGTAGACACGAATTATTCTCTCGATTATCTAATTTAATCCAATGGACTTCTAACACCGATACCTCTATTCAAAACATGGGTATAAATCATGGTCGTTTTTACAGATTGATGTCCTAATAATTCCTGCACCGTTCTAATGTCATAACCATTTTGCAGTAAGTGAGTAGCAAAACTATGTCTTAATGTATGCGGTGAGGCTTGCTTTGTAACGCCGCTTTTGCGTACAGCGTTTTTAAATATTTTCTGAAATGTACTTGGATGTAAATGTACTCTACGGTGTATTTTCTCATTTTTTAAATAAACAAGGCTTTTGGCAGGAAATAAATACTGCCATCCCAATTCTTTAATCGCATTAGGATATTTCTTTTTTAAAGCATAAGGTAATGGAACTTCAATATTCCCTTTCTTCATATCGTTTTCGAAAAGGTTTTTAACTTTTTTATTATGTTGTCGTAATTCCTCTACCAATTTATCCGGGAGAACTGTAATTCGATCTTTTTCACCCTTGCCATCTCTTACTGTTATGGTTCTTAAATCAAGGTCAATATCATGCATTCTAAGTTGTAAACATTCTGTTAATCTTAATCCACCGCCATATAGCAATTTAGATATTAATAATGGCACGCCCTCTATATGTTCTATAATCCTATTAAATTCATCCTTGGTTAAAACAACAGGTAAATGCTGTTTCCTTTGAGCATGTTTAATATCCTCAATCCAACCTACATCCTTCATTAAAACATTCTTGTAAAGAAAAAGTATTCCTTGCAGCGCCTGGTTTTGAGTTGACGCGGATACTTGTCTTTTAATTGTTAGATAATTAAGGAAATTTTTAATTTCTTCCGGTCCTAATTTTTCCGGATGTATTTTATTGTTAAAAATAATAAACTGCCTTATCCAGCTGATATAACTTTTCTCTGTCTTTTGTGAGTACCTCTTCGCTCGCAAAGTGAATCTTACCTGTTCAAGCAATTTCGGTTTTTTATCCGGAATTTTAGTTTCCATTTCTTTTCACTTATTTTAGCTTGTGAGATAATATTTAATTCTTATTTTAATGTACCTTTTTCCCCATGCTGTCTTAAAATATTTTTGCTATCTTCCATTTTCCATCATCCATTGCGGCTTGCCGCGCTAGGATTAAACACCTTGTATATATTTTGAAAATTGCCTATTGAATGGAAAATATTTCATCAATGATTTTACCCCGGTATCTTGTATTGGCAGCGTTTCCAATCTTTAACGCTAATCCATATTTTTAACTCGTGTCTAAATTAAAAAGATTTATAATTTAAGTCAATATTTATATAATGTGTAATTTGTCGTTGTTCGGGACATCCGATATATCCTAAAACTAATGATAATCTCCTTTCATCCACTTGTCTATTGTTAATTTAAAATACCTTAGGTCAATTGGCTTGGAAATATAGTCGTTCATACCGGCATCCAGGCATTTTTTCCTGTCCTCGGATGAAGCATATGCCGTTACCGCTATAATTGGAATCTTATTTTTCAAGTCATCAAGATTCCTAATCATTTTTGTTGCCGATAGTCCATCCAATTTAGGCATCCTCATATCCATTACAATCATATCATATTTACGACTTTTAATTTGTTCAACAGCTTCAAAACCATTCGCAACTGTTTCAACTTCATAACCGAATTTATTCAATGTCATGAATTCTATTTTCTGATTTACCGGATCATCTTCAACTAGTAAAATTATTTTACGCTTTACATCATCAAGTATATCATTAACAATATCTTTCTTAATCGGGTGTTCCGTGTAGCTATCCGCAATATTTTTGTCCCATGTTTCAGCAATCGTCTTCGCCTCTCTATCAGTTTTCATTTCCACATCAAAAGTAAATGTCGATCCGGAACCC
Organism: bacterium; assembly: GCA_043808235.1. Taxonomy (GTDB): domain Bacteria; phylum Bacteroidota; class Ignavibacteria; order Ignavibacteriales; family Melioribacteraceae; genus JAZDFC01. The sequence goes on from JAZDFC010000079.1 coordinate 5,114, forward strand.
ATGTTGCTCGTAACTTTTATTGAGCCGCTCATAAGGTGTACAAGTTCCCTGCATATTTGCAGTCCTAATCCGGCCCCTTTTCCCCTGTACCCGCTTACTTTTAATTGCACATAAGGTTCAAATATGGAATCGAGTTTATCATCGGGAATTCCAACTCCGGTATCCTCAACCACGGTTTCGAATCTGAGTTTATCGCCTTTTAATTCTATCAATTTTATGCTTAAGGTGATACTGCCTTTTTCAGTAAATTTGATGGCATTTGTTAATAGATTGATAAGAATTTGTTTGTACCATACAAAATCGCCGATTAATGAAGTAGGTAAATTATTATCAATTCTAATCGTCAGATTCAAATTCCTATTCAACAGATCATTCTCAAGCAGTAATTTTACTTTTTGAATTTCCTCTCTGAGATTAAATACGTGGCTTTCCAATTCAAGTTTGCCGGCTTTTATTTTTGATACGATTAGGTTGTTCTCCATTAACTCAAGCAATTGCTCGGTAGCTATTTTAATTTTTTGTGTGAATTCTTTTAGTTCGGCTTTATTTTTGAAAAGGTCTTCTTCTATCAGCGATAAAAAACCAAGTATCGAACTTATTGGTGTCCTTAAATCATGATTCAACTTTGCAAAGAAAGCTGTTTTGAATTCACTGATTTCCATCGATTCCTTTGCCGATTGTTCGGCTCGCTGCCTGGCAATATTTAATTCCTGCATAGCTTCGCTTTTTAACAGCTCGGCATTATATATCTCGGTTATATCCTGCATGCTGCCTTCAATAAAATCAATATCATTATTTTGATTCAGCATTGCCCTTGCATTCAGATTTACCATTAATTTAACGTCGCCGTTCCTTCTAAATCCCGTTCTATAATTTTTAATTTTCGAACGTTCTTTTATACGTTTTTTGAATTCTATAAAATCATCCATATTCCAGAATACATTTTCCAATTTAAGCGTTCTTAATATATCGGGATTATCTTTGTATCCAATCATTTCAATAAACGAAGGATTTGCCAAAATGAATTCGCCGTTCATTTTTGCACGGAATATTCCTTCGTTTGAATTTTCAAAAATCTCCCGTGCCTCGTATGATTTTTTCAAAGCTGCTTTTCTAAGTTTATAATTTACACTGCTTGCAATAACGCTTACCGCGCTTACAAATAGAACAAACAAAACCGTTGCGTACATATTCGGCAGGAAATATATCGAGTTATCGTTAAATAGTATGGCGCCGGAAAATAGAATGTTGTAATAAATTGCTACTATTATTTGCTGCTGTGTTTCCCAGGATAAAAACAGAGCAATAGTAAATATTACTAAAGCCAATATGTGGGAATTAAAAAACAGTGTTGATGGAATAAAATATATTATCGAAACAAAAGAACCTATTATCGAAAGCAAAAGCAGATGAACTAAAAATATTGTTTTCATACGCCCAGGGTTAGTATAACTTAAAAATAATACTGCAAACCCTATTACGGTTGCAATCAATCTGCCAAAATATATTTGCACGGAAAAATCCTGGAAATACTGAACTTCATAAACAAGAGCAAATATTCCAGCTACTAATGTTAGAAATGCAATTATCCTTAAGGGTATAATTACAAGATTGGATTTTTCATTGTTTATTGATTGATGAGAGTGTTTTTCCTTTTCATCCGAATCACGACGCGTTTCGAGTTCATTTAATTCTTTTTCCATCTTTAACTCATTTTAAATTAGAAAGCTTATAACTACAATGTGTTTGAATTCTTCCTGTCTTCCTATCAAATAATTTCTTTTTCTATTGTTTTCTCTACCAAAGTTAGTAATGCTTCTTTTGTAAAGGGTTTTGCTAAATAATTATCAAATCCTTCCTTTAAAAAATCATCTCTATCTTTAGCCATTGCGTAGGCAGTTATGGCTATAATCGGTGTTGCAGAATAACCTTTAATTTTTCTTATCTGGCGCATCGCTTCAACGCCATTTATCCCCGCTCCAAGATTAATGTCCATCAGAATTAAATCGAATCGTTCCTTTAATGCCATTGATACTCCCGAAATACCATCTTCAGCTTCAATAACTCTTCCGTGCTTGGATAAGTATCGGTTCATCAGCATCCGGTTGGATGAATTATCTTCAACCACTAAAACGTTTTTCATACCCTTTTCTATTTTAGTCGGCGGTTCAATAACAGTACTTCTTCTTTTTTCTTCTACCTTTATTTTTATTTGTCGCTCATCTAAAACAGCAGGCAGCCATATGGAAAACTCGCTCCCTCTGCCAACCTCGCTTTTTACTTTTATATTACCTTTCAGCAATTCGATTATTCTCTGTGAAATTGTTAAGCCGAGGCCGGTTCCTTCATAATTTCTGCTATACCCTTCGCTGGATTGCCTAAAAGCATAAAAGACTTTTTCTATATTTTCTTTTGGTATTCCAATGCCTGTATCTATAACTTTTATCACCGCCCATTCACTTTCGCTTTCTACTACCTGGCTTAGTGTTATTAAAACACCTCCTCTATGGGTAAACTTTATTCCGTTGCTAATAATATGAAAAAGAAGCTGACTAAATAATTCCGCATCGATATTAGCCTTTAAATAACCATCATTAATTTCTGCTCTTAGAAAAAGATTTTTTGCCATCGCGCGGTGCCTAATCGATTCAACATTTTTAAGTATTTGTTCGGCCAGGTTCAATGGACGTAAATTAGCTACATCTTTTTCTGATTCAAGTTTCGAAAATTCCAAAATGCTATTTAAAGTGGTATTTAATCTCTGCCCGCCTTCTAATATCAGTCTTATATACTCCGAGTGTTTTTCGTTTTGAATTTCCTCTTGAAGTAATTCTGCAAATCCGATTACCGAAATTAATGGTGTTCGCAACTCATGGCTCATATTGGAAAGGAAATAATTCTTCAGTAGATTCATTTCTTCGGCTTGCTTTTTTGCCTTTATAAGTTCTTCCTCAGCGCGCTTGCGCTCTGTAATATCTCTTGTAATATTCAATACACAAGGCTTCCCATTTAATTCAACTAAAGACGCCGACATCAGTCCATCAATTATTTCACCGTTCTTTTTCCTGAAGCGAGTTTCGTAGTTATTAACTATCCCGCCTGCTTTTATTTTATCTACAATAATCTTTCTATCAATAGGATTTACCCAGATATTAAGTTCCAATGAACTATGACCTATAGTTTCGTCATCGGTAAAACCAAGTATCATTTTAAAACTTTCATTAATAGTTATCAACCGTCCATCGTCCAGGCCGGCAATGGTAACTGCATCGGGACTCGTCATAAAAGCTTTTCGAAATTTTTCTTCGCTTTCAATTAAATCCTCCTCAACTTGAATCCGCGCTTGTTCAGTTTCACTTTCGTGAATCACCCTCTGAACTGCCGGTAATAATTTGTTGAGGAAATCTTTATTAACATAATCGCTTGCACCCCATCGGAGCGCTTCAACAGCCCTCTCTTCCCCGATTGTTCCGGAGACAAAAATAAATGGAGTTTGTGGTTTATGTTCTTTTGAATATCTAAGTGCGCTTATCCCGTCAAAATCAGGTAAGGAATTATCCGAGAGAATGACATCAAAATTATTAATATCAATTGCTGAAAAAAATTCTTTTTGGTTTGATGCCCGTGTAATGCTGAACTCCATTCCTTCCTTAAAAAGTTTTTTCCGAATCAGTTCAGCGTCCTGATCATTATCTTCAAGATGAAGAATTTTAATACTTTTCATGTTATTTACCTCATTTTTACACGAAAATTTATTGACTGTATCTTTACACTCAATGTTTGTTTGTAAATAATACTATCCCCTATTGAATGCCTTAATTAGAATTAATATTATCAGAAAAAAATATATTCAACCGATTACGTTATCTTATTCATTTACCAAACAGACTTCCGATAAATATTTGAACATCAACTTATACACTTACACTTATTACGTAAACCTTCATAAATTCTTCTATCTTGTGCATTTTGAAATAACTAATAAGCCGATATTTAATTGCATCGGTAATTTCGTTTCCCTTTGAAATAAGTAAGTTACCCTGATTGTCTTTGAAATTCTGAGCGACTATCATTCCCGGTAAAAGTTCAAGAATGGGTATTATTTTAAGTGTATACTGCTCATCACCGCTTACAATTTCTGCCTTGAGCGCCGCAAAGATTATTGGATCATAATGGCTGGCATTTTCAGTCATGGCCTGGATGGCTTCTTTTGGCGACTTATTCGACCGTACAAAATATTCGTAATCGTTAAGTACTTTCAAAATTCTTGCACTAAAAGGAATGTTGTCGAAGGATTTTAAATTTTTAATTCCATCGCTGCCGTCGTAATTCTTGTATTGGTATGAAATCGCTTCGGATATATGCTCAAGTCTTGGTATGTTATTGATGAGCGATCTACCGGTATCAGGATGCGAATAAAACAATTCTTCTTCCGGGGGTTCAAGTTTGATCCCGGAAAATCGCTTTTCAAGAATTTCCTGCGGAACGGAAACACAGCCGATCTGCGACAGCAGCGCGGCGATTTCAACTTCATAAACTTTTTCAGTTCCTACTCTCCTGGCAATTCTTGATGATAGATCGCGAATTTTTGTGGCAAGACTGAATGCGAGCGGGTTAACAACCGAAAGTATATCAATCAATATTTTGATGCTGCCTTTAAGAGTTTTATCTAAAAGCATACTTTCGGCGGTAATTAGTTGATATTGCCTTACTGCGTCGATAATTGTTTTCTTTAATAAATCCGGCGCTATTGGTTTTGTAAGAAACCTAAATACTCTCCCCTGGTTAACAGCGTCAATTGCAACTTTAATATCCACAAATCCTGTAAGCATTATCCGGATTATATTCGGCGATGATTGACTGATAATTGATAACAATTGATTTCCATCCATCTCCGGCATTCTAAAATCGCTCACAACAACTGCAAAAGGACCTGAGCTTGAAATCATTCCTATTGCTTCAGCCGGTTTTGAGCATGTAACAACTTCAAAATCGTTTTTAAGAATTCTTCTGTAACTCAAAAGAATGTTAGTCTCATCATCAACTAATAAGATTTTATCAGCCATAATTCACAATCATAATTAAATTATAATTTTCTGATTCAGTTAATCAAATACAAATATTTATATATCTTTAAAAATAACTCTAACTAACCCTTGCAAGATAATTCGCGTTCCAAACAATGTTAAAAAGAACATCTGTCGAATAATCATCTTTATTTTCAGCATGATGATTTGCTACAAAATCAACAATCTCTTGCGGTAAACCCCAAAGACTAAATAAATAAGCTCCTACGTGTGTATGGTTTACACCAAAAGTTTTCATCTCGAATTCTACATCAATCTCACTGTCCATGTCCTCAATTATTTTTTTGAATTCAGGTATCGAGAATAGTATCAACTTGCCGGAATCATGTAATAAGCCTGCTATAAAGGCTTCGTCGGCAAACGGTTTGTATTCAGGTTTGCTCAAACATAAATTACGGGCAAATTGAGCTACTTTTAAACTATGATCGAGTATTTTTCTAAGATAGTCGGAAGCAATATAGGCCGGTTTTATGCTTTCCAAATGGTGATGAAGTACGAGTGATTTAATTGTATTTAAACCCAACATCTGGATAGCATCTGAAAGTCGCAGAATTTTATTCGGCAATCCGAAAAAAGATGAATTTACTATTTGAAGAAGCTTAGAAGTAAAAGAAATATCCTGAGCAATAATCTCCTCAAGTTTTTTTATTGACGGTTCTTCCTTTCGCAATTCATGATTTAATTTTAGATAAATATCCGGTAGAGAGGGCAGTGCATTTATACTGCAAATAAGATTTGACAAACTTCTATTTACCAATACCTCGCGATATTTTAGAATAATCTTAATTTTATTTATTACTTCTAATGAATCATATGGTTTATTAAAGAAATGATGCGCAATCTGAGTTGAGAGTATGGATCTCTCTTCATTCGAGTATCCCGACATAATAATACGGATGGTTGAGGGATAAAGGTTTCTTACTTCCTTTAGCAAACTCAAACCATCTCTCTTAGGCATTAACAAATCCGATACTACAATATCCGCTTTTTCAATTGCCATTATTTTTAATGCCTCATTTACGTCTTCGGCAAAAAATATTTCCCATTCAATTTTATTTAAACGGAATGTCCTTTTAATCCCATTTAAAATATTTCGTTCATCGTCCACAAAAAGAATTTTAATCGGCATTTTCATTACCCTTTCGTCCATTAATAGGTAGTGTAATTTTAAATGTAGTCCCAACATTGCATTCACTCTCAAAGTTAATCGTTCCGCCATGCTTATCAACTATTATTGAATGTGAGATTGCCAAACCCTGTCCTGTTCCCTTCCCTACTTCCTTGGTCGTAAAAAATGGATCAAAAATTCTCGAACGAATATTTTTCGGTATTCCCATCCCTGTATCTTTTATAAAAATAACAGCATCCTCCCCTTCTTTCTTTGTGCTAATTTTAATTTCGCCTTTAATAGCGCCGGTTTCTTTATTCTTCTCAGCATTCGTATGCGAGGCATTGATGATAAGGTTGAGTATTACCTGGTTTATTTCACCGGGATAACATAATATCGGCGGCAACATTTGATCAAATTCGGTAACTACTTCCGATGAGTATTTCCACTCATTCCTTGCAACAATAATTGTATTTTGAATATTACTCTGTATATCAGTGTAAGTTTGAGCTTGAGGACCGGAATGAGCGAATTCTTTCATTGCGCCCACTATCTCTGTTATTCTATTTATGCCTTCCTGCGATTGAGTGATTGCCTTCGGGATTTCGGAATTTAAGTATTCCAAATCATTCAATTCAAAAAGCTCTTTTAGTTTTCCCGGGATTTCGTCAAAACTTAATTGCGTTGTACGTTGGATGATACTTTTGTTGAATTCTAATATTTGTGAGAGGTTCTCAAAAGCATCTTTTAGAAAATACAAATTATCGTAAATGAATTGTGTGGGTGAATTTATCTCATGGGCTATCCCGGCGGCAAGTGTGCCTATCGATTCCATTTTTTGCAAATGCGTTATCTGCGTCTGCATTTTTTTTCGTTCGGTAATATCTTCTTTTACCGCAATAAAATGTGTAATAATATTCTCCGCATTTTTTACCGGAGTTATAGTCATTTCCTCTGTGTACACCGACTCGTCTTTCTTTTTGTTTACGATTTCACCTTTCCAAACATTACCCTTAGAAATATTATTCCAGAAATTTGTGTAAAAGCTCTCATCCTGAATACCGGAATTGAATATTCTCATGTTTTTATATTTACACTCTTCAAGTTGGTAGCCGGTTAAATTCTCAAATGCATGATTTACCCAGACTATATCACCGCGATAGTTGGTAACCACTATTGCATTTTGAGCCACTTCGAGAGCCTGGCTTGTAAGCTTAGTCATTTCGTTAATAAAGGTTTCCACATGCGCTTCCGAAAGAAATGTTATTATCCCGGCCGGTTCGCCTTTTTCATTTTTCAAAACCTGTTCGGTTATTAAATACTCCCTTTGAAGTGAATCTTTACCTTTGATGGCAAAAGTTCTGTTCCGGTAACCGCCGGTGGCTAATAATTCTTTTTCTTTCTGAACGATAAACCTAATTCTATTCTTATCGAGAAAGTCGTCCAAGTCCGTAATTGCACGACCAATTATTTTTTCAGGTGGCAAATCCACTATTTTTTCGGCATAAGTTTTATTAAACCAAACATGTTTGCCGGCAGTATTTTTTATCACTATGGCAGTATCTATTTCATTCATAATACTTATTAAATCTGCAATAGGAAATTCTTGAGTTCCGGTTGTTCCGTTTAAATATTTCTCATTGTCCATACTCATTTTAGATAAATCGTCCTATGGTTTATTTTCAATAAACGAGACAATTAGTTGATTCAATTTTTCCATTGAGATCGGTTTTTTCATGTACGCATCAACTCCGGCATTAAACGCATTCTCTTCATCTTCTTGAAATGCATGTGCTGTCATACAAATAACCGGTATATGTTTGAATCGCGGATCAGCTTTAATTTCGGTCGTTAATTGAAGTCCATCTTTTATCCCTCCCAAAGAAATATCCATTAGGATAACATTGAAATGGATGGAATTTATTTTTTCATAAAAGGGTACTTCCGCGTCGCATGAATAAACTTCATATTTCTTTTTTAAATAATGCTGTAACATCAATCGTGTAGCGGGATCGTCTTCTACAATAAGAATCCTAATTGGTTCACTTTGGTTTTCCATCTTATTCTCTGTATTTATTAAATGATACCGTAACTTTAGTACCTTTACCTTTAACGCTTTCAATTGCGATTTTAGCATTATTCATATCGCAATATTTACTTACCAACGCAAGCCCAAGTCCGTTGCCATCAAACGACCTTGTATATCCACGTTCTTCCTGCATAAACGGTTTGAAAAGATTAGACATGTAAGCTTCATCAATACCTATACCGGTATCTGTTACAACAACGTTTACTGCTTTCTCGGATTTCTCGAGGATTTCGATTTTTACACCGCCGGTAGTTGTAAACTTCAATGCATTGTCTATGATGTTGGTAAATATTTCCCGTACAGTGCTTTCATCGGCAAATAATTTTATTTCATTATTCTCGCTTACAATTTTAAAATCAATTCGCTTCCTTTCAGCAATCTCTTTATACTCAGCATAAACATCGTTAATAATGATTTGCAGATTAAAAATTTCCGGTTGGTATTCAAACGTCCCGGTATAAACCTCGGAAAGATGAATCATTAATTCAACTGTACGGATAATTCTCTTAACAGCAACTGCAGTGTGTTCAAATCCATCAAATAAATCCTTTTCAATTTTATCTTCCAATTCGAGTTTTAATAAATCATTAAAACTTGATATCACGTTCAGTGGCGTTCTTATTTCATGTGAGATTTGTATTAAAAATTCAGATTTGAGCCTATCTGATTTCTCGGCTCTTTCTTTGGCGAGAATTAACTCATCAGTTATTCTCTTTTTTTCTGTTATATCCAATTTAACCGCAAGGTAATTAATGATTTCATTACTGTTATTTACAATAGGCGAAATCACTGCGCTCTCCCAATAATATTCACCATCCTTTTTTTTATTACAAAATTCTCCAGCCCATGTTTTACCCGAAGATATTGTATTCCACATTACCTCGTATTCTTGGTGAGATGTATGTCCGGATTTTAATATACGCGGATTATTTTGGTAAACATCTAATAAAGTGTATCCTGTAGTCTCCTCGAAACTTTTGTTTACAAATTCGATATTGCCCTTCAAGTCGGTAATTACTATAGATACCGGACTTTGTTCAACAGCTTGATATAGTTTCTTTAATTCTTTTTCATACAGCTTGCGTTTTGTTACATCTCTCGAAACACCGAATGTACCAATTATATTTCCATTCATATCTCTCAACGGCATTTTCGTAGTGGAGACCCACGTTTCACTGCCATCAGGCCAGGTTTCTTTCTCTTCAAAACCAATTATGGGTTCGCCTGTCATAATTATCCGCTGTTCATCCTCATATGCTTGATCAGCATGCTCTACTGAGAAAAAATCATAGTCGCTTTTACCAATCGCCTCGGAATAATCATTCAAGGAAAATCTGTTCACCTGAGCTTTGTTCATCCTAATAAAACGGCTGTTTACATCTTTAAAATAAATATGATCGGGTGAGTTATCCATTAACGAATCCATAAGGTAACGCTCAAATTGCAGGGTAGCCTCTGTTTTCCTTTTTTCTGTAACATCATTTACAAGCGTCAGTCTTTTTTTAGCGCCGTCAACATCGGTAAACAAGTGGGATATAATTTCCACTTCGATGATGGAACCATCCTTTTTTTTATGCCTTATAACCGGCGCTCTCTCAACAGTTTTTTTTAGCGATTTAATATCCTTGACAGATTGTTCAATTTCATCCGGTACTCTAATATCATTCACTGTCATGGAGAGAAATTCTTCTCTGCTGTAGCCATAAAGATAAATTGCCTCATCATTTACAATAAGGAATTTGGAAGATTCAACATCGTAAACCCACATCGGATTAGGATTGCTGTTGAATAATAACCGGTAACGTTTCTCACTTTCTCTTTGAGTAGCTTCAGCCGCCCTCTTCGAACGTCGTATTTCGCTTTTGTCAAGCGCTGCTTGAATTGCCGGACCAAGTCTTGATAGATGCTCTTTAATAACATAATCATCAGCCCCGGCTTTCATACATCCCACTGCTGTATCTTCGTTAATCGAACCGGTTACAAGAATGAACGATATTAACGGATCATATTTCTTTGCAATTTCAAGAGCGCGCATGCCATCAAACATTGGCATTGAGTAATCCGACAAAACAATATCCGGGTGAAACTCATACAGCGTCCGGGTATATTCTATTTCATCATGGACAATATGGATAATTGAAGGCAATCCATATTTGATAATCTCATACTTTGTAAGCTCCGCATCAGTAAAAAGATCATCCAGAATTAAAATTCTTGATTTATTTTCCATAATCGCTATTTAACTCTTTTATAAATTATTTTATTTGCTGATTTACTAACAACCAGTAATATCCAAGTTCTTTTACCGCTTCGATAAACTTCTCAAAATCTACCGGTTTAACAATATAACTGTTTACTCCAATTTTGTAGCTTTCAATAATATCCTTTTCTTCCCTTGACGATGTTAGAACAACAACTGGAATAAGTTTTAATTCATCATTGCCTTTCATCCTTCGCAGAATTTCAAGTCCATCAACTTTGGGGAGTTTTAAATCGAGGATTACTACTTTCGGATTATTATGAATATCACGGTTTTCATATTGTCTTCGGCAGGAGAGGAAATCAAGGGCCTCTTCGCCATCGTTGATAATATGAATTTTGTTGGCGAGATTATTTTTTTTGAGCGCGCGTAATGTTAGTTCTACATCCTGGGGATTATCTTCAATGAATAATATGTCAACAATACTATCTTCATAACTAGTCATTTTTATCACCTTTATTTAATAAAAAATAAAATACAGCACCTTCGTTAACTTTCCCTTCGGCCCAAATCTTTCCTCCATGCCGCATAATGATATGATGAACGATTGCGAGTCCAACTCCGGTCCCCTCAAAATCTTCCGCTCTATGCAGCCGCTGAAAGACGCCAAATAATTTTTCTGAGTAACGTTCGTCAAAACCTACACCGTTATCTTTGATAAAATAAACATCTTCTCCATCTTTTTTAAATGAGTTGATTTCAATTACAGGGTTTGGATTGGGAGCGGAAAATTTTATTGCGTTGCTTATAAGGTTTCGCCATACTTGCTTAATCATAGAAGAATCACCATTAGCATCGGGAATTGAATTAATTAAAAAGGTAATTGAGTCTTTTTGCTCATGTGGTAGTAACTCATTAAATACGGATTCTGCCATTGCGTGCATATCAATCTTCGATATTGTAAATCCTTGTCGGCTTAAACGCGAAAATGCTAAAAGATCGTCAATCAACTTGCCCATATTTTTTGCGCTTGTTATAACAATATTTATCAGCCGTTGCGCTTCCGGATCAAGCTTATTTGAGTAATCATCCAACAGAATTCGCATATAACCATTTATTGCCCGCAGAGGCGTGCGCAAATCGTGTGATACGGAATAGCTGAATGATTCCAATTCTTTATATGCGGTTTGCAACTGTTCGGTTCTAACAATAACTTTTTGTTCTAATTCTTCGTTAAGTTTTTTTATCATAGCTTCCGCTCGCTTGCGTTCGGTAATATCGTGAACGATTGAATGTAAAATATCTTTGCTCCCGATTTCAATTTTACTACTAAAAACTTCAACGTCACGGATTGAACCATCTTTCCGCCTGTGTTTGAACTCGAAATGAACTCTTTTTTGTAATCTTACTTTCTCAATTCCATTTTTAATTTCTTCTGGTGCAAGAGTATTGATTTGGTCTATTTTCATCCCTTTCAATTCTTCACAACTCCATCCATAATAGACTGCAGCAGATTTATTAGCGTCAATTATTTCACCTGAGTCAGGATTGATAAGTAATTTTACAGCGGCATGATCTTCAAAAATTCTCCGGAATTTTTCTTCGCTTTCTCGCAACGCCTTTTCCGCTATCTTTCTCTTTTCCAAATTTTCTTCGAGTTCTGCAACGTACTTTTTTAACTTTTTCTCATTCTCATCGGTTTGACGCATTTTATCTTCCAGCTTGCGAATAAGAACTTCGTTGTACTCTTTGAGCACAATAGTTTCCGGCAACTCCGGAGGTGTAATTGGATGTATATTCTTCTTTTTAACTTCCGCCAATAGGCTTTGAATAATTTCCAAAAAAACATCGGGATCCTGCGGTTTTAGGATAAACCTGTCGGCTCCAAGTGAAAGAGCAAATTCTTCATCTTTCGGATCGGTATAAGTTGCGGTATAAAAAACAAATGGAACGGAATTTAAGTGAGAATCTTTTTTAAACTCTCTGCAAAGTGTGTAACCGTCCATCAAAGGCATGAGAATATCGGAAATAATCAGATCAGGCATTTCCATTTTTGCAATTCCTAAAGCCTCGGCTCCATTTCTTGCCGCGATGGTTGTATATCCATTTGCCTTTAAAATCGAATCAAGCAGATAGACATTTTCTTGCTTATAGTCTACAATTATTATCTTCATGATTTATTTCTCCTTAATTTCAAAATTTCATCAGGCAGAAATGATTCCATTTGAGAAATGAAAGTATCCGGATTAATTGGTTTCTCTATATATCCCGTGGCGCCTGATTCAATTGCTTTCTCTCTATCACCGGGCATAGCATAGGATGTTACCGCAATCATAGGTGTTGCTTCCAATTCTTCAATTTCCCGTAGTTTCAGAGCTACAGTATAACCGTCCATCTCGGGCAATTGAATATCAAGAAGTATAATATCGGGTGTATGATTTTTAGCCGCTTCAATCCCGGCGCTTCCGCTAAATGCTTGAATTATTTCGTAATTCTCACTCTGGAGTAAGTATGTGAGCATATACATATTTTGCTCATTATCCTCAATAATTAGAACCTTTGTTTTCATACTCGTTTTTCCTTATTATCCTTTTGGTAATGTTACGGTGAATGTACTACCTTTTCCTATTTCACTTTCTACTGTTATTGTACCGCTTAATTTTTCAACTAATTTCTGACTTATGGATAGACCAAGTCCTGTTCCTTCATGATTACGGGTTAGCCCGGTATCAACCTGACTGAATGGCTTGAACAACTTGTCCATATCTTCTTTTTTAATTCCAATACCCGTATCAATCACTTTCGTAACAATATAATTATCTTTTGATTCACATACCATTTTAACAGATCCCATATCGGTAAACTTTATTGCATTATTAACGAGGTTCAGGAATATTTGTCCAACCCGTCGTTCGTCGCTGTCTATTTCATTAACATCCCCGGAGATTACTAACTGTAATTCTAATTTTTTCTTTTCGGCAAGCGGTTTAACCGTTTCAGTTACTCTGTGAAGAGTATTGCGTAAATCAAATATCCGTTTTGTAACTACTAACTGTCCGGCTTCAATTTTTGAAATGTCGAGAACGTCGTTTATTAATTCGAGTAAATGCTGGGCGCTTCCTTTAGCCATTCCCAATTGTTTTATCTGCTCGTCATTTAAAGGTCCGGCAATGCCTTTCATTAGTATTCCGGTAAACCCGATGATGGAATTTAACGGCGTACGTAATTCATGCGACATTGTAGCAAGGAATGCAGATTTAAGTCTGTCGGCTGATTCAGCCCGTTCCTTAGCAATTTCCAGCTCTGCAGTTCTTTCTCTAACCAGCACTTCCAAATTATCGCGATACTTTCGCAATTCTTCCTCGGTCATTTTACGGGGAGTAATATCGCGCGACACAACCACCACATTAGTAATGTTTCCTTTCTCATCACGGATAACACTCCCCTGCGATTCAATATGATGAATGCTTCCATCTTTTGCTACAAGTCTATACTCAGCGCGCTGTCCTCTTCCACTTTCAACTGTTTCTTGAAAAACATTTTTAATTTTTTCTCTGTCATCAGGATGTATTTCTCTAAAAGAATCTGATCCCGGTAAGGAATGCACATCGCCGAGAATTGGTACATACGCAGGATTATTGTAAATTCTTGTGCCATCGAGATCGAGCACTACAATCATATCGGCAACACTTTCGGATATTAATCTGAATTGTTCTTCGCTCCTTCGTAATTTTTCCTCAGCCTCTTTACGTTCGGTTATATCGCGGTCAATTCCCATTACAAACATCCGTCCGCCAAGATTAAGAGAACAGATGGATGTCTCTATCGGAAATATTGTACCGTCTTTCCGTTTATGAATCGATTCCAATCTTATGAAACGTTTTCTTTCAAGATCATCAAGGAAAGATTTAATACCTATTGGGTCACGGGATGGATTAACAATTCCAGGAGGATGAAGAATATTAATACCTTGCCCAATTAATTCTTCGCGGGAATAGCCATTCATTTCGCATGCAATCTGATTACAATCGATTATTTCCTGGCTGTATGCGTCGCTTATAATAATTGCGTCGGGACTCACCTCAAACAATGTTCTGAACTTAAGCATATTTTCTTTCATCGCTTCTTCGGCTTGCTTGCGTTTGGTAATATCGCGTAATATTCCCTCGTGTAATATCACATTACCCTGTTCGTCCCGAACATAGTGTCCATGATCCTCAACCCAGATTTCCGAACCGTCTTTGCGACGCATCTGGAATACATCTATCTTTTCCTGCTGGATATCCACATAAAGTTTATCCCGTTCTTCAGGTGCAAAATAAAGTTCATTTCTAATATCGACTTTCAGCATTTCTTCTTTGTTTGAATACCCAAACATTTCAACCATCGCCGGATTAACATCGACAAATTTACCATCATGAGTGCTGCTATATACTCCATCCATCATTCTGTCAAACAACGTTCGATAACGTTCTTCGCTAACCTGCAAAGCTTTTTCAACTTGCTGGCGTTCAGTAATATCGCTTATTACGGCAATTCGTGCGTCCCGGCCATTATAAGAAAAACCGTTTGAATGAACCTCGATAGCGATTTTTGTTCCGTCTTTCTTGATGTGATGCCACTCGCCAACATACTGATATCCGAGTAATTTGGTTGTAAGTTCTGCAATTGGTTTCTTCTCTTCATCCGGATAAAGATCTGTGAGCTTTAAGGATAATGCTTCATTAAGACTATATCCGTAGTGCGAAATAAATACATCATTTACAGCCAATATGTTCAGACTTCCTAATTCGTAAACCAGCAGCGGAACAGGATTATTTTCAAAGAGGTAACGGAAATGATTTTCACTTTCTAATAGCGCTGTTTGCGTTCGCTTGCGTTCGAACAATTCTTCTATCAACTGTTCATTGGCAGTGCGTAATTCTGCAGTCCGCTCTATAACTTTTGTTTCTAATTCTTTTGATAATTTCTGTTTGTTCTTATATCCTTTGTAAACTGCAAAAATCAATAGGACGGCAAGAATTACTATAATGACTAGTAAGTATAGAAAGTTCTGCTGCCGATTAATCGTTTTACCCTGTTCCTCAAGTATTTTTTCTTGCGAGATAATTTCGGATTTTTGACGATTAATATTTGCTTTCAATTCTAATAATTTCTCATTGCCTTTCTTCAATTCTTCTTTCTGTTCTTCCAATTCCTTCGATTTACTTTCAAATACTTTCTTTTGCTTCTGAATATTTTGTAATTGGGTATTGAGTTCAACTTCGCTTGTTGTTAAATCTTGCGACAGCGAATCGAGTATCTTTTGTTGTTCCTGAATTTTTTGGATTTGAACTGCCAAATTATCTTTTTGTACTTGTATTTCTTTTGTTCGATCGGCAATGGTCTTTTCAAGTTGATTCAGGTTTTTTTCTAAATCTTCTGCGTGTTTTTGGAGACTGCGTAAACTTTGCTGGCCTTCTCGATATAAAGCTGCGACATCAATTTCAGTTCCGCCAAGTAAAATTATATCTTCCGACACCCGAAGATGTTGATTTATAATATTGGCTTTATTTATTTCAAAACGAAGATTACCGCTTTCGGAATCGACGAAATTGATCATGATTAACCGCTTATCCTGATACCGATCGCTTACAAGAAGAACGTTTTTTCCTTCAATTCTATCAAATATTTCGGTGATATGCTTTTCTTCTTCTTTAGTAATAAAAATCAATTGCGCTTCAGTAACAGCGCTGATTGACGTAGTTGAAGAAACCCTAATCTGTTTATCCCTTAAAGATTTTGAATTAGCCATTTCCCTCATTTCATTTATAATATCCGTATTCTGTCCATAAATTATAAAATGAAATTCTTTAATAGCATCCTCATTCTGCCATCAAATATTTTTTGCGAAATTGTAGATGTAAGCAGAAATCGCCTGATTACGCTGTAATTGCTGAGCGTTGCCATTAATTGTTAACACAATAAAGCAAATAAAAATAACGCCGATGAAACGAATTCGTATTTTCATATTAACATTATCCCTGACTAATATTATGAAAAACTCATTTCTTTATTCAATCAATAATTCAAAGCATATCCAACCGATAATAAAATAGTCTGCTGTGGCTGGCGATACCTATCAGATTCTCTGTTTGATGTATGATAATATTCCGTATCAAATAAATTTTTTACCATCAATTGAATATCAAAACCATTGTAATCGAGTAAAGACAAAGCCGCATTTAAAATTAAATATGGATCAATAACTTTAGTACCGGTGGTAGTAATAAGTTTTGGATTATCCCTTTTACCTATATAATTTGCCTGGAGATTTAGTTTTAAATATTTGCTAAATGAATAAGTTATACTTGCGCTGCCACAGTGTTCGCTTATTTCAGGAATTAGCACATCAAGTTCGTTTGTACTCTTGGTGAAAGTATAGTTTAATGATGACTTAATATTTTGCGATGTGTATCTGAAATACATTTCGAATCCATAAGTTTTTACTTGACCGCTATTAATCCATCTGTATCCCGAATTCGTTACTTCTTTTACGATAGCTTTTTCAAGATTATTTCTGTATCCAATCAAATCAACTTTGTAATTATCAGATAAGGTTAAGGTAATAGAAGTTTCGAATGATTTCATTTTTTCGGGCACAAGAGAAGAATTGCCCAATCCGTCGGTATAATCCCAGGGTTTGGGCGCTCTGAAAGCTGACGCATACGAAACTCGAAATATGTGACGCTGGAAGTTATAACAAAGACCAATACGCGGAGTTAATACTTGATCATAAATACTGCTGTTGTCATAACGAATCCCTGCAGAAAGAAAAAGATTGTCGAACAATGTTAAACGGGGCTCAAGAAAAATACTTGCTAACCTATTGTGAACCATTGGAGGCTTTGCAGGAGCCGGCGGTTTATTTTCAGGCGAATCGCTGATTGAAATTGAGGCGCTTTTTGCTAATTGCTCATATTCAAAAGTAAAACCGCCGGTTATTGAGAATACTTCGTTGGTTTCATAATTCATAATTGCTTCAAATCCGGTTAAATTATTTGGGCGGTAATATCCTACCTGTGCGGTGTCAACAACATAATAAATCGAGTTGTCAAGTACTGTTGCATTTCGATTGTATAGCATCGAAGTGAACGCAAGTTTTTCGGAGATGCTATTATTGTATTTTATATAGTTATTTATGAATCTGATATTCCAAAGTGTTCCGTAATCCCTATAAATTGTTCCAACCGATTTATTTAATGTTGCGGTTGAAGTTTGCTTTTGAACATAATTCGTTCCGAAAACAAAATCGCCTGAATTTATCTTGAGATCCAATGAATAATCATCTTCATAATTATCCATTTGATCAGTCCAATTGTTATCACCTTCGCTTCCCTTCAAATCAGCCTTATCCGATTTCTTGAACATACCCGCAGCCGATACTCCGAATGTTTTTTCATCATTAATATAACTGTAAATAAAATCTATTTTAGAAGTATTGAATGTGCCAATTGAAGCGTGCGCCTCAACTTTTTTATCCGTGGCGTTTTTTGAAATTATATTTATAATTCCCGTAACCGCATTTGTGCCATATGCAACGGAGGCTGGACCATAAATGACTTCTATTCGTTCAACATTCGAAAGATTATATTGAGCGCCAGCATAAAAACCTCCCGAATTTAATTCGTTTATCTGCACACCGTCAATAAGCAACAGGATAAGATTATTCTGATTCGTGATTCCACGCTGAAAAACATAACTATTGATTCCAAGTATATTCCTGAACTGGAAACCGGGCAAAGTTGACAACGCTTCTTCAATTGTAAAAAATCCGTTCTCTTGTATTTCATTTGCAGTAATAACATGGATTGTTGATGGAACCTCGCTTAAATTCTGTTCAACTTTTGCAGCGGAAGTAATTTTCATGTTTGATAATTGGGCAAGAGTCAAATCGTAAATATTGATACTATCGGTTTGGGGATAGATTTTTACAGAGCTAATAATAATTAAAATCAGCATTGGAATCCTTAAGTCGTACTTGCTCAATTTTAACTGATTACAAATCATAATAAAACTCCATACAATTTATTGAAATTCAAGATTTTGAGATTATCTAACGAGAAAAATCCTTTTTCAATATTTAAAACCATATTTAGCTATTTAATCTTCCGTTAGCGTAAAATAAAAAGTAGCTCCTTCATTTAATTTGCCATCGGCCCAAATCTTGCCGCCATGGCGATGTATAATACGATGAACGATAGCGAGCCCAACTCCGGTTCCTTCGAATTCACTTGACTTATGAAGTCTTTGGAATACGCCGAATACTTTATCCACAAATTGATTGTCGAAACCAACGCCATTGTCTCTAACAAAATATATTTTTTCATTATTGCTTTCACTAACACCAACTTCAATAACCGCATTTGGTTTCTTTGATGAAAATTTTATTGAATTGCCGATTAAATTTCTCCATACCTGTCTAATCATGGAACTATCGCCAAGGGAATCAGGAATATTCGAAAGTTTGAATTCAATGGAATCACGATTCATCTCGCTAATAATTTCATCGAAAACAGATTTAGCCAATTCAAACATATTTATTCTTGATTTTTTTATTCCTTGTCTGCTTATGCGAGAAAACGAAAGTAAGTCGTCGATAAGGTGACCCATATTTTTAGCGCTCATAATAACTACATTCAGCAATCGCTGACCTTCCGCATCAAGTAAAGCAGCATAGTCTTCAAAGAGCATTCTGGCATAACCATCCATAGCACGGAGCGGCGCACGCAGATCATGCGATATTGAATACGAAAAAGCTTCAAGTTCCTTATTGCTTTCTTCTAATCTCACATTGGCTTCTTGAATTGCTTCCTCTGCCTTTTTCCTCTCAGTATGATCGGTTATTGTTGTTCGGCTTCTAATAAAATGTCCTTCTTCATCTTTAAGTGCAGTGGCGCTTAACAAAACCGGTAGTATCGTTCCGTTTTTCCTGATCAGATTAAACTCAATGTCATTATGCCAACCTCGCTCCTTGAATAGCGAGAATATTTCATCAAAAACATGTTTACTTTCAGTTGTTAAAAGATCCGGGAACTTAATTTTATTAATAATTTCATCTCTTGTATATCCGAGCCACTTCAATTCAGTATCGTTAATTCTCTCGTAAATTCCATCGTTGTTCAAAGAATGATATCCGCAGGGTGCGTTATTATAAAGATCGCTCAATTCAGCAGTGCGTTCGGCAACTCGCTGTTCAAGTTCCTCATTAAGTTTAAGAAGTCTTTCTTCAGCCTGCTTGCGTTCGGTAATATCAAGCACAGTTCCAACAATAGAAACTAGATCGCCGTTGTCATTATAATTGCCTTGAAAGGTAGAGTAGTAGTGACCGATACTATTATCCGGTCTCAGAAATTTTTGTTCATAATCTCCCGGAGTATGACTTACTATTGCACGCTGGATTAATTCTTTATCGCGTTGATGATCTTCCGGCCACGGCGATAATGCTTGTATCGAATCGATTTGTGGTTTAAATGTTTCCGGATCAAGATTAAATATTTTAAAAACTTCCTCCGACCATTCGACTTCGCCGGTTTTAACATCCCAGCTCCAAAAACCGAGGTGAGCCATTTCCTGCGCTTCACGCAATTTTCGCTCACTCTCTCTAAGAGCTACTTCCGCTTGTTTACGTTCTGTTATATCGGTAAAGAGACCAACACTCATAAGCCTTCCTTTTATAAGTACCGGCTGAGCATTTATCTCGGCGAAAAATATTAAACCATCTTTACGAAGACATGGAATAGCGGAAGATAATTTTTTTCCATTTCGACTTTGCGCTTGAAATTCATCGAGAACCATTTGTAATGATTCTTTTGGATGTATATCATATACTCCAAGTTGAATAATTTCATCTAAGGTATATCCAAACATTTTACATATCGCCGGATTTGCGTACTTGAATACTTTTTCTTCTACATCAGCAACTAAAATTCCTTCTGCCGCAGATTCGAACAAAGTACGATATCTTTCTTCCGATTCTTTTAATATCTCCTCATATAGTTTACTCTCTGTTACATCCTGGGCTGCAGACAAGGCGCCGGTTACATTACCTTCATTATCTTTAAGAACGCGACACCACCAGGCCAATAATCGTTTTTCACCATCACGGCGTCTTTGCCAGCTTTCAATATAAATTATATTCTCATCTCCAATAAATAATGGTTGTACTATGTCGTAAGTATCCTGTTCTCCTTCAAAATAATAATCGGCTTCTTTTCCAATTACATCCTCTCCAAAAAATTCAATGCCTGCTCTATTTGCCCATGTATATTTTTTGTTTGGATCTACTTCCATTATAATATCCGGTACCGAACTTAATATGGCTTCGTTTCGTGCAGATAATAATCGAAGCGTTTCTTCCGCTTGCTTCCTTTCTGTAATATCGCGATCAATTCCCAGGATAAGCTCACGCCCGTAAAAAGTTACAATCGAAGTTGAAACTTCAACCGGGAAAATATGTCCGTCTCGATGGCGATGATATGTTTCTAAATGCATGACTCCTGCCCGTCTGATTTGCTCTAGATATTCGCCACGTTCTTCGCGTGTACCGGAAGATGTATTAATTATATCCACCGATTTACCTATGATTTCTTCATATGAATACCCATTCATCTTGCAGGCCATCTCATTACAATCAATAATAGGCCAATCCACATTAGTATCATTTGGATCGAGAAGCATTACCGCTTCCGGCGAGGCTTCAAAAAGTTTGCGGAATCTTAGTTCACTTTCATGAAGCGCCTCTTCCGCCAGCTTCCGATCGGTGATGTCGCGGAAGATTCCAACAACATGACGGCGGCCTTCCAGTTCGAGAGGCGCGGCGTTCACATCCGCGGTAAAAACCGTTCCGTCTTTGCGCTTTATGTGGATGTCCGCGATAAGCGTGATCTCGCCGCGAGCCTGCCTCTCGAACTGCGCGCGAACGTAGTCGAGATGCTCAGCCGGATGGATGTCCGCGACGGAAAGACCCTGTAACTCCTCGTGTGAGTAACCGAGCATCCTGCAGATGGCAGCATTGCCTCTGATGAATCTGCCCGATTCGGCGACCGCCAGCAGGATTCCGTCGCTAGCCGACTCGAATATTGCCCGCACGGTTTGAACAGATTCCAGCCGTGCCTCCTCCATCCGCTTGCGCTCTTCTTCCGTTCTGATCGATACGATTGCAAAGGTTACATCTTCCTTCAATTCTCCAAGTAGCTTCAATTCTTCGGTATCAAATCTGCCCGGCTCTTTTGAGCAAATCTGTATAACTCCAAGTATCCTTCCTTTTATGGCCAGTGGAAGTATCACGGAGGAACGAAATCCCAGCCTATCGGCTTCTTCCGCCAATTTGGAGCAGCGCTTGTCGGCTTTTAAATCAGCACATACAACCACTCTTCCCGTCGTGAAGGCTTCACTCAATGGACTATCATAATCACGTATAAACCAGGATGAAGCTTCTTCGGGAGAATGGCTACCCGTTGAGCAAGCAATCGCAATAGGTCGTATTGCTGCATCGTTGTCTTGTTCTGTTATAGCGATCCATGCAGCTTGATACTCACCAATCTTAATAATAGCACGGCAAATCTTGTCCGTCAATATTTTTTCTTCATTATTTTGAACGATAATTCCATTACATTCGCTTAACATATACAAAGCCCTATTCACCTTGCGCAGCATATTCTCCATTGCCTTGCGTTCTATCAGCTCTTGTTGTACTACCCTCAGCAAGCCCGCTCGTTCAATTGAATAGGAAATGGACTTTGTAAGGAGTGAACTGTCGATTTGACCTTTCATTAGATAATCCTGTGCCCCAGTGCGAACAGATTTTATTGCCAACTCTTCATCATTTGTACCTGTGAGAACGACGATAGGAATTTGGGGAGTTGCAGAAAAGACCTTGATGAATGTGTTAAAACCGTTGCTATCAGGCAAAGATAGATCAAGAAGTATTACATTATAAGCAAACTTTGAGAGTGCCTCAAGCCCTTGGTCAAGCGAAGCACAAGAATCCAGTACAATTTTTACACCTTTCGCCTCCCGAAGCATCTCCTCTATTAGGCGGATATCACCGGGATTGTCTTCAATCAGCAAGACACTTATGGAATTCTTATTTGTATTCATAACTCTTACCTCCAGGAAGACGCACGATTGTCAACCAAAAATCCTCGATCGATTTTATAACTTTAAAGAATTGAATGAGATCGATCGGCTTGACGATATAGCAGTTCGCGTGAAGATTGTATGTTTTTAAAATATCCTCTTCAGCCCTCGATATCGTGAAAATAACCACAGGAATTTGCCTCAAGTTGTCATCAGATTTGATTTCAGCAAGCACTTTGCGGCCGTCCATTTTAGGCATGTTTAGGTCAAGAAGAATTAGATCAGCTCTTGCCGCATTTACATAAGTCCCCTGCCTGTGCAGGAATTTCATTGCCTCGATACCATCCTGCACCCAATGAAGGGCATTGAGGATCTTACTTTCCCTAAGAGATTCCTGGGCAAGCCGGGCATCGCCCGCATTATCCTCAACCAGGAGAATCTCGATGGGTTTACTTGCATTTTCAGTTTTCATTATGATCATCTATTTAATTTGATGGCAGTTTAACAATCGTAAACCAGAACTCCTCAATCGACTTAACCACGGTTACAAATCGGCTGAGATCGATTGGTTTGGTAATGAAACAATTTGCGTGGAGGTTGTACGACCTCATCACATCCTCTTCGGCTTTGGAAATCGTTAAAATAACCACCGGAATTCTCTTCAGTTCCGGATCGCTTTTTATCTCCTCAAGAACCTGCCGACCATCCTTTTTGGGAAGATTAAGGTCAAGAAGAATAAGATCGGGACGTGGTGAATTTGCGTACTTTCCTCTCTTATAAAGAAATTCCATCGCTTCAATTCCGTCTTCTACGACGCAGAGAGTATTTCGGATCTTGCTTTCTTTTAAGGCTTCAACCGCGAGCCGTGTATCTCCGGGACTATCCTCAACTAAAAGGATGACGATGGGTTGACCAAATTCTTGTGTTGCCATTTTTTTAACTCCTTGTTTAAATAGGAATTGTGAAAAAGAACTTTGAACCTTTTCCAACTTCAGATTCGAACCAAATCTTGCCGCCATGTCTTTCGACGATGCGTTTACAAATAGCCAATCCTATACCTGTTCCCGGATACTCGCTCGATTTATTTAACCGTTGGAAAAGCAAAAATATTCTATCGGTGTACTGCGAATGGATGCCTATTCCGTTGTCGCTAACCGTAAATATATTGAGACCTCCCTCCTTGTGTGCCGAAATGTGCACACGGGGTGGTGTTTCACTTCTGAACTTGAGCGCATTGTCGATCAAATTCTGAAATAGCCGCAACATCTGCGTTTCGTCCGCTTTGACTACCGGAAGATCGTCCTGCGTAATGATCGCATGTGATTCTTTAATTTTATTTTGGAGATTTGCAAACACCTGTCCGACGACAGATTGTATATCGACTCGCTCAAACTTTTTTCCCCGCGTTGTAACACGGGAGTAATCAAGAAGATCGTTGATCAGCCGCTGCATCCGGTTTGCGCCATCTACTGCGAAATTGATGAAGTCATTGGCATCCCTATCGAGCTTGTCTTTGTAACGCCGCTCGATAAGCTGTGTGTAACTTGATACCATGCGCAATGGCTCCTGAAGATCGTGCGAGGCAACGTAAGCAAACTGCTCAAGCTCCTCGTTCGAGCGCTTCAGATCTTCGAGAGATTTTTTGAGTGCCTCCTCCGCCCGCTTAAGCTCTGTGATATCCCTGTGCTGGACGATGGCGTTGGTCATGTTGCCCTGCGCATTCCTGATCGGCGAGACGACCACATCCAGAATCCTGTGCTTGCCCGTTTTCACGTCGATGTGCTTCACGTCCCGGGCATCATAGTTAAGAGTGAAACGCGCGATCTCTCCCTTATCGAAAACGTTCCTGACGAGCGGCATGTAACCCTGTGATTCAACGAGATTGTCAGTTAGGATGTTGTACTTTCCCACCACCTCCGCTTCCGTTACACCGAATAGGTCACTGCATGCCCGGTTCATCCTTATCATCGTGCCTTTGCTATCGGAAATCCAAGTGCTTGATGGGTTCTGCTCGATTACGCTGTCGAGAAACAGCTCGGATTCTGCGAGTTTCCTCTGAGCTTGTTTGCGCTTGGTAATATCCATCGAAAGAATTAATAAACCTTCGGCTGCAGGTTGAATACTCAATTCGAACCAACTTGTTTTACCATCGGGATAAACAAACTCATTTTCCATTTGATGTGATTTTCTTTCGTCCATGCAACTTCGAAGAATTTGAAATAAAGGCGTATTCTCGATTCCGGGATATACTTCCATCATTGTACGTCCAATTAAATTTTCTTTATTTTGACGACCATGCTTTTCAAGAGAATCATTAGCAAATAGATAACGCCAATCATATCCGATAATTTGGATGCCTTCGTTCATATTCTCCACAGTAGAACGGAATCTTTCTTCACTATGGGTTATTCTATTTATATACTCTCTTTCTTTTGTTTGATCATTAAAAACAAGTACAACGCCGATAATCTCACCATTTTCATTTTTAATTGGCGCGCCGCTATCTGCTATCGGAATTTTATTCCCATCTTTCGAAATAAGCATTGTATGGTTAGCAAGCCCAACCACAATACCTTCTTGTAGTACCCGTCCAACAGGATTATTAACTTTCTCAAGGGTATCCTCATTTACTATATCAAATATTTTTTCAAGTAATAAATCCTTAGCTTCTGTTTCATTCCAACCGGTAAGTTGTTCGGCTACAGGATTCATGTTTATTACCAAGCCGAATTTATCTGTAATTATCACACCATCGCCTATACTATAAAGCGTAGTTCTGAATTTTTCATTCGATTCTCTTAGTAGCTTCTCATTTATAAATAACTCTTCGTAAATATTTTTTTGACGTGATTTATAAATAAAAGATAAACCAAAAGCCGATATGAGAATCAATCCAAGAGTGAAAAGACCGATAAAAACAGCCCTGTATTTTAATTCAGAATAAATTTCACTTTTATCCACCTTAGCAATCATAAACCATGGTGTATTAGGAACAGCCGAAACATAGGCAAGGACGTCCTGCCCGCGATAATCTTTTCCCTCAAAGATTCCCTTTTTGCCAAGTGCAGCTTGAACTGCGGGGACTTCCTCGCTCGTTAACGAAATTTTTAGTTTAAGAGCAGTATTTTTCATATGACGAAGTTCATTTACAAAGAGAACACTATCGCCTTCTTTTCTAATCAATAATGTTTCGGATGTTTTGCTCGGCGTTGGCCATGTTTGTATTAATGGATACAAATACTTATCCGGTGAGATTCTTAAAACCATTGCTGCAAAAACCGTATTATCTTTATCTTTAATAGGTACAATTATATCATAGTGAATTACACGGTGAGTGGAACAATAATAGAAATACGTAAATGTTAATTGCTTACTTTTTACTGCATCACTAATCTTTTCTGAGGTTAGTTCACTTAATATGCAGTTATCAGGATTTGCTGAAAATAAAAGCTGACCGTCAATTGAGGTTAGTATTAAATCTTCATATTGGTAATTGTTTTTATAATTTTTAAAACGAATTAGTATCTCATTCATCAATAAAGAATTATCCCTATCGGTTAACCACCGCTTAACCCCACCAATAATGAATGGTGATTGTGATAGCGTTAATGCATCGCTCAGCCTTTGATCTTGCCATTGTATAATCTGGTCGATTTTCAATTTAGCGATAGCAGCAATATCTTTATGTTTCTCATCTCGGATTGATTGTGCTACTAGAGAAAAATATAAATATCCGCCACTTAATATTAAGATACTCAGCAAGATTATTAAACCAACTAAATATCTTTTCTTAATCATAGTAGGTGCAGATTTTGTTTTCATAATCTAATCCAAAATCAATAGAATATTAAAATCATCGCAGCGTGTTAACAATAACGCAGACGATAGAATTACATTTATTTAACTAGTGAATCCATGATAATCTTCTTAATTACGCTTTTACCTAATACAGCTTTTAAATTAACAAATTGCGATTATGCGATGTGTGATGCTAATCTATCACATATCTCGTTTACTTTTTCGAACTCACATGATTTATCTAAGAAATAATTAGCTCCTGCTTTTAAGCACGCTGTTCTATTATAATTCTCAGGATAATTGGTCAATACAATAACTATGGTTGCGGGAGATTCTTCTTTGATTTTATTAAGGACATCAATACCTTTACTTTTTTCTAAATGTAAATCCAGTATTACGATATCGGGTTTTAATTTTCTAAATTTCCCGATTCCCTCAACCTTACATGCAGCATTACCAACCACATGTAAATCGTTAAGTTCGGAAATCATTTCAGTTAAGCGTTCAACAACGACCTGTGAATCGTCAATAATTAATACTTTCATGGCATCGCTCTCTTAATCCATAAAGAAAATAAAATTATAATTGAAGAAACGAAAGATTTACGAAGGAAATAGTGAGCGATAAAATCGGTTATTTATTTGTAACCGTTTGTGCTACAATGAATGTTAACAAAGTGTAATTTATTCTCGTTTAAATATTTACTTTCCCGGATGTTTATTTCTTTAACAAATTAGCATTCATACAGTAAAAAATAATTTCAGAATTATTCCTTAACCCGGTCTTTTTGATTATTCTTTTCCGGTATGTGCTTATCGTGTTTATCCCCAAATTCATAATATCTGCTATCTCCCCGACACGTTTACCGGAACCAATCTGCAAGAATATTTGGAATTCTCTTTCGGAAAGCATTTCATGAGGATTATTTTTCCTGTGGTTTATTAACTCCTCCGCCATGGATTCTGCAAGTTTATTACTGATATATTTACCGCCGTTATATACTTTTCGGATTGCATTTACTAATTCTTCCGGTGCGCACTCTTTGTGCATATAACCTGCGGCTCCCGCTTCGAATGATCTTTTTGCAAACACCTCTTCGCTCATTCCGCTGAGAATAAGTATGTGAATTTTATTTTTATTTTGACGCAGCTTTACCAGCGCATCAAAACCATTTTGCCCGGGCATAGAAATGTCAAGCACTATCACGTCGGTATGATGTATCTTTAATAGTTCGAATATCTCATCGGTATTCGATGCCTCACAGCAAATATGCATATCCTTTTCATCGGCAATTATTTGTTTTAATCCGTTTCGTACTATCGGATGATCATCGGCAATCATTATTTCAATCATTTTTTTTCTCCATTGGAACAGTAAGGATTATTTTCGTTCCTTTTCCATCTGCCGGAATTATTTTGATTTCTCCGCCAAGTAAAATTGCTCTTTCACGCATTCCTATCAAACCAAGGGAATTCAAATCATTCAATTTATTTTCCGGGATTCCGATGCCGTTATCTTCAATAAGCAAAATCAAATTATTATTTCCTTCCATTATCCGGCATATTATTTCAGTTGCTTTCGAATGACGTATTATATTTGTCAACATTTCCTGAAATATTCTATAAATCGCGGTTGACCGGAGTTGATCTAAATTAATCACACTTATTTCATGTACAAATTCGTAACTGATATTAGTTCGTTTTTTAAATTCTTCTAATTGCCACTCAATTGCAGGTAAAAGTCCAAGCGTATCCAATATATTGGGTCTTAAATCAGCAGAGATTTGTCTGATGCTTTGAATTATTGAATCTGTAATGGGGATAACCGATTTTAATTTTTCATCAATTGCATCCAACGACTTTTTATCTACAGCTTTGGATAGTCTTTTCAAAATCCATACTAAATCCATTTTAAGACCGGTTAAACTTTGACCAACATTATCGTGCAATTCCCGTGCTATTTGTATTTTTTCCTCCTCTTTAGCATTTTGAAGACGCATTGATAATGCGCGTAGCTTTTCTTCATCTCTTTTATGTTCGGTAACATCTAACATAATCCCGAATGCAGTTTTTGGAACACCTGCCTCATCGCGATAAACTTCATATACCTGGAAGAGGTAACGGATTTGTTGGTCCGGTCTAACAATGCGAAATTCGAATTCACCTTTGTCAGATGATTTTAATAATTCTTCAACTTTCTTTTGATTAATTTCCCTGTCATCAGGATGAATTAGATTCAAAATGTTTTCAAACGATAGCACAAATGAATTTTTTTCTACTCCCCATATTTTAAATAGTTCATCCGACCAATACAAAGAACCGTTTTTAACAATCCAAATCCAATTACCCATATTAGCCATGGACTGAGCCATCTTCAAATAAGTTTCATTTAGCCTAAGAATTTCCTCTGACTTTTTCTTTTCGGTTATATCTTCAGTAATAACTATTACTCCGGCATTAGGAAGTTTAATTGGAGCAGCATTTACTTTAGTCCAAATTATTTCATTCGTTTCAGTAATTATTCCGTTTACTACATCATATATCGGTTTGTTTTCTTTCAATGCGCGTGTGCTTGCCAATTCTTCAACAGGTATTTCTGTTCCATCCGACCGGATATATTTGCGTTTTTTATATTTACCTGCAAGTAATTCTTCTTTCGAAAGTTTAGTTATTCTCTCAAGCGCCGGATTCATATTTACAATTTCTCTTTTAGCATTGAGCAAAGAAATGCCAATCGGCGCTAACTCGAATATTGTCCGATACCTTGTTTCGCTTGACTTCAGAGCCTCTTCAAATTGCTTTCTCTCGGTAATGTCATGATTTATGGTTACAGCTCCGATAAATTTCCCGTGTTTATCACAATGCCTGGAAGTGGTGGCTAAAATATTAATCGACTTTCCATTTTTATTATGTTGAATAATTTCCCCTCTCCAAAATCCATTTGAAATTAATTGTGCTGTTACTTCATCTTGTGTTGTGCTTATGAAGTAAGCAGGCAGTACTTCCTGAATTACTTTACCCTTCATTTCATCTGAAGTCCACCCGTATATCATTTCAGCAGCATCATTCCAGTATGTTATTTTCATGTCTTCGTCAACTGCAATAACAGCATCGCTAACTTTTGTTAAAATATCCGCAAGGAATTTATTGTATGATTCTGTTTTGCGACTTTCCGTAATATCTTGTATGCTTATGCTGGTTCTTTTTTGACCATCAGGGTCATGGAAGACAACTGAAGTTATGTGCCCAAGAAATTTTGAATTATCGCCTTTTATAAAATGCAGCTCACCGGTTGCCTTTCCATTTTTTTCACGCTCTTCAATTAAAATTGGCAAATTCGGGTCGGATTGATCAACGATACCGTTTCTGCCGCGCACGCAAATCTCGTCTTCGGTCATTCCAAACATCTTGCATGCGGTTGGATTAGCGGAAAATATTCTCCCGTCAGGTGCGGTTAATAAAATAGCATGGTTGCTATAATCGATAATTGATTTATAATTATCCCGCTCTGCTTGTAATAGAGATATTTCTTTCCTCAGCGATTTTATTTCGGCAAATAGGTCAGCTTTGGATTTGTCTAATTCTTCCATAGGTTCTCATTCGTGAATTAATACGATTTCAATTTACGAAGATGCGGGCAGTGTATCCATAGTTTAAGTAAAATATTTTACATCGGTACGAAAGCTCGTAATTCTTTCAGCGAAATTCTGGTTAGTGGGCTTAATTAAAATTGGGAATCAGATTGTATATCAATTTGCGAGATGAAAGAAATTATTACATTCCCTCTTTCAAAGGAATTTTAAATTGCTCTTGCAGTGATGACTCATCTTTCCTTTCGTAAGGAAGCGAAATGTAAAAACATGTTCCCGGTCTGCCTTCGGATGTAAGTTTGGATGGACTCTGTACTTTAATACTTCCGTGGAGCCTTTGAATAATTTCATGCACTAATGATAATCCCAATCCGCTGCCGTTATATTCTTTACCTTTTATATTCGAAGCTCTATAAAATTGTTGAAAGATATTATCGAGATCGTGTTGAGGAATGCCGATGCCATTGTCGCATACCTCTAAAATAATATCTTCATGCGAATCGCGAATAATTATTTCAACCGAGCCGTTGTCATCAGTATATTTTATTGAGTTACCAATAACATTTGACAAAGCTAATTCGAGTAGTACTCTGTCACCTTTTACCGGTTTCTTCAAATCTTTGGAATCATTGAAATCTATGTTCAAGTTCTTGGATTTTATAATTTCACTTTGTTGTTCCAAAATGTTTAATACAACTTCGGAAATATAAATTTCTTCGTTCGATGTTGTATTTAGTAACTTAAGCTTGGAAAAGCGCAGGATATTATTGATAAGGTTGATAGCTTCAACTGATCTTTTTCGCGCACGCAGTAATTTTTCCTCGACCGGTTCACTTATCGGTCCTAAAAATTTGTTTATCACAATATCGAGCACGGATTGAACTGCGGCAATTGGTGTCTTAATTTCATGAACTACACCGATTATATATTTTTGTTTTGCTATTTCAGCTTCGCTCAATTGTTCGAGCGATTCCTTTAATTGCCTTTCCCTTTTATATAATGTACTTGCTATTTGGTTGGCAAGGAGTACGCTTATTATCATCGTAGAGCAAAAACCACCCAGAAATATCACGAGGTTTGTAACTGTGTAATGCGGCGCCTGGGAATAAAGCCCCGAAATTAAAAACGCGGGAATCAATCCGTGGAACTGAAGAACCGAGAGTATGGAAAAAATAAAACTGATTAATACAGCTATAGTATATACAACGTGTCCGGGTAAAAGCATGCTGGCAATTATTAATTGGAAAACAAAAAACATGTAAAGCGGAGATTCATAAAGTCCGGTGAAATATGCTAATATCATCAATGCTGTCAAATCAAGCACGCTCTGAATCATTGATAAATGAAGCGCGTTGAATTGTCCGGGTGTGGAGCCCACATTTTTCCGTACATTGTAAATTAGGAAATTGTATCCATCAATTATTATCGCGGAGAGAATGATCGCAAAGATTTGTGTTGTAGTAAGATTAAAATCGAGGATGTACTCGCCAACCACCAAAAAAACGATGAGCATGAATACGAAAAAATATCTCAACTTAATAAAAAGAAGATTTATTCTTTTTATCGCATCCCAGAATTCGGGATAATTTAACGCCCATTTCGGAGCTAATTGAATCATATAATGAAATGATTATTGTGAAATATTTTTTTCTACATTAACTATTTCCAAAATACGAAACACAAATGACAAATAATATTTGTAAATCGAAGCGACAGCTTCGATAATGGAATAAATTTTTATTTTCGAAGCTTCGCTTCGAATTCCATCAATTTAACAAAAAAGCCGGGACAAACGCCCGGCTTTAATTCAAATTGCTTTATGCAATATACTTTCCTCTCTTCACGTAATTCGTATGAAGCAGATGATGCGAGATATGCCCGCATGGTCCATCTGTGAGGAATTCTTCATACATTTTAATTACATGTTCGTTCTCATGCGATTTACGAAGATTGAGTTCTGCATCTTCTTTGTAAATAGCTTGAGCGCGTTTTGCACGAATCTCAGCGTTTGTAGGTATTGGTTGACCACCGCCGCCGATACATCCACCCGGGCAAGCCATAAATTCAATGAAATGACATTCACTGAATTTACCGCCGGCTTTAATATCGTCCATTACTTTCTTAGCATTAGCTGTCCCGTGAACAACTGCAACTTTCAATGTTGCTCCTTTCAGCCAATCCCAATTAGGTACTATCTTTTCCAATAATTTTGGAACAGGACCAATTTGAGGAATAGGAAGTTCAGCATACTTAATTCCTTCAAATCCGCGAACAGGCATTACATCCATGTTATCAAAAACGTTTTCTATTTTTAATCCGGTAATAAGTTCAACTACAGTTCTAATTGCAGCTTCCATAACACCGCCGGTAGCGCCGAAAATTAAACCAGCGCCGGATGCATCGCCAAACGGATCGTCGAAATGCGATTTAGGCATTTCCGGTAAATAGATACCAGCTTCTTTAATCATTTGAGCAAGTTCGCGCGCAGTCAAACCATAATCGACATCTTTAAATCCTGAGTCGATCATTTCAGGTCTGTTGCATTCGAATTTCTTTGCTGAACATGGCATTACTGCAACACTGATTATATCAGCCGGATCAATATTGTTCTTTTGAGCATAATATGTTTTTATCAAAGCTCCGAACATTTGCTGCGGTGATTTTGCCGAACTTAAGTTTGGAATGAATTCAGGATAAAAATGCTCGAGATATTTTACCCAGCCCGGCGAACATGAAGTAAATTGCGGCAGCGCAACGGATGTGTCTTTATTCACGAGCGCCTTATATAACCGAATAAGTAATTCAGTTCCTTCTTCCATAATGGTGAGGTCGGCAGTAAAGTTTGTATCAAATACTTTATCAAATCCGATTCTTCTCAATGCTGTATTCATTTCGCCGGTGTAGGAATTACCCGGTTCCATTCCGAATTCTTCGCCTATTGCAGCACGCGGTGAAGGAGCGGTCTGAATTACAACATGTTTTTTTGGATTGTCAATAGCTTCCCATATTTCATCGCGAGGATCGTTTGCACGAAGCGCCCCGGTGGGGCAGCGATTTATACATTGACCGCAATTAATACAAATTACTTCTGCCAATGGTTTTTCTAAGAATGTTCCGATGTGAGTGTGGTATCCACGGTCGATTGCTTCTAGAACACCTACTTCCTGCAAGTCGATACAAGTTCTAACGCATCGTTTACAAAGAACACATTTATCCATATCACGGATAACAGAGTAAGATGAGTTATCAACTTCAAATCTCGACGCTTCAACATGACCAAAATTGTAGTGATCAACACCGTATTCTTTAGCGAGTGATTGAAGCTCGCAATTATTGTTTCTAAAACATGAATAACATTCTCCGTAGTGCTCGCTTAGTAACAAATCAATAATACTTTTTCTTGCTTTACGAACCATCGGAGTTGATGTTTTAATTTTGATTGGCGCCGTAATGGGGAATGCGCATGCAGCTTGCAGAGTTCTCATTCCCTCAACTTCAACAACACAAATTCTGCAAACACCCGCAACACATAAATCCTCGTGATGACACAACGTTGGTACATAAGTTTGATTTTGTCTGCAAGCTTCGAGAATAGTTGTCCCCATAGGCACACTGACTTTCTTTTCATTTATTTCAATTGAAACCGAGCCGCCGATATATTCCGGATGCTCTGGTTTTTCCACAATATGAGCCTGCTGGCTTACCGGTGCGCGGGAGATATCTTTAGTTTTCATTTGCACCTCCATTCTCACGGTTGAAAATTTCATCGTTAAAGTTTTCTAATATGGAAAGAAATGGATTCGGGCTTGATTGACCCAATCCGCATTTTGAAGCTACTTGCATAGATTTTCCTAATTCTTTCAGTTTATTAACATAAGCGAAAGTATATTCGCCTTTGTGAATCATCTTTACTCCTTCGAGAAGTTTAGTGTTGCCAATTCTACACGGCGTGCATTGTCCGCATGATTCATCAACAAAAAATTCCATGAAGTTATCAAGTACTTTCAGCATATCACGGCTTTCGTTGAATATCATAATCGAACCGCCTGTTGCAACATCTTCATAAGCGAGTGTTCTTTCAAATTGAGTTTTATTGTAACAGAATCCGGAAGCTCCACCAATCTGTACAGCCTTGGTGTTTTTAGCTCCGACAAGTCCGAGCACTTCGCTGATTTTTGTTCCCCATGGTAATTCATACACGCCTGGTTTTTCACAGTCGCCCGAAATAGAGAATAATTTCGATCCTGCAGATTTGCTCGTACCAATGTTTTTATACCATTCGGAACCTTTTAAAATGATATGCGACACGGTTGCCAAAGTTTCTACATTGTTAACAACAGTCGGTTTTCCCATATAACCTGTATTTACCGGATAAGGCGGTCTATTACGGGCTTCACCGCGGTGACCTTCGAGTGATTCGATCAAAGCAGTTTCCTCGCCGCACACATACGCGCCTGAGCCGAGGAATATCGAAATGTCGAAATCGAAACCTTCTTTTCCTAAAATATTTTTGCCGAGTAAATTATCCTTTCGCATCTGCTCAAGATAATCAAGCAACGATTTCATTAAATATTCATATTCGCCGCGCAGATATACGATACCTTCTTTAGCTCCGATTGTATATCCGGCAATAACCATTCCGTCAAAAACCAATTCGGGATATTCAATTAACAGAACTCGATCTTTGAATGTACCGGGTTCGCCTTCATCGGCATTGCATATAATAAATTTATCGTCGCTCAAAGCAGCGGCAGATAACATCCATTTAGTAGAAGTCGGGAATCCTGCGCCGCCTCTTCCTTTTAATTTAGATTCTCTAATTTCGAGTAATATGTCTTCCCTGCTCATCGATACGGCTTTTTTAACAGCAGCGCCGCGTTCATATTCCGAGAATATTACTGCTCCTTTTCTTTCTTGTTTTTTCATTTCCATATTCACCTCACTTAACCTTGTTTAATAGTTGAACAGCTTTTTCAGGTGTAAGTTTGGTATAAACCTGATCGTTAATTGACATAGCCGGGCCCATATCGCAGAGTCCGAGACAATTTGCATATTCAAGAGTAAATTTGTTGTCGCTTGTTGTTCCGCCGACCTTCACTCCTAATTCCCGTTCAATTGCTCGAACGATATTATCTTTGCCCTGCATATCACAAGCAATCGTTTGGCAAACACGTACTATGTTTCTACCTTTAGGATTGGTGTTTAAAAACGCATAAAATGATATTACACTGTATACTTCTACCGGGTGAATATCAAGCAACCTTGCTATTTCCTGCTGGGCATACTCAGAAATGTGCCGGTGCTTCACTTGTATCCCGTGAAGTATCGAAAGTAAAGCTGATCTCTTTTTCCCGAATTTTTCAATCAGAGATTCAATTTCTTCGGTAAGAGCATTTTTTTCTTCCACTAACATATCGCTTGCTCTCCTTTATTTTTTAATCAATAATTTTTCAACTTTAGCGATTAGCTCATCGGGCGAAATCGGCTTTTCAACAAAATCATCAACAGGTACCAATTCACTCGTACCGTAATCCAATCCAATTGTTTTGGAAACTGAAGTGTACATTAAAATAGGTTTTGTAATTTTTTCCTTCCTGAATTTCTGAGCAAGGAAAAATCCGTCATCCGGTTCATCCATCATGACGTCGAGAATTATCAGATCCGGATTCTTCTCTTTTACAATTTTGTAACCGTCATCCGGATTATAAGCTGTTACCACGTCGTATCCTTTCGATTTTAAAACCAGACTGCTGGCTTCGATGATATCGGGATCGTCGTCGATAATTGCAATAAGTGCCATAGTTAATACCTCTGTTTATTTATTTATAGGTAATTGAATGATAAAGGTCGTTCCTACACCATATTCGCTTTCAACAGTAATCTTACCATGATATAAATCGATAATCCGCTTAACGATAGTTAATCCAAGTCCTGTACCGCTTATGCCTTTTGTAAATTGATTCTTCGCTCTGTAAAATTCCTGGAACAGTTTCTCTGACTCTTCGGGTTTTAGACCTATTCCCGAATCGGCAACTTTAATTACAAGATAATTTTTTGATTCGCTAAGCTCAATTTTGATCTTACCTTTTTGTCTATTATACTTTATTGCGTTACTCAAAAGATTTGTTGCTACTCTCGTAACTTCATTGATATCTGCTTTTATTTTAGTAAAATCTGTTTGGTAATCTTTCTCAACTATAATTTCTTTTTTCTTGAGTTCCATTTCGAGCAATTGAATGGTTGATTCAATTACTTCCTTTATATCGAATTCAATAAGTTCCCGGTCCTTAGTCTTCAACTCCATGCGCGAGATATCAAGAAGATCGTTAACAAGTGCAAGGAGACTTGAAAGCCGGACAACGGAACGTTTTAAATAATCATGCTCTTGATCAGCAGTAACTTGTATGTTTTCATCCAGCAGGATTTTCAAAAATCCTTGAACGGCAGCAACAGGTGTTTTCAACTCATGCGCAACCATCGAAACGAATTGCGATTTGATAAGTTCAATCTTTTTTAACTCTGTTATATTTTTTATTACTAAAACCACAGCTGCCAATTTTCCATCGGTGTGCGGAACGGGTGTACATGATACCTCAACAACCATTTCGTGATTTGGTTTGATATCGAGCTGCTTGCTGATGGTTTTCTGAATAATGTTTTCCGATTTCAGAAATTTATTCACCATATCCGAAATAGCGTGCGGAATAAGTTCAAGGATGTATTCGCCAATTAAAATATAGCTCAAGTCAAGATACTTTATTGCCGCATTATTAAAATAAACAACCTCGCCAAGTTTATTGATTACAACAACGCCATCCTGAATTGTATTGATGA
Source organism: bacterium (assembly GCA_043808235.1). GTDB lineage: Bacteria > Bacteroidota > Ignavibacteria > Ignavibacteriales > Melioribacteraceae > JAZDFC01. The sequence goes on from JAZDFC010000079.1 coordinate 41,939, forward strand.
TTGTATGCAGACGGCTTTTCTCATTAGCAAGAGCAAGTAGTTTTTCTTCTCTTTCCAATCTTAGTTGTTCAGCTTCATCTATAAGTTTTCTTTGCTGGAATGCTTTGTTCAATTCATAGAGAAGTTCATCGGGGGTAAATGGCTTGGGAATATAACTATAAGCGCCAATCTTTGTAGCCTCTATTGCTGTATCGTAACTTGCGTACGCTGTAGCAATAAGGCAGACGGTTTTAGGATGATTTTTTTTAATTTCCTGTAAAACAGATAATCCATCAATATCCGGCATCTTCAGATCAATCAAAGCCATATCAAAGTCACGCGTTGTACCCTTTTCAATTCCGATTGTACCATTTTCAGCAGTATCGACAAAAAATCCTTCGTTTTCCAAAAATCGCTTGGTTCCTTCCCGAAGTCCTTTTTCATCGTCAATTACTAATATATTTGGTTGTTTTCCGTTATCCACAATATCAAACAATATTAAAAGATTTCTTTATCTTAATATACGGATAATCCGACGAAAGGAAAAAATAAGCCGCGATTTTTCGTTACAAATTATCTGCTTTAACTTAGTAAATACTATCCGGAAGTCATTCAAATAAATATTTATCCGGGTTATAATTTCAAGCCGAAGTAATTTTCAAACTTTGTTATTACTTCTTCAACGATAACCGGTTTATTCAAGATACCGTCGCATTTAATCCATTCTTTTTCTTCTTCGGTAGCAGCGCTGAATTTAAAACCGGTTTCATAAGTCGCAGAGGTCAATAAGAATACAGGGATTTTCTTTCCGTATTCATGTTTTTTAATTCTATGGCAAAGAATAAATCCGCTATCGTGTTGTTCCATAATTAAATCCAATAAACATGCATCCGGTTTTTCTTCAACAAATTTTTTGAATCCTTCGGTTCCTGATTCTGCCGTAACTACATCGAATCCTTTAGAGGTTAACAATAATTTGTTTTGCTCAAGCAAATCGATATCGTCGTCCACTAATAATATCTTTTTAATCTTTTCGTTGATAGTCATTTTATTAACTCCTTAATTCATCATTGATTGGTTGCCTTCAAATTTTTTGGGAAGCGAGACTGTAAATGAAGTACCTTCCCCTTCTTTACTTTTGACCGAAATATTTCCACGGTGCATCTTAACTATGCCGTAACTAATTGGTAATCCAAGACCTGTTCCCTTTCCCATTTTTTTTGTTGTAAAGAACGGGGTGAATAGTTTTTTTATATTCTCATCCGAAATGCCGCAGCCTGAATCTGTTACAGTAACTAATAATTTATTTCCTTCTGTATTTATCTTAACAGTAACTTTTTTTATCTGCCTATCTTCAAGCGCCTCACAAGCATTATTGATTAAATTAAGAAACACTTGTTTCATCTGATCAGCATCGGCTTCTATTTCAGTATCAGAAGTATTATTCAATATTTCAAGTTCAACGTCGTTGTATTTCGGATTAATTGAAATATTTTTTAGAATTAATTCAATAACCGAACTTACATTCACATTAGCTACTTTTAGTTTTCCCTGCCGGGCAAAATTTAACAGATCGGCGACAATGTTTTTGCAACGGTTGGCTTCTTCGATTATTATTTTTAGATCATCCGCATTCTGGCTCGATTTGGAGAATTTCTCGAATTCCTTCTTTAGCATCGAAGCATACATCATAATTGTGCCGAGTGGATTGTTAATCTCGTGTGCAACGCCGGCGGCAAGCTGTCCTATTGAGGCTAATTTTTCGGCATTATGAAGTTGTTCCTGTGTTTCCTTTAAATCTTTATACGCAAGCTCAAGTTTCTCAATCAAAAACGGCAGGCACATATCTTCTTCCGCTAAATCTTTAGCAATCGCAATTGCGTATTCCCTGCATGACGGAAATCCGCACGCACCGCAATTCAGTTCATCCTGTTTAACAAATTTGTTTGTACGGGCGAGTATTTCCTTAATTTTATCTTCTGAAGGAGTCGGTCTTCTCTGGCTCTTCGGGGAAAACTTTCTTTCTAAATTCAGATTACGGCTGTTGTAAATTTCACTTTTCCAAACATGCTTATCCACAAGATTGGTATTCTTTTCAATAAACTCAATCACTTTTTCTCTACGCGAATAATAATTCATATCACTATCTATTGCCGGACCGTTAATGCAACCTTCGCAGAAAAGTATATCTATAAATTTTGATTGAATTTTATTAGCCCAAACATCTTTAATTATCTGTTCGACTTTATCTTTGCCGTCAACAATAATAACATCCCTGGCAAGGATATCGCTTGAAATATTGGAAGTTTTTAATAATCCGCCTGTAAGTGGAAAAGACTTGCCGACATTAGCATACGGTGGATCGAAAATACTATCTTCCAATTCCGATATATTAATATTTCTTTCTTCAATAATAGTTTTCAATTCCTGGAATGTAATTACCGCATCGATGGAACCAGCAACTTCTTCATCCATATATTCGCTTTTTTTTGCGACACAAGGACCGACGAAAACAACTTTTGTATCATTGCCGAAATTTGTTTTAATATAACGTCCCATCGCAATCATAGGAGAAACTATTTGTGCAATGTTAGGTACAAGTTCAACAAAATATTTTTCTATATAAGAACAAATAGCCGGGCAAGAGGAGGAAATTATGGTTTTTCCTTCGCTGTGCTGAAACAGTTCTTCATATAGCGGACTAATTAAGTCGGCGCCGAAAGCAGTTTCCATTACTTTATTAAATCCAAGCGCTCTGAGAGCAGATGGCACCTTCATATAGCAATCAGGAAAGGAAGCGGCAAATGAAGGCGCCACAATAGCAACAGTAGAATCTACTCTCAAAATTTCATCGATAACTTTCGAAACATCGCTTTCAATTCTTTTAGCGTGTTGCGAACATACTTTAACACAATGACCACAGCTTATACATCGTTCGGGTATAACAACAGCCTGTCCATCGAGTACACGTATAGCAATAGCCGGACATTCCCTAATACATGAGTAACATCTTTTGCAATTCTGAGTAATCGTACTTACAATTCCGGCAAGCATTATTCTTATCCTTGTTAACTATGAACCGGATAAAATTACTTTTCGGTTCACATATTTGGTATGAAGAATCTCGTGAGCCTTATGACTATTCGGCGCTTCGAGGAACTCATCATAAATTTTCTTTACACCTTCGTTCTCATGCGAATTTCTGGTCTTAGCTTTCTCGTCAATTTGGTATAGAGCTTGAATTCTTTTCATAACTTTATCCGGTTTCTGGTGGATTGGTTGACCACCGCCATTTATACATCCGCCCGGACAAGCCATCACTTCAATAAAATGATATTTTGATTGACCGCTTTCAACTTGCTTCAATATCGGATCGACATTTCCTATACCGTTTACAACTGCTACATTAACGATCGTACCGTTAATATCTATGCTCATTTCTTTCACACCATCCATTCCACGGATTGCTTCAAGTTCAAGTTTTTCTAAATTTTTACCGGTTAATTTGAAATATGCGGTTCTCAAAGCGGCTTCCATAACTCCACCCGAGGTACCGAAAATTGCCGCCGCGCCTGTTGACTCGCCAAGCGGATTATCAAACTCACTTTCGGGTAAGTCATCAAAATCAACTCCCGCCATCTTGTACATACGCACTAATTCTCGGGTAGTAAGTACCGCATCGACATCCGCAATAAATTGTTCTCTTAATTCTGGCCGGGCTGCTTCAAATTTTTTAACCGTACAAGGCATTATCGATACAACATAAATATTTTTCGGATCGATACCCATCTTTTTAGCGTAATAGGTTTTTAATAATGCGCCTTCCATTTCATGCGGAGATTTACATGTAGAGACATGATTCAACAATTCAGGTTTGCTCTGCTCAATATATTTTACCCAGCCAGGACAGCAACTTGTAAACATCGGGAGATTCATTCCCTTCTCAAGCCTGCGAATCAACTCAGTGCCTTCTTCCATTATAGTTAAATCAGCGCCAAAGTTAGTATCAAATACTTTTTTGAATCCGAGTCTGCGCAAACCTGTTATCATCTTACCCGTAACATTTGTACCAAGAGGAAGATTGTACTCTTCACCCAAAGTTGCTCTTACTGCAGGAGCAATTTGAGCGACCACGAATTTGTTTTTACTGTTTATTGCATTTATAACTTCTTTGGTGGAACTCTTCTCACGTAGAGCGGCAGTCGGGCAGACAAGAATACATTGTCCGCAAAGAATACAGTCGCTGATATTCAATCCCTTGTTAAACGGAGTTGTAACATTGGATTTAAATCCACGGTTAGTAATATCAATGGCGCCTATCTTTTGAACTTCGCCGCAAGCACGCACGCAACGCCCGCATAGAATACATTTTGCAGGATCTCTTTCCATCGATGCGCTGGAAATATCAATAGCATGCTCTTTCTTCTCACCTACAAACCTGTGTTCTCGTAATCCGTATTGTTCCGATAAATTCTGAAGTTCACAGTTCCTGTTTCTCACACAAATCAAGCAATCTTGCGGATGATTCTCAACCAATAATTCAACAATTGTCTTTCTCGATGTTCGAACCCTCTGTGAATTTGTATCCACTTTCATCCCGTTAGCAACCGGGTAAGCACATGATGGAGTTAAACCCCGCATGCCTTCTACTTCAACAACGCATATTCGGCATGCGCCTGTGGGGAATAAATTTTTCATATGGCATAAAGTAGGAATATGAATTCCAACAGATTTTGCCGCTTCGAGAATTGTCATTCCTTCTTCGGCTTTTACTTTTATATTATTAATTGTCAGTTCTATCATTTTAGCCTCTCTACTCTATTGTACCAGGATTGCATCGAAACGGCAAGTCTCATAACACATACCGCACTTTATACATTTCGATTCGATTATTAAATGGGGTTCTTTTTTATTTCCGATGATTGCATCGGCAGAGCATTTTTTAACGCACAATCCACATCCCGAACATTTATCTTTTTCAATAGTGTATGTCAACAATTCCTTACACACTTTAGACTTGCATGTGCGTTCGAATAAATGCTCTTCATATTCATCTCTAAAATATCTAAGCCCGGATAATATCGGATTGGGAGCCGATTGACCAAGTCCGCAAAGAGAAGTATCTCGAATAACATCCGCCAATCTCTGTAAATGAATTATTCCTTTGAATCTTTGCAGCTGTTCAAGTTTGTTTCCGCCTTCCTTGTAACTTGTCGGTATTCGTTCGATAATTTCGAGCATACGCTTTGTACCTTCCCGGCAAGGAACGCATTTACCACATGATTCATTTGTAATAAATGTTAGGAAGAATTTTGCAACATCAACCATGCAAGTATTTTCATCCATCACAACAAATCCGCCGGATCCCATCATGGCGCCAACAACTTTCAACGATTCATAATCAACTTGTGTATCTAAAACTTCAGTTGGTAAACATCCACCCGAAGGTCCGCCTATTTGCACGGCTTTGAATTTTTTATTGTTCGGAATTCCACCGCCGATGTCGAATACAATATTTCGTAGAGAAACACCCATCGGCACTTCGACAAGACCGGTATAATTTATCATTCCGCTAAGTGCAAATACTTTTGTGCCCTTGCTTTTTTCCGTTCCCATTGCCGCAAACCATTTTGCACCGTTTACAATTATCTCTGCTACGTTGGCAAATGTTTCAACATTATTTATGACTGTAGGCTTGCCCCACAATCCTGAAACCGAAGGATAAGGAGGACGGGGACGCGGCATACCGCGTTTACCTTCGATTGAAGCAATGAGTGCGGTTTCTTCGCCGCATACAAATGCGCCGGCGCCCTTTTTAATTTTTAAATCGAAATTGAATCCGCTATTTAAAATATTTTCGCCAAGCAATCCGTATTCGCGGCATTGAGTAAGTGTTTTCTCAAGTCTTTCGATTGCGAGCGGATATTCTGCCCGGCAGTAAATATACCCGAATGAAGCGCCGATTCCGAACGCGCCGATAATCATTCCTTCTACTAATTTGAATGGATCGCTTTCAAGTACTGAACGATCCATGAACGCGCCTGGATCGCCTTCGTCGGCATTGCAGATAATATATTTTGTTTCAGAATCTTCCTTTAATGCCAATTCCCATTTTACTCCAGTCGGGAATCCGCCGCCGCCCCTCCCGCGTAAACCGGAGTCTTTTATTTCTTTTACAACTTCTTCGGGCGACATTAATCTCAATACTTTATCGAGTCCTTTAAAACCATCAGCGGCAATGTATTCGTCAATCGATTCGGGATTAATGATACCGCAGTTCTTTAACACAACACGTAATTGATTTTTGAAGAACGGCGTTTGCTTTAGATTCGGAATTTTTTCTGTTCCCTTTCCATAACTTGCAAAAGCTTTTTTCTCGTAAACTCCGCCTTCAATTATAGTTTTTTTTATTAATTCCGGAACATCCTTCTCTTCTACGGCAACATAGATAATTCTTTCTTTTCCCGGTAATTTAATATCAATGATTGGTTCCATGGTACCGAATCCGATACCGCCAACACAGACGACTTCTGCTTTTAAATTTTTAGTCTCTAATTCTTTTACAATGGCTTTTTTAACTTTACCTGCACCGGACGCTAAACCGCTTGTATCCATTCCAACAAATATCAAGGGTAATTCATGTTCTTCGTAACGTAATTTTTTTAAATAACTACTTACCTCGTTTTCTTGTCCCGGATTAATTGAAGGATTAGTACAATGTGCAATAAACTCCTCGACGGGAGACTGAGGTGTGTGAAAACCTTTTTTGAATTTTAGTTCTAGAAATCTTTTCATAATACAGGCACCTCTTTCGCAGCGCTCTTTGCTGAACTTTCCCTGCGATATTTATTTACAATTTTTGCGATGTCTTTCACTTCCAATCTGCCGTAATATTCATCGTTAACATTTATTACAGGTGCAATACTACAGGCGCCAATGCAAGCAACAGTTTCGAGCGTAAATACTTTATCTCTTGTTGTATCGCCGGCTTTTATTCCTAATTCGGTTTCGAGCGCAATAAGAATATTCGCGGAATTTTTAACGTGACATGCAGTCCCGCGACAAACGCGGATAATATTTTTTCCAAGCGGTTTCAACCGGAACTGATTATAAAACGTGGCAACACCGTAAACGCTGCTCATCGGCATATCTAAAAACTCGGAAACTTCCCGCAAAGCCTTTTCCGGTAAATAACCATACAATTCTTGAATCTCCTGAAGCAATCCAATCAAACTTCCTCTGTCCTTAGCAGCATAATGATCAAAGATTTTTTCGTGCATAAACGAACCTTTTTGTTATTATCGATTTGCCCCTCATTAACAAACTGCATGCCATTGGGAAATCATCCAAAATCGCACAAAACAATCCATTAAGGAACACAAAAGTCTTAGATTTTGGGTTTCATTCCTAACTGTAAGAAAAAAGCATGCTGTACTTTCAAGATGGAATTCGCTTGATGAAGGAAATCTCAAGGTTTACCAAAGGGATTTACTTAAGCGAATATCATGAATGGCAACTGACTTGTTTTAATTGATCTGTGTCAATAAGTTTAATCTGTATGCGTGCTGTTATTTTTTTAATATTTGAAGAGCTCTGAAGATAATAATGTAAAGTATAAAAGGTGTGAAAACATTTATAACAAGGATATTTATGAAAATAAATCCGTAAACAAAAAGAAATGATCCTGCAATGAAAACAGTATTTATCGCCAAAGCCCATAAAAGCGCTTTTAACCTCAAGCTAATCACAGTATCATTTTCAACTTTTTCCTTTGTGAATGAAAAAAGGAACAGCCCTATTATTAATAAAAGGGCTGTTGTCTCCTCTGAAAAATGATTATCGATTACTGAAAAATATTTGGTTTCGAAGTACTTCGAATAAATTGCAAACACTTTAATATTCATGAATTCGGGTTTGATATCAAAATAAAATCTGATAATGCCCAGAATAGAACCAGCAAGTAGAGCAATCCATCCTACAACCCTAAATTTATTAGGCAATAGCGGTAGCAATTTATAAATCCGGTCTATTAATTTGTATAGTCGGCGAAAAAGTAAGAACTTGCTTTAGAACCGTCTTCCATCTCTATTTCAAACCAAACAAGTCCGAACTTATGATTGACACGATACACAATATTTTTAATTCCGGGAATCATTGGATCTTCTTCTACTTTAATAGTCTTGATGTTATAAAATCCAAACGGGAAATCATCTTGATCTGTTCGCTCGGTAACCGTTCTAACGATTTGTGACCCATCATCTTTGGTTAATGGATAAGTATCCCCGACTTTCGCATCAAATTTCGCTATTGTGTGATATTTACCCTTTTTGTTGTAAAAGCCATAGTCCTGAATTCCTTCCGATGTACTTTTGAATGTTAGATCGACATTAACATTTCCATTATTATCTTTATAGCTTGAAGGAATAACACTATTTATCGCACTCAATGCAGGTATCTGCGAAAGATTTGCGCTTACATGCATAGTGACAACTCCATTAACATTGTTTTTTATAAAAATGGAATCAGCTACATCATAATAACTACCTCCGACTTTTACTGTCGCTCCAAAAGTATTTCCAACCGTATTGATAGCAAGATTGGTTTCTCCATTGATAACGTTTGGATCGTTCGAGTCTTCATCTTTATCGCATGAGATGAAGACCATTGAAAAAACTAAAAGAGCTATAATGAGATATAAATTTTTCATTTTTTTCTCCCGTAAATCATTGTTGAATCAGTTTGAAAAGTCTCCCCTATTGAAGGGGGTTAATATTATTTTATTCTTGTACTAGTCGAAAATTAGTTGATATAAATTCTTTTATCAATCAATATGAAGATAATTATGTGGTTGATTTGCAAAGAAGAAATTCTTCCAAAGTTAGAAATAAAATCCATTTCATCAATCCCGAACATTCCCTAAATTAGAACCCAAATTATTCTCTCATACGGATTCCTTAATGGCACTTAGTTGGAACGAAATCAAAAAACGCTCAATTGAATTTGTGAAGGAGTGGGAACATGAATCCCGCGAAGATGCCGAAGCAAAATCTTTCTGGGATGCATTCTTTAATATCTTCGGAATTTCCAGAAGAAGGATTGCGAGTTTTGAAGAACCTGTAAAACAACTCGGTAAGGAATACGGCTTCATCGATCTCTTTTGGAAAAGCAATTTAATCGTCGAACACAAATCCAAAGGCAAAAGTCTTGATAAAGCTTACAGCCAGGCTCTTGCTTACTTTAGCGGACTTGATGAAGAGCAGCTTCCCAAATATGTAATTGTTTCCGACTTTGCCCGTTTCCGAATCTATGATATTGATGAAGATACTCATACTGAATTCGAACTGAAAGAGCTTCCAAAGAATATTCATCTTTTCAATTTTATACTCGGTTACGAAAAGCGAACTTACAAAGAAGAGGACCCGGTAAATATTAAAGCTGCCGAGATGATGGGCAAACTCCACGATGCGCTTTTAGAAAGCGGTTATAAGGGTCATCAACTTGAGTTGTTTCTCGTGCGGATTCTTTTCTGCCTCTTTGCCGATGATACGGGAATATTTACTAAAGACCATTTCGATTTTTATCTAACAAACAAAACAAAATCCGATGGTTCCGACCTGGGGATGCATCTGAATGCCATCTTCCAAACGTTGAACACCGATTATTCTAAACGGCAGGAAAATACTGACGAAGATCTTGCAGCTTTTCCGTATGTGAACGGTAAATTGTTCGAAGAAAACTTTCTTGTTCCCGCTTTCGACAGCACTATGAGGAAAATTCTCTTAGATACCGCTTCTTTCGATTGGAGTAAAATATCACCCGCTATTTTCGGCTCGATGTTCCAATCGGTTATGGATAAGGAAAAAAGAAGAAATCTCGGCGCCCATTATACTTCTGAGAAAAACATTTTAAAAGTTGTTAACGGTTTATTCCTTGATGATTTGCTTAAAGAATTTGAAGCGAGTAAAAACAGTATCGGCAAATTAGAAAAACTGCATGATAAAATTGCCGGACTTAAAATTCTCGATCCGGCATGTGGCTGCGGTAACTTTTTAATTATAACCTACCGTGAACTCCGGTTGCTCGAGATCGAAATACTAAAACAGATTTATAAACTCCGCAATAGAGATCACCAATATGAACTTAATGTGGCGGTTCTTTCCAAGATAGATGTTGATATGATGTACGGAATTGAATACGAAGAGTTCCCCGCGCGTATCGCCGAAGTTGCTCTCTGGCTGATAGATCACCAATGCAACATGAAACTATCAATGGAGTTCGGAGAGTATTTCGTGCGGCTTCCGTTAAAAAAATCGCCGAACATTTTTCACGGCAATGCTTTGCGAATTGATTGGACTAAATTGATTTCCAAAACCAATGTGGACATTACTGCCGATGTCACAAATATTTTTGTAAATGAACCTGCTGAAAGTTACCAATCCGTAAACGTGTTCACGAATAAAGTAAATATTATTACCGGAAAGACTCCGGTTGCTTTTACCGGTAAAACCAATTTTGATTACATACTCGGCAACCCGCCTTTTGTTGCAAAAAAGAATAGAACAAAAGAACAGAATGAGGATATGGATTTAGTTTGCGCTAATATTAAAAATTCCGGTTTGCTTGATTACGTTAGCGCATGGTATGTTAAAGCCACAGATTATTTAAATCGCGGTAAAGACGATGCAAATTGTCCCGACTCGTCGGGATGCCCCGTCTTTACAAAGGTTGCATTCGTATCCACCAATTCAATTACGCAAGGCGAACAAGTAGGCGCTTTGTGGAATTATCTTCTTAAACAAAATATCAAAATTCATTTTGCGCATCGTACATTCAAGTGGTCAAACGAAGCGCGCGGACAAGCGAGTGTATATTGCGTTATAATTGGATTTTCGATATTGGAAATTGCAGATAAATTTATTTACGATTATGAAACGCCAAAGTCCGAACCGCAATTAATAAAGGCAAAAAATATAAATCCTTATTTGATTGACGGACCGACTATTCTCATTGATAATCGCAATGAACCGATCTGTAATGTTCCAAAAATTTCTTTTGGCAGTATGCCTAATGATGACGGCAATTTTATTTTTGATGATGAGCAAAAAATTGAATTTCTGCGTTTAGAGCCAAAAGCAAAGAAGTTGATCAAACCTTTAATCAGTGCAAAAGAATTTCTTAATGGTGAAAACAGATGGTGCCTCTGGCTGGAGAATGTATCTCCTGCTGAAATTAGAGATTTACCCGAAGTAATAAAAAGAATTGATAAAGTAAAAAAGTACCGTTTAAATAGTCCAAGAGAAGCCACAATAAAGCTTGCACAATATCCTTATCTATTTGGTGAAATACGTCAACCAAAAAATAATTTCATTTTAATTCCATTGACTTCATCGGAAAATCGTAAATATATACCCATTGCCTCCTTTACAAAAGAGCAAATTGTTAATAATACAAATAGCGTTATTGAAAGCAAATCACTTTATATATTTGGAATTCTCACATCGATCATGCATAATTCCTGGATGAGGCAAGTTTGTGGCAGAATGAAAAGTGATTACAGATATTCCAATAAACTTGTTTACAACAACTTCCCTTTCCCGGAAAATCCGACAGGTAAACAGAAAGCGAAAGTTGAAGAAGTTGTAAAGAAGATGCTTGAAGTTCGTGAGAAATACTTTGTAAAAGGTGCATGTTTAGCGGACTTATACGATCCGGTTGCAATGCCAAAAGATTTAACCGACGCACACAAACAAATTGATGATGCCGTAGATGCTTGTTACCGAAAAGAAAAATTTAGCACCGAACTAAACCGACTCGAATACCTATTTAAACTTTATAAAAACTATACGCAGCCGTTGATGGGGAGTGAGAAGAAGAAGAGGAAAAGTTAAAAGTATTAATCGTTCAATGTATTATCTTATTTTCATTTCTACTAAATAACGATTTTGAGCAGAGAAACCTTTTAACCCAACTGTAGAATACTCTATCCCATAATGAAGAATACTTCTTACCTTAAACTGATAATAAATATATTGTGTTTTTTTGATTTTATGCTTGAGTATAAAAACAACATATGCAATAATCAGATTTTTTGATTCTCAATATTGAACGCTAGAATAATCAATAACAACTAATCCGCCATTGTTATTATTACCTTTTATTGCTTTTTCCCAATATGAATTATTATCATAAACAACCGTTTTACTATCGTTTTTTAAGTTCGCATTTATGTGAGAACTTATCGCACTGATGCTATTTTGATTAGTATTTTTTATAAAATTCCATAACTGATCTACCGAAGTGTAGTATTCCTGTATTATCTTTGAGCCTTTCATTAAATACTCAGAAACATGGGTAACAAAGTCATCTACTGAATTCATTTGGAGACCCTCTTTAATACCATAATCTAAGAACTCATCTATTTTAAGTAACCCGAACTTGTTATCATTTGAATAAATGAATGCATCTTCAACAACTTGAACATCGTTGATGTAAGTATGTTCTTTTTTCTCTGGTGGAATTTTTTCTGTCGAATCAATGGGATTTGTTTCCTCCAATTTACTTACGTTTATTTTATCAATTGTATAAATTGTAAATGCGATAAAAAAAACAATCATAACTATAATAACATAGTATATTTTGCTTAGTTTCTTGAACTTAGCTAAAAGTATTTTTATAGAATATGTATTAAAGGATTTTTTATCCCTTTGCTTTATTTCATTTACTCTTTTTTGTGGAATCTCTTTTACCTCAGTCAATTTGCTTATTCTTTCTTCTAATCCTTTTATTTTTATTTCTAAGAGATGAATCTTATCCACCATGCTTTCATTATTTAATCTAAGATTATGATTTTCATCTTTTAGAATTTGATATTTTGACAATAGGCTTTCATTTGGGCTGTTATCCACATCTTTTCTTAACTGTTTTTCCTCAATAGCATCATTAGAAGATTTTTCATATAAGTGAATTATATATTGTATTTTATTTTCTGATTCTAGTTTTATAGTTTTAACATCACTTTCATTTTTTTCCATAACTATTCTAGGATGTTTTGTTGCAATACTTACTCCTCCATTTCTAATGAAAACATCATTAATATTTTCTTGAAGATCATCTGGATGGAAGGCAATATACCCTTGGTAATTTGGAATGTCAGGATTAAGTTTTTCGAGGTATTTATAAAAGTTCTTTTCTATACCGTTCTTAATGATATTATTCCATTTATCTAAATAATATTTTATTTCGCTAGTATTATAAGTTACGAATCCAATTTGATTACTAGATAGTTCAGTAATAAATTCCTTTTGATTAATCATTCTTCCAAGAATTTCTTTTTCAAAGATTTCATTCTTTAGGATAGAAATATCATTAAAGATATAACCATTAAAATCAATAACTATACCAAAGCATCCCCCACTTCGACCGTCTTCAACAAAAGTATAAACGCCATATTTAACAAAAATATATCGGACAGCATCATTTATCTTTTTAATATCCAATAACCATCCATTTGGAGTATTGTCATAATAATGAGAATATTCATCAGAGTGAGGAAAACATTTAAAACCATCCTTCAATGTCGCAAAAAACAATATATCCTTAACTCGTTGCATAAATTTATTATCCGAATATATTACGGAATGAGAATGGGAATTTGCCTTTAACACAATCATAAATACTATACCATAATTTTTCGGGATAGTAGTCTGCAGAAGAAGCTAAGACCTTTTTTATTTCGCCATCTGATTCAAATTGATATGGTTCACAAGCTGAAAAAGGCACAAAATGTATACGTTTAAATCCACTATGTTGTAGTATATCTCTTACTGCACCAAAAGAATTTTGTTGGTAAATATCATTTTTAAATCTATTTTCATCTGGTTTACCATTCTTAAACTTAGCTGGATGTTCATCGCATTTATTTACCAAAATAATTACTTTATCTCTTTTAGAATCTAATTTCGAACTTATTAGCGTTGTAATATTATTAGCATATTGCTTCCTTATCTCTTGGTCTTCAAACATTCCCACTGCAAAAAAGAATACATATATTTTTGAATAACTTATATTATTAAAAATATCGACTAAATAGCGAGGATGTTTTTTTGTTGGATTCAGGCTATCAAAAAAATGCTCCCCGGGTGCTTCCAATATTTGACAAAATGGACCATCATTAGTCCTTGTAACATCTAATAATATAAAATTTATCTTTCCAGTAGCATCTGGAGCATAATTATTTTCAGTAAGAAGTTTTTCAAATAATTTAATCGTTTCTGGATACTTATCATCTTTTCTAAAATCTCTATTAGTAGTAATAGTATAATGAGCACTAATTTTCTTAATTAATCTTAAAACCGAAACGGTCTTCCCAATGTTTGAAGGTCCAAAAAATATTACTAATGGACCCCTGATGCTTTCATCATTTATTTTAATATTTTCTACCTGATCTATTTTATAATTATTTTTTTTTGTTTCTTCAGCAATAGAATTTGTTACATCCGCATCAAATGCGAAATCATTGCTATTCCTTTTTTCGTCTTGCATTTCCTTTCTCCTAAATTATTAAATAATAAAATTAATCTTCATCTTTTGGTAAAACTCCAAAATAGAATAATATAAAACAAGCGAGATCAATTGTAATCGCCCATATTAATGCTAAATAAAAATCTAAAGCATCGTATTTTCCATCTATAAACTTTCGCCAGGAAGTAGCAATATTTTCATTTTCAATACTCATAGGTACTTCAGGCAGTTTTGAAATAACGAGTTTTATATTTTCCTTTAAAAAAGGGATCTTAAATAATTCACCAATAAAGTCGTAACATTTATTATAAAAGGAATAGCCATTACGTAAGATTATTTTTAATGGCATCTCATCGGTAGTAAGATAGTTCTTAATAATATTTTCTAAATCAGTTAAGTAAATATTATATTCTTTTTGTTCAATGAATTTATTTAGTTCATTTATTCTGTCGTCAATGAGTAGAAGCTTATTATCGGTTTGACCCCTAATTATTTCTGCCATATTGTCAGCATGTTGAAGTAAAGATCTTCTATCGCTCCCAGTCGGCGTTATCCTTTGAATATTGGATTGTAGCATTGTTTCAATAGTAGTAATAATTGAATCTGTACGCCCTCCATGTCCAGGCAGTCCAGGATTCATTATCTCATTTTTCAAACTTTTTATTTCAGATTCTATTTTATTGCTGAATTCATTTTTCGCTGTATTAAACGCAAATATACTTTTGTCTTTAACTAGTTCTAATTCATTTTTTACAGTATTTAATTCTTTTTGTCGAAGTTTATCTATAGTCATAACATAATAAAAATTGTGTGTATTACTGGTTAAACTTACGAGCCATAAGAATAAAAATCCAACAATTCCAACAACAATAAGTACGCTTCTATTTGGAACATATTTAGAACTGAAACTTTTTTTAATGAGCGTCAAACTAAATGATGCACCGAGTAATGCCGCCAATCCTATTGCATAGCAAGCAAGAACAGGTAACTGAGTACTCCTGGCGATTGATTCCCCAGTAGCCCATACACTTACTAACAAAAATACCATATAAAGAACAAAAGAAATCCTTTGTTTGTTAGTCCACGGTTTGTCTAATGGATTTCCCATAAAATTACCTTTTTT
>JAZDFC010000080.1:0-174776 GCA_043808235.1 bacterium
CTCAGCTTCACAAAAAAATTCGAATTTGGAAAAAGCAAAACAGATTCGACAAAACCGCGCTCGGTTGCCGGTGTCAGTATCGGAATAATCAATGCAGGTGTGAGCGGGATTGAGGAACGAGACAACCAGGGAATTAAAACCGGCGATATCTCCACTTCCGAGAATCAATTTTTCATTGGATTATCGAACCGGTTCTCAGATAAATTATCTTTCGGATTTACAGCTAAATTTTATTATTACAGATTATATGAAGATGTTTCAAGTATCAGCTTCGGTTTCGATATCGGCGCGCTGTATCTGTTGAATGAAAACATAACTATTGCGGCTGTTATCTCCGATGTAAATAGTAAATACAAATGGGATACCTCTGATTTATATGGACAGGATGGGAATACAACAGAAGATAAATTTCCTTTGATGAAGAAGATAGGTTTTTCCTACCGATTATTCGAAAAGAAATTACTTACCGCAATTGAGTTTGAAAACAGTAACGCCGGTACAAATATTTTAAGGTTCGGCGCTGAATATAATATGATTCAAAATCTATTCATCCGGGCGGGTCTAAACCAAATGGATTTAAGTAATCCCGATGTGCCTGTAAAGCCGTCATTCGGATTTTCATATTCATATTTAACTGATGGATTGACGCTTGGAATTGATTACGCTTTTGTGATTGAACCATACTCGCCATCGGATCAACATATCGTCGGGGTGAATGTTTCCTTTTAATTAATATTTTATTACGGTACCTTTGAAATAGAAAAAAGAAATAATTGAGATTATGAAAAACACACTAAAATTTTTATTGCTGCTATTCACCGCATCCTCAATAATGGCGCAGTCTGCAGGTACATCCGGGTTATCATTTTTAAAAATGGGATTTGGCGCACGTAACATTGCAATGGGTGATCTTGGCGTGGTTACTGCTACAGATGCATCAGCTCTTAATTACAATCCGGCGCTGCTTGGTAAATTTACAAATTCGCAGATTATGATTACGCATAATGAATGGATTCAGGATGTTCGAAGCGAACAACTCGGTGCGAGTTTTTCATTGTTTAATATTCCTTTCGCTGTGGGAATAAATACAACTTCTATTTCCGATATTGAAGTTCGAACAAAACCCGGCGAACCCTTGACAACATTTAATGCGCATTATTTCTATGGAAGTTTATCAACCGGATTTGAAACAGTTGAAAATTTATTTTTCGGAATGACGATTAAATATTTGTACGAAGGTATGTATTCGGATGAATCGACGGGAATCGGTTATGACTTTGGTCTGTTGTATGAAAATGTAATTAACGGATTGAATCTCGGCGCCTCAATCAAAAATCTCGGTTCGATGGATGTGCTAAGGGGAGAGGAAACAAAACTGCCGGTTGATTTGAGAGCAGCTGCCGCGTACAATTTCACATTAGAATCAATCAATTCGAAAATTGTAGCTCTTGGCGGGATTCAAAAATATACATCCACGGATGATCTCCACATTCATACCGGCGCAGAAATTTTATATAATGATTTACTTGCTCTGCGGCTTGGTTATCTTACCGGGTATGATTCCCGCGGACTTACAAGCGGTCTTGGTATTTTATGGAACAGCATCAGTTTTGACTATGCGTTTACTCCATTCAGTTATGATCTTGGAAGTTCGCACACTATTTCTCTAATGTACACTTTTTAAGTGTCTTCTTGAGTTGGTATTAAAAAATCTTAACAATTGTATCGGATATCCCCAACGCTTAAGAACTTCTATGATTTTTCTTTTATGCAAATCTGTTTTTCAAAGTTGTATTTCAATGATGCTCATTATCCGATCCGAATGTTAATCTATTTTATTATTTTTGAACTAAATTTTTTGGATTTTTAATGGAAATAATACGGTACACTACTGAATGGAAAGAGAAGTGGGATAGGTTTGTTCTTGAATCGAATAACGGAACGATGTTTCACCTCCAGCGCTTTTTTGATTATCACACTCCCGGTAAGTTCAAATTTGATCATCTTATTTTTTTAGAGAAGGGTGAAATAATTGCACTCCTTCCCGGCAGATTAACCGACAGTTTATTTGAATCTCCAATTGGCGCCAGCTATGGTTCCATTGTTGTTAAAGATATTACATTTGCAAAGACCCTGGATATTGTTTCAGCGCTTCTTGATTACGGACGGCAAAACGGAATCAAGGAATTTATGTTGACTTCAGCACCGATAATTTATGAAACGATTCAGAATCAGAGTCTAGATTTTGCAATGCGATGGCTCGGCTTCGAATACCAGTTGCATTATATTTCAAGTGCAATTCATCTCGATAAAGAGCAGGATATCATTTCCAGATTTCAACCAACCATCAGACGTAATATCAGGCATACATTAAAAAATCCTGATATCCGCGTTGAGATTAATGACCGTTACGATGAGTTCTACCCGATACTGCTTGCAAATAAAGCCCGGCATAATGTAAAGCCAACTCATTCATATGATGATTTGATTAAGCTGACAGAGTTGCTGCCTGAATGTTTGAAATTATTTATGGTGTACTATAAGGATAAGCCAATCGCGGGTTCATCGATGTTCTTTGCGAATAAAAACGTAGCTGTTTGTTTTTATAATATGCTGCTTTACGAATATGCCGAGTTCAAACCAATCCAGCGGGTGATGTTCGAAGTAGTTAAATATTCCACCGAGCAGGGCTACAAGTATGTCGATATTGGTGTATCGCAGGATACCAAAGCTGCCAACCCGATGACGCCAAGTATGTCGCTTATTGAATTTAAAGAGAAATTTGATGCTCACGCGGTAATGCGCAATACTTTTTATATTCGCCTTTAATTAGCCCTTACAATGGCGCGGCTAATAAAAGTACATATACTATTTCTCGGCAATCCTTTTCACGATTCTAGAATTGTCAATCTCTCAAATTCTTTGAAAGCAGACGGCTGCGAGGTAAGAGTAACTGCTTTCGATTGGATGGATAAAAATTTTGTTACGGTTAAAGGCGGAATTTCCGTTTTCAAACTTGTAAAGAGAAAATTTTCTCTCCCTTATTATCTTCGTTTTTATTCGATACTTTTTGCCGAAACAAAAAAATACAAAGCAGATATTCTTTTCGCGGAAGATGTACATTGCCTGCCGGTTGCTGCATTCTTTAGTAAAATTCGAAAGAGTAAACTTTTCTACAACAGTAGGGAACTGTATGCTTATCTTGGCGGACTTAGGAATAAAAAATTCGTTCAGTCGATAGTTAAATTTGTAGAGAAAAGTTTTATTCGTAAATGCGATCTTGTATTAACAACAGGTGAAATGGATTCGGAGTTTCTCGAAAAATTTTACGGGATAAAAAACACGGTAGTTATCCGTAACATTCCATTGCTTCAGCAGCCAACAAAAATTATTAATTTCAGAGAATTACTTCCAATCGAAGCCGATAAAACAATTCTTTTATATCAGGGCGTAATGCTGGATGGAAGGGGAATAGAATTAATTTTTAGAGCATTGTCTTCCATTAAAAATTCCGTACTTGTTTTACTCGGCGATGGTCCTAAAAAACAATTCTTCGAGATGAAAGCGAAAGAATTAAATCTGACAGACAGAGTTTTCTTCATGGGCTCAATTCCTCAGAATGAATTAATAAATTACACTGCCGGGGCTGAAGTAGGTTTTGCTTTGATCGAAAATATTAGTGTTAGTTATTATTACGCACTTCCGAATAAATTATTTGAATATATCATGGCCGGTTTGCCGATTGTTTCGTCCAATCTCCCTCAGATGAAAAAAATAATTGAAAAATATGATTTGGGTATTGTCATCGATTTGGAAAAATCGGAAGACATCAGCGCAGAGATAAATGATTTTATTAACGATAAAGCGCGATTGGAAAAATATAGACTGAATTGTGTAGCTGCATCGCAAGAATTAAACTGGCAGAACGAATATAACCGTGCGAAATCAAAATTGTTGAACATTAATTAAAACCATGCAAGCGGTGGATCAAAAAAGAATTTTAATTGTACGTCCCGATAGACTTGGCGATGTGGTTCTCTCAACTCCAATTCCGCGCGAAATTAAAAAACAATTCCCCGGTAGTTATGTTTCTATACTATTAAGAAAATATGCGGTGGAAGTTTATTTAAACAATCCACATATTGATCAAATCATTTTACTCGACGATAATTCATACTTTCAAAAGGTTAGTGAAATAAGAAAATATAATTTCACTCATTCATTGTCTCTTATCCCAAATGAGCCAATAAATTATATGTTATTTCTCGCGGGAATCCATTGCAGAATTGGAGTCGGTTACAAGTTATACCAGTTTATTACAAATACAAAAAGTGTTCACCGACAAAAGTATAATCCATTGCGTCACGAGGCTGATTATTGTCTCGATCTCGCAAGGAAAATTGGAGTTGACTCGAACAATTACACAACGGAATTATTTTTAGATGAAAAAGAAAAACAAGATGTGGCGGTGGCAAGAAACTTTCAGATTCGAGGGAGAAAACATTTAATCGGTATCCATTCGACGAGCGGAAACTCTGCGCCTAACTGGTCGAAAGAAAGTTATCGACAATTAATTTTGGAGTTAACAAAACAACCTGAATATTCAATCGTCATTACGGATCAAGTTAAAAATGATTTGTTCGATATACCGGGAGTAACATATCCGCATCTGAATCTTTCTCTTCGCGAATCAATTATTAATTTCGCTGCTCTCGATATGTTAGTTTCGAATAGTACCGGTCCCATGCATATCTGTGCAGCTCTTAAAATAAAAACCGTGTCTATGTTCTGTCCACTAAATGCTTGTTCCCCTAAGTTATGGGGACCATTGGGCAACGTCAATGAGATTTTATTACCAAAATATTCCTATTGCCAGTATAAGTGTCCCGGTGATCCTAAAAAGTGTACATTCGAAGGAGAGCATGGAATTAACGTGGAGGATGTTGTAGAAAAAATAGAAGCGATATTGAAACAATAATTTTTTCGGGAAGATGTTAATTCTTATATTTCCACCCCAAATTTTCCGGGTGCCGGTTGACAGATTTATACCGAACCCCGTCAGGTCCGGAAGGAAGCAGCGGTAGGTAATTTAATTTGTGTAATCGGTTACCCGGATTTATTTTTAATAAAATTACAATTCTGCATCTCCATCATTTTTTTTTAGTTTTTTATCGAGCCACCTAATAAACAAACCGGAACTTAAAATTGCAGCAATAACAATAAACGCAGCAATAATAATTATTACAGTAAATGGAATCAATTATACCTCGATAAAAACGAGGCAAATATATTTGCCTCGCGCAATTCTGTAAATTTGTACCTCTTGGTGCGTTTAACGTGCATCTTTTGCAATGTACTCTTTATCATTTGATTCTTGTACCGTATTTTGCTCGCTCAAGTAAGCATTGTAAAAAATATTGCACATTCGTCTGACTCTTTCGCAGTCATTAAAAAATGCTTCTTGCTTAACCATATATATGCAACGTTCGGATCCAATTTTCATTAATGATAAAGCTGCGATTAATCGGACTCCTTCGCAATCGCCATCGCGAAGCAGATGCATTAAAGGAATAATAGCCCGCTGAGATTTTAGATCACCAAGAAAATATGCACAGCTGACTTGCAAGCCGGTATTATCTGATTTTAAACCGGCTATTAAATTTTGTTCGATCATTTCCGGCATCGAAGCGGTGTTTTTTGCTTCTCCACCAGCGTACGAACTACTTGCCAAAACAATTATTAACAATATTGGCGCAAGAAAATATCTTACTTTCTTCATTTTTTCCCCCTAGAAAAACGAAAGTGTGCGCTTAGTTAATTAAAGAACATTTTGAATATTTACATGGCTTAAGACGATATGGTTAGTGTTAGGTTCCTCTAATGTTTGTTAAGAAGTGTTAAATTTATGGCGGGTAAAATTTTCTACTTAATAGACTCGTGAGAATGCAATTTCATTTACCAGGTAGGATGCAGTATAGTATATGCCTTCATCAGTCAGTTCTCTCTCAAAATCATTATTGCCGGATTTTGCCTGAACATGCCGTTTTAAATTTATCTTCATTCAAAATCCTCTGGTTTATCCACCGTTATAGATGCTGCTAACTCACTCAGGTCGGGAGTATTTCTGTAAAATTCAAAAATCAATTTTGCTTTTGCGTTACCTATAACTTCTGCGAGTTGTTCTTCTGGAGCAGTTTTGATTTCTTCAATACTGCTGAATGATTTTAATAAATTTTCTGCAGCTCCATTCCCAATTCCTTTTATTTCCAAAAGTTCGGTTGTGAAAGTCCGCTTATCTCTCCGATTCCTATGAAAGGTAATGGCGAATCGATGTGCTTCATCCCGCACATGTTGAAGTAGTTTCAAACTGGAAGATGTTTTGGGAATTGTTTGTGGTTCGGATGATTCCGGTACAAATATTTCTTCGAGTCGTTTTGCCAGCCCGATAATTTCGTACTTAGTAATGTTCAATTCATTTAATATTTGTACCGCGCTCGAAAGCTGACCTTTACCGCCATCCACCATAATTAAATCGGGCATTATTTCGTTCTCTTCAAGCAGCCTTTTATACCTTCGTTCTATCACCTCACGCATACTCGCAAAGTCATCCGGTCCTTCCTCACTTTTAATAATATATTTCCGGTAGAGACTTTTCTTAGGTTTGCCATCCACAAAAACTACCATGCTTGCAACAGTATCTGTTCCCTGTAAATTGGAAATATCGAAGCACTCGATCTTTTTGGGAACAGATTTTAAACGCAGATCTCTTTTTAGCGCAGCAAGAACGTAAGGAGTATTTCCTTCCTTTTTCATCCGTTGTAATTGAATTTCTTTTAATTGTAAGATTGCATTCTGCTTGCACATATTTAAAAGTGATTTTATCTCGCTCTTTCTTACCGGCACAATAAATTTTGTTTTTTTAACGGCTTTCGAATTGAGCCATTCGAGCAGAGGTTCTATATCGTAAGGTTCTTCTTCAACAATTATTTCCTTTGGCACTTCAACAAATTCATCGTAATAAAATTTAATGATTGCGGCGATTACCTGGCTTTGGTCATCGTATGCCTCCGTTGTTAATTTTAGTTCTCGTTTACTAACTAATTTGCCGGTGCGGATATTCAAAATGGAGCAGGCGACATCCTTTCCTTCAATTGCAGCGCTGATAATATCCTTGTCATCAAAATCATTGGAAACGACTTTTTGTTTGGATGTATAAACAGCTAATTTTTGAATCTTGTCCCTAATTGCGGCAGCTTTTTCAAATTCAAGATTGGAAGACGCCTCATTCATTTTTCCGGTTAGTTCATTCATAAGATCATCGGTTTTGCCGCGCAGTAATTTAACAACCTGACTGACCATCTCGTTATATTCAAGCTGCGAAATCAATCCTTCGCATGGCCCGTCGCATTTCTTTATATGATAATCGAGACACAATTTTACTTTCTTTTTCTGAATAGACTCATCATCAATAAAATAATTACAGCTTCTTATTTTGAAAATCTGGTTGATCATTCGCAGCGAAGATTTCATGTTTTTTACATCGGTATAAGGTCCAAAATATTTCGAGCCGTCTTTCACAATTTGGCGCTGAGGGAATATTCGCGGAAACGGTTCGTTAGTTACACGGATATACGGAAATGATTTATCATCTTTAAGGTTTATGTTGTAACGCGGTTTTAATTTTTTGATGAGATTATTTTCGAGAACGAGAGCTTCAATTTCATTATCGGTTACGATTACTTCGAGGTCAACAATTTTACTTACGAGCGCTGCCGTCTTGGGGGAATCGATTCCGCTTTGGAAATATGAACGGACTCTATTCCTAAGTAATTTTGCCTTCCCAACGTAAATTACTTTACCTTTGTCATTAAAAAATTGGTACACTCCGGGCTTAGTCGGAAGATTTTCTAACTTATTTTGTAGAATCGGATTCATGTTCCACAGAAATTCTTTTATTTCTCATTATGAATTAAAAAATACCTTCGGCTAGCAGAACGAAATATAACAGATAAAAAAAATGCGCATCGAATTATTATCCGATCCGCATTTTGAATATTTATTGCCATAACCAAATTAGAATTCGTAATCCTTGGGAATAACAACAATACCGCTCTCCGTAACAGTAAATCTTTTCTTATCCTTTTCAGGATCAAAACCTATTTCAACATGTTCCGGTACTTTTACATTTTTATCAATTATTGTACGCCGTATTCTTGAATGCCGTCCGATATTACAGTTTGCAAAAATGATCGAATCAGTAATATAAGAATAGCTATTAACGCGCACGTTTGCGCCAATTATCGAACGCTCAACCAAACCACCGGAAATAATAGTACCGTCAGTAATCAATGAATTCAGCGCTCTACCAACTCTCTCTCCTTCATGCGAAATTGTTTTTGCAGGCGGATAGGGAACGGCTTCACTACGCAAATTCCAGGCGCTGTCGTAAAGATTAAAAATTGGATGTACATTTATTAAATCCATGCTTGCAGCATAATAACTATCAATTGTGCCAACGTCCACCCAGTAAGGTTGGTCTTTTTTATTCTCATCTACAAAGCGAAATGCTTTTAATCCATATCCGCTTTTCAACATAAACGGTATTATATGCTTTCCGAAATCAGAATCCTCAAGTTTTTTATTTTTCATCTCGCGCATTACTTCTTTTATTGAACTTACATTGAAGATATAAACGCCCATATTAACAAACGAAAAGCCAGGTTTGTCGGGAGATTCAGCCGGCGCTTCAGGTTTTTCTTGGAAAGAAATAACATTGTAATTCTCATCGATTTGCAGAACGCCAAATCTTGATGCCATAGATTTTTCGACATACATGCTTGATATGGAAAGATCCGCCTTTTTCTCGATGTGATATTGCAGCATCTTTAAATAGTCCATCTTGTAAATATGATCGCCCGATAATAATATCAGCCATTTGAATTGACTATCGGAAATGAGATTAAGATTTTGATATATCGCATCGGCTGTTCCCATATACCAGTTATCATTCACCTTTTGCTGTGGAGGCACTGGATAAATAAATTCACCCAATTCTGGATTGAAAATATTCCATACCTCGTAAAGATGCCGGTTTAAGGAATCCGATTTGTACTGGGTTAGTACATATACTTTCCGAAGTCCGGAGTTAAGGACATTCGATAAAGTAAAATCAATTATTCTGTACTTGCCGCCGAATGGTACTGAAGGTTTGGTTCTGTGCAGCGTTAACGGATGTAATCTTTCACCCTGTCCGCCTGCTAAAACCATTGTTAGAGTATCTCTTATTAGGGAAGATCCGGTTAATGCCATATTTCACTCTTTTTTGCTCAAATATATCTATTTAATATTTCTTTGGCAATGTAATTTCATCGTTAAATGCTGTAGGACTATTAAAAATTTGTTAATACCAGAAATTCAAAAATAGCATTTTACCTCTCTTTGTTGATTGTTCTGAATGTAACGTCCTATTCCATTAGAAGATTTGAAATTATTTCTCAAAAATTTTTTCATATCTTATATTTTTACCGTATTTATCATAAATTTCTTTTAAAATTTATTCTGATTTCTTATTTGCCTAAAAATATTTTTTTTATTTCGGATATCCATCTCGGTCTTGAAGATCGTGAAAGGGAAAAATTAAAAGAGCGCTCACTTGTTGGATTTTTAAATTTCGCGAAAGAGAATGCTTGTGAGCTTTATATCCTTGGCGATTTATATGATTATTGGTTCGAGTATAAAAGAGTTATGCAAAAGAATTCTTTTAGAATATTAACGGCCATACAAGACGTTTGTGAATCCGGGGTAAAGGTGCATTACCTCATCGGTAATCACGATTTTATGCATAGAAGTATATTTGAAACTGAACTTGGTGTTGAACTTCATGAAGATATTCTAAAAGTGGAAATCTACGGTAAAAAATTTTTTCTTGGTCACGGTGATGGACTTGTAAAAAATGATATCGGTTATAAGATCCTCAAGAAAATTTTGAGGAATAAATTTTTCCAATGGCTCTTTTCTTTGATTCATCCTGATATCGGGATTAAAATTGCAAGCCATACAAGCAAAACAAGCCGTGAATATACTTCAGGAAAACATTACGGCGAAATTGATGGATTGTTTGAGACAGCGCGAAATAAAATTGACGACGGTTATGATTTCGTTTTATTTGGGCATTCGCATCAGAGAGCGTTCGAAAAATATAAAAACGGTTTCTATATAAATCTTGGGTCATGGATTGACAAACCATGTTATGGATCATTTAATGGAAATAATTTTGAAATAATTGAGTGGAATTAGAATGGCGAATTCAAAGTCATCTTCTGTAAAGAATACAAAAACTAAGTGGTATTTAATCGGCGGGATTGGCCTGGTTGTAATTGCCGGATTATTCTTCCTGTTCCAATATATTTTTGATGGATTACCTTCTTTAGAGGAATTGGAAAATCCTTCGCCAATGCTCGCAAGCAATGTTTATAGTTCCGATGGGGAATTAATAGGTCAATTCTTTAGAGAAAACCGAATCGAAACCAACATGGATAGTATCCCTTCGCATGTTACAAATCTGCTCATTGCAACAGAAGATAGGAAATTTTACGACCATTGGGGTGTCGATCTTCAGCGATTTGTAAAAGCTATGTTCAAAACAATTTTCCTTTTCAAGAAAGAAGGTGCGAGTACAATCACCCAGCAGTTATCAAAGAATTTGTATCAGCTTAAAAAGGGAAGGGAAACGATTTTTGATACCGGTATCCGTAAAATACAGGAATGGATTACCTCCGTTCAAATAGAAAAGACTTATACAAAACGAGAAATTCTCGAAATGTATTTTAACGTTTCTTATTTCGGGAGGGGAGCTTACGGAATTGAAACCGCTGCTAAATTGTATTTCAATAAAAGAGTTTTCCAACTAACTGTTCCGGAAGCGGCTTTACTTATCGCGCTATTAAAATCAACGGTTGAATACGACCCGATTAATAAGTACGACAATGCACTTAGAAGACGTAATCTTGTGATGTTTAATATGATAGAACCCGGTTACCTCACTCCCGATGAATATTTGAAATATAAAAAGCAGCCTATCAATCTCGCAATGGAGGAATTGACGCTCGGATTTAAGAGCAAAATCGCGCCGCATTTTGTTGAGTACATACGTCATCAGATGCAGGATCTTGCCGATATATATAATTTTAATCTTTACGAAGATGGGTTGAGCATTTACACTACCCTTGATTCAAGAATGCAAATAATTGCGAACGAAAGTGTAAAAAAGCATCTCGAAGATTATCAAATACTTTTTGATAAACACTGGAAGTGGGAAAACGCGGATAATGCCAAATCGTTTAATAATATTCTTGACAAGGCAATTAAGAACAGCAGAGAATACAGGAATGCAGAGAGTGAATCGGGAAAATCGAAAGTTTACCAATCTTTGAAAAGGAGATCTGCATTTGTCGATTCAGTTAAAAAATCTGCTCAAACAATCGAATCCGGATTTGTGGTTCTTGATGTAAAAACGGGTGAAATAAGAGCGATGGTTGGGGGCAAGAATCCCAATTTTGCTTACGGATTAAATCACGTTACGCAAATACGGCGTCAGCCCGGTTCGGCTTTTAAACCTATAATTTATACTGTTGCAATTGAAAACGGTCTTTATCCTGCATACCCGATTCTGAATCAGCGGTTTAACTATAATGGTTGGAGTCCCGAAAACTTTGATCGGACGACAAGCGGTTTTACTACATTACGCACGGGATTAAGAAACTCATTGAATATAATTGCTTCGAGATTAATAATTGAAGATTACGTTCAATTGTGGCAAGTGGGAAGAGTTGCGGAGAAATTAGGCATTAAAAGCAAATTGATTTTAACGCCGGCGATTGCACTTGGCACTTCCGAAGTTTCACCACTCGAATTAACATCGGCATTTGCTACAATCGCACATAGTGGTATTTACAATGAACCGATTGCCATAACTAAGATTGAAGATAAAGATGGTATTTTAATCGATTCGTTTATATCACAGGCGAGGGAAGCGATACCGGAAGAGACTGCGTATATTATAACCAACATGCTGCAAACTGTTGTTGATCATGGGACCGGATATAGGGCGCGTGCAGTATATAATTTTCTTAGACCTGCCGGCGGAAAAACCGGAACTACACAAGATTATTCCGATGCTTGGTTTGTTGGATTTACTCCGCAACTTTGTGCTGGAGTGTGGGTCGGTTTTGATGATCGCCGTGTTTCCTTTACAGGCACGTATGGCACAGGTTCGCAAGCGGCGCTGCCCGTTTGGGCAGTGTTTATGAAGAGAGTGCATGACGAGATCGATATTCCGCTTGAACTGTTTGAAAAACCAACGAGCGGCAAAGTTACAACAGTAAACTTCTGTGAAGAATCGATTTTCGAATTCGGTGATCCGCGTTTATCATCCGGAGAATGTTCCTCCGGCGATTTTCCTGATATCATCAATGTTAAAGATTTGCCTCCGCCATTTGTTGCGTCGCGGGACATGGTAATAAAAGTTCCCGACAGATATACGATTCGAAGTTCCACAACGCATGAAGCAGTTGAAATCGAATAAGATTTTTGAAATACAATATTTACTTCTGTATCTTTGAATCGCTGATTTGCCCGGATGGCGGAATTGGTAGACGCGCTAGCTTCAGGAGCTAGTGTTGGCAACGACGTGCAGGTTCGAGTCCTGTTCCGGGCACTAACTTTACATACAATTATGACCTCATTAATAAATTTATCTTCATCGGCATCAACAAGTTTTTTCGATCTCGAAATCATTTTATTTCAGCAATAAAAAAATATTTCCCAACAAAAAGGAAGAGCCATGAAAAAGCTGATTTTACTCTCGACATTAGTAATTTTTATCGCATTGTCCGGCTGTATTAGGTACAATGAAAAAATGAAACTCAACAGCGACGGATCGGGTGAGTTAACTTTTGCTATTGGAATTAGCGAAGAAATTTTAAATATGGGAGGCGGTCAAAATGGATTTGATGAATTTGACGAAAATAAGATTAAGGAAGATTATACTAAGAAAGACGGCGTAAAATATGTAAGTGGAAAAACCTTTAGCAAGGATGGCAATAAATGGATCGAAGTCACCTTGCAGTTCGATTCAGTTGAAAAACTTGCCGCTGCCTCACAAGATTCTTCAAAGAAAGGTATGATCGGTGTAATATCCTTGAAAGAAGAAAACGGAAACTGGGTATTTACAAGAAGCATCTCTGAGGACAAAGATACCGGACAAACAGACTCGGCTGATGCTGCGAACCAAAATATGATGAATATGATGTTTGCTCAGTATAATTGGGAATATGAATTAACACTTCCATCGAAAATAATATCAACAAATGCTGTAGCGGAAAATGTGAATCATAGTACCAACACAGTTAAATGGGTATTCAGCATGGCGAATTTATCAAGCGCCCAGACAATGACAGTTGTATTCGAAAAACAAGCTGCTGCCAGCTCCAATTTATTGATAATTGTAATTGTTGTTGTGGTCATCCTTATTATTCTTGCTTTTGTTTTCCTAAGAAAGAAAAAACCAACGGTTGAACAACAAATGCAGCCGCCGGTAAATCCGGAATAAATTTTTATTGGAATGAGTAAAGACGGAAATTCAAATCTGGAAAAAGGTTTTGTTGATGCAATTGCTTTTGCCAGTTCGCATTACGAAAACTTTCCGGTTGTTTCTTTATTTATTCAAAAAAGATTACGAAAGCATGTTGCTGTGATTTATCGGTTTGCCCGTCAAGCCGATGATATTGCTGATGAAGGCGACTTAGCTCCAACGGAGCGAATCAATCTATTATCGAACTACCTTCAAACATTTGAAGAAATGTTGAAAGGAAATTTCGAAAATGATTTTTGGTTCGCTCTGTTTTCAACTATAAATGAATTTCATCTCAAACACGAAAATTTCAGAAACTTAATTAGTGCATTTAATCAGGATATTATTAAAAAACGATACGATTCGTATGAGGAGCTGACTGATTATTGCCGCCGTTCTGCAAATCCAATCGGCAGATTAATACTCGAATTGCATGGAATAAAAGAAGAGCGAATTTTGAATTTGTCCGATGCGATATGCACTGGATTGCAATTAACGAATTTTTATCAGGATACTTCAATTGATTTCCGGAATGGAAGAATTTACTTCCCGATTGATGAACTGCAAAAATTTAATGTACATGAAAATACATTTGAGTTGAGCGAAAATAATATTAACTTTACACGGTTGATGGAGTACCAGGTTCATAGAAATTTTGAGTTATATACAAAAGGTAAAGAGATAATTAAATACTTGCCGCCGCGATTGGCAAGACAAATAAGCTGGACAATTGCCGGCGGTGAAATGATTTTAAATAAGATAATTAATTCAAATTATGATGTATTGAACAAGAGACCTGTAATTTCCAAGACAGAATTTTTTTTGATGATGATAAAAAATATTTTCTGAAGAAAACATGCACGACCAGGCGAAAGAAATAGCGAAGAAAAGTAAAAGCAGTTTTTATTACGCTTTTAACTTATTGCCAGCCCAGCAACGGGATGCAATGAATACAGTTTATGCATTTTGCCGACAAACGGATGATATTATTGATGAAGGATTTGAGAATGATGATCTGAAATATGAACGGCTGCGTAAGTGGAGAATCGAATTGGAAAGATCATTGCATGGTCAGTCAGGTTATTCTCTACTAAATAAATTATCAAAAATTATCAGCCAATTTAATATCCCACTCGAGCCTTTTTTCGAACTGATAAAAGGTGTTGAAATGGATTTGCAAATCAAACGGTATTGGAGTTTCGATGAATTATCGCAATACTGTTATCGTGTTGCTTCAACAGTCGGATTGATGTGTATCGAAATTTTTGGATACAAATATGAATCAACACGTCAATATGCAATCAATCTCGGTTTAGCGTTGCAATTAACGAACATACTCCGCGATGTAAAGACTGATGCTTCCAGCGGAAGAATTTATCTTCCCCAGGAAGATTTGCAAAAATTTAATTACTCCGAAAAAGATTTGCTGGAAAATACATACAACGAAAATTTTATTTCACTTATGAATTATGAAGCCGACAAGGCGAGAGATTATTTTAAAAAAGCCACACGTTCACTGGAGTTTGAAGATAAACGTCCAATGTTTGCAGCAAGAGCGATGCAGCATATTTATTATGATTTGCTGAAAAAACTTCACGAAAAAAATTACAATGTATTTGGTGAAAAGATAAGCGTACCAACTTCGAAAAAATTATTCATCTCTTTCGGAGTATGGGCAAAGTACGGTTTAGTTTACTAATGTCAAAAATAGTAATTATCGGCGGTGGATTCGCCGGTCTCTCCTCCGCAGTTTTCCTTTCCAATAAAAATCACACTGTTCATTTGCTCGAGGCTTCGCCAAAGTTGGGCGGAAGAGCATATTCATTCTATAATGAAAAGTACGATGATGTGATTGATAACGGGCAGCACTTGATGATGGGTTGTTATAAAAATTCGTTGGGATTTTTTGAGTTAATAGGCGCTTCGAAAAAAGTAATAGTACAAAAAAAAATGAAAGTTATTTTTCGGGATCGCAACAGAAAAACATTTTCATTGAAATCCAGCAATAACTTCTATCCGTTTAATTTGATTTTTGCCTTACTGAATTACGAGGCTGTCTCCCTCAAAGAAAGGATTGAAATTCTAAAATTATTTGTGAAACTCCCATTTGTTAGTTATGCAAAACTCTCGCAGATGAATTTGGCTGATTGGCTCGATCAAAATGGACAGAGCAAAGAATCCAGGAAAGCGCTTTGGGACATTTTGTGTGTTGGAACCTTGAATACAAAGTCGCAGAATGCCGCGGCAAATATTTTTGCACTTGTTCTGAAGAAGGTATTTTTAAATGGTAATAAATCCTCGCTTTTTATTATTCCATCAGTCGGTTTAAGTTCGCTTTATTGTGAGCCGGCAGTTGAATTTATTTTGCAAAGAGGGGGAACGGTAACACTTTCTGAAAAAGTAATCGGGGTTGTAGAGCATGACAATAAGTTAATAAAAATCATCACCGATAAAAGAGAGATTACAGGGTTCGATTTTGTTATTTCGGCTGTCCCACATTTTCAATACAAGAAAATATTTAACTTAGCGCATAACGAGGATGCAGATAATTTAGAATACTCGCCAATCATTACTATGCATTTATGGTTGAAAGAAAATCCATTCCATGAAAAATTTTTCGGGATGATCGATTCGAAAATTCATTGGCTCTTTAATCATGAAAAACACATCTCTTTAATAACAAGCGATGCCGCGGAATTGGTAAAGTTGAAAGCTGAGGAAATTTTCGAGATATATATGAATGAGTTGTCGGAATATTTCCCGGAATTCAATAGAGATTTTGTAAAAGATTATATCGTATTAAAAGAGAAACGCGCAACCTTTGTCCCTTCCATTTCATCCAAGTTTATTCGCGAAAAGGTTATTTCACAATATAAAAATTTAATTCTCGCAGGCGATTGGACAAATACCGGACTTCCATCAACGATTGAAAGTGCAGTTCAAAGCGGCAAGTTAGTTGCTGATAAAATTATCCGGGAGTGATTTATAATCGGTTAAAAGAATGTTTTTATTTCTTTTTAAGAAAAAAATTGATATTTTGCTATCAAAAGGAATAATCTTGAAAATCTTCCACATAAATTCATTAATCAATTAATTTTGTCCGAATCTAACAGGAGGTTAAATGTTAGCTTTAAAACAAAAATTAGCAGCCAAAATTGAAGGTTGGCGCCCGCGCACTGCCCGTCTAGTTAAAGAATTTGGTGAAGTAAAAGTCGGCGAAGTCAATATCGGCCAGGTTATCGGCGGTATGCGAAATATAAAATGTCTTACAACAGATATCTCTTATCTTGATCCTAACGAAGGGATTAGATTCCGTGGATATACAATTCCCGAAACACTTGATGGACTGCCAAAAGCCCAAGGCGGTGAACTGCCTTACGTAGAAGGTTTGTTATATTTGCTTCTGACAGGCGAATTCCCAACAGAGAGTGAAGTTCTTGAAGTTGTGGAAGAATTCAAAAAACGAGGTGAAGTCCCAGCTTATGTTTTTGATATTTTAAGAGCCATGCCAAGGGATTCCCATCCGATGGCGATGCTTTCCGCTGCTGTTGTTGCAATGCAGAAGGAATCGGATTTCGCAAAGAAACATGCTGTGTTAAGCAAGAACGATTATTGGGATGCAACGTATGAAGATGCGATGGATCTTCTTGCACGTATCCCGCGTATTGCTGCTTTTATCTATCGGTTAAAATATAAAAAGGATGAGCAAATTTCTGCTGATTTGAGTCTTGATATGGGAGGAAACTTTGCTCACATGATGGGAATTAAAAAACCTTACGATGATGTTGCAAGAATGTATTTTATTTTGCACAGCGATCATGAGAGCGGAAATGTAAGCGCTCATGCCGGTCATCTTGTAGCAAGCGCACTTTCGGATGTTTACTATTCTATCTCCGCAATGATAAATGGCCTCGCCGGTCCTTTGCATGGATTAGCAAACGAAGAATTTTTACGTTGGCTGCAGGGTGTAATGAATAAAATGGGAAATCAAGTTCCTACAGAAGACAACATCAAAAAATTTGTTTGGGATACTCTTAAAGAAGGGCATGTTGTGCCGGGTTACGGTCATGCAGTATTAAGGAAGACTGATCCCCGTTACACAGCTCAGAGAGAATTCTGTCTCAAAAATCTCCCGGACGATTTGATTTTCCAATATGTTGATATGCTTTATAAAATTGTTCCAGGTGTATTATTAGAGCAGGGTAAAGCAAAAGATCCCTGGCCAAATGTCGATGCTCAATCGGGAGTGATACAATGGCACTATGGCTTAACGGAATATGATTTCTATACCGTCTTGTTTGCCGTAGGGAGATCCATTGGTGTATGTGCTAACCTTATTTGGGATAGAGCTCTCGGATACCCGATTGAAAGGCCTAAATCAATAACAACAGATATGCTCGAGGCGATAGCCGGTATTAAATAAAAAGAAAATAGTACGATATGGGGAAGATTAAGGGGCAAATTTTAGCGATTTGCCCCTATATTACTTGCAAGATTTATTTATTTCCAACACTGCGATATACATCGAGAAAGTTATCTATAAAAATTCCCGGATAAAATTCAAAAAAATATTTTTACTTTTTTTGATATTATTCCTAAAAAATAATACAGAGAATAAATGATTTTTCATATCTTTAGCAGTTAAAAATACACAATAATTCTGCCGGTCACGATGGAAATGAAAAAGAAAGTAAAATATATATTTATTACCGGCGGAGTTGTCTCCTCACTCGGTAAAGGCATTACCGCTTCATCATTGGGTTTATTGTTAAAGATGAGGGGTTATAGCGTTACCATTCAAAAATTTGATCCTTACATCAACGTTGATCCCGGAACTATGAATCCATTTCAGCATGGGGAAGTTTATGTAACCGATGACGGCTCTGAAACTGATCTTGATCTTGGGCATTATGAAAGATTTCTTGATGTTGAAATGACCAAGGATAACAACACAACTACCGGACAGGTGTATCATGATGTAATTACAAAAGAACGCCGTGGTGATTATCTCGGTGCAACTGTGCAGGTAATTCCACATATTACCGATGAGATAAAGAGCCGCATGAAACGTCTTGGTGATTCGAAGAAATACGATATTATCATCACTGAAATAGGCGGTACAATTGGCGATATTGAGAGTTTGCCATTTGTTGAAGCTATGCGGCAGATTATGCTTGAGATGGGCAGAAAGAATGCGATGAGCATTCACGTAACATTAGTGCCGTATATAAATTCTGCCGGTGAAATGAAAACAAAACCAACCCAGCACAGTGTAAAAAATTTACTTGAGCTGGGAATACAACCTCATGTTTTAGTATGCAGATCCGAAAAGAAATTAAATAAAGAAATAAGAGAAAAAATAGCTCTCTTTTGCAATGTTGATTCTCATTCGGTTGTATCAGCTTACGATTGCACTTCGATTTATGAAGTTCCTTTAATTTTATCCGAACAGCATTTTGATTCTATTGTTCTTAACAGACTAAAATTACCTGACATCAGCATGAATCTTGATAAATGGAAAACATTTGTCGATTCGATTAAAAATCCCGAAGGGAAAGTTAAAATTGCGATCTGCGGAAAATATACTGAAGTACAAGACGCATACAAGAGTATCTCGGAAGCATTTATCCATTCCGGTGCAGAGAATAGCGTAAAAGTTATTTCTCACTTTGTTCGCGCTGAGGAATTGGAAGTTAAAAATCCCGAAGATTTATTGAAAGGTTACGATGGGATTTTAATTCCCGGCGGATTTGGTGAAAGGGGAATCGAAGGGAAAATTCGAGCTATCAAATATGCGCGCGAAAACAAGATACCTTTTTTCGGCATTTGCCTTGGAATGCAATGTGCCGTAATTGAATTTGCCCGGAATGTATGCGGAATCGAAAAAGCCAACAGTTCAGAATTTGTAAAGAATAATTACAGCGTCATCCATATAATGCCCGATCAAGTTAAAGTGAAAATCAAAGGGGCAACAATGCGTCTTGGCGCTTATCCTTGTATTCTAAAAAAAGGTACAAAAGCCAACAAGGCTTATAAAAAAGAAAAAATTTCAGAACGCCACCGTCACCGGTTTGAGTTCAATAATAAATACAGAGAAATCGTTGAGCAACAAGGGATGATTATCAGCGGTCTTTCTCCCGATGATCGTCTCGTTGAAATGATTGAAATAGAAGATCATCCTTGGTTTGTAGGATGTCAGTTTCATCCCGAATTAAAATCCAGAGCTACTAAAGCCCACCCGTTATTTAGAGAGTTTATCAGAGCCTCTTACGAGTATTCAAAAATTAAATCAGTTTAAAGATGCGCCGAATATCGTTTTTTATTTTTATCGTTTTGTTGTATTCCAGTATATCTGCAAACGAAGGTATTAGACAAACTGTAGATAGGGGATTGGAATTAACATACAATTTTCAGTTTGACCAGGCCGAGACAATTTTCAAAAATTTGATCAAATCGAACCCACAGGAGCCCGAAGGCTATCATTATCTCGCGCAGATATATTTATGGAAATATCTCGGTTCAAAGAAAGAGGAATCTTACAATATATTTTACGAGTATTCCGAAAAGTCGATTGAAAGAGCTGAAAAGAAATTGGACGACAATGATGAAAATGCTTACTTGAATTATTTGACCGGATTGATTTATTCGCTCAGAGCAGGTGCATTTACCGAGAAAGGTAATACCCTCGACGCATTTTGGGCGAGTAAAAAAGCCGTTGGTTTTTTTGAAGAAACATTGGATCTAAATCCGAAGTTTTATGATGCTTATTACGGACTCGGTCTTTTCGATTATGCATTAAGTTTTATTCCGGCAATTTTTAAGTGGGCTGTTAGCATTACCGGATTGTCCTCTGACAAAGACAGAGGATTCAATTATCTTAGGATAGCATATAACAAAGGTAAATATTCAAAATCCGAATCCTCATTTCATCTTGCTAAAATTTACGCAGAGTACGTTGCCGAATTTGACAGCGCTGCAATTCATCTTCGAAATTTGATAAACAAATATCCGCGCAATATTCTGTTCCATTATCAGTACGGCGCGTTGATGATCCAAACGCGGAAATTAGATGAAGCTGAAAAATCATTAAAAAAAGTTTTGTCAATTAATAACCAGGATTTCAATCAAACGAATTCCCTTACCAAATTTCTAATGGGAGATATTTATTTTAGACGAAACAAATTTGCCGAAGCAATTAAGTACTACGATGAATTTCTTAAAACGGCCTTATCAGTTGACTATACAGGTATCGCTTCGTACCGGATAGCAATTTGTTATGAAATACTTGGCGATAATAATAATGCCAAACGATTCCTTTTGCTTGCGCGGAACGGTAATACCGATATATTCGATGATTCATATGCTAAAAGCAGAAGTGAAGCGCATTTTGACGATACACTCACTGCCGCAGAAATAGACATTATCCAGGCGGAAAATAATTTAGAGGCAGGTAAATTTAAAAATGCTATTGGCCTTATTGAAGATTTAAAATTGGATGAGATAAACGATGATTTGAAAGGTAGAGTACTTGTTATGCAGGCAGAAGCCGCTTTTGAAGAGAAAAAATTTAAAGAAGCCTCCAAATATGCGCATCAAACTTTTTCCCTTGAATTAAAAAGAGAACAATGGATTCCAGCGTACGGTAATTATTTAGCGGCAAAGATAAATTATCAATGGGGAAAAACCGCATTGGCCAAAAAATATCTTGATGAAGCGGAAAGAATGAACATATATGATTTTTCAAATAAAATTTCTGCACTTATTCACAATCTTGACAGGAAATTAATTTCGAAAAAGCATAAATAATTTCCCTAACGCTCGCCGTTTAATTGATTTAGACCCATTATTTGGCTAAATTTTTTTAAATCAAAATAACCTTTTATGTTTAATATAGCAGTTTTTGTTTCTGGAAGGGGATCGAACTTTCAAAGTATATTTAACGCCTCGCGCACTACTTTGAAAAACATCCAAATTAAAGCTGTTGTGAGCGATAGAGATTGTGCCGCTCTCGATTTTGCATTGGAAAATAAAATTCCGGTTTACAAAGTGAGTTCGGTAGTAAAAAAAGATTATGTCCTTTACGAGGATTTGATTCAGCTTTTAGACAGTTTGAAAATCAATCTTATTGTGCTTGCAGGATTTTTAAAAAAAATTCCTGATGAACTTGTGGATAAATATCCTCGACGTATTATTAATATTCATCCTGCTTTGCTGCCTTCATTCGGCGGTAAAGGAATGTACGGGATTAATGTTCACAGGGCAGTGTTTGATTCTTCGGCGCAAGTTTCAGGTGCATCTGTTCACTTCGTCGATAAAATTTATGATAACGGAAAAATAATTGCGCAGCGGGCAGTTGATATCAGCAGTATCGGATCGCCCGAGCAAATAGCCGAAAGAGTTCTTCAAATTGAGCATGAATTATTGCCGTTTGTAATTGAAAAAATTTCCGAAGATAAAGTCATTGTTAAAAATAATAGAGTATATTTATTAAATTGAAGATGGAGACTGATTGAAAAAATTTGCACTCATAAGCGTCTCGGATAAAACTGGAATTGTGGAATTTGCCAAAAAACTCGTTGAATTGGATTATGAGATAATTGCGACAGGTAATACTGCAAGGCTAATTAAAAATTCTGAAATAAAATGCACTGAGATAAGTAATTACACTGAATTCCCGGAAATATTTTCGGGGCGGGTTAAAACACTTCACCCAAAAATTTTCGGGGGAATATTATTCCGGCGCGATAATGAAAACGATTTGGTTGAAGCTAACGCAAATGGAATTTTACCGATAGATATTATTGTGGTAAATCTTTATCCGTTTCCACAGGTTGTAAATAGAACCGATGTTTCAGTTGAAGAAAAGATTGAAAATATTGATATCGGGGGGCCAAGTCTTATTCGTGCTGCTGCAAAAAATTATAAATTTATTTCTGTCCTTACATCGCCATCGCAGTATGATGATTTCTTGAATGAGTTGCTTGCCGGTGAAATTGGAGAGAGCACACGCATACAACTTGCATCAAAAGCGTTTGCATATACATCCTATTACGATACTTTGATTGCCAACTATTTCGAAAAAGAATTTAATATTGAACCGAAATGTTTCAGGATGAATTTGAAACTGCATTCCGAACTTCGTTATGGAGAAAATCCGCATCAGAAAGCCAAAATATACGGCGACTTTTATGAATACTTCGACATTTTACATGGTAAGGAAATTTCCTACAATAACATTGTTGATTTAACAGCTGCATATGATATTGTCTGCGAACTCGAGCCGAACTCATGCGTAATTGTAAAACATACAAATCCGTGCGGGGCGGCTTCGTCGAATTCGATTTTGGATGCATACCTGAATGCTTTGTCGGGCGATCCGGTATCGGCATTCGGCGGGATTGTAGCCTTTAACGGGACGGTAGATTCCGCAACTGCTGAAAAATTAAATGAAATATTTCTTGAAATAGTTATTGCGCCGGAATTTGATGTTGATGCTTTGGAAATTCTGATGAAGAAGAAGAATAGACGAATTGTAAAATCATCAGGTAGAACAGATCAGAATGAAAAGAATATAAAAAATATTCCCGGCGGTTTGGTTGTTCAGGATAAAGATAATTCTTCAGTCGATATGCTTCAATTCAATAATGTAACAAAGATAAATGTAACGAAAGATCAAATAGAAGATTTAAAATTTGCGTGGGTGATCTGCAAGCATACTAAATCGAATGCGATTGTTTACGCAAAAAATAAAAAATTACTTGGTGTTGGCGCAGGTCAAATGTCGCGCGTTGATTCTGCGCGACTCGGAGCTGCTAAAGCGAAAGAAAACGGTCACGACTTAACCGGAGCGGTTGCTGCTTCGGATGCATTCTTTCCCTTTGCCGATGGATTGAATGAAATAATAGCAAATGGAATTACATCTGTAATTCAACCCGGCGGCTCAGTTCGCGATCAGGAAGTAATTGACGCTGCCGACAAGAATAATTTATCAATGATATTTACCGGAATCAGAAATTTTAAGCACTAAGAGGACACATGGGTTTACTCGACATTTTTTCGACTGATATTGCGATTGATCTTGGGACTGCCAATACTCTTATTTATGTTAAAGGTAAGGGCATTGTACTTAATGAACCGTCAATTGTAGCTTACGATCGAAATTCGAAAAGAATTATTGCACTTGGAAATAAAGCTAAGGAAATGCAGGGAAGAGAACATAGGGAGATTCGTGTTTCGAGACCAATGCGCGACGGTGTGATTGCTGACTTTGAAATTTGCGAAGGAATGATCAGAGCATTTATTAAAAAAGTTAATACAAATACTTTTACAAGCAGAAAGATTATTATCGCGGTTCCAAGCGGTGTTACGGAAGTTGAAAAAAGAGCTGTTAGAGATGCAGCCGAGCATGCGGGCGCTAAAGAAGTGCATCTGATAGCCGAACCTATGGCGGCTGCAATTGGGATTGGAATTGATGTTGAGGCGCCGGTTGGAAATATGATTATCGATATTGGCGGCGGAACGACGGAAATTGCAGTCATCGCTTTATCCGGAATTGTGAACGAAGAATCGATACGGATAGCCGGCGATGAAATGAATAATGCTATCATGCAGTTCTTCAAGAAAAATTATAATCTTTTAATTGGTGAAAGAACGGGCGAAGCGATTAAATGTGAAGTCGGTTCGGCTGTTCCGCTTAAAGAAGAAGTTACAATACAGGTTAAAGGGAGAGATCTCGTTGGCGGTATTCCTAAAACTGCCGAAGTGAGTTCGGTGGAAATTCGAGAGGCTCTCAATGAGAACATCACACAGATTGTCGAAGCTGTAAAGCAAACTCTCGAAAGAACTCCCCCGGAATTATCGGCAGATATTCTCGAAAGAGGAATCGTGTTAACCGGCGGCGGCGCTCTGTTAAAAGGATTGGATGAAAGAATTAAAATGGAAACGCATTTACCTGTGCACGTAGCCGAAGATCCGCTGACTGCGGTTGTACGAGGCGCCGGAAAGTCAATAGAAAATATGAATAAATTCTCAAAAGTATTTCTCCGTAAAAGAAGCTACTAATGCTGTTAGTAATTAGAAAGATACTTTTTGATTTCAAAGAGTATGTAATTCTTACTATTCTGCTGCTTATCAGTTTAATCTTACTTGCTAATAATGATAATCCGCAGATAAAAAATCTCCGCTCGATGGCATTGGCAAATTTCGCTGTCATCAATTCTCTTTCTACAAATTTTACCGATCTTTTTTCAAGTGATTCTGAAATGATGGAATTAAAAAGAAAAAATGCCGAGCTAATGATGGAGATAAATCGTTTCAGAGAATATGCTTATCAGAATTACGAATTACGTAACCTTATTACACTTAAAGACACAACGAAATACCCGTTGATCTCAGCAAAGATTGTTTCCAAATTAGTTTCCAGCACACAAGGCAACATGATAGTGAGTGTTGGTAGTAATGATGGAATTAAAATCGGGATGCCGGTTATTCATGCTGCCGGACTTGTTGGGATGGTTGTTGAAGTTACGGATAGATTTTCGCTAGTCCGCACTCTTCAAAATTCCAATTTCAAATTAGCAGTAAGAGATCAACGCAGTAATGTCGAAGGAATTTTAACGTGGGACGGAAGCGACCTGATAATCAAAAATATTCCAACGACGAACGATGTTCAGATTGGCGATAGAGTTGTAACTTCCGATTTCAGTACAATTATTCCTCCTTCACTTTCAGTGGGACTTATTCAAAAAAGGGTTAGTGTCGTATCCGGATTGCTGAGTAATATCGTTGTTCATCCGTATGTCGATTTTGCGAGCATTAATAATGTGTTTGTTGTGAATCTCGTACTTGATAGACAACTCGAAGATATTGAACTAAATTTTTTCAAAGCGCGGTAAACGATGGTTGTTAGGTATTTATTTCCCGCAATTGGTTTTTTTGTATTGGCAGTTATTCAATTGAATATTGTGCCGTACATCGCTATCGGTACGGTACGACCGGATCTCATCCTTATTTTACTGATTTACCTTACCCTAAAGAACGGGCAAATTTACGGTTCAATTATTGGATTTGTTTTTGGTTTCTTTTTCGATTTATTTTCGGGCGGAATGTTAGGAGCTTCGATGTTTTCAAAAACGGCGGCCGGTTTTCTATGCGGCTATTTCTATAATGAAAATAAAATTGATTATTCTACAAGCTCCATCTCATTTGTTTTTATCGTGCTTATTACCGCATCGCTGGATTCGTTTTTGAATTCTATACTTCCATTAAAAGACTTTAACATAACAGCGCTTGATCTTATATTTAACAGTGGAATACTTCCTGGTTTTTATACAGCTTTAGTTAGTTTCCCTGTAATTTTAATTAAGAGCGGAAGAAAATTACATGACTGATATTGGGTTTGCATCTTTTCTTCGCAGAAGGATTTTATTTCTGATAATCGTAGGGTTTTCTATAACCTTAATTGTGCAGCTATTTAAAATGCAAATTTTAGATACAGAATTATATAAAGAAAAGGCGGATGAGAACTCGGTCAAAAAAACTTATATAACTGCGCCGCGAGGAGTTCTTTTCGATAGAAACAATAAATTACTCGTAAGCAATAAACCTTCTTTCATTGTAGAAATAACTCCTAGCGATTATAGCCTATCAAATAACCATACTCTTGAAACGATTTTGGATCTGGATTCCGGTTATGTTGATAAATTGTTGAGAACGAATAAAAGATATTCGGATTACATCCCGCGAAAAATATTCCGCGATGCCCAATTTAATTTTATTGCATGGTATGAAGAGAATTCCGAAAAACTTCCCGGTCTGAATTACAGAGTTGAATTGAAACGTGATTACTCAATGAGCTTGAGCGGTTCGCACATCTTCGGCTATACTAAAGAAATTACCACCGATTTACTTCAGAAGCAGAAAGATTTTTATGAATTAGGGGATTACATAGGCTTTACCGGTCTCGAAAAATATTATGAGAAAACTTTGAGAGGTGAGAAAGGTTATAAGTACATACTCGTGGATTCCCGGCAAAAAGTAATTGGAAGATATTTGGAGGGTGAAAAAGATAAGGAACCCGTAAAAGGTTATGATTTAATGCTGACTATTGATTCTGATGCTCAATTAACTGCAGAGATTGCTTTTAACGGAAGGAAAGGAGCACTTGTTGCTGTTGAGCCGGCTACCGGCGAAATATTGGCCTTTGTAAGTTCACCGGAATTTGATCTTAAGGATTTTTCATCCGTAACATCGCGCGAAATGATAACAAAGCTAAACACTGATCCTGATAATCCATTATTCAATCGTGCAACAATGTCGCGCTACCCGCCCGGTTCCACATATAAAATGCTTTGTGCAATAGCAGCGCTCGAAGAAGGCATCATCGATGAATCATTCACTGTTAATTGTAGCGGTGGTATGCAATATGGCGATAAATATTTTGCTTGCACTCACGTGCATGGAAATGTTAATGTTGTATCGGCAATTGAAAAATCATGTAACACTTTTTTTTACCAATTGATTTTAAAAGTCGGATTGGAGAAATGGTCTGAGTATTCAAATAAATTTGGATTCGGTAAAAAAACCGGCGTGGATATTACTGAAGAATCAGCGGGATTAATTCCAAGCACCAAATACTATAATAAAGTTTATGGAAAAGGTAGATGGACGAAAGGATTTCTTGTTAGTCTTGGGATTGGTCAGGGCGAGATTGTTACTTCTCCTTTGCAACTTGCACAATATACAGCGCTTATCGCAAACAATGGCAGAACAAAAACTCCGCATTTTGTAAAAGCATTTATTAAAAATGAAGAGCAAGAAGTCGAGTATCTAAATTTCGACGAGATAAATGTTGGGATTAGTCAACGAACACTCGACATAGTGAAGGAAGGGATGTTTCTCGCTGTTCAGGGCAGCGGTACTGCTACCGGCATTCGAGTAGAAGGATTAAATATTTCGGGTAAAACAGGAACAGCTCAAAATCCCCATGGCGATAACCACTCGCTATTTGTTTGTTATGCGCCATCTGAAAATCCTAAAATTGCAATTGCCGTGATTTTAGAAAATGCCGGGTATGGATCGACGTATGCGGCGCCTCTTGCGCAGCAAGTAATTCTATCCTATTTGCGAAAGAATAAAACTCCTGTCGAGCAGTCCGATTTAATTACAGAATTGAGGCGATAACCTTGAAAATTAATTATAAACTTCAGGATCGAATCGATTTTGCAATTATACTCCCCGCGCTTGCATTAATGATAATTGGATTACTTGCCATATATAGTTCCACATTTAATCACCCGACAGCGAGCGGTAATTTCCAAAAACAATTTTTTTGGAGTCTCGCTTCTGTCTTTGTCTTTATTCTATTTTATTTTGTACCCGAGCAGACATTCAAATGGCTTGCTATTCCATCATATGTTCTTTCAGTTGTTTTTTTGATGGCGGTAGTATTTATTGGAAAAACAGTTTACGGTTCTCAAAGCTGGCTTGCACTCGGCCCTATTGGGTTTCAACCATCGGAATTTGCTAAAATAGCTTTAATACTTGTGCTTTCATATTGGCTTACATATAAAAAGAGAGACATCAACAATCTTAAAGATCTTGGAATTGCTCTCTTACTCGGAGTGTTTTTAATATTGTTGATTTTAATGCAGCCTGATATGGGTACTGCAATTGTTTTCATTTTAATTACGCTCGTTATGATATTTTGGAGAGGGATAAGTCTATTCGGACTTTTTGTTGTTCTCTCGCCTGCTGTTGTTGTATTTTCATCACTATTCGGATTAGCTGCATTTCTATTTACACTCGGGCTTGTACTTGCTGGCTTATTTTTCTTTAAAAGAAATTTATTTTCGAGTGTAACGGTCTTTGTAATTAACCTCGCAGCAGGTTTCATCTTTGATTTTGCATTTCATCTATTACGACCGCATCAACAGAGAAGAATAGAAACATTTGTAGATCCTGCCTCGGATCCTTTGGGTTCCGGTTACAACGCTATGCAGGCAAAAGTGGCGATTGGTTCCGGCGGATTATTGGGCAAAGGATTTTTGGAAGGGAATCAAACTCAACTTAGATTTATACCACAGCAATGGACGGATTTTATTTATTGTGTTATAGGCGAAGAATTTGGTTTTATAGGAAGTGTAATCGTAATTATTTTATTTCTCATAATCTTTATCAGATTACTAAATTTATCATCCGTTATCAAAG
Organism: bacterium; assembly: GCA_043808235.1. GTDB lineage: Bacteria > Bacteroidota > Ignavibacteria > Ignavibacteriales > Melioribacteraceae > JAZDFC01. The sequence continues at coordinate 28,838 of JAZDFC010000080.1, forward strand.
ATGATTTCCATAGTATGGTCATCATCGGTTTTTTAACTTTACTCTTTGTTCATTTCGCTATCAATGTTGGGATGAATATTGGAGTTACGCCTGTCATCGGGCTTCCGCTTCCGTTTTTAAGTTATGGCGGTAGTGCGCTTATGGTTAACATGGTTTTACTTGGAATGACATTAAATATTTATAAAAACAGAAAATCACACGCGTAAAAATTATGACTGCATCGCAAAAACTCATCGAAAAATTTAATAACGGTTTTCACATCTGTACCGGTCTCGATACGGATTTGAAAAAGATTCCGCAGCATTTATTGAACTCACCCGACCCGGTTTTTGAATTCAATAAAATTATTATTGATAACACATACAAAGGCACTGCTGCGTATAAACTGAATCTTGCATTTTTTGAAAGTAGAGGAACATCGGGCATAGAATCAATGATGAAAACTATTGAATATATTCCCAATGATATTTTAAAGATTGGCGATGCCAAACGCGGAGACATCGGTAATACATCTCAGATGTATGCTCAATCGATATTCGATGAATTCAAATTCGATTCAATAACCGTCAATCCATATATGGGGTTTGATTCACTTGAACCGTTTTTAAAGTACACAGATAAAGTATCATTTATACTCGCGCTCACTTCGAATGCCGGTGCGGTGGATTTTGAAAAGTTGCAGTTGACCGACGGGGATTTTGTTTATCAAAAAGTAATCACTAAAGCAAATGAGTGGAATAAGAAAAACAATTGCGGTATTGTATTCGGTGCAACCAAACTTGAGGAATTAAAATCCAACATATCATCGTTCGGAAATTTATTTATTCTTTTACCGGGAGTTGGTGCCCAGGGCGGCAGTTTAACAGATGTTGTTGCCACATTTAAGCAAAATCAATATTCCAACTATCTTATAAATATTAGTCGGGCATTAATTTATGCTGATAACACTGAAGATTTTGGCAAAGCAGCAAATCGAGTTTTGGATGATTACAACAATCAAGTTATAAAGCAAATGAATCTTTAATTCTTGGCTATGTCGGGAATTAATGTTATTTTTTTGGTGGTTCAATATCCAATTAAATATTCTTCCGCTATTTGATCTTTAAAAAAGATTCTGCGGAAAGGAGTAATCAAATGGCTGAACATTACTCATCAAAGATCCTCGAGAAGCAACTCTACGAAGTTTGGAAAACACAAAATTTTAATCATGCTCTTACTACTAACGACGGACAGGAAATAACTATCCTCGATCTCGGAGTTTTTGATGATAGTTTAGCCGGACCGGATTTTAAAAATGCGAGGGTTCGCGTCGGTAACATTACTTATGTAGGCGACATTGAAATTGACAATAGTTATGCAGACTGGAAAAATCACGGGCATAACATTGATGCAAAATATAGCAAAGTAATACTGCATGTTACATTCGAAAATAAATTTAACCAGCATTACGCATACACCAAGGAAGGCAGGAAAATACCAACCCTCTCGTTAAATAAATTTTTAAATGAGAGTACTATCAGCGAATTAAAGGGGACCGCCAAGCAACCTGATACGCATGAAACGGAATTACTCCGTTGCTCGCACTATTGTGATAAAATTTCTGTTGAAGAAAGAAGGAATTTTATTAGCGGATTAGGAATTGAAAGATTTAAAAGAAAATGCGATAGAATTTACCGTCGCCTGAAAGAGTTAAAATATATTCACGACTTAAATATAAAAGAACCTGTTATACAGTATGATTTAGCGCCGGAGTTTTTGGAAAAACATTTTTCTGCCGAAGATTTTAAAGATAAATATCTCTGGCAGCAGGTTCTTTATGAAATGGTTTTCGAGGCGCTCGGTTATGCAAAAAATAAAACTATAATGATGAATTTAGCTCAAAGCGCCGATATTTCCTTTCTTACAAAACTCAGCAGCAATGCTGACTTTGTTCCGATTACAGAAGCGGCGTTATTTAATATAGCGGGATTAGTACCTGAAGTTAAAAAGATGAATGATGGAGAATTTTCGGAGTACTCGAAAAATCTTTCAAAGAGCTGGGAAAACATTTCAAAAATTTATGACGGCAAAACCTTTTACGAAACTGACTGGCACTTTTTCAAATTGCGACCGCAGAATTTTCCCACAATTCGTTTAGCCGGCGGAGTACGATTATTAAAATCAATTCTTTTTGGAAACCTAATCGGAACTATAATAAAAAAGACCGATGAGATAAACAACCTGAATGTCCTCGTCAATTCATTGCGGTCGTTGTTTATTTTAAGAGCCGAGGGGTATTGGTCGAATCATTACGTATTCGATAAACCTTCAAATGGAGAAATAAAATATTTTGTCGGCGCTTCCCGAGCAGATGAAATTCTGATCAATGTGGTTATTCCATTCCTCTCGGTCTATTTCGATGTCTTTGCGAACCCGGCGATGTCGAAAAAGGTATTGAAAATTTACAATATCTTTCAACAGAACGATGATAACAATATTGTATTGAAAGTAGCGGAAAGTCTCCAAATGAAGGAATATTTAACGAAAACAATTTATGTACAGGGTATGATTGAGGTTTTTAGAAATTACTGCTCAAAAAACAAATGCCTTGAATGCCGAATTGGGAAATTAGTTTTCTCTTAATTATTTGTCCCGCTTAATTTATTTATTTCATCTCTCAGTTTTGCAGCCCTTTCATAATCTTCTTTTTCTAAAGATTCGCGTAATTGATCCTGCAAAGCTGCCAGCCTGGTTTCCACATTTATTTTTGGTGTAATTTTTTCTTCTTCATGCATCTCGGATTTATCAAAGATATCTTTTCCTTCCTCATCCGCCTCTTCACCGGATGGAATGAAGGATGCTGCTTTCATGACTTCTTCGGCTACATACAAAATTGCACCGGTGCGCACGGCAAGTGCAATTGCGTCACTCGGGCGCGAATCAATTTCACTTGTCATCGAAGCAACTTCGAGATTTATCTTAGCGTAAAAAGTATTGTCTCGCAATTCATCAATAATTACTTCATTAACCGAGCCGCCGAGATGATCGAGCATGTTTTTTAATAAATCATGAGTTAGCGGACGCGGAGGTTTTATACCTTCAATTTCGAGGGCAATTGATTGAGCCTCGAAAGCTCCGATAATTATCGGAAGTCTTCGCACACCGTAAGTCTCTTTTAAAAGTAATGCATAGGCTCCGCCAGCGGAGGGGCTGGCGGATATTCCTAAAATTTCAACCTGAACTTTTGTACTCACAATTAATTCGCTTTTAATTTTTTGATTTCCTGGATTAACACCGGCAGCACTTCCAGCGCGTCTCCGGCAATTCCATAATCGGCTACTTGAAATATTGGCGCATCTTTATCTTTATTTATTGCTACGATATATTTTGATGACCGCATACCCGCAAGATGCTGAATTGCACCGGAAATTCCTACGGCAATATAAAGATTCGGCGATACAGTTTTACCTGTTTGACCAACTTGTTCTCCGTGCGGTCTCCAGCCAGCATCAACAACAGCACGTGATGCGCCGGTAGCTGCATTTAATTCATTTGCAAGTTCTTCAATCAAATGGAAATTCTCCGGTCCTTTTAAACCTCTTCCGCCGGATACAATTACATCTGCCTCTGCTACGTCAATCTTACCTTCGGCTTTTTTAATCTCAATTACTTTTGTGGATAAATCCGGATTGGTAATTTCTTTTACAATGATTTCTGCCGCAGAACCGCTTGATTCTCCTGCTTTGAATACGTTCGGTCTAATTGTAAAAATTTTCTTTTGTGATTTGATTTTTATATCTGCCAAAACCTTACCGGCATAAATTGGTCTGGTTGCTAAAATTTCTCCGTTATCATAATGAAAATCGACACAATCAATAGCGATGCCTGCATTTATTTTAACGCTTACGCGGGGAGCCAAATCTTTCCCGAGCGATGTATTTGCAAATACTAAAATCGTTGCGCCTGTTTCTTCAGCAATTTCCGAAAGAATTTTTGTATAAGCCGAGGGAGAATAATCGGCGAGATCAGGATTTTTTGCGTGGATAATTTTACTTACTCCGTATCCGCCAATTTCGGTAAGTTTGTTAACATCATCACCGATAACTACCGCGACAGTTTCACCGCCAAGTTTCTCGGCATATTCTTTTCCAACAGCAACTGCTTCGATGGATGATTTTTTAATTTGACCGTTTCTTTGTTCAAGATATATTAAAATTTTATCTGCCATAATTTCCTCGTTAAATTACTTTTGCTTCCTCTCTCAACAATCTTACTAACTCAGGTACAACGCTTGAATTTTCACCGAGTATTTTACCAGCTTGTTTGGGAGTAGGTTTTTTTAGTTTAACAATTTCAATCGAAGATTCGGCAGCTGCAGCCGGTTTTTCTTCAATCACTTTTTTCTTTGCAGACATGATTCCTTTTAATGATGCATATCTTGGTTCGTTCAAACCTTTCTGAGCAGTAATTACCGCGGGAAGTTTTGTTTCGAGAACCTCTTTACCGCCTTCTATTTCACGCTCGGCAATAATTTTCTCGCCTTCTATTTTTAATCCAACTACAACGCTAACGCAGCTAAAACCAAGAAGTTCGGCAGTAAGCTGACCTGTAATCGAATTATCGTAATCCACTGATTGTTTGCCGAGGAATACAAGTTCCGCGCCCTGACTTTTAATTTCGGCAGCAAGCGCAGTCGCAATCCCGAATGAATCTCGGTAACCGTCGTCTTTTAACAATACTGCATTGTCGCAGCCCATTGCAAGAGCCTTTCTCAATGTTTCTTTATTGTGCTCTCCGCCAACGCTTATTACAACCACTTCTCCGCCAGCGCTTTCTTTTATCTTTAATGCCTCTTCAACGGCATATTCATCATATGGATTGAGAATATAAGTCACTCCTGCCGGATCGATATTTTTCCCATCGGAACCGATCGATATCCTGGTAGCAGTATCGGGGACGTGACTTACGCAAACAGCAATCTTCATTAAACCTCCGAAATACCTAATTATTTGATATAATTTTTAATTTTCATTCCGGTTTGAAATATAATTAAAAAATATTTTTTATTTTATGCCGGAAAATTTTTCTTTATAGTAAAGATGGTTTATGTCAGACACAAAAACAGAAGGCGTAGTTGTACCGGAAATAGAAGATGAAACTATTGTCGGGATACCCTTCAAGGTGATTTTATATAATGACGACTGGCATTCATTTGAAGAAGTGATAAATCAACTAATGAAGGCTTTAAAGTGCAATTTTGAAAAAGCGCGCGGCTTTGCATTCGAGGCTCATGTTCGCGGGAAAGCAATTGTTTTTGACGGTCAAATAGAGAAATGCCTTAAAGTCGCCTCCATCCTTGAGGAAATAGCTCTCCACGTGGAAGTTGCTTCGTAAATAAAATTGTAGAGACGCCATACATGGCGTCTCAGCGGGTACCATAAATAATAACGCTGAACTGTTTCCAGTTTGTCGGATTAACGAGATTGTAGAGACGGGATAACTCGTCCCGACTCGTCGGGATATCCCGTCTCTACGTGCACAATTTATGATAATATCGAATTGTCTACAATTTGTCTATTTAGCAAAATTGTAGAGACGCCATAACTTGTCCCGACTCGTCGGGATAAGGCGTCTCTATAGCTACATATTCAACGAGAAAACATTATATTCAAGTGTAATTTTCAAGGCATCAATGGAATTATACCAAAAAAAATATCGAATAAAATCTGCCCGGTTAAAGGAATGGGATTATTCAACTGCGTGGTGGTATTATGTTACAATCAATACACATAATCACATCATTTGGTTCGGGGATATCATCAATGATAAAATGATGCTGAATGAATTTGGAAAAATTGTTGACGTATGTTGGAATGAAATTCCAACACATTATTCTACTGTCGAATTGGATTATTATCAAATCATGCCGAATCATATCCATGGGATAATCATCCTTAACAATCCCGCTGAATTAAAAACAAATAATTCCGAACAAAACCAAAATTCTTTGAACAATCAGATTGTAGAGACGCCTTATAAGGCGTCTCTACCGCCCACTTTGGGAGATATTGTAGGAAAATTCAAAGGTGCAGTTACAAGAGAAATCCACAAACTCAGGCACAAATCATTCACATGGCAGCCACGGTTTTATGACCATATTATTCGAAACGAAAAAGAACTATTTCATATCAGAAAATATATCGAGCAAAATCCATTGAAATGGAGTATCGAAAAAGATAATCCCGAAAATTTAGATTTATGAGCATGTCGAGATTGTAGAGACGGGATATATCCCGTCTCTGAGTGTACAAATCATACTAACGCAGAAATGTTTCCAATTTATTGATTTCATTGGAATTGTTGAGACGCCTTATAAGGCGTCTTTACAGGTACCATAAAGAATCACGCTGTACTATTTTCAATTTGTCGGATTAACGAGATTGTAGAGACGGGATAACTCGTCCCGACTCGTCGGGATATCCCGTCTCTACAAACGTATTTCCCTTTTTTAAGGCAAAAGTGTTATATTTCCTTCCCTTTTAAAATAACGGAAAGAACTCATGCAAATTGGTTTAGTTGGATTACAGTTTTCCGGCAAGACTACTTTATTCCATACCCTTTCAAACACAGAGCACGATATTGCTCAAGCCGTAAAAGAAGAAGCTACAATTGAAATAGTGAAAATCCCGGATTCCCGGTTGGATAAACTTACGTCCATTTTTAATCCTGAAAAACAGGTTAATGCAACGATAGAAGTATTTGATATCCCCGGTTTGAAAATGTCCGATGATGGGAAAGTTAAAATCACCTCCACGTTTTTGAATAATGTGCGCAATAACGATGCTCTATTTTATGTTGTTCGTCAATTCAAATCGGATACGGTTGCTCATCCGCTCACAACAGTCAATCCGCTAAGAGATGTTCAATTTCTCGAATCCGAATTCTTTTTATCCGACCTTGGGTTTTTGGAGACACGCATCGAAAAATTAAAAAAAGATACGATGAAATCGAAAGATGATAAGCTGAAAAAGGAAATGGCGTTGGTTGAAAAATGTTTTGCTCATGCAGAAAAAGAACAGCCGCTCCGCACCCTCGAAATAGATGAAAGCGAAAGAAAAATTTTATCCGGCTTTCAACTGCTTACCTTAAAACCGCTCATCATCGCTGTAAATCTTGATGAGGATTCGATTGCGGATGTTGAGAATATTACCTCGGAGATTCGCGAAGGTATCCAGGATAAATCCGTTCCAATCATTCCATTCTTCGCAAAAATCGAATATGAACTATCCAAACTTTCGGAAGAAGATCGACAGACATTTATGGCTGATTACGGAATCAAAGAATCGGCGTTAAGCAAAATTTTACGTACCAGTTACGAAATACTCGGTCTCCAATCTTTCTTTACCGCTGGCGAGGATGAATGCCGCGCCTGGACAATCAAAAAAGGATATAATGCACAGCAGTCAGCCGGTGTAATCCATTCGGATTTCTTCGCTCGATTTATCCGCGCCGAAGTTGTTCACTACGATGATTTCATTTTTCACAAATCGTTTGCCAAATGCAAAGAAGCAGGCGTGTGGAGATTGGAAGGAAAAGAGTATGTTGTTAAAGACGGCGATATTCTTACAATAAGACATAACTAAAAAAATTATACATAATAAAAGGAGAAAGTAATGTCGAAAGAAGCTATCGAAGGTTTACAGCCTCAACCGATTTGGAACTATTTTTATGATATAACACAGGTTCCAAGACCTTCAAAGAAGGAAGAGAAAATCAGAAAGCACATTGTTGAATTTGCGAAAGCAAAAAATTTCCAATTTAAAGAAGATGCGGTTGGAAATATTTTAATCTTTGTTCCCGCTACACAGGGATATGAAAGCGCACCGACGATTGTTCTTCAGGGTCATCTTGATATGGTTTGTGAAATGAACAAAGGAACAGTTCATGATTTTGAAAACGATCCATTGAAAATTCGCAGAGACGGTGATTGGATTGCCGCAACCGGAACTACACTCGGCGCCGATAACGGAATCGGGGTTGCAGGTGCGCTGGCAATTGCTACCGACGAAACGGCAGTGCACGGACCTCTCGAATTATTTTTTACGATTGACGAAGAAACCGGTATGACCGGCGTGAACGAACTACAGCCGGGATTTTTTACGGGTAAAACTTTATTGAATATGGATTCCGAAGAAGACGGTGTGTTTTACATCGGCTGCTCCGGCGGCGTTGATACTGTCGGCACATTCAGACCAAAATTAACTAAGGCAAAAAAGAAACTTGTTCCTTTCGATTTGATGATAACGGGTTTGAAAGGCGGTCATTCGGGACTCGATATTCAACGCGGAAGAGCAAACGCAATTAAACTGCTCGCACGTTTATTAAATCAACTCGAAGAATACAAATTCCAGCTCGCAAGCATCTCCGGCGGCTCGAAGAGAAATGCAATTCCGCGTGAAGCTGAAGCTGTTATCCTTATCAAGAAAAGAGATGCAAAGAAAATTCAGAAAGTTATTGACCAATTTGTTGCGGATGCTCTACTTGAATACGCGAAGAACGACGGCGGATTGAAAGTAGTCTTCGAGCAAAAAGAAGCTGAAGTTGAGCGTGTATTTAAGAAAGGATGCGCTGAGAAATTTATCAATGTATTGCTATCGCTGCCTCACGGAGTTTTAGCTATGAGTCCCGATATACCGGAACTCGTGGAAACATCAACTAACTGTGCAATTGTTACATTCGAAGATGAAGAATTAAAGATCGCAACGAGTCAGCGCAGTTCGATTGAAGCGGCAAAAGTATTTGCGAAAGATATTGTTGTGTCGGTACTCAAACTTGCCGAAGCCGATGATATAGAGGTAGGAGACGGTTACCCCGGTTGGAAACCAAATATGGATTCCGGAATCTTAAAAACATCGATGAGTGTATTTAAAGAAATTTTCGGAAAAGAACCGCAAATAAAAGCAATCCACGCGGGATTGGAAACGGGTCTGCTCGGCGCAAAATATCCGGGACTCGATATGATTTCCTTCGGTCCTACGATTCAAGGCGCCCACTCACCAGATGAGAAACTGAATATAAAAGATGTAGAAAAATTCTACACCTTATTAAAAGGTATTCTCGCCGAATTAGCAAAGACGAACTAAGACTGTAAAATTACATTCACGGCAGAAAACATCTTTGATGTTTTCTGCCGTGAATTTGTTGGCGGGTTAAATAGTAGTTATGTAGCTAAATTATGGAAAATGAAAAAGAGTTATTAAAAGTTTTGGATTGCTTTATCAAAGTAGCAGAGGCTGGTAAAAAGACTCTTGCCGGTAAAGATAATCGTTTATTAGATGCAGAGGGATTGGGGTTTAAAATCTTTTCACACGCTTCAGCAATATTATATCTTTATCGTAGCACTAACATTCCAGATTCTAGTATAACTAAAATTAGTTTTTTTGATGCTGCTTCTATAAATGTTCTCGGTAGAGCTGCAATAGAATCATTTTTAGTATTCCAATACGTATTTGTTAATAATAAAGATAGTGAGAAAGAAGATTTCCACTATTTATCCTGGGTTTTAGGTGGACTTATTGAAAGACAAAATTTACCAGTATCATCACCTCAAGGCAAAAAGGTAATAGAAGATGAGAGAAAAGTCATTTCCAGTATTGAACCTAGATTAAAGATTAATAAATACTTCCTTGAATTGACTGATAAACAAAAAAATAATCTGTTAACAAAAGGTAATTGGCGTTTAAAATCTTGGAGCGATATTGGGCTTGAATCTGGATTAAGTGATACATACGCAAAAGCATTTTACGGTTATTTATGTGGTTATGCTCACGCTGGTTATTTAAGTGTTCTTCAGCTTAGAGAAGCGAAAACTGCAAAAGTTCAAAAAGATTTATGTTCTGCAACCATAGGCTATCTTTTAATTGCCTTATCAAAATTTATTAAGTCTTATACTCAAGTATTTATCAAGGCAAAACCAATTTATGATTCATTAAATGATAAGAATATTATTGAGGTTTGGGATGCCGTAGGTTCTAAATCTTTGGGGGATGTTCAAATAGATTGGACAGATTTTAAATTATAAAGCTACTTAACCCGTAAATCAACCGGACGCCGTTTTCAATGCGGCATTTGAGTTGTTCTTGGGTTAATTAAAATATGTAAGGTTGCTGTTCGGCAGTAACGTTCTAAACTAAATTGTTGCAGTCGGCGCGTGCAATGAAAGTTACGCACCGTCTGCTAAATTATTGGCGTTGTCTTTCTAATCGGCATTCTTGTTATGGGGCGCCGGTTATCGACAACGCTGTTAGGGCACAGTCAATTATCGTCGTTTATAAATACTTTGGCGGTGACCGATATAATGGATGATGATAGTCTGTTCATTTCTTAAAATCTCGAAAATAATTCGGTATGATCCTTCCCGAATTTTAAATAAACCGTTGAGTTCACCTTTTAGTGGAAACAGTTTGGTTGAATCGAGATTTGTCGAAAGCCATTGAATTCTATCAATAATACGAGAGGCAATGGAATGGTCGAACTTGGCAAGTTCTTTACTAGCGGATTTTAGAATGCGTATCGAATACAAAGTTTATAGTCCAAGTCTCTTACGAACAACGGTGAAATCTTCACCTCGCTCACCCTTGGCTACTGCATTCTTCTGGCGAATGAGTCTTTTATGGACATTTTCTTTCATTTTAAGATTGTCATCTAAATCGCCAAATAATTCGGTGATTTTTTGTTCAACTATATTTGAAAGTAATTGTGTGAATTCTTTTTTAGTCATATATGCGATATTTGTGGACATATGATATTCCAATTATTTGACAATTAATATATAATGAAAAATTCAAATTTGTTCAACTAATTGTGCCCTAATGTGAGAAGTAACTAATTAACATAAACAGTAAAATATAACATTGGTAGCGTAAACCTTTTGGCAGCGGTTTAGTTGCCATGTTATAAACCTTACTTTTGATTTTGGCAAACTGTTATGCTAAATTGCCAATAGCAAAATAGAAGAAGAACTATGGTAACCACATTAGATAAATTTGGTAGAGTTATAATTCCCAAAAGATTTCGCGAGCAACTTGGAATAAATACTAAGTCAACTTTGAACATCTCGGAAGATGGAAAACGAATTGTTATAGAATTGGTTCAAGAAAAAAAGCCTGTAGTTGATAGAAATGGTATTCTTGTTTTTACCGGAATTTTAGAAGACAAAAAAAGTGATTTGATAAAGTCTGATAGAAATAAACGGATGCAAAAATTATTAACAGATGTGGGCTAATGTTGAATATTTTACTTGATAGTTCCGTATTAATAGCTGCTTTTGTTGAATCTCATCCAAAACATAAAGTTGCTTTGACATTTTTAATGAAGGCAAAGAACAAAGAATTCCAATTATTTGTTTCCTCTCATACCATATTGGAAATTTACAGTGTTTTAACGAGTGCTCCATTTCAACCTAAGATTACACCAATAATTGCAAACCAGCTAATTGAGAATAACATAAAAAAAATTGCAAAAACTATTTATCTCACAGATGGTGATTATTTTCATATTTTAGAAAAAATGAGTAGTTCAAATTTCTCCGGTGGAATTGTTTACGATGCAATAGTGGTTGAGTGTGGACTGAAAGCCAAAGTCGATGAGATTATAACATTAAATCCGAAAGACTTTTTACGATTAACAGCCGCAACAGAAATAAAAGTACGTACTTTGTAAAAATGAAGGTTTATAACCGGCAACTGCTACACGGAAAGCGTTTTCAATGCGGCAGTTGTGTAATTACAAAGTTGGTTTGAAAAGTATAGTTGCTATTAAAGGTAGCTTGTTCTAAGAAACATTTTTAATAACTAAAAGTTATTGTTGCTTTTAGGCATTGCAGTTCCGGGCTGCCGGTTAGCGACAACTGCGTTATATGCTTAGTATAATTGAAACAATAGTGCATAAATATATTGTTTTAATCTGTATGTATTAAAATAAGTTATATGTTAGTAGGTTTATAAATTTTGTAAATATTAAAGGATAAGATCTATGGAAACAAATGAACAAATTTTTAAAATACTTATAGAAGATGGATTTAGTAAAGGTGATACAACTGTTTTTGACAAATATTCCTCTCCTGATTTTATTGAACATCAATATGGATTCATTCCTCCGAATGTTGAAGGGGTTAAAAAAGCGATTAATAACTTGCATGATTCATTCCCTGACTTTTCTTTGACTGTAGAAGATATAATATCTGATGGCGAAAAGGTATGGGGGCGTATGACGGGAAGAGGTACTCATAAAAAACAGTTTGGTCCAATCCCGCCCACGAATAAAAAATTCGAGATTACTGTCATAGATATTATGAGTTTCAAAGATGGGAAACTAATTGAACATTGGGGTGTTCCCGATAGATTAGCGCTAATGGAACAGCTCGGTATGAAACCACCGCCAAAGATAATTATGAAGATTTTGAGCTTAATTCATTAATGATCATTTTGGCAATGCCGAAACTGTGGACTCAAACCGAAAGCGTTTTTGCATTGGGCTTTTGTGCATTTAAAAATTTATTCTTCCGTTTCGGCTTTGCTGTTTGGCGAAGTTTGTAAATGAAAGTTAGTTCTAATCAAAAAGTTTATTTATAAATGTAGCATTGTTGTGTTGGGCTTCGGCTTAGGCACAATGAATATCGTTATGTTAACAGAGAAATGAGGTAAATATGTTAGATAAGAGAAGTTTTTTCACTCGATATTTTTTTATACTATTTCCTTTCATCGGTATACTAATAATGTTTGGCTGCCATACTAATAGTGTCCAAAATAATTTCAATGGTGATTTTGAAATCAATCCGGAACAGTATGGAGACCCGAATGGTTGGTTCGCAACAAGAGTTCCAAAAACAAAAGAATTTGTACATTTTACCTGGGATTCTACAGAGCATCATAGCGGTTCATATTCAGTTTCAATTGCGATTGACTCAACGCATCCGCAAGATCTTATAGCATATAATTGGACACGCACATTTGCAGATTTTATAATTGATAAGCAATATTCTATAAGTGGTTGGATCAAAACAATGAATCTTAATGAAACTGCATGGATTGTAGTTCAATGTTGGGATGAAAATCAAAAGATGATAGGCTTTTCGACAAATCAAAATTCACATTCAGTCAAAGGCACAACTGATTGGACATTAGTCAAAACTGATTTTACTGTGCCAGATGGTACTAAAGAAGTCCGCATTAGAGCTGGAATAGCTTCTCCCAAAAACAATGGTGGCAAAGTTTGGTTTGATGATATAAAAATTGAATAAGTAATAGAGGTAACATAACCTCTTTAATCCGTCAAACGGAACCCGTCAAAGTAATGCCGGGCAGATAAGTAAAGAGTCCCGGCAAAAGGAACCGGGCAGCAAATAAAAAGTATTTCCCCCGGTAAAAACAAAGGGCATGCAGGCGCTTCGCAAAAGCGTCGGTGCGAAAGTGATTTTTCTTTTCTTTAACGATACTGTTCCGTTGTTTTTATTAACAATCATCGGTAGGAATGAAAAGCCAGCCTGAACAATGCGGAACGGAATGAGTTGGCGTAAACTTGCAAAAGAATTCATCGGAACTAATAAAGGTAATTCAATGAACGACATATCAGTCAATAGATGATAGGCAAAGATATGTCATTTCCTCAATGAAAAATTATTCAAGAACAATATCTTTTTCTTCCGTATTTTTAGCCCCCGGTTTGTGAACCATTTGAGCGACTTGCATCGTTTACTATTTTAGTTTCGTAAGGAATACTCTTTTTAATGAATAAGAATAATAAAGCTTCACTAACAGTAATATTCTTCACAGTGTTTATCGACTTGATGGGATTTGGCATTTTAATTCCAATCCTTCCGACTTTTGCAAGCAAAGAACTTGGCGTTTCAGATTTCGGTATTGGTTTACTTATCGCTTCATTTTCGTTTGTGCAGTTTCTTTTTAATCCGATAATGGGAAGAATTTCTGATAGAATCGGGAGGCGGCCGGTAATTATAATCTCGCTTTCAATCACAGCTTTATCATATGTACTGTTCAGTTTTTCGCATTCGTATTGGATGGTACTGCTTTCTCGAATATTAGCAGGATTCGGCGGCAGTAACATCGGGGTTGCGCAAGCCTACATCGCGGATATTACTCCGAAGGAAGAAAGGTCAAAAGGAATGGGTTTAATAGGCGCAGCTTTTGGATTAGGTTTTTTGTTTGGCCCTCTTGTCGGCGGCTTGCTATCACATTACAGCTATATGGTTGCGGGACTCGGCTCGGCAGGTTTTTCGACTCTTGCATTGATTTTTGCTTTTACTTCGCTGCCGGAATCTATAAAAGAAAAGCAAATATCAAAAATTAAACTGACGCTGTTTGATTTCAAATTTATTAAAACTACACTAAAACACCCTTCGGTTGGCTTGCTGATGATTTTGTTCTTCACCATAATATTTTCGATTGCAAACATTTATGGGACATTTGCAATACTCGGATATAAGGTTTACCATTTTAGCGATCAGCAAAACAGTTACTTCTATGGAATTATGGGAATAGTCGGAGCCGCAATGCAAGGCGGTTTTATACGCATTCTCACTATAAAATTTCAGGATAGATCATTGGTTCTTTTCGGATTAGTTTTAATGATGATCGGATTAGCTTTTATTCCATTCGGAGGAAATTTTCTCGGGCTTGCTATCATAATTATAATACTCTCAATTGGTACAGGTACTCTTCAACCAGTAGTATTAAGCATGGTTTCGAAATACGCGCCCGATAAACAGCAGGGCGCCATTCTCGGATTGAATCAATCATTTTCATCATTCGCAAGAGTGCTTGGCCCGCTTTGGGGCGGATTCTCGTATGATTTTCTTGGCTACCAGTTCCCATTCTTAACCGGCGCGGCATTCACATTTTTAGCTTTAATCGCTTCCGTTTTCTTGTTAAATTCGAAACGGTTGAAAGCAGAACACGAATCAAATGTTTGAAATTGGAAATATAAAATTAGACAAACCTCTTCTTCTCGCGCCAATGGAAGATGTGACGGCTATACCTTTTCGCAAACTCTGCAAGGAAATGGGCGCCGATATTGTTTACACCGAGTTTGTGAATTCCGATGGGCTGACTCGAAAGAATGTGAAGACATGGAAAAAATTGCAAATTGAAGATGAAGAGCGACCGATTGGAATTCAAATCTACGGTGGTGAAATTGAAAGGATGGAACGCGCTGCAAAAATTGCGGAGGAAGAGAATCCTGAAATAATCGACATCAACGCCGGTTGCTGGGTAAAGAAGGTTGCTAATAGGGGAGCAGGCGCAGGATTATTGAAGGACCCCGAATATATGCAGAAGATGGTGGAAACGGTTGTAAAATCGGTGAATTTACCCGTCACGATAAAAACACGAATCGGCTGGGATTCTGAAAGTATCGTAATTAAAGATGTTGCAAAACGGCTTGAAGACGTTGGCGCGAAATCATTAACAATTCATTGCCGCACGCGTGTACAGGGTCATTCCGGCGAACCCGAATGGCATTGGATTCCTGAAATAAAATCTGTTGTCTCGATTCCCGTTGTATTGAATGGCGGTATCTTTACTGCCCACGATGTTGTTCGCGCATATAATGAAACCGGAGCTGACGGAATAATGATTGCACGCGGCGCTATCGACCACCCATGGATTTTCCGCGAAGCAAAAGAATTACTATCCACCGGTAAAATTTCTAAAGCTATCGATGCTGAGGAACGAATTAAAACTTGTCTTCGTCATTTGAAATACGAAATTGATTACAGAGAACTGCTGCGTTCCGCTGTTGTTCCGTTCCGGAAATATTACACCGGTTATTTGAAAGGACTGTACAACTCGTCAAAGATTAGACAAGAATTAATGAAGTATGAAACGTACGAACCGATTGAAGAAATATTAATGAATTATTTGATCTACTTAAAAAACTATTCCGAAACCATCAACAATTCTGACAATCCATTTGAAAGCGCCGACTGAAAATAAATTAGCAAGAATTATATCCACCCTATTTCTTCCTCCGAATAATGCTTTGTTCATTTTAATTTTTTTATCCTTCTATTTGGAAATTGATCCTCGAAAACAATTGGAAGGAATTTTAACTGCGCTAATTTTTTCATTTGTTCTTCCGATTGTCGCTTTCATTTTTTTAAGGAAAAAAGGAATGATTATCAACGAGGATGCAACAATAAAAGAAGAGCGTACTACACCGTATATTTTGGGAATAGGATTCTCAATATCCGGATTGATTCTTTCTTTCATTTTTAAACTTAATCCGGTAACAACTTCATTGTGGTTTTGTTATATTTCTAATGTTGCGATACTGATAGTCATTAATAGATACTGGAAGATTAGCGCGCATGCTATCGGTGTTAGCGGTCCGGTTGGTGTTTTATGTTTTGTATTTGGTTGGATTGGATTAATTGGATTAGCGCTAATGGTTCTTGTCGGTTGGGCGAGACTTAAATTAAAAGTGCACACACCAGCTCAAGTTATATGCGGGAGTATTTTCGGATTTGGACTGACATATTTGCAGCTTGTTCTTTTACAGAAAATATTTTGAATATAGCATTGCTGAGTTGGTTGTTCCAAAGGTAATTGTTAATTGGTACTTCTTAGTGACTTAGAGACTTTGTGGCATTTAAAAATATGTTTTCTTAATCTTCAAAACATTGCCACAAGGGCACAAAGTCACGAAGCAAACAAAAAGCAATTTTTGAACAGCTAAAACAATTTATACGGTTTTTCTACAATAACACGTTGGATAGTCGCATTTGCAACGCTAATAAATACAATTAAAAATAATGATAAAAAAAATTGGAGTTACAATAATGGAAATTAAAGATTTAATTCGCAGTGTCCCAGGATTTCCAAAAGCGGGAATTGTATTCAAAGATATCACAACATTGCTAAAGGATGCTGCCGGATTTAGCGAGGCGTTGGAACAATTATACAGTCTCGCTAAAAATAAAGGAATAACTAAAGTAGTTGGAATCGAATCACGAGGTTTTATCTTAGGCGGGGCGCTGGCTCAAAAATTAGAAGCCGGATTTGTACCTGTTCGAAAACCCGGTAAACTACCTGCCGAGATTATAAGTGAATCCTACGAGCTCGAGTACGGAACCGATAAAATTGAAATACATCTCGATGCAATTCAAAGAGGCGATAGAGTGTTACTCCACGATGACTTACTTGCCACAGGCGGGACAATGGAGGCAGCTTGCAGGCTAGTAGAAAAATTAGGCGGTGAGATTGTACAAATTTCTTTCCTCATCGAGCTCGCATTCTTGCACGGTAGGGAAAAGCTGAAAAAGTACGATGTACACGCTTTAATAAATTATGAAAGCGAATAAGTGTTAGCCACGAATTTCACGAATTCACACGAAAACGACTCGAATGAATGTTCGTGAAAATTTGTGCAATAAGTGTCAACTTTTTTTAGCTATGATCAAGCGGTAAATTTTCATGACTTACTTAATTTTCCATGCTAAGGGGGAGATGATAACAACAAACTCTCCTTTTATTGTTTTTTTCGGCAATTCAACAAGAATATTTTGCGGAAAACCGCGCCATGATTCTTCAAACATTTTCGTTAGCTCCCGTTGAACAACGACAAATCTTTCCGGCATGTATTCAGCAAGCTCATTCAATAATTTTTCTATCCGGTAAGTAGATTCATACAAAACAATTGTTCTTTCCTCTGCAGCCAATTCGATTAGCTTTTTTTGTCTTCCTTTTTTTTGCGGAAGAAATCCTTCGAAGACAAAGGAGTCGGTCGGTAATCCGCTGATGGATAGAGCCATGATCGCAGCATTCGCGCCGGGGATTCCAACAACTTCAATATCGTTAGAAACACATTTGTGAACCAATCGAATACCCGGATCGGAGATGCATGGTGTACCCGCATCGGAAACGAGAGCGCCGTTTTGCCCGCTCGAAAGTTTTTGAATTACATATTCAATTTTTCTTGATTCGCTCTGAGCGTTGAAAGAAACCAATTCTTTTGAAATGCCATTATGCTTTAACAAAACCGATGTAACGCGTGTGTCTTCGCAGATTATAAAATCAACTTCATTCAGTGTCTCAACCGCACGGAAAGTTATATCTTTCAAATTTCCAATTGGTGTTGCAACAACGAACAGTTTTCCGGTTGATGTATTATTCATAAAATGTAATTTGCATTAAATAAATTATAGGATAAATTTTGCAGGAGAAAAATAAATCATTTGATACGAATAAATTAAAAAACTTTTTCAGGCATGAAAAAATACATTTGGTACTTCGTGATTATTTTTGCGGTTTATGGATGTAAATCAGGCAACGAAGAAGGTGACACTAATGCCGATTATTCGAAAGTAGATAGCTCGAAGATTTCCATTCAGTTTGATTCCGATGATCTCGGGCTTTCGTTTAATCCTCCAAAGAATTGGGAGCCGATTCCAAATTTTCGTTCGGCTGAACGTAAACTCAAATTCCGCGCGCAGGGCAGTGAGGAGTTTATTTCGAAACCGGTTTATGCATTTATGGATAGTAAAAATAAAAGCAACATGACAGTAACAAAAATCATGTTTACCGGGGATGTGAATAAATTTAAAGATTTTATCGGGGTTTACATACAGCTGCAGAAATTGAATTTGCGTAATAGTAAAGTGACAGAAGGGAAAAATTCAATCGCAAACAGGGAGATTCGTTACCTGACAATTGAAAAGGAAAATCTTATTTCAAAAAAGTTTATTCTGCTCAACAACCGGAGTGAAATTATCCAATTCGATTATACAATTCCTGCAAATGATTTTCAAAAAAATGAGCGATTTATCAGCTCTTCGATTGCAACTCTTAAGTTTCATTAATCTAATCTAATACACGGTTTCTTACTCGTAATTAAAACGGGAAAGATCAAAATATGTGACTCTTGATTTTAATTTTAGAATATGTTACACTTACCGCAACAATTAAAAAAAATATGTCAGCATCAACCAAATTATCAACCGCAGTTAAAGCTCTCAGTTACCTCGCAGAATCATATCCCGAACCAAAAAGCAGCTATCAGATTTCGAAACATATTGGTGCGAATGCATCAAAGATAAGACTGTTATTATCGATGCTTGCAAAGCAGCAAATTGTTGAAAGCGGAAAGGGAACAATGGGAGGATTTTTGATGAGGAAAAATCCATCGGTTTTACACATGCAGGAAATTTACTGTGCAATTGAAGACCGGAAAGCATTCCATCTTCACGTTACCCGTGCAGATGAAAATACAACAGACAGAACTGCGAGATTTAATAATTACTTCCTCGATCTATTCGCAGAAGTTCAGGTTGATATCGAAGACAAAATGAGGAAAATTACTCTCATTAAAATTATGAATCAGCTCGGAATTAAATCTAATTTCAATAAATAGCAGCAACAAAATCATATAGGGGATTATATGGATTTCTTAAAAAAACTTGGAATTAAAAAGAGCAACCTGGGAGCCTCAACCGGGTTGAAATGGTACGGCTCCACGAAAGGAAGCGAACTAAAAATTTACTCGCCAATTAATGGAAAATATATTGCCTCAGTTTACCAGGCAAACGAACATGATTACGAAAAAGTAGTAACGAAAGCGCATGAAGCATTTTTAGAATGGCGCAAAGTACCCGCTCCTAAAAGAGGCGAAGTTGTTCGTGCCATTGGTGATAGACTGCGCGAATTCAAAGATCCGCTTGGAAAACTTGTTACTCTCGAAATGGGTAAGTCAATCCAGGAAGGTTGGGGCGAAGTACAGGAAATGATTGACATTTGCGATTACGCAGTTGGTCTGTCGCGCCAGCTTTATGGTTCCACAATTCACTCCGAAAGACCGAATCATAGGATGTACGACCAGTATCATCCTCTCGGTGTTGTGGGAATTATCAGCGCGTTTAATTTCCCGGTTGCTGTATGGTCATGGAATGCGATGCTTGCAGCAGTTTGCGGTGATTCGAATCTGTGGAAACCATCATCGAAAACTCCGTTAACTGCTATTGCCGTTCAAAATATTCTCGCTGATGTTATCAAGAAATTCAAATTACCGGAAGGATTATTCAGTTTGGTTATTGGTAAAGGTTCAACCGTGGGCGAAAGATTAATTAACGACAAAAGAATTCCATTGGTATCATTGACCGGTTCAACTGCTGTCGGTAAGGCAGCTGCGTCAAAAATCGCAGGTCGTTTTGGAAGAAGTATTCTCGAATTGGGCGGCAATAACGCTATCATTTTAACTCCCGATGCTGATTTGAAAATGGCGGTGCCGGCAATTGTGTTCGGGTCAGTGGGAACTGCGGGACAAAGATGCACAACAACCAGAAGATTGATTATTCATGAAAACATTTATGATAAAGTAAAAGAAATTTTATTGAAGGCATACAAATCATTAAAGATCGGTTCGCCGATGGATCAAAAAAATCATGTTGGACCGGTAATCGATAAAATGTCTGTCGAAGATTTTAAACAAGCCCTCATTCGTGCAAAAGAAGAAGGCGGAAAAATAATTTTCGGCGGAAAAGTTTTATCGGGCAAAGGATACGAATCCGGTTGTTATGTAATGCCGACAATCGTCGAAGTAGAAAATCATTTTAAAATTGTACAGGAAGAAACATTCGCCCCGATTCTTTATCTCATCAAATATACCGGCGATGTTAGCAATGCAATCCAAATTCATAACGATGTTGTGCAAGGATTATCCTCGGCAATATTCACAAATAATTTACGTGAAGCTGAACAGTTCCTCTCACATTGGGGATCAGACTGCGGTATCGCGAATGTAAATATCGGTACATCGGGCGCGGAAATCGGCGGCGCTTTCGGCGGTGAGAAAGAAACCGGCGGCGGACGTGAATCCGGCTCCGATGCATGGAAAGCATACATGCGCAGACAAACAAATACAATTAACTTCGGAACACAATTACCTTTAGCTCAAGGGATTAAGTTCGATATTTAAAATCTGAAACGGAGACTCTTGATGCAAAAATATATCGGTATAAGAAAAGAAGACAAAAATAAATGGGAAAGACGTGTTCCCCTTGTGCCAGAAGATGTAAAGGAATTAAAAAATAAATTCGGAATTGAAGTAATTCTCGAACCGTTCGAAAGAAGAGCATTTACGGAAAAGGAATTCACGGATGCCGGCGCTTCCTTCAGTGAAAAATATTTCGAAGCTCCGCTCGTAATGGCGGTAAAGGAAATCCCGATCGAATCGATTCATCCGGAAAGAGCGTACATATTTTTCTCGCATGTTATTAAAGGACAAAGATATAATATGCCAATGCTGCGGAAACTTCTCGAACAAAAATGTACATTAATTGATTACGAATGTATTGTTGATGATAAAAAAAGAAGACTTGTTTTCTATGGACGATATGCCGGATTAGCAGGAATGATAGACACACTTTCCGGTCTCGGAAAAAGATTATTGGTAAAGGGAATTGAAACACCATTTATGCACATCAATCCAGCATATATGTACAGTGATCTCGATGAAGCAAAATCTGCGGTTGAGAAACTTGCACAGGAAATAAAAGAATTCGGTTTGCCCGCGGATTTAACTCCGTTGATAATCGGTTTTGCCGGTTATGGAAATGTGTCGAAAGGCGCATGGGAAATTTTTGATATTCTTCCACACGAAGTTGTTCAGCCGGACGATCTGTATAAATTAAAAAGTGACGAAGGAAAGAAAATCTATAAAGTTGTTTTTGAAGAGAAACATCTTGTTGAGCCTATTGATGGATCACAACATTTTGAAATCGGCGATTATTTTAATTACCCGGAAAAGTACAAATCAAAATTCACGAATTATTTACCGGCTCTTTCGGTATTAGTGAATGCAATTTACTGGAATGAAAAATATCCGCGTCTTATCACGAAAGAATATTTGAAGGAACATCATCACGAAATAAAATTAATTATTGTCGGCGATATCAGCTGCGATATAAACGGTTCAATTGAATTTACCGAGAAGAGCACAGAAGCGGATAATCCATCATTTATTTATAACCCGGTTGACGGCTCGCATGCCGACGGTTTTGAAGGAGAGGGGATTGCGAATATTGCAATTGATAACCTCCCCGCGGAATTGCCACGCGATGCATCAATCGGATTCAGCAAATCTTTGATGCCGTTTATCCCGGGAATTCTTGACGCAGATTTCGAAAAATCATTTGACGAAGTGAATTTACCCGAAGAAATTAAACGGGCTGTAATCGTGTACAGGGGAGAATTAACTCCCGATTATAAATATCTCGAAAAATATTTAGCGTAAATAACTATTAGCAAAATCTAATGTTGGAGAAACTAACATGAAGCAAGTTCTAATTCTTGGCGCCGGATTGGTAACACGGCCCATCGTAAGATATTTACTTGACCAGGGAAATATCGAAGTATTGGTTGCAAGCAGAACCGTTAGTAAAGCCGAAGCTTTGATTGAAGGACATCCAAACGGCAAAGCGATGGAACTTAATGTAAAGGATGAAGATAAACTTGAGCAAGTAGTAAAAGATTGTGATGTTGCGATCAGTTTACTGCCATACACACATCACGTTAAAGTTGGTAAACTTTGTTTGAAATATAAAAAGCATTTGATAACAACCTCGTATGTTAGTCCGGCAATGAAAGAACTCGATGCCGAAGCGAAAGAAAAGGGATTGCTTTTCCTAAATGAAATTGGGCTTGATCCCGGTATCGACCACATGTCCGCAATGAAAATTATTCATGATGTTGAACGCAAAGGCGGAAAGATTTTATCGTTCGAATCAGTCTGCGGCGGATTACCGGCGCCCGAAGCTAACGACAATCCATTCGGATATAAATTTTCTTGGAGTCCACGCGGTGTTGTAATGGCGGGACGCAACAATGCTCAATATCTGAAAGATGGAAAAGAAGTTGTTATCGAAGGTAAAAATCTTTTCTTGAATAATTGGAAGAAGGAAGTTGAATCTCTCGGAGAACTTGAAGTTTATCCAAATCGTGATTCGATGCTTTACAAAGATTTGTATGGATTGAATAACGCTCATACAATTTTCAGAGGCACATTCCGTAACCCGGGATGGTGCAACACTCTTTACAAAATTGCTTCGCTGGGATTTTTGGATGATACCGAAAGACCGGAATTGGCAGACACAACATTAGCAGAGATAGTCGCATCTCTGATTAAAACCACATCAGAAAATACAAAGGAAAAAACTGCTTCTCATCTTGGGGTTGAAGTAGAATCTGATGTTATTAAAAGGCTGGATTGGCTTGGTCTCTTCTCGGATAAGAAAGTAAAAGCCGATCCGCCTTCTTATCTCGATTTTCTCGCGAATGTTATGCTCGAAAAAATGCCGTATAAACAGGGCGAACGCGATATGATTGTCCTCCAGCATGATTTTATTGCCGAATATACAGGTGGAGATAAAGAACATATCGTCTCTCTTCTTATCGATTTTGGGATTCCAAACGGCGATTCGGCAATGGCGCGAACAGTTAGTCTGCCCGCTGCAATTGCTGCAAAATTACTCGTCGATGAAAAAATTAAACTTTCCGGCGTTCATATTCCCAACATGCCCGAACTATACGAACCGGTTATGGCTGAATTAGAAAAGATGAATATTAAATTCAAAGAGACAGCGAAGCAGATTTAGGGGTTACACATTATTTGGAACCGCGGTTCGGATGTCTTTCGGGCCGCGGTTTATTTTTGGAAAGAAATGTTTTGTAAAAGTCTGAATTTGCATTTTAAAATCATCAATCGACAATCGAAAATCATCAATCCAAATTCCTACTGTCCGTTCTTCATCTTTATATGTGTTACCATATAAATGCCGAATATTAGAATTGCGACTCCAACCCATTGCAGCCAATCCAAAACTCTCCCGTGAACAAAATATTCTAAAATAAGTGCGGATAATGGGAATGCAAGTTCACAGATTGTAGCTACCGATGCGGATATATTCTTCAATCCGTAATAGTATAGAAAGATTGCCGGTCCGCCGGTTGTTAATGCGATGATAATGAATACTGTAAATTGCCCGCTTGAAATATTCGTTACTTCACCAATTAAATTCAAACTTAGGACAAGTATTAACATTAAAAACGAAGTGATGAAAAATCTTAAAAAGGTACCGACTTCGAAGCCAACATTTTTTAAAGCACGTTTGCTAAAAACCGTTGATGACCCGAAACTGAAAGCGGCGAGTAAAGAAAACAACGCGGCGACTAAGGTTTTATCTCCCGTAGAGAAAACAGGAAGACTGATTCCGAAAGTCATTAGATACGCCCCGATAATTGCAATACCTGCCCAAAGAAAGAAACCGAGAGTTAATTTTTCCTTTAATAAAATTGCAGCTAATAAAATGGCGAATACAGGCTGCAGTTTTTGGATAAGAATTACTATCGAAAGATTCACAAAGTTTACGTAAAATAATGCCTTAACAATTGCCATAGTGCCTACTGCACCGCCGAATATGGCTACTCCCAAAAACGCCAGCCAATCCAACCCGGATAACTGTGATATTTTTTTGAAGCGGGAGGAAAAAATCGGTGAAAGCAATATTGTTGCAAAAGTTGATTCAATGAATACTACTAATGGTACGGAGAGGTTAAATAAAGATGGTCGAAGTACAATTCCATCGATACCCCAAAGAGCTGCTGCTATAATTATAAATACGGGCGCTAATTTATTCATCAATAATTCTCAAAAATTGGATGCAAAGTTTGTAATTGTTGTGCTCAAATACAAATCAATTTTTATTTACTTCCCGATAGATAGCAAAGATTTGGTATTAACCCAAAATCAATTTGCATATATTTACTAACACAAGAATAATTTTTGATTATAAAATAATTTTGAGGTTGAATCATGAAAAAATACTTTTCAATCATGACTTCATTTTTAATTTTTTTATTTGTGTTCTCATTAAAAGCGCAGCAGGTAACCAATAAAGGAAAATTCATTGAAAAGAAAAATCCTTTTTGGGAGGAGATAGTTCAAAGTACCGGGGAATATGCAAAAGGAAAGAAGCCGCCGGTTCTATCTTTCCAAATGGATTTTGCGGGAATGCAGTTACCGAAATCACCGGACGAATTTACAAAATATTGGCACGGCGCGCCGGTTTCACAAGGGAATACAAACACTTGCTGGAGTTTCAGTACAACTTCATTCTTCGAATCTGAAGTTAACCAGCTTTCTAAGAAAGTAGTAAAGATTTCGGAAATGTTTACTGTTTATTGGGAGTACGTAGAAAAGACAAAAGAATTTATCCGTACACGGGGTATATCTGCCTTTTCCGAAGGCTCTGAAGCTAATGCAGTCAAACGAATGTTCAAAATCTACGGCGCTGTTCCATTGAGCGTTTATTCAGGAAAGCTGTCCGGTCAGGAATTTTATGATCATTCAAAATTAATCACCGAGATGAATGGTTTTCTTCAATCCATAAAAGAGAAAAATGCATGGAATGAGGATGCTATCGTAACAACAATAAAAACTATTATGAATCATTATTTGGGTACTCCGCCAGAGGAGTTTGAATATGAAGGGAAGACATACACACCAAAATCATTTTTGAAAGATTATCTGCAATTAAATCCCGATGATTATGTTGATGTGCTTTCTTATTTGCAGAAACCGTACTGGAAACAAGTTGAATATGAAGTGCCGGATAATTGGTGGCATGACAGCAGTTATTATAATATTCCACTTGAGGATTATATAGCAGCGATAAAAAAAGCTGTACGTAACGGTTACAGCATCTGTATCGGCGGCGACGTCTCCGAACCGGGAAGAGACAATGATCTCGAGGTATTTGTAATCCCTACTTTTGATGTACCTGCCGAGTACATCGATGAGAATTCACGGCAGATGCGATTCAGTTCTGGTTCAACAACTGATGACCACGGAATTCATATTGTTGGTTATAAAGAAGATAAAGGCAAGGACTGGTATTTAATAAAAGATTCAGGTTCCGGTTCTTTCTGTGGTCCGAATAAAGGATATTTTTTCTTTCACGAGGATTACGTTAAATTAAAGATGATGGATTTCATGATTCACAAGGATGCGGTGCCGGAATTGTTGGCAAAGTTTAAGTAAAAAATATTTTTTTCGTCGATGATTGTAGAGACGGGGCGACCTGCCCGGCTTTGACGGGTGCCCGTCTTTACGTTCGGAAGATAAGGGAAATTGAAAACATGGATTTCGTGATTCACAAAGATGCTGTGCGAGAACGTTTTTCAAAATTAATATTGAAAATTACTTTCTCGGTTTCTATTTTATTGTTGTAAAAAATGAGGTAGGATATGGCGCGATTAAAATTCTTCTTTTTCGGATTGCTACTTCAATATATTCTATTCTCACAATCTTCCATTGGACAAATAAATCCGGCTGATGTCAATTACTCTATTGCAACGGATTCCAATCAATATGCAGATACGTCGACCATCTATTGGCGCTCGGTAGTTAAAAATGTTTCTTCCGATACAATTCATCTCAGTACAATAAATTGTGTGAACGGTGATTGGCTTATGACTTCGGATGGGGGTATTGTATACGATGGATTTGTTTTCGCCTATGAATGGATAGTTCTTGTCGATTTAGCGCCACACGATAGTTTGATACATGAATGGAAAACGAATTTGGGAAGTTATCCATACCCGGCAGGGAAGTATTACGGCATCTTCAAACCGTGGGAAGCAAATGGCGCTTTTGAATATGACAGCGTCGGTTTTGTTATCAACAATTTAACTTCACTTCAAGAGCATTACTCTAATGATGAAATGGATTTTCAATTGTATCAGAATTACCCCAATCCGTTTAATCCAACAACCAGTATCAAGTATCAAGTACCGCGTATTGAAAACGTCTCTTTAAAAGTATACGACATACTTGGTAATGAAGTAGCGACGCTTGTGAACGAACAAAAAGAACCGGGATTTTACGAAGTTGAATTTAATGCATCCAATTTATCAAGCGGCGTTTACTTTTATTTGCTAAGGGTAGGAGATAATTTTAATTCTGTTAAAAAGATGATTGTGCTCAAATAATTATCCTATTTGAAATACCGGTTCATTAATAACAAAGGTTGTGATAGATATCAAATAGATACGTAAATTCTTCTTGATTTATTTACAAAGCAAAATTATGTTGCAATTGTAATTTTGTTTTTCATCCCGACTTGCGTCGAAGAGTTGTTCCTCTAACGGATTTTCAACTCTTGCACTCAAACCCTTCCCACAAGGCGTGGTAGCTTTCAGTTTAAGAATGTCTCTATTGTTCCTATAATCTTATTAAGAAACAATAATATTATAAACAGATATAGATTTTAAAAACTGTTAATTATCTCATCCGTATGAAACTGATTATAGTTATAAGAGTTTTTATGCCGTTTCTAATGTCCGAAATTGAAAGATTTATAATAAATATTCGAATGGAGGATATATGAGAATTATAATATCAAGCATGCTTCTTCTTTTAATATTTCTTACACCTATCAACTATTTTCCCCAGCAATCGAACCGGTCAGGCGGTAATAGCGGCGGAAATTTTACTCCTGAGGCGATAGCCGAAAGGTATTTTACAGGCCAAACTGCAGGCGATTATTTCGGTAATTCCATATCAAATGCCGGAGATGTTAACGGTGATGGGTATGATGATATAATCATTGGAGCCTACTACGCAGATGCCGGAGGTTCCCAAGCAGGCAGTGTTTTTATTTTCTACGGAGGCAAGTTAATTAATACAATACCGGATGTAATTATTAATGGATCTACAAATTATGAGCTTGGAAAATCCGTTTCGGGTGCCGGCGATGTTAACGCAGATGGTTATGATGATGTTATCGTAGGTTCATGGAAATATAATTCATTTCAGGGCAGGGTTGACATTTATTTTGGCGGATCCTCAATGGATAATACTGAAGATGTTAGTATTGCGGGAGAAGGAGCTTCACAATACTTTGGCAATTCAGTTTCTTGCGCGGGTGATGTGAATGGCGATGGATATGATGATGTAATTGTTGGCGCCTATGGCTATAATTCATCCACGGGAAGATCATATATTTATTATGGTGGTTCATCGATGAATGACACTGTTGATAAGACATTAAACGGAGAAAACACAGGTGATGCATTTGGCATTAGTGTATCCGGTGCCGGAGATGTGAATGGCGATGGATATGATGATGTAATTGTTGGCGCCTATTGTTATAATACATCCACAGGAAGATCATATATTTATTATGGCGGATCTACCATGGATGAAACTGTGGACTTAACAATGACCGGTGAAGGCGCTGATAATTATTTTGGTATGTCTGTTTCCGATGTTGACGATGCTAACGGTGATGGTTACGATGATTTTTTAGTCGGGGCACATGGTAATAGCGCTTCGAAAGCTTATCTTTTTAATGGCGGGCCATCAATCGATAATACAGCCGACGTTATTTTTAATGCACAAGCATTAACCGACAATTTTGGTACTTCCGTTTGCGGTTGCGGCGATTTCAATGGTGATGGATACGCCGATATATTGGTTGGAGCAAATTCCAATGACGAAAATGGAACAGATGCCGGAAGAGCATATCTTTTTTGGGGTGGGAGTACTGTCGATGCAATACCGGATAATATTTTTACTGGTGCAGCTGCCGGGGACTGGTTAGGAATATCTGTTTCAACTGCCGGTGATATGAACGGCGATGGATATACAGATATTATTATTGCCGCGAGTAAAAACGACACCAATGGTTCCGGAGCGGGTAGAGTTTACCTTTATACGAATTCTTTATCCGGAACAGATATGCCGGATGAATTTTTTACTGGCGAAGCTGCATTAGATTATTTCGGATATTCGGTTGCTTCTGCCGGCGACGTTAATGGAGATGGCTATGATGATATTATTATTGGGGCGAGGGAAAATGATGCCTTTGGGTCGGACGTCGGAAGGGCATACATATTTTTGGGAGGCACAGCTTCGAACAATGAGGCTGATATTATATTAACAGGGGAAACAAGTATTGATGTCTTTGGAAGCTCGGTATCATCTGCAGGAGATGTAAACGCTGATGGATACGATGACGTTCTCGTAGGAGCATATGGTTATGATAACGGAAGTTCTAATGTTGGAAGAGCATATATCTTTCTTGGAGGCGCAACGATGAATGACGGCGCTGATATTATATTCACCGGTGAAGCGAGTGAAGATTATTTTGGAATTTCTGTTTCGTCAGCCGGTGATGTAAACAGCGATGGTTATAGTGATGTAATGATTGGATCTTCAAACAACGATGCAGGAGGAATTGACAGAGGAAGGGCTTATATCTATTATGGTGGAAGCTCAATGAATAATGGTGCAGATGTTACATTAAGCGGCGAAGCAGATTCCGACTTTTTCGGATATTCTGTCGCGAGTGCCGGAGATGTGAATGGTGATGGTTTTGACGACGTGGTTGTTGGAGCTGCATGGAACGCTGCAGGCGGTACCCAAAGAGGAAAAGTATATGTTTACTATGGTGGAAACTCAATGAATAATAGCGCAGACATAACTCTAAGCGGTGAAGCAGACTCCGATAATTTTGGATTTTCTGTCGCGAGCGCTGGGGATGTAAATAATGATAACTACGGAGATATCATTATTGGTGCATTATATAATGACGATAGTGGAACCAATGCGGGCAAGGCGTACATATATTTCGGAAATTGGTCAATGGACACAGTTCCGGATATCGAACTTACCGGTGAAAGTGCCGGCGATGAATTTGCTTGCATTGTTTCATGTGCCGGAGACGTAAATAATGATAATTACTCCGATGTTCTTATTGGAGCTCGTGGCAACAATGCTGTGGGGATCGATGGCGGACGAGCTTATGTATATTTTGGCGGCAACTCAATGAATAATATCCCGGATATCGTAATGACTGGGATTACGGCAGGCGATAGCTTTGGTCAATCTATTAATTGTGCTGGTGATATAAATAATGATAGTTTCTCAGAAATAATTATCGGCGCCCCTATGAATGATGCAGGAGGAACAGATGCAGGGAGATCATATTTATATTTGTCTTCAGCTCCTCCAACTGTTCCAAGACTTGCCAGCGTTAGAGATGTCCCAAATGATCAGGGCGGATATGTAAAGGTAAGGTGGACACGAAGTGGATATGATATTCCAAATATTAATAGACTTGATCATTACATTGTGCAAAGAAGTGATCCGCCAGGTAAAGGAAGTTATGTTTGGGAAACTATAACTACAATCGAGCCCACTTATGAAAATTCTTATATCTATACAGCTTCAACCTGGAGTGATTCGACAACAAATTCGAGTGGAACAATATATTTCAGGATTCGCGCTCAGGGTACCGATCCTGATGAAATTTGGACTTCCAACATTGTTTCCGGACATAGTGTAGATAACCTCGCACCAGAATCACCGAAGGGAGCTGTTGCAAGCCGAAGCGGCAGCGATGTAATATTAACCTGGGATGAAAATACCGAAAGCGACTTAAAACAATATCTCATTTACCGTAACTCATCCACTCCCCTTCCCGAAGATGCCATACCAATTGCCACAACAACAGATTTAACCTACACCGATACCTCGCCTCTCGAAGAGATGGTTTACTACTTCATCAAAGCTGAAGATATTCACAGCAACAAAAGTGATGCGGCAGAAACTAATCTTGATGTTTACCTTGGCGCTAATGTAAAAGTATTTCTGCAAGGGTGTTACTCTTCGGGTAGTATGTTAACTACACTCCTTAGTTCTGGATATATTCCTCTTTCACAGCCTTACAACACTTCCCCCTGGAATTACACCGGAACAGAAAGCGTGGTAAGTATTCCATCGGGTGTAGTCGACTGGGTACTTGTTGAACTTAGAAGCGACGAGACAACAATCGCAGGAAAGAGAGCCGGATTCTTAAAAAGCGACGGTACTATCACAGACACTGATGATTCGAGTCAGCTTAAGTTCAGCGGACTGAACAGCGGCAGTTACTATGTCGTTATCCGTCACCGTAATCACCTGGCTATTATGACAGCAAATAAAGTAACGCTAACCAATAACTCGAGTCAGTATAATTTCTCTTCTGCTCAAACACAAGCCTACGGCACAAACGCGATGAAAGATTTGGGAAGCGGAGTGTATGGACTATATACAGGAGACTCAAATAAGGACGGTCAAATTACCGCGCTTGATTTTAACACATGGAACGCAAACACAAAAGCAGGTCAAGTTGGGTATGTCGCTGATGATATGAATTTAGATGGTCAGGTAACAGTACTGGACTTTAATCCTTGGAATGCGAACACGAAGCTTGGTGCTACAACTAAGGTACCGTAATAGTAATACAAATTATCAGAGATTATATAATAAAATTATTTGGAGATAAACAATGAAAAAAGTGATATTTTGTTTTCTTGTACTAGCCAGTATGAGTTTATATGCACAAACAACCATAGAGACACAATTAGTTGTGACAACAAATGAAGGGACAATCGGAGGTTCTTTTAAGGTAGCCATTCAAGCAAAGGGAACCAACTTAACAGCTAATAGTACGATTGGATCATCAACGATAGATGTTTACTACATTGCCGCTCATATAGCCCCAGTTATTGTGGCAGGCACAATCGTACAGGGAACATATAATGCCACCATTAGTAACTATGGTACTCGGTCTTTGACATATATAGCGAGTGGGCCATATGTCAGATTAACAATTGCAGGTACAAATATTAACCAAAATTTTGATGGGACACCGGCAGGACTTGATCTTACGTCATCCTATCAGACAATAGCCACAATAAATTTTACAATTTCCGACAATACTGTAACAACAAATCTGACAATAGATCCAGGATCATTAACGATAGGATTATTTGATTCGCCGAATAATTCAAATTTTACAGGGGTAATTATTCCTCAGCTCATGTCTGCTCCAGTTAATATAACAAACGCTCCTCTCCCGGTTGAACTTACTTCCTTTGCCGCTAACAACAACGGCAGTAATGTTATTCTCAACTGGAAGACAGCTACTGAGGTAAATAATCACGGATTTCAGATTGAAAGAAAGTCATTTGACGCTGACGCGTCGTCATTAAGTCATTCGGCGGATAAGGAGTGGCAGAATGTTGGATTTGTGGAAGGATACGGAAACAGCAACTCAGCCAAGGATTACAGTTTTACGGATAAATCAATCAACGGCGGAGGTAAATTCTCATACCGGTTAAAACAGATTGACATTGATGGTAGTTACACATATTCTGAAACAGTTGAAGTAACGGTAATACCGTCACAGTTTGAGTTATCGCAGAATTATCCGAACCCGTTTAATCCAACAACAACAATTAGATACGCAGTGGCCGCCGTAGAGACGGGATATATCCCGTCTCTACAAAACGTTACGTTAAAGATATACGATATTCTCGGCAACGAAGTAGCGACACTCGTTAACGAGCGGAAGGAACCGGGTTATTACGAAGTTGAATTCAACGCTTCGCAACTGCCAAGTGGTGTATATTTTTATCAACTTCGAACTGAGAATGGATTTAATGCAGTTAAAAAAATGTTACTGATGAAATAAATTCAACTGAAAAATCAACTGCGGAATATACAAATCTATTTCGCAGTTGATTTATAATTTATTTGTTTGTCGCAATTCAATTCTATTGCGGGAAATCTCAATAAAACTATCCAATTTTTCTCATTCAAAAATTACATCAACTGAATTATTTCTTTTTCCAGGATGAAACATATTCAGTAGAACAGTTTATAGTAATATTTTAACCGCCATAAAAAACTATGTTTATCACTCCATTATTATCGGTTTTGCATGAAGTATCCGGTCATTATTCTTAAAATACCCGTTTGCGGCAGCAATTGTCTGAGTGAGAAGGATCTAATCTTTTTCGCGCATTGAACAATGAAACTGCCAATGGTTGTATTCAAATAATCAATGTGTAAAAAACATTCCAACATTCGGATAGGGTATGTTTTTCAAGTGGAGTTATTGAGTTCTATAGAATTCAATTCAGTTATATATCATTATCAAATTTTACATGAGATTGCTCAAATATTCCGTATCCTTTTTGACCCTGATGGATAAAATTTTCGGTGTACTATATTCAGTTAATATCATATATTTTGCACCAAATTTTAAATGATGTTTTTGAGGATGAACAGGATCAATGCATAAAAATGAAATTAAAATCTGATACTTTTTGCGGAATATTATATTGAGAGGCATTATGCAATTCCCGCAGTTTATTTCTTTTACGGTTACTAATGCATGTAATCTAAAGTGCAGAATGTGCGGACAGTGGAGTGAGAATGGATATGTTAAAAATCACTCGATTGATACACGCACACAAATGGAATTATCGGATTGGAAACGTCTTGTTGACGAGGCAGCCAATTATAATATTCGCTTCATATTAATTAGGGGAGGCGAACCGTTTCTATTTCCGGGAGTTATTGAATTAATCAAATACATTAGTAGCAAAGGAATATTTGTTTCGATTGATACTAACGGAACAGTTTTAAAAAAGTATGCTGAAGAATTATCGGGTATTAAAAACATGCACATAACATTTTCGGTTGACGGACCGGAAGTAATTCATGATGAAGTACGCGGATTAGCCGGCAGCTTCAATAAAACAAAAGAAAGTATCGAATTGTTGAATGAATTGGAAAAGTCGGGTGATAACAAGGTAAGCAAGAGTATTTGTTTTACGATAAGTAAATATTCATACAAGGGTCTGGGCGAAATGCCGGATGTTGCCCGCAGTATGGGCATCTTATCAATTAATATTGTGCCTTACTATTTTATATCAACAGAAACCGGAAAAACCTACGAAGCAGAATTGCAAAAGAATTTCAATTGTTCAGCCTATTCATGGAAGGGCTTTAATCATGAAAGCTCCGGCGTTGATTTCGATATTTTCAAGGAAGAATACAGAAAATATTTAGCATGTCTTGGAGAGGTATATAACTTTCCGTATATGCCTTTGAATGAGGAAGAGTATAAGTTATGGTTCGCAGATTCATTTACTCCTGTTGGCTCGTTATCATGTACTAATGTAGAAAACTTGATAGATATTCAACCCGATGGGAATGCAAATTTCTGCGTGGATTTTCCCGACTATAGTTTTGGCAATGTTATTAATTCCACCATTAAAGAAATTTGGGATTGTAAAGAAGCTGTGCAATTCAGAAACTACAGACGTGAGAAACCATTAGCTGTTTGTTATAGATGTGGAGCAAAATATATATCGGAGATTAAATAATATTTAGTAAGAATAATATTATTGGATAGTAAAAATTTAATAATAAAATAAACAAATAAGGAGTTACTGTGAGAGTAATAAATAAATTCACTGTGGTTATTTGCTTAATGATCTTATACGTCGAGACATTTTCTCAAACGGTGCAAGCTCCTTATGAAGTAAGTGTTTGGCCGGGATTTAGAAGTGCAGCAATCTCTTTTACTTTTGACGACAACACATCCAACCAGTTATTGGTTGCGATACCGTTATTTGATGAGTTTGATTATAAAGCGACATTATTTACTGTAACTAATTGGAGCCCAAATTGGAACGGATTAAAACAGGCTGCAGCTAACGGACACGAGGTTGCGAGCCATACCGTCACACATCCGTATCTTAATCAAATCACGGAAGAGCAGCAAACCACCGAACAGATGGATTCATACAATGCAATAAATACTAACATCCCCAATCAATCAGGTCAAACATTTGCATATCCGTATTGTGTCATTGGCAATAAAGAAATAACTAAACAATATTATTTTGGAGCTCGCGGATGCCAGGGATTTGTTGAACAAAAAACACCGACAGATATTATGAATATAAGTTCTATCATTTGTGGCAGCGAGGGATCTGTTAAGACTGTGGATAATTTTAAATACTATTCGGATCAGGCCGTTACAAAAAACGGTTTATGTGTCTATCTGCTGCATGGCGTTGATAACGACGGTGGATGGTCTTCGACCGAATCCCCGGTAATTCGAGGGCATCTTGAATATCTGAAAGCAAATGAAAATAAATTCTGGGTTGAGACTTTTGGAAATATTATACGATACATTAAGGAAAGAAATTCAGCTACGGTTATTGAAACTTCGGTTACGGAAAACTTGATTACCATTATGGTCACCGATACTCTCGATAATGCGATTTTCAATTACCCTGTTACAATCCGGCGACCATTACCCGATGACTGGCTGGGATGCGATGTTGCACAGAATGGGAGCGCTGTTACTGCAAAATTTATTGATATCAATTCAATAAGATATGTTATGTTTGATGCAGTTCCCGACGCCGGTGAAATTCAATTAGTTAAAAATAATACTGTGGGAGTCAATGATAACGATTGGATTCGTAACCCTGCCTCATTCGCTCTTGAACAGAACTATCCCAACCCGTTCAATCCTTCGACAGTTATAAGTTATCAGTTGTCAGTTTTCAGTAAAGTACAATTGGAAGTATATGATTTACTTGGAAGGGAAGTGGCAACGTTAGTGAATGAATACAAGCCTGCTGGAACTTACGAAATAGAATTCGATGGAAGTAAATTAATCAGTGGCGTTTATTTTTATCAATTGTGTGCAGGAGATATTATAGCGACGCGCAAATTAATGCTGATGAAATAGTAGAAATATTTTTGTTTTTATCTGTTACCGGAATTCGATTAATGATTTCCGGTTCTTTTATTATTTGCAGCGCTATTCTGCTTACCACGGGAGTACTCTCGTAATTGAATTGGCGAGACACCGATTCTTTTCTTAAAAAATTTTGAAAAGTAAAATTGTGATTCAAATCCTGTAATAACAGCTATTTCTTTTACGGCTGAGTTTATAATATACAGACTATGATTCTGCATTTATAAAATTTTAGCAGTTTGGATAACCGTTACTTGAATTGGATATACCACGTTCGGCAGATATCTTTGCTGCATATACATCGCTTCGATAATAATTACTCGGATCGATCGGTACATTCATTTCCTCGCGAATTGCAGCGAGTAATGGACGGACATCAGTTTCAAATGCATCAATCAATTTTTGATGAGCTCCGAGTACATCTCCTGACTGCTGTGCTTCAGCTAATCCTTTATAATCAACAATCAAAGCTTTAGCATATGCTATTTGACAATTGATCACGCTTAATATCATCGCTTCTAATTTTGGCTCGATGTTATGGCTTTGATCAATCATGTATGAAACGTTATCAGCCTTGTTTCCAGCACTAATAATTTTGGTAAAAATATCGAAGAGTTCAAATGGATTAGTGGAGCCAACAATCAAATCATCGTCGGCGTACTTGCGTGCATTAAAATGGAATCCACCGAGTTTGCCTTCACCAAGCAAGAATGAAACTATATGAGGAATATTTGTGCCGAGCGGGTGATGTCCAATATCAACAAGTACTTCTGCTTTTGCACCGCATTTGAGCGACATCGCGTAAGCCATTCCCCAATCCGGAACATCGGTGTGATAGAAAGCCGGCTCGAAAAATTTGTATTCAATCAGCATCCTGCTGTTATCGGGCAGATTGGCATAAATTATTTTTAAACCGTCTTCTAATAATTGCCGCCGTTTATATAAATCATCCTGCCCGGCATAATTAGTCCCATCAGCCAGCCAAACACTTAAAATATCGCTTCCAGTTATTTCCATTATGCCGCAGCATTCGATAAAATGTTTGATTGCTTTCTCGCGCGCAACAGGGTTCGGGCTGCAGATCGATCCCAATTTATAGTCATCATCCTGAAAAAGATTTGGATTGATAGCGCCGATAGTGACTCCCTTTTCTTTTGCGAATTGTAACAGTGCCACCCAGTCATCGGTTTTATCCCACGGTATATGGATTGCAACCGAAGGTACAATCCCGGTTAGCTTATTCACATATGCTGCGTCTTCAAGTTTTTCGAAAATATTTCTTGCTGCACCGGGAAATGCAAACGTATTGAAGCGGCTGCCACTATTGCCGTAGCCCCAGCTTGGTGTTTCAATCCGTTGCTGTTTTAATTTTACCTTTATTGCATCAATATCAATATTCGATTTCGATAAAATGTCTGCTAACTGGTTGTATCTATCTATATAAGTAGTCATTAAGTAATTCCTTAAGTATCTTTTTTTATCCAGAGAGGCGCAGTCGAAAACCATAATACGGTCCCCACTGCCATAAGAGTTGAATGTGTATTCCAGGAGATACTATTGTTGAATACAAAAAATGCGGGAATGATATTCAATCCCAATCCAATGTATGAGAGTAACTTCAATAAAATTTTCATGCGGTTTCTCCCGAAATATTTTTATTTCCCATTCGCTGCTGAACGTAACTAAAAATTACGAAAAGTATTATTGCAATAAACCAACCCGGAAGCGCTTTGAAAAATATTTCGAGCGGCATAAGAAAACAAATTAGTAATGTTAAAAACCATGAAATGGCAGCGGGATAACTGAAGACTAATTTTTTCCATTCCGCATAATTCTGTTTCAATTTTAGTTTGGGTAAAATGTAGTAATCAGCAAAAATCACAGCGCCCATCGGCATTAGAAGTAATCCGTACAAAGCAACGAAATCCAACAGCTTCATCACCAGCGCAGGGAAACATGCAGCGAGTGTAGTAATCATTCCAATAATCATTGTTACTTTCCATGTCTTTGAGCGGGGCATAATAGCTTGCAGAGCTAAACCGGCTCTATATATTGTCGGATTAGCTGTAGTCCATCCGGCAATGATTACACAGAGAGCTCCGGCTAAACCGGCCGCGCGGACGGCAATTGGTCCCGGTGCGAATTGCGTTCCCTGGTTTGATTCCAATAAATACAATGAATATAGGATGCCCGAGGCAAGCCAGGCGAAGTAATGTCCAACAAACATACCGGATGCCGAGGCGAATCCATAGTGCCATTTTTTTGCATAACGTAAAATTGATAAGTCCGACATGCCAATATGCATGGCGAGATTACAAAACCATGCAAAAAACACCACATGCCAAAATGTGAATTTACTTTGTCCGGGCAATGGATTACCCGTCCAAATTTTTGTACTTGCTGCCTGCCAAAATTCCGAAAAGGATTTGATTCCAAGATCCGGGAGTACTGAAATGGCAGCGGCAATAAAAACTAATATCATCCATGGCGCTGCATATTTTGCCACCTGCGCAACCTTTGAATATCCGAACATCGCAACAATCGTTGTTACAGCCCCGACAGCAAGAACGGCAACTACCCAGCCAATGCTATTTGGATAAAAATCGTTTAACGAGGGCATTGTTAAATTGAACGGGATACCTATCGCCGTGGCCGATACAGCTATCATTGAACCGGCGAGGAAACAGAACATTATAGCGTTAACAAGATTATAAATCTGCGTTAACCGCGAACCGCAGATTTTCTCGAGATGATAATAGAGCGTAATTCGGCTTTTTACGGCAATAGGGGCGCAAATAAATGCCCAGCTTAATACAGCCATTAAATTGCCGATTAACAAACCTGTTACCAAATCGAAAGCGGATACCCCGTGAGCCACAAAGAGTGGCCCGATTACAAATTCGGTTCCCGCGGTATGCTCGCCAATATACATACCCCAAAAACTTGATGCGCCTTTTAATTTATCTTCAGGTACCGGTGTACGCTCGTATTCATTTATCGAGTCGAGTTTTTCTTTTATAGAAAGCCTGGTTTCTTCCTTCATAAATAATCCGTATTTGCCAATAACAATTTAGCTTTTGACAGAAATTATAATTGCAGATTGAAACTAATCAAAATTATTTTTCCTCAATTCATAAAAACTATTTTAAGAATTTCCGTTCGATTTGCAAATAAACATATTGAGAAATTCTTTGTACTATTTGCTTTAGGTGATCCTCCCTGGGCTTCTGAAAATAATTCATCGAGAAAAATTATTTCCCGGAGGAGGGAAATAATGTAAACGCATTTCACTTTCTAATCCAATTATTCTTCTTCATCGGCACGATCGAGCAGTTTATCCGGCAGTGATTTTGTAACTTTGGCGCCGAGTTCTTTAAGATTTTCAGTTCTTCGAACAAGATTGCCGGAACCTTCGGAAAGTTTTTTCATTGCATCGGAATAAACTTTTTTTGTATTGTCCAGGTTCTTTCCTACTGTCAGCAAGTCTTCAACAAATCCAACAAATTTATCGTACAACGCACCTCCTTGTTTTGCGATTTCAAGTGCATTCTGATTTTGTTTTTCCTGCCGCCAAATGCTGGCTATTGTGCGCAGAGTTGCAAGGAGAGTAGTTGGACTTACGATTACGATGTTCTTATCAAAAGCCTCGTCGAATAAAGTAAAATCATTTTGTACCGCAGCCGAAAATGCCGCTTCGATGGGAATGAACATCAATACAAAATCGAGACTTTTAAGCTGTTCAATATTCTGGTAATTTTTTATGCTCAATCCTTTAATGTGATTACGGATGGAACGTATATGCTCGGACAAATATTTTTTTCTTTCATCATCATCAGTGGAAGAAGTAAAGTGCTCGTAATCAACTAAAGAAACCTTAGAATCAACTACAACATTTTTTTCTTCCGGCAGGTAAATAATAACATCGGGTCGTTGTCTGCCGTCAGGTGTATTAATACTCTCCTGTACCTGATATTCACGTCCGCGTGATAAACCGGATTTCTCTAAAATCTTTTCAAGAATGAATTCACCCCAGTTGCCCTGCGTTTTAGAATCGCCGCGCAAAGCTTTTGTTAGATCGTTTGTTTCTTTGGTTATCTGCTGATTTAATTTTGACAATTCCTCAATATGTCTTCGAAGGTCAGAAAACGCCTGTGTGTCTTTATAATGTTTATCTTCAACCTGCTTCTCAAATTCCTTTATTTTCTTTTCGAGCGGATCAAGAATCTGCGCAATGTTTTCTTTATTCTGGTTAGTGAATTTATTGCTCTTTTCTTCAAAGATCCGGTTTGCGAGATTTTCAAATTCCTTTGTGAATTTATTCTGCAGATCCTCCATTTCGTTTTTCTGCTCAGCTAATTTTTGCTGAACATTTTCATACTCAGCATTCAGGGCGGAGTAATCGGAATTCAATTTCAATACCTTTTCTCTTTCATCAACAAGCTGCTTCTCCTTTTCAATCAAATCCGATTCGAGATACTTATTCCTTTCGGTCAAACTGCTTTTATCAGCCTTGAATTTCAGTGATAGAAAGAGAAATGTGAGGATTAAACCTGTTACAAATCCAATCACGGGGATAATAACTTCCATTGGGGATACCTTCCTATTTTTAACTATTAAAAAATAGGTTCAATTAATAATGATAGCAAGTATGTTTCGTTCCATACCCGGGTCATTTTCTTCGGAGGAATTAACTTTTAAGTTGATGGTACGCAATTTTTATGTTGACATTTAGATTTCAGCGGCTTAGGTTAAAACGGGTTAGGTTTTACTATCATGATAATAATTCATTATTACATAAAAATATCGGTTATTTAATCTGTTATTTGCTTTTTTTGTATTTGCAATTTCCAATTAGGAGGTCTTATGAAACGTGCATTAATTTTATGGATTATTTTATTCACCGGATTTGCATTCGGACAGGATGAAAAGAAAGTTGATTCGAAAGTAACTGCGGCAACTGTTTTTAAGAACCGCGCGATGGTTACCCGCGAAGGCAAAGTCGATCTGCCGAAAGGACAGAGCGTCATTATTCTTTCAAATCTTACTACCGATTTGCTCGATGAATCGGTACGAATATCAGCCGACGGCAAAGGCGAAATTAAAATCCTCGATGTGAAAGTTGAGAACAAATTCACAACTGAAACACAACAGGAAAAAGTTAAAGAACTCGAAAATTCCGTAGATTCACTGTTATTGCTGCAACAGGTAATTTTGGATGAATCTGCCGTTCTTGAGAAGAAGAAGGAATTCGTCGAAGCATTACAGGCGCAATCGGTTAAAACGGTAAATGAGAAATTGTTGTTAAATATTACTAATACAAAAAATTGGGCGGAGATGCTGGGATTTGTCGAATCTAATTTGGAGAAGATTTATAAAGGTTTGCGGGAACAATCGAACAAGAAAAAATTTATTAGCGAACAAGTCGAAGCGCTCCGATTGGAGATTTTGAAATCAAGCGGAACCGTTAGCAAAAATTACAAAGAAATTATTGTTGTGGTAGAGTTGGAGAAGGCAGATAAGATAACTCTTAATTCTTCCTATCTCGTTCAAAGCGCCGGCTGGTATTCACTTTATGATGCAAGAGTAGAATCTAAAACTAAAGAAATGGAAATGCAGTATTACGGTATGGTGCAGCAGTCTACTGGCGAAGACTGGAAAGATGTATTGCTTACGCTTTCAACTGCGGAACCGCTTTCGGTAAAAAATATTCCTCAACTGGATAGCTGGTATTTGGATATAAGACCATTACCAACTAAGAAGGAATATGAAAAAAATAAAAGGCAGGAAGGAAATAGTACTTCGTTAAGATATGATACGGATGATAATCTAATGGCAAAACGAGGATCGATCTCAGGTTATGCAATAGATAGAGACACAGGCGAACCACTAATGAGTGTGAACATTAGGGCTAAAGGAAGAACATGGGGTAGTACAACAGGATCGGATGGAAGATTTGCAATTCAGGATATTGATGCCGGCAGTTATACTATCACAGCGAGTTTTATAGGTTATACAGATACTGAAATAATATTACAAGTGCTTGAGAAAAAAGTTACCAATATCATTATTTATATGCAGGTACAAAGTATTCAAACAAATGAAGTAATTGTTATGGCTGATCGACCTGAGATTAGAAGAGATATTACCAGTTCGTTGGCAGTCATATCTGATAATGAAGGATATACAGCCGAGTTTGGTGAATCTCATGGTGGTAATATCAGTGTGAAGGATGGAATAATTTATTCAAACGCATACGCCAAGGAACTATCAACCATTTTTGAAATACCAACTAAGAATACAATCCCGAGCGACAACAGCGCACACAAAGTAACAATAGCGATTGAAAAACTTCCGATTCAATTTCAGTACACCTCAATTCCCAAAGTTATACCGAAAGTATATTTGAAAGGGAAAATCACAAACAGCAAGGATTATCCTCTGCTTGAAGGTGAAATTAACGTTTTTGTAGATAATGATTTTGTGAATAAAACTTACTTAAATACAATAGTGCCCAAAGATACTTTGGAACTTGCTCTCGGTGTGGATGAAAGTATTTCGTGTAAAAAAGTATTAATTAACAAATTCTCGGAATCAACGGGTTTACTGAGCGGTGGATCGCGCATAACTTATGAATATGAAATTCAGATTACTAACAACCGTGCCACCGAAGAAACAATATTAATTTACGATCAAATTCCTATAGAGATGAATGAAGAAATAGCGGTTGAGTTGATTGAGCCGAAGATTGAGATAAAAAATTTGGACACGGAAAGGAAATTGGAATGGAACTTAAAATTGAAACCGGGCGAAAAGAAAATTATTCCGGTTAAATACACAGTGGAGTTTTCAAAAAACACAACAGTTTACGGATTGGAGTAGGAAATAATTAATCAAGTAAACTTTTTGACCTGCGATACGAATATATAGCTGAGAAATTTTATTTTACCAGTGTTAATTAAGAATTGAAAACGGAGAGAAAATGCCCGGTGATAATTTTAATCTATTTCACACTTTGCTGAAGATCAAATCGTATTTATTGAGTCTTATTGAGGATGCCGAAGCCGGGAAAAGTTTTTTCTATACAGAAGAATACCTAGATAGGTTCTATCCTGATAAAAAGGAAGAAGTGATAGATTTGCTGCAATTACACGGAATCACATCCGACAGCGAAATTGCATTCGATGATCGGGTTCATTTCAAATTTCAGAA
The DNA here is from genome assembly GCA_043808235.1 of bacterium. Classification (GTDB taxonomy): domain Bacteria; phylum Bacteroidota; class Ignavibacteria; order Ignavibacteriales; family Melioribacteraceae; genus JAZDFC01. Next base: position 71,706 of record JAZDFC010000080.1, read on the forward strand.
AATGGTAAAAAAAGTTCAGCCGCATATCGATCTTAAAGACCTTCTGCATAATTTCGAGATTGAACTAGTTGAACCCGGGAAAAAAGAAGATGATCTCAATCGTATTAAAACCGATAGATCGGAAAGATTACGCCGAATTCTGGAATTACTTTTTAAACTCGCTAAGAATTGGGCTATGCATCAGGAAATCGAAAGCCGTGTGGAAGATTATTCCAAGCTCGATGAAGAAGAACTAATTCGTCCGGATGAAAAAAGGAATCTTGAACAGCTCGGCAGTTCATCAACGTTATCATTTAATTTGATCTCAGAGTTGACTACGAATTATATTGAAATGCTTACCGATTATTATTTCCGTTACGGCGGTGATTTGAGTCTTGTTGAATTTTTAGAACACATCGATTACATAAAGAAGGAAGTGAAAACCAAGTATATCGATTTATTCAAAAGACACGGATTAGATGAAAGTAAATTGAAGTAACATCAGTTTTACAGAAAATTCAAAATTGAAAAGGGAGACAATGGTTCTCCCTTTTTATTTGTTCTCGCGCCGTTTACGCGATAGTGAACCGACTACTAAAGAAAAAATTGTTGAGCCCACAATCGCCCAGATAATCGGAAATGATTTTCCGCCGACTTGAATAGTCCAAAATTCAGGTAAGTTAAATTCCTTGGCCATCCACTGACCAATGAGCGCACCGATAAATCCAACGATTATTGAAATGATGCATCCGCCCAACGAGTAACCTGAAATGCTTTGTCCGATTCCTCCGCAGATTGCGGCAATAACTAACAAAATTAAAAAGCTGCCAAGACCCATCGAAACCTCAAAATAATTTTTACACACGTAAAATATATTAAATCATTTTCCTATTTTTGAATGAATAAAATTATACCGGTGTTATTTGTATGTGTCGCTGTTCAGTTGTAATTTGTTTTTTGTCATTTGGAATTTAACCATGGGGCTATAGCTCAGTTGGGAGAGCGGTTCGTTCGCAACGAACAGGCCATATGCGAAATCCTTAAAAATTCTCACCATTTTTGATAACTGATAAGCAAATTGTTCAGTAGAAAGTCACTTTTTCCACTCTAAGAACAGAGGAGGTTATCATGTTCCTGTTCAAAAGAGGTTCAATTTATTATCTGGATTATCTTAGTGAGGCTGAAGGGAAAATCAAAAGAGTTTCTACAAAGAAGAAAACTAAGACTGAGGCAAATTTATTTCTTCAATCATTCAAAGAAAAGCTAACAGAGGGGAGTAAAAAGAAAAGCATTTCGATTGCCGATTTTAGGGCTGAATATCTGAATCATATCAAAGATAAACTCTCTCCAAATTATTACCGAATAATAGAAATCTCATTTAAGCAGTTCATCGATTATTCCGGTGATGTAAATCTTCGCAATATTTCAATAACTATTTCAGATAAGTTTATTTCGAATACTTTCAAAAGGACGAAGGAAGGGGCAAGAACATATTTTATTGCTCTTAGGAGTGCCTTTAATAAGGCTATGGAATGGAATTATATCGAATCAAATCCTTTTAGCAAAATTAGACTGCCAAAGTTACCCGAAAGAGAAAACCTTTTTATTTCACCCGAACAATTCGACATAATAATCAATAATGAATCCGATGCAATCTTGACCGACATTTATACTTTTGGATATAATACCGGAATGCGAATCGGGGAAATTACCAATTGCCGATTATCATGGATAAACTTATTTGACAGAGTTATAACGGTGAAGAACGAAGAAACATTCACTACTAAATCCCGAAAGGTTCGAACAGTACCGATAAATGACAAAGTTTATGAAGTTGTGATAAAATACCTTCCTCAGATAATTAAAATCGGTGATGACAGATGTTTATTCAATAAGAACGGATTCAAATTAAATACGGATTACATCAGCAAGAAATTCAAAACGGCTGTTAGGAAATCATACGGGAAGGATTGCAAATATCACTTCCACAATTTGCGGGGAAGTTTCGGAAGTGAACTCATTCGAAAGGGTGTTTCAGCGTTTTATGTTATGAAACTTCTCGGACATAGTTCTTTATCCGTAACAGAAAAGAATTATCTATCCTTACAGATAGATGATTTGAAAAAAGCCGTCAATCTTTTGGATTGAAAGACGGATACCATAACAACTAAACGAAGCACAGTTAGAAATCGGAGGGCGGTGTTTTAATGGAAGTTTTCAACGGCTTTGAAGGGTACAGGGGCGGAATTGACCGGGTGCGGGTTTGATGTGGAAAGCTGACGGAGATTCTAACAATATTTTTTAAGCTAATAGGATAGCATGGTGTTTGGAGTAAGACCAATTTTTGGTTAATTTAATACTGACAGGTACAAACTCAATATAAAATGCATATTTGAATATTTTCATAGGGAAAAATTTATATGAAAAGAATATTTTACTATGAGCTTTGTCTGACTTTTATAATACTTATTTATTTACTCGATTATCAATTCTTATATTGCCAAACACAATACTCTGGAGCAACTTTTTCCTTACCATCAGATAATCCTGGAGTTACTACTAATATCATTTCTATTAATGATGTTGGGACAATTTTGGATATTGATGTTATTGTAAATTTTTCTGGAAGTAATTCAAATCATTTAAGAAATGTTTCCTTTTATATCATATCTCCATCTAATTCAAGAGTGTTATTGGCTCATGGGATTGATGTATCGTTTGGCTCTTTAGCAGGTATCGATATGACAAATACCAGGTTTAATGACGAAGCAGCCTCGTCAATAACAAATGGGACTTCACCTTATGTTGGAAATTATAGACCCATTGGTTCATTATCTATGCTTGATAATGAATCAATGAACGGTAATTGGGAGCTGGCAGTATATAATAATACTAACTGGACGGCGACATGTTCATATTCTTTGGTAATTACAAGTGATATTTCTACACCATCAGAACCAGTTGATTATGGTACTGAATTTCAAAGCTCAGCTTTTATTATCCCAAGTAATAATCCTGGAACTACGGTTAATTCAATTATTATTGGGAATAATGAAACAATTAATGAAGTCAATGTTCGAGTTACATTTGATGCAACATCACCAGGTGCTGTAAATTTGGTTCGAAATATTACTCTTACTCTTGAATCACCAAGTGGGAACACAGTATTATTAGGGAAAGGCATAGATGTTACAAACGGTTTTCTTCACGGTTCTGCTTTATATAAAATGATATTTGACGATGATTTAGGTGTTCCTCAGAGTGTTTCTTCAGTCCCTGCATACAGCGAAATATATAAACCTATTGAATTTCTATCTGCTTTTAATGGTGAAAATTGTAATGGAACATGGAATTTATATGTTTACAATCAAGAAAATTATTCTGCTATTGCATCATGGTCTTTATATCTGAATCCCGAACAAGTTCCAGTTGAGGAAGAACCTTGCCCTGGTTTACCGACAGTTATTTATGAAGGGAAAGTTTATAACACTGTGTTGATAGGAAGTCAATGTTGGTTAAAAGAAAACCTTGATGTCGGGACAATGATATTAGGAAATCAAGATGCAACTAATGATGGGACAATTCAAAAGTACTGTTATGACAACAATCCAATTAATTGCAGTGTTTACGGTGGACTTTACCAATGGAACGAAGCGATGCAATATGATAATGATGAAGGTTCACGAGGTATTTGTCCACCAGGGTGGCACATTCCGACAAACTCCGAATATGAATCCCTATCTATGGCTGTAAATAATGATGGTAATGCATTAAAAGCCGTTGGACAAGGAACGGGAAGTGGTGCCGGTACAAACGAAAGCTGTTTTTCCGCATTATTGGCGGGCCGTCGTTACTACGATAGTAATTTCGACCTTTTAGGATACGATGCTTACTTTTGGAGTTCTACGGAGGACGCAAGTCACGCATACTCCGTGGACTTGCACTACAATAGTAGTGGTGTTTATTTCTTCATCGGCCTCAAGAGTCAAGGATTTAGTGTTAGATGTATTTATGATTTCATAGTACCTGTAGAATTAGAGAATTTTAGAATTGAAATAAATGGGAATGGTATTAATTTAAAATGGACTACAGCAACCGAAACAAACAACAGAGGATTTGAAATTGAACGGAGTAATGATTCCCAAGATTTCTATAAGATTGGTTTTGTTAATGGTGCGGGAACAACAACAGAAAAAAATACTTATCTATTTTGTGATGAAAATCCTAACAACGGAATTTCTTATTACCGCTTGAAACAAATTGATTATGATGGTTCATTCGAGTATAGCAAGACAATTGAAGTAAATTTTGAAAAACAGTTAGACTTTTCCCTATCACAGAATTATCCGAATCCTTTTAATCCAAGTACAAAAATAAAATACTCAATACCGGAGAAATGTTTTATAAGTCTTAAAATATTTGATGTACTTGGGAATGAGATTCAAACATTAGCAAATGAAAAAAAAGAAGCCGGAAATTATGAGATTGAATTTGATGGGAGTGAATTTCCTTCGGGTGTTTACTTCATTAAATTAAATGCGAATCAGAATAATATGTTTAAAAAGATGTTGTTATTAAAATGAGGTACATATGAATTGCGAAAAACTAATAATTGTGTTTTTCTTAATTGTGTTAATCAATGCGTGCAAAAATGATACTACCGAACCATCTAACTCTGATAAGCCAACAATATCAATAGTGTCCTTAACGAATGGAGCAACTGTAATCGATACGGCATTGATTCAACTTGACGCCAAAGATGATAAAGGTATTGTTCAGGTTGATATTTATATCGATAATCAGTTGAAGAAAACAATCACCGTACCGCCTTTTAAATGGACTTTTGAAGGATACGAGTACCCAGATAATTCGAACCATTCAATTTATGCCAAAGTGTATGATGGTGATGAAAATATTTCCAGTTCTACTGTTCTTAATTTCCATTTAGATAGACTTAGACCTGATAATTTTTCCGCTGAGTTTATAAATGATACAACGGCACAATTTGAATGGAGTGATGTTTCGCATTTAGAGGATGGTTTCGAAATTGAGCAAAGTACGGATGGGCAAACCTTTGAATTAATTAAAACTGTATCTGCAAACGTTGAAACAGTTGAAATAGAGGGTAATTTCTTAGAAGCAGTTGACTATTATTTTAGAATCAGAGCAATTAAAGGGACTCAAAAAAGTATTTACTCAAATGTTGTTGGGACTTCACTAACAAGTATTCCGCCCGTTTTTACCATATCAACTATTTCTACAGACCCCATGTTTGCTTTCGCATTCTATTGTACAATGGATGTAAAATTATTCAGTTATGAAGTATTTAATCCTTTAAATCAATCATACGGTCTTATGTTTTGTAACAATTACCTACTTTTAGTTGGACAAGCATATACGGATGATATCACTTTCCCAAAATTAAGTGGTACTTGGCAAGTTAGATTTAAGGGAACGAAGATTAATGGTGGAGTGTCATTTGATGTAATTGCTACGATACAAATAGCTGCTTTAATTGAAAATTAGAAAAAATGTTCACAATGATTATCATTCGGGAATTTACTGCATTAAACTAAATGCGAATCAAAAAAGTATTGTAAAAAAAGATGTTGTTGTCCAGATGAGAAATATATGAAAGACCTAAAAAATCTTTACTTGGGGATACCCATAAGTGAGGAAGGACTTCCTGAGAAGTTCACATTATTAATAAAATATGAAAAATTAATTAATGTAGATGATGACTACTACATTAAAAAAGATATTTATAGGTTGGATGATGAAACCGGCAAACTAACAAATAGAATTGTTTTTGGTGATGGATTTATTGATAGGTAGGATGTACGCAAAGGTAAAGTGCCCGATAAATTAGATAAATTAAAAAAAGCAAATGATAAAGAATTTCGAAGATTATTACACCGTATAGATGAAATAAATAATAGTATGAAAATTATCCCGGAGACTGAGGGTCATAAAATGTACCGCAATTATCTTGGAGAGGTTTATCTAAAATTTTTTAAATGGTATAAAACCAATAATTATGATTTACCTTCCATAAAATCTTTACTTGAAAGTGTAAAACCGGATATTTCAAAAAAAAGTGAAATAATAAATTTGAAATCTAACTTACCTTCTACTCAAGTTACCAAAAGACTGAATCTTTCGCCTAACAAAAACGAAATTCTTAATTCAAAAATAGTAAATGAAGTTAATGATTTTACTGACGCAGGAAAAGGTTCTCAGGAAAAGGCATATACCGAGCTTAGTAAAAAATCCCCAAAATTATTTGGCTACCAACTAACACCTAAACAAATTGAAGGGCGTTATTCTCGAAATAAAAAAAAGCACTTCTAAAATTCCATTCAATTTTCTCACGTATCCACCACGTAAACCACCCTTAATTTTACTCAGCGAAGGATATAAAAGTCCTTCTAAAATATTTTGAGAATATTTTTATTCTCTCGGAATAGCCGGTTGTCCTTCGCTAAAAGACTTTCCGGCTTTTCTGTTTTATGGGAATAAAAAAAGGCAAGTGGTAAGAACACTCGCCTAAACTCCATAGGAGCAAAAAATGATACACACCAAATGTAACAAACAAATCGTATTACTTGCAACAAAGTACCCTCATATTTTTAATGTTCAGCTAAATCTTGAACATCAAACCCGATTCATCGGTAAAATCGATACTTCGGGGGATGGTACTTTTATTACAAATCGGTTAGAAAAACATTTATTCAGAAAGTTCAATGCACTTGGACTTAATTATGCTTTGCTGGCTGATGAGTCAATCAAGTTTCACCAGATTGCTATTTCCTTCAACGGTAAAAAACTCTACTCAACAAGAGACTATTATTTGAAAAAAGGAAAAGCGTTCCAATTCTCGAATAAGTCGTTCGAGTTACAGCTATTTGTACCGATTGACGAATTGAATCTTGGTTCTGTTAAAAGGTTCGAGCAATCGAACGGACATCAGGAAGAACTATTTAGTCATGTTGCATAGAGGGATTTATGAAAGGATACATTCCTTCCAACTTATACCTGGGCGCTTCGCGGCGCTCAGATAAATATTCCTACATTATAACGCTGATTTATTACGGCAGAATTTTTAACAAAGAGCTTGAGAGTGATTCTTTTATCCCTCTGAATGGAAAAATTTTACTTCGATTGTTAGGCGGAAGATATAAAGCATTTATTAATTATTTGCTCAATCAAAATATTTTAGAAACGGACGGCAGATATATTATCGGTGAAAAATCAAAAGGGTATAGATTAACAAAACAATTCCGGGAACAAAAATCTAAGGAAGTAACCATAAAAGATGAAAAGTTGTTATCAAAAATATCCATGTTTAAAGAGATGCAAAAAAAGCAGATTAAATTAGACCACCATTTTTATCTTTACAATTGCCTGCAAGATGTTACTATCCAATATGACGAAGCAAAGTATTTCATCGAAAGGAATGTAACCGATTGCTGTCAATACGTAAGTTATAATATTTCCGTTGATATGATAGAATCAAAATCATTTTTCTTTACAGTTGATTCAACAGCCGGAAGGGTTCATAATAACATCACAAATTTATCGAGAGATTTGAGACCGTTTTTAAGATGGAATGATAAAGGATTAGTTGAAATAGACATTGCTAACAGTCAACCATTTCTATTCAATATTCTTATAGATACCTATTACAAATCTATGTCAGTATCAAACAGTGATATAAATCTCTCTTATGGTAACCAAAACATTGAGAAAATGAACGATATTCAAAGGTATCGCTATTTGACATCGAACGGAATATTCTATGAATATTTAATGGATAAAATGGAAGTGAAAGAAGACCGTCAAGAATTTAAAATCAGATTTTTTTCGAAAATATTTTTCAGTAAAGATAATTCCGGTTATGTTACCGATGAACGAAGACAGTTCAAAAAACTATTCCCGTATGTTTCGGAAATTGTATCGTACTACAAGAAAAACGATTATCGGAAATTGGCAATAAGTCTTCAAAGAGCGGAAGCGGAAATTATAATAAACAAAGTAGTTCCCAAATTAGCGGAAAAAGGAATTTATGTTCTAACAATCCATGATTCGATATTGACAACAACTGAGAATGTAAAGTTAGTTGAGCAAACTATCAAAGAAGAATTCAAAAACAATTACAATTTATATCCAACAATCAAAATAAAATAATGGAGGCACAAATGAATTATTTTTGGCAATTACAACGAGGACAAACCGAATATAGATTGCAGACTGATGAACGGGCAATATATGAGAAGTTAAAACGTCGCAACGGATTTAATTTAGTTGGCTGTTCGATAAGCGGTCAAAATCTGTGGATATACTCATGTAATTTTAGCAGACCCGACATATCAACAAAGACATTCCAGAATATTACAGGGCAAAAACCCGAAATTGATTCTGAGGGTGTCTTCTGCTGTGGGTAGTATCTTTTATCGGATTCGCAGTTTTGAGTAGCTTAGAAACGATTTATTGGGCAATTTCCTACGCCTAATTGTATGGTTCAAACAGTATTGAATTGTAAAATATCCGTACAATATTGATATAGATTAAAAATGTCTATTAAAGTTAGTATCGGGAAAAATGTATGAGTTTTTCGGACTCTTTAAAAAAAGGAATTTCGACTCTTTGAAAAAGAATTATTGTCCGTCCATAAAAAAGGGGAAATTTATGAATTCATGTTTGTGGTTTTTCCGTTTGATTTGTGGATAGCTGAGGAATAAGGGAATTGTTTTTTTAATGGTGGTACGTATTTATCAGGATTACGGAATAGCGGAATAAGGGAATACAGGGATTATATATTCAGGCTTAACGGCATTGGAGATAAAACACCCACAGCATTTATAACAAGCAAGGTAAAATATATGTTGACATTTGGAAACCTATTAGGTAAATTAACAAGTGGAATGAAAAACGAATCAGTAAATATTAAAAATCTAAAGACACCGCAGAATTTTGCGATTGAGAAAGGTATATCCCGGCAGTTAGTTTATCGAATGATTGGTGAAGGGAAAATTGATACTGTGAATATCGATGGAACTGTTTTCATCCTCTTAAATGAAAAAGCAAAAAGTTATAAAAGAAGCAGATAAATTTTAGAAAGTAAACTGTAAAGCACTACAATGAAAATAATTTTATTTAGAAAGAAGCTCAGGCGTTTTTGGGAGTAGTGCCCCATCAGTTACGTTTGGGCTTTTTCTATTTTTTTATGTTCTTTGTATAGTGGCTAAAAGTGATAAGTAAACTGTACAGTAAAATGTCAAATTGTACAGTAAAATGAGTCAAAGAATTTCGAGAAAAGTTCGTTTTTAGCGCATGGGGCTATAGCTCAGTTGGGAGAGCGGTTCGTTCGCAACGAACAGGCCAGGGGTTCGAGTCCCCTTAGCTCCACAAGTTAAAATTAGAATCAACAAATCCCAAATAACAAATAATTAGAAAATATCATGTTCATTATGGAGGTAATGAATTACTTTCATAATTGAAGGGAATATTTATGGAAAATGAATCCGCCGGTAATAATAATTGGCTTGATTGGGCAAGGGAGATACAGTCTCTTTCCCAAACAGGTTTGGCATTTGCACAAACGGAATACGATAAACAACGGTACACCCGGTTCTCGGAAATAGCGGCGGAAATTGTTAACAATTATTCAACGCTTGACAAAGAGACACTTGTAAAAAGTTTTTTAAGTCATCCCGGCTATGCCACTCCTAAAATTGATGTGCGAGCAGCGGTAGTCAGTGATGGGAAAATTTTACTCGTTCATGAGAAGAGCGATAATCTTTGGGCGATGCCCGGCGGCTGGGCAGATGTGGGTGACACTCCTTCCGGGGTTGTAATTCGGGAGACCAAAGAAGAAAGCGGATTCGATGTTGTTCCCCAAAAAGTTATCGGAGTGTTTGATGCTAACCGGAGCGGAAGACCGCTGGAATTTTTCCATGCATACAAAATAATCTTTCTGTGTGAATTGACCGGCGGCGAAGCCCGATCAAGCGATGAAACTCATGGTGCGGAATTTTTTAGCTTTGATAATCTTCCACCTCTTTCGCCGAATCGTACAAATAATAGGCATCTCGATGAAATCAAAGTTCATCTGGCGGATAAAACCAGATCAACTCATTTCGATTGATTTTTTATTGAAAGAAAACTATGGATGAAAAACATAAAGATTTTTATCTGAAACTCCGGAAAGAAATTAAGGAGTGGGTGAATAAAAATATTGATAAAAAAAATGTGTGGTCGGATTATATTCTTATCGCGCCGGACATGTTTCATCTTCTTGTTAAATTGACGCTTGATAAAGATGTGCCAGCTTCAAAAAAAGTAAAACTTGCGGTGGTTATCGCCTATTTTATTTCTCCAATCGATCTTCTTCCCGAAGCTATTCTCGGTCCAATGGGCTACCTTGATGATGTTGCTCTTGCTGCTTACATTCTAAATGAAATGATTATTGATCTTGATCCGCAGATTGTTAAGCGTAACTGGGCTGGCGAACACGATATTCTAATTCTCATCAAAAATATTGTATCGCATGCAAGTCATATGCTTGGCGGAAAATTGTGGCAACGATTAAAGGGCAGGCTAAAGTAGTTAAGAACGGAAAATGAAGAATTTATAATTATGAAGAACGCAGATTGCTGACTGCAATTCTTTGATAGAATGTTCCCCACTAACAGAAAATAAACCAAATCTTATTTATTATCCCAACTCCAGCTTGCTGTTCTGAGCATGGAGTTGGGTTTTTGCAGTAAATTTTTCGGGAATTGAAAATACTAATTTGGTTTTGATATGCTTACAACTGTCTTATCGGAAGCTCTTTTTTAGTTACGCCTTGAGGAAGTTCGAACGTATTTGCCTGGATTTCCTGAACGATTATTTCTTTTACCTCCGAAGTTATTCTTGCAACATTTTTAGAATATGAAATTGATTTGATCGGGAGAGAATTCTCTCCGATGTACTCCAAATTATTAAGACCAGCATTTTTGATTATCCTGCCATTAAATTTCTTTAAGAAGTTTAACATTTTGGAAAGTGTACCGCGATAATCACTTTGTAATCCGCTGTTATTCCAATTAGTTGCCCATATTTCAGCGGTTCGAACTGAATCTGTGTCACTCTCGAATTTATCGCAAATCCATTTATCAATTTTTTGTCCGGACGCTGTCTTCTTTACTTCAATTTTCGATTCAGTTTTGTTTTTACGCGCTAACTTTTTTTCAAGTTCGGCTCTTTGCTGCTCCGTTAATTTTTTCAATACTTCTTCGGTATTCTTTTCCATATCGCCAAACATTGATTTCATTTTATCCACATCTTCGCCGGTTATTTCCATGTAACTATTTGCTTGTTTGTCAATACTCCAAAGAATATCCTTTGTGGAATTGTAAATCAGAATACTTTCTTTGCCTTTGCTCAAAATATCTATTCTTATAAAATCTGTCGAAAGATATACTGTTGTTGTGTTTACAACTCCCGTTCGGTGCTCGGTATCATTTATTTTTATAATTCCGCCTGCAAATAATTTGGTTGAAATAATAGTTAGCGCAAAGATGAAAATAACAATTCGAATATTTTTCATACTGTCCTCATGCTTAATAAATAAGAAATTAATATAGGATTGTACGTTCTCAACACCCAACTAAGTTCCCTATTCGTAAAAGAAAAATGGTGATAAGAGAATAGGTTTTTTAATCATAATATTATTCTTATTTACTGCCTGGTTGGCGAATTCTTGATGAATAAGAAAGGGGCTAGAAAAGCTTTGAGCGGATTTTAGAAATATTCTTAGAGATGGCTTATGGAATCTGAAAATTTTATTAAAATTCCCGAAACGGTTTTTTTTGAATTAAGGATTTCCATATCTTTTGAGTGTGAATTTTGAATTACTAATAATCTATAAGGGTATATAAAAATGGCTGTAAAAATCACAGAAGAATGTATCTCATGCAATGCATGCGAAGCTGAATGTCCGAACAACGCTATTTACTCTGCTGGAACTCCATGGATTCTCGGTGGAGAAGAACATGCGGCTCTTTCTGAAGATGTAACTTATATAGCGCCGGATAAATGTACAGAATGCGTCGGTTTTTTTGATGAACCCCAATGCATTGCAGCTTGTCCCACCGAAGCAATTGTTTACGATGAAGATAAAAAAGAAACAAAAGAACAATTGATGGCTAAAAAAGAACATTTGGATAGCGTAGGGAGGTAACCTTTTGTTCTTAACAACCCGGATCATTTGACCCGGGTTTTTTTGTATAAACAACTCAACTTCTTACTCGCTTTCTTCACATCCGAGGTTGGGTTTTTAATTGGTTGGATGGTAATTAACCCAACGCTTTTTTAATTTTGGCTGCATACCCCCGGCTCATCATAAACGGCGATTCAATTCCCTTGATATAAACGCAATGCGATTGATTAAACCAGTCTTCTATTCGTTCTATATGAGCAAGATTAATGATCGTCGATCTGTGTATCCGGCAGAAATGTCTTTCCGGTAATCTGTCTTCCCATTCTCTCATCGGTTTGGAAGTGAGTTTTTTCTCGCCGTTCCCGGTTATGATTTCAGTGTAATCGCCTGCCGATGATATAACCATTACCGAAGAAATTTTTACAAAGCTGTATTTGTTATTTAATAGCAAGAATATGGAATCATCATAATTTAATCGAGACAGTTCGAGAGTACTATTCTCATCTTTGGAATTGATACGGGACAAAGCCAATCTCAGACGGTCGGGAATAACCGGTTTCAATAAATAATCCTGTGCATTCACTTCGAATGCACGGATAGCGTATTTGTCGTAGGCAGTAACAAAAATCACTTTAATATCCGGATCGATTTTATCAAGCAGTTCGAAACCGCTTTCATCTTTCAATTGGATATCGAGGAAAATTAGATCCGGTCCCGCATTTGAAATAGCATCAATTGCTTCGGAAATATTTGAAGCCTCGCCTACAATTTCTACTTCTTCAAATTCATTGAGTAGATTCTTCAAGTCTTCGCGGGCAAGACTTTCATCATCTATTATTATAGACCTTATTTTTTTCATGCGGAACTCTTTCTTAGTTCATTATTTAGAAGAATCGCTTATTAAAAAATAATTGAGTTCTGTTCAAATGACAATCCGGTTACTTTGAGTTGCCTTATTTAGCTGTGAGTAGTTATTTAACCACTGTAAAGGTAGTTCAAAGACATTGAGCGCATTTCAAAGAATAACCTTTAACAAGCGCCGGTTAATAATTATTTTTAATGTGTTAAAAATTATCAAATTGTGCGCGGTAAATGGAAACTAAAAGATTCGAAAAAATATTGGCGGCTTTAAATAAGAATGCCATCATCAATTTTTGGATTCTGAATATTCTTTTTTGGATTGTGTACTCGCTGATATTTCTTCCTTATGCATATTATGTTTACGGCAACAACATAACTAAAATAATTCTTGCTCTCGGGAATGTACTTTTTGGATTCGTTGTTACTTCAATTATGCGGTTGGTTTATCACCGGTTTAGTTTCAACCGCCATTCATTTTTATTCCTTGCAATTGTCGTCGTAATCGTTTCATTCATTGGAGTAATGATTTGGTATCGGCTTGATGATTTATTACGAATTACATTCGTTGGTTGGGAAAAGGGAATTAAAACCAAATCATTTTTTCAATTCTTTTATGAAGTTGCATGGAGTACACCCATATTCCTAACATGGAGTTTTTTATACTTCGCTCTAAAACTTTGGCGGGAATGGGATACACAGAGAGAAAGGATTGAAAAGGCGGATGCGTTGGCGGCAAAGGCAAACCTTGACATGCTCAGATATCAACTGAATCCGCACTTTATTTTCAATACACTCAGTTCATTAAGAGCGATGACAGTAAAAGATCCGCTCAAAGCAAGAGATATGATTACTAAAATTTCTGAATTCCTTAGATACACCCTTGTGGACGATGCAAAAAATGAAGTCTCGTTGAATGAAGAAATCGATGCTATAAAAAATTATCTTGAAATTGAAAAGATTCGTTTGGAAGATCAGCTTGAGCTTTCTTATAATATTCATCCGCTGGCAGGTGAATATCCCGTCCCGGCATTCATCTTAAATCCAATAGTTGAAAATGCTATCAAACACGGAACTGAAAAGAACCGGCTGCTCAAGATTGAAATCATCGCAAATATTCTCCCCGACAAAAGTTTAAAATTAGAATTGATCAACTCAGGCAAATTGGTAAATAACAAAAACGGAGATGAATCAAACGGATTGAGCATTGGACTTGCAAATGTGAAGCAGAGGCTTTCGCTTCAGTATCCGGGGAACTCAAATTTTTCAATTGAGGAAAGAGATGGAAAGGTTTTCACAACAATAATTCTAAAACGAGATATGCACGGATAATCTTTTTTCACTTCAGTATCATCTGAAGTTTTATCAATTAGCTCCTACTGCAAAATTGATTAGTATCCCGGTCAATACAGTTGATATCATCACCCATGCAATTAAAACAATCGTCAGTTTCTTTCCGATATATTTGATTAGCATGATTAAAGATGAAGCGCAAACCGAGGTCGATGTCATCGAAAAGGCAAGCGCTGTTCCAAGCGGCAGATGAGCAAACTTCATAAGCGGACTTACAAATAAAACATCGGCGCCGCTGCAGAAATACATGGGGATGCCTGTTATTATTACAAGCATATTGCCGAGAAAATTATTTTCCAGATTGATTCCAGCAAGAATGTTTTTGCTGATTGTCAATTCAAATGTTATGCTTAGAAAGCCTGCAAGCAGTATAAACGGAAATATTTTCTTATAGACGGAAAATGTTTCGTCAAGGATGTGCTCGCGGAAGAATGAACATTTTTTATTTGGACCGCAAGATTGCGCGATAGCTGTATGATCGATATTCTTCTTTTTGCCGAACCACTCAAGTACAAATCCAGCAGAAACAGACAATATAAATGCGAATATAATTCTGAGTAATGTGTATTGCCATCCAATAACGCTTAACGAAAGCATAATTATGTATGGATTCAAAAGCGGGGCAGCAATTACAAATGTTATGATTACCCTGAACGGTACTTTTTCCGTCATTGCTTTTATAAGCGGAACTACGCTGCAAGAACATACCGGTAAAACGGACGCATAAAAAAATGCCGTGACTGTATTTTTCGGAATAATTTTTTGTATCCGGAAGAAATATCGTTCAATAATTACTGCAAGCAAAATTCCAAAAATTACGACAAGAGAAAGTTCGATTAGATTTTCATAAACCTGGAACAGCCATCTCGGCAATTCACCGTAGAGGATGCAATTTTGCCTGGTTTGGTATGAAATTCCGAAATAGGTTTTATAAATTGTATCGGCAAGTAAAATGAAAAGTGAAACGGAAATAAAAATTCTTGCCCCGTATCTTCTAAAATAATAAAATGGATTTAGCGCCAGTACTTGCAGCATCATTCCCTCAAATGAACAGTTATTTTAAAAGAATCATTTTTTTTGTTTGGGAAAGATTTCCGCTAATCATAGAATAAAAATAGATTCCGGAGCTGACCACTTCGTGAGAATTATTCAAGCCGTCCCATATGATCGCATTATGCCCGCCCGGTTTTTCTTCATTGATTAAGTTCCGGATCAATCGACCTGTTGAATCATAAATATTCAATTTTACATTGGAAGTTTCCGGTAAAGTAAAATCAATAGCTGTCTGCATATTGAAAGGATTGGGTGAATTCTGATATAAATTAAATCCCATTTCCTCATCTTGCGATTGTTCTATTCCGGTTACCGGATCATTTAATTTCATCAGCATCATATCATAGGAACCATTGCCGGTCGAGTTTGTTTGACCAAGAACATAGATATCATTGTTCAAAGACAAAACGGAATTAGTCCAATCGGTTTTTGAAAGATCGATGGCTTTTTTCCAAATTGTGCTGCCGCTTGCGTTAAGTTTTATAAGATATACATCGGTGTTCATTGCGATATTGGATTTTGTATTTCCACAGATGATAATATTACTCGAATCATCCTCACAGGCTGCTGCACCGTAATCATAAAAATTGTAATTGTCAAAATATTTTAGCCATTTCTTTGTTCCGTCCTTATCTACTTTTATCGCAACCGCATCCATGAAATCGGAACCGTGTTTATCACCGCTTCCAATCAAAATAAAATCTCCGTCGGAATAGGGAATCATAAAGCTGCCAATATCGAAATTGCTGCGGTTATAATTTTTCTTCCAAAGCAAATTGCCCTGTGCGTCCGTCTTCACAAGAAAATAATCGAGATTGGTTGCTCCGTATGAACCTGTTGAACCCAGAATTAATAAGCTGCCATCTGTATTTTCAATGACTGATGCACCCGATTCATTACTTGTATCCCCGAATTTTTTATCCCACACGAGTTCGCCTGCGCTGTTTAATTTTACAACATACATATCGTTTTCGCCAGCAGTCTCATTCCCGGTATAGCCATTTATAATCAATCCGCCATCCTGAGTTTCATCAATACATGTTGCAATATCAAGACTCTCCCCCCCGAAAGTCTTCGACCAAATTTCATTGCCATCATTGTCAATTTTTACAATATAAAAATCCTTTGATCCTGATGCCGAAGAGTATCCGGCGACAGCATAACCGCCGCTGCTGAGTGCAGTGATAGTGTTGCCATATTCAAAAGCAGTAGTACCAAAAGTTTTACTCCATATTTCGTTTCCTTCGAGATCTACTCTTACAATATAAATATCGCTTGCGCCGTTTCCGGATGAATAAGTAAATCCGCAAAGTACAAATCCGCCATCGTGAGCAGCTACGAATGATTTTGCCCCATCAGAAAATTCACCGCCGTATGTCTTCGTCCAAATGACTGAAGGCTGGGCTATCGAATCTGTAGTAAGTATTAGCAAAGAAATAAAGATCCATTTTTTTAACATTACCGTATCTCCAAAATTTTAGTTATTCTTTTTTAATTGTTCCAATGCAGTCGAGATTGCTTCGCAAATTTCATAATGATAATACATTCCTCGTGTAGAGGTAACAATGTTTTTATCTATTACCGGAAGAATATTTGGTCCGACATAATTTGCACCGGCAGCAGTAAATTCATTAGCATATTGATCTACTCCGGTTATTTTTACTCCGTTCAGCAATCCGGCAGCAGCTAATACTCTTGGCGCCGAACAAGGCGCATATACAACTATATTATTATTCACTGCTGTTTTGATCAGATTCATTGCCGTTTCATCCAGCATAACATCATTCCAGATGTCGGTTGTGTGTGAACGCCAGCTTGCGTTTGCCAGGACGAGTACATCATATTGAGTGATATCAGTTACCTCGGGAACAAGCAAATCGACGCTCAAAGTAGGCAATCCCACTCCGCCTGCCCAGGAACATGCAGTAATATTTTTCTCGATACCGCAAGTTTTTACTTCCCATCCGAATTCTTCCATATCGTCAAGCACCAGCATTGTATTTGCGCCATAGTACTTCGGCAGCAATACGAGTACATTAATATTTTTGTTAATTGTTGCTGTTTCTGCAGGTTTGAAATAAAGACTGAAAAATGTAAGGATCAGAAGGATTAAGACAATAAATAATTTTTTTTTCATTTCAGTTTCCCTTATTGTTCTTAAAAACATGATAACCATTTTGCTGATCGAAAATTATATGTGAATATCAAGTTCAACGAGCTGTAATCGCCAAACCGACAATTACTTCTTTGAATGGTTTTAAGAAGGAATCAACGGAGCAGGAGTACCCAAATAATTGCACTGAAAAAAACTGAATTTAAATTTTTATTAGAAAAGCAATCAGATTATTTTTAAATGCTATTTGTGGGATTATCGTATTAAAGAGAGTTTTTGTGCTGGATAAATTTATCAATCAATTCGGGGTTAACTTTTATGAAAATCATATCAAATTATTTTCTTACGATTCTCATTTTGTGCTTTACCTTCGAAACCCGGATACACACGCAAGCTTTCGACAATTCTATTTCCGGAAGAATAATAGATGATGAAAACGGCGAAGCGCTTCAGTATGTGAACATTTATATTACCGGAACCACATGGGGAACTGTAAGTAACGAAAATGGAACGTTCGAAATAAGATCAGTTTATCCTGCCGAGCATGAAGTTGTGATCTCCCTAATTGGCTACGAGATTGTTAGAAAGACAGTTGAGATTGGAAAAAAAGATCACATCAAATTAAAGGATATCCGGCTAAAACCAAAGGAATATGAAATCACCGGACTTGAGATTGTTGCTGAAAAACCCGATCGATGGTTGAGAGATCTGAGACAGTTCAAAAATCTGTTTTTAGGCACGAGTATTTTTTCGATGGATTGCGAATTGAAAAATGAAAATTATATCGAATTTGGGAGACCTTCAGAAACCGTTTTAACGGCAAAGATAAACAGGCCTCTTCAGATTGTTAATAAAGCGCTTGGATTTGAGATATACTGCGACCTGATAAATTTTAAATATGATGAAAGCGAAAGCCGTCTTCAGTATATGATTACCACTTCATTCAAGGAGATGATTCCGCTTGATGAGTCGCAGAAAAAGAGATGGGAAGAAAACCGGAGGAAAGCTTACAAAGAGTCGATTGATCATTTCCTTGTCGCATTAATTAATAATTCATTCATGGAAAAAGGTTTCGAAGTATCAACGTCACGAATACCCAATCGTAACGGACTTGATGGATATCGGCAAAAAATATTTGCATCCGATTCACTTTTGCTCGCTGATAGTCTTGCCAATGAGTTCACTTTGAAATTTCCTTATTTCTTGCAGGTCGTTTACAAAAAGTCGGAGTTTATGGTCAATCCAATTTCCTGGATAAGAATATTGGGTAGGGAAGCTGTACTTGACGAATTTGGGTATCCTAAAAGCATAGTCCCTTTTGAAACACATGGACATTGGTCTCAGTTGGGTGTAGCCAATATGCTTCCCAAATATTATTTCGGCGTTGAGCGTTAGTAAGTTACCGATTCAAAAATTGAGGATAATCCAAAGGATTTTTATTCATCTTTTCGTATCGCAAAGATTCTAATCAGTTTTTATATAATATCTGATACTGTGTCAAAAATCTGACGATAAAACTTCGTTAATCTTTTCCCTTTCTCACTTAACTGATCTAATATCAGCAAAAAATCGTGTTTGAACCCAATGATTTTTAATTGTATTTTGTGAGCAACCGTTATCTCGTTGGCACAATTTTCGTAACGAGAGTTAAAAACAAATACGAGGATTCTCAAATGAAAAAAACATTTTTGCTCATTTTCTTTTTACCGGTTCTGTTATCCGCGCAATACAATATCGAGACTACAAACGAAAAAGGATTCGAGCAGTCTCCGCTTCAGTTTAACAGTTATTTTCTAAATCCGTATGGCATTTATTATTTCAAAGAAGTTACACCCGGATTGATCAATGATCCATTCATAAATCTTTATTTAAACCCGGCAAATATCCCATGCATCGGAGAAAATGATTTCCATTTCTACCTGGATTTTAGAGGCGATAGAACTGAGAATGAGGTAGTTACCGATTATGCAGTACCGATGTATGATAGTTATTCAGGCGGAGATGTTCGAAGCAGTTGGGTCGATCCCCGTTACATTGTTCAAACAAGAACCGAACCGGAGCCGCTTGTATCGTTCGGTTTTATTACTTATCCAATAAGCGAAATCACCAAGAAATTTTTTGTTGCGGCCACTTACCAGATTATCAGCAAGAATGAGAACTTTTATAACACGCCGTATTACATCTATAGCCCAATTGCTGCCGATGCTTACAATGAGTCAATGCCGGGTTATGAGAATATACCGATAAATTATGCCTATAATGGAATTGATGAAATGATGACTACTTCTCATTTGTTTTCATTTTATACGGGATACGAATTTGTGGAAAACTTAAGCGTCGGTCTCGGTTTGAATGCCGTGGTTCAAAAACGATCCGGCGAGTATGGGGACACTTACAATAATCCAGGTTACTATGAATATTATGATGATTACTTAAGTAGTTACGCTCAATCCCGGACAAATAAATATAATCATCTCGATTGGAGTCTTGGTATAAATTATAATATTACTCCCAAATTCACTCTCGGTTTAAAAGTAGGTTTGTTAAACGGTAAAGCCGAACAGGATTATAATATTTACAATATGAATAATTCGGATTACCAGTATCCTTCACCTTCATCTGATTCATATCGTAACATGTATTACTCCAATTCCGATCAGGGGTGGGACCGCGAAGGAAATACCAAATACTTCAGTCTTAATTTCAAAAGAGCTATCGACGAAAACAAAACGGTAAAGGGATATTACAGGTTCACAAATTCCGATTTGGATATCACTAATTTCTCTAATGTCCTCGATTCGACGAACTACGAATCGCAGTGGACGGATAGTTACAGTAAAATTTACTATAGCATTGGAAGAAGTTACTTATCCGATGTACGTAAGGGTGTCGGTGAGAAGACATCGAACAAACATGAAGTAATGATTAATTTCGATTGGATTTTATCGGATGTAAGCCATGTGATGATCGGGGCATATTATTATAATACGACCGATGCATTAAGCAGCTCAGAGCCGGTTGTTGTTAGTAGAAATTCTGATTACAGATACACCGATTACAACTCTTCAAATCTTATCCATGAATACAGGGAAGAATACCATGATAAAGTATTAGAATGGAAAAGCGATGCAAATTACTGGTCGTTCCAGATTCCGATTATCATGCAATTTACTCTAAGTGAGAATTGGGGATTAATCTTCGGATTAAATAGAGTATTAAACAGCTGGGAAATAACAGATGAAACGACGGCTTATTATAATATCAAGAAAACAAATAATAACGGTGTAATTGAAGAGAAGAGAAATTTCGGTGAAAGATATAAAATGCCTACCGAAAGGATATCCGATGACGCTACAAGATTTTTCGGTGGAGTAGAACTTAATATTACCGATGCAGTAAAAACCAAGATTATGTTTGAACCGGAATTTGAAAACGAGTTCCGAATTGCGCAATGGTGGCTTAGTTTTGGTGCGAATCTTTAATTGAGATTAAAAGTTAAAAATGGTTCATCAGAATTCGAAAGAAAGTATATTATGAAAAAATCGATATCAATTTTGGATAAATATTTATCGGTTACGAGATCAAAGAACCGAAATTCATATCTTCGTAAAGCGGCGGATTTTTACAATTACGAAATGCAGTACAGAAAATCTTTTCAGGAAGCATTTTGTTCCGAAAAAATGCATGTGGATACAACTAATATTGATTTGTCTTTCTCATTTATTGGGAGGAGAACGAAATTCCGGAATAAGAATAGTGAGTTGATGGATATTATTTATCCGGTACAATGTACCTCAAAGATCAATTAACGGTGGTGAATATGAAAACAATTAACTTATTGATTCTGCTATTTGTCATCTACTCTTGTTCAGATGAAATTCTTCAGCCTGGTATAAATGATTTTTACTACAGCTCATTCGAAAATGAAAAAGATACAATTGATTGGACTGGTTTGACCGGAGCAAACTTCAGTAATGAAGCTTGTCCGGGCGGAGGCGGCAAATCGGTTATTATAGGCGGCGGGTGTATTCAGCCTGCCGCTACTTTAAAGCTCGGGACAGCGCCTGCCGATGGCAAATTGAAAATGAGTTTCCAAGCCAAAATGTTACAGGAAAGCCAGTCAGCCGGATTGTTCTTGCTTAAGTACAGCGGAAATGAAATCATCGATTCGATTGCAGCTACGGTTAACAGTATAGATTGGAGCAGTTACGAAAGCAGCAGCATTCTCAACGTTAGTGAAGGCGACAGTTTAAGAATTGATTTCTTTGTCGGAGGATTTGTGCTGGCAGAGGTTATGCTTGATCAGTTGAGAGTTTATTATGTTAAATAATTATCCGCATGCATCGGTTAATATTTCATAATTTTGCAGTAGTTAATCTTGATGTACGGATAAGAAAAGAGTGATAAAAATATTTTCGAGATCATATTATAGAAACCGGATAATAATTTCGTTCGGATTAATTTCCGTATTGCTGGTCGCAGCTATAAGTTATCTCGGTTATTCCTATTTGAAGGAATTATATCTCGAGCAGATTTCCGGTCATGTGAAAAATATTCTTACTATTAATGCAAAGTTAATTGACAAAGCATATATCGATATCCTTGAACTTGGAAAGCCAACCGGCGCTGTTGAACGATATTATCGGGAAAGATTTGATAAGATAAGAAGTTATGATCCGGGTATAAAATTAATGCTCTTTGATGATGAGTTCAAAATTATCATTGATGCTGATTCGGTTTTTAAGTACGGCGATTTAGAGAACAGACTTGTACTTAACAGGAAAGAGATTTTGGAACTACGGCAGCAAAATAGTTTTACATCGCAGCCGTTCAAGACTGAAGATAATGAATGGTTTATGTGGGGATTCTATAGAATCAGCAGAAAATATTTTATTGCCTTGCGGGAAAACGCTGCTGTCCTCGGTAAAATAGATGAATACGGAAATGATTTTATTCTTGTAGGTTTCGGCGGAATTTTACTTTCACTTGTGATGGCGATTTATCTTGCTGGTTCAATCTTACGTCCTGTAAATAAACTGATCGACTTCAGCGGAGAAATAGGCAAAGGGAATTTCAGCATCGACTCTCCACTGGGGATGAAAGGCGAATTGAATCTTCTAAGTGATGCTATGCTGAAAATGAAGAACGATCTCGAAGATGATCACAAGGAACGGAATAAATTGCTTGCCCAGATTGCGCATGAGATCCGTAATCCTCTCGGTAGTATTGAATTGTTGGCGAATCTCGTAAAAGAAGATTTGAATAAAAAGGAATTCGATACAGAATACATTCAAAAGATATTGTTGGAAATTAATGGATTGAAGCAATTAATATCCTCATATCTCGAATATAGTAAACCAATGCCACCGACTCCGGAGTCGCTGGATTTGCATCTTCTAATAAGTGATATTGGAGAGAAATTTCATACCATGTTTGAATCGAACAAGATCGATTTCAAATATTCGGTTGAGGATAAGGAGATTGTATTCGATAAAAATCATCTCAATCAGATTCTGATGAATCTGATTTTAAATAGCATCGATGCAATAGGGGCAAACGGAACAATCTCAGTAAAGCTGTCCAATGAGAATGGAATAAAAAAAATTACGATTGAAGATACCGGGAAAGGTATTCCGCCTGAGAACTTGAAAAAAGTACTCGAACCGTTTTTTACAACGAAGAAGAACGGGACAGGCTTGGGATTATCAATCTGTAAAAAATTAGCAAAGGAAAACGGGGCAGATATTACCGTTGAAAGTAAACCGGGCGAAGGAACAAAATTTATTTTATCAATATGGAAGCGCGATGAAGTATAAAGATATTATAGTTGTTGAAGATAATGATACAATGAGGCTCGGCATCGGCGAAAGTTTGCGCCGGGAAGGATATGAAGTGTATTTGTTCGAGAACGGAATTGAAGCGATTGAGTTTTTCGAAAATAAAATATGTCCAATTGCAATTGTAGATCTGAAAATGGAACCGATGGACGGAATATCCGTGCTGAAGAATATCAAGGAGATAAATATTAAAACGGAAGTTTTGATAATCTCCGCTTATGGCAGCGTTGAACAGGCTGTTGAATCGATGAAACTTGGCGCAGCGGATTTTCTTACCAAACCTTTTTCTCCCGATGAACTGCGTTTGCGGATTTTGAAAATCCAGAACAAAATCAAGAATGAAGAAAAGATTGAAGTACTTTCAGAGCATAACCGGATTCTCACCGAGGAGTTGTCATCAGGTTACGGAGAAATTGTCGGCAATTCGGCAGTGATGAAAAATCTTTTTCAATTGATAACTCAGATTGCGGAAAATGATTCGACGATACTAATTCAGGGTGAAAGCGGAACGGGAAAAGAATTAGTTGCGCATGAAATTCATAAACGAAGCAAGCGCTCGGACAAACCGTTTATCCGCGTGAACTGCGGCGCTCTTAATGACAATCTGCTCGAAAGTGAATTATTCGGTCATGAGAAAGGATCATTCACCGGGGCAATAAAACTGAAACGAGGTAGATTCGAATTAGCTGATAAAGGCACAATATTTCTTGATGAAATTGGTGATATTTCTCCCGCAATGCAGGTAAGATTATTGCGTGTCCTTCAGGAAAAAGAATTTGAACGAGTAGGCGGTGAAAAAACAATCAGTGTCGATGTACGTGTCATTACAGCGACGAACAAGGATCTGCAAAAACTAATTACTCAGAAAAAATTCCGCGATGATTTGTATTACCGTTTGAATGTAATTCCCGTGCATCTTCCGCCGTTGCGCGAACGAAAGGAAGATATTGCCGAATTAACAAACCACTTTCTTGGAAAGATATCCGACCGCTATGGAATTCCTTCAAAACAGATTGATGGCAGTGGTGTGAAATTATTAAGCGAATATAATTATCCCGGCAATATCCGTGAGATGGAAAATTTAATTGAACGGTTAGTGGCAGTATCTCCAACTCAGCAGATAGATACAAAGTTAATAATGTCGCAACTATCCGGTCTAACGGGAACGTACGAGAATTATGAATCGCTTCCTCTCGAAGAAGCTGTTTCTGCATTCGAGAAAAATCTTATTGTTCAAGCGATGAAGAGTGCTGGCGGAGTAAAAAACCGCGCAGCAAAAATGTTAGGAATTGCAACGAGTGTGTTGTATTACAAACTTGAGAAGTACGGTTTAATCGATGAGAAATAATTTTGCTTACATATTTGTTTGGTGTGTTCAACGATTAGGAATAGTTATTGAATCTAAAATAAATTATTTCTTAAACGCTCTTGTGAATCTGAGTGTTCTTAGTGCCTTAGTGGTTTTCTTTAAAAATGAGAATACCACTAAGACACGTAGTTCACATAGAGACACTAGGAAAAAATTCTATGCTATTCAAAATACGGTTGTTATTGTTTTAGTTATATTGACTTATTCTTCTGTTATCCCGCAGTCAATGGCGAAATTAGAGACGGATTTTTCAAAACTGATTACGCAATATGAAAATCAATTTAATAAACTCGATTCGCTGAATGCAATTTATCAAAAGAAGATTGATCAAATTGAACGCGAGAAAGGCAAGGATAGTAGAGATGAATCGAAGATTGAAAAATTAATGGCTTCCTCGGTCACATTATCGAAAGAGATTGATGGTGTTCAAAAAAATGTTGACCGGCTCAAATCCAGCATCGAGAGTAAAAAGAAACAACTGTATAATTTATATACTCACACTATCGATTCCCTCGGAAATGTATCCTCGAAATCTTCGGCTAAGGTTCAAGACGAAATAATGAAATTGAAAGAGAAGCGGTTACTTGTTTCGCCTCGTTTACTACCGTTATCTTATAATCCGGAAAAAATAATTTCACTCGATCTGAATAGCACCCAAAGTGTGGAAGAAGCTAACTTAATGCGTGAGTATATTAAAAATGCTAAAGCGGAAGTCAATCAGGTTTATGAAAAGATCACGGCTACGATTAATGAAATAAGTCAGATTGTTAAACTTGAAAAGAAGACAAAAAAATTCATTGAAGAAACCGGATTCGACAACGGGATAAAACAAAGCAGTATTAGTCAAAGAACTGTCGCGATGGCAGAAGATGGAAGTTTTAATGGACTCGATCCCGGTTCGGCGGACAAAGAAATATCGATGCAATACAATTCGTACAATTTCATACTAAATCAACTTCGTTCGATTGATAATCCCGGGTTCAACTCGACAGATTTTACTAATGTGGTAATGAACACTTCTGGAGTATCATATAGACAGTATCTGAAAGTACTTGAAGAAGTAAAAGAGGGACTTGAAGATTACCGGCTCATCTTGAATAAAAAATCCGGGAACCGTTGATGAAGAGATATTTTGTACTGAACATTTCTTCATTTCTTATTTTAATAAATCTCTCCGCGCACGCACAGTTCAATTACAAAGCAAGTCTTGAGGGGGGAATCCTTAATAATAAATTTGGTTCGAGTGGTTCGAGTACAGGATTTTACGGCAATCTCGATGGAGTGATGAATTATCTATATCAGGATGAAAATAAAGAAGCAAACGTTCAACTCCGCATACGTCCGGAAATTATTGGTGAAGTTAGTGCGAGTTCATTTAAAACCAAAGCAGCGGGTAGTTATGTTCAGTACGAAGAAACCTATGATTGGGGTATCAACTTATCTTTCCAAAAATTGTTATTTAATAGAGATGATTACGAAATAGACTACTCTGTTTTTTCATTTGTAAGTAACTTCTCTTATTTTTTTGAGTCGCAGTTATCTGCGGATATCAATGCCGGCTATGCCTATCAAACACGCGCCGGTACAATGCAAGACGATTATGATCTTATTTTTATGGATATGTTTTTGTACAACAATTTCAGCCGTTATGTTAAAGGCGGACTCGGTTTGTACTTCGAAGGATTTTGGAATGTTGAACTGTATCGTGAACTTGTTACTTACAATGAAATAAAAAATAGGGGAACAAAAGTCGGTCCGCAGCTGTCGTTTTATTTGTTGTCGGATAACACGATTCAATTTCAGTATAGATTCAATTTCGTCAGTTCCTCAATTACTGAATTTCCATCAACCGAGAATTGGGTGCGGATTGTAGCTGGTAAATTACTTTCGGATGAGTGGAGTATTTTCGGGATGATGGATTATTTATTCCGCTCGATTAAAATAGATGATATTTATTCCGGAACGAGGGAATTGGTTTTTGGACCGGAGAATCTTGAAAATAGAATATATCTGAAATTAATTTACGAGCCGGAAGAAAATATGGAATTGTATCTGAAAGCGGGATACTTCAAAGAGAACTTCATGGCTTCTCAAATGAATTTTGAGGGGTTGAGTTTTGTATTGGGATTGGAAATAAATAATGATTAATTAAGTTAGCGGATAGCAGCAGACCGCATGCTGCATACTAAACTCTTGACAGAGAGAAAAGAACTACTTAAGTTGCAATTAACAATTCCCATAAAGCAATATTTATTGGATTTATGTTGGATTCCCTTGAAAAAATATCCGGCAAATCGATTTGATTTTTTTATGAGAGAACAAAATAAAATTGAAATGCTAGTTAACAAATACATAAACGAAATAAAACAAACGGAGTGAGATAATAAATAAATGATAATGCCGTTAATAAATACCCATAGCTGCGGCATCCGTTGTAAAATGACGGCTTCGCACAACAGTATTTTATCCAAAGTTGTGTGCATTGATTGTTGTAATCATTTATTTTTTTGTCCCAACTTCGGATAAAATACTTAACGTTAGGCGTTATTTAAAACTTAGACATAAAGGTAAGTATTGAATTCAATTTGAGAATCTTGTTTGGATTGGAAGTAAGTATTAAAACTATATTTAATTATTTAGTGGAGGTTCTTATGAACAATTCATTCGTATTATTTATTTGCGTTTGGTGCGGAGCGGCGTTTCTGCGAGGCTTGGTTAGTGAACACTTCCAATCCGAATGAGAGATTAAAAGTTGATAGATATATTTATCTGTCTATGAGAAACGGAAGAGGGGTTCGATTCCCCTCCCTCGCACAAAAAATAAATAGGTGATTTATGAAAGATCCTAAAAACGAATTGCGGGACTACTTACAAAAACTCATTCGTCGATTGCTCTATATAAAAGGACTGGATAAACAATTAATACTATTAAAAGAATGGGAGACACCAACCAGAATAGTTGCGTTAGAGATTGGTTCATATTTTTTTAAACTCGTCGGGTATAGTTTCTATCGAACTATATTAATTGAATTATGTATGCTTCTTGATGACCGAGAAGAAAAGTGTATTGTCGATTGGCTAAATAAAGCTAAAGAACACGCGAAAGCACTTGAGCCGACAATTTATAATGAAGAAAGTGGGAAAAGGGAATTAATAAATCCAGAACCATATCAGAAAATTATCGTTGAGCAGCAAGAATTAATTAATTCAATAAAAGAAATAATCAATAATATCAAAGGTCGTCGCGATACTACTTTAGCTCACTCTGACGCCAAATATTTTAATAATCCTGAAGATACCTATGAGAAATTTCCTTTAACCAATACTGATATTGAGAGTGTAATAGAAACAGCAACTCAAATATTACGAATGCAACACGTCTATTTGTTTGAATCTGATCTAGATATTCAAGTTTACGCAACCAGCAATATAGATACTATTTTATGGCATACACGTGGATTTAAAAGAGTTTTGCAAGACAAAAGAGCAGTATCATTGTATCCCGGCTTGTATAAACTCGATGACTACGAAGAAAAATTAAAAGAACATTTAGAAAAAAAAGAAAACGCCTAACCCGCCAATCAAGGCGGACGCTGTTTTTCATAACGGCATTGTTCTAATTATTGTGTTGCGTTTACAAAGTCGAGTTGCTCTTTAAAATAGTTCGTTCTAAGAAATAATTTTATAACTAATAAATTGTTGTGGCTAATTGGCATTGCTGTTCTGGGCTGCCGGTTAGCGGCAACACCTATGTGGAAGGGTTGAATATTGGATAAATTTTTAGATAAAATACTCCCTGAGTATGATGAATATTCGCTATTTGTAATGGCAATTGCAGCAATTCCTATTTCATTCTCTGCTTATCAAGATTTGAAAATATTCTTTGACAAAGACCCATTTAGGATTTCATTAATTTTAGCATTTTACTTGTTTGGATTATTCATTTCTATTAAACACGTATTTTTAAAAAGAAAGAAAACTCTTTCTGAAAAAGGGACACTTTTATTCTTTGGTCTATTGACTCAATTATTAATTGGAATATACGGGGCAATTTATATTTTAAATCATTCTGTAGGATATGCACAGATATTTCCGATACTAAATTTGGTGTATTGTGGGATTTTAATAATTCTTTTTAGGTTCAATGTTATAAAGGAAGATCGAGTTATTGATGACGATATCTCTATATATGAAGTTATTATTGCCTTACTTAGTGTCATAATTATTTATTCAATTTCACATTTTCTTTTAAGACAATACTGGGCAATTACTTTTTCAATAATATCTCTTTATGCAGTTAATGTTAGCAAAATAACAATAGTTATTAAGAATCTAATAAAATATTCCATATAACGTTGTAATGGATTCATGCCGAGTCCGTCTTCGCAAAAATACTGCTTAGCCGGATAAACTCCGTCGAGGCATAAACCAGTGTTGGACTAAGCCCCGGCAAAAGGTTGCCGGGTAAACCGCTCTACGAAGGTGGATGTTATAGAGTGTATGTTCTTTGTTTTGTAATAAATAATTAAATAAGAAAACGGAAATGTAATTTACTGCTGCTGCCGCATTTTATCACAGCAGTTAATCATAATTTCCTTGTGGAAGGATAGAAATCGTTAAACAACCAATAAAATAGAGATAAAAATGAAAAAAGTATTGTTGTTCTTGTTGGCACTTCCGGTATTTGCCATTGCTCAAAATAATACCCATGGGAATGGAATAGTATTATCATATGACGGCAGGATATCATTCGGTTATCATCAACAGATATCCGATAATTCCGGATTACGGTATAGTACGGATTTTAGTTTTTGGAATCGTGATGAAACAGTCGAAGATAGTAGATTTAACGTATACGGTACAGACCAATCCATTGACAATGATAACTCGGATCATGATGAAAATATGTTTGAAATTGGTGCATCAATCCTTTATATGCAGTCAATATTTGAATTAACTAATGGAAATTTATATTTAGGTATTGGCCCTTCATATTTATACTATAGGTATACATCGGAGAGTACGTATAAATTTCAGGACAATTCCGATAGCCATAATACCGGGAAATCAAATGCTCATATTTTACGAGGAAATTTAGTTATTGGTTACGAGCATAATGTAAGTGAGAATTTTAGAATATTTGGTGAAACAACATTCTATATTGATAAGGAGTGGAGGAATTCGGAAAGAATTTCAAGTCAGCCAAGTATGGACATTATTTTAAGAACCAATGAAAATGAAGAATCAAACAGTACTAATTTTGGCATTAGTATCGGGAGAATAGGATTTATTTTGGCGCTGTAAGGATTTATGCCCCCTTGCCTCCGCCAGATAAATAATATTCGTTCCTTATGGAAAGATAGAAATCGTTAACGGTAATACCGGGCTAGACGACGGAAAATAAAACTTGACAAATTAGGAAACAGCAGAGATATGGTGAGAATAGAAAAAATTGTTGAAAATAAGAAACAGTTCCTTGATTTATTGTTGCTGGCAGACGAGCAGGAAAATATGATTGACAAGTATTTGCCGGGTGGAGACTTGTTTGCTTTATATGATGATGATTTGAAAAGTGTTTGTGTTGTAGTGGTGGTAAATAGCGAAACCTGCGAGTTAAAAAACATAGCGACATACGAGAAATATCAAGGCAAAGGGTACGGTAGAGCATTAATAAATTTCATTTTGGATTTTTACAAAAACGACTACAAAACAATGCTTGTCGGGACAGGCGAAACGCCGAAAATCTTGTCGTTTTATGAAAGTTGTGGATTTGAAAAGTCATATCGAGTAAAGAATTTTTTTACCGAGAATTATGACCACCCAATGTTTGAAGACGGAATACAACTTATTGACATGGTTTATCTAAAAAAGGATTTATAGGAGCTACCATTTGGATTTTAACATGTTTACAAGTTTAGTTCGGAAATCAAGTTAGTTCACAAACTTCCGGCAGCCGATTATGGTGAAGTAGGTAACTGCACTAACATTTATTAACAGATCATAATTTTAAGGAGATACATAAATGAAATACCGCAACTTAGGACACAGCAATTTAGAAGTCTCTGTCATCGGGTTTGGATGTATGGGGATGTCGGAGTTTTATGGTTCATCACAGGAGGCTGAGTCGATCGCTACCCTGCATCGCGCAATTGAACTGGGGATTAATTTTTTTGATACAGCTGATATGTATGGTCCCTGGACAAATGAGATATTAGTCGGCAAAGCGATTGCTGATCACCGGGATAAAGTCGTTTTATCCACAAAATTTGGTGTTATGCGGAATGAAGAACGTGGCTATTTAGGCATTAATGGTCGGCCTGAATATGTGCGCTCTGCATGTGAAGCTTCCCTCAAACGATTGGGTCTGGATTATATCGACCTGTATTATCAACATCGTGTTGACCCAAATGTCCCGATTGAGGAGACCGTCGGCGCAATGGCTGAACTGGTACAAGCCGGCAAAGTACGTTACATTGGTTTGTCCGAAGCAGGTCCGGAAATTATCCGAAGGGCACAAAAAGTACATCCGGTTACCGCGCTGCAAACCGAATATTCATTATGGAGTCGGGAGCCGGAGCTGGAGATTTTAGCTACGACCCGTGAGTTAGGGATCAGTTTTGTATCTTATAGTCCGCTTGGACGAGGTTTTTTGACCGGTCAAATTAAGCGGTTTGAAGATTTGGCAGAGGATGATTTTCGGCGAACCAATCCTCGTTTTAAAGGGGAAAATTTTGCAAAGAACCTTGTTCTGGTTGAACGGATTACAGAGATTGCTCAAGACAAAAATGTTACACCAGCCCAGTTGGCTCTTGCCTGGGTTTTGGCACAGGGAGAAGATATTGTCGCCATTCCCGGTACAAAACACATTACATATTTAGAACAAAATATGGGTGCGCTCGATGTAACTCTGACTAAGGAAGATTTAGCACGTATCAATGATGCGTTTCCGATGAACGCGGCAGTAGGAACGCGGTATTAGTTTTTTGCCGAATTCATTTTTACAAATAGTTAATTTTATTAATTTCGAATACGGTAAATGACAAAGAGAATTTATTAGTCAAATAAACGTTCACTTTAATAAGGCAAAAAAAATGGCAGTGGAAAAAACAAACCTGTTAACGGCAGGCGCTATAGCAAAAGAACTTGGTGTTTCCGGTGCAGTTGTTTCGAAAGCAATCAAAGCGCTCGGTATCCAGCCCGAAATGAAAAAAGGCGCTTGCAGTTACTATCCCAAAGAAGCTGTTAAGAAAATAAAAGCATCCTTAAAATAAGATTTTGATATTGTGCTATTTAGATAATAAAACTTCAGTCTAACCGGATAGGATTATTCTATCTATTAAAAGAATTTTGTTTTTATATGCACTCCGCTGAACACAGAATGATGCGTATCGTTAGTACATTTGATTGAGATGTTTATTTGGATTGTATGGATAGGTATTTTAAAATGACGAACACGTACAATTTGGATGAATTTTAGTACTCAAGATTGCTGAATAGAAATCTGTTTTCTAATAGAAAAAGCATACGAAATCTTTAAAAGGAAATCATGATGGAAAAAGAAAAGACAGAATATTACTGCAGCGTCTGTAATAATCCCGTCAATGAAAATGATGGCCAGTGTGCGAACTGCGGTGCCGATTTAAATGAAACTATTAGTGAATCCAAATTTAAACTTTGGAAAAAAAAGACTTCCCTCCTTGATTACTTTGGCGGTGGCAATCGCATATTCTTCTATTTATTTTTATTCCCTGTACTCCTATATTCTTCAAAATTGATTATAGTGTTATTATATTATTTTTTTGAGGAAATGCTTAGTATAAAATTTTATTCGAATTCCATTTTTGATTCATTTTTATTTACATATTCCTTCCCAACAATATTTTTTACTCTGATTTATCTAAGAATGAAATCCTTGTGGAAAATAATTATTGCCTCAGTCATCTTATCGTTTTTAGCTATATTCAGTATGATTTGTGATGAGTTAGGACTCAATACCTTTGGTATTCCAATATTCACATTATTGCTTTTTGAGATGATTTACATCATATTTTCAAAAAAAGAATATAGAATAATCATTGGAACTTTAATACTATTCTTAATCTGGCTACAATTCTTCAGTCTTGGAGTTTTAACGAATACACAAATAAAAGAAGACCTGGCACCGATAACAAAGAAATTGAATGTTCAAAAGGTTGAGTATGGTTATATTCATAAAAAGTATGATTACAATGAAAAATCACTAGAATTCTTGAAAAAATCAGCCGAAATCAATGCAAGATATGATGCATTGGTTCCCTATGTATTGTACAGGGTGAAAGATACACTACAACTCGAAATGAAATATAAAAAAGTCAAAACAATCCGATTCGGATTGCCAACAAAAAAATGGCAATTAATTAAATTGGTTATTTCACCGTAGGAATTTCACAAAAATAATTGTTTACGCAGTGGCGCATCAGCATCGCAAACCGAATTATTGGTCGCAGATATAAATGATGATTGGATATCTAACGTTACAATAAACAAATATATCCTTCCCTTCCCCCAAAAAATATTATCCAATCGATCGTGAAAAATTACATTTCAACTTTGCCTCAATTTGAATAAGTTTGTACAAAACTATTGAGAATTTCACAAAGGAAATTCGTATGCAGAATTGGAACTGGCAAATTGAAAATGAATCATATCTTCAAAAAACAATTCAAAGATGTAAAGAACAAAAAATTATTTTACCCACCTTCGATCAGCTTAAGCGCCCTGAAAAAATTCCCGTAAAAATAAAAGAACAGCTTCGGTCGGTTGGACTACATGATTTGAATCCGCTGAACTTGTTTCGAATTAATTGGTGCAACGATTTGGCATCGGGCGAATTCGATAGAATTAATTATCTCGAAATACCCCAAGAGATAACAGGAGTTAAAGCGCGGATTATAGGTCTTGTTGGAAAGTTCTTTCCGACCGGTGCGCATAAAGTAGGAGCCACATACGGCTGTCTTGCACCCTATCTTGTAATGGGCAGGTTCAATCCTGAGTATCATAAGGCTGTTTGGCCCTCGACTGGAAACTACTGTCGTGGCGGCGCCTTTAATTCACGATTACTCGGCGTGCACGCTGTTGCGATTCTCCCGGAAGAAATGAGCAAGGAAAGATTCGATTGGCTCAGGGAAATTGGCGCGGAGGTTTTTGCTACACCAGGTTGTGAAAGTAATGTGAAAGAAATTTATGATAAATGCCATGAGCTCGAAGCAAAGAGTGATAAGTATCTTATTTTCAATCAATTTGATCAATTCGGAAATGCAATTTGGCATTTTGAAATAACCGGTTACACGATTGAAAAAGTTTTTAATCAGATAAAAAAAGAAAACCAAAGTTTGAGCGGATATGTAAGCGCAACCGGTTCTGCCGGTACAATAGCCGCCGGAGATTATCTTCGTGAGATTTCGTCAAACATAAAAGTTGTCGCTTCCGAAGCGCTCCAATGCCCGACACTGTTGATGAACGGGTTCGGCGGACATAGAATCGAGGGAATCGGTGACAAACATATCCCGTGGATTCATAATGTTAAAAACACAGATGTGGTAACAGCAATAAACGATGAAGATCCGCTTTTCATTTTAAGATTGTTTAACGAGCCGGAAGGGAAGAGATTTTTAGCCCGGCAAGGAGTTGACGATGAGGTGATTTCGAAACTATCATGGCTTGGGATTTCCTCTATCAGTAATATAATAAGTTCAATTAAGCTTGCGAAATATTTCGAGATGAATGAGAATGATGTTATCTTCACAATTTTCACAGATTCGGTTGAGATGTATTGGTCGCGTCTTACGGAGATGAATGAGCAGTTTGGTAACTATTCGATGCACCGCGCTGAGATTGACTGGTATGCAATATTACAGCGACAGGGCATCGATAATTTTGCCGAACTGAGTTATCATGACAAAAAACGGATTCATAATTTGAAATATTTTACCTGGGTTGAGCAACAAGGAAAGACTGTTGAAGAGTTGAATGCACAATGGTACGATGAGAATTATTGGAAAGAAAGATTTTCGGTTGTACCGGAATGGGATAAGTTGATTAATGAGTTTAATACACAGGTTAGGAAATAATAGAACACGGATCATTATGATTTTTATGATTGATTAAGAGCATAACAATCCGCATTCCATTAAAATTATGAATGGAAGAGAAATAAAGACTATTTCGAATACGTTGATTTCTTCAAGCGGCAATAAATTGCAGCTTGCGGAAATAACTTTCGATGCCAAAATCCAAAACATCAAACCGTTAACGGATAAAATTTTCGATTGGAAAGACATTGACACGATCGAAAAATGTAATTCAATTTTAACTCCATTCGTAAGTAATCCCGGTGCAAATGATTTTCTCCTTGCAATTCCGGGCGGGATTGATCCGCATGTCCATTTTAGCACTCCCGGTTTCGAGTTTCGTGAGGACTTTGAACATGCATCGTATGCCGCGGCGGTTGGCGGAACAACAACAATAATCGATATGCCGTGCACATCTATTCCCCCGGTGACATCAGTAAAAAACATGCAAGCTAAATTACATGCGCTCTCCGGAAGGAGTTATATTGATTTCGCTTTTTGGGGCGGGATATCCGGTTGTAACTTTGATGAAAGCGAAGTTGAGAAAAATATATTTGAACTCGCCGAAGCGGGTGTCGCCGGATTTAAAGCTTATATGATCTCCGGTATGGAATCATTCGGAGATTTAAATTTTGAGCAGATGAAGTTTGTCGCAAAATTAATTGAACGAACCGGTAAACCTATGGCGGTGCATGCCGAGGATAAGCAATTTGTTTTGAACCGACAAAAAGAATTGCAATTAAAAAACAAAAATGATTGGCAAGCATATTGTGAAAGTCGGGATGTTGATGCTGAATCTTTCGCAGTGCAAAAATTAATTTCTATTGGCAGGAAGACTAGTTGTAAAATACATATTGTGCATTTGAGTTCACGAGGAGCACTGGATCTGATTCGGAATGCACAAACGGAAGGCATTCAAATCACCACCGAAACTTGTCCTCATTATTTGTATTTCACTCAAAAAGATTTTGAGAATCAATCAATCAGAAATTTTTTGAAAACAGCTCCACCGGTTAAGTTCGAGGAAGATAAAGATGCATTGTGGAAAGGTTTGGCTGATGGTTCGATTTTATTTGTATCAACCGATCATGCGGGATGCAATCCATTCGACGAAAAATCTTCGCCAAATTTTTGGGAAATATATGGTGGAATTCCCGGCGTCGAACATCGAGTTCCGTTTTTATTTAGCGAAGGATTTCTTAAAGGAAAGTTATCTCTTGAAAAAACCATTCAGTTGCTATCATCCAACATTGCTAATTACTTTGGATTAAAGGCTAAGGGATTTCTGAAAAGTGGTTATGATGCCGATTTTACATTGATCAATTTATGGGACACGAACATTGTAACTTCAGAGAATATGCATTCGAAAGGGAAGTACACACCTTTCGAAGGAGTTAAATTCAAGGCGACGGTGAAACAAACTTATATTGCGGGTAAGAAAATAGAATCTAATAAAATGACGGGTTACTTTTTGAATGCATTTAAGTCGTGATAAAATTCCTTATATTAATGGCAAACAAGTTCATTGTAATTAAAAGAGGCGGTAAATTATGAAAAAGAATAACATCGCAATCGAAAATGCATGGATTTGTACTGTGGTTGAAAAAGATATATTGCCGTTTTTCGGTGATATCATTATCTCGGACAGAAAGATTACTAAAATCCGTCCGAAGAATTTTCAGATATTTCAAAAAGACCCTCACAAAATTGGGAAGAATGCAATCAATGCCTTCGGCAGAGTTATAACCATCCCATTGGTAAATTTTTCACGATCATATATATTCGCGTTTGGCAAAAGGACTTCCGCTTACAGGCGAATTCAACAACTTTCAAAATATCCTGCACAATCTTTGGTGGAAAATTGACAGAGCGCTGGATAAAGAAATGATTGAAGCCTCGGCGCAAATGGCAGCCATTGAATCGATCCGGAACGGAGTTACGTACATTTTCGATCACCATTCATCGCAATCGGAAATTGAAGGCAGTCTGAATATGATCAGAAATGTTCTTGAAAATTTTGAACTTCGCGGTGTTCTCTGTTTCGAATCAACTGATAGAAACGGTTCCGAAAAAGCGATGGAAGGTCTGGAGGAGAATCAAAAATTTTATGATTATCATTTTTCGGATGATTTTAAAGCGATGCTTGGCCTACACGCATCATTTACGCTATCTGATGACACGCTTAATGAAGCCCAACAGATGATGGAGAATGATTGGGGCATACATATTCATGTTGCGGAAGATCAAAGCGATATAAAACTAAGTGTTGAATATGCCGACTCGACACCAATTAGCCGGTTGGATGAATATGAGCTAATGAATGAAAAAAGTATTCTTGTGCATGGTGTTCATCTTAAAAAGGAAGATTATCTAAAGATAATTGAAGCCGGAAGCGCGCTCGCTTTTTGCCCGGATTCAAATTTAAATAATTCAGTTGGGCTCCCTCAGTTCGCTAAAATTCCTAAAGGTATTCCAATTTTAGTTGGAACCGATGGGATGCATGCTAATGTTGCCCGGTCATTAAAGCAGATATTTTTATTATGCAGGAATCAAGGGATGAGCTTTGATGATTCGACTACATTTTTGAAAAAAATCTTTTTCGATCAAATCGCTTTTGTAAAAAAATATTTTCCGGATTATCCGAATTTATTGGAACACGACCGCGCTGATTTTATAATCTGGGATTACATTCCCCCCACACCATTAATAAAAGATAATTTCTGGGGACACTTCATTTATGGAATGTCTGAATCCAACATCTACAGCGTGATTCAGAATGGAGAGTTGCTGATGAGTGATTTTAAAATTAAAAATACTGATGAAGAAAAAATAAGAAACCAGGTTTTCATACAGGGTGAACGTTTATATAAGTCCTCATATGATAAAAAGGAATAATCGGAAATATAGTGAGTTTAAGCGGCAAGCATAATTTTTCAATTGTAGGCAAACCTGTTGTTAGGCGGGATGGATTTGCGAAGGTAACCGGAAAAGCAAAATTTGCTGATGACTATAAATTTCCCGGTATGCTTTATGGAGTAATGGTTCGCACCAATGTTGTTCATGCCCGGATCAAATCGATTGATTATTCCGCGCTCATCGATAATCCCAAAATCATAATAATTATCGATTCATCAGATATTCCGGGAAGTAAAAAAGTTGGACCTATAAAACAAGATCAACCGATTTTCTGTTTTGAGAAAATCATTACTCCGGGTGATGTTGTTGCAATGCTGGTCGGTGACAATATTAATGAATTGAAAAAACTCGCTAAACTAGTAAAAATCGAATTGGAAGAATTGCCGACTCAAAATGATCCTGAGAAAGCGCTTTCGCCGGAATCCGAAATAATTCATCCTGAAATTGGAACAAACTTAATAATACACTACCCGTTGAGAAAAGGGGATATTGAAAAAGGTTTTTCGGAATCGGAAAATATTTTAGAGCAGACATATACTACTCAATTTATAGAACACGCTTATATTGAACCGGAGTGTGTAATAGCAATTCCCGGTGAAAACGGATTCAAAATAAAAATCATTGGCAGTATTCAAAATCCATATACAACTCGCAAAGTAGTTGCATCGGTTATCAATTGTAATGTTGAAGATGTCGAAGTCATTCAGGCGGATCTGGGTGGCTCGTTCGGCGGCAAAGACGATACAATGAATATAATATCTGCACGGGCAGCGGTTGCCGCGTTAAAAGTTAATCGTCCGGTGAAAATCAAATACAGTCGTGAGGAATCTGTTATTGAATCGTATAAACGACATCCGTATAGAATGAATTATAAGATTGGTTTCAATAACGATGGTAAACTGAAAGCGATGAAAATAGATGTTTTGGCTGATGGGGGCGCTTATGCTTCGATGAGTCCTTTTGTAACATGGAGGACTGTGGTTCAAGCAACAGGACCATATGAGGTTGAAAATGTTTGGACAGATGTAAGAGCTGTTTATACAAATAATCCTTACACCGGTGCTATGCGTGGATTTGGATCACCGCAACCTATCTTTGCCATTGAATCCATGATGGACGAAATTGCATGTAATCTTGGAAAATCTCCTTTAGAAATTCGAAGAATAAATTCTTATAAAAAGGGTTCATTCACAGCGAGTGGACAAAAACTGACCGGGCATGAAGTCACTCTTGGGAAGGTAATTAGAAAAGCCCAACAAGTTTCCTCATACAATAAAAAATGGAGGAGATATCTTTCCGGTAATTCTCAAAGAATTGACTGGATAGACGAGCAGTCGAAAAACCTTTTATTGAGATATGATAAATTCATTAAACCGACTGATCTTTTAAAAAAAGGGATTGGACTTGCTGTAAGTTATCGCGGCTGCTCCCTTGGAGCTGAGGGTATTGATAATGCAGCAGCGTACGTTTCGATTCAGCCTGATGGTACGATATATCTACTTTCCGGTCTGGCTGAAAACGGACAGGGATTGAAAACAACATTTTCAATTATTTGTGCTGAGATGTTCGGTATTAGCATAGATAAAATTACCTATCTTGAACAGAATACCTCAAAGGTTCCGGATAGTGGGCCAACTGTTGCATCACGCGCTACAATAATGGGCGGTGGTGCGGTAAAAACCGCATGCAACATAATCATCGATCGCCTGAGAAAATATCTTCTAAGTTATTGGAATATAGTTGATTATCATGATTTACTTTTTGAAAATAATGAAGTGAGGAATATTAAAAATCTCAGTCAAAAATTAAAGTATGAAGAGCTTATTTCGTTAGCATATAATCATAAGATGGAATTAAGTGCATTCGGTTGCTACAAAGGGCCGGCAGTTCATTGGGATGAAGAAACCGGCCAAGGTCCGGCTTATTTTACTTATGTATATGGCTGTCAGGTGGCAGAAATAACAGCGAATCTTGGAACCGGTGAAGTATTTATCGATAATATCTGGGCTGTTCATGATCCCGGCACAGTAATAAATTTAGCGGGAGCAGAAGGTCAGATTTATGGGGGAGTTACTCAAGGAGCCGGGTATGCGTTGTGGGAAATGATTTCCCACGACAAAGGAAAAATACGCGAAACAAATTTCGATCAATTTTTAATACCGACAAGTAAAGATATTGATAAAATCCATCCCTACTTTATTGAAGGAAAAGAAAAGTATGGGCCCTGGGGCGCCAAATCTTTAGGGGAACCTACATTAGAACTTACCGCTGCGGCGATTGCCAATGCAATTACAAATGCGACCGGGTTCAGATTTTTTAATTTACCCTTAAACATGGAAGAAATTTTATTGAAGAAAAAACTCTTTCCGGAATCACTCAAACGGGGGAGTACTTCATGAATCAAACGATAAAAATATTATTTCCAAAAAATGCCCGTGAAGCGTGTGAGCTACTATCGGAGAATAAAAATTCTAAAATTATTGCCGGCGGAACAGATATCATTCCTGGTTTCCATATTGAATCATCACGTTTTAAAAATGTCAATCAATTGATAGATATTAATAGCATTCGGGAAATAAAATCGGTTGAATTGAATCCTGAAAATATTTCTATTGGAGCCGGGCTCACTTTTGCCGAAATTATTTCGAACCCGATTCTAAATAAACGCATGCCCTTAATTGTAAAATCTGCTAAAACTGTTGGAAGTTTGCAGATACGGAACCGGGCTACAATCGGTGGGAATTTTATAAATAATGCACCCTGTGCGGATAGTGTTCCGCCCTTACTATTATATGATGCGAAAATTAAAATCCGCAGTCTTGATGAAGAAAGAATTCTTCCACTCGAGGATTTTTTATTAAAACCATATTCTACCCAACTAAGACATAACGAAGTAGTGACTCAAATAATAATTCCTGTGAATTGTCAAAAAGTCAATTGTGATTTTTACAAATTAGGGAGACGGAGAGGAGTTTCGATCAGCCGGATTTCACTCGCGATTTTAATGAAGTCGCAAAATGGGAGAATTTCAGGATTAAGAATCGCATGCGGCGCTGTAACCCCTGTTGGAATTCGCTTGCATGAATTAGAACAAAAGTTCATTGGCGTAAAATGCAGTGATAAATCCTTTAAAGAAATTGCAATTGGTGTTGGAGAAAAAATTCTTGAAGTTACAGGTCTGCGATGGTCAAGTGAATATAAAATTCCTGTTCTGCAACAAATGGTTTACCAGCTATTCAAAAACATGAATGAGAAACAATGATTGAATTGAATTTTATATTGAATGGAAAACAGATCAGGATCGAATGTGAACCAGGGATTCGGCTTGTCGAGTTGCTGCGCGAAAAACTCGATTTAACCGGAACTAAAGAAGGGTGCGGAATTGGTGAATGCGGTGCATGTACAGTAATAATGAATGGGAAAGCAGTAAATTCTTGTTTGATTCTTGCCGCGCAATGTGAGGGGACAACTATTTTAACGGTAGAAGGTCTTGCCGATGGTGACAAACTCCATCCAATACAACAAAGTTTTTTAAGGAAAGGCGCAGTTCAATGCGGATTTTGTTCCCCCGGAATGATAATGTCAGCGTATGCTTTACATTTAGAAAAGCCTTCACCAACTGAAGATGAAATTAAAGATGCTATCGCCGGAAATCTATGTAGATGTACAGGGTATAAGCAAATCATCGATGCTATCAAAACCGCGTTGCCCGGTCAAAGTCCGGCGAGCGTAAACGACAACGCTATCCAAAGAAATCATCCTAAAGGATGATACATAAAAACCGAAGCGGATTATCCAACAGAAATTAAAAATTTATATCCATCAACAATATTTCGTATCATAATAAAAAGTTGTTGCATTGAATCACCAACATTTTCCAAACTAGAAGCGTGACTTAAGTCCATCTCTTGCGTTTTTCCGTTCATTCGTATTAAAATTTTATCAAATACTCCGTTGTTACTTAAAAAACAAAATCCATTATTGCTGCTTTCACTCAGAGTGATTTCATTTTGAAAGTAAGTAATTTTATCTGTGTAAGGTGCGCCTCCGTAAGGACAAAAAGTTTCGCAGTTTCCACACTCATTGCAGAGTTGATCGATGTGTAGAATTTGATTCCGGTTTTTGAAAAGGGAATTATCAATCTTTATTTCAACGTTCGCCCGATTTGGACAAACATCAACGCATTTGTTGCAGACAAAATTACAGCTCAGGCATTGCGAATCGCTTTGATCGAAGTTTACTGACATCAATCCTTTTTTCCTCTCCGCTGCCTCAATAATTTCTTTTTTCGGTGGAAGAGCTGACAAATTAACTTCCATCGGTAAAATATTTTCCTTTCGGAGAATTGCATCGGCAGTTTTTCTTGCATCGGCTATTGCCTTCACAACAGTCGCGGGACCATGAAGTGCATCACCGCCAATAAAAACATTTTGGATATTGGTTTCATTGGTCAACGGATCGGAAATGATTTCCTTTTTTTTATCTAATTCAAATTTATTTTGATCGAGCAAACCATAATCAACATGTTCTCCAATAGCCGCAATAACGGTATTAATTTCAAAATACTCAAATGAATTTTCTACAGTATAAAAGCTCCTTCTTCCTGATGAATCAAAATCGCCAAGCTGCATATTTTGGCATTTCAAAATATTTCCTTCAAATTCAACCGGGCTTAATAGTTCTTTAAAAATCACTCCGTCCTTTATCGCTGCATCAAATTCTTCGAGATCGGCAGGCATGAATTCCTTCGTCCTTCTATATATCAGAAAAACTTTTTCAACTCCGTTACATCTCTTTGCCGCGCGAGCACTGTCCATTGCAGAATTCCCACCTCCAATTACAGCTACTACTCTGCCAGGTTTAATTCCGGTTTCATCATGGAAATCCCGAAGGAACTCAATTGCATTAAAAATACGAGCGTTGGAACCGGCAATTATTAAGTCACTTGAAATTTCCGCACCGATAGCGATATAAATATATTTAAATCCCTCGTGTCTTAAATTTTTTACAGAAAAGTAATTAGTTACACCGAATATGAAACGGATACCGTACCTCTCAAGCAACTTAATATCTTTATCGATTGCTTCCTGAGGTAGTCTGAATTTCGGCAGTACATTTTGTACAATTCCGCCCGACCTGTTATTTTTTTCGAAGACAGTAACATCAAATCCTGCACGGCTTAAAAAATATGCAAGTGATAAACCTGATGGACCCGCACCAATTACTGCCACTCGAATTCCATTATTGGGAATAGAAAAAATATTTTGCATAGATAAGTATTGGTCAAATCCTTTCGAAGTTGCTACCAATTTGAGATCGCGAATTTTTACGGCTTCATCATAATCAAGCCTTGTGCAATGGAACATACATTGATGATCACAGATGTACCCCGTTATGTGAGGCAAAGGATTTTTATCTTGAATTAATTCAAGCGCTTCAACAAATTTGCTCTCATCAATCAACCTTATGTATTCAGATACATCCTGATGAATCGGACAGGCTTCTTTACAAGGTGCGATGAAACAGTCAAACTGCGGGAGGGATTTGGAAATTTTTATGCTCTTTGCCTTCCTCGATTCCTTCTTGAAATATTCAGTTTGAAGTGAAGATTCAGCGAGCGTCTTTAATTTCTCTATTTTAATATTCTTTTCAATACTCGTATCAGCAATATCATCTAATGAGTTGCAACTTTGTGCGAGCCTGTTGTATCCGCCGGGTTTCAATAAATCCGTTGCGAAAGTAATTGGCATAATACCACACTCGAAAATTTGACGGGCATTTAACTGGTTTGCCCCGCCTGAGAACGATATATTTATTTCCCCGTTTAATTCTCGAGCTACTTCGTACGCTAATCGTGTTGTTATTGGGAATAATGCTCTTCCGGACATGTACATCTCATCACCGGCAAGCGCTTTCTTATGGTTTACAATACCAAGAGTATTGCTCAGTTTGATTCCGAAAAACTTATTGTGTAGTCCGGCAAATATTTTTAGCGAATTTATCAGATTAATCGCATCCCTAAATTGTAAATCTTTTTCGAAGGATTCTTCTTTCACTTCGATACTGGAGAAACCGGTTTTTTGAAGGATGCTTTTTACTGTATCATATCCCAATAAAGTCGGATTTAATTTAATAAAAGTATTAAGCCCCTTTTCCTTGATAAGATATCTAGTTATCGATTCAATTTCGTTTGATGGGCATCCATGCATAGTTGAAAGCGTAACGGAATTCGAAATGTGTTTAGAGATATTTTTTAGCGCATCCAAATATTTTTTTCTGATATAAGTTTTATCGTCACCGGATTCAATTAATTCAAGCAGTTCATTTTGAAGCCGGGCAAACATTTCCTTTTCACGATTTCCCTTCAACGCTTCAATAAAATTATCCATTCTTTCTGACTGAATGCCTTTCAAATCATAACCAACGCTCATGTTAAAGATAAATCCATCATCTGTAGAGTTGGAGAGATTAAATCGGTTTTTTATAAAATGAATTAATAAATATGCTTTTATGTACTCCTCAAGCGATTGTTCTAACTTCAATTCCTGCGACCATTCCACATTGTATCCTTCATCCTGCGCATCGATGCACGGTTTTGGAATTTCAAGCCTATCCATTATTTGAACTGTCTTCAACTCGATGAATCGTCCGCCGCATAAATATGACGCGATTATATTTTGCGCTAACTGAGTATGCGGTCCGGCAGCCGGTCCGAAGGGCGTATCAATATAATTTTCAAAAATTTTGAAAGCCGGGAGATTTGATGATCTAAAAAAATTGAATTCTTTTATTCCGAAAATGGATCGATGGATTTGATATTCCGAATTGATCCAATTGAAAAGAGTGTAGAGTGAAAGAGGTTTCA
The DNA here is from genome assembly GCA_043808235.1 of bacterium. Classification (GTDB taxonomy): domain Bacteria; phylum Bacteroidota; class Ignavibacteria; order Ignavibacteriales; family Melioribacteraceae; genus JAZDFC01. The sequence continues at coordinate 116,363 of JAZDFC010000080.1, forward strand.
TTTTATGGGACATTTTATTACTCCGGTTATTTTTAACCAAGTACTTTCCATGAAACAATCTTAAGTGCATGAGATGAAAGTTTCGTGTAAAAATAAGATAATTTTTTAATTCATATCCCAATTATTTACTAATTTTGTTTAGAATTAATTGAGACTATCACTATGGAACTCGCCTCAAAAATCTTGGCAGCAGCTAATGAACTGTCGGAATATACCGCATCAAATCTTTCGGAACTTATCAAACTAAAATCGCTATCGTGCAAGGAAAAGGAAGTTGCATTCAAATTAAAAAGCATGATGGAAGAAGCCGGTTTTGATGAAGTTAAAATAGACGGACTTGGAAATGTTATTGGTAGAATCGGAAACGGTAAGAAGATTCTCGCGATTGACGGGCACATCGACACAGTTGATATTGGCAATCTTGAAAGCTGGCATTTCGATCCGCTCGGTGGAGAAATCAAAGATGGATATGTTCACGGCAGAGGAAGTGTCGATCAAAAAGGCGGTGTTGCTTCTTTTATTACTGCAGGAAAAATCATAAAGCAACTCGGATTGATAAATGATGTCACAATATATTTTGTCGGATCAGTTATCGAAGAAGACTGCGACGGACTATGCTGGAAATATATTATTGAAGAAGATAAAATAAAACCGGACTGTGTAATCATAACCGAACCGACTAACATGAACATTTACCGTGGGCAGCGCGGAAGAATGGAAATGCATGTCTCATTTTACGGAGTTTCGTCTCACGGTTCGGCGCCTGAACGAGGGAAGAATGCAATTTATACGGCTTCGCGTGCTGCACTCGAAATTGAAAAACTGAATGAGAGATTAGCATACGATGATTTCCTCGGAAAGGGTTCGATTACAATTTCGGAGATTATCTCATCGAGTCCTTCGCTTTGCGCTGTTGCAGATTTTGCACGGATTCATCTTGACAGAAGATTGACTTGGGGAGAGGATATTAATTGGGCTGTAAAACAAATTGAAGAAATTGTAAAGAATGAAAACGTAAAAGTCGAGACACTTGAATACAAAGAAAAATCATTCACCGATTTGGAATATGGAATGAAGAAATACTATCCGACATGGAAAATTGAAGAAGATCATCCTGTAATTCAAAAAGGAAAATCTGTTTATAAAAATTTATTCGACGCCGAACCACTGATTGATAAATGGACGTTTTCGACAAACGGGATCTCCATCAACGGTATTTATGGAATTCCAATAATCGGATTTGGTCCTGGCAACGAAGTGCTTGCCCACGCACCGGATGAAAAAGTACCGGTGGATCAGCTGGTAAAAGCAAGTGCGTTTTATACGCTGTACGCTCTTTCATTCTGAGCGAAGCGCAGAATCTCAAAATAGATATTTCGAAGAAATCGATTTGAAAAAAATGATAAATCCTGGAGATAAACCATGGAATTAAATTTCAAGAAAAAACATTTCCTATCCGAAGATGATTGGACAAAGGAAGAACTCGATACTGTTTTCGAACGTGCATTCGAGTTAAAGAAAAAATTTTATGATGAAGAACTGACGCTTCATCTTCCATATAAAACTTTATTTATGATATTTTTTGAACAGTCAACCCGTACGAGAAATTCTATGGAGGCGGGAATGACGCAGCTTGGCGGACATGCGCATGATTTGACTGCAGACAAGATGCAAATCTCTCACGGCGAAGCGCCAAAGGATACTGCAATAATTCTTTCCCGGATGGGACATGGAATTGCATGTCGTAATTGTTTTTATGGTGTCGGAAAAAAATATTTAGACGAAATGGCGCAGCATGCAACAGTTCCGGTTATGTCTTTGCAGGATGATGTTTACCACCCGATGCAGGGCATTGCAGATTTGATGACAATTTTTGAGCACTGCGGTAAAAATACAAAAGGATTGAAAGTTACGATTTCGTGGGCATACGCGGATACTCACAGCAAACCGCTTTCGGTTCCACAATCGCAAATTCTATTGTTGCCGCGTTACGGAATTGATGTTACTGTTGCACATCCAAAAGAATTTCCTTTAAGCAAAAATATTGTGGAGAAAGCAAAACAGAATGCAGTTACCGGAGGAGGCAGTATCCGGTTTACAGATAACATGGATGAAGCATTTGAAGGCGCTCAAATTGTTGTTCCGAAAAATTGGGGTGGATTCGGTCATTATGATGTTGATTATTATTTGGAGAATGAGGAAGAATGCAAACTGGAAATGAAAGCGAATCTGAAAAAGTATAAATCATGGATTTGCGATGAGAATAGAATTAAACTTGCCGATAAAAACGTTAAACTGATGCATGCACTTCCGGCTGATAGAAATCATGAAGTTACGGATGAAATTCTCGACGATCCGAACATTTCGATTGTGTTCGACGAAGCGGAAAACAGGCTGCACACTGCTAAAGCAATTATGAGTTTGATTATGTAGAAACTCTGAGCGAAACGAAGAGTCTCAATTAATAAATAAACAATATTTTCTGTTATCCAATGAATAATTATATCTTCAAATGTTCTTCATGCGGTAAAACTTTCGATAAAAATAAAATCGAAAGTGAGCTTATTTACCTTTGTCCGGATTGCGGACGGATAGAAGATAATTTGCCTTTACATGGTGTGCTTTTAATAGAATATGTTTACGATGAAATTAGAAAGAGTATTGATAAAGAATTATTTCTGAAACAGCAGCCCGGCAAGTTTTGGCTTCATGATTACCTATGGCCGATTGAATGCTCGAAAGGGAAGATAACCGGATTGGATGAAAACTTACAGGAAAGAATTTCTCTGCGCCCAAAATTTCTACATGAGATTTCAATTGAAGGAAAATCATTCCACATTTTTGATGATACGCGCAACCCGACTTTTTCATTCAAAGATAGAGCCTCGATATTAGTTGCAGTAAAAGCGCTTCAACTTGGAATAAAAGAGATATCAGCCGCATCAACCGGGAATGCCGGTTCATCGATTGCGGGAATTTGTGCGATGCTCGGATTAAACACCCATGTATTTGTCCCGAAAAATATTCCCGATGCAAAAAGAATTCAGATACAATCCTACGGCGCTAATATTTACATAGTCAACGGCAATTATGATGCAGCATTCGATTTATGCTTTGAAATTTCGAATCATAAAAAATGGTTTAATCGCAACACTGCTTTTAATCCGCTAACAATCGAAGGGAAAAAGTCAGCAGCTTACGACATCTTTCTTGAAACAAAAGGAATACTGCCGGAAAACATAATCGTGCCGGTTGGAGATGGAGTAATTATCTCCGGTCTGTACAAAGGATTTTGGGAATTACAGCAATTAGGATGGATTGAAAAAATTCCGAAGTTGATAGCAGTGCAAGCAGAAGGCAGCGATGCACTCGTAAGATTTTTAAGCTCTGGAAAATTTGAATATAAACCGGCGCATACTATTGCCGACAGCATTAGCGCAGGCGTGCCACGATGTTTGTATCTCGCTGTGGAAGCAGTCCAAAAGTCACATGGTTTTGCAATGACTGTTACCGATGAAGAAATTCTTTTTGCACAGCGAGAAATAATACAAAAGACAGGAATATTTATCGAACCTTCGTGTTCAACAACTTACGCCGCTCTTCAAAAAATAAGTGATAACGGGACTTATCAACCGGAAGAAAAATATTTGTTGATGTTCACAGGCAATGGGTTGAAAGATATTTCTGCATTAAGTTCGTGGAATAAAAAAGCTCCCGTCAAAAGCTGCGAAGAATGGAAGGAACATTTTGGATTATGAGAATATGCGGAATCATAATCAGCGCCGGATTATCTGAGCGGATGGGTACGGATAAAGCATTGCTTAACTACAATGGAATTCCGTTCGTCATTCAAATTATTTTGAATCTTTCAAAAGTCTGTGAGAAGATTATAGTAGTTACCAGACATAACTCAGAGAAAATAAAAATCTCAATTGAAGAATTTTTTTTGTCACACAATCTTCTCAACAATGAAACAATTAGTCAATTCAGGCATGCTGAACTTAAAGACGCAAAAGAAAAAGTAAAGGTAATTTTTAACCCGGATTATGAAACCGGGATGTTCACTTCGCTTCAAAAGGGAATAGGGGAAGCATTGAATTACGATTGGACTATTTATCATTTTGTTGACCAGCCAATGTTGCAGGAGAATTTTTACAGTGATTTGATTTCTCAAACAGATGAGACATATGATTGGATACAGCCGGAATATAAAGGAAAGAAAGGTCACCCGATAGTATTTCGCAAATCAATTTATGACATGATACTAAACTCGCCGCAGGAATCTTCATTGAAAGAAATTAGCAACAATGAAATTATAAAAAAGAAATTATGGGATTGCGGTTACCCCGAAGTATTGAATGATATCGATACTCCGGATATTTATTACGAATTAACAAACGGAAGAACATGGATATAATTAAAAAAATAGCCGAGTTAAGTGAGTCGAATAATTCATTTGTACTTGCTACAGTTGTAAATATCGAAGGCTCGGTTCCCGGTAAGATTGGATTTAAGCTGATAACAAAAAGCGACGGAACAACGTTCGGAACAATCGGCGGCGGAGCCATCGAAAAAAAAGTTATCGAAGAATCACTTAATCGGATTTCTTCGCGCGAGAGCGGAACAAAAGAATATTTGCTTTCCGATAAGTTAACAGTTGTAAGCGGAGATGAAGAAGTTGTCCCTATGATGTGCAGCGGCAAAGTATGGATTTACTTCGAAGTATTCGGCGCCACCCAGGAAGTTTATATTTTCGGCGGCGGACATGTAGGAAGCGCACTTTTGTATTTTCTTTCGAAATTGAATTACTACACAACACTGATTGATAACAGGATTGAGTTTGCAAATAAAGAAAAGAATCCGTTTGCAGCCAAAATTATTTGCAGCGATTATATTGAGTACGCAAAAAGTTTTAATCCGAAACCGGAATCATATTTTGTAATTCTTACACACGGCCATGTTTTTGATTATAAAATTTTAAAGACGATATGTGAAAGAAAGATTGAAGCGAAATATATTGGTGTAATCGGTTCGCGCACTAAATCTGCCGGAATGATAAAGAAGTTAAAAGAAGAACTTGGTGATGATATCGATTTATCAAAATTGCATACGCCGGTAGGATTACAAATCGGCGGAAGCACAGCCGAGGAAATAGCGCTTTCAATCGCCGCGGAGATACAATCAATTTGCTTCGGCGAAAACAAAAAGAAATGGTAATTATATTCTTTTGGGATTGCTTGCAATCTTACAATGCGATTCTTTGAGTCTTAGTGTCTTTGTGGCTATTTATAATTTTGAGTCATTCATAAATGGTATTTTGCCACAAAGACTCGAAGACACAAAGGGACGAAAAGAATTCTAAACTAATCCCTTTGAGAATAAATTTAATTTAAAAGTTGGAATAATCTAAAATAATATTTGAGAAAATAACGGAGAGAAAAAATGAACTCTGCCGTAAAATTTATTTGCAACAACGAAGAAATATCCGTCAACATTCATCCCGCAACAACACTGCTCGATTACATTCGCAAGCAATTGAGATTGACGGGCACAAAAGAATCATGCCGGGAAGGCGACTGCGGTTCATGCGCTGTACTCGTCGGACAGTTGGTTGGCGGCGAAGTAAATTATTGTGTTGAGAATTCATGCATACTTCCAATTGGAGCAATCCACGGTAAACATATAGTTACAATCGAAGGATTGAGCAGCGAAACGCTTAACACAATTCAAAAAATATTTGTTGAAGAAGGCGCAACACAATGCGGATTCTGCACCCCCGGGTTTATAATTTCTTTAACAGGATATTTATTGTCAAATCCAGAAACAGATTATGCGGACGCAATCAATTCATTAGATGGCAATATTTGCAGATGCACGGGCTATTCATCCATTCGCAGAGTCGCAGCAAAAGTTTTACAATACATGGATGAAGACGGGGACAACTCTACTAATCATTTTCAAAAGCTGATGGACAAAAAAATAATCCCGGAATATTTTAAAACCATTGCAAGTAGATTGACAAATATTGAGCCGTTAATTTTCCCGGAAGAAATTCCATCACAGAAAATAATCGGCGGCGGAACGGATTTGTTTGTGCAAAGATGGGAAGAGTTACTACATTCGGATGTAAAGTTTCTGCACAAGGAAAACGAAGATGATTTCATATTTGTACGCGAAGGTAGAGTCTTCATTAATTCAAGAACAACCGTAAATGAATTCATGCATTCACCGGTTATTGGAAATGTTATTCCGCAAATAAAAGAATTTTTAAAACTTTTCGGCTCAAATCCAATCCGGAACCGCGCTACGATTGGCGGAAACATTGTTAACGCCTCACCGATTGGCGACATCTCAAATTTTCTTTTAGCATTCGATTCGACTTTGCATTTGAGAAATTCCGGAAATGAAAGGGAAGTTGAATTAAAGAAATTCTACATTGATTATAAGAAGTGCGATTTGCGACCGGGAGAATTCATAGATAAAATCAGCTTCGCTTTACCGGATAAAAAATACCATCTCAATTTTGAAAAGGTATCGCGCCGGACGTATCTTGATATCGCAAGCGTGAATACGACAATTCTGATTGCAGAAGAAAACATGAAAATCAAAAAGATTCATCTTTCTGCCGGCGGAGTTTTTCCTTACCCGCTTTATCTCTCGCGGACATCAGAGTATTTAAAAGGGAAAATCATTTCGGAAAAAATAATCGGCGAAGCCGTAAAAATCGCGAAGGAAGAAATCAAACCAATCTCCGATGCGCGCGGCAGTGTCGAATACAAACGGCTTCTACTCGGACAGTTAATCAAGGCGCACTTTATCAAACTATTTCTCCGATTATTTGATGTGGAGGAATTAGCATGAAATATTATGATTGGATACAACACGTAAAAGGTTCCTCACAATTTATTGATGACATTACATTACCGGAAGGCTGTCTTCACGCTGCAATTTATTATTCGAATGTTGCGCATGCAAAAATAAAAAATCTGATTCTTGACGAAGCGTTGAACACTGCCGGTGTGAAAGAAGTAATAACTTACAAAGATATTCCAGGTGAGAACCAGATTGGCGGAATAATTCCCGATGAAACTTTGTTAGCGGAAAATCATATTCATTATTCGGGCGAACCGATTGCGATAGTTGTTGGAGAAACAATTCATTCCGCAAGAGAAGCAGTTCGAAAAATAAAAATTGTGATAGAAGAATTGGAACCGGTAACCGATCCGCGCGCGGCATTTGCGAATAGCAATATTCTTATCCCGCCAATGATCTTTTCACTCGGTGATGTTGATGATGCATGGAAAGAATGTGATTTTTTAGTTGAAGGAAAAGTAGAATCCGGCGCGCAGGAACATCTCTATCTTGAAACACAAGGCTCAATTGCGTCGCCGGTTGAAGGAGGCGGAGTGAAAATAATTTCATCAACTCAAGGACCGACTGCTGTGCAAAAAGCGGCTTCGCGTGTGCTCGGAATTTCAATGAACAAAATTGAGGTGGATGTTTTGAGACTGGGCGGCGGATTCGGCGGTAAAGAAGATCAAGCAACTCCGTTTGGATGTATGGCTGCGCTGGCAGCATTCAATTTGAAGAAGCCGGTCAAATTAGTATTGAACAGAAAAGATGATCTCCGCATTACCGGCAAACGGCATCCGTATTCATCGGATTATAAAATCGGTTTGACAAAGGAAAGAAAGATACTCGCTTACGAAGCAGTATTTTATCAAAACGGCGGAGCGGTTGCGGATTTGTCACCGGCAATTTTACAACGGACAATGTTCCATGCAACCAACAGTTATTTCATCCCTAATGTAAAGGCAACCGGTTATAGCTGCAAAACAAATCTTCCGCCGTTTACTGCATTCCGCGGATTCGGCGGTCCGCAGGCAATGTTTGTTCTCGAAAGCGCAATTCATAAAGCGGCGGCTGCGCTTGGTATTGATGCATCGGTAATCCAGGAAAAGAATTTGTTGAGGGAAGGAGACGAATTTCCATACGGACAAAAAACAAAAGACTGCCACGCTAAGGTTTGCTGGAACAACGCAGTTGAGAATTATGAATTCGAAAAAAGTAAAAATGAAATTGCGGAGTTTAATTCGAAGAATAAATATTTAAAGAAAGGCATTTCTCTAATGCCCATTTGTTTTGGAATTTCTTTTACAAATACTTCGATGAACCAGGCAGGCGCGCTTGTGCACATTTACAAAGACGGAAGTGTTGGAATAAGCACCGCAGCGATTGAAATGGGGCAGGGCGTGAATACAAAAATGAGAGAGGTTGCGGGTAGGATTTTCGGAGCGGATGAAAGTAGAATTAAAATGGAATCGACGAACACTTCGAGAGTTGCAAATACTTCGCCAACGGCGGCAAGTTCCGCTGCGGACTTGAACGGCAAGGCGGTTGAGTCGGCAAGCAACGAGTTAATGAAACGGCTCAAGGATTTTATATGTAAGTCAAACGGAATTACCGATAATAGAAAGATTGAAATTATTGATGAAAAGATTTTGATTGAAGGTAAAGAAACCGGGATGAACTGGGAGGAATTAATTTCGAAAGTGCATTTGAACCGAATCGATTTGAGCGCGCATGGATTTTATGCGACACCCGGAATTTATTTCGATACAAAAACTTCGAAAGGGGATGCATTCGCATATCATGTTTTCGGAACCGCGATAATTGAAGTAACCGTCGATTGCCTGCGCGGAACATTTGAAATTGATTCGGTGAAAGTTGTTCATGATTTCGGCGAGAGCATCGATAAACTTGTGGATAGGGGACAGGCGGAAGGCGCAATTGTGCAGGGACTCGGCTGGATGACATGCGAAGAAGTTATTTACAATGATAAGGGAATTTTACTCACCGATACGCTCTCGACATACAAGGTGCCGGATATTCACTTTGCGCCGGAAAAGTTGGAATTGCAATTCCTTGAGAACAGTTCCAACCCGATGGGGATATTCAAATCCAAAGCTATCGGCGAGCCACCGTTTATGTACGGAATCGGCGCTTACTTCGCGGTAGCTAATGCAATGAAGGCGTACAATCCTTCGGTTGAGATTAATTACAGAGCACCGATGACGCATGAGCGGGTGCTTTTAATTCTGAATCCCGTTTCAACAGAATGAAGAAAAACCTGCCGGCAGTTATTCGATTGAATTTCTTGGCTGTCACGAACCAATTCGTGACAGTGATACAACAATAAATAGAACGGTCCTGAAATGGTTCATGACCGCCAGGTGGAAATACATGAAATGATTCCCTGAAAAGTCGGGGCAGGCGATGTTCGCAAATCGTTCTTAAAAAAAAATATAAAGTGGTTATTGAATTATAAGGAGCGGGTTTTATGAAAAATGTGATTATCTTATTATTGATGCTCTCAATCCGGCTTTTGGCGCAGGAGGATTCGGTATACTGCAAAAGACTCATTGAAGAAAGAGATCGCATTATTGATCCAAAATTAATATCTCATCCAGTGATGGAAATACCGGAGTTTATAGGCAGAATGGACAGCCTGATAACATTAATTACTAATCCGCCGTATCCGCAAGCAGCTACAGAAAACAAAATTGAGGGAAAGGTTTATATAACATTTATCGTAGATACTAATGGAGTGCCTTGCTGTTTTGAAATTCAACAAAGAAAGCAACTTGGATATGGCTGTGAAGAGTCGGCATTAAAATACTTAAAGGAACTTAATCTTAGATTCACTCATGCAGTTTATCCGGCAACAACCGGTAAAAAGGTGCCGGAAAAAATTGTATTGCCGGTAACATTTTCGCTAAAGAATAGGAAAGAATAAAATACTAGCAAATATTTTTTTCGGCTGAAAAACTAGCTGGCAGTTATTCGGTTGAATTTGATGCAGATGGTCTTTCGAGCGAAGTTTATTTCTATCAACTTCGAGTAGGAGAATTTATTCAAACGAAGAAAATGATTCTTCAACAGTAAAACGTATGTTTTAACTTATTTCAAGAACAACTTTCTTTCACAGATTAATATTTGTTAATTCACTAAAAAAGTTTAGCGAGATGAAAAAAAAATTTAATAATTCTTTGAGAATCCCAAACCCCATGGGAAAAAAGAATGGAACAACATTACAAATTGTTTGGATTTTTAAATGGATTTAGCAAAAACATTTATTTTGATGTTGATTTTATGTTATTTGATTATAAATTTCTATCTGAAATAATTCGAGAAGATAACATTGATTAAAAAACTTGCTGGAAAACTGAAAAATTTTTTTGGTAAAAAACCAAAAGTTGTAAATGTTGCGGCTGTTGTACCAACTACGGAAACCAAACCAACAGCACGTCGGCAAAATCCTCCACGGAGTGAAAAACCGGTAGCCAAACATTCTCCGCGTAAACCTTTCAAAAAGGAAACGCCTGAAGAGTATAAGCTGCGTCATGAAAAACGTCTGCAAAAAAAACCGGTTGAGCATCCACCGCAGCCGGTAATAATACCGGAAGATTGGGATGATTCAATATTTAAAGTCCCGGTCGTAGATGGTAAAGCCCGCTTTCAGGATTTTAATATTGCAAAAGAAATTCTCCACGGAGTTTATGATCTGGGATTTAAATATTGCACTCAAGTACAGGCGGAAACTCTTCCAAAATCCCTACTTGGCGATGATGTTACCGCGCAGGCGCAAACCGGTACAGGAAAAACTGCTGCATTCCTAATTACGATTTTCAATCACATTATAAAAAATCCGATTGAAAAGAAACGGAAGCCCGGAACACCACGTTCGCTAATTCTTGCCCCTACACGCGAATTGGTTTTACAAATTGAAAAAGATGCGAGGAGTCTTGGCAAATATATTAATGCTGCAATCCTGTCGTTACTTGGCGGAATGGATTATGGGAAACAATTAAATTCTTTGCGCCGTGAATCTTGCGATATGTTGATTTGTACACCCGGACGGCTTCTTGATTTTATGCAGAAAAATTTGGTCGATCTGGGGAAGGTCGAAATTCTTATAATCGATGAAGCGGATAGAATGCTCGATATGGGATTCATTCCTTCGGTAAAAAAGATTGTCGCCAGCACTCCGGCAAAAGCCAAACGCCAAACGATGTTTTTTAGCGCGACTCTTTCGGGGGATGTTAAACGACTTGCCGAATCATGGACGAGACAGGCATTCGAAATTACTGTTCTACCCGAAGATATTGCCGTGCAGAGTATCGAACAAATTACTTACATTACAACGGTTGCCGAAAAACCAACTCTTCTTTATAACATAATAATGAAGAAGAATTTGGAGCGGGTTCTGGTTTTTGTTAACCGGCGGGATGATGCAAAACGGCTGAAAGAGAAATTTGAATTTTATAGAATTAGTTGCGCTCTCCTCTCAGGCGATGTTGAACAAAATCAGAGAATTAAAAGATTAGAAAAATTTAGAGAAGGCAAAGTGAGAGTGCTCGTTGCCACCGATGTTGCTTCGCGTGGAATTCATGTGGATGCTATTTCGCATGTGATAAATTACAACATGCCGCAGGATGTGGAAGAGTATGTCCACCGCATCGGCAGAACCGGACGAGCCGGAGCTTCCGGCATCTCAATCAGTTTTGCTGATGAGGAGGATTCGCATGAAATACAGAAGTTGGAAGAATTTCTCGGTAAAAAAATAGAATGTAAATTCCCTGAGGATGACTTACTCGTACCGATACCTGAAAAGCACAAAACTGCTGAGTATAAACGTCCGGAAAATAAATCGTTCCCAAAGAAAAATTATCGGAGACCATACAGAAGAAAAGAATAAGGTTTGATGAACGGACAAAATTACTCATAAATATTTTTTCTTTGTCTGGGTGATGTTTATTTTTCAGTATATGTTTTTCATTTAGCGCCTGCTTCTTTTTAAAATATTTGATAGAGAGCTTTATGGAATGGATTCTTCTGATTGGTTGGTTAATGATAATCAACGGCGGCTTGGGCGGGCAGTACATTCTAAATTGGATGGGCAATCAGCCGGAATATATCGGTAATAAAGAAGTCGGTGTTTCGCCCGGCGTAATGACATGGTGGCGCGAGATTTCGAAATTATTATGGGCAGTCATAGCAGTAAGCATCGAAGTGATTCGCGGAAAGGAAATAAAATATTTATGGCCGGGACTCCTTTCGATGGGCACCATTGTTATTTGTGCTTTCACCGGTGTAATTGAAAATATTGGATTCTTTTATCTGCCGCGTTTTTATTCACCGCATCTATTCGCACCATACGTTAATGTGTACCTTGTAATGCTTCCTTTTTTCGGCAAAATTTTATTTAATTCTACAATACGCAAAGAACATTGGATTGGCGTTCTCCTTGTCGTAATCGGGCTTTCAGTTCCGCATATTCCCCGCATTTTAAGTAATGAATACGATCCCCGCACAGCGCTTGATTTTACAGCGGTTGTTTGGGTTATCATAATAAATTGCTGTCTTTGCTCTCAACACATATTGAATAATAAAACCGTTCAAACAGCTTTGAAGGGAGTAGGTCCGAATGCGCTTGTTGTTTGGCGGGAAATTTGGAAAATGCTTTTCATCAGTACCGCGCTTTTCATTTTCCCTTTAGTTGGGAATTTAATGAATGTGAATCTTCCCGAAAGTGTTGCAGCAGAGAAATTTGAAACAAGAGTTTTAACACAAGTCGATGAGAACAATAAGACTTTTCTTCTTAATAATTACACTAAAAGCGGGGAAGAATATTTTCTGAAAGATGATTTGCCTGAGGAAAATAGAGACCAGATCAAATCAATTTTATCCTCGGTTGGGTACGACAGATTTTTCTCACTTTTCGACGGAAACATTTTTCCGGAAAATTGGCTGCCGATACTTTTTGTAATTGCGGCGGGATTAACCGGCTACATTTACAGCTTTGGATTTTTTAAACTCTCAAAATTTTCAGCGCATCTATGGGTGCCGTATACAAATCTCTGGCTTGGCGTATTACCGTTAGTTATGCTTCTGTTCGGAAAAGATGTAACAACATATCAAATTGTCGGCGCATTTTTTACTACAGCAGGATTAGTTGTTGGAGTCTCGGATTACAGACGGCATAAGGTTGAGGAGATAGAAAAGAAGTTCAAATAAAATTTGATGCATGCCCGGCCTAGACGAGGCACAATTTAAAATATTGTTTTTCCTATCGGAAAGATATAAATCGTTTGGCCTTGGCCGAATCTATTCACACTCTTAAGGAGATTTACCCAAATGGACATACCACGAATATTCAACATCACAGAAAGTGCTCATCGCATCCACAACCCGATCACACCCGAAAAGCTTGCTACACTCGGTGCGGCGCTGCGTCTGGAACCGGGGACCCGGGTGCTCGACCTCGGCAGCGGTTCGGGGGAGATGCTTTGCACCTGGGCACGCGATCACGGCGTTATCGGCACCGGCATCGACATGAGCCGGTTGTACACCGAGCAAGCGAAACTCCGTGCTGTAGAACTCGGCGTCACCGATCAAGTCAAGTTCATCCATGGCGATGCTGCCGGCTATGTCTCTGACGAGAAGGTGAATGTTGCAGCCTGTGTCGGTGCCACCTGGATAGCCGGGGGTGTCTCAGGCACTATCGAGCTTCTAGCGCGGAGCCTTAGCGCCGGAGGAATCATACTCATCGGCGAGCCCTACTGGCGGCAGTTACCGCCGACGGAAGATGTTGCCAAGGGATGTCTTGCCAACTCAATCTCCGACTTTCTTATGCTACCGGAACTTCTCACGTCTTTCGGCCACCTTGGTTACGACGTCGTTGAAATGATTCTGGCTGACCAGGACGGCTGGGACAGATACGAGGCGGCTAAATGGCTCACCATGCGCCGATGGCTTGAAGCCGCTACCGGCGACGAACTCGCGAAAGATGTTCGAGCCAAACTTACCTCGGAACCCGTGCGCTACGCCGCTTACACGCGTGAATACCTTGGCTGGGGTGTGTTCGCTCTGATGGCGCGCAATAGCTGATGGAAAATGAAAGATGGAAAATGGAAAATGTAAGATGGGAAATGGAAGATGGAAGGAAGAGCCCGGCTTTTACATGGAAGATGGGGTTGAAAAGCCGGGCTTTTGATATGAGGTGGCAAACCTGCCGGAAATACGGCGGGCAAGCTGACGACTTCCCTCTTGTATTAAGTAATGAAAGTATTTATGTTGCAATAGAAAAAATCCACCTAGCCGCAGTAAATATCTACAAGAACTAAAGCGATCCCGCCGATGGGCGTGGATGAGCATGAAATAATAGCAGTACTTCATAAATAGATTGAACATAATAACCGGGCAAATAAGATGAAACGGAAAATGTTTCCGGAGATTGGATTTTGTTGAATATTGATATTCATTGCAGCGGTTAAAAAGATGAATTGAAGAATAAAATTCGGTTCTATCAACTTTTAATACACAATATAATTCAGTAGAAGTATAGTTATAGTGCTAAGATATGATAATTGATGAAAAAATATTTGAAATTTTAAAGCTACTTGTATCGGCTTTTGCGGGTGCTTTTTTTGCATTTCTTTTTTTGCGATTTGCTGATCGTGCGAAAGAAAAAAGAACTAAGCGAAAGGAAAATGCTAAAGCTTTATGCAGAATTGAGTTGATTTGTAATGAGAATTATAATTTTCTCAATGATTCAGTTTATAGCATAGACCAAATATTAAAGGTATTTAAGGAAGCCAGAGAGCGAAAACAAAGTCCATATTCTGAAAATCGTTTAGATATGCTTACTAACGACAAAAAAATATTACTTGATTTATTGAATAATAATTTCGTGAATGACTACTTCTCTTACACTATAATGATTGAAAAACACAACAATGATGTTGAGTCAATAAATCATTTTCATGAAGCTATGAAGATGGCAAGATTAACTGGACAGATTACACCAGAGAATTATATGGATAATATGGCAAGATTTGAAGACAATATAAAAATATTTAAAAATCTTGTTTTTGATTCAATGAATATGACAGAAGAAATTATTGCTAAATGTCGTGTTTTGTTAAAAGACGAAGCGTCATTGTTTAGAAAAATATTCCCTAAAAACCGGGAAGGATATGACAATAATTTTTATAAAAAATATGAATCTGAATTATCTTTATTAAAAGAAGAAATGACGCAGATTAATAAAGCATCCAAAGAAAGAATTGAAAAAGCTTTGTCTGAAAGTAAGGAATAGCACTATAACATCTTTAATAAGTAAAGAGGCAAGAAAATAATTTTTCTTCCAGACTAAATCCGCCACGAGCGAAGCGGAACATGCTTAAAGGACTTGCTAACGGAAAACTGATAGCTATTCCGAGCAGAAAACTGAACGATTCCAGATATTTAATAGGCAAGCCCCGACGAGTCGGGGTAGACTGTTTTTCCGTGCGGTATTTTTGTAATTGAAACGATAACTTTACTATGTGGATAAAATGAAAAACAAAAATAATTATTTAGTACTTTAACTTGATTGAAAGCAAAACTAATATTATGGAGATAACCATGTCTATCGTAAAGAAATTGATAGTATTACTGTTAATTTTTATTTCGTCGGGAATCTGTAAAGCACAATTTTTAGATTCTTTTGATGACGGCAATACAGACGGGTGGTTCTTTTTAACCGGCGACGGGGCGGCGAAAATGGATTTTATTCCGCGTGACGGTTATGCTTCTATTTATGTCGACGGTACAAATGATAAGTATAATGTTTATTGGACTTTAATAAAGAGGGATGTTACTTCATTCCTTGATTTGAATAAATTGAAAGATCCTTCCTACCAATTACGTGTCGAGGCAAAAGTTCGCGTTCATGACGCGCCGCGCCGCTTGAATTTTATGGTGAATACAAATAGAACTACTAATTATCATATCGATTTGATGGAGTATGATATTTCGGATACTACAGGCTGGCATATTATCAGCATGACTACTAAAAAATTTGATGCTCTCCCCGGCGATACGATTTATGTACAATTATGCGCAACCGATTACGGGCTGCGAAAATATTATGTCGATCTGGATTATTTTCGTGCGGATATTGTAAATGTTAATTTAGCAGGTCTGGATAAAGGCGAGCTTGTGCCATATCATCCGCCCATTCAGGAATTAAGCACCTTTTCAAATCATTTTGATGTTTCTCAAAACGCCATAATTAATTCCGATTTTCCCGATATAAATTTTAATGACTGGCATGTGAAAGAACCAACCGGCGATTCGAAAATATTAACAGTCAACGCAAATCAATGGGTAATTTTAAGATGGGATTTTGAAAAATATAAGAATATGAAAATTTACGGTCCGGGTTTACTGGAGTTGACCACACAGTCCGTTCCGATAGGAGGTAATTATATCAAAGCCTTTGGAGATGAATTTGGAATGGAGTTTGGTAAAATACGGGTGATTGAAAT
Source organism: bacterium (assembly GCA_043808235.1). Classification (GTDB taxonomy): domain Bacteria; phylum Bacteroidota; class Ignavibacteria; order Ignavibacteriales; family Melioribacteraceae; genus JAZDFC01. Next base: position 132,736 of record JAZDFC010000080.1, read on the forward strand.
TCTCGGCGGTGAAACCGGCTGGGATCAGAATGAAGTAACATATAACAGTCTTTTGCAAGGTAAAAATTATCCTGATGTTTTTAATGAGCAGATGATTTATGATGCCGAGCTGAACTATGAAAACGGGAGTAAAAATTTCATGACAATTTCGAAGCCGGTTTTACAGCGGATGATTGACGGGAAAACAAAAGGATTACTAATTAGACCGTTGGGCGCTTTGGATGCTTCCTTTTACGCTGTGGGAAACCAACCGGATAACGGTCCTAAGCTGCATTTCAATATCAGCTCAAAATAAAATAAATATGCCGGTTGTCAAGAACTATTTCTTGACAAAAAAATATTGCAGTCAAGTTACACTGTGAAGAAATTGGTTTTCGGTACATTTCTCCTTGAACTCGGCAAAACCGAGATCCTTTTAGATTTCTTGGTGACTTTGTGTCCTCGTGGCAATTTTATTCAACGCCACTAAGGCTCGAAGACACAAAGAATTTTACTGGCAAAATAATTATTAAGTCAACTTCGACTTTAATGCAAAATCCGAAAACTGATTTATAGTGAGTATATATGACTTTATCCGTGAAAAGTCATTCCGAACTTGATTTGAAATCTATATTTTTAGTTGCGAAAAGAATTATAATCCGCAATTCACAATATGGCTTGGAGTTAGATATGAAAATAATATCCCAAAAGCTAAAAACATTTTTTTTGATTTTTCTAATCACGGCGATTTCAATTGATTGTATTGAAGCGGGCGATAAATCACAAATTCATGTTTGGGATATTTACGAAATAAAACTAAGCTCCGAAAAAACTTATTCTAATTATTATACCGAAGTTACATGCTGGGTTGAATTGAAAGGACCCGAATTTTCAAAACGAGTTTACGGATTTTGGGACGGCGGAAATAATTTTGTTGTACGGTTCACTGCAACAAATCCCGGTGAATGGCAGTGGATAAGCGGTTCAAATCAACCTGACGACAAAGGACTCAATAATAAAACCGGCAATTTTACCGCTGTTGAATGGACTGAAAAAGAGAAAAAAGAAAATCCAAACAGACATGGTTTTCTGCGCGCCGCATCAAACGGACATGCTCTTCAATATGCGGACGGAACACCATTTTTTATGATCGGTGATACGTGGTTAGCCGGCTCAACCTGGCGTTTGCCGTTTAGGAATGCCGTCACTTCAGATAATTATGTGCCGGGACCGGGAATGGGTTTTGAAGATGCCGTGATGTACAGAAAAAAGCAGGGCTTCAATTCCGTCAGTATGATTTCTTGTTTCCCAAACTGGGAGAGCGATTACAATCCGAGCACATATGCGGATTCAAACGGGATTTATGTAAGAAATGCTTGGGAGAAATTCGGATATGATATTTCCGGTTCAGCCGGTTTTGACGCTTCGGGAGGAAAAAGTTATTGGGGATCATTCACCGCTAAAAATATGCGCGATGAGCACGGGAATCTACCGTTCGAGATGTCGAAAGTTCATAAAGGAGTTTCTGATTTTGACCATATAAATCCCGAATATTTCCGGAGTCTCGATAAAAAAATGGAATTTCTTTCAAAGGAAGGATTTGTCGCTTTGCTCGAAACTGTGCGCAGAGATGTCGGACCTTCATGGAAAGCATATTTTGATTTCAATGAATCATATTCCCGGTTCGTACAATATCTGGCTTCGAGATACGGCGCTTACAATTTTATTTACAGCGAGATTCATTTGGATTGGATACCAAAGGACTTTAGTCTTACAGCGGAAGAATTTAACGATGCGTTGAAATATCATTTAAAGAAATATGGTCCGATGCCGTTCGGTCAACCGGTAACAACACTGATCAGCAGTTCGACTTACACAGTATTCGGTCACGGTGATAATTGTCCGTGGTTAACATTTCACAGCGTTGGAAACAAACCGAGAGATCACAGGGTAGCCGATTCGCTTGAAATAATTTTTGAACTCGATCCCCCATATCCCGCAATTAATTTCGAACCCTATTACACCGGCTGGAATCATGAAATTAATAAACCGGCAGACGAGCGTCCGCCGGCAAATTCCGAACGGGATAATTATTTTGCCCGTGCTCAAATGTACGGATCGGTTTTATCGGGAGGATTATCCGGACATGTACACGGCACAGCCGCATATGATATTACATCAACCGGCGAACCAGCCGGTGCGCGTCCCCATGTTTGGGATGCGCTTAAGTATGAATCGGCAAATTACATGCAGCACTTAAATTCCTTCTTACTTTCGGAAGGGAAAAAATTTCAGGATCTTCAACCGGTGCGCCGGGATATTGTACCGGATAAAGCTCCCGGCAGTCCACCCGCGGGTTTGGATGGATGGTCGTACATGATGCGCACACCGGAAAAAGATTATGCGCTGCTCTATTTCGAAAATCAATCCGTTCTGCCTGTATTAAATAATTTCAAACCGGGCGCTGAATATTTTTTCCAGTGGTTTGATACAATTACCGGTGAATGTAAAAATAAAGTTGAGATTAAAGCCGACGGAAAAGGCACTCTTATGATGCCCGATTTCCCTCAAGAAGAAAAAAAATCTTCCCGGGACTGGGCAGCGAAAATTATGATCAAGTAGACGCATTTAAAAATGGTTGGGAAAATCGAAGATATTTTATGAATATAAAAACAAAACTAACAAAAGATATGACAGAGCAACAATTTGATACTAATTATTGGTATGCTGATGAGATCAAATCTTTTGCAAGAGGAATTGGTATTCCTGATAGCTCTAAACTGAGAAAGGATGAACTTGAAGAACTCATAAAAATCTATTTGCGAACAAAGAAAATTGGAATAATAAATAGAAAAAACATAATGCCAAAAGGCAGTAAAGATTTCGAACTTGGTCTTAAATTAAGTTTACCTATTATCAATTATTCAAACAATAAAAAGACAAAAAACTTTATAGAACAAGAAGCATTGAAAATTAATCCGACAATAAAGAAAAAATCCGGGGCGAGCTACAGACTGAATCGTTGGAGAGAGGAACAAATTTCCAACGGTAAAATGATTACATATGGCGACTTGGTAAAAATGTATATAAAACTTAATGAAAGAGAAGAACCATTTAAAAGAATTCCTTCTGGAAGGTATATAAATTATTTATCTGACTATTTAGCAAATGAAAAAGATGCAACAAGAAAAGATGGGATTAAAGTGTGGAAGAAATTGAAGGAACTTAACATACCGAAAGACTATAAATCTTGGAATAATTTTAATGAATAAATCCAAAATTAATTAATACAAATGGTATGCTAATATAAAAATGCGGTATATCGTCTTTAATAAGTAAAGAGTCCCGTCAAAATGATTGCCGGGCAAGTTGCCCCGTCCTAACACCATGTCACTTTGAAAATGTATGATTTGCTTGGAAGAGAAGTTGCAACGTTGGTGAATGAAGAAAAACTTGTCAGGAGTTACACTGTTGAATTCAATGCAGAAGGCCTTTCAAACGGGAAACGGAATTAATATTACAAAAAAATTAGTAGTGATGAAATAAATAAGCTGTCCCAACCTGCCTGTCGGCGAGGCAGGCTTGTCTGGGCGGAGTTTATTTTTATCAATTAAAAGTTGTTGATCCTTCGGCAAGCTCAGGACAAGGTTTTGTACAGACAAAGAAGATGATACTGATGAGATAAAAATGTTTGTACAAAGCCCGACTTTTACATGCAAAGTTAAGTATTATAAAGTCGGGCTTTTCAAGATACTGTCATTTATCGGCTGCCATCTGTTGACTTGGATTTAATATCCAAAATATTTTCCGGATATACCATCAATAGCGTTCTAATCTTACCATCAGAATTCCGTGGTAGATTTTCCACAATATTGCAATTAAAAATTTGTTTTTGGGCGATGAATAATCGTAATTTTAAGAGGCTTATATCCTAAATTTATTTTTTACTAAAAGAAACTAACTCGGAGTTCGAAACTAATCAAAAAGTTTTTCAGAAATGTGAAACGATGAACATTATAGTGAATTGTGAATTAAACGGATTTTTCACACAGAGTTGGAATCTGAAATTCCACTTATCCATGAATCTGTTATGTTCTTTTCGTAAGTATGCTAACTCAAAAAATATACTACGCCAAAATTCAGGAGATCAATAATGAAAAATTTATTCACAAGGATTATTCTTTTCTTGTTGCCCTTTAATTTTCTTTTTGCACAGATAGTGCCCAACATCTATCTCGAGTTTAACGGAGGAACTACTTATGTTAATTGCGGTAACGCTCCTTCTCTCAATATTACCGGGACAGCAATAACACTTGAAGCATGGATAAACATGGATTCCTGGAAAGCACGGGAATATGGAGGTTGTATTATTAATAAGGAAGATCCGTATACCGGATATACACTTAGATGTGGTTTAAATGGCACATTAAATTTTAATTGCGGTGATAGCATTGTCCCCTGGAATGAATTAAATTCAGAGGAGGGTGCACTGAAATTAAATACATGGCATCATGTTGCCGGTACTTATGATGGTTCGTTTCAAAGGATTTACATTGATGGTGTGGAAGTAGGAAATGTTGAGAGACATATTATAATTGGTGGTACCTCAGTTTATAATCTTTTTATTGGTAACTGGGATAGGATGAAAGATAGATGCTCGGATGGAAAAATTGATGAAGTCCGGATTTGGAATGTTGCGCGTACCCAGGCGCAGATTCAAGCCACTATGAATGATACATTAAGCTCCGCATATTATTCAACGCCCGACAGCGGATTAGTAGGTTATTGGCGATTGGATGAAGGTGCCGGGCAAACAATAACCGATTTGTCCTTTTACGGTAATCACGGTGTATTAGGCAAAACATCAGACGAGGACGACAAAGACCCGGTTTGGCGCGGTCCGCATGATGGAAGTAAAGCTTTAATCTTTGATGGAATCGATGATTTTGTGAATTGCGACGATAATGGTTCTATCAAAGTTACCGGCAGCGAAATAACACTTCAAGCGTGGATTTACCCTGAACAATGGCGTCCATTTTTTTATGCGGGATGTATTATTAACAAAGAAGAAAGCTGGTCAGGTAAACACAACGGATATACATTACGATGCGGTGAGGGTGGAAAACTCGATTTTGCATTTGCCGACGGTACGAATTGGTATGAAATTACAACTGCCGCCGGGGTATTAAAATTGGATGCATGGCAATATGTAACTGCCACATACGATGGCGATTCTTTGCGATTATTTGTCGACAGTAAACAGGTATTATCCGGTCCTGCAAATGCCACTATTGGAGACGCAACAGGAGTGAATTTATATATTGGTTCTTTTCAGAAATTGAATGATAGAAGTTTTAACGGTAAAATTGATGAAGTGAAAATTTGGAATGTTGCAAGAAACCGCGATCAAATTCTTGATGACATGTGTACTTTTAAATCCGATCCGGCTGAACCGGGATTAGCGGGTTATTGGCATTTTAACGAAGGCGTTGGACAAATAACTGCCGATACAACCGCGAATAATAACGATGGAATACTCGGTAGTACGGAAGGAGTGGATGCGAACGATCCTAAATGGGCGATTGACGATGTTAAATTTAATATTGTTATTGACGGCGAAATGGATGAATTCTATAAAACGCTAAGTAATCCGGAGAACGGGCATTTTCAAATTACTCATCTAACTTATTGCAACGGGCAAGCTCCGTTTGGACCGCGGGATATATATTCGAAAGTATGGGTTGCGTGGGATTCAACCTACTTTTATCTCTACGAAGAAGTATTGGATCAGTATTTAGTATTGGATAATTTGGATCCACGTGCAAATGATTGTCTGGAATTGCATTTTGATGTAATACCATGGAGTTCCGATATTACTGTAAGCAATGTACGCCTTTCGGTTCTTGATAGTATTGATGTGGCTCCAGAGTACTGGTCTGGAGTTTCAAATATGGAACCTCAAGAAGGCTTTGGCGGACCTGCAACATATCATGACTATACACGGAAGGTTACTTCCACCGGATATGTTTTAGAATTACGAATTGCATGGGATTCGCTTTACACTCCTAATAAATCGATAAATGCCAATAATTATTCCATTATCGGATTTGCGATGAATAATAATGATAATGATTGGAATGGTTTGGATTGTTCAACTATGTGGTCTGCGATAGTGGATGATGGAGTATGCCAAAATCGTGAGATGCTTGGCTATATCCAGTTATTGCCGGATAATAAAATAAAATTAAGCGCTGTTAATTTTCTAACAGGCACGGTCAATCCAGATTCAAATACGTATAACCCGAACTTTGTAGTTGGCATTAAATCCGAATCGGGCGCCGAAAAACCTGTTGAATTCAAATTGAGTCAAAATTATCCCAATCCATTCAATCCTACAACAACTATAGAATATTCAATCCCCACATCGGTAGAGAAGCCATATCCCGCCAAGTCGGGACAAGTTATGGCGTCTCTACAACACGTAACTTTAAAAGTATATGATTTACTTGGAAGGGAAGTTAAAACTCTTGTAAATGAATACCAGGAATCAAATAACTATAATGTGAATTTTAATGCCGGTGATCTTGCGAGCGGTTTATACTTTTATAGGTTAACGGTCGACGGTAAAATAATTAGTGTTAAAAAAATGATGCTTTTGCGTTAAATATTTACGAGTACGAAGAATAAAAGATGTATAGCGTTCATAAAATTTTAAAGAAAAAAGTACTATAGAAATTGGAATAAATAATGGGAGATTATCAATGAAAATAAGCGACTTAAAAATCTCAGGCTTGGTCATTTTGTTGTTTATGATTGGTACACAAATAAATTCGATCTATGCTCAATATGGAAAAGATAATAATGGAGAGAGAGGGTTAACTGTAAATCAGCTTTCCACAGATAATATTAAAATAATTGGAGTTGCCCCGAAGTACGAAATCAAATCCGTTTTGCGAAATAATTACCAGTCTGATATTCTATTGCAGGATTGGTCGCTCATAGATCAAGTTGATTTCGATATGTATTTGGAGGCAGGCAGTCACTATTCTGTTTACTTCGATGAAGCTGCAATTAGGTTGCACAAAATTGAACCTCAGTTGAAACAGCCTCTCACAACAAACGCACAAGCCGCAATAAATAAAGCGCCGAAATGGATTCGAAAACAATTGACCTGGGTGTTTTCGAACATTACAGATGTTAAACAGGATTTATGGGCGAGTGCTATTCTTGATGCGGTAGATCCTTACGTTGATGAAGTTGCCTTCACTGTCGCTCATTCATCGCCTCAATATCTTTCGTCAAGTTACGGATCGCCTGCGCTGTTTCTAGAGAATGCCCGGCTCATTTACGAAACCGATGAATCTTTCAATTATGTAAAAGTAGTTGATTACGGTTCATCAACAAACTACGATGATTATTATTCTTCGACAAGATATTATTCAACTCGCGAAAATGTTAAATATGAATTTCGGGTGCCGACATCGGTTTATTACTGGTACATTGTATTCCCAAAAATTTCTGATGAAATCCCGGCTTATATTAATCCTGCTACTTTGGAAAGTAATTCGACTCATAAAAATAATATTGCCGCTCCACCCGATGGAAAGTTCTGGCGTGATTATTTGCTCAACTATAATGACGCAGGTTACAGCAAACTAAAAGATCAACTTGCCGGATGTTCTATTGTCTGGGACGGATTGTCATCGTTGAATGCGGGCAAGGAGTCTGCAATAGTAACATTAACGAATTGGATAAATTCCGTTATGTCATTTACATCGGGTAATGAAAGACCGCATCAACCGGTACGGATTTACAAAAAACATATCGGTCGCTGCGGCGAATATTCCGACATTGTTGCCGCTGCATGCCGCGCCGCTCTTATCCCATGTACAAGTATTTTGTCAACTGCATGCGATCATACATGGAATGAATTCTGGGATGAAGGATGGAACCAATGGGAACCGGTCAATAACTGTATCAATAAACCTTTGGATTATGAAGACGGATGGGGGAAAAAATTCGGAACTGTATTTGAAATCCGTGGAGACGGTTATCTTACATCAGTAATTGATACTTACCAAAACGAAGCCCCTTCGCTATTAAATATTTATGTTACAGATAAGAATGGCGAACCGGTAGATGGCGCTAAAGTTCGAATCGCTTCTCGCGAATCTGGCACCTCTGATTCTTATTGGGATTTCTGCACAGTTACCGATAACGAAGGTAAATGTTCAATATTAATTGGAGATAATAGGGACTACTTCGCCCGTGTAGATTCTGAAATTGGCAATAATCCCCAATCGACGAGTCAATTGCTTGAAGTTGCATCTTTAGTTATTCCGGGACAAACATACAATGTATCATTTCCACTAACCGGTGAAATGCCGTCGATTAATTCTAACTCTATTGATGTACCAACAACCGGAGACGCACATTACAAAATGGTGATTAATTTTACTTCGCCGGAGCAATTGCTAATCGGTGATTCCTGGCTCGAAGATATTGCGAATAATTCGAAGTATTGTTATTCAGCTCCCTACGGATGGATTGATTTTATGATGACTGACGAGGCAAATTATAATAATTATTTCGGCGGTTCATCCTTTGATGCTTTTAATATATATAATAATTCTAATGATGCTCAGGTTGAGTTTAATGTCCCCTCGGATGGTAATTGGTATTGTTTGTTTACTAATTACTGTAGTTCGAATAATGCGCAATACTTAACCGGTACTGTTGAACTTTATAGCGATGAAACAGTTTCAAATAACTCCGATAATTTGGAGGAGTTACCCGGAAAATTTGAATTGTCGCAGAATTACCCAAATCCGTTTAATCCGTCGACCACAATAAAATATTCCATCCCGGCATCTGTAGAGACGCCATATATGGCGTCTCTACAGCATGTAACTTTGAAAGTATATGATTTACTTGGAAGCGAAGTTGCGACTTTAGTAAATGAACAAAAACAGGCTGGCAATTACTCGGTTGAATTCAACGCGAAAGGATTAACGAGCGGCGTCTATTTCTATAAACTTCAAACTGGAAACGGAATTAGTATTACTAAAAAATTAGTAGTGATGAAATAACTAAACTGTCCCGACTTGCCTGCCGCCGAGGCAGGCTTATCGGGGCGGAGTTTATTTGTGGGCTGTGGTGGGGTATTTGTTTAAACAAACAGGATGATTCCCCTGCGATAGGATGGAAGCGGAGAATGGAAAATCCGGATTCGCTGAAAGGCAGCTACACCCCGCTACGGCGGGACAAGCATGATAGCTGGAAAATGGAAAGGAATGATTTATGAATTGCTGGATGGTTTAATTGGTTTAGAAATTTTTCGCTATGTACTGAAATTATGATGGAATTGAGAAATTGTGAATTGAATTGTTTTACTGATAACTGATAACTGACAACTGATTACTTTAAACTTCATAAGCTGCTGCCTGCTGCCAACTTCCAAAATCCAGTAAAAAGCATCAAGTAACCAGTAATCAGCAACGAGTAACAATTTGACCTTGATATAAATTTAGCCGGGCGATATGTTTAATGCCGGAATAAAAAAGAATCGGCTGATTGAAAAACTATCTTCTAAAAATTATTATTTGTTTATTTATACTTGGATTGACTGCCCGGATTTCCGCGCAATCCGATTATTTGATTACCGCTAAAGTCGATTCATTCAAGATCAATTTCGAAAATTATTATCCCTTCTCGGCTGTGAGTGTTATTCCCGGCAGCGAAAAAATTGTTCTTCGTAACAGAACACTACAAGCGGGGGAATATCAAATATTTTATTCCAAAGGTTACTTCACAATTTCGGATTCGGTTCATTATTCAATCTTCGATACGGTTTATGCCTATTACCAAACAGTCAAAATTAGTTTGAAGAAAGAATATAAACGAAGAAGTCTCGTCGTAAAATATGAAGATAAATACGCCGACTCCATTCGCATCATCAAAACTGAAACGACAGCATTATCGTCCGAATCAATATTTGGTCCCGGTATTGAAAAGAGCGGATCGCTCATACGCGGATTCACTGTAGGAACCAACCGGGATTTTACTGTTAATAGCGGACTGCGTTTGCAGATATCGGGAACGTTATCGGATGATATTGAAGTAGTCGCCGCGTTAACCGATGAGAACACACCAATCCAACCCGAAGGAAACACCGAGCGATTGGAAGAACTTGACAAAGTATTCATCGAGATCCGGCATCCCAATGCTGTGGGTGTGTTCGGGGATTACGATCTTAAATTACGAAGCGGTGAGTTTGGAAAAGTTGATCGCAAATTGCAGGGATTAAAAGGGACGGCGTTTTATGAAGAACAAAATCTTTCCGTATCCATCGCCGGTTCGCGCGGAAAGTTTAACACAGCGCAGTTTAATGGGATTGACGGCGTGCAGGGACCGTACAGACTTTATGGAATTAACAACGAGAGAAATATAATTGTGATTGCCGGAAGCGAAAAAATATTTTTTGACGGCAACGAATTAAAACGCGGCGAGAACAACGATTACACAATCGAATATGCAAGCGCTGAAATTACTTTTACTCCGAATAGATTGATTACTTCCGCAAGCAGGATTACTGTTGATTATGAGTACACAGATCGGCAGTTCCAAAGAAATTTTTTCGGTGCCAATTACGATGGCAAGTTTTTCAATGACAAATTTAAAATCGGTTTGAATTTTTTCCGTGAAGGAGATGACGAAACAAGCCCGATTGATATTTCAATTTCGGATGAAGATAAAAAAATATTGGAAGCTGCTGGTGATGATAAATCGAAAGCTGTTAGGTCAGGTGTATCTTTAGCTCAGCCCGATTCACTCGGTCGAACCCTCGGCACATATACACAGCGCGACACAGTAATCAGTAATATTACGATGGAATATTACATCTACAATCCCGGAGCCGATTCATCATTGTACAATGTTAGTTTCTCTTATGTTGGCGAGGCGAAGGGTAATTATATTCGAGAAAGTCTCGGTAATTATAAATTTGTTGGAATCAACCAGGGTAATTATTTACCGATAATTTATCTTCCTCTCCCGGAATTGAAACAGACCGGTAATATCTTTTTAACCGCATCGCCCTGGAAAAATCTCGACATAGGATTAGAATTTTCAGGCAGCTTGCTCGATCAAAATAAATTTTCTTCTATTGACGACGGCGATAACTTCGGTCATGCGAGGAATATTCAAATCACTCTCAAACCGGATTCAATAACAATCGGTACGTTTAATCTCGGGAAAATCGGATTGACATTGCGGGATAGATTTATCAATAAAAAATATTCATCGATTGACAGGGTAAACGATATCGAATTCAGCCGGTACTATAATTCTTCTTCGGGTATTGCCGACGATGAAGTTCTACGTGAAGTTGGATTGACGTTGCAGCCTATCCGCGAATTGTTAATCAATTCAAAGTATGGTTATTTAAAACAAGGTTCGCAGTTGCAATCGAACCGATATTACACCGAAATAAAATTTTCCAATGATGAATCCTTCAACGCGGATTATGTCTTCGATTATGTGAATACAAAAAACAGTTTTCAAAAAACAGATTGGATAAAACAAAATGGTGAAGCCTGGTACAAATTTGGCAGTCTCAAACCTGGTATCCAATACCTTTCCGAAATAAGGAAGGACAAAATTTCCGAAGGTGATTCATTGATGTCTTCAAGTCTCGAATACATTGAAATCGGTCCGTTCATTGAGCTGATTGATCTTGCCGGTTTTAATTTGCGAACACAATACACATTTCGGAACGAATCCTACCCGATTAACGGAACGCTGGTAAAAGAATCGAGCGCGACTACGAAACAATTTTCAGCTACATACAAGGGAATAAAGGAAGTTTCGGGAAATTTTAATCTGACCATTCGCAATAAAAATTATACTAAAGAATTTGAACAACAGGGACAACTGAGCAACGAGACTATTTTAATTCGTTCTCAAACCCGTTATAATCTATGGTCAGGATTTATGAGCGGCGATTATTATTACGAAACTGCCACGCAACGCACCGCGAAACGGGAAAAAGTTTTTATTCAAGTGCCGGTTGGAACCGGAAACTATACTTATCTCGGTGATTTAAATAATAACGGAGTAGCGGATGAAAATGAATATCAACAAACTGTTTACGACGGCGATTACATTTTAACAACAATTGCTTCGGATGAGTTATTCCCGGTAATAGATTTTAAAACCAACTTGAGATGGGAAATTGATTTTTCCAAAATTTTAAAAGGCAGCAGTTTGTACGAGAAAATTCTCCTTCCTATTACCACTGAGATTATTTTTAAAGTAGAAGAAAAAAGTAAAGAACAGAAAACGAGTAAAATATATTTAATGAACTTTTCAAGTTTTTTAAATGACTCAACAACGATTGCCGGTTCGAATTATTTCCAGCAGGATATAAATATTTTCAAAACACAAAGCGATATATCTATTCGGTTGCGGTACACTCAAAAGAATAGTCTGAACCAATATAGCGGGGGGATGGAGAGAAATTATTATTGCGAACGAAGCGCCCGCATACGTTTCAAGATGGTGAAAGAGATAAATAACCAGACTGAATATGTGAATGAAATAGACAACTCAGCTGCGCCGCTCTTACTAAATAGATCAAGAGTAGTAACCGCAAATAGTCTTTCCACTGATTTTTCGTATAGACCTGAAAACAATATGGAATTGGGTTTTAAAATTAAAGTTGGAAGAAGTGAGGATGACTATCCCGAAAAGCCTACAATCATTGATCAGAATTCTCAAACTTTACGATTCACACTTTCACTTGCGGGCGAAGGACGATTGCGAGTCGAGATTGAAAGGAACGAACTCAACTCAAACTCATCAACTAATTCGATCCCTTTTGAAATAACAAGAGGAAACACGATTGGTAAAAATTATTTTTGGCGGTTAAATTTCGATTACAAAATTTCAGGTAATTTACAGACTACTGTCAGTTACGATGGCAGATTACAGGGCGCAGGAAAAGTAATCCATACAATGCGAGCCGAAGCAAGAGCATATTTTTAAAAAATTCCAAAGCACAAAAGACAAATACCAAGTTGAAATTCCAAATTATGAATAACAGTGCTTTTAACCTTAGGGAATTGAACCATAATAATGAATCACTCTGATTTGTGAATTGATATTTGTCCATTGAAAATTATTTGATATTTGTTTTCTGATTTTTGTGATTTCCTCATACATTTGAGATGAAATTTTCACAATCAAACAAATAGAGAATTTTATGATCGTAACATCAGCATTAATCGAAGCGCATGTTTTTCGAAAACGGAAGAGAGGAATCGATTTCTTATTATTAAAACGTGCGCCAGATGAAAAGTATCCTGGGATCTGGCAAATGGTTACCGGCTCAATCGATCTGGGGGAAAAGGCTTTTCAAACAGCACTGCGTGAAATAAAAGAGGAGACCGGACTAACACCGATTAATTTTTGGGTTGTGCCGCACATGAATTCATTTTATTCTCACGAGAAAAATTTTATTTGTATGGTACCGGTTTTTGCAGCATTAGTTGGTAATGAACAAGTGAAAATCTCGGATGAACATTGTGAATATAAATGGGTCACAAAAGAATCTGCCAAAAAACTTCTCGCATGGCCCGGACAAAGAAAATCCGTGGATATCATTTACGAATATTTTATGAGGGAGAAGAGCTTTCTTAAATTTGTGGAGATAAAAATCTAGGAAAATGATGGTTACATCACGATTACAATTACCATTTTCCAGAACTGTATTGCAAACAAATTATCGAAGTAAAGCCAATATTTGATTTTAGATTCACATTGGATTATTTTTGGCAAAAAAGAAGATTGAAATGACAATAATTAGCATTGATACCGCAAAAAAATATCATTATGCAAATCTGCTATATGAACTAAATATTACTAAAGAAAAACTGAGGTTACTTGAAATAAAATACTCAAGCGGATTCGGGGAATTTGAAAAATCTATTGAGAAGCGAAAAGAAGAATTTGAAGTGTGGGACGATTATATTGAGTGGAAATCTTATATCCAATATTTAGAGCAGCTTAATAAAGAGAAAACAGATTTTGAGAATGACAATATTAGAGTCGCTTGAAAAGAACAAGGTAGTACGAAGTTTTATCGTACAGGATATCAAAAATTTTACGGCAGGATTTTATCTAAAAATTTGCATCTCCCTCATTGATGATACGAAATTATTTGTGAGGGAATTTAGTAGTATTGATAAACGAGATTATTCTTATCATTGGCAGAAAGTTTCCGGCGAATTAATTTGCCGATGGGACAACGCACCTTACCACAAAGAGTTTGCAACATTCCCTCATCATAAACATTTTGAAAATAAAATATTACCGAGCAGCGAAATAACGGTTGATGATGTTTTAAAAATTATTTCGGATAGCATTCTTAAAGCTTCTTCCTAATTTCTTGTTTCCATATCGAACTTAATTGATTATCCCACTAATCTGAATTAAGTAGAAATTGATTTCGGAATTAGCCATTTTTGCTTCACAAAAAACAAGATTGAGGTACAAATTGGGTTTATTGGTTGTTGGTTCAATTGCTTATGATGACGTCGAAACTCCTTTTGGAAAAATTGAAGGCGCTTTGGGCGGATCATCGACTTATGTTTCGTTAAGCGCGAGTTACTTTACTGCGCCGGTTAATTTGGTTGGAGTAGTCGGCGATGATTTTAAAAAAGAACATATCAAACTTCTCGAAGATCACAATATCGAGCTTGAAGGTTTGCAAATTATTCCCGGTGGTAAGACGTTCCGTTACGGCTGTAAATATCAGTATGATTTAAATAATCGAGATACCTTATTTACGCACCTCAATGCGTTCGAAAATTTTAATCCCGTTATCCCGGAAAAATGGCAGAAGAGTTCGTTTGTCCTTCTCGGTAACATTCAACCTTCTTTGCAGATGAATGTACTTAATCAACTTACAGATCCAAAATTTGTTGTTTGTGATACAATGAATTTATGGATTAACATTGCAAAACCAGAATTGCTCGAAGTTTTGAAAAAAGTAGATGTACTCATTATAAATGATTCCGAAGCGCGTTTGCTGTCAAATGAACCGAATTTAATAAAAGCTGCAGCCTTAATTCGTAATCTTGGACCGAAAATTCTTGTGATTAAAAAAGGAGAACACGGAGCTTTGCTGTTTCACGAGGATTCAATATTCTCTGCGCCGGCATACCCGATGGAAAATATTTTTGATCCGACTGGCGCGGGCGACGCTTTTGCAGGCGGCTTTACTGGTTATCTTCATAAAACACAGGATTTGAGTTTTGAGAATATGAAAAGAGCCGTAGTCTATGGCAGTACTCTTGCTTCGTTCTGTGTTGAGAAATTTAGTACGGAAGGAATTCAAGATTTGAGCACACTGCAAATTCATGAAAGATTTTTAGCATTCCGTGAATTATCGAGATTCGATGATCATGTCTGACTTTGAAACGATTGAATTTAAAGAGGGACAATTAATTTTAATCGATCAGACAAAACTACCCTTAAACGAAGAATATATTGCTACTGATGATTATGAGAGAATCGCAGTCACAATAGAAAGACTCGAAGTACGCGGCGCTCCTGCAATCGGTGTCACAGCGGCATATGGGCTTGCTCTTTCAATGAAAAATGCTAAAGGAAATTCGGAAGAAATTTTTCACAAAGCGTACAAAAGATTAGCAGCAACCCGCCCAACAGCAGTAAATTTATTTTGGGCTCTCGATGAAATTAAAAATGAATTCGAGATAAATAAATCCGCAGAGAATCTTTTTGAAATTCTAATTCATAAAGCGAGAACTATTCATCAGGATGATATCAATAAATGTGATGCGTTAGCGGCGAACGGTTTAAAAATTTTCCAGAAAAAATCGAATGTTCTTACTCACTGTAATGCTGGCAAGTTAGCTACGGGCGGCAATGGCACAGCGGTTTATGTTATAACAAATGCATTTAAGCAAGGATTGGTTAATAAAGTATTTTCGGATGAAACACGCCCGTTGCTGCAGGGTTCAAGATTGACGGCGTTTGAATTATCTAAAGCAGGAATACCATTTGAAATAATTATTGATTCTTCCGCTGCGATGGTGATGAAACAGGGACTTGTGGATTTAGTGATTACCGGCGCCGATAGAATTGCTGCGAACGGAGATTCAGCAAATAAGATTGGGACTTATGGATTGGCAGTTCTCTGTAAACATCACGGAATTCCTTTTTACATAGCTGCACCGGATACTACGATTGATCGGGCGTGCCCATCCGGGAGTGAAATAAAAATTGAAGAAAGAAATAAAAAAGAAATCACGCACTTTAGGGATGTGCCAATCACCAATCCTGATTACCCGGTTTATTCACCTGCATTCGATGTAACGCCAATTGAACTAATTACCGCAATTATTACCGATTCCGGAATATATCAACCTCCGTATAAATTCTAATGCCTGAAATAATTAAAACACGGGCTCTTGTAATTCGTAAATTGAATTACGGCGACTCCAGCATTATAGCCGACTTTTTTACTGAACACTGCGGCAAAGTAGCTGCAATTATAAAAGGAGCCCGCTCTCCTAAATCGCGTACCGGTAAACTTATTGATATTTGCAATCTCGTTCAGATAGTTTACTATCATAAAGAAAGTAGAGAAATCCAATTTGTAAAAGAAGTCGATCTGCTCGAACATTTTCATGTCCTAAAAAATGATCTTGACCGATTGAAATATGCTCTTGCCGTTTCAGAGCTATTAGAAAGATTAACAATAGAAAATGAACCTCATGAAAGATTATTCCGGGGCGTAGAGAAAATCTTACAATTAATAAATGATCCCGATATTGATTACAAATTCGTTTTTGCACGATTCTTTTTATTCTTTATTGAAGAACTCGGTTATCAAATCCCGATTGCAAATTGCTCTGTCTGCGGCAAGGAAATTATCTCAAAAGAAAAGTCGGCATTTAGTTTTTTTAGCGGTGTCCTTTGTTCCGGGTGTAAAAAAAATGACTTAGGGAACATTGAAATGACTGAGGAACTTTTCGAAATTTTATTTTGTCTAAGCCGTAAAAATTGCAGTAAGAAATTTAGCGAACACGACTTGAATAGAATTATAAGTCTGTTTGAAAAATACATGATGCATCATGTTCACGAATTCAAAGGTCTAAAGTCACTAAAACTATATTAGAATATTTTATGATCGGAGGTTGTTAGCAATGAAACACAAAAATCTATTTGGTACCATAGCTCTTGTAGTTATTGGAATTGTATTTGGGGCAATACTTGTATCCGGCTTCGGTTGGGTACGTCCTAGTTTAGCCGATATAAAAATTGGAAGCGATACTCCTCCCGTTGGCAGTATCAATCCCGATGCTCTTGCTTTTAATAATGCTTTCGTTCAAGTGGCGGAAAAAGTAACTCCGTCAATTGTTCAAATAAAAGTTGTTACAGAAGTAAAAAATAATATGCCGGAGCAGTTCAAATTCTTTTGGCCGTTTGGCGATAAAGAAGACATGGAAATACCGGACGAACAGCTTGGCGGCGGAAGCGGTATTATAATTTCTGCTGATGGGTATATACTTACGAATAACCATGTTGTCGCAAATTCAAAATCAGTTGAAGTTGGTTTGTTCGATAAACGTCAGTTAGATGCAACAGTTATCGGAACCGATCCACTGACTGATTTGGCGGTAATTAAAGTAGATGCAAACGATTTGCCCGCTGCATATCTTGGCGATAGCGACCAATTGAAAGTGGGGCAATGGGTTATGGCAATTGGCAATCCACTCTCGTTAACATCAACAGTTACTGCCGGTATCATAAGTGCGATGGGAAGAAATCTTGGTTTAATTCAAGACAGTTATAGTGTTGAGAATTTTATTCAAACCGATGCGGCAATTAATCCCGGGAATAGCGGCGGAGCTCTTGTTGATTTGAACGGAGCCGTTATAGGTATCAACTCAGCCATTGCAACTGATGGAATGTCTTCCCGTTACATTGGATACGGTTTTGCTATCCCCATGAATCTTGCAAAGAGTGTTGCGAAAGATTTAATTGCCAATGGATCTGTGAGCCGCGGTTATATTGGAGTAAATATTACAGCAGTCGATAATTCCACCGCAAAAGCCCTTGGCTTGGGAAAAGCAAAGGGTGTATTAATTCAAAACGTTGTTGAAGACGGGGCAGCTTCAGAAAAGGATATTAAACCAGGCGATGTAATATTAATGATCGATGGCAAGGAAGTGAATGAACCGAATGAACTTCAGAGTTATGTTGCACAGCAGCGTGCCGGCAAAGAAGTAACTTTAGTACTCTATCGTGAAGGAAAAGAAATTACTCGCACGGTTACATTAAAAGCGAAAGACAAAGATAAAGATGTGGAATTTGCAGGTACCGAAAAGAAAGACTCAAAAGAAAGAGATCTCGATATGAAAGAGCTTTCTCTCGATAATCTTGGATTGTCGGTCAAGAATCTGACAAAAGATGAAGCGGACGAACTAAAGGTTGAAAACGGTGTTCTCATTTCTAAAGTGAAAAGATTTGGCAAGGCTTTCGATCAAAATTTGCGTGAAGGTTCTGTAATTACCGAAGTGGATAGAAAACCTGTTAAGTCAGTGTCCGATTTCAAAAATCTCATCGATGCAAAAAAAGGTCAAGCGGTTCTATTGAAAGTAACCTATAAAGGCACCTCATACTTTATTGGTCTCGATATACCTGAATAAACGATATATAAATCCGATGTAAAAAAGGCGTCCGAATATCGGGCGCTTTTTTTATATTTGCCGCACTAATTAATCAAGGTAACAACATGATCAGGTTTTTAACTGCCGGCGAATCTCATGGCAAAGGATTGACGACAATTATTGAGGGACTCCCGTCCAATTTTAAAATTAATTCTGAGTATATTAACTTGCATATGAAACGAAGGCAGATGGGGTACGGACGCGGACTAAGAATGAAAATTGAAACCGACACGGTTGAGATTTTATCGGGTGTACGCTTTGGTAAAACGCTGGGTACGCCTATCTCAATGTTCATAGAAAATAGAGATTGGGCGAACTGGACTGGAATTATGTCCATTAAAGAAACCTCAAATCATATTGATAAAATTACAATTCCACGTCCCGGTCATGCAGATCTCGTTGGCGTATCAAAGTATAATTTCAGTGACATAAGAAATTCAATCGAAAGATCAAGTGCGCGGGAAACGGCTGCGCGAGTTGCTGCATGCAGTGTTACCCGAAAGTTTCTTGAAGAGTTCGGAATTTATATCGGAAGTTTCGTTGAGAGCATTGGCGATGTATTCCCCAAAAAGAACTTTGCGGAAAAATTATTCGGAAATAAGATGCCGGAAAATTTTAATGCATGGGAGCTCGCTCTGAGTGCCGATAAAAGCGAAGTGCGGGTTTTTGAAAAAGAACATGAACAAAGAATTATTGATAAAATAAAAATTGCAAAAAAAAGAGGCGATACGCTCGGTGGTACTTTTTATGTCGTTGCAACTGGCGTACCTTTAGGACTCGGAAGTTTTACTCATTATGATACAAAACTGAATGCAGACATTGCGCAAAGTATAATGTCAATCAACGCGGTGAAAGCCGTTGAAATCGGTTCGGGATTTTCATCCGCTGGAATTTTCGGTTCAAAATCGCACGATGAAATTTTTATTAAAGATGGAGTTATAACAAGGAAGACTAACAGAGCTGGTGGAATTGAAGGTGGAATATCAACAGGACTTCCGATAATTGTTAGAGTAGGTATGAAACCAATTGCCACACTCATGTCTCCGATTCAAACAATCGATCTGGCAAAAATGGAATCAATCGAAGCAAGGAGGGAACGCAGTGATTTCGTAGCTGTCCCGGCATGCGCAGTTATCGGCGAGTCAATGCTGGCCTGGACTTTAGCGGAACATTTCATTAAAAAATTCGGCGGTGATTCGATTGAGGAGATAAAAGATAATTATACTTCATACACAAAAAATCTTTCAAAGAGAGTAAATAAAAATTTCAAAAAGAAATAGAAAGGATATCCTGTGCTGAATCTGCTATCATTTGTTTTGAATCCGTTCTACGAAAACACTTACATAGTTTGGGATGATTTTACAAAAGACGCGATGATAATTGATCCGGGATGTCTATCCGATTCTGAAGAAAATGAATTGAAAGAATTTATTGATAGCAAGCGACTCAATCTCAAATATCTTATCAACACACACTGCCATATCGATCATATTTTCGGCAATGCGTTTTTCAAAGATAATTATAACTTGAAATTTCTTGCGCCGGAAGGTGATGTATTTCTATTAGATAATGCAACCGAAAAAGCTGGTATGTTCGGAGTTGAAATAAAACCTTCTCCCAAACCCGATGGTTATTTGTCGGAAGATCAACCCATTTTTCTCGGTGAAAGTGAAGTTCGATTTCTTTTTACACCGGGACATACACCGGGTGAATATTGTGTTTACTTCCCTTTGGAAAATATTTGTATTTGCGGCGATGTGCTGTTCAAAGAGAGTATCGGCAGAACTGATTTATGGGGTGGTAACTTTGCTCAACTGCTACAGTCAATCAGGCAAAAACTTTTTACATTGCCCGATGATACTACTGTTTATTCCGGTCATGGCGAACCGACAACCATTGGACATGAGAAGAAGAATAATCCATTTTTAAATGCATAAGACATGGTAAATGGTAAATGGTAAATGGTAAATGGTAAATGGTAAATGGTAAATGGTAAATGGTAAATGGTAAATGGTAAATGGTAAATGGTAAAGAATAAAGAGCAATTACTAAAATACATTTTCCATCATCCCTTTTCCATTTACCATAATGGAGTTTGATTTACTAAACAGCATTGGATATATTGACAAAAAGAAAATACGGGAATTGTTCATCAAATGACAATCAACTTTAAAAATGAAAATCTGAAAAATATGCTCCTTGTTTTCCTGGCTTTTCTATTGGTTTATATCACGCTCTTCGAATTCATCCTTCCTGTAAATAGAATTCTGCCGAAACCATCGTTACTCTGGGAATCCTTTATTGCACTATGGGCGCATTATAGTTTATTGCAAAATTTTCTTGTAACAGGTTCTGTTGTTTATCTTGGAATTATAGCGGGATATTTAATAATATCATTTCTTTCCGGCTATTTGATCAAACTTAACGTCGAGCTCCCCGGTTTCTTTAATGGACTGAGATTATTCAGATATTTTCCAGCATTCTTTTTTGCCATGCTTTTTTCGTTCTGGTTCGAAGGTTCGCTAACAGGCGAGTATATTTTTGCAATTTCATGCGCGGTAATTTTTATCGGGATTGCATTGAACAATTCGCTAAAAGAAATCAAATCCGAGTATGTGTATGCTGCACTAAGCCTGGGTATAAAAAAAGAAAAAATTTATCGCGATGTCATTTGGAAATTAAATCAACCGGCAGTTGTTAGAACGCTCTCGAGACTTCATATCTATCTTTGGACTCTCATTTTAATTTTTGAATTCATCGGGGCGAGTTCGGGTTTGGGCAATGTTTACCGGTTTATTATTTACTACAATGATTTTGCGGCGCTGTTCGCCTCTGCTGTATTTATCAGCGTTGTCATTTGGATCGGTAATATTTTAATCGGCTTTATTGAAAATAAGCTGATAAGATGGGAGGCGTGAATATGAATAACAATTTATATTTCATCAAAAATTTGAATGAACATTATACTGACAACGCTGGTCTTAAAATTAATCTCTTCAAAAATATTTCTTTCAACATAGAAAGTAATTTGATTAACGGAATATTAGCTCCGAAAGGCGCAGGTAAATCAGCGTTGCTAAAAATTATTGCAGGCCTGGAAGAAGCATCATCCGGCGAGATTAATATTCCTAAAGAAAAAACGATTTATATTCCATCTAAACCTTCGTCATTTCCCTGGTTATCCGTCCGGCAAAATATCATTTACGGAATCGATAAGGTGAGTGATGATGAATTAAAGAATACAATTGCTACGGTCGGACTCGACGGATACGAAGATCACTTTCCAGATAACAAAAGTATTGGATTTAGATTTAGGATAAGTTTAGGAAGAGCGATAATTCGCAAACCAGAATTCGTTTTATTGGATGAACCATTTGGCGGATTAGAGATAGAATCGAGATTTGAAATTTACTCCCTCATTCGAAATATAAAACAAAATACAAAACTAACTTTCATAATCGCGTCTTCCGATATTAACGAAGCGTTGATGCTCTCCGACAAAATTTATTTAATGAGCAGGCTTCCCGGTGAAATTATTGGCGAATTAAAAGTCGATTTACCTGTTGACCGGAATTCACAATTGATGTCCTCGCCCGAATTTAATTCGATTAAATACGAAATCGAAAAAAAATATCAGCAGTTTTAAAACCAGACTCTTTAATCAAAAAATAAAGAGAATAAATGGAAGATAAATACAATCATCTGCAGAAACTCCGCAGCCAGGCAAAGTTAGGCGGCGGCGAAGATAAAATAAAATCACAGCATGAAAAAGGTAAACTAAGCGCGCGGGAGCGAATCGATCTTCTTGTTGACGAAGGCAGTTTTGATGAAGTCGATATGTTTGTAAAACATCGTGCAACTGATTTCGGTCTCGATAAACAAAGATTTCTTGGCGATGGAGTCGTTACCGGATTTGCGAGAATCAATGGAAGACCTGCTGCAATTTTCAGTCAGGATTTCATAGTATTCGGCGGCTCGCTTTCTGAAGCCCATGCAGAAAAGATTTGTAAGATTATGGATATGGCAATGAAAATCGGTGTGCCGGTCATCGGATTGAACGATTCAGGCGGTGCACGAATACAGGAGGGAGTTGTAAGTCTTGGCGGTTATGCCGAAATATTTTTAAGAAATACTCTTGCCTCCGGGGTCGTTCCGCAAATCTCTGCTATCCTCGGTCCTTGTGCAGGCGGGGCAGTATATTCGCCTGCAATAACGGATTTTGTTTTTATGGTTAAACATACAAGCCATATGTTTGTTACAGGACCCAATGTTGTTAAAACAGTAACTCATGAAGAAGTATCATTCGAGGATTTAGGCGGCGCTGAAACTCATGCATCCAAGAGCGGAGTGGCACATTTTGCTTTCGATAGCGAAATTGAATTGCTTTCGAATATCAGGAAATTAATGAGCTACCTTCCATTGAATTGGAAAGACCGTTCGCCGGAGTTGAACTTTGATTTTGATCAAGAACTGAAAATTCCAAAGCTGGATTCCATTATACCCGACAGTCCGAATAAACCATATGATATGCACGAAATAATTACTCTTCTTGCGGATAACAGTGAGTTTCTCGAAGTTCATAAAAATTACGCACCAAATCTAATTGTCGGATTTGCGCGAATGGGCGGAGTTGCAGTTGGAATTATTGCAAACCAACCATCTGTTCTTGCCGGTGTTCTGGATATCAATGCTTCGAACAAAGGCGCCCGGTTTATTCGTTTCTGCGATGCATTTAATATTCCTCTTCTGGTCTTTGAAGATGTACCGGGATTTATGCCCGGAACCGATCAAGAGTGGAACGGTATTATCCGCCACGGTGCAAAATTACTCTTCGCGTTTTGTGAGGCAACTGTTCCAAAGGTTACGGTAATTACCAGAAAGGCTTACGGCGGTGCGTATGATGTGATGAATTCGAAACATATACGCGGTGATTTTAATTATGCATGGCCTTCTGCCGAAATTGCCGTGATGGGGCCCAAAGGTGCGGTGGAAATCATCTTTAAAAAGGAGATTACCACTGCCGAGAATCCTGAAGAAAAGGTGCAACAAAAATTAACGGAATATATCGAGAAGTTTGCAAATCCTTATATCGCTGCTGAGCGCGGCTATCTCGATGATGTAATAATTCCTTCGGAAACAAAAATAAAATTGGTAAACGCATTCCAACTTTTAAAAACGAAGGTTGATCATAATCCGAGGAAAAAACATACAAATATTCCATTATGAAAAACCGAAAATATTTGCTCTTAATTGAAGCGGAATTTCTTCGATAATACGAAAGTAGTTCATTGTATGAATAAAAGTTTTGTCGATGTAACTTATTATTATTTCATTCTTAGCCGAAATCATCTAATAAAATACTTGACATTTTTTTTTTAAGCTGTTAAATTGCAATTAGATTTCAAAAAAACGGAGTATTATTGAAAAAGCTACTACTATTTTTACCGTTACTGATTTTGACCGTGCTTTTTCAAGCATGCGGCTCAGTCCCCTCCGAAAATCCATTCATGACAATAGATTCTACAGCTGTAATAAAAACATCAGTAATCGTAAACGAATTATTGGAACAGGCAAGACAAAGTTACGTTAATGCTTTGTATATGCAGAAGTTGGGATTCAAAATCAAAGCCATCGAATCTTTTGAAAATTCCATGTCTTTGATTAATACCCTAAGTTACTATCCTGATATTGACCAGAATGATGCATACCTTGAATTGGAAAATTCCATAGTCGAAGATTACCAGGCCTATATCGATCAGGTTGAAGAATTGCCGGATAGTATTTCTATTTCGGCATTTGAAGAATGGACAAACCAAAACATAAAAGACTTGCAATTAGTTGAATATGAAAATGAGGATGCGATAGTTGAGAATGTTAAACCCAAAGACGTAATTATTATTGGCGATTTCCCACTTGAAGTGAATGAATATGTAGAAAAATATATTGAATATTTTACTGGAACCGGAAGACGCCATATGGAAAGGTGGTTGAGTCGTTCCGGAAAATACTTCCCGATGATGTTGAGAGTTTTTACCGAAGAGCAAGTTCCCACTCAACTATTATTTCTTAGTATGATTGAGAGTGCTCTTAATCCAACAGCAAGATCGTGGGCGCGTGCAGTTGGTTTGTGGCAATTTGTTAAATCCACCGGAAGTTCATATGATCTTGATGTAAGTTTCTACATTGATGAAAGAAGAGACCCCGAAAAATCCACCCGGGCAGCAGCCCGACATTTACGCGATTTATACTATTCACTTGGTGATTGGTATTTGGCAATCGCAGCTTACAATTGCGGTGAAGGTAGAATTCAAAGAGCGGTTCGCCAAGCCGGTTCCAGTTCATATTGGGATATACTACCTCATCTTCCACGCGAAACAAGAAATTATGTACCGCAATATATTGCTACCACATTAATTGCGAGCGATCCGGCTAAGTATGGGTTTGAATCAATCTTTTATGAACAGGCTGTTGATTACAAAGTTTATAATTTAGAAGACGCAGTTGATCTTAGCATTATTGCCAAATGCGCAGGAGTTGCTTACGATGCGATTGTCGATTTAAATCCGGAGTTGACGCAACATTGTACTCCTCCCGATTATTCGAATGGATACCCGGTTAAAATTCCCGAAAAAAATTACGATATTTTTGCCGAGAATATTAAGAGTATTCCCGACGAAGCCAAACTACAATATGTTATTCACAGCGTGAAGAAAGGGGAAACTTTAGCCGGCATAGCAAGAAAATATGGTATCTCAGTTGATCAGCTTGCGAAAGTAAATGATGTGTCTATTAAATCAAAAATTTATAAAGGCGTGCAACTTAAAATCCCGGTTTCTAATATTTCTGAAACTGATCTTGCTGTGAACAACGATATGATTCCGGCGCAAGAGGATCCAAATACTGATCCCACAACAGCACCATATAATCTTGTAATAAATGATAATCCGGATCAGGATAAATTTCAGAAAATTTATGAAGGAATGGAATCCGACACGCTTGATATTGTTATTCCGGAAGGTACACAGGCTGTTCAATACTCGGTTAAAAGTGCAGACAACCTTGTTGACATAGCTAAGTTATTCGATGTAAGAGTCTCTGATCTTCGCAACTGGAACAATCTTCCATATACTCGTTCAATTCATGTAGGGGAAAGCTTAACTATTTATGTACCTTCGGATAAAGTTGAATACTATGCCTCTCTCGATAAAATGGAGAGAGAAAACAAATCAAAAATTTTATATGCAAATTCCGATGGAACATGGATTAAGCACAAGATCAGAAGGGGCGAAACCATTTCCTCAATTGCATATAAATACGGTGTTAGTGTTCAACAGGTTAAAAATTGGAACGATATAAGCGGCAACAAAATTTACCAGGGTAATACGCTCAAAATTTATTCAGGTAAAGAAGAACCAGGTAGTTACGCATCGAATTCAACCGGCAGCAACAACAAATTAACGAAATACAGAATTCGTAAAGGCGATTCGCTTAGCGAGATAGCTGATAGATTCGGTGTTACAACAAAGCAGTTGATGGATTGGAATAAATTAAAATCCAGTAGAATTGCAGCAGGTAAAACTATAAAAGTATATAGCGATGAAAAAACTAGTTCTTACGGTGATAATACGACGAGAACAAATGCAAAAGCAATTTCGTACACGGTAAAAGAAGGCGACACGATTGGAGAAATAGCCGAGAGGTTCAAGGTTTCTGTTGATGATATTCAGAATTGGAATTCGATTGTTGGAAATAAAATTGTTACTGGTAAAACCCTAAGACTGTATTCCAATCTTGATGTATCGGATGTTATTACGAAAAATTCAACGAAGAAGGAAGAAACAGCTTCCAAACCTGAAACGAAAATAAAAGTTGATAATGATGTAATTCATTATGTTGTAAAAAAAGATGAAACACTCGGGCACATCGCAGAGAAATTTAAAATCTATTCAGCCGAAATAAGAAAATGGAATAGTCTGGCAAGCAATAAAATAGATATCGGACAGGAATTATTAATCTATCCTAAAAAAACTACACGCAAAGAAGATTTAGGTGTATCAAATAATAACGTAAAATCAAATTCATCAAAGAAGGAAAGCAATACATCAGGTAAAGTTCATACCGTAAAAGAAGGCGAATCTTTCTGGAGTATAGCAAAGAAATATAATTGTACGGTTGCTGACTTGTTAACATGGAATAATTTAAAAGATGATAAAATCCGCATCGGGCAGAAGCTGAAGATCCAAAAATAAATTTTGTTCTTTTTAAATAATTAAAAAGTCGTTAGGGGTGCCTTTATTGTTTTGGGCTGAGATCACACCCTCGAACCTGATCTGGGTAATTCCAGCGTAGGAAAACGGGCAGAGAATGAATTAGTATTTAGCCGTTTTCACTGACGGCTTTTATTTTTCAACTAAAAAGGAGAAATAAAATGAAATACTTTTTCGTTCTTTTTTTGTTTTTGCAAACAATCATTATACCACAACAACGGATTATCAGAGGTCGAGTGTTAAATGCCTCCGATAATTCGCCACTACATCTATCAACAATATCTATTGAAGGAAAAAGAATAGCCGTTCCTACTGATCAAAACGGCGAGTTCTCAATTCAAGGTGAAATCAAAGCTGAAGATACTCTGAGAGCAAGTTACGTTGGATTCAAAACAAAGAGTATTCCGGTTGCGGAAATAATGGATGATTTATTTGTAGTTATTCAATTGGAAAAAACAATTCTTCAAAGCCAAACAGTTTTTGTGAGGGGCTCGGTCGGCGAGTCCGGCAAAACGCCAATTACTTTTTCGAAAATCAACAAGGATGAAATTGAGAAAAATTACACAGTGCAAGATATTCCGGAATATTTGAGTTATCTGCCGGGAATTACTTTTTATTCCGAAGCCGGCAACGGGACCGGATATAATTATTTGAGTATCCGCGGTTTCGATCAACGAAGAATTTCAATTTCTGTGAACGGAATTCCGCAGAATGAGCCCGAAGATCATAATGTGTATTGGGTTGATATGCCCGATTTAATGGGAAGCGCGGAGCTAATCCAGGTTCAACGCGGTTCCGGTTCCGGTGTTGTTGGATACCCGGCTGTCGGCGGTTCGATTAATATCATCACTTCAACTTTTTCGGACAAACCTAAATTTGAATTGACAACAGGATTGGGAAGTTACAACACGAGGAAATATTCAATTGCGGTTTCAAGTGGATTGATCGATAATAGATATTCGGTGTATGCTAAATTTGGGAAATTATTAGGCAGCGGCTATCGAGATAAAAGTTGGATTGATTTTAATTCTTTCCATATCGCGGCGGTTCGATACGACGAAAATATTACATCTCAAATTAATATTTACGGAGGCAACATCTCCGACGCTTTGGTTTATACCGGATTACCGAAATTTGTAAACAGCGATAAAGAATTGAGAAAGAACAATTATTCTTACTGGGAAGCAAATAATAAAGAATATTCTTATTCGCTTGAAAGGCGACCGGAGGAAATTGAAAATTTTTCACAGCCGCATTTTGAACTGATGAATGAAATTAATTTATCCGCGGATATGACTTTTAACTCGAATCTATTCCTTATTCTTGGTGACGGCTTTTTTGATTACGATGGTTCCTGGGCTGACACAAGTTACTTACGTCTCACGAATGAATTTGGATTCAATCCGCAAGGTAATCTCGGTAACGTTTTAATCCGCGCAATGGTTGAAAATAAACAGTGGGGATGGATTCCAAAATTCAGTTTAAAACACACGAACGGAGAATTGATCATCGGAGGTGAATTTAGAAAACATAACTCTATACATTGGGGAGGGATTCAGTTCGGAGAGAATCTTCCGGTAGGACTAACGCAGAATTTCCGATATTATTACTACGAGGGAGGAAAGGATATTTACAATTTCTTCGTTCATGAAGATTATAATTATTCGGAACAGATTAACCTCCTTGCTGAACTTCAATTGGCTTATCACAATTATAGAATTGAAAATGAAAAGTATCTTGATAATGAATTTGAAATCGATGATCTATTCTTTAATCCAAGGTTCGGAGTAAATTATAAATTACTTCCTAATTTGAGTATCTATCTTTCGTATGCGAGAGTGACGAGAGAACCGCGTTTGAAAGATTACTACGATGCAGCTGAATCGAGCGGGGGGGCGATACCGCAGTTTGAATTGAATAACTCCGTGTTTGATTTTACTAAGCCTCTTGTAGAACCGGAAACGATGAACAGTTTTGAGATTGGTTCGAATTACAGCGACGATGAACTATCAGCTGCGATCAATTTTTATTATATGCTTTTTACAAATGAAATTGTAAAAAAGGGGCAGGTGGATAGATTCGGTCAACCGGTTACAGGAAATATGGAAGAAACCATTCACACCGGATTTGAATTTATAGGGACACTAAAATTTCTGGACTACTTCGATTTGACGATAAACGGCTCGCTGAGCAAAAATAATATCAGCAAAGGCGGAGCCTTTATAGAATACACAGATGAGGGAAGCGGTGAAGATGAAGTTACTTTTTTGGATTTGAAGGATAATAGAATCAGCGGCTTCCCGGATTTAACACTCAACGGCATTTTAAATTTTCACACGGATAATATCTTTGCCCAATTGCTTTTCAAATACGTGGGTGATTTTTATTCCGATAATTATGATTATAAACTCCAATCCTATTTGGAAAGCTACCCTGGATTTTTATACTATGCCGACAACAAAGTCGAATCATATTTCACGGCAAACTTTTTCGGAAGTTATGAGTTGAATCTCGAACCGGTACTAAAAAAAGTAAAAGTCTTTGTGCAAGTAAACAACTTATTCGATAAATTGTATTTGGCTTATGCTATCGGACCTGAATTTTTTCCGGCGGCAGAAAGAAATTTTCTTGCTGGTATTCAAATTGGGTTTTAAATAGATATAAAAATGAAAAAATGTATAGTTCTCGCAAACGGACAAGCTCCATCTAAAAGTGTCGTTAACTATTTGATTGAAATTGGATTCGACATTTTAATTTGCGCTGATGGCGGTGCAAATACAAGTTACAAACTTGGGCTCACACCAAATTATATTATCGGCGATTTTGATTCTATCAAACCGGAAGTAAAAAAGTATTTTACCGGCAAATCGGAAATCATTCATCAAAAAAGCCAATACAGCACCGATGTGGAAAAGTGTTTGAATTTTGCTATCGAGAAAAAATTTGATAAAGTTGTTTTGCTTGGCGCAACCGGCGATAGGTTAGATCATTCATTTTGCAATCTTGGAATTGTTTTAAAGTATTTTTCACGGATTGAAATATTTGTTGTGCATCAAAAATCACTTCTCTCCGCCTATTCGGGGCAAGTAGTTCTAAACACAATTCCCGGCGAGAATATTTCAATTTACGGGATTGACACTAAAACAAAAATTACAACTCATGGTTTAAAATATCCGCTTCGCAATGAGGCTCTTCCTTTTGGAGTTAGAGAGAGCACAAGCAATGTCGCCTTTGGCGAAGAAGCAATAATTCAGATAAAAGGCGGAACGGCATTTATCATAAGAGATTTTCAGACGTTGAGAAAAAATGGTTTCCTTCAGTCCGCTTGATATAATAGTAATAATCTTATTTTTCGTAGCACTCGTTATCATAGGATTTCTACCGGGAAGAAAAGCCTCGCAGACTGCGGAAGGCTATCTATTATCGGGAAGGAATGTAAGCTTATTTGTTTTCATACTCACTAATGTAGCAACATGGTACGGCGGAATTCTCGGCGTCGGTGAGTTTACTTACAAGTATGGATTATTAAGCTGGTTCACACAGGGATTTCCATATTATGTATTTGCAATTCTGTTCGCTTTGTTTTTCGCTAAGAAAATTAGAGCAGCATCATTGTTTACTATACCGGATAAATTGGAAGCAGCCTACGGAAAAAAAGTCGGTTCGCTTTCGGCGCTGCTGATTTTTATTCTTGTTTCGCCCGCGCCGTATCTGCTAATGTCTGCAAGTTTAATCTCGCTAATATTTAAAATCGATCTTCTCCCCGCATTAATCATCAGTGTCATTTTATCTTCGGTTTATTTATTCAAATCAGGATATAAATCAGATTTGTACACAGATGTTTTCCAATTCTTTGTGATGTTCGTCGGATTCATTTTAATCGTAATCGTTTCCTTCACAAATCTCGGTGGAATAAATTTTCTTAAAGTTAATTTACCGTCAACTCACATGGACTTCACCGGAGGTTCTTCGCCTTCATTTATTATTGTGTGGTTTTTAATTGCTCTATGGACTTTCGCCGATCCAGGATTTCATCAAAGGTGTTACGCTGCGAAATCCGGCAATGTTGCAAAGTATGGAATTTTAATTTCGATAATATTTTGGATTCTTTTTGATTTCCTTACAACGGCAACGGGCTTATTTGCGCGAGCCAGCATTCCCGAAATCCATAATCCGGTTTTAGCTTTCCCTATCTATGCAGAAAAAATACTTGGACCCGGATTAAAGGGAATATTTTATGCGGGAATGTTTGCTACCATTATCTCTACGCTAAACAGTTTTTTATTTTTAAGTGCAACCACTTTTGGGCGTGACTTTCTCTCAAAGTTAAATAAGAAAGTAGATGACGGCAGTTTAAAAAATTACACCCGAATTGGTCTCGCAGTTACTTCTGTTATAGCTGTTGTGCTTGCTTATTTTATTGATTCGGTTATTCAACTTTGGTACACGATAGGAAGCATTTGTATTCCGGGCATCATCCTATTAATCTTCGGGGCATATTATAAAAAATTTCTCGTAACTCCTCGAATTGCACTAATTGAAATTTTAGCCGGCTCAATTGGAAGTCTTGGTTGGTATTTGATTCGATCGCAATTTATGAATGTTGCAATAATCTCGGATGTTGAACCGCTACTCGTTGGATTTGTAGCTGCCTCAATAGTACATCTTATTGGAAAAGTCGCAACGACTTCTCCAATAAGAAATTATTAAATTCGTTACGGAACAAGAATTGCCGCAGCAACTACGGTTGTCCAATTCCCTTTTTTATTTCCCTGAGCAGACTGTGTGATGTTAAATGTACGGACAATTTTGCCAGACATTTTAAAAACTTGTTCGCGTTCGTTCCAGTCTTCGTCGGGATTAAAGTCAATTCCAAGTGTAGTTGCAAGCATAGATGCTGCAAGATCCTCGGCATACTCGCCAGCGACTTGCCCTGTTTGCCCAAACGGGTGATGTTCGGATAAGTAACCGTACATTTTTTTATCGGCAGGAATTGCAACGCCAAGAGATGAAGCAATTAACCTATTCGGTTCATTAGTGGCGTTACGCGCAATTACTGCATGAACAATTTGACCGGCTTGCATTTCTTTTAAGCCTTGTTCAACAGTTACGCGTTTACAACCTATTGGAAAAATACTGCTAACCGATACCAAATTAAATTTAGCGATCTTTGCATCCCGAAGAGCAAGCTCGAAAGAGGCAAGGTATTCTTTATGAACACCAACGCCTTTAGTGAAGAAAATTTTCCGAGGTACGTACAATTTACACTCCTTTAACTTGTTGGAAGTAATTTAATAAATTTTCTTTTACCAACCTTCAATATTTGTTCTTTGTCCAATTTTACGGTGAAGTTGATATCGCTTATTTTTTCTCCGCCAATTGTTACACCGCCTTGAGTAAGTAATCGTCTTGCTTCACCTTTTGAAGGAGCGAAATCAACAGCAACTATCAAATCAACAATGTTCATTTCTGTGATGCCTTCGGCAGATTTATATTCCGGTACTTCATCGGGCAGTCCTTTATTTACGAAGATTCTATCGAATTCTTCTTCAGCCGTGTTAGCCGCTTCGAAGTTGTGATACATCTCCACTAATTTTTTTGCGAGCGCTCTTTTCAAGTTACGTGGATTAACTTCAGGATTTTCTAAATCGCTTTTAATCTTTACCAATTCTTCATTCGAAATATCGGTGGTAAGCTCATAATAATTATAAATTAGCGTATCCGGAATTGAAAGTGTCTTTCCGAAAATATCTTTTGCAATTTCGCTGATGCCAATATAATTGTCGTAAGATTTACTCATCTTCTCCACTCCGTCAGTTCCAACTAGCAGCGGTAAAGTTAAAATGATTTGTGGGGACATTCCGAATTCACGTTGGATATCCCTGCCGACTAACAAATTAAATTTCTGATCGGTGCCGCCCAATTCAACATCGCTGTTGATTGCAACGGAATCCATCGCCTGGGCAAGCGGATAGAGTATTTCGTGCATACTAATGGGTACTCCGCCTTTATATCTTTTAGTAAAATCATCACGTTCAAGCATTCGCGCAACCGTATATTTCGAAGCCAGCTTAATTACTTCCTCAAATTTCATTTTGCCGAGCCAATCGGAATTATAAACAAGTTTTGTCTTTTGGATGTCGAGAATTTTACCTGCCTGTTCAACATATGATTTGGCATTTTCACGGGCTTCTTCAAATGAGAGCGGGGGACGCGTTTGGTTTCTACCGGATGGATCGCCGATCATGCCGGTAAAATCACCAATGATTAAAATAGCCTGATG
The DNA here is from genome assembly GCA_043808235.1 of bacterium. Lineage (GTDB taxonomy): Bacteria > Bacteroidota > Ignavibacteria > Ignavibacteriales > Melioribacteraceae > JAZDFC01. Next base: position 166,023 of record JAZDFC010000080.1, read on the forward strand.
GCCGAGTTGTTGGAACTGAGCGAGTTTACGCAGCACAACCGAATGACCAAGATGCAAATCCGGACGGGTGGGATCACATCCCAATTTGATATTGAGCGGCTTACTTTCTTTAATTGATTTTTCAATTTTCTGAATAAGTTCTTCTTCGGGAATGATTTCAGAGGTTCCTCTCTTTATCAAATCCATCTGTTCGTTGAGGGGAGGGAATTGGTATCTACTCAAATTCTTTATTTCTCCTATTTGTACTATTAGAGGTTGTCAAAATTTTATTTTCCTTTCGGTACTTCTTTGAAAATCTTTTTTAGCAATATCTTCTCGTTTATCGTAAGATTTTTTACCTTTTACCAATGCTAATTCAACTTTTACTTTACCATTTTTGAAATACAGTCGCAAAGGGATTAACGTTGTTCCTTTGTCTCTCAATTTGTTTATCAATTTCCGGATTTCACTTTTATTCAGAAGCAACTTTCTATTACGAACCGGATCATGATTATTAATACTTCCCTGGTCATAAACGCTTATATTTATACTTTTCAGCCAAACTTCACCGTCTTTGATTTCGGCATAACCGTCGACTAAATTTGTCTTGCCTGCACGAAGCGATTTTACTTCGGTTCCTACAAGTGCAATTCCAGTTTCAATACTTTGCAGTATGAAATACTCGAATCTGGCTTTCCTGTTCACTGTGATGTTCTTTTCTTCGTCGTTTTGTGTCATATCGCTCAAATTAAAGGTTCAAAGTTATTTTCTAAGATCAATAAATGCAAGGAATCCCAAAAATTTAGCTTTTATCAAATATACCCCCAAAATCAGGAAATAATTTAAATAGCCTTACCTGATTCTTTAACGCAACTATCATGCGAACAGCCGCACGATTTCCCTTTCGCTTTTTCAAATGATTCTCTTCCTTCTTTAAAAGCAAAATACGCTATGAGAATTGCCCCGATCGAATCGATTGTTCCGATTTTAAAAATTTCGTACCCGATTGATGAGAAGAGAAGAATTACCGAAAGATACAAGCAAGTTTTTGTACAGTTCGCATCCGCGATAATTGCATCAGATTTGAGTGCGCGCCCGACTTTTAATTTGTAAAAAATTAGCAACTGCATTGTCGATATGGAAATCAGCGAAATAACAATTCCCCAAAATGTTGTTTTGGGATGATGGTTTGAAAATAAATTCGAAGCTGCCGTAAGCAGTAACCCGGCAGTCAAAATATAGAATGCAATGCCTGTAATCATTAATGCCTGCTTTTCAAAATCATCAATCTTCTCATCGCCATTATTAATTAACTTCGTTATCATATAATATATTCCAACGCCTGACATAACTTCCACGAACGAATCAACTCCGAAACCGAATAATGAAAGAGTCTCATCTTCAAGCCCGAAGAAAATAGAGACGATGCCTTCGAGAAGATTATAGAGGATGGTAATCACCGCAAGGATATAAGCAAGTCGGTAGAATTTCTGACGATCAGTAATTTGTGTGACAGAGACATCATTCATGAATTTACACTTTCAATAAGATAGTTGAGTTAATATACAAACCATAATCAAAAGATAATAATTCATTTCGAAGATGATTAATATTTTTCCTCAACGAACGTTTGGTCGCTGATTGGAGGTCGCACATATCCGCTATCCCTTTGCTGCGGAGGTAGCTCAATTGGTTCCGGAGTTAGGTCTTCATAAGAAACTAAGCCTAACAAATGACTAATGCAGTTTAATCTCGCCTTCTTTTTATTATCTGCATTTACAACATACCAGGGCGCCTGCTTGATGTCGGTATGAGCAAACATTGCATCTTTCGCTTTAGAATACTCAACCCATTTTGAGCGCGATTCTATATCCATCGGACTTAATTTCCATCGTTTCGTAGGATCTTTTATTCTATCCTGGAACCGTTTTTCCTGCTCTTCATCGCTGACGGAGAACCAATACTTAATCAAAATTATTCCCGATCTTACGAGCATCCTCTCAAACTCCGGGCATGATCGTAAAAATTCAGTATACTGTAATTCATTGCAAAATCCCATCACATGTTCTACGCCTGCACGGTTGTACCAACTTCTGTCAAATAAGACCATCTCGCCTGCAGCAGGGAGGTGGGGTACATATCTCTGAAAGTACCATTGATTTTTCTCTTTTTCGGTTGGAACGCCGAGAGCTACAACTCGGCAGTAACGCGGATTCAAACACTCGGTAATTCTTTTTATCACTCCTCCTTTTCCGGCGGCATCACGCCCTTCAAAAATGACCACGACTTTCAACCCCTGTGATTTTACCCATTCCTCAAGTTTGACTAACTCGATTTGTAATCTTCGTAACTCATCCTCATAAAATTTCTTCGTCAGTTTTTTCTGTTCCGACTTATCAGTGGAAGATGATTCATTTACCGGTACATTGACCGAATCGGTACGCTTATCTTTTTTATCCTTTTTATGTTTCTTCGACATAATTATTTTCTCCTTTGTATATAATCGTATAAGAAGAGGAATGTTTTAATAGCGATTCTTTTAGTGTTTTTAAATTAACAAAATATAAGTTGAGTTAGAACAAAAATTTAACACAATTATAATAGCTACGCGAAATTTTTCATTGTTTGACAAACTTTTCAATTATGATTAACTTTGCCTCGAATTTATTATTGTTGTTTATCCGCCAAAGCGGTGTGTTATTTGGAATTTGTTTTTTGATATTTGATTTACCCGGGGCTATAGCTCAGCTGGGAGAGCGCTTGAATGGCATTCAAGAGGTCAGGAGTTCGATCCTCCTTAGCTCCACACAAAAAGTCTCTTTGAGAAATTAAAGAGGCTTTTTTTTGTTTAAAGCGTTATCAGCTGGGAGAGCGTCCCGACAAAGTCGGGGAGGTCAGGAGTCTTGCCCGGCTGAGACGGGTCGATCCTCCTTAGCTCCACGCAGAAGTCTCTTTGAGAAATCAAAGAGACTTTTTTGTTTTAAATGTTATCAACTGGGAGAGCGTCCCGACAAAGTCGGGGAGGTCAGGAGTCTTGCCCGGCTAAGACGGGTCGATCCTCCTTAGCTCCACACAGAAGTCTCTTTGAGAAATTAAAGAGGCTTTTTTTGTTTTAAATGTTATCAACAGGTTGAGCGTCCCGACAGAGTCGGGGAGGTCAGGAGTCATGCCCGGCATAGACGGGTCGATCCTCCTTGGCTCCACCGATAAATCTTCTTTAAAATACATAACGCAGCAAGCCTCAATGGAAAATGGAAAAATCATTTAAAATATATTGTTACAAAAAACAAAAACTTAAGCGCCAAGACTATAGAGACTTTTATTTATGTGATCGATTACACAGAGATTACTCAGCCTCATGACATTTATTTGGTGAAATTTCTCCCAAAAAAATCACATACTTGTTTTTCTAAGAAAAAATCGCTTTCTTGAATGCGGAATCTTATTTTACAATGAAATTGATCAAATCAAATATTGTCAATGTTGGACTGATACTTAGTATGCTGTTCTTGAATGCGGGGATTTTTCTGCATATTGCGTGTTGCAATCCGGAAGTAACCTTCACTGAGCAAGAGGAATCATCATCTTGTTGTTGCAGTGGTCCCTATGATGAACAGGCAGATTGTTGTTCCTCAAAAAACAACGAACAAGAAAAGAGTTCCTCCGAAGACTGCTCGAATTGTATAGATCATTGCCTATTATCATACAAATATTTGAGATTGGAAGTCGATCAAGTCCTTTCTTACAAAATTAAGTCTGAACGGATATGTATTATCGAAACCATTCTTACCGTCAAAGATGATATAAACAATAATAATATTAAACAGCAAATCTCACTCCATCAGGAGAAAGTCCCCGTAATTGCCTGGGGAAAAAATCTCATTATTCTTCTTCACGAAATAAAAATTCCATCACTCCTTTCTGCATAGTAATCGTTAGTTAAACTAAGCTAATATTTTATTTATCTTTTTTTGGAAAGGAGAATTCCAATGAAATCATTATTGATATTCTTACTCTTTTGTGCGACCATCGTAACTGCGCAAAAGTTAAGAGGAGTAGTTTATGAAGCCATAGATGGAAATAATTTACCGCTGCCTGGCGTGAATATTTTTTGGGCAGAAACCTCAATTGGAACCGCGACGGATTCCGAAGGAAAATTCGAAATAATAAAAACATCTGCAGATTCAGCGCGATTAGTTATAAGCTATGTTTCTTATAAACCGGATACTTTATGGATTAAAAAAAGCGAAGAGTCAGTTGAAATTACTCTCCAGCAAAACAAAGAGCTAAATGAAATTATAGTAGCCGCGAGAATGAAAGGAACTCTCATAAAGGAATTGGATGCAATATTCAAGCAGGAACTAACAATTCACGAACTCAAGAAAGCGGCTTGCTGTAATCTCTCGGAAAGTTTTGAGACGAATGCTTCCGTTGATGTTTCATACGGCGATGCGGTAACTGGCGCGAAACAAATTAAATTGCTTGGCTTAGCGGGTAAATACAGTCAACTAATGACTGAAAATATTCCCAATTTACGGGGGCTTGCCTCTGCTTTTGGCATCTATTACATACCCGGTCCGTGGATGGAATCAATCCAAATTTCGAAGGGAACAGCATCTGTTATCAATGGATTCGAATCGACTACGGGTCAAGTTAATGTTGAATTCAAAAAACATGCGAGTAGTCCAAAATTTTATGCTGATGTTTTTTCATCCGACAATTTGAAGAATGATGTTAATGCAATTTCTTCAGTTAGAATAAATGAAGGACTTACTTCTACTTTGTTTCTGCATGGTGAATATTTCGGAAAGAACATCGATCATAATCACGATTCGTTCCTCGATCATCCGAATGTAAGGCAGTTAAATATTCTTAATAAATGGAACTTTGAGGATTTTGAAAATTGGCACATTGCTGCTTCAATCAATTATCTCATTGAAGAAAGATACGGCGGACAAATTGGATTTGGAAATGCAAACTCTTCCCAAGTTTACCGGAATATTATTGAGACAAATCGATTTCAATTCTGGTCAAAAGTCGGTTATATGTTTTCGAATGAACAAAATACGAGTATTGGATTTATTAATATGATTACAACTCACAAACAGAATTCCGTATTCGGAGTTAGAAATTACGATGCCGACGAAGTAAGTTATTATTCAAATCTCATTTTTGAATCGGAAATTTTTAACAAAGCTCATAAAATTAATACAGGGCTCAGTTTTATTTATGACAAACGCTCCGAGCATTTTTCGGAAATTATTTCTGACAAAAACGAAATTATACCCGGTGCATTTTTCCAATATACTTTTCAACCTGTGGCAAATCTTACTCTAATCGGAGGTATTAGAGGAGATATTCATTCCGAATTTGGTACATTTATTACTCCGAGATTTCACGTGAGATATAGTCCGTTCGCAAACACATCAATCCGGTTGACAGCAGGAAAGGGATTTCATTCGGCGAGTATCATTGCAGAGAATATTTCTCTTTTGTCAACATCCCGCCAATTCATAGCCGCAGAAAATATAGAGATGGAAGAAGCGTTCAATTACGGAATCAATCTTACCCAATATGTATATCTGTTCGATAGAGAGATGACAATTAACACAGAATATTACAGAACCGAATTTGAAAACAAGGTCGTCGTTGATATTGATCAAAGCTCTCACGAGGTTCATTTTTATAATTTAGATGGGAAATCGTTTTCGAATAATTTCCAAATAGAAATCAATTACGAAATGCTGCCGCAGCTTGATGTTTTGGGAGCAATACGATTCACTGATTCCAAAACTACATATCATGGAAAACTGCTGTCCGATCCTCTTGAAAAAAAATTCAAAGGTTTGGTGTCGGTGTCTTATCAAACACCTTTGAGATTATGGCAGTTTGATTTTACCGCCCAGTTTAACGGTCCATCCAGGATACCCAATTTTCAAGATAATCATGCAATTCATTTGGAGGCAGAATCTCCGGCATATACAAATATACTCGCTCAAATTACCCATTATCTAAAAGATTGGGAAATATTTGTTGGAGTTGAAAATCTGACGAATTTTACGCAGCACAATCCGGTAATTTCGGCTGATGATCCTTTCGGTTCGGACTATGATGCATCGATTATCTGGGGTCCGGTGGAGGGAAGAAAATTTTATCTCGGTTTGCGTTTTTCAATTAAATAGGAGAATAGATATCATGAAAAAATTATTAATAATTTTATTCGCAGTCTCGATTTCTGCATGTAGTTCTGATTTGTCAAAGAATGAATTTAAAATAGTTTCGTTTGATACATCAATTCATTGCGACGCATGTGTAAATACTGTGTTTGATAATCTACCAAAAGAAACTGGTGTGGTTGATTTAAAGGTTGATTTGGAAAGTAAAACTGTTACAGTAGTTTTTAATCCGGATAAAACTTCGGTTGAAAAATTAGCAGAGAAAATTAATGAACTTGGTTATTCGGCTTATGTAAAAAGCTTTGAAAATTTTATTGAAAAATAATTTGGAGGTGTTAATATGGAATTAATGCCTCACTTGTAATTTCTGGATTAATTCCATGACTTGTTGATAACCTTCATGGTGTTTTCTTAATTCATTTTCCAATTTCATAATTTTATAAGACTCCGAGGATTCTGAACCGCCGAGAAGCCAATTTACACTGCAACCAAGTCGGAGCAGCTTTACAAGAATTCTTGTGCCCGGTTCTCTTTTACCGCTTATGTACTGTTGAAGTTGTTGTGGTGAAATTGCCATGGCGTCCGCTAACTTTTTGAGATTGCCGTATTTTCTTTTGGCAAAAATTCTAATCCGGTCTCCAATTCCCAAACTCAGTTCTTCTTCAGTAAATAAATCCCTCTCCTGTTTTTCGTCGATTTCATAAAGCATTAATTCGTATTGATAATTTTCTACTATTTTATTGATTTGCTTATAAAGATCTTCATCAAAATCGGTACTTTCATTTAAAAGATATATGAGCGTATGACTTTTCATCTCCAACTTTTCAGCCAGCCATGTAATATGAATTCCGTGGGAGCGAAGCAATTGCTTTATTTCTTCTTGCATTTTCATGGCAAAATCTCCACCAATCAGTTTATGACTTCTGGAAAATACGAAATTCTGATTAAAAAATGAATTTTAAGAATTGGCGATTAGTGCATTACGGAATTATTAATATAATGTTAATCCAGGATGAAGCAGAGCGTATTTCAAATAAAAAAGATATTGGCTATCTTTCAATTGTATGAAATTTATTTCTGATTCTGCTGTTTATAAATATATATTAAAATTGGCGCTTCCCGCTATCGCCGGACTCTCATCTCAAATGGTAGTTTCCCTGGTTGATACTGCAATGGTTGGCAGATTGGATGATGCTCAATTTGCACTTGCCGCAATGGGTATTGGAATCCTTGCGACGTGGGCGATGATTAGTTTTTTCTCAAGTCTCGCAACCGGCACACATGTTTTAATTGCACGTAGATTCGGCGGAAATAAATTCTGCGAATGCGGGGATGTTTTGAACACTTCTCTAATTATCTCTTTTATTATTGGTGTTTTAGTTTCTGGTTTGGTTGTTGCTTCTGCCTACATTATAAGTGATTTTTTAGCGAAGGATCCAACAGTTGGTAATTATGCAGGCGACTTTCTTTTTTATCGTTTTATTGGACTGCCATTCTTTCTAATTACTGTATCGTATCGCGGATTTTATTTTGGCATCGGGCAGACTAAAATATTCATGTATTCGGGAATTCTCGTTAATTTTTTGAACATTATTTTTAGCTATACATTTATTTACGGTGGATTCGGAATCAAACCTATGGGATTAGCCGGTGCAGGAATGGGGGCAACCCTAGCAACTATCTGCGATTCAATTTTTTACTTTGTCGTTTCAACTTTCCCAACATACAAGAATAAGTTCGAGCACTTTAAAAAAATACGGTTCGACTATGCAATAGCGAAATCAATTGTGAAAATCTCTCTGCCGGTTTCTCTGCAGAATGTATTTATTTTAATTGGATTTTTAAGTTTCATTTCTATCACAGGTTTAATTGGTACGTTGCAGCAGGCGGCAAGCCAATCTGTAATTGCTGCGCTAATGTTAACATTAATGCCGTGTAATGGTTTTGGTATTGCTGTCCAAACTTTAGTTGGAAACAAAATTGGCAGCGGCAATATAAAGCAGGCCAAGTTTTACGGTTTTGAGACGAGTAAAATAGCAACAATGTACACCGTTTTTATTGGATTGATCTTTACTCTTTTCCCAAGAATTATTTTGAATTTGACAACGAATGATCCGGCAATTATAGAAGCGGCCATACCTGCGCTCCGCATTGCAGGATTCGGTCAAATATTTTATGGCATTGGGGTTGTCCTGGCTAACGGAATTCAAGCCGCCGGCAAAACGTTATTCGTAATGATTTCCGATGTTGTAATAATTTGGATTATCTTTGTCCCGCTGGCGTATTTCCTCGGCGTTTATTTGGATTTAGGATTAAAGGGCGCATGGGCAGCGCTTCCGTTCTATGTTATTTTATATTCATTGGTAATGTTTTTGAAATTCAAGCGTGGTAATTGGAGTAAGTTAAAAGCCGTATAAATTGTTTTGTAAATCCTATTGTCATGTCAAATGTAAAATGGAGGGAGTGTAAATAATTTTGTGTAAATGGTTAAAGTAGAAAGAGAGGCTAAGCGGAGTGGAGCGTAGCGAAACGGAGCTTAGCCTCTCGAAAATCGCGCTTGCATTAGGCGAAAATATTTAACAAATTCTTTAACCATTAT
>JAZDFC010000081.1:0-58573 GCA_043808235.1 bacterium
ACTTGTTCAGGATTAGGTATTACATTCTGAATAATTTTATTATCGCTGAAACCGTTTTTATGAATTTGAATATGCGAGCAATTTAACCGGATCTGGTTAAAAAGCATTTGTCGAAGCATACCGTTGCTCAACCCGTCGAAAAACAAAAGGGCAATAACACCAATTACGATTGAACTTAAAACAACAAGCGATCTTCTTTTATTTCTCCAGATATTCCGCCACGCTAATTTTACAAGCATTCCAAATTCCTTCTTCTTAATTTGTTCAACATATTAATCTTAACAATCTTATCTTTTTCATATTCTTAATCTTAATCTTAATCCTACTCTTGCTTACGTGTATCTTATTCCTTTCAGCGGTTCTAATTTGTAAACCTTATATGCAGGATACAAACTGGCAACAAATGCAATAGCCAGTATAGACAATGATGAGTTCAAAAATATTGAGAATTCCAGTGATGACTCAATAACAGGTAAGAATCCAAACTCTTCATAAAGCCGGGCAAACTCATTTCCAAATTGAATTGGATTTTGAACTAAATAATAATTGATACCCCAGCCAATCATATTCCCGAAAAGAATGCCGATTAATGTTATCATCATCGATTCGATAATGACTAACTGCACTAACTTTATCTGGGGCATGCCGATTGAAAGCGTTACTCCAAACTCGTTAAATCTTTCAGTTACAGACATAAGCACAGTATTTAATATTCCAAATGCAACAATCAGAATTAAAATAAAAAGGAAAAATATCCCGCTGACGTTATCAAATTCTATTGATTGCTTAAAATCGGGCAAAACGTCGCCCCAATCTAAAACTACAAGTTCATTATTTGTGATCTGTTCCTTTAACTCGCGAATCACATCCGGGATTTGCTCAATATTATCAAGGTTAATTGCTACCGCGTGAATGCTTCCGTACAACGCTAAAAGCTCCTGCGCGGTACGCAATCCTATAAAAGCGCTCATCCCGTCCAATTCTTCGGAACCCATTTGGGTCATTCCGACAATTTTAAATTTTTCATTTCCAAGCGAACCGTCATATCCTTGAACAAGAAGAACTACCTCATCGCCGATTTTTGCTTTCAAATTTTTTAATAATATTCGTCCAAGAATTATTTCATTACCGCCATCCGGACTTAGATATTCACCTTCTTTAATTTTTTGAACTATACCGGTTACATTTTTTTCTTTTTGCGGATCGATGCCAAATATTATCGCTCCCTGCGAATTATCTTTAAAACTAATTAGTCCTTCGGAATATATTCTCTGTGAATAAGCCTTAATCGCGGGATTAGATTCAATAGCTCTTTTGAGTGTATCATCAAACACAAAGCATTTATTTATAGAAGGATTTTCTTGATATCCTTTTTTTTGAATTTGAATATACCCGGCAGATATGTTAACTACATTTTTTATATTAACAGCATATACGCCTTTCTGAATCCCGCGCATCCCGACAGTAGCAAATGTAGCAAATGTTATTGCGCATAATGTTAAAATTGATCTGCGTTTGTTACGCCAAATATTCCGCCACGAGAGTTTAAATAAAAGCCCCACTTTAGTTTCCTCTCTCTAATTCACTGAACGAGAAAATTCTTTCGGAAATTTTTATATTGAATTGCATATCAAGAATTTCAAAAGTTGTTGAATTGCCGGGTTTCGTTTTATTATACATCGACCACTTAGCCGGAAGAGTTCGATTACCAACATTTTTAATATCGGAGAAAACCATGTACCTTATCAATTTTTCCTTTTCATCAAAATACTGAACAACCGAAGGCAAAAAATCATTTTGTCTTACCCAATAATATAATTTTCCCCATACCACCGGCGCCTCCGGTTTAGGCAGCAACTCGATTTTCCAGCACATTGCTCCATTAATTTCTTCCTCGGCAATTATCTTTAAATTATAATCATCATTCAAATTTGATTCGCGGACAAGATCGTCGTTCGTAAAATCGGAACCGTTCCAGGATTGCAGCATCATTGAGGGGGGGATTTTAATTGTCATTTCCGTATTCTTTAAATAATTCCACATCTCATTCCCGATTTTTAAGGTTTTATTCCCGGCTTCTTTTTTCGGCGATCTGATAACTATCAATGCTTTCTCATTGCCTATCCACCAGTTATCCATTTCGAGTGCGCGGGTAAATTCGGGAGTTACTACCGTCATTTTAATTTTACCGTAAGCGGATGTACCTTTTATAATCTCTTCAGCTTTTTTAATTATTTCATCGGCGGTTTGGGCATTAAGAAATGTTGAAAGTAATAACATTAAACAAGTATTTGTGAAGCGTCTCATATTGTTCTCATTTATAATTGACTAAACGTTCAGTCAAAAAATATAAAAAATATTTTTTTTTGTCAAGTAACGCTAACCATGTGAGATATTGACAAAGCAAATAAATCAACTTATTTTATGACTGACCATTTAATCAATAAATATATGCCTCGAAAACCAGAAAAATTTCAAGAAATTAGAGATAAATCACGCTCCCAGATTCTTAATACGGCGCTGGGACTTTTTGCAAAAAAAGGATATCACGGAACATCTATTAACGATATAGCCATGGCTGCCGGAATTTCTAAGGGACTTGCTTACAATTACTTCGACAGCAAACAGAAACTCGCTGAAGAAGTAATAAATCTTTTGTTCGTTAAAATGGCTGATGTATTTAAAGTGCTGGCCGGTCTTTCCGATCCGCAAGAAAAAATCAATCAATTCATTACTCTAATCATCGATGAGGCAATTGGGAATGAGGAATTTTGGCGTTTGTATTTTAGTCTTGTACTGCAACCGGAATTGACGCCTCTTGCCGAAGCGCTAAGCTCGGATGTGTTTCTTGAAAGTATAAATTTTTTAGAAACCAATCTATCCGAAATAGGAATTCAAAATGCAGCTATGGAGGCAAAATTATTGGCCGGAATAATGGACGGTGTGTTATTCCATAAAATGTTTTTAAAAGAAAAATATCCGCTGGAGGAAGTGAAGAAATATCTTCTTCAAAAATACAGCAGAGAAAAATTAGGCGCTTAGAAAAATCACAAAATAATTCGAAGTTCCTTAGTAAAGTCGAAAACTGCGAGAGCATTGGTAACTTTGCAGTCAAGTAGATGACCGCCCTTCTTTTTATCCTTCGATATAAAATGGAAATGAAATTCCGTGAAATTTATTTTATCGTAAAGTTTAGGAAAGTAAAATCCAACCAAAGTACCTTCGATATCTTTGAATTCCGAAACAACCTGGTTAGCCACAACTTCTTCGAGAGATGGAAACGGCTTATTCTGTTTGTGAATGCTGCGAGTTTTGAGATATGAAAATTTACCTTCGATTTTAACAGCGGCAAATTGATTTGTATCTTTAATACATGCTTTTATTTTTTCAAAAAATTCACTTAGCGAATCGACGTTACCGATTGTGGCTGACTTATCTATTTTAAAATGTTTTATTGTTGAATAAGGGGCATGTTCTTCACTTGAAGCAACATTCACATTTCCGTTAGCCTTTATCTGATAACAAACATTATCGAGATAAACCATTTCGCCGTCAAGACCGTTGAATGTGCCGAGCCCGAAATCGCCATAAGCGCCAAGTTTTTTAATGGCTAATATTCCTTCGTAATTCCTATCTAAAAAATTTTGCTTGGTCGAATATTGGACCATTTCATCATCAAGAATTTCGGGTTTAATCCGTTCCTTTACTTCTTTTGTACAATTTACAAATATAAAGAGTGAACAAACAAGCAGTAAAAATATCAATTTGATTTTCATGGCAATTCCGTGTTTGATGAAAAATTTTTTAATTCCGGCTATTAAGAATAATGTTTTTTTGAATCTCATTCAGATCAAATTCTTTAATAAATATTTCGCGCGAAGGATGATAGTACATAAAAAGCAAAAACATGATTCCAAAAACAATCAGAAACAAATGGTCTGCAGCTAACACATAAAGTGCGAGGTTTATAATATTTGCAGCAGCTAATAAAATCATCCGCATTGTATTGATAGCGCGGAAGTGAGTTATCTTTTTTTCAAATGATGCCGATTTATTACCATCCTTCCGTGATTTAATATATGCCGCGTTGATAGAGATAAACGAGGCAATGTTAAAACTAAGAATGAATATTTTAAGTGTGCGTTCGTAATCTTGATTAAATAAAAAATAGTTGTTCATCACGAGGTAAAATGCTATTACTCCAATAACTATCTGCGACGATGCGAGAATATTGAAAAGATTCTCCAGATTTTTAAATGTTTTTTTGATATAAACGAAAAGATCATCCATAGCTTTTTAAAATGCTTCTCCAACCGTAAAATATAAAGCTGATGAGTTATAACCAAATCCGTAATCGACTCGCAAATTTAATTTTTCGTCTGCATCCATAAGAAAGCGTAATCCGATCCCGGCAGAATATTTCAATTCGTTCATTGAGAAGCCGGAGAGGCTGCCTGCAATTTCACCCACTCCGAGAAATCCGGCTAATCCAACTTTCCATATCAAAGGTAGCCTGTATTCTGTTTGCGCAGCCAGCAAATTTTTATCGCGGAATCTGCCCTGGTAATAACCACGCATAACATACATTCCGCCAAGCAGAGACAAATTTTCAAATGAAGGTTCGCCGCTAATTAAATTTCCGAAAAGTTGAAATGCAATTACATTGTTTTCAGAGATTGAAAAGAAACGACGGAAATCAAATTTGTACAAGATGTAATTGTAATCGCTTCCGAATATTTTATCATAAACAACAATCCTCGCATCATAAAATCCGCCTTTCGATGAATAATTAATATTATCGCGGTTATCGTAAGATAAAATAATGCCGGCGCCAAGTTTGGTTCCGCCAAGTGAACCGGTTGTTGTTTCTTTTTCAAGTACTCCGCCCGTTGTAAATTCGCTCAGCTTCGAGTGCATATAATCAATATAAATTCCGGTACGATAATGGGATGTGAATTTCTTTTGGAAATTGAGCTGAGCTTTGTAAAATATGTTGGTATAACTTTCCTCATCGTCCGATGATGTATTATTTCCAATTCCATAAAAATTATACGGGAATTTTCCCCCGCTCAAATTCATTTCGAGATAGTATTTTTCGTTATCGAGGTAAAGGAATGGAACGAGTTCAACAAGAAATTGTTTTTTTGTTGTATAGGTAACCGACAAATTTATCCGGGAGGCACGCTGGTTAATTAATGAATCCGTTTCCCTAAAATAATAGAAACCTCCCGCTCCAAATGCAAACTCAGTTTCAGGCGTATAATAGATATACGGCAAAGCAATCCAACCGCTCCCCGAAGTGGTTGTTGTATCCGCTTCCTCGGATCTGTTTATCGAAGTTATGGAAATAAATAATATAAAAACGAGTATTAGAATTGAGCGCACTATAATCCGTTAAAATTTGGAGGGGAAATATAAATCATCGAGCTTGAATACGAAAAATATTTTTGTGTTAATTGCTCCTAATTAGTCGATATCTCCTAAAACAAAATTCCCATTTACTTTTAGAAACGCAAAAATTGTTGTTAAATTTTGCGTGCCACTTTTAAATACTACTTCCTGGATGAACCACTCCCCTTCAGATTCTGTCTCGGTTGTCATTCTTTTGAGTTCATAACCGGAACTAAGATCGAGAAGAGCTTTGATTTTTTTACAGATTCTTTTTACTGCTTCCAATTCGGTTTCGTTGGAAATTTTGAATGTGTCTTTCCATTCTCTTGTTTTATCTGTGCCCCTGTATACTATCAATTCAGCTGCAGCGGAATAATTCTTTGCCTTGCTTGCGTCGAACAATTTCACAAGTTGCGATTTAATTGCTTCTTCTTCATTTGATGGCTGTGCATAAATTAATACCGGCAATAGAAAAATCAAGAATAATCTCATCAAAGTTTTCATTTCTAATTTACTCCACATTCATTTTTGTTACTCTGCATCTTGTACAAATTCAATCTCAAATAAGTTCTGTTATCAAAAATTATTAATACGTGAAATGTTTTATTTTTTCGCCTTTGTGACCGAGTTCTGTCATTGCCTCTATTCCTATTTGCAAATGCATATCCACGAACTTTTGTGTAATCATCTTATCGGAATCTTCAGTTTTAATTCCTTCGGGTATCATCGGCAAGTCGGAAACAAGCAGCAGAGCTCCGCGCGCAATCTGGTTGGCATAACCTACAATAAATATTGTGGCAGTTTCCATATCGATTCCTATCGCGCCTAATTTTTTCAAATAGTCTTTGAATTTTTTATCCCATTCCCAAACTCTTCTGTTGGTGGTATAAATAACACCGGTCCGGTATTCAAATCCTTTCTCAATTATTTTATCAGAAACAAATTTATGCAGTTTAAATGAAGGGAGCGCCGGCACTTCGGACGGAAGATAATCGTTACTCGTTCCTTCGCCGCGAATTGCTGCAATCGGTAAAATAAAGTGGCCAAGCTCGGTTGATTTTTTCAAACCGCCGCATTTTCCTAGGAATAAAATTCCTTTTGGATTCCTTGCAATCAATAAGTCCATTATTGTCGCAGCGTTAGCAGAACCAATTCCAAAATTCACTATCGATAATCCGCGATCATTTGTGGAAGTTTGCATCGGTCTTCCCTGTCCTCTCACATCGCAATTAAATGTCTCGGCAAACTTTGTAACGTAATTATGGAAATTTGTAAGCAGCATGAAATCGCCGAACCCGTCTATTTGAGTGCCTGTGTAACGCGGCAACCAATTTTTAGCCATTTCTAATTTTGTCTTCATAATCTTTCCTTCCTAACTCATTTCTTCCGGTTTAACTCGCACAAATCTTTTCGGCCCGAATAGTTTTTGTCCCTTAAAAATTCCATCCAATTTTTGAACAATGAGGGCGAAAATCCAGCCGATTATTAACCCGATTACCGCTCCGCCAAGAATATCCGATGGATAATGAACTCCAACATAAGGCCTGGTTAGCGCCATGAGTGATGCGCCAATAAATAGCGCCCATTTTGTTTTCGGAAATAATTTACCATAGAACATTGCCGCCGCAAAATTGTTTACCGCATGCGATGATGGGAAAGAATATGAGCTCGTGCAACCTACGAGCAAATTTACATCCGGAAGAACATTGCATGGCCGTATCCGGGCAAATAAATCCTTGAGTACAAAACTGCTCAGTTGATCTGTTACTGTAATTAAAATAATTGTAAAAAGTACTGCAATCTTTCCAAGTCGACCGCCTTTTAAAAATGCAATCCCAAGTAAAATCAAATATGCTATGTACCAGTTCTTTACATCGGTTAAAAATGGGAATAATCTATCGAGGAACCTATTTGAAATAGTGTGATTGAGAAAATAAAAAACCTTCACATCAATTGAATAAAGAAATTCGAGCATAATATTTTTCCAATTTGACCTGGTGAAATTTATCAAATATGAAGTAAATATTTTATTATTATTTTGTATGCCGGTTTTACTGAATTTAGCATCACCAGGAATTTTGATGAGAAACAAATATTTCCACCCAAACATTGAATTTTTCATTCAAAAACCCGATAATACAGCGGTAACAAATAATTAAGGTATCTTGACGAGCGATTACAAAGAGAAAGACACATTAGCGTTGCGGAAGACCGGAACGAAAGAAGGGGAAGAATCTAAAAGCATTTTGATTGCCCCGCTTAGAGTGGTTGCACAGATAGCAACTATCTCCGGGCTTATTATGCTTCTTTTCGAAATAAATTATTTTGCCCAGTACAAACAGTTTGTTTACTCAATCCGGCTTGCTGCAACTGCAGTTGCTTTCATCATTCTTGTAATTACAAATTTTACGTCGAGCCATAGACTTGCCATCATCCTTATACATACCCTGCTTCTTTCTATAATTCTTTCATTCGGTATAATTGTTTTTCTGATTCCGGATACACTTGTTTTAAATGCCGGTATAGTTTCATTGATAATTTTTACCGTGGCGCTTTTTTTAAGTTGGGATGTTAAGAATCAAATTATAGTCGCTATCTATTATAATTTAGTATTTGCCGGCTCATTGTTGTGGCACAAAAAAGCATTGTTCTTTTTACCGGGGGAATTGGAATCCGCTTCGTTTATTATATTCCTTGGCATTATGGCAATAGTTGCGAGTATGATAAATTATAGAATTAGGCGAAAGTTACCGGAACAAACAATAGTAGTTGAAAAAACGGATGATACTTTCAAGGATATTTTTGAAAATGCTGCCGAAGGAATATTCCAGGTAACAACTGAGGGTACATTTATTAGAACGAATAGTTCGTTCATTAAAATGCTTGGATTTAATTCCAAACATGAGATGGATAATTTGAATATAGGCAAAGATATTTTCAAAGATAACTCCGAGTTTGCCCGGCTTTTAAAAATGCTCGAACGGCAGGGTAAATTGAAGAATTACAAATTTATAGCGAAGCAAAAAGATAATGCCGAACTAATTTTGAAGATGAATGCCCGGTACGTAAAAGAAGAAGGAGCCCCCGCACCGTTTATCGAAGGCAGTTTGCAGGATGTTACCCAGCAGGCTCAAACTGAATTTGAAAAGAAAAAATTAATCGAATCGCTCAAATCGAAGTTGGAAGAAACCGACAAAACAGCATTGAAAGCCGCTCAAGCCAGTAATGTTAAATCTCAATTCCTTGCGAATATGAGTCATGAAATCAGAACGCCGATGAATTCCGTACTTGGATTTTTAACATTAATCGAAAATGGATTATTCGAAAGTAAAGATGAATTAAAAGAATTTGCAAATAACGCCAAGTTATCTGCCGAATCGCTGCTCGATATTATTAATAATATCCTCGACATTTCAAAAATAGAAGCTGGTAAAATGGAGCTCGACGAAAAAGAATTTGATCTTCGGGATGAGATTGACAAATCAATTTCGATAATCAAACCGGCGGCAAAAGAAAAGGGACTTCGACTTCATTACGAAGTTGAAAAAGACGTTCCAGCTTCGATAATTGGCGATCCTACTCGGTACCGGCAAATCGTACTCAACTTACTTGGTAATGCAGTTAAATTCACCGACGAAGGCGATGTTGGAGCTCATGTTAGCATCATGGAGAAACAAAAGGATCACATAACTATTCAGACTATTGTTAAAGATTCCGGTCCGGGAATCCCGGAAGAAAAAATTCCGTTGCTATTCGATCCATATTCACAAATCAATGACAATAAAAAGAAGGATAAACGCCAGGGCACCGGATTAGGCCTGGTTATATCCAAAGAATTTATAACACTTATGGGCGGTGAAATTGTTGTAAAAAGCCAGGTGGGCAAAGGAAGCATATTTAAATTCACAGTTAGATTTAAAACAATTGAAATGCCCGACTTCGAAACGCCGAAGCCAATTCACGAAAAACATGTTGAATACGCCCATAAAGAAGTAAAATCGGCTGAAGATAAACATGCTATCGAAAAACCATTCACTGTAAGACATAGTGTTGTAGAACCGATTGAAAGTGAAATAAGGCCGGTAGAAATGAAAGAGACTTCCGATGAAATGAAAATAACGCAGATCCCGAGAACATCCAAAACCAAAAACAGATTACTACTCGTCGAGGATAACCCGATTAGTCAGAAAGTTGAATTAAAACTTTTACGGGAAGTCGGTTACTCTGTGGATGCGGTTTCCAATGCTGAAGAAGCGTTAAAAGCAATTCAAACAAATTCATTCGATCTCGTTTTAATGGATATTGAAATGGACGGATTGGACGGAATTGAAGCGACAAAAAAAATAAGGAAACTTAATGGTGAGGTTAAAGAAATTCCTATCATTGCCGTAACCGCTCATTCAAGTATGAAAGATAGAGAGAGATGCATTGCAGCCGGTATGGATGATTATATAGCCAAACCGATTAACATAAATTTTTTCAAAATGACAATAGATAAATGGCTTACCGAGAACCGGGTTAAGCTGTAATTTTTGTAAGAATATTTAGGTTTTATTTTACGATTTCCCTCCGTATTTTCACGCTGTCTTAAATCAAAACTTCTTTTTATGAGATTAAAAAACGAATACACTTTCAAATATACTTTCTCAAAAATCCGCTTCAATTATTTTTACTCTCATTCAATTTTACTAAATAATTTTAATTAATTAGAGGAGCGATATGTTCAAAGGTCACCCAAAAGGATTATACGTTGCTTTCTTCTCGAACATGGGAGAAAGATTCGGCTTCTACACAATGATGGCAATTCTTGTAATGTTCCTGCAGGCTAAATTCGATTTATCTGCATCGGACGCCGGAGTAATTTACAGCATATTTTATTTTTCAATTTATGCTCTTGCCTTGCTTGGAGGTTTTATTGCCGACAAAACTCAAAATTACAAAGGAGTAATTAGCATCGGCATTATTGTAATGTTCGCTGGATATGTAATAATGGCTGTCCCCGGAATGGGTTTGATTGTTTCTTTGGTTGGATTATTCACAATCGCATTCGGAAACGGTTTGTTCAAAGGCAATCTTCAGGCGCTCGTTGGACAAATGTACGACGCGCCAGAATATTCCAAATTGAGAGACACCGCTTACAGTATTTTTTATATGGGAATTAATGTTGGCGCATTCTTCGCACCGAATGCGGCAAAGGCAATCCGTACATGGTATCTCGAATCAAACGGGTTTAGATATGATGCTGATCTTCCTTCACTTTGCAATCAGTTGATCAACGGTTCATTAAAGGAAACAAGCAAACTTCAGGAACTTGCAAATTCCGTATCCGGCAGTATGGTTACCGACCTTAGCACATTCGCTCACAAATATATTGATGTGTTTTCGGTGGGATATAATTATGCATACACGATTGCAGCCGGCGCGATGCTTGTCTCATTATTGATCTATCTATTATTCAAAAAACATTTACCGGATAGAAGAGCTTTAAAAGCTCAGAACGCGGCAATTACCGAAATGCCGAAAGAAGAAGAAAAGAAAAGAATGATTGCTCTTGGGCTTGTATTCTTAGTTGTAATTTTCTTCTGGATGTCGTTTCACCAAAACGGATTGACGATGACATATTTTGCGCGAGACTACACAGTTAAAGCCGTAGATCCGGTAACGAATTTATTCTTTAATGTATTTTCATTCATAGCGCTCTTCGCTGCGATTTACGGATTATTTTACTTAGTTAAGAAAACTTCAACAACAAAGCATAGAATGATAGGCGCGGCGCTTTTAGTCGGTGGCGGCACTGCGGCTTACTTATTCTATAAAGGATTTTCAGCAAGCAATCCTATTGAACCTGAAACATTCCAGCATTTTAATCCTTTGTTCATTGTGTTGTTAACTCCTTTAGTTGTTGGTGTGTTTGCTTACTTAAGGAAAAACGGAAAAGAGCCGTTAACACCGAGGAAGATTGGAATCGGTATGGTGTTGGCTGCGGTAGGATTTTCATTCCTTATTTTAGGTTCGAGCGGTTTAATTTCTCCGGCCGATTTAGCAGGTCAGCCTTCACCCGATAGAGTATCTCCGTACTGGTTGATAAACACATATTTTATTTTAACTGTCGCCGAATTATTCCTGAGTCCGATGGGAATATCATTTGTATCCAAAGTAGCGCCACCACGTTTCCAGGGATTGATGCAGGGCGGCTGGCTTGGCGCAACAGCTATCGGCAACCAATTATTATTTGTGGGAAGCTCGCTCTGGGTTGTAGCTGAAGTATGGCAAGTGTGGACAGTGTTCGTTGTTTGCTGTCTGCTCTCGGCTGCATTCATCTTCTCGATTATGAAACGATTGGAAGCAGTTGCTAAGTAATGGTAGAATGTAGAACGAAGAATAAATAATTACTTTTTATCAAACCTCCAAGGTTTGGCAAACCTTGGAGGTTTTTTTAAATACTTACTTCATCGTCAATACTTCTTTTATACTTTCCATCGCCCAATCTATTTCTTCTTTTTTAATTACTAATGGCGGGGCAAAACGGATTACGTTATCGTGCGTTTCTTTGCAGAGTATTCCTCTCTCTTTCAATGCTTCGCAGAAACGGCGTGCGCCGCCGGCTTCTTTATTCAATTCAACACCGATGAATAATCCCTTGCCGCGAATTTCCTTTACGTGCGGCGACGGAACAGCGGATAATTTTTCGCGGAAGTAGCTGCCGAGTTCGAATGATTTTTCTATCAAGTTTTCTTCAACCAATACACGCAGAGCTTCGATTGCAACGGCAGCGCCAAGCGGATTGCCGCCGAAAGTTGAACCGTGGTCGCCGGGATTAAATACGCCGAGCACTTCTTTCTTTGAAAGCACTGCCGATACCGGGTAGCATCCTCCCGATAAAGCTTTGCCGATTATTACCGCGTCGGGTTTAACATCTTCGTACTGGAATGCAAATAATTTTCCGCTTCTTCCAAGTCCCGATTGGATTTCATCGGTTATAAAGAGTACATTATTTTCTTTGCAGATTTTATACGTTTCGGTTAGGTATCCTGCCGGAGGCACAATAACTCCGCCTTCGCCCTGTATCGGTTCAACAATAAACGCAACGGTGTTTTTTGTTATCGCATCTTTCAATGCTTTCGCGTTTCCGTATTCCACAATTTTAAATCCGGGCGTGAACGGACCGAATCCATCTTTGTACTGTTCCTCGGTTGAGAAACCTACTATTGTAACAGTTCTCCCGGCAAAGTTATTCGTGCAAACTATTATCTCAGCTTTATCTGCTTCTACACCTTTTACTTTATATCCCCATTTACGCGCGGCTTTAATTGCCGTTTCAACAGCTTCCGCGCCGGAGTTCATCGGTAGAACCATGTCATATCCGGTCAACTTACAAAGTTCCTCGTACAGAAGCGGGAGTTTGCTGTTGCGGAATGCACGCGAAGTCAAAGTAACAAACTCAGCCTGCTCTTTCAAGGCATTTATAATTCGCGGATGACAATGGCCCTGGTTAACCGCGGAATAAGAAGCGAGACAATCAAGATATTTTTTACCTTCGACGTCGTAAACCCAAACGCCTTCGGCTTTTTCAATTACTACATCCAATGGATGATAATTATGCGCACCGTATTTTTCTTCTAATTCGATGTACTCATTTGCTTTCATAAAAACCCCTATAAAGTTATCAACATAAAATTTTCTTGGGCAGAAATTTATCAATTTTAGTGCATACTTCCGAAAGAATGATGAATACTTTTCCGGTAAAATAAAATACCCGGACAGGAACAGACTAAAGAATTCCATAATGCTTATATTTACATCGATTTTTAGATAGCGAGAGGAATGTAAAATGAAAATTGAGACTCTTAATTTTAGTGTTTCCAGCAAAGGCAAATCCGATATTATCGATGTAACCAACGATGTCCAAAAACTCCTTTCCGGTTCCGGAATGATGGAGGGCAGCGCACTCGTTTTTATACCCGGCGCTACTGTTGGAGTAACTACAATCGAATATGAATCTGGTTTGTTAAAAGATTACCCGGAATTTTTCGAGAAATTAATTCCTTCGGATAAAACCTATCATCATGATGAAACATGGCAGGATGCAAACGGTTACGCGCATATCCGTGCGGCATTGCAGGGCGCTTCGTTCACTGTTCCGTTTTCCGGCGGCAAGTTATTGCTTGGAACATGGCAGCAGATAATCGTAATTGATTTTGATAACCGTCCACGCAAACGAAACGTAATTGTTCAACTTACCGGTCAATGATGAAGCGAAAAACTGTTACTGTATTCGGAAGCTCCATTCCGGTTCCCGGAGAAGTTGAATACGAGAACGCTTACAAACTCGGGCTTATACTCGTAGAAAATAATTTGAATGTATGCACCGGCGGCTACCGCGGAATAATGGATGCGGTTTCGAAAGGCGCAGTTGAAAAGGGCGGAGAAGCAATCGGGATAACAGTTGATATTTTTAATGCAGTCCCAAGCCCGCATCTCACCAAAGAAATTGAATGTCACTCTTTGTTCAGCAGGATAGAAAAGCTAATCGAACTTGGCGATGCATTTATTGTATTGCCAGGCGGAACCGGTACATTGGTTGAACTGGCAATTGTGTGGGAAATGTTCAATAAAAATTTACTTGATGCAAAACCGTTTGCATGCGTCGGAGATATGTGGAAACCGGTGATTGACCAAATGGAAGAACGGATTAAAATCGAGAGAAGAAAAAACGGATTGATTAAATGGTTTGATAATATTGATGATTGCGCAGGATTTATTATCGGGAAATTGGAATCAAAATATTGAAGAAATCCTTCGTGCTACTTTGTGATTTCCTTTGTGAACCTTTGTGGTTAATTAATTTACCACGAAGGCGCGCGAAGATTTAATAGTAATAATCTTACTTCTCTAAAAATTCTTTCACCTTTCCGAATACCAATTCAACATCCAATTCTTTTATGCATTTGAACTGAACATCTTTTCGCGTACACGTCAATGGTTTTGGGGAATAAATAAAGCATGGTGCACATTCCAAATTAAGTGTTGCTGTTTTATATTCGGTTTGCCAGGGGTGGATGTAGTTGAGACTTGTTGGACCAATAACCGCAACAACTTTTAATTGCAGCGCGGCGGCAATGTGCATCAGTCCCGAATCGTTTGTTACGAATAGATTGCATCGCTTCATAACGGCATTACTTTGCATTAACGACTGTGTTTCGACAGAAACTATATTTTCCGATGAAGCGAGGCTAATAATTTTTTCTTTGATGCCGCTTTCTTCGGGTCCGCCAAACAATAAAATCTTCGCGTTGTATTTTTCGATTATTCGTTTAGCGAGCTCGGCAAATTTCTCAGTTTCCCATCTTCTCTTTTCATGATTTTTTAATGTTGAACATCCGGCATGGAATCCGACAACAAATTCACCGGGGGTAATATTCTTCTGCTGTAAATAATTTACAGAATATGTTTCATCTTCATCATTCAAAACAATTTTCAATGGCGGGATATCGGTTATCTTTTGATCCAGCACTAATTCAGCCATCCGGATATTTTCTTCGACGTTATGCAGATCATCATTCTCTTTTACGGTGAGATTGTTCAAAAAACCAAGGTTCGAAAAATCATTACGCAAGTAACGAATACCGGCTCTCTTCTTTGCACCGATTATCCGGTTGATGATGTTGTATTCTTTGCGATTGGAAGGACAAACATTAATTGAGGAATCGTATTTCCCCCGCAGAGAAAAAATAAATTTCAGTGACTTAAAAATCCCTTGCTCAAGAAAATCAAAATATATAACGTTGTCGGCTTCGGGGATTCTTTCATAAATTTCTTTTACGCCTTTATACATAACAAGCACTTCAATTTTCGAATCCGGCAGAGCTTCTTTTATTTTTACGAGGGCAGGCGTAAACATCAGCGCATCACCGATGCCGGAGAGTGCGTTAATTAATATTCGGGTCAGTTTCGGGGAATTCATCTTTCTATTCTAGATTAAAAAAAATATTCACATAAACCTCCACACTAAAACTGTTAAAACAGTTAAGAGGGTTTCCTTTTTTTTACTTAGCCCACGACTTAAGTCGTGGGTTAAAAAGGCAAAGAAATAATTTGATAACCGTTTCAACGGTTTTTATAAACATCTCGGTGAGTTAGTCGTACACAAAATTAAGCCGGATTTCATATAAAATAAAATCCGGCTAAAAATTATGAGTTGAGACCTCTCATTCTAAAAAGTTATTTATTCTCAAGAACTTTTGGCACAACTTCACTTGTATCTGTTGCGGCCATTCTTCTGTATTGTTCAATCATTTGTTTTATTTGCTGATTGTTCGGCACTAACTTTTGTAACCGGAGAAGAATGTCAACAGCTTTATCATATTCGCCAAGCGATTCGTAAATTTGAATAAGAATATTATAGGGGCTATAGTTGCCGGACATTTCGTTCGGATTTTCATCAATCCTTTTCAAAGCTTCTTTTTCTACTTCGGTTGCATATTCAACAAATCTATCAAGAGCGCCTGCAGTATAATAAAAGTTGCTTATATCGTAAAGCAGCCGCCAATCAATTGGAATATATTTATGAGGAATTTTTTCATCCATCTTATCAAGCACTTCAATAGCTTTTTTATCATTCTTCTCCGTTTCGATATAATAAAGCGCTAATCTTAAAAACGAATTACGGTAATTCTGGAACATCCTTACGTGGTTATCATCAAAGAAAATATTCGGGTCGTCCAATCCCCGGAGTTTAAATCCTGGTTGATAAGTTTTGCTGAAACCTTTTGGCTCATTGAAAACTTGTTTTTGAAGAATTACAGGATCAACAAATTCACGGCCTTCCGTTGCTTTGTCGGGTACGAGTCGCAAGGCTAATCCTTCCATTTTTAAATGTTCATCCAACCCGATTTTACTGTCATCCGAACAAGTAACCGCAAAATAAATCGGTCGCTTCCAATCATTAGCAAGAATAATACTAAGCACTGCTATATCTTGAGTTCTGGCAACGGGAATATCTCCGAACATAGTTGGATTTTTCATCAACCATTTCATTTCGGATTTATTTGTGAAAGTGGTATCGGTTATTCCGAATTGCTGATATACCTCTTTTGAAACCGGCACAGAAACTTCCCGAGGCTGCCACTCCTGTGGACCAATATCCGTTATTTGCTCATCAGTTAAAGTCATCGGAACACTTAATGAGTTATACGGTCTGGTGTTTTTTAATTGTCGGATATACCAATCGGTATTCAGTAAACTCAAATTCGCAATAGTAACATCCTGACGCACTCCTTCAACATCCTGCAAATACCATAATGGGAATGTATCGTTATCGCCGTTGGTAAATAATATTGCATTGGGCGCCACGCTCTGAAGCATGTTATAAGAATAATCCCATG
The DNA here is from genome assembly GCA_043808235.1 of bacterium. GTDB lineage: Bacteria > Bacteroidota > Ignavibacteria > Ignavibacteriales > Melioribacteraceae > JAZDFC01. The sequence continues at coordinate 16,776 of JAZDFC010000081.1, forward strand.
GCACATAATTTTTCGAGCGGTCGTTAATATGATAATTTACACGAAGCATATTTAACGGGATGACCGCAAATAAAATCACAACCGAAAGAGCCATAATCGGTTTTTGCGAATTTTTCTGTTTCATCTGCTCTCTAATCAGATCCATTACGCCTTGCACACCAATTGAAATCCATAAAGAAAAGACAAAGAAGGCGCCGACGTAAAAATAGTCGCGCTCCCTTGGTTGCGGTTCCTGCTGGTTTTGGTAAAATGCAGTCATCCAACCGAGGAAGATAAACATCATTAAAAAGATAGAGGCCATTTTCCAATCGCGCCGGAAATGATAGTAGGCACCGAAGAGTCCGATGATGAACGGGATACCAAATAATTTTGACCAGTCAACTCCGGCATCCTGATCTGTAGATACACGTCCGACATAATTCCATAGCATGTACCGGTTAAACATGTGATTCATCTGGTAGCTCCAGAAGAAATCGAAGTCGCTGGAATATTTGGTATAAATTTCCTGTTGATGCGGTTCCTGGCTGAAACGGCGTTTGAATGTAGGGAAATCTCCGTACTGCTCTCTATTAACATACTTATAAAGATATTCCATATTCTTCGGGCTATTCAGGTTAATCGGAGTATCCTGATTTGAACGGATAATAATCATAGCATAAGTCGAGTACCCGATAAACGCGAAGGCGAAACATTTGAAAGCGAGGTTAAGAGTTTTCTTATCGTTCTTTCCGCTCCAATATATTAAGTAGCCAAGCAAAACGACAGCTATTACCACTACGATAATATTCATTGTAAAGCTGTTTCCGCTAACTCCATAAACTAAAAACGGTACGTACTTTACGAATCCGGGATACACAGCAAATAAAGCGATAGCCCCAATAATGACCGGAATATAAAATGAATTCCAATGGAAAATTTTCTTATTAAGAAAAGCCATAAAGATTAGAGAAACTACACCTACGATTGACACAAATCTCGAATCGAAAGCCTTATATGTTTCAGAATCCGGAGGTGTATTCCCGGTTTCGGACATCCAGATAAAGATTGCTACGACTAAACCTGCTAAAGCATTTAACGCAAAATAAATTGCAGTTTTCTTTAATTGATCCTCATTGGTGATATACTTCCTGAAGAAAATAGTCATCACAACCGGCACCATGGCAAGGAGCGACATGAGATGGATCCCGGTCGATAATCCCATCAGATAAGCAATCATGATTATATATTTCTCGTTATCGGGTTCATCAGCTCTTTCGTTCCAAAGAATCATCAGCCATGTAATAAACGCAATCATAAAAGTGGATGCGGCATAAACTTCCGCTTCAACCGAGTTAAACCAAAATGTTTCGCTGAAACAAAAAGACAACGCACCGATAGCAGCAGCAAGATACGTGAACATTGCATCGAGCGGAGATTCGTATTTTTTACCTTTGAAATTCTCAATAACTTTTACAGCAATAAGGTATAAAAATAAAATTGTGAACGCGCTCGATAATACAGAAAGCATATTAATTCTTAATCCTACATTCTCGGCGAACGGTATCATCGAGAATAACCTGCCAAGCATTAAAAAGAAAGGCGTTCCCGGCGGATGCGGAACCTGCATACCATATGACGAAGCTATGAACTCACCACAATCCCAAAACGAAACCGTAGGCTGCATTGTTAGCAGAAGAACTACTAATGAAATTATGAATACCGCTAATCCGGTGTACCTGTATAATGATTTCTCAGTCATCAAAAACATCCTAAATTATTTTAAAAACTTTTTTGAATTTATTTTACGGCATAAACACGTAAGCCGCTGCTGATAAAATGATTTACAAATCTCACAAACTCGAAAACGATTCTCCGAAAAATATTAGCCGGTTTGAATTTGTCCGGTTCGATGATTTTCATTCTCAAAAGAAAATTCATCAGTAAATCACCTTGATTTGTAACCAATATTTTCCGGAAGCCGGTTTCTTCAAGAAATTTTTTCATTGTCCGCGATGAAAAAATATTCAAATGACCTTCCGGCATAAAATACTGCCAGTTTTTCCCTTTGATTTTCCTTTCGGGACAATCATAATTTCCTGTTGTAATAAAGAGAACACCACCTTGATTCATCAAACCGAATATTTTTTTCAACGCAGCTTTCGGTGATTCGAGATGTTCAATCACCTCGCGCATAAAAACAATATCAAATTTCTCTTTATCAAAATCAACTTCTTCGAGAGTGCTGTTGATGACTCTTAAATTCTTCGATTCAACAAACGAACATGCATACTTCGAAACTTCTAATCCAATCGCATTAAATCCCTTTTGGTCTGCTTTATAAAGAGCCAATCCCAACCCTGAACCAGCATCGAGAAATTTTAATTTGCTTTTTCCATCACGCTTCGCTCCGGCAATTTCTTCAACGGTTGATAAATCCCAATCGATGAGATTTACGGTGCCGGCATTATTTTCAAATTCTTTGCCGTAATCGATGCTTTTATCGAATCCGTTTCCGCTGAAATAATTCTCGTCGTAAAGCGAAACAACAGACTTCGAATCCAAACACGGATTAACGTAAACCAATCCGCATTTTTTACATTGAACAATGTTAAACCCGTCTTTTATATAATGGATTTCGTTATCATCCTCACCGCAGAAATCGCAGCGAACTGAAATTTTACCATTGCAGGATACGGCACTTTGAACATCGCTTTTTGAGTTACGTTCTATTCTTCTTCTTCCTTTTTCTTAAAAGTAACATCATACGTTCGTCGTTCGCGGTTCACGTGATATTTTACGTACATATCTTTCAATTTACCCATCGAAATATTATCGAGGTCTTCATCGTCTTTGTGCCGCTTAACGAACATTTTGTAATCGAACAATTCCTTCGCATCGAACTTTTTTTCGTATCTTTTAAGCGAGTCTAAATATTTTTCCTGGTCTTTTGAACGCATAGCTAAAAATGAGTTTATTGCGATATTTAGGGCGTCAATATATGAAAAATCTCTAACCTATTTGAGTAAAAAGATTTATGAGTCCCGTGAAAAACATGAAATTATACAAAACATACTGCCCTTCCGTTTCCATAATTATGCCTTCTTTTAATAGGGCAAATTTGATAACAAGAGCGATTAACTCCGTATTCAATCAAACCTTTACGGATTGGGAGTTGATTTTCGTGGATGACGGCAGTACGGAAGATTTATTTTCTATCGTGAACGAATATTTGATGAAAGATGAACGTGTGAAGTATTTAAAACACTCGAACCGGAAGTCGCCGATTGCCACTAATGCGGGTATGCAAGCCTCATGCGGAAAATATATTTCCCTCCTCGGCAGCGACGATGAATACAAACCGGACCATGTTCAATTACGGTTTGATATCATGGAAGCCGACAGTTCGATTGATTTTATTCATGGCGGAGTTGAGATTATCGGTCATCCTTTTGTGAAAGATAAATATGATAGAACGAAAGAAATTCACATTTCGGAATGTATTGTCGGCGGAACATTCTTCGGAAAGCGAGAAGTGTTTATTGATTTGGGTGGATTCGAGGATCTGGATTACAGCGATGATTCGGATTTTTTTGAAAGGGCTGAAAGTAAGTACAAAATCTTAAAAGTGGATTTCCCCACTTACATTTACTACCGCGATACGCCGGACAGTATTTGCACAAATATAAAATAGGAGCAACTTGCTGTGTGAGATCGTTTTCATTCAACGGCATCTTAAACCTTTGTGTCTTTGAGTCTTCGTGGCATTAATTCTTTTCGCCACTAAGTCACGAAGGCACTAAGATTATAAAATAAATCTTTTTATCCCTTGTTTGATTAATGGGACGTTGAAATTAATAAGGTAGCCAAGTCGAAGCCCCGTTAATTTTAGATGACTCAGAATCTGGGCATCCCAGACAGGATTAACTTGTTCAACTGCTTTTAGTTCGCTGATAACTAAATCTTCGACCAACAAATCAAGTCTTAATCCTTCTTCGAATATTAATCCATCGTATTTAATTGGAATATCAAGTTGCCTTCTCACATTTAGTCCGGCTTTTTTTAATTCATGAGCCATGCAAACTTCGTACACTTTTTCAAGCAAACCGGGACCTAGTTCAGAGTGAACTTTAAAAGCAGAGTTAACGAGTATTTTTCCTATCTCTTCTTCTTTGGAGCTTAAGGGCAGATAATTTATTCTCTGTTCGTTGATGGTATTTTCTTCCATATTATTTTCCCTTTTTGTGTCTTCGTGTCTTTGTGGCATTAATTCTTTTCGCCACCAAGTCACAAAGGCGCAAAGAAATTATTTCGATTATTAATATTTCCCGCCAATAAAATCCATTATGCCGTGAATGATTGTTAACGGATGGGGCGAACAGCCCGGTATAAAAAGGTCAACTTTAATATCATCGAAAAATGTTCGAGTGATTTCATTCGATTCGGCAAATACACCTCCGCTGATTGCACAAGCACCGACAGCAATAACAATTTTCGGGTCGTTGATACTTTTATATGTATCCATTAAAGCAGGAGCCATATTTTTCGAAACGGGTCCGGTAATTACAATTCCGTCCGCATGCCTTGGCGAAGCCACAAAATCAATCCCGAATCTGCCCATATCGAAGTTAACATTACCGCTAGCGTTCAATTCCATTTCGCAGCCGTTGCAACCCGCAGCGGAAACCTGCCGCAATTTTAAAGAGCGACCGAACAATTTGTGAATCTCTTTTCGTACTTCAATCGCCTTTGCCGAATAATCTTCGAATGATGTGTTTGCTTCGACAATTAAATTATTTCTGTTCGATGCAGCAAGTTTCAATTCGTTATTAAATTTTATCGCACCGCCCGGACATATCTTTTCGCACTCTCCGCAAAAAGTACATTTGCCTAAATCAATCGCGAGAGGTTCTTTCGAGATAGCTTTTGTCGGACAAATATCAACGCACACTGCACAATCATCAACACATTTTAGTTTATCAAAAAACGGGAATCCGCGATGAGTATTCATCAGCTTCGCATTTTTTATATCCGGTATCGCCTGATACCCGTGACGTTTTCTAAGTTTAATTAAGTCGAACATTTTCCACCAAAAATTTTACAAATCGAACCCGCAATACGACAAATTGAAACTCTTGTTGCACAACGGGAAATCCGAGATATCTTCTTCTCTCAGTGCAAGCGCCAATCCAAACCAATTATGGAAGGAAGGATCTTTAATTTTAACGTGAGCAATCTTTCCATTTCCATCTGTTGATACAACATGAGCAATTTCGCCGCGCCATCCTTCTGCAAGCGATACAACCAAACTGTTTTCATGCAACGAAGAAATTGGTTTCGACAATTCACCGTCGTAATTGTTGTTCAATAAGTCATTAATAATTCTAATCGATTGTTGAATCTCAACGAGACGGATGTAAGCGCGGTTGAAAACATCGCCGACGTTTAAAGTCAATTTATGAACAGGAAGAAACTCATACGCATCAAAGGGATGGTCGGAGCGAACATCAATCGATACGCCACTTGCACGTGCAGCGGGACCAACCATTCCAATTGATGCCGCGGTTTCTTGATTCACGATTCCTGTTTTTTCAAATCGCTCCATCACAGAAGCTGAAGCAAACAGCACATCGCCCGCAAGCGAAACATCGTCGAGCAATTGATTCAAAGTAGACAAAATTTTCTTTTTCAATTCGGGAGATATATCGAAGTTAACTCCGCCCGGTGCAATTATTCCGCGGCCAAACCTGTTTCCGCAAATCGACATCGAAGTATTTATGACTAAAGTCCGCATCGCTCCAAAGACATTGTTACCGGTTAAATAAGCAACGTCGTTGGATAATGCAGAAAGGTCGCCCAAATGAATTCCAATTCTTTCAAGTTCAAGCATTACGGAACGAATAGTTTTGACCTTTCGCGAAGCAATCACTCCTGCAAGCGATTCAACCGCGCGGGCAAATGCGCCGGCATGACCGATAACAGTATCACCTGCAATAGATTCGGAAAGCTTTGTAAGATAAACCATATTGCCGGAGTTACGAACGAATAATTCTTCCACACCACGATGCTGAAATCCAAGTTCTATTTCAAGATGATGAACCTTCTCGCCGTGACATGAAAATCTGAAATGACCGGGCTCGATAATTCCCGCATGAACCGGTCCGACACCGACTTCGTGAACATCCTCTCCAGCCATGCTGAAAAATTCGTACTGCGATTCCCGGGAATTAATTCCGACAATTCCTTTACGTACCGGCTTAAGCCACGGATGCCCGACCGGTTTAATTCCGAACTGTTCATAAAATTCTCTTTCGAACATGTGAGCTTGCGGCGCTTCTTTCGTAATCGATTCATATTCTTTTTCATTAGTGAACGTAGTGGAAGCGACAAACAATCTTGATGCATTATCATCTGCGATAATCGAAATTAATCTCACACTATCGGATTCTCTTTTCCCGAAAAATTGAACAAGTCTTTTTCCGCTTTTAATTTCCCGGATAATATCCATACGCAGTTCGTCGATTGATAATCGAGGAATATCATTCAGAGAAACAAGCTGCAGATTTTTAAATTCTATCCAATTCAAAACTAACTCCGGTTATTTTAGAAAAGCGGCGGAATTGTTCAACAATTCGAATAATTGCCCCGGCAAACTTATACCGATGATAAAAAGGATGATTAATAGAATCAATTGCGGGGCGTAAGCGCTGAAACCAAGATTTTGTTTTTTGAGTTCTCCGGATTTCGATTCGCCGTAAGCCATATTAAAAACGGTCGAGCTCATCCCGTAAGTAACGATAATCAGAAATATAAAAAACAAAACAGCGAGCCAATTCATTCCGTTCAACCACAACGCTTTTATAATAAAAAACTTGCTGATGAAAATCGGGAACGGCGGCATGCCGATAATTGAGAGCATCGATCCGATCCAAAGCCAGCCGGTAGTTGAATCAATTTTTAAAATGCCTTTCACATCTTCAATCTTTTTACTCTTGAACAGGTAAAGAATATTACCGGATGTTAAAAACAACGAAGTCTTTGATAACGAATGAGCAAGAGTATGCAGCATAGCGGCATACATGCCCGGTGTGCCGAGCGAAATCCCGATAAATAAAATCCCCATATTTTCGATGGAAGAATAGGCAAGCATACGTTTATAATTTTTTATCCGCATCATGAAAACGGAACTAACTAACAGGGAAAGAAATCCGGTGACGATGAAAAGGAAATTCGAAAAACTTTGCAAATCGGCACGGATAAATATTTCTTGAACGCGAAGTAAGCCGAGGAAAGCTGAGTTTAGCAATGTCCCGGAAAGCAGCGCCGATACTGGCGACGGCGCTTCGGAATGTGCGTCGGGGAGCCATGCGTGAATAGGTGCTACGCCAATCTTTGTGCCCAATCCTACAAACAAAAATGCGAAAGAAACCTTCAACCAAAACGGATTTATCTTTGCCGCATTGTTGTACAAATCCATGAAGAACAAAGAATTAATACTGCGGCTTCCGATTGAAAGGATGATGATTCCGACAAACGCCAGCGCGATACCGATTGAGCAAATGTAAACGTATTTCCACGCGGCTTCGAGCGATGATTTTTTCTTTTCAAAATAAATGAGAATTGCGCTTGTTAATGTTGTTGCTTCGATAAAAACCCAGAGCAAAGCAAGATGTGTTGCGAGAATTACTCCAACCATTGCAACAATAAAGAAAATAATTTCGGCAATAAATATCGATTCTTGTTTCGGAGACAGATTGTGTTCCTTGAAATAAAATAAACTGTAAACCGATGATGACAGGAATACTAAAGTCATAATCGAAAAGAAGTACAAACCGATTGTATCAAACCGGAAGTAACTTGTGAACCAATCCGGAAGCCAGTACCATTCAATACCGAGCCAGCGCATGACTGCAATTACTGCAAACAACACACCGGTTCCAAATAGAGCAACACGATTGATAATTTTGTTTTTCAGCAGAAGACTTACTAATCCCAAAATCACAGGAAATATTAATACGAGACTTATCATTTTAATCCTTCAGCCCGGTTAATACATCAATATGGTTGCCGTCGAACATTTCCTGTATCTTATTGAAGAAAATTACGAACAGGTAAATACCGACAAACAAATCAAGCAATACACCTATATTTACGAGCATTGGCATTTCATTAGCAACGGAAAGTGAAAGAAGAAATATTCCATTCTCAAGCATCATGTAGCATAAAATGTGCGTGATAATTCTTTTTCGATTTATAATTAAAAATAGGCTGGCGATAATCATCTCAATCGAAATTCCGAAGTAGAGAGGTTTAATTCCGACATCGACTTTCGCAGACCAGAATGCAGCGACAAATCCAAAAATAAAAATCGCACTCGCAATGAGTAACGAATAGAATTGTGAGATGTAAGGCTCAATCTCACGCCCGATTTCGTTTTTGCGGATAACGGAAAGCAAGAAGAACGGAATCACGATACCTTTTATTATTAATGTTTCGAGACTGAGGAAAGCGATGTTCAGCCAATTGATTTCTTTGATATCCCAAACCACAAGCAGAAAAAGAAGAAAGCCTTGCAGCGCGAGAGTTTTCACATAAGCTTCAAGCCGGCTTACAGCAAAAACATAAAGCATACTTGTGCCGAGCAAGATGATGAGTATATCCGTCATTTACCGCCTCCAAATAAAAAGAAAACAACAACGGCAAAAGACGTAACCGAAAGAGCCGTCATTAAATAAACAAATTGCGGAACATGCGACATTCTCGAACGCGCGATTAAAGACTCAATCAAACCAACCGCCATAAAAACTAAAACAAGAATTAGCGCGAGTAAGCATAAAGCCCCGCCGATATTGAGGTACGACGGGATCAACAGATTCGCAATCAATAACGAAATTGCAACCATTTTTAAAGCAGCTGCATATAAAATGAATGCTAAATCCGGACCGGAATTGTCCAAAATCATTACTTCGTGAATCATTGTTAATTCAAGATGAGTGTTCGGATCGTCAACCGGAACCCTACTGCCTTCGGTTAACAGCATTATGAACAACGAAATAACCAATAATATTTTTACGAGAAGTGTGTAGCCTGCGCTTTCACTTAAAATCGTGAAGATAGATTCGAATGAAGTTTGCCGGGTAAGCAATGCGAGTGTTCCGAGAACAATGAAAAATGCGGGTTCAACAATCGTTGAGAAAGTAACTTCCCTGCTCGCGCCCATTCCTTCGAAAGGGCTGCCGGTATCAAGCGCCGCAATTACCGTCATGAATTTTGCAAATCCAAGCGCATAAGCAAACACAATGAAATCACCTGTAAAACTAATCGCGGAACCGATGAATGGTATAGGAACAAAAAGCAGAGCAAAGAGAATGGATGCAATATTAATCGACGGAGTAATTTTGAAAACAAACGAGGTTGTTTTACTTATTACTTCGCCCTTACGCAGCAGTTTGTAAAAATCGTAGTACGGCTGAAGTAAAGGGGCACCTTTTCTGCCCGCCCAAATTGCTTTCACTTTGTTGATGAGCCCGATGAAAAACAAAGGCGAGATAATGATAATCATAAGCACAATAATTTTTATCATCATTCACCCCCTATTATCCAGATGAGAAGAATAATCAAAAATATCAACCCGTACACAAGATATTGCTGCATTCTTCCGCTTTGAATCCATGATAATTTGTTCATCAACTTGTTAAGGAAGCGGAGCGGCGGCCGAATTAAAAATCGTTCGGAGAAATCCTGCGTATGGCTTTCTAATGATGCCTGTGACGGGAACAGAACAGGTTCTTTGTCAACCTTTATTTTCTGCGGGATGAGTTCGCCAACCAAATTTAAAAACGGTTGAACAAAAGAACTGCTTGTATATTGAATGCGGCTGCTTTCCGCCTGGTATCCGCAATCCCATGTTTTGAAAGTTTTTACTTCCCGTTTTCGCAGCAGGAGATTTCTAATTGAATAGAAGAAAAGGATCATCGCGAGAAATATTAATACTACTATTGAAAATTTATTGTAGATTGATGCAACTTCGATTAATTCTTGCATTGCGTGGCCAGGAATAAATTGTGTAACCACGCTTTTCAAAAGTGTTACTAATAATGCCGGAAATAAACCGATAACAAACATCGCAAAAATTAAAATGACCATCGGGTAAAGAAGCATTTTGTTTTCAGTTTTCGTAGGTGGATAATCTGTCCGCGGCGAACCAAGAAAAGCAATCCCGAATAACTTTGAAAAACTCAACAACGCGGCGGAACCGATAAATGCCAGTGCGGAAATTCCGAAAATAGAAAAGATGTTCAATACAAGACTTGAAACAGCAAAGTTTTTTGTTATTCCAAGATAAATTGCAAACTCGCCGATGAAGCCATTGAGAATCGGGAATCCGCAAATTGCGAGTGATGCAATTAAAAACATGACGGCAGTCCGCGGAAGGTGTTTCGCGAGCCCTCCAAGTTTATCGATGTTCCTTGTATGCGTATATGAATAAACTACCCCGGCTCCGTAAAACAAAACGCTTTTAAAAGTGAAGTGATTTATCGTGTGTAATAATCCACCGAGAAAACCGAGCGCTGCAATTGGATAATATTCATAAACCAATCCAAGCATTCCAAGTCCAATGCCCGCGCCGATGATTCCGATATTCTCGATGCTTGAATAAGCAAGTAACTTTTTAAAATCTTTTTGAGAAATAGTGTTCACAATTCCGATAATGCCGGTTACTAGTCCGAGAGTAAAAATCACGTAAGCCAAGACTATATCGGGTGAACCGGATAGAAGAATGATTCGAAGAATTCCGTAAATGCCGGTTTTAATCATCACGCCGGACATCAATGCCGATACACCGGTGGGCGCTGCGGGATGAGCCTTCGGAAGCCACGTGTGCATCGGGACAAACCCGGCTTTCGTTCCGAATCCTGCAAGGAATAAAACAAATAATAAAATTGCATTGCTGCCGGAATTACCGAGAACACTTTTGAAAGAATTAAAATCGAGCGAGCCGGAAACCGCCGAAGTCCAACTGAAAGCGGCAATTAAAAATGCAGCGCCAATCTGCATCGCAATAAAATAATAGATGCCTGCTTTCCGAACATCTTCTTTGTTATTTTCGAAAGTTACAAGGAAGAAAGATGCGGCGGACATGATTTCCCAAACGACCAAAAATAAAATCGCATTCTGACATGTAACGACAAGCAGCATCGAGGTGAGCATCATTCCTAAAAAGAAATAGTAAGATGATAACGAATACTTGCCTCCTTCGTACATCTTCATATACCCGATTGAATAAACGGATGCTAATAGCCCGCCAAGGGAAATAATTAAAACAAAAACCGAAGCGAGAGGATCCAATCGGAAAAAGCTATTTCCAATCGGTTCGGATAGCGAAAACATGATTTCGAATTGCCGTCCGTAAAGAAGAGAATTAAATACATCCGGCAGAATAAAAATCTGACTCACAGCAGTAAAAATTAGAAAGACTTTCCCTTTTAAGTTATCATTAAAAAAGATGGCGGCAATTCCACCGGCGAACAACAGTCCGGCACCGATAAAAAAGTTAACCATTAATTTCGGACTCCCTTTTCTGCCATTCTTTTTCTTTCAGGTGTACGAATTCCAAAATACTTTCCTTCGGCGCTCTTTCTTTCAGCATTGTTAAAAAGAATTCGCTTTGGCAAAGCTGCGATACTTTCGAAAGCGTTTCGAGATGCATCCTCGGACTCGCGGTTAACAATAAAAACATTGAGTGTACCGGCTCGCCGTCGAGTGCGCTGAAATCAACCGGCTTTTTTAAGTAGCAGATTGAAACGCTCGCACTGCCGGGATTGGTGACAATCGGATTTCTCGGGTGGGGAATTGCAAGTCCCTTCCCGATTGCAGTCGGCATTAATTCTTCACGGCTTAATAAAGCAGAGAGAATTTCATCTTTTGCTAAATCCGGCGGAGTTGAAATTTTGTCAATTGCACTTTTCAAAACCTCTCTTACGTTTTCACCTTCCACATCGGGAATGATTCCGCCTCTTTCAAGAAACGAAGTCAGTTCATAATGATTGACGCTGAGATTAATTAATGATGATGAGAGTTCAATCTTGTTGCTGAGTATCCATTCGTTTATTTCGGACTTATTAAATCTGTACTGGTAATTGATTTTGTAACAAGGGATTTTCTTTTCTTTAATCCAACGATAAACCGTTTTCTCGTTTACCTGGAGTAAATTTACGATGTCTTTTATCTTTAAATCCATAAATGCAATTTTTTTGAGCCAAATTTACGGATTACGGATGAAAGTACCAAGAACGGGAATTAATGGCAGTAATGTGCAAAGATGTCCGAAGGAGAAAGTGGAGAATGTCAAATGGACGATGGAAATTGAAAGTGTGAGAAGGATTTTAAAATACTTCATTGTGAGCTCATTTAATGTATTCCCGGTAATATCTGGAAAACCTCAAATCAGTGTAGGCAGTGCACTATTAAGGCGGTTAAGAATTTTTTACGATTCAATTCTTTAAAAACTGGAAATCTTTCTTCGCAACTTTTCCCTTGAAACGCATTCACTTAATCAATATGTTACAAAAAACAAAATAACGAGATAAGTATGAAAAGAAGAGACTTTATTAAAACCGCAGGTATCACAGCTGGTTTGGCATTAACCACACCTGGAATAGCAGGAAAATTATTTGCGCGAAAATCATTTACACCACCGGAAAGTTATGATCTCGTTGCTGTTAAAAACGGTGAACCGGATGTTATGTTTGATGAGGCTATAAAACATCTTGGCGGAATGAAATCCTTCGTAAAAAAAGGTCAAAAGGTACTTGTAAAACCGAACATCGGCTGGGATACAACACCCGAACGTGCCGCAAATACACATCCCAAACTTGTTAAAAGAATAATTGAACAATGCTATAATGCCGGCGCAAAAGAAGTATATATTTTTGATCATACTTGCGATGATTGGAAACGATGTTATGAAAATAGCGGTATTGAAAAAGCCGTGAAAGATGCGGGCGGGAAAATCGTACCCGGTAATACCGAAAGCTACTACCAGGAAGTTAAAATAAATTCCGGCAAAAATTTGAAGAGCGCAAAAATCCACGAGCTTCTTCTCGACTGCGATGTATTTTTGAATGTCCCGGTTTTGAAAGATCACGGTTCAGCTCGCCTTACAATTTCTATGAAGAACCACATGGGAGTAGTTTGGGACAGAGGTTACTGGCATAGAAACGATTTACACCAGTGTATTGCAGACTTTGCTGCTTATCGCAAACCGGATTTGAATATTGTTGACGCTTACAACGTGATGAAACAGAACGGACCGCGCGGAGTTTCAACCGCAGATATTGTAAAAATGAAATCCCTTATTATCTCAAGAGACCAGGTTGCCGCAGATACTGCAGCTGCAAAGTTGCTAGGATTTGAGCCGAAGAATGTTTCGTACATCGAACTGGCTAATGAATTGGGTGTCGGTAAAATGGATTTGAATTCACTTTCGATTAAGCGAGTCATTCTATAGCCAAATGAATTATTCCATTTTGAAAAAAATCAGAGTTGCAGTATCGCTGATATTTTTTATCAGCCTCACCCTGCTGTTCCTGGATTACAACGAATTTATACCGGCGGGAGTAAAAAAAATATTCACAGCAGTCCAATTTATTCCCGCACTTTTGAAATTTATTACACTCGTCAATCTTACCGGGATCGGATTATTCATTGTCTTAGTTCTCACTATTCTTTTCGGGAGAGTTTATTGCTCGTCGATTTGTCCGCTCGGTACGTTACAGGATATCGTTAATTTTATTTCAAAAAAGTTAAGAGGCAAAAAGAAGAGCAGAACAAAATATGATAAGCCGAATACAATTTTCCGTTTAACATTTTTGATATTGTCCGTTGCCTCGATTGTATCTGGTGAATTAATAATCTTATATATACTTGACCCTTACAGCAATTACGGCCGAATCGTCGGCAATTTATTTCGCCCGGTTTTCGTGACAATCAATAACCTGCTTTCATCATTGCTTGTCGGCTTCGATGTTTATTCAGTCTCGCCAATCGATTTAAAGAAATTCGCGCTACTTCCAATCGGAATATCCGCCATAATTTTAGGAATTGTTTTTCTACTATCGTTTTTCAACGGAAGATTATTTTGTAATTCATTCTGCCCTATCGGAACTTTGCTCGGATACATGTCAAAATTTTCCTTATTCAAAGTAAGAATTAATAAAGCCGAATGTCTTTCATGCGGTGTTTGCGAGTTTTCATGTAAATCCAACTGCATCAATAGCGCAGAGAAATATATTGATACTACCCGATGTGTTGATTGTTTTAATTGCTTAACGGTTTGTCCAACCGAAGGAATTAAATATTCTGCGAGAATCGGATTTGAGAAACACGAAGTATCAGAAAGTTCGATTGATGTAAGACGCAGAAACTTTATCGGTTCGATTGCAACATTCTTTTTATCATCATCGATTATTGTCCGTGCGCAGAAAAAAATTGATGTAAAGGTGATGAATAAAATATTAGTCATGCCTGAATTCCCAATTTCTCCACCGGGCGCCGGAAGCATCGAAAGATTTAATTCATTATGCACTGCGTGTAATCTATGCGTTAGTACATGCCCAACACAGGTGTTGCAGCCATCATTTTTGGAATATGGATTTACAAAAATGCTTCAGCCGCGAATGGATAACTTAGCAGGATTCTGTAACTACGAATGTAACGCCTGTACAGAAGTGTGTCCCACCGGCGCACTGCTACCGCTCCCGCTTGAAAAGAAAAAATTAACCCAGCTCGGCATAGCAGTATTCTTAAAAGAAAACTGCATAGTACTGACTCAAAAAACAGAGTGCGGCGCTTGTTCGGAACACTGCCCGACAAAAGCAGTACATATGATTCCCTATTATGGATTACGTCTTCCCGAAGTTAGAATTGATTATTGCATTGGCTGCGGCGCATGTGAATATGCTTGCCCGACAGTCCCCAACAAAGCTATTTATGTTGATGGTAATAAAATTCATACCGCGGCTAAAAAGCCCGCTGAAGAAAAGCCTGCCGAAACATTCGACACAAAAGAGGAATTTCCCTTCTAATATCTTTTTGATTGCACAGGAAATCTTTTTATTTTCAATGCATTAAAAGAAATCAATTCATTTATTTCAATGAATTTGAGAAAAAACAAAAATATCGACGCAAAATTAAAACGGTCCAATGACCGTTACCTCGGCGGAGTATGCGGTGGTATTGCGGATTATATCGGCATGAAACATTTGACATTCAGAATTATCTGGTCTGTTCTGACTTTAATCTCATTAATAATTCCCGGGTTGCTAACTTACGCCATCTTATGGATTATTATGTTTCCGCCGGAAGAATAAAAAGAAATAAAAAAAAAGAATGAGGAATTCCGATGCCTGAAGTAACTCACGTAATTAAAAGAAGTGGGGCGGTTGTCCCTTATAAAAAAGAAAGAATAGCCAATGCTGTTTACCGTGCTGCAGTTGCCGTCGGCGGCAGGGACAAAGAGAAAGCGGCTCTGCTTGCCGAGGATGTTGAAAAATTACTATTTGAAAAATGCGCCGACGGTCATGTTCCACATATCGAGGAGGTGCAGGATATCGTTGAGAAAGTGTTAATTGAAAACGGTCACGCTAAAGTTGCAAAAGAATATATTCTCTACCGCAACGAAAGAAATATCAAACGGAAAGCAACATCGGAGAAAGCCTCCAATCCATCCGAGAATGTTCCGTGGGCAAAAATATGGCGAGTGCTCGATTGGGCGATGAAATATAAATTAAACACAATCGAAGTCATGAACTCAAGAATTAGAAGCGGCGAGTTCCCGCAGATTGTTCACGAGTGTGAAGCAGCTTATGAAGATAACCTTGATATGGCTGCCGATTTGATAATCCAGCGTGCATACGAAATTAAAATGGTTTTTATCTCCGGTCCATCATCTTCCGGCAAGACAACAACTACAATGAAATTGGAACATCGCCTCAAGCAGAAGGGATTAAAATTCGTCGCGCTCAATGTTGATAATTATTTTTATGATCTCGAAGTTCATCCGAAAGATGAGTTTGGCGATTATGATTTCGAAACGCCGCAAGCTCTTGATTTGGAAATGATTGACGACCATTTGCGCAGACTTGCTTCCGGTGAAGAAGTGAAAATTCCATTTTATGATTTTAAAAACGGTAAGCGCCATCTCGAACAAACACCAATGAAACTTGGAGAGAATGAAATTCTAATTATCGATTGTCTCCACGGTTTGTATCCAAAAATGAGCGAACACATTCCGGCAAATCAAAAATTCAAAGTGTACATTGAGCCTTTAATGCAGATGAAGGGACCGGAAGGTAAATACATTCGTTGGACAGACATAAGATTGATGAGAAGGATGCTGCGTGACATGAAATTCCGGGCATATCAGCCGCAGCAGACGCTCGAGCACTGGCATTATGTGCGGACGAGCGAGATGCGTCATATTATTCCTTACATCAATTCAACAGATTTTATAATCAACAGCGCAATGCCGTATGAGTTGGCAATTTATTCCGCCAAGCTAAAAAACCAATTTGCCGAATGGGTAGATAAATACAAAACCGATCCGTTGCGGGGAGACGCTTTTATTCGCGCATCGAGAGTTTTCGGATTTCTAAATTCGGTAATTTCGATTGAGGACGAATCGCCTATTCCCGGTGATTCTGTGATACGCGAGTTTATTGGTGGAAGCACGTTGAAATATTAATAACAATACTTTGTGTCTTCGTGACTTGGTGGCGAGACTCCTCTAATGCCATGAAGGCACTAAGACGATGAATTGCCATAATAAATAATTGCACTATTTTTAATTAGTAAAGTTACATCGCCGGAGAAGAGAATGAAAAAATATTTTATCCCATTTATAATTTTTATTTCATTAATCAATATTTACCCGCAGCAAAAACACGCTATTACAGTAGAAGACATGTGGGCGATGAAGAGAGTTGGCTCGGTGGTTCTTTCACCCGATGGAAAAACCTTAGCCTTTGTTGTAACCGAATATAGTATGGAGAAGAATAAAGGCAATTCCGATATTTGGTTAATAAACTCCGACGGAACAAATTTAAGAGTATTAAAAAATTCCGAAAGTTCGGAATCCGAACCGGTGTTTTCTCCCGATGGAGGGAAAATTACTTATATACTAAAGGAACAAATCCATCAGTGTAATCTCGACGGAACAGCCGACGAACAGTTGACTGATTTGTACACGGGTGCATCGGGATTGGTTTGGTCAAATGATGGAAAGAAATTTTTATTTGTATCGAGTGTTTACCCGGATTGCGATAATCAGGAATGTAATAAACAAAAAGATGAAGAAAATGAAAAGGACCCGGTTACCGCAGAAGTCTTCACCGAACTTATGTACCGATATTGGAATGACTGGCGCGGACCGAAACGAAGTCACCTCTTCATGTTTGATTTGGAAACCAAAAAGTATGAGAATGTAACTCCCTCATTTGATTCGGATATCCCTCCGATAGATTTGGGAAGTTCGCATGATTATTCATTCTCACCGGACGGGAAGGAAATTGTATTCACAACAAATCAATCCGAGTTTTTAGCTATCTCAACGAATAATGATATCTACTTGCTCGATCCGGAAGATTTGAAAAAAGCATCCGCAACTGAATACAAAAAAATCTCGGTAAGCGAAGGCAACGATAACCAGCCGGTTTATTCACCCGATGGTAAATATATTGCATTCCGCTCGATGGCAAGAGCGGGATTTGAAGCGGATAAACAAACTCTTGTTCTGTATGATAGAGCGACCGGTAAATTGAAAAATATTTCCGAACAACTTGATATTTCAATTGGAGAGATAGTTTGGTCGCCCGATTCAAAATTCATTTATTACGATGCAGCAAATCAGATTTACCAATCAATATATAAAATCAACATCGAGACAAAGGAGAACACGCTTGTTCTCAAAGAAAGAGACAATAGTAATATTCTGATTTCACCGGACGGAAAGAATTTATTCTTCAAACAACAGCGGTCAAATCTTCCTTTCGAAATTTTTTCGATTAAGACGGATGGGAAGGAGCTGACTCAACTCACATTTTTAAACAAAGAACTTCTCGCTGCAATCGAGATGAACGAGATAGAAACATTTTGGTGCGAAGGCGCTGAAGGTTCGAAAGTACAATCTATATTGGTCAAACCGCCATTCTTCGATGAATCTAAAAAGTATCCGTTAATATTCCTTATCCACGGTGGACCGCAGGGCGCATGGACTGATGATTTCCACTATCGTTGGAATTTGCAAATGTTCGCCTCGAAAGGATATGTTGTGATTGCAACTAATCCACGCGGCAGCACCGGATACGGACAAAAATTTACGGATGAAATCTCTGGAGATTGGGGCGGCAAACCGTATATCGATTTGATGAACTCTCTCAATTTCGCGTTGCAGAATTATAAATTCATCGACGCAAATAATATCTTTGCAGCCGGCGCATCTTACGGCGGATATATGATTAATTGGATTGAAGGACACACCGATAGATTCAACGCACTCGTCTGCCACGACGGAGTTTTTAATATGGAAAGCATGTACGGAACAACCGAAGAGTTATGGTTCAACGAATGGGAAAACAATGGGACACCGTGGGAGAACAGAGAATTATATCAAAAATATTCTCCGCACATGTTTGTACAAAAATTCAAAACACCAATGCTTGTTGTACACGGCGGAAAAGATTTCCGCGTGCCGGAAAGCCAGGCATTTGAACTTTTCACTTCGCTTCAAAGAATGGGAGTTAACAGCAAGTTTATATATTTCCCGGATGAAACACATTTTGTTTTGAAACCACAGAATGCGCGTTTCTGGTGGAACTCAATTTTTAACTGGTTCGAACAATACAAGAGGTAAATTATGGAAGAACAATTTTCGCAGTTTGAAGAAGACAACTACACAAATGGATATCGCACTGAAGAAGATGTTGAACATGGGAAGAAATTTGTTGATGAGCGGTTATGGGAAAAAGTTGAACGGATTGGAAGGAAGATTTCCTTCGCAAAAGATATCAAAGCATTGTATCGTTATGTAACCGATAGGCGCGTCGGCTGGCAGCGGAAAGCAATTGTTGTTGCCGCGCTTGTATATTTTATTACTCCGCTCGACGCCATCCCGGATCTCGCCCCGTTGATTGGATATATGGACGACGTCGGCGTGGTTACTGCGACATTGCGTTTCCTCGGGAAGGAATTGATGACGTATTATGAGTAACAATTCGGAGATTATCCTATGAAAAATTTAACAACCACAAAAAGAATATTATTTTGTATAATCGCTTGTATTGCATCAACAATGTTTTTTAGTTGCTCGAGCAACTATCCCCCGCTCGATGTTGTTGACCACGTCGATATTCAAAAATATTTGGGTAAATGGTACGAAATTGCCCGTCTGCCCAACAGTTTTCAAAAAGACTGCGACTGCACAACAGCCGAATACGGAATCATCGATTCGACTACGCTGAGTGTATTAAACAAATGTATTAAAAACGGCGAGCTGGACGATGCTAACGGAAAAGCATTCGTTGTTGAAGGGACAAACAATGCAAAACTCCGCGTTCAATTCTTCTGGCCGTTTCGCGGCGATTACTGGATAATTGAACTTGACCAGGAAAATTATCAGTATGCCGTCGTCGGTACTCCAAGCCGTGAATATTTGTGGATACTAGCGCGCACTCCGCAGATGGAGGAACAGCTTTATAACTCGCTTGTTGAAAAAGCCAAAGCAAAAGGTTTTGATGTTACCAAACTTTTGGTTGCAAAGCAGGTTGATTGCTTATGAAATTTATTTCTACAATTGATGGCGATTTAAACAAAGGTGAAAATTTGTGGTTTTGACAAACCAGTTCAATTGCCTTATATTTGTTTAGGAATGAAGGAATGTAAAATGAAATCAAAAGTAATAAATACAACCCCGGAAATTCTAAGCGGTATGCCGGTATTTTATGGAACACGCGTCCCGATAAAAAATTTATTCGATTACCTGGAAAGCGGAGATACAATCGAGAACTTTTTGATGGATTTCCCAACGGTCAAACGCGAACAAGTTATTGAACTACTCGAATTGGCAGAGCATACTCTCAATTAATAATTTACAATTCCAACAAAACGCGAAAAAATTCAATCTTGCTTTTGTTGTCATTCAAACGCGATTTAATCGTTTAGAATTCATCCGCCCTTTAATGCCGCAGTTACTTTCAAAAATTCCGCAAATGATACCGGGCGGGATTTATCTGATTGGGAACTAAAAAGTATCATTCGCTCAATTCAACGCGAGTGAATTTCGAAGTCACTTCATTTCATTATTTAATATTCCTTGTTCGATACTGTGCCCGGTGCAAGACGGGTTCGAAATTCAAAAAAGTCCTCTTACATACATTTTAAAATTTTATTTGCTATAAAACAGCACACCATCCGGTATTTGCCGGTATTCAATTCCCGGACCTTT
This sequence comes from bacterium, assembly GCA_043808235.1. Lineage (GTDB taxonomy): Bacteria > Bacteroidota > Ignavibacteria > Ignavibacteriales > Melioribacteraceae > JAZDFC01. The sequence continues at coordinate 37,252 of JAZDFC010000081.1, forward strand.
GTAATAGACTTTCAAATCTTCGCCGCCGGATTTTTCGAAGAACGTTACTTTAAGAGAATGGAAACCTTTTTCGAGAGCAATCTTCCCTTCCTTCTGAACAATCCCGTGTAATCCGTCATTATCAACAATCATCTTATCGTCTATGTACAAGCGGCTGCCGTCATCGGAGGCAGTGTAAAATGTGTACACGCCGTCTTTCGGAATTTCAATATAGCCCGTAAACTCAAAGCCAAATTTTTCCGGCGACTTTTTAGAATCGAGGGAAATGTTCTCAACTGTTCCTTTGTCAACCGGCTGCAGTGAATTAAAATCCGGGAGCAGATCCCAATCACCTTCAAAATATTTCGCGACAATTCCATTCGCGGCATTTTCAATTTTTATCGAAGATTCCGGCGCAATTTTCGTAAACTCTGCTTTTGCGGTTCCGCTAACTGCTTCGCCGTTTCTAAAACACCTTGCGGAAAGGACAGCGCTGTTTGTAATTTTTATCGAACCTTGAGTTAGGGCTGATTCGATTGTCGGTTCGCTTCCGTCAAGAGTGTAACGCGCTTCGATGTTCTCTCTATCGGTTACTAATTTCACTTCGAGTTCATCTATAAAAATGTTCGATTCGCTTACAATCTGCGGCGGATTATTTACATCGGGTTTTCCTGCTACATCCAAAACTATCACGCTGTTGAATTGGTCCGGTGCATTGATTGGAATATTAATAACTAGCGCATCTTGATTCCGCTGCACGGTTAATGGAGTTTTGTTTACGTCAGGAAGTAAATATGCAAGCTTTGCTTCATTATAAATTCCGGAGACAATAAGTTTTCCATCCACCGGCCAATCGAACACATGCAGATACAATCTTGTATCGCCAGCAATGTTCTTTTGAGTACATCTTCCCCACTCCAATTTTTGGAACGGACTTGCCTTAGTATCGTAAATCGATTCGCCGTTCACTTTCATCCACTTTCCTATCTCAGCCATCCTATCGATACTTGCCTGCGGGAATAATCCTTCCGATGTAGGACCGACATTCAATAAATAGTTGCCGCCCTTCGAAGCGATATCTGCAAGCATCTGCAAAATATCCTTTGTGGATTTCCAATTATGATTGTTTTTATTGTATCCCCAATGGTCGTTCATCGTCATACAACTTTCCCAATCAACACCGGGAATACCGGTTGCAGGAATTTGCTGTTCCGGTGTTCCAAAATCACCTGCAAATCCGCCCGCCGATGTAAATCCTTCCATACCGGAACGGCTGGAACTGACACGATTATTGATGATTATATCGGGTTGTAAACTGCGGACATAATTATAAAGATCCACTCCGCGCGTGTCATTCCATGTGCCTTCCCATTCGCCGTCAAACCAAAGTACACCGAGATTTCTGTAATTCGTTACTAATTCTTTCAATTGATTTTTCATATGCTGGATATATCTTTCGTAATCAGCTCCATCGGTTGAACGGTTAGTCTCCCAGTCTCTTCGCGGTAGATAATCGGGATGATGCCAATCCATAATTGAATGATAGAAACATAATTTGATTCCTTCCTTCTTGCAGGCTTCCGATAACTCTTTGAGTATATCCCGTTTGAATGGAGTGGACATTATATCAAAGTCGGTGTACTTCGAATCAAACAAGCAGAATCCGTCGTGATGCTTTGAAGTAATAACAATGTATTTCATTCCAGCATCCTTCGCCATACGCACCCAATCGTTCGCGTCGAATTTAACGGGATTAAACTGACCAACAAAGTTGTCGTAAACTTCGATTGGAATCTGCGCCTGCGTACGAATCCATTCACCGTAAGTTGTAACTCCATTCCATTCACCGGCAGGAATAGCATACAAACCCCAATGAATAAATAATCCGAAGCGGGCTTCGCGCCACCACTCCATGCGCGCATCGCGCTGCTCTTTTGTTTCGTGTGTAAAATCCTGCGCGTGAAAACTTGTAATCGAAATTAATATTATTAAAGAAAGAAAAAGCTTTTTCATATTACTCCTATTGAAAGATTAAAAATAAGAATAAGATTATGAATAAGAACCGGTTTTTGTTTTACAACAACTGCTTTTTACAGTTGAATAGATTTTCCCGGAATCGACTTACAAACGTTTAATATGTTATACGCTATACAAAAATATTAAATTCAGTTGAATCGCCAACATCATTTTCCGTAATAAGTTTACTAATTCGAAATCAATAAAATCACTACAGACCTAATCCATACATGAAGGTGTACTTTTTTGCCGACACAATTGTTGAATTTAGAAGAATCAAATACTTAATAAAGAATTAACAACTCCGCAATTCTCAACGATAAGACCGGTTTAATGAAAAAATAAATGGTTATGATCACCGGCACATACTTTGTTATGTGAGGTCGTCTTGAACAAAGGATTCATTTGTCCGTCATAACGATTGAAAATTTTTCAAATGTATGAATTCGGAATCATTGGAACTAATAAATAAAAACAGGAAAAACTATGAATAGGAAAAAACTTATTTTCTTCTTACTAACATTTATAACAGTTAGTGCAACTTTATTAAATGCACAGGCGAGTTATTCTATCGGAGGTTTTGTCTACGATGAATCAAATGGCGAGGCATTAATTGGAGCCACGATTTATTTACAGGATTTGAAGCTAGGATGTGTTACAAACACCATGGGATATTTTATTATTTCGGAAGTACCCGCGGGCAAGCACAAATTAATCACAAGCTACATTGGTTACAAAAGCGATGAAAGAGAAATTGAAATCAATTCGACAAAAACCGATGTTATTAAAATTTTGCTCAAATCCGAATCTCTGCAAACTAATGAAGTTATTGTATCGGCGATTTCCGAAAAGCCGGTTGACAGAATGTTTGTAAAATCAGTTTCAAAAATCGAATTAAACGCAGCACAGGTAAATAGAATACCGCAGGTTGTTGAAGCCGATTTACTTCGTTCGCTTCAAACTATGCCGGGGATTACCGCACTGTCCGATTTTTCATCCGCGCTTTATGTACGCGGCGGAACCCCGGACCAAAATCTCTATTTGATTGATGGAACTGATGTTTATAATCCTGAACATGCTTTCGGAATTTTTTCAACTTTCAACACAAACGCAATTAAAAAAGTTGAAGTATCGAAAGGCGGATTTGGTGCAGAATACGGCGGCAGGTTATCATCGGTGCTCGATGTTACAAACCTCGACGGTAACAGGAATAACTTCGAAGGCGTTTTCAACCTGAGCATGCTCTCAGGTTCAACAACGCTGCAAATGCCGATTGGAAGTATCGGTTCAATTTCGGGCTCATTCCGCAGAACATATATCGATCAGACATATGCAAAATGGATTAAAGAAGTGCCTGCTTATTATTTCTACGATGGAAATTTGAAAGGATATTTTGATCTCGGTGACAAAGATAAACTCTCCATTAGTTTTTTTAACGGCAGCGATAATCTCGATTATAAATTTGACAAAGACGCCCCCGAGAGTTTCAGATTCCTATATGATTGGGGTAACACAACCGGCAGCGCAAATTGGAAACATATTTTCAATTCAAAATTGTTCACCAGTTTTTGGATTACAGCGAGCAGGTTCCAATCCAATTTTAGTTTAGACCAGATTATGAACATGAAGGAAAAAAATGTTCTTTCGGATTATGCCATAAAAGGTTCATTTGAATATTATGCTACAAACGAATTGGTTTTCAAATTGGGAGGCGAGCATAAGTTCTTGCATTTCCTATATGACTATGATTGGAATAACGGGCTTGTAGATGTAAATAATCACAGACAGTTAACAAGCGGTTATTTCAGCGCCAACTGGAAACCGAATACGTTGTGGGAAATTGAAGCGGGCTTGCGGTATAATCACTTTAATAGCGAGAAAAATTTCAGCGGATGGGATCCTCGATTCTCTGTTAAGTACCGATTAACCGAAACAAGTAATTTGAAATTTGCCGCCGGCATCTTTCATCAATACATGAATAGAATACCACGCTTGTTTTTTGCAAGCATATGGATGAGCGCAGATAAGTTCACCAAAGATTCAAAAGCTTCACATTTTATTCTCAGCTATCAAAAACAAATTGGCAGTGTGGTAGAACTCGAAGCGGAAGTATATTACAAAGACTACAAAGACATTTACATCTTCAACGAGAATTTCGGCGCTAATTTTACTCCGGATTATTATAACGAAGCAGGCAAACCGGTTTACAACGCAACTAATAATTTATTCACGAGGGGAGATGGGAAATCGTACGGATTTGAACTACTGCTAAGAAAAGATGTTGGCGCGATTACAGGATGGATTTCATATTCGTTGTCGCAGACAAAAAGCAAATTCGATGGAATCAATCAGGGCAAAGAATATGCGCCTCGGCATGACCGCGGTTCGGTTGTAAATCTCGTTTTAAATAGCGACATCAACAGCATTTTCTCCGGCAAGTGGAATGAAGAACCGGAAAAGACTGATTCGAAATGGCTTGTTGGAGTTAACTTTGTTTACGCTACCGGTCAACCCATTACCGCGCCCGCTTCAGCTTATTATGTTAACACTCTCCCGGATTGGAATAATTACGATGGCGCCACAGGCGATATACCTAATTACAAACTATACCCCGCTAATATCAATTCAATTCGCTTACCGGATTATATCAGGATGGATTTGAGCATTACATGGGAAAAGAATTTCGGTTCGTGGACACTCGCACCTTATCTGCAAATTTTCAATTTGGGAAACAGAAAGAATGTTTGGTTCATCACTTATAAAGATAAAAACAACAACGGCGTAATCTCACAGGAGGTTGAAAAAGTAACAATGCTGCCTCTGCTCCCCAGTATCGGCGTAAATATCAAATTCTAATTAACCGAAAAATGTGAAAATTGAAAATGAGAAAGGACTATAAAATGAAAACAATGAAAATATTTTTAGCGCTTCTTCCGTTGATTCTGCTTATCGGCTGCGGCGACCCGGATGTTGAAATAACAAGCGCTGAATATCAACCTAAAATTGCTGTTGAAGCATTTTTATTCTGCGGTGAAACGGTAAAGGAAATCCGGCTTTCAAGAAATTTCAGACTTGGCGAATCGTCAAATTGGAACGACTTGTATTTATCACCGGCAAAGAATAGTGTAACGGCAACAATTAATGGAACACCGCTCGAATTCGATGAAACGACAGCTACATATTTCAGCAACGATATTACAGTTGAGTTCGATAAAACATATACGCTCGAAATATCGGCAACCATAGATGGCAAACAATTACACACTACATCTGTTACAACTACGCCAAAAGAAGGATTCGCTGTACTCAACCACGACCTTGGTACTGTAATATACGAAGATGCTCAATTGATTATTGACTTTAAAACATCTCCCGGCACCGGGCTGTATATATTTTCTTTAATGGCAGAGAGTGCATCGGTTGATGATTTTATTTACGACAATCCGTATTTCCCGAATATGAGCAGCGAGGACTTACTTAATAATTACAACACATACCGTTATCAATATAATATGGTGAGCGATATTGACTCGTATTCGAATGAGATTTACACGTTTGATATTCATGGATACGACACATGGTTTTACGGAAAATACACTACAACAGCTTATGCGGGAGATTTAAATTTCCGTTATTACCTATTCACGGCAACCGAATTGCAGGAGATGGACGGCAATTTCCATGAGCCGATACAAATTTTCAACGGCGACGGCATCGGAGTTTTTGCTTCTGCGATAAAAGAGATAGTAACATTTACAATTACAAAATAAATTTATTGGTGGGGAATTCAATTCCCCTCCATGATTTTGCTAATAACAATAATAAAAGGTGAGATTAATATGAAATTACGATTTGCTTTCATCGCATTAAGTTTAGTTATAGTTTTATCGGGCTGCTCAAAGGATAGCGACAATGTTGTAAATCCCGGCAATGACACCTACGATTCAAAATTGGCTACTTTCCTGGATTCATTGAGAGTAGCATATAATTTACCTGCTTTAGCCGGAGCAATTATCACGGGAAACGAAATTATTGACGCACAAGCAGTTGGCTGTAGAAAATTCGGCGGCAATAAAAATGTTACCAAGAACGATAAATTCCATTTAGGTTCGAATACGAAAGCCTTTACTGCAACGCTTATCGGAATTCTTGTTGATGAAAGGAAATTAACATGGGAAACAACTCTTGAAGAAGTATTTCCCGAATTACAAAATGTAATTAAGGCTGAATATAAAGATGTAACTGTAAAAAATATTTTAGCTCACAGTGCAGGTTTACCCGGGGATCCTGCGATCACTCCAACATCCGGTGATGCAAGGACAATGAGATATGAAATTGTTCAATGGGCAGTTCAACAAATCCCGGCTGTTCCAAAAGGCACATACTTGTATAGTAACACCGGATATATAATTGCCGGTGCAATTGCTGAAAAATTAACCGATAAACCATATGGTGATTTACTGTTTGAAAAAGTACTTACTCCGCTCGGAATAAACTCCGCGGGTTTTGGACCAATGGGAAACGTTGGAGCAGAAGATCAGCCATTACAGCATTACGTTGAGGAATCGGGGACGCATACACCGGTTGAGCCGGAGCCGCAAAACGATAATCCCGTTACTTACGATCCGGCGGGCAGACTTCACATGAATATCAACGATTGGGCAAAATACATCCAGTCGGTTCTTCGAAATGAAAATGGAATTTATTCATTGGTTGAACCGGAAACGGCCGCATTGTTGACATCAAATATTACCTCAATTGTTGAAGGCGTGTTTTACGGATTAGGCTGGATGGTACTTGAACGAGATTGGGCGGATGGAAAAACAATTACACATGCAGGCAGCAACACTGTTAACTATTCTGTTGCATGGATAGCGCCGAATAAAGATTTTGCAATAATACTTGCAACGAACCAGGGAAGAGGTGAAACAGAAATGCTTATTGATAATGCCGCCGCTAATTTGATAGAGTTCTATTTCGCACACAGATATTGATTGAGGATTAATCTAAGCAACTAGGAGACAAGTCAGAATACACTTCAAACAGTAATAAATAAGATTACCCATAAATTAGGAATCAAAATTTCCATGAAAAAGAATTTTTTTATTCTGTTAGCATTATTATCTGCCATTTGTAATAATGTATATTCCCAAAGTTTATCAATCGAAGGAAATATTTTAGATGACGAAGACGGCGCTGCTTTAAGTTATGCAAACATCAGGGTAGTAGGGACAATGCGTGGTACTTCATCAAACGACGAAGGCGAATACAGATTATACCTTCCACCGGGCAAGTATACACTCATCGCTTCCTACCTCGGATATGTTTCGGATACAGCATCAGTTGAATTAACCGGCAAAACAACTCTACTAAATTTTGAACTCAGTAAAAGCTCAATTAATTTCCCAACAGTTATTGTAACGCCGGGCGTGAATCCAGCGCTTGCAATAATCGAAAAAGCAATCAGATCAAAAGGGGAACGAGATTCCAAAATAAATGCATATAAAATGGAATCGTTCACTAAAGGTATTTTTAAATCGAACCAGGATGAAATGGAAAATCCCGATTCAAATACAGGTAAAATGCAGATTGTTGGAATACTGGAAAATACCGGTGTATCATATTACAAAAAGCCCGAATATTACAAAGACATAATAATTGCACGTAAGCAAACTGCAAATTTTCCGCCCGAAGTTAATATGATGCTCGGCAACCGGATGGTGCAAAGTTTTTATGAGGACAAAATTAATTTTTTCAATATTCCTATTCCGGGTCCGCTTGAAAAGAATGCCCTCGAATATTACGATTTTTATATTCTTGATTCCCTTTTAACCGATAATAAAATAATTTACAATATCCACTTTAATACCTTTAGCGATTCGGATCCCGGATTTACCGGAAGCATTTACATTACCGATGAATCATTTGATTTGATTAAAGTAGATGTCGCATTGAACCGGGCTGCAAATTTAGGGGGACTTCTCGATTCGGTAAAAATCTCGCAGCAATTTCTTCCGTACGATTCGCTTTACATGCCTGTCGATTACCGTATTGATATTAAGCTCAGTCTGTTTGGATTACTTCATCTCTCAATCGATTTGAATTCAGTAATGTACAATTACAGCATCAATGAACCGGAGGAAGAAGGTTTGTTTAACAAAGCCATTATCACTGTTCTTCCCGATGCGGATAATCAAGATTCGTTATTCTGGGGTAATTCACGTTTCATTCCCAACACCGGCGAAGAGATGAAGGCATATGCCAAAATCGACAGCATCGAATCTGAACCGAAAGGATTTACTAATTGGCTGTTGAATAGTTTGGCTGAAGGTCGATTTCACATTAGTGATAATTTCTCGGTTACCTCGCCGTTAGAAATGTATCACTTTAATAGGGTAGAAGGACATACTATTGGATTCGGAGTTTTCGGCAACGATCTTTATAATAGGAGACTAAATTCGCAATTCAGAGTTGATTATGGATTTGACGATAAAAGACTTAAATCCGAATTTGAAACAACTCTGCTATTGGGTGATTACAGAACTTACAAGATTTCGCTCAAAGCATTTAAAAGCATTGTTCCTCTTTTTAATGAATCGAATAGTTACAACGATTTTACAAGTTCGTTGTTTGCTCTCGGCTTTCATGATGATTTTTTAGATTACTATTATTCAAAAGGATTTAAGGTTTCGTTCGGCGGAGATGTTCTGCCAATTTTAAATATCGGTCTCGGCTTCACAAACAGAACAGACAACAGCGCTAAAAAGAATACTGATTTTTCTTTTTCCGAAGGAGATAAAAAATTCAGAGAGAATCCGCCCATTTACGAAACGAAAGTAAACACAGCCGATTTCAATTTTGAGATTGATTTCAGAAATTACATTGAAGATGGTTATTTTAGAACCCGTTATTCGGAAGGCAAATCATTTATTACTTTTAGCGGAGGCATTACTCACAGTTCAAAAAAATTATTTAATAGCAATATGGACTTCACAATCTACAATGCTAAAATTCAAGGTGTGCTTAACTCATATCGATTAACAGCATTGACATATAAATTATTTTCAAGTTATTCGAATGATGCTGTTCCTTATCAAATGCTTTATTCATTACCCGGAACCATTGACGGTGCAGGTGGCGATATGGCTTTCAGAACCACACGAATAGGAGATTATTTCGGCAGCAACGTATATACACTAAATCTGCAGTATGATTTTTATGATGAGTTTTTTAGAACATTCCCGGTACCGCTTTTAAAAGATTGTAATTTGCAGGTAAGCGCTTTCTTCAATGCTGGCTGGACTGATATTTCGAAAAAATCAAAAGATATATTACCCGTTAGTTGCGAACCTTTAACTAAACCTCTGATGGAAGTCGGTTTTGGAATTGGGTATATGCTTCTGCCGATCAAACTTGAATTTGCATGGCGGTTATCGCATAAAGATCGGAATCCATTTTCGATTGGATTGAATACGGCAATACTATTAAAATAAAATAGAGTTTATGCGGTAGCTCTTAAATTTGAGTTTCATTACAAAAATCATTTTAGCAAGAATGGAAAAATCGAAAAGCTATATCTTTACTTATTTTTGCTGCAAAAAAAAATCATGACTGCTTATAAGAAACTCGTTATATATTATTTCTCGGGCACCGGTAATTCTAAAAATGTTGCCGCATGGTTTGTAGATTTAGCCCGTGAAAAAAATATTTTTGTTGAATCGATTGATATTGGCAAATCGGAAAGACGTTCGATACAACCTCCACCGGAGGATGCGCTTGTAGTATTTATTTCTCCTATTCACGGATTCAATTATCCGCCGATAATGCTCAATTTTATTTGGCATTTCCCGGTCGGGAAAAATAAAGTCATCCTGATGAACACACGCGCCGGAATGCTGATTAAACAATGGATTACTCCCGGTCTAACGGGAATCGCTTTTTATTTCTCGGCGCTGTTATTAAAAATAAAAGGCTTCTCAATAAAGGGAATGTTCCCGGTTGATTTGCCGTCGAATTGGATATCGGTTCATCCGGGATTAAATGAAAGAACAGTGAAATATCTTCATGAAAAGAATAAAGATAAAATTGCTGCATTCGCTCAGAAAATATTTTCCGGAAAATCCGATTTCAAAGCCGTACGGGAAATCATTCAAGATATTTTAATCTCGCCAATTTCAATTCTCTATTATTGCATTGGAAGATTTTTTCTTTCAAAAACTTATTACGCTTCATTGGACTGCGATAACTGCAATGCTTGTATAAAGAATTGTCCGGTAAAAGCAATCATCGAGGTGGACAAAAGACCATTCTGGACTTACCGCTGCGAAAGCTGCATGCGGTGCATGGGCAACTGTCCAAAGAAAGCTATCGAAACAGCGCACGGATTCGCTTTCGGCATCTGGGCATTATATTCTTTTGTGTTATTAATATTGTTTTATAAATACTTCACATTATATTTCTTTTCTATAAAAAACGAAGCAGTTAAATTTATAATTGAAACAATAATTTTTCTTTCGGCAACGATGATTGGATATCGTTTCATGCATTATCTTCTTCGTTTCAAATTTTTCGAGAGATTGGTTGTTTATACATCATTAACAAAATACAAATTCTGGGGTCGCCGTTACAAAGCTCTCAAACCTTAATCATGCGCGAAGGAACCGTTACATACTATCAGCAAAAGATTGATGAAGTATTAATTTACGTCAGCAATAATTTAGGAGGCGACTTAAGTATAAAAACTCTCGCGGAATATTCATGTATCTCTCATTTCCATTTCCACAGGTTGATGAAAGCAGCTTTTAACGAACCGCTGGGTAGTTATATTGATAGAGTAAGGATTGATACCGCTGTGAAATTAATCCGCTACTCTAATGAAACTCTGTTGGAAATTGCTCTTAAAATCGGGTATAATGATTTATCGTCATTTTCAAAAGCATTCAGCAAAGAATTCGGCATTTCCCCAAGTGATTTTAAAAATGATAATACAATGATTCTCAATACTCATGTAGACTACCGGATTGATGTGCCGGGAAATTTTATTGCCGACATCAAGCCCAAAGTAAAAACAGTGCCGGATAAAGATGTAATTTATATCCGCGTAAAAGGCAAGTACGGCGGCGATGAAACTTTGAAGGCATGGAACGAGATGACTGCATTCGTTCGTGGAAGAAACCTTTTAGGATGGAATCCCGATGTGTTCTCGATTTATTACAGCGACCCGGATGAAGTAGGGGACAATAACTGCATTTCAGATATTTGCATGGTTACAAAAAAGGACATGACCCTTTCAAGTAGAATCCAAAAACAAAAAGTTGAGGGCGGGAAGTTTGCTTCGTTCAGGTACCAAGGTCCATATGAAAGGTTATGGGATGTTTACAATTACATTTACAAACATTGGTTAATGACCACTGATTTTAAATTGCGCGACAAACCTATAATTGAAAAGTATCTCACACTTTCGGAAAAGACAAAACCTGAAGATTTGATAACGGAGATTTATCTGCCAATACATTAATTATTTGAGACTTTTAAAAAACTACAGAGAAGTGTAATTACGAGGAGTTGCCAAAAATATTTTTATTATTAAATTCTTTGTGTCTTCGAGTCTTGTGGCATTAAAAAGATTCACATTGGCGTAAAGCAATCACAAAGTACTTTTAGGATAATGTTTCCGCCAATAACGTTGAAGTGATTCACGGAATTATTGAACAGCCGTGGAAACAGCGTGTATTTAGAATTTACGACCCGGACAAATTTATAATCGAAATTGCCGAGCCAATGTTTGCTGTTGTTAAACGTCTCCATTCGAATAATCTTTCACAGGAAGAAATCTCATAGCAAACTTCCCTTCCGATTGAAGGAGCGAAAGGGATTTTGACTTTGTAACATTCATTCCGACAATTAATGGAACGCGGATATTTATGATGCTTATGAATTTTTATGATTATCATGTTTCATCATAATAATCATAAGAATCCGCGTTCTATTTTTTTACATTCTCCTCAAGAAAATTTTAGTCATCTCAATTTCCTATTTTCTTAATGATAAAAATCGAAGTTAAATAAGTCTTAATAAAACTGCCCGTCTGAATAATTTAAGTTCACTTTACGTTTGGTAAATCGGTCATTCGCAATTATTTTTAAATCTTAAATAAAGTAACTGAGGGAATACACCATCATTTGAAAATATATATTCATTGGGAGAATTTATGTTTTGGAAACCATCTGTTTTATTTCTAAGCATTTTATTAATTACTCGTGTTGTAGTAACTGCTCAGAGCGATTCTACAAATAACCCTAATAAAAAATCGGTACGGACTTACACAACGACACGACTTACAACCGAAGAACCGGAAATTGACGGTGTACTTGATGATGCATGCTGGCAGACGGGCGTATGGGCCGGCGATTTCACACAATGGATTCCAAAGGAAGGGGCAAAACCGTCGCAGCCCACTTATCTGAAAATTCTTTTTGATGATGGAAACATATACGCGGCAATTAGAGCGGTCGATCATGAACCGGAAAAAATTTCCGTTCGAGCAGGTAAACGCGATGAATTCCAGGGTGACATGGTTGGAATTAATTTCGATAGTTATCATGATCACCGCACAGGTTTTGAATTTAATCTTACCTCTGCCGGTCAGAAAATAGATTTGTTACTCAGTAATCCGGTAAGCTGGGATGTAAACTGGAATGCAGTGTGGTACGGCAAAGTTGGTTTTGAAGATTCGGCATGGACGGCAGAGTTTCAAATTCCGCTGAGTCAGTTACGTTTCAGCAGCGATGAAGAACAGGTTTGGGGGATGCATTGCTGGCGATGGATTGATCGCTTACAGGAAGAAAGCGACTGGGAGCCGCAGTCTTCAACCGGACCGGGTGTACTTTTTCAATTCGGTGAATTGCACGGAATAAAAGGTTTACCTTCATCACGCAGAATTGAGATTATGCCTTATTTACTTGGAAGAGCAAAGACTTTTAAAAGCGAGCCGGGCAATCCGTTTGCAGATAAAGGAAGATCGTTTTTCGGGAATGCAGGTATTGACGCGAAGATCGGCTTATCAAGCAACTTCACCGCCGATCTAACAATCAATCCGGATTTCGGACAGGTGGAATCCGATCCCTCGGTTATGAACCTAACAGCTTTCGAAACTTATTATGAAGAACGGCGTCCATTTTTCCTTGAAGCAAGCAATATTTTCTCTTTTCCATTTGACAACTCCAGCCTTTTTTACAGCCGACGTATCGGTCATACACCGGCTTACATTCCATCATTGGGCGACAAAGAATATATCGACTTGCCCGATAACAGCACAATTTTGAGCGCCGTAAAAATAAGCGGCAAAACTGCCGACGGACTGGCAATCGGAGTACTGCAAAGTTTAACAGCTAATGAAAAAGCAATTGTAAATTCATCCGGTTCGGATAAAGACATAAGCGTTGAACCGCTGACAAATTATTTCATCACAAGAATTACAAAAGATTTTGAAGAAGGCAACACGGTACTCGGCGGAATATTCACATCAACAAACCGTTTTATAAATGATGCGCATCTCGAATTTATGAATCGGAATGCTTTCACCGGCGGAATAGATTTTCTGCATCACTGGAACGATAAAGAATTTTATATTGATGCAAAGTTAGTTGGGAGCGCAATCAACGGCACCTCAGAAGCAATGAGAATTCTTCAAAGTTCATCGGCACGTTATTATCACCGACCCGATGCCGATCATTTTGATTTTGACAGCACGATTACAAACTTAACCGGTCACGGCGGAAGAATTCGGATCGGGAAAGGAAGCAAAGGACTTTGGCGATATCATGCAACACTTAATTGGCGCTCGCCGGGGCTTGATTTTAATGATCTCGGTTACATGTCAACCTCCGATATCTTTAAAGAAGAAAATTATCTCTCCTATTTCGTGAATCAACCGGAATTTATTTTCCGGACATATACGCTTAGCGTTTATCAATTCAACAATTGGGATTACGGGATGAACCATTTGTCATCCGGCGGTAGTGCGAGTGTATATCTCGAATTTTTAAATAACTGGGCTATATCCACATCGCTAAGTTACACGGGTCAAGCGCTTAATACCAGACTGCTGCGTGGTGGAAACGCAATGCTTGTTCCCGCTGTTTGGTCGTATAATTTTTATGCAAAAACAGATCCTTCGGAAAAAATGTTTTTCGATCTTAGTACGAATATTTCACTTTCCGAAAATAACAGCTACCGGTATTATTCAATTCAACCAGGTGTGTGGGTAATTCCGATTAATACTTTAAAAATATCAGTGAGTCTCAACTACTCGTCCGGTATTGATAATCTTCAATACGTGGATACAAAATCGATTAACGGCGAAGATATATATCTGCTTGGCAAAATCGATCAGCATACACTCGGCGCAACATTCAGAATTGATTATAATATTACGCCGGAGTTGTCGATTCAATATTATGGAAGCCCTTTTGCGTCCGTCGGTAAATATTCGGAATTCAAATGTGTTACATCTCCGCAGGCGGATAAATATGAAGATAGATATTCAAAGTTGAATCCCTCATTAAACGGTAATGATTACGAAGTTTACAACAACTCACAACTCGAGTATTCTTTCAGTAATCCCGATTTTAATTTTTCCCAATTCAGGTCGAATCTTGTTTTAAGATGGGAATACCGCCCCGGCTCGCAATTTTATTTGGTTTGGTCGCAGGATAGAACAAATTATATAATGCCCGGTCAAGATTCCGTTTCTGAGTCTTTCGGTCAAATAAGAAATTTATATCCGAATAATATTTTTCTTTTGAAGTTCAACTATTGGTTTTCTATCTGAGTCTAATGGATGAATTAAAAAAGTAAAATACTTTCACATAATTACTAAAGGAGCTTATATGAAAATTCGATTTATGGTTATGGGAATACTGGCAATTACTTTTTTGCCTACGCTAATGAAAGCCCAGGAAATTTCTTCATCCGGAGACACAAAAGAAATAATCACTCAACAAATGCCAAACATCTGGGATGTTTTCAAATCCCGAAGGTCAGTGCGGGCATTTACACCGGACACAATACCGGAAGCAGATATTCTAAAAATTATTGACGCCGCGCGAAGGGCGCCCACTTCCGGGAATCAACAACCGTGGAAATTTCTTGTCATCCGTGATAAAAATAAAATTAATCAAATGATGGAAAAGATAGTAGAAAACCGGCTGTCGAATTATAATCCGGCAGACACAAAGGAAACAAAAGATGAGTTTGAAAAAAAAGTCAGAAGCAGATTGTCAGGATATTTTTCAGCACCCGTCTTTATTATAGTGCTAACCGATAATAATTCTTTATACCCGGATTACAATCACTGGGATGGTCCGTTAGCCGCCGGTTATTTAATGCTTGCGGCGCGGGCATTGGGATACGGAACTGTATTTATAACAGATGCAATTCCGGAAAGCGTTACAAAAGAAGTCTTCAACATTCCGGATACATACACAAGAGTGTGCATCACTCCGCTTGGTGTTCCGGTTGAATGGCCGGAGCTGCATGATAAGAAAATGCTTGATGAATTTATTTCTTTTGAGAAACTCTAAGGATGATTTGTATTAGTAGATTTTTAATGTCTACAAAAAATAGAATAGGCCTTCTATTACGTCCCGATAGGACTTGATGTAAATATTGGATTTAATTTTCTAGAATTATATTATCCCTACGGGATATAACAATACTTTTGCTTGTGAAAATAGAAACTGATTACAAGAATGATAATGTCCCGGTGGAGCTTGCCCCGACTTGTCGGGGGACAAAATATTTATTGCTTGATGATGCCACTGATTATATAGATAAATTAATAAATTGGAGATACAATGAGAGCATTTCTTTTTGCCATGTGTGTGTTGGCAATTTCCGTAGTATCCGCGCAAGTAATAGAGGTTGCGGATGCAAACATAACATCAATTGAACAAATCAAGACGGAACCGGTGAACGTCGGGTATTCTTTTAAATTTCATTCGGAAATATTAAATGAGGATAGAACCATTATGGTCTCTCTACCGGCCGAGTACAATACCTCGACAAAAAATTATCCCGTACTTTACATTACTGACGGGCAGTGGAATTTTGTACTCTCGTCACAGGCAATCGGTTCGCTTGGCGGCAACGGTATTATTCCGCAGATGATTTTGGTTGCTGTGGAAACACAAAATTATCGCGACCGCGATCTCGTTGTAACGCGGGATGAACAAAGTAAAATGGGCGGCGGAGCTGATAATTTTCTGAGTTTCATGAAAAAAGAATTAGTTCCTTTTATCGAAAAGAGCTACCGCACTGCGAATTACAGAGTATTGGCAGGCACCTCATTTGGCGGTATTTTTGTAATGCATGCATTTTTGTCAGAACCCGAATTCTTTAATGCTTATATTTCAATGAGTCCGAGCATGTGGTGGGACAACGGAGTACTTCTTAAACGAACCGAGGAATTTTTACCAAAGAATGCCGACATGCGAAGTTACCTTTATATAACAGTAGCAAACGAAGGTCTGGGGATGGGTGTGAATGCACTTGCAAATATTCTTAAAGAGAAAGCGCCCGCAAGATTAAAGTGGAAATTCGATGAATACCCTGAAGAAATTCATGAGACAATTCCGTATAAAAGTACATTCAACGGATTAAAATTTATTTATTCCGAATGGCGTTCAACTCCTTTAACATTTTCGACCAAAGGTGATTTGCTTAACGAAGGGGATGAAGTAATTGTCGGCATTGGAGGTACTAACAGTACAATTCGATATACAATGGACGGTTCAGAGCCGACGGAGAATTCAGAAATTTATACCCGGCTTTTAACAATCACGGAACCGGTAACAATAAAAGCAATCCCCTATTTCGGTAATGGCATTCCCGGCAATTGCGATTCGCTTGTGATTGATTTTGTTCCCCAACTCAAAGCAGAAACAAATCTTCCCGAATTAACCGGTGGTTTGCATTATTCATATTACGAAGGCACATGGGACTTTTTACCCGATTTCAAATCCTTGACAGCTATTACTACCGGAATCTCAACTGATTTTAAAATGAATGAAAGAAAAGGCGATGAAAATTTTGCTCTTCGCTATGAAGGATTTATCGATATCCCGAAAGACAATGTTTATACTTTTTACTTAGGTTCCGACGATGGAAGCCGCCTTTTAATCGGTGACAAATTAATTGTTGATAATGATGGATTACATGGTGTTATTGAGAAAAGTGGCAAAGTATTTTTAGAGCAAGGCGGACACCGGATTGAAATTTTATTTTTCCAAAAAGGCGGCGGGTTTGAAGTAAATTTGCAATATGAATCTTCCGAAATTGCAAAACAGAAAGTGCCTGAAACAAATTTTTATATCAATAAATAATCAAAGACTATGAAAAATAATATTAAAAACTTACTTCATATTGCTGCGATTGCTTTTACGGCAATTATCCTTAACCTTTCAGAGATTAATGCACAATCCGAAATTAGTTCTCAATCCGTCAGAGAAAAATTACTAATGGATTTCGGATGGAAATTTGCATTGGGACATTCATACGATACCAAAAAAGATTTTGATAACGGATCGGGATATTTTTCCTATTTAACCAAAGCCGGATACGGTGATGGAGCCGCCGCACAGCACTTCGACGACCGCTCGTGGAGAGTTTTGGATTTACCTCATGATTGGTGCGTCGAGCTTCCTTTCGATTCGAGAGGAGGACACAGCCACGGCTACAAGGCAATCGGGCGGGACTTTCCGGAGAACAGCATAGGCTGGTATCGTAAAACATTTTTTATTCCCGAATCAGATTTAGGAAACCGGATCTCTATAGAGTTCGATGGCGTTCATCGTAATTCGATTGTTTGGGTAAATGGTTTTTATCTCGGCAACGAACACAGCGGATACACAGGTTTTAGTTACGATATTACTGATTATTTACAATACGGCGGCAGCAATACTGTAGCGGTGCGCGTTGATGCTACGATGGAAGAAGGCTGGTATTATGAAGGCGCTGGAATTTACCGTCATGTTTGGCTTACAAAAACATCGCCGCTTCATGTTGCTCGTTACGGAACATTTGTTACAACGCACGTTAAATCTGATTCCGCAGATATTACGATGCGTACCACTGTAATAAACGAATCGAATGAAGAATCGGTTTTTGAAATTGAAGAGATTATTCTTGATGCGGGAGGAAATGTAATCGCCTCATTGATTAGGCCGGAATTAATATTGGAGGCGGGTGAGCAGAATGAATATTTTTCATACTACACTTTAGCCAATCCAAAATTATGGTCGCTCGAATCACCGTATCTTCACAAATTGAAAACTGTTATTCGTTCGAACGGTAAAGTTGTGGATAATTACGAAACTACATTCGGGATTCGAACTGTCCGTTTCGATCCCGATAAGGGATTTTTTCTAAACGGAAGAAATGTAAAAATCGTCGGAGTGAATAATCATCAAGATCATGCCGGAGTTGGAACCGCAATCCCCGATGCTCTCCAGGAATTCCGCATCAAGCGAATGAAAGAAATGGGATGCAACGGAATCCGCACAGCGCACAATCCGCCAACGCCTGAATTTTTAGATGCTTGCGACAGAATTGGAATGCTGGTACTCGATGAAAATAGATTGATGGGAGTAAACGAAGAACATCTCAATTGTCTTGAAAAATTAATTAAGCGCGATAGAAATCATCCCTCGGTTGTGCTCTGGTCGCTCGGCAACGAGGAATGGGCAATCGAAGGAAACATTACCGGTGCACGTATTGCCGCAACGATGCAGACATTCGCGCAGCGGTTCGATTCTACACGTGCGTTTATTGCCGCATGTAGCGGTGGATGGGATACCGGAATCGGGATGGTTACAGAGGTGATGGGATACAATTATTTAGTTCAAGGTGATATCGATGTTCATCATAAAAAATTTCCATGGCAATCAAGTGTTGGAACTGAAGAAACAAATTTCAAACAAACCCGCGGAATATATGAAACCGACGATTTGACCGCACACATGGGAATGACTAAACGTATGCCGGAAAACATTGAAGCAGAAACCGCGTGGAAATTTTATGCAGCCCGCCCTTTCCTTGCGGGATTGTTTTATTGGACAGGATTCGATTACCGCGGCGAATCCAATCCTTATGTCTGGCCCGCGGTAATTAATCAAGCGGGAATGGTTGACCTTTGCGGTTTCCCGAAAGATATTTTTTATTATTTCAAATCATGGTGGCGTCCCGAACCTTCGATTCATATCTTCCCGCATTGGAATTGGAAAGGGAGTGAAGGTAAAGAAATTCCCGTTACTGTTTACAGCAACTGCGAACAGGTAGAATTATTCTTGAACGGAAAGAGTCTCGGTAAAAAGGAAATGAAAATAAACGACAGACTTGATTGGAATGTAATATATGAAACGGGAATTTTGGAAGCCCGCGGATTCAAAAACGGGAGAGAAATTATCACTGCCAAAATTGAAACCATAAGTGAACCCGCAGCAATTCAGCTTATTCCCGATAGAAATATTATTAAAGCCGACGGCGCCGATGTCTCTGTAATTACAGTGCAGGTAAACGATGCAAACGGAGTGATGGCACCTATTGCCGATAATCAAATTAATTTTACTATTGAAGGTCCCGGTAAAATTATCGGTGTTGGCAATGGCGACCCATCGAGTCATGAAGCCGAAAAATTTCTCGGTTCTATCGTGCGGGCGAAGATTAAAAATCTAAAAGAATTGCCGGTAGAAAATCTTGAGAACCGACCGGAAACATCGGCTGATTTTAATTGCTCATCATGGAAAACCGCCTTACAATATCCCGCCCCGAAAAATTGGCAAACATATACAGATTCACTGATTGTTATTCGCGGGACATTTGAGTTACTTGACTTTATGAACGCTGATGAAATTAATCTTTTCACCAAAAATATAGTTGACAATCAATCGATTTACATTAACGGGCATTTAATCGCTTCGAATATCAAGCGCGACGACCCGAACCAATCATTCCGTCTTGATAAAAATATTTTGAAATCCGGAATTAACAGTTACGCAATAACCGGCAAACGCTTTCGTTTGAAATATCAGTGGGATGAACCGAATAAAGACCCGGGATTGGTGCAGATGATTTATCCTTCGGAACAATGGACGCGCAAGGCATTCAACGGGCTGGCTCAAATCATCGTGCAATCCACAAATCAAGTTGGCGAAATAATTTTAACTGCAACCTCGGAAAGATTGAAACCGGCGGTGATAAAAATTCAATCAGAAAAGACATATTTAAAGGAGGAAGTTAAATAACAAATTTTCGGAATGCTGTAATGAAAGAATACAAATTCGAATCCATAACAAAAGCATCGGAAATATGCAGCGGCGGCGCATATGTTGAATTCCCTTTTGATGTTGAAAAGGAATTCGGAGTAAAGGGTCGCGTGCCAATTGTTTGTTACTTTAATGAGGTTGAATATAAAGGTTCGGGCAATTAATCCAATGAAAGATTTCATATTTTTGCATCAATTATTTTTAGGAATCACATGAACTTCAAGATCACTGATACAAAAATTGTCCATCGCGGTAAAGTATTCGACATGAAAGTCGATGAGATTGAATACAATGAAACAGGAAATAAGGGCGTGCGGGAAACTGCCGTTCATCCCGGCGGCGCTGTAGTAGTGCCGGTAAAAGATGATGGTAAAATAATCATGGTAACTCAATACCGTTATCCGCATGATCAAGTTCTGCTAGAATTACCTGCAGGCAAACTTGATAAGGGTGAAGATCCTTCGGTTTGTGCAAAACGAGAATTGACCGAAGAAACAGGTTACACATCGAACAACATTTCAAAGCTTGGGAAAATATTTACCACTCCCGGATTCTGTAACGAAGTTTTACATATCTATCTCGCAAAAGAATTGAAGGAAGGCAATCACGCACGTGAAGAAGGCGAACAAGGCATGCAGGTTTTAGAGTTCACGCTTGAAGAAATCGAAAATAAAATTAAAATCGGTGAGATAATCGATGCAAAGACAATTTGCGGTATAGCTCTATTTAAGCTGCAACAATGATACTGGTTACTTGTTAATGGATTCTGGTTAAAGGCAATTACATAATCGTCATTCAAATATATGTATTGAACGATACGTATTTTTCTATTTTAAATAATTAATACTCCAGCCTGCCACGGCGTAGATGTTTTTTATCGAAGCCGGGCATCCAGCATTATTCATTAGTTAACTCTTCCAATTCCACTTTGTGAATATTAGCAACCTTCCTACCCAGGAACCGTTCGGCTATCTCTTTAAATTTAGTGGGCACGTCACTTACAT
>JAZDFC010000082.1:0-2600 GCA_043808235.1 bacterium
CCGGCGTCGGACGTGATATAAATCTAACAGAAAATTTTAACCTTGAAAAAGACATTCCATCAATCTTTCTTAACCTTAAAACTTTAAAGCAATTTTTTGGAAGTTCATATGAAGGAGTGAGTGTTGGAAATCCCGCTTTCAAAATTACGAACTCGATGATCATTCCGGAGACGGAGAGTCGTGAAGTATTTTCGTTTAGCGGGACAGCATTACTTGAATTAAGTATTAACGGACTCCTTGCGGCAAGTTTTGCCAGCTATCTTGGATTGCCTGATCTTTTTGATACTCAAACCGGCTTAACTGCGATTGGAAGATTTGGTTTAATGGACGGACAAGCTATGTTCAATTATGGCGGATTGTTTCCGCCCGAACCATCTGCCTGGGAAAAATGGTATTTAGGTTGGATCAAGTTTGAAGAATACAACAATTCTCAAACGGGAATAAATGTACTTTCTGCATTGGCATCACCCGATAGGAAACATTCTGTTATAAAAATTCCAATCAATCCATCTGAATATTTTCTGATTGAAAATAGGCAGCGCGATGCAGTCGGTAACGGTGCAAAAGTGAAAACTGTGATCAACGGATCGGTGGTAGAGAGAATTTTCCCAAAAGACACAACAGGTTTTAGATATTATCAAATCGATTCAATTGACGGTGTTGTTATTGATGTGGATGAATTCGATTGGGCATTGCCCGGCTCAGGAATTTTGATCTGGCACATTGATGAGAATGTAATCGCTTCAAAAATGCACGATAATAAAATTAATGCCGATAAAAACAATCGCGGCATCGATCTGGAAGAAGCTGATGGAATTCAAGATATTGGTGTAGAATTCAGGACTATTTTCGGTGATGTTGTCGTAGGCGATGGAGAACCCGTTGACTTCTGGTTCAAAGGGAACACAGCAAAACTCTATAAGAATGAATTCAGCAGCTCAAGTCTGCCAAACTCGAATTCAAACAGTAGTGCACCAAGCTACATTAAACTGAATAATTTTTCGAATAACAATAACTCGATGTCGTTTGATTTGAGCATCGGAAGCGATGAGGTTAAACCGGTGTATAGAGAAAAGATCTCAGCTCCAAGCAAAAATATTTATTTACTGCCCAACGCGATCAATTCAAATCGAGTTTATTATGCGAACGGAAATTTCTTCGGATATTATGACAAAATATTAAAACAGAACGTTACGATTACAAATAAACTAATTTCGAAGCCGTTGAGTTTCGAGTTGAAAAAATCTGATGGCACTAAAAAACGTCAAATGATTGTCTTAACAACATCGGATTCGTTGATTCTCTTGGAAAAAGTTGGGTTGGACTCATTGCTCATTTCTTCTAAAACTTTTTCCAGTGGTAAGTTCGGTAATAATTTATTAGGGATAGATCCTGTATTTGATTATCCCGTTATTCCGGTTTACTCTCCAAATTTTGGATTCGACGACTCTGATGGGAATATATATCTGTTTATGTTTTACGATTCCACGATTACCAAAAAAATTAACAATACTGAACCGGTCATAGATATGGTTTACGGCCGGTCAAATTTTGTAGCTTTGACCAAAACTAAGTTATTAATAGGTGATCGAAGTCACATGCTCTCACATCCCGAACCTGTTAAACTTGGTGTCCTTACTGATAGAAAAATTATTCACGATCTGATGTCTTTTTCAAACAAACAGTATTACATTGTCTTGTATAAAAATAAATCAATTGAAATATTTGATGAAGATGGGTCCAAAATTAAATTCTCTATCGAATCAGCGGGTGAGGTCAATTCATTTACACTCGGCGAAATTAAAAATGACGGTAATAATTACATTATCATTAATGCAAAAGATAAAATATTAGCTTTTAACCGAAGTGGAACATTGGCCAATAATTTCCCGATTTATCATCCAAACAGGAAAAATTTTACCGGTAATATCTATCTGGCCGATATGAATGGAGATTCAATTTCAGACCTTTTGGTTGAATCATCGGATGGGCAGCTTTTGTGTTTCAATCCACTAAATGGAAAGTTACTTGAAGAATATCGCATCTCATTGGGAGTTGCTTCAAATAATTCTTCAGCACTTGTTAATGATAATGGTAAGTTTTATTACCAATCTATAAGTGATAGTGGATATTATCAAGTTTACCAATTGTCAAATTCAACGAAAAAAATATCTTGGAACGGAAATGAAGGTGATTTCCTCTCGAGAACACTTGCTCAAAAACCTGAAAGCGAACTACTAAGTAAAGACTTCCTTCCAAAAAAACTTGTCTACAATTGGCCTAATCCGGTTTATGATGGAGTAACGAACATAAGATATTTTGTCAGTGAAGATTCAAAAATTAATATAAGAATTTATGACCTTGCCGGTTCATTTGTTGCAGAACTGAATAACGCAGCAAAGGGAGGCCTTGAATCCGAAACAATTTGGAACGTTTCAAATATCCAAAGCGGAATTTATCTTGCAAGAGTTGAAGCAACCTCAGGTACGAAAACAGATTTTGCAATTATTAAGATTGCTGTTATAAAGTAAAATTTGCTTATCCAATCCGGAGACAAAATTAATCTGATAATTAACAATTATAAAAATAGAACACTGATG
>JAZDFC010000083.1:0-76951 GCA_043808235.1 bacterium
GCCGTTATCGTATGAGTTCTGAAAAACCCAATCAACGGTTTTCCATACTGCATCAACTGCTCCGTCGATTGTAGGGGCTACTGTTGTTTTGGGGACGTCGTACAACCATCCGCCTAACACTCTTTCACCGGTTTGTGCGGATGCAATACTAGAAATAAAAAATACTATAAGAACCGATAGTAAAATTTTTTTGATCATCACTATGTTACCTCCTAATTTTGAATTAATAAATTTACTCCCATAAAAAATAATGCTGCAATTTTTTAAAACATAAAATTTACTTTGTTAAGCGTTCACCTCCTTTCTGAATGAGCGATCTGAAGCAAGGGTAAGCGAAAATAGTATTTATTTTGGAAAAAAAAGTAAGGATTTATATTACAACTTATTAGATTAGCTAACGTAGTAAGATTAAAAAGAATCAAACGCGAAATTTTCATTATAACTCGGTCTCTGTTTATTTCTTCTAATTAAAAAATGCAACTAAAGACACAAAACAACAACAATAATTCAAATTATTTTTTATAAAGCAGAATTATTGCATGAGAAAATAAAAATGCTGGTTCACAAAGTCAAATTAATTCTGCAAACGATTGCGGTGATAATTACTTCCGCTTTACTTTTAAGTTATCGTTCACTTTGCTATGTGGATTATTCTGAAAACAAATTGATCCTTAGATCCCGAATAAATACTGAATCTTTAAAAAGAATTGCTGCTTTGTGTTAACAATTCCATGCTCTCCTTTGTAATCGTAATAATCACCGGTAGCGCCCACGTAAAACGTTGTGAATGCATTTAATTTATAGCTGAGCAAGGGATAGATTTGGAATGCTTGACTGAATGAGTTGTACTGCACAATTGTGCGGAAAAACATTTCAGGAGTGAATTGGTAAATCCCTACTGCTCGATAGATATTACCTTCATAAAACAGTTCGTCCGAGGCAACGCTTGATAAACTCGCTCGCACATACGATAGTGAAATATTTAATCTTGATGTTGGTTTTAATGTTAAATTGGTTTCCAATGTATGTCCGTTCCCCATTTCCGGTGAATCGCTTCGATAAATAAAATTACCTGTTTGTCCAAAAAGATAAATCGATATTTCGTTAAGAGGACGCGTGGAAATTTCTAATTGAACGCGATGTATTCCTTCAAAGAGCTTTCCGTAGAAACGTTCGTCATTTAATAAAAGATAAGATGCATAAACACTTGTTTGGCCTTTAAGAGAAAGCGCCATAAAAGGGATAAAGGTTTGCTCTTTCTTAGTTCCCTCGTAATTGAATTGCAGATTGGAGTCAAATCCGAACCGCGCGCGATCAATAAAGGTATTCTCAAAATAAAAGACATATTGATGAGAGGTATATAATTGTCTATACGATGTCTCATCAAATAAACCATTGTATGTCTGATACGTTGGTGCAAAGTCGTTATATACAAAATCAAAAGAGTATGATTTTGCGTAACGGGAAAGAACAAGATGTAGTCCCGCACCTGAATAATTTTCTCCATCGAAACCGGCAGTATGTTTGCTATTACCAAATTTTCTTTGCTCTTCAAATAATGTTGAGTCGTTTAATTCCTTTGTTGTCGAGAAAAATCCTTCGCCGTTAAAATACCAGTTCTCCCAAAATTTATAATTCCAATCAAAACCAACAACATAATTATGCGCGTCGGATAAATTACGTCCCAATACCAAACCACCAATATATGATTCATCTCCGAAATCATAACGGAGCCGCCCAACATTTGCTAATGAATTTAATTCTGTCGCAACTGTATTGCTCCTTTCCTCGCCGGGGATAACGAATACTGTATTCCTATCGTATGCGCTCATATATAGATATGAAAGCGAACCGCTTTTCCCAATAATCCGTCCAGCTGCGAGAGGATCATTTATTGAGCGCGAATAGTACATTGGTGTTTGAAGCAAATCATTTCCCAATAAAAAGAACGGTCTTTTCTCTTCGTAATAAAGAGCAAATGTAGTGTTAACACTTATTTGGTCAGCATCCGATTCAATTTGACTGAAATCCGGATTGATAACGGCGTCGATTGAAAAATTTGCGCTTGGCGCATATTTAATTCCACCGCCAAAACGGCTTTCGAAGTTGTTGTATTTAAAACCTGAGTTAGGATCACCGAAATTGTTCAACTGCCCATTTTGCTGACCGATAGCATAGGGTAATAATTCTATTGAACTACCCGGCTCTATATTCTCAAGTCCGTTAAGAAATCCAGCCTGTGTCATTATTCCCGGTATGTTTTTATCGATGCGTGTCCATGAAACCTGAGTTCGACTTGCACGAGGAATTGTCCGGATTAAATTCAACCGCCAGTTTTGTTTTTCATTATCCGGGAAATTTAAACTGGTAAATGGAATTGCCATTTCAGCAGTCCAGCCGTTTTCATGAACAGATGCGGCTGAATACCATATCAAATCAACACTTGCATCCTCATTATTTAATGTAGCGAGTAAATCACCCATAATCCCGAACGGATTAACTGCTAATTCGTACGATCTTTGAAAATCTCCATAAGTATCGATGCAAACAATAACATAGTCATCCGAAAATATTTTATCGCGCTCTGATATATTTGCTCTTATTAAATATGGTTCTGTATCATAACACTGGAATCCAAAATAAATTTTTTCCTCATCATAAAGGCATTTTACAATCGTTTTCTGCGGGGCGGGTATATTATCGCCTGGATTAATCTCGAAGTTTAATTCAACCGATTCGGCTTTTAACCAAACGGGATTATCAAGCTTGCCAGTTAATTCAAGGGGCTGCTCGATTTTTAATATTTTTATGCTCGGAATTGCATAGGTTGTATCAGTTTCGCTTCCGGCCGGACAAATTGTTAGTGGAAATATTAATAACACATTGAAAAAAAATAATTTTGATTTCATTTTTCTCCCCCGAGATCAATTATAATATTTTGTATTTCATGGCATAAGTTTCCCTCTGATAGTATGATTTATCGATCGGACTGTTTTTGATTTTTTTGAATCCGAATGATCTATACAAACTATTGGCTGCGATAAGATTTTTATTTGTGAGCAAATAAATCTCTTTTATGCCAAGACTTTTTGCTTTTTGAACGCATTTGTTTAACAATTTTCGTCCGATTCCGTAGCCGCGTAATTTTTTTGTCACAGCCATTTTCCCTATTTCATATAGTCCATCTCCATGATTAAGCATCGCGCAAGTTCCAACCACCTGGTTTTCCAAAAGAGCAAAGAAAATAGCGCCGCCGGTATTAATTATTTTTTCTTTCGGATTCAGTAAAATATCCTTATCGAAATCCTCCACTGTGAAATACTCTTCCAGCCATTCATAGTTCAACTGCTTGAAATATTTTTTCATTCCCGCGCTGTATTCGCATATCTCAATTTCTCCGGGCAGTCCACCATCAATCAATTCCCAAACACGTTCGAACATACTTCTTTTATCAAGCTCGTTTTCTATTTCGGCTAAAGCGGTAATAAGATTCCTCCCCGAAGAATGGATTAATTCTTTATTCGCCTTTTTGATTTTATCGAGTATGTTTTCGAGCGAACAATAAACTTTTTTCCCTTTCTTTGTAATAGTTAATAGCCTCTGCCTTTCATCATCCATACTCTTTTTAGAAGATACATATTCCTTTTTAGTCAGTTCGGAAGCGATTTGATTTATTGCTGCGTGAGATAATCCAAGTTTTTTTTGCAAGTCCGGTAATAGATTGAGGGGATTCCTTGATAAGTGAGGAGATGAGCACAAACCATCGCGCTTCAAAATCAATATTCGATTTTTTATAAACAAGTGAAATGTCTTTTGATAATCGCTCACTTAACCTTTTCAAACGTGTTGCAAGCGCAAGTTCTTCTAATTCTCGAATTGTGTCCATATATCATCCTTTTTATGTTAATATGTGACGTAAAAACTATGTAAGTAGTTTCGTAGATTTTACAATTAATTGCAGATAGATTAATGCAGAACTTATTTTTATAATGGATTGATCGATTTGTGCCGATTGGAATTACTATTTATTAAACAGCAATCCTATTTAGAAATGTAATTACCTCATCCGATGATAAAATATTTTGTTCGAAAGTTGGGATGATTTCTTCGCCGGGCAACTGAAAGAAAATCGCTTTATCTTTTACAAGCGCCATTGTTACTGCCCCGATATCGTGAAGTTTTTTAAACTCTGCAATGCCTTCCTCGCATGCCCCTGTAACTAATATCCCGGATGATTGGGTGCCAAATGATTCAGAAAGAGAATCAAAAAAATATGTTAATGAAGGGCGTAAGCCACTAACAGGCGCTTCATCTAAAAGATAAATTTTACCTTCCGGGGAGACTGTGAGATGATGAAAATCTGGCGCTAAGTAACATGTCCCGTTTTTTATCTTCTCTCCGTGGGAGGCTATTTTAACCGGAATATTTGAAGTCTCATTTAACCACTCTGCAAATCCCTCAATAAAACCGGGATTCATTTGTTGTACAATTACAACCGGTAAACAAAATCTTTTATTCAGTGAAGATAATATCTTCTTGATAAGCACCATCCCGCTGAAAGTGGCGCCGATACCTATAATTTTTATTTCGCTACATGAATTTAAATTGACAGATGAGTTTAGTAATTGATTGTGCTTATCTGGAATTAAATCATTCGTAAATTTAAAACCGGCAATTGTTTTTATGGAGTGAATAAGGTTATCTGATATTTCCATAAAGCGAGGACTATTGGCTCCGACCGGTTTTTCCACGATTGTGATAGCTCCTTCCATTAGCGCTTTGAATGAATCAATCACCTCTTTATTATTCCAAAATGTACTTAAAATAAGAATCGGCAGAGGATATTTGTCCATTATTTTTTTTGTTGTTTCTATCCCATCCATTACCGGCATATTGATATCCAATGTTATCACATGAGGTTTCTGTTTGCTAACAAATTCAATCGCTTCTTTCCCGTTTCGTGCACTGCCGATTACATTAATCTCATTATCCGATTTTAAGATATGATTAATCAAATCTCTTACTAAAGTGGAATCATCAACTACAAGAACATCAATCATAATAAAAACCTTTTTGATATCGCAATAAAATAGTATTAGCTCATCATCAAGCGAAATCCGGATTCGTGTAATGGATTCTTTATATGCAGACTAATTACCTCGGATTTCAACCGGAATCAATTCAACTGATGAAAGCTGCAAACTTCCGAGTTTATAATCGAAGAGATGAAATCTAAAGTTGACAGGACAACAATAAATTAATTTAGGCGGACGAATGTGGGCGCCGCTAAAACATTAGCGGAGTATTCAGTTCGGCACAAATTCCCGTGAAAATTGGATTACAGACTGAGATTAATTCCACTCATGAACGTAATTCCCGGCATGGGGTAATCGTAATTGATTTGATAATCCGTATCAAGAATGTTTTCCGCTTTTATGAAGATTTCGAAATTGTGACTGAACTTATATAAAAGATTCGAATTAAGGAGCGAATAATTTTCTTTCTTAATTTCGGGGGTGGTTACTATGCAGAGGTTGGTAATGTTTTGTAGCCCGAAGTGTATTTGAAAATTTCCGATCGAATAATTCGTACCAATATATAATGAGTGCTCAGGTGTAGCAAGGATAGGTGTATCCTGGTTGATGTATGTATAATTCAAAATGTAATTCATAGAATTGGTTGGATTGAGTTTTGTTGATAATTCTACACCCCAATTTGAAAATTTTCCAGAGTTTACATTTTTAGGAGCGCCGCCGGTAAAAATGGTTTGTATCAGGTTAATACCGTCCGATTTGAATAGTGTTAATTCGACTCCTAACATATTGGAAAATAATTTCTGCATTAATCCAATTTCGTAATTGGTTACTCTTTCCGGTTTTAACTCATCGTTAGCAGGGGGAAAGAGAAATAATTCTCTTATAGTAGGACTTCTAAATCCTTTAGACACTGAGGTTTTCAATGTAGTATTATCGGATAAATAATAGGCAACTCCGGCGCTCGGGACATTCTCGGATCCAAAAACACTGTGATACTCGAATCTAAATCCAAGGTTTACTACAAGTCTTTCAAAGAATGTTTGCTGAATTAATATGTAGCCGGCTTTTTCATTTACAGTCGTATCACCGAGTATAATTCCAAGTCCGTTCATTGCTTTTACATTCCTTGCAATGCCGCCATATTCTTTAAAATCAAATCCGGCTGTTATTACATTCCCTACAAATAATTTTATTGTTTGGTATAAAGCAAGTCCGTAATTTCTATCAATTGAAAAGAAGCCGTCGGTTACGTCATGTTCGCCGTAGTTATAAAAAATATGTAAAGCACCGCTCGTAAATCCGAATTCGTTGTTGAAAGTTAAATTACTATTTGTACGTAATATGTCAATCTTCTCGCCAGGTTTTCCGGTTGATGCCTCTCCGGGATCGGATGACTTTATTTTCGCAATCGACATGTCAAGGCTTAAGTTAAAATGATTGTCAAATTCATACCCGGTTTGCAAATAACCATTTGTCAATCGAAAATCGGATGATGGTCTGTGCCCATCGGTTCTTTCGTGGTTTACTGATGCAATAAATCCGAAGTTATCTTGTTTGAATCCTGAACTCAACATAAGTTTCGCTGTATTGTACGAACCGTACATCATCCGGCTATTTGATCGGAAGCCTTCGATCGTTTGCTTTTTTGTGATAATATTAATTACTCCACCCATTGCATTCGAACCATAAAGAATCGAGGCTGGACCCCTGATAATTTCCACTTTTTCTACATCCGATGAAAGGTAGGTATCGGGCAGGGGATGACCAAATAAACCTGCAAATTGAGGATTACCATTTACCATTACGAGCACCTCGGTGTTTGGATTGCCGCCCGTACCCCTGATGTTTATTTGACCGGCAGATCCAGTTGAAAGTCCGTAGCCTGTTATGCCGCGTTTTGTTACAAAAATGCCGGGGATATACTCCGCAATAACGGAGAGCAAGGATGTCTCGCCGCTTTGAAATATTTGTTCGCTCGAAATCTGAGAAACTGTAAATGGCACCTGGTTACGGGCAATTCCTAATTTTGTACCGGTGACGACTACTTCATCCATCATTATTGTATTTCTAGTTGAATCACTTTGGGCAAAAATTTCGGTTATACAAACGAAAAATATTAACAGTACTTTGAATTTCACCGGGTATCCTTTCGAGATTTTAAAAAAAATTGTTGCGACAATAAGCAAAAAACATTTAAATGGAAAGGAAGTAATTAATATTTTTCGGTTTTAGACTTAGTAAAGATTTATTTACCGGGGGAGTTTTAAAAGACATACAACTAAATTACACGGCCCGGAGGAGACAAATTAATGAGGATATTCCATAACAGTGTTGTTATTGGATATACCTTTTTATGCGGGATATAATTGTCGAAATCGCAAGTGGATCTTTAACGATATAATCGCTTACTCCGAATTGTAGACAATTCATTACACTTTGAGAATCCTTTTTGTTAGTAAGGAATATAATGGGAATGTTTTCAACTTCGGGAATTTTTTTTATTTCCTGTAGAATTGTAAAACCATCTTTTACCGGCATGTCGTTATCAAGAACAACAGCAGTGGGCTTGTATTTTACAACAGCGTCAACAACTCCCTCTCCATTTTCAAAATGATGTACTTCATATCCCTCGGATGACAATTTAGCTTTAACGATTGTCGAAATCGACTTGCTGTCTTCAGCATATACAATTGTTGCTTTTTTAGATGTAGTCATTATTGAAGTTCTCAAATTTTATTTGCGTAAGGAAAATATTTTTGTGTAAAATAAAACAAAAAACATTTGAGCGTGATTATGTATCACGATTAGTCATTTTTTTTGTGAACGAAATTATTTGCATCCTTTTAATTCCTGCTTCGTAGTGAAAAAGTAAACTTGCTTCCTTTCCCAGGTTCGCTTTCAACCTGAATATCGCCGTTATTCTTTTTTACAAATTCATTGCAGAGTGCGAGACCGAGTCCGGTACCTTTCTCACCACCTGTGCCAGGCATTGATGAGATATTATCAATCTGAAAAATATTTTTCCGAATATCTTCTTCAATACCAATGCCTGTATCAATTATCGAGATGTACACTAATTCATTTTTTCTATTAACTTGAACAGAAACTTTCCCACCCGGAATTGTATATTTAATTGCATTGGATATTAGATTCCGCAGAACTGCTTTTATCATTTCTTCATCGCCAACAGCGGTTTCTTCGGTTTTATTTGATACTAATGAAATATTTTTATTTTTTGCAGGTCCTTCGAATAATTTAACAGTATCGTCAATGATTTGCGATAAGTTTTGTTGTTTGGGATTATAACTCATTCTGCCGGTTTGAGAGAGTGACCAATACAGTAAATTTTCGAGCAACTTAAAAGTTTTTTCACCGGTGGATTCGATGCTATTTATCAATTCAATCCTTTCGCTATCGGTAAGTTCGTTATAATCCTCTTTTAGAATTTTTGCTAATGAAAAAATAGCGCTGAATGGATTTCTCAAATCATGTGCGATGATGCCGAAAAATTTATCCTTCAGTGCGTTCAATTCATGCAGCCGTTTATTGGCTCGTTTTTTAAAATGAAACCTTCCGTAAATCACAAATGAAGAAATAATGAACATTATTGAAATTAATATCAAATATTTTTTTTGATTTTCAGATATTTCAATATTCTTCATCAGTATTGCGTTGTTTCTTTTGGCTTGCTCGCTTCTATAAATCGTTTCAAGTTCATTTGCGCTTAGTATGTTGTACTTTGTAATTATGGAGTCTTTGAGAAAGTGAAATTTATTAGCGTACTTCAACGAGTTTTGGTAATCCTTTTTAAGCTCGTAAAATTGTGAGTATGCGTCATAACCTTCCAAGATCAATTCAGTGTCATTTATTTGCGTTGCTAAATTGTCTGCGAGAATTAAATGATTTTCAGCTTCCTCAAACCTGCCAAGGTTGGAAAGGACTATTGCGAGATTATTTCTATTAGAAGTTTCAGAGGAAACATTCCCGAGTTGCTTTGCTAATTCCAAAGAATTCGCAAGATATTTTTGAGCTTCAGAATAATTTTTTAATCGCAGAAAAATTAATCCCATTCCCTTCCATATTGCTTCCATTTCCGCCTTGTAATCCAAATCGGAATATTCACTTTCAAGTTGGCTGTATTTTTTGAGAGCCATTTCATAATCACCCATATCAGTATAAGCGTTGGCTATCCATCTTAATGCAATTGCCTGTCCGCTTCGATCGCCGATCTCTTTTCTTATGCTAAAAGTTTGCTGGAAGTAGGAAAGCGCTTTGTTGTAATTAAATTGAAGGCGGTAAATAAATCCGATATTTATTGTGCAGAATGCCATACCAAACTTGTCATTAAGGTTCGAAAAAATTTCCAAACCGGTAAAAACATGCCTTAAAGCTATAGTATAGAAACCTTTGATTCTGTAGCTTCCGCCAATATTGTTTTCAGCATATGCAATCGATACAGAATCTTTGCACTCTTGAGCTACACTCAACGCATGCTGCGCATAATCCAGGGAAATATCATTCTGACCTGTTGCCCGGTAAACAACGCTTATTAAATTGAGAGTTTTTGCTTCAAAACTTTTGTTAGAGATTTTTCGACTGAGTTCGAGCGCTTCATGCCCTCGCTTTAGCGCAAGCTGCGAATTGTTGCTGCGGTTCTTCCAACATTCGTCCATCAGTTTGGTTATCCTTACTGTGTCAGCCTCAAAATCTTGCTGATTCTGCCCCGCAATTATTAGTGACTTATATGCTACAAAAAAACATAATACAAGAAAATAAAGCAAAGCGCCGGGCACTGAAAATTTTATTAGAACCACATTAACCGACTATCTGTCATTTGAACATAATTGTTTTTTAAAAAAATATTCCATCTTCATTATCGTTAAAAAAGAGGTATGTTTTAACGGGAGAAAGAAAATATTCTATAATATTTCCCCGGTTCCTCAATTGAAAGCGATTCCTTTCTGCTGACAAAATCTGTCAAAAATTTCCTAAGTTTATAATGTGTTTTGAATAATAAAACGACTGTCAAATTTATAACTCCCGGCACGAAATGATTGTCCGTATAATCCATTCTTCTGTTCTTGCTCTTATTCTTGTTCTTATTCTTATTCTGAATCCCTACCTGCGAGCCCAGGATATTGTTATTAACGAATTAATGCACGCAAATTTCAGCACCATTACTGATGAGGATGGCGACTATTCGGATTGGTTCGAAATTTTTAATAATTCCGGTTTTGATATGCCATTAACGGGATTTGGTATTTCAGATGATCCTGATGATTTATTCAAATGGGTATTCCCCGAAATAAAGCTCTCGCCCCAAAATCATTTATTAGTATTCGCAAGCGATAAAAACAGAACCAAACTCGGTCCGGCAAGTTGGGAGACGGTTATCAATTGGGGTGATGAGTGGAAATACAAACTCGGTACAGAAGAACCTCCCGCCGATTGGAATGAACTTGGATTCAATGATATATTCTGGCAATGGGGAAAAAGCGGTTTCGGTTTCGGCGACAATGATGATTTTACGGTAGTGCCTTCTGTGATGTCGGTATATGTTCGAAAAGTATTTTCAATAGCTGATACAAATTCAATCATTCAGGCTGCGCTGCACATTGACTATGATGATGGTTTTGTTGCTTATTTGAATGGAGTTGAAATTGCGAGAGCAAATATTGGAACGGTTGGAATTCCTCCACTCTATAATAAAAGCGCCACTAATGATTTTGAGGCGCTTATTTACCAGGGTGGGAAACCTTCTATGTTTTTACTTGAAAATGTTACCGGATTATTCAGACAGGGCGATAATGTGCTGGCTATACAGGTTCATAACAAGAGTATTAGTTCCTCCGATTTAACTTTGATCCCATTTTTTTCTTTGGGGATGAGCGCGGCTTCGTCTGAGGCTGTTGCAATGAATAATCTACTTGAATTCCCGAAAACCTATCTTCATACCAACTTCAAATTATCGGGTTCAGAAAAATTATTTCTTACTCAGTTTGATGGATTGATATTGGATTCAATCAGTTGGTCGTTTAGTGGAAATGATATTTCATTCGGAAGAAAACCGGATGGATCTCAAGATTGGTTTTTATTCAACGAGGCGACACCCGGCGATAGCAATGATACGGAAGGATTTTTAACAACAGCTTCGGCGCCTCAATTTTTAACTGCGGCTGGATTTTACAGTAATCCTATTGCAGTAGAGCTCTCGTCAGAATCGCCCGAAGAAAAAATTTATTACACTCTCGATGGTTCAGAACCTTCGGATTCTTCAACTTTATATACTGCACCTATTGACTTGTTAAAAACGACAGTTGTAAGAGCAAAAACTTATGGAACCGGAGTGCTTCCTGGCAAGACAATCACAAATACTTATTTTATCAATTTCGATACTGAACTTACAACAGTCTCTCTTTCGACAACACCGGCAAATCTATTTGATGAAGATTACGGGATATATGTGCTTGGAAAACATGCTTCACCCGATGATCCACATTTTGGTGCAAATTATTGGGAGGACTGGGAACGTCCGGTTCATGTTGAATTATTTGAACAGAACACTACACAATCATTCAGCATCGATGCAGGAATAAAAATTTTTGGCGGATGGAGCCGTGCATTTCCTCAAAAATCGGTTGCAATATTTGCTCGCAGTGAATACGGGACATCGGAAATTGATTATAAATTTTTTGAAGACACTCCAATTAGTGAATTCGAATCATTCGTTCTAAGGAACTCCGGTAACGATTGGCAATTTACATTAGTCCGGGATGGATTGATGACCACTCTTGTAAATAACACAGAGATTGACAAACAGGCTTTTAGACCGGCAGTGGTTTTCATAAACGCCGAATACTGGGGAATCCACAATATTCGAGAAAAGATTAATGAGCACTTCATTTCATCACATCATAATATTGATGCGGACAGCATTGAGATGACCGTAAGCGACAACGGTGAAATGGAATTGAGGATAAATGAGCATTACTCCTCGCTCGCTGATTTTGTTGAAAGAAATAATTTATCCACGCAATCAAATTACGATTACGTTTGCACTCAAATTGACATTGAAAATTTCATTGATTATCACGTTGCGCAAATCTATTTCGATAACACAGACTGGCCGGGCAATAATATAAAGATTTGGCGCAGTACTAATCCCGGCGGTAAATGGCGCTGGATAATGTTCGATACAGATTTCGGATTCGGGCTTTATGATGTAAACGGTTATAAGCATAATACGCTTGCATTTGCCACACAAGCGAACGGACCCGGCTGGCCAAATCCGCCCTGGTCAACTTTATTTCTCAGAAAACTTTTACAGAATCAATTATTTAAAAATGAATTCATCAATAGATTTTGTGATTTTGCCAACACAAGATTTTTGTCGGACTCAATCTTAGCAAAGATTGATTTGTTTGCATCGTACATCGAAGATGAGATGCCCCGTCATTTTGGTAGATGGAATCAACCGGAGTCATGGACTGCGGAAGTTGCCCGCTTAAAAACATTCGCAAATTACAGACCCGAATACATGAGGTTATTCTATAAGCAATATTTCCAACTCGGTAATACAATTAAAATTAATTTTAATAACCTCGATCCGCTTTTAGCAAAAGTAAAGTTGAATTCAATATTTATTCCCGATAGAAACTGGAGTGGAATCTATTTTCAAAATGTCCCGGTTAAGATTACAGCAATCCCACGACCGGGTTATCGTTTTGTAAGATGGGAAGGTTCGCTTCAATCGGAAGACAATCCGCTCGAAATTTCACCATCGGTAGATATAAGTCTTACACCGGTTTTTGAATTGGATAACAACGGATTTCCAACAGTTGTAATAAATGAGATAAATTATAATTCATCGCCCGATTTTGATTCGGATGATTGGATTGAGTTATATAATAACACTAATGAAGCTGTAGATATTTCGGGTTGGATTTTTAAGGATGGAGATGAAGAGCATGAGTTTAATATTCCACAAAATACTGTTTTGGACGCCGGTGAATTTATTGTGCTTGTCAAAGATTCGGCCATGTTTACATCGTTCTTCCCAACGGTTAAAAATTACATCGGAGATTTCGATTTTAATTTAGCCAATAAAGGGGAGTTGATTTGTCTGTACGATAAATATATGCAATTAGCCGACTCTTTAACTTATTCCGATTCCTCTCCCTGGCCGGATGAAGCTGATGGGACAGGCGCTACGTTAGTGCTCAAAAATCCCAAGCGCGATAACTCACTCGCGGAGAATTGGGATGCCTCTTCGGGATTTGGCTCGCCCGGGATGCAGAATGATAATTTTACTAATATTAACAATAACCAAAATGCGAATATTCCGGTTGCGTTTGAGTTGTATCAAAATTATCCCAATCCTTTCAATCCAAAAACAATTATCAAATTTACTGTTCCGGAAAAGTCGAATGTATCAATCCAAATATTTAATCAGTTGGGCGAGCTTGTCGCGTTGCTAATTCAAAAGGAATATTATCCCGGAATGTATAGCGTTGAATTCAATGGCGAAAATTTAGCGTCGGGAGTATATTTCTATAGAATGATATCCGGGAATTTTATTTCTGTGAAGAAGTTTATTTTGCTTAAGTGATTTTCGGAACGAATGCCAATAACTTATTAATCACTTTTGTTTGACGAAGGTTATTTCTTTTTCACTCAATTTGAAAATCCCGTGCGTAAGCTCTTCTTTTACCTGAAATACTGCATTTTTTATTTTAATTACACAACCGGGAAAGATAGTTTTATTTACATGTACTTCCGGATTCGCAACATCATAATATGCTTTTTCTATTTCTGCAAGATCGGTTCTGAGCCGTTCCAAATGCTCAATGCTTCTTTGCCACTGATTTTTTAACGCAACAAGATGTTTGTTCTGAAGATTACCGGCAGATGCATGTGCCATTAATGTAATCTTTTTCTTCAACTCATCCATATCCTTTTCGGCATCTGTTAACTCGGCCCCTTTATGTAGATACTTTTCCTTGAGCGCTAAAACCACTCCTACTTCAATTTCGGTATGGATATTATATAAATTACCAATCGAAGGAGCGCTTACAGTATTTGTAGCAGTAATTTTCCCGCCGACTATAACACCATATTCTTTTAATATTTTAACCTCATTATCGCTTTCAATCCAGCAATTTCTTATTTCTGTATTAGCGAAAACACTACCGTGACATTTAATGTGCTGGTTATTTATATACCCGGAATGTAAATCGCCTCCGGCTTTAATCAATAATTTCTCGTCGCCTATGATTCCGGATTTCACAGTTAATGTCCCATCACACGAAATAACGGCATGCTCAACAACGCCTTTTATTTCAACGTTGTATGGAGTTGTTACAGAGAATCCTGGTTTAACATCGCCTTTGATTTCTATAGAGCTTTTTGCGTGAATGTTGCCGGTTGAATAATCCACAGAGCCCTGTATTACATAGAGCTGTTTAACCTCGAATGTATTCCCGGAGGTATTATAACATATAATTCCATCCGTTGCGGATTTTATTAATAGACTATCGTCGGCGTCTTTGTAAGTCCCTTGACCCGCTGTAACCATAGCTATATCTTTACCAAGGATAGCTGGAATTTCATTCCCATAAACATCTATGCCCGTTGAGCCAAGAGTCGCGGTAAATTTTTTAACTAATGGTGTATCTTTTTCAACACTATTTACTACATGAACCTCTTTAAAATCAAGGTGCCCATTTGAAGTAACTTCCGGTTTAAGAGATTTATCAGTAGAAACGAAAAACTCTAATCTTGCGGATTCGCCGGGTTCCGGAGGTTTGCCTTCGGCAATTAAAAATTTCTCGTTCCATTTATTTTCAGTGATAATATTCTGAAGTACATCCTCTTTTATACCGTACTTGATTCCACTGATATTAAGTATTTCTAAAACGGACTGGAGAGTTAGTGATTGGATTTCGTCGGTGTCTGGCTCTTTCACAGTCAGAAATACTTTCATCTTCTTCTCTACAACTTCTATTTTTATTAAGTGTAGAATTTTATTTTGAGGATTATCAGTCAATCTGACTCCATTGAATTAAAAATCCATAGCAGTTATAATAAAGAATTAACAATATTTGAGGAACATGCTTATTAAAAAGATACTATTATTTCTATTTTAAATTACAATAAAAAAAGATATTCTTCAAAGTTTACCATTCCATTTTTGATAATATTAATCGGAAGTCTGTCTTCGCTTGCTTATTGCGGTATGTGATCTCTGTACGTATTTTCCAATGACTCGTTCTTAGATTTATACTCATTGTAATATCTTTTCTTACTTCCTTCATAACTGTCAATCTGTAAAAGCACACCTTCCAGTTTTCCGTTAACCAATGGTGTTCTTTTTGAAGTTTTTAATCCAATAAACTTTCGCAGCGATGGATCGCCGGTGTAAATGTATGCTGAAGTGCCTTTGCATTTTTGCTTAATGAAATCACCCAATTCGGTATACAGTTTTCGTACTTCCTCAATTTCTCCAAGACGAATTCCATAAGGGGGATTTGTTATCAATATTCCATTCTCAAATTGTTTAACATGTTGAAAAGGATGACACGACAATTCGATCGCGTCAGAAAATTGCAGGCGCGATAAATTTTCTTTTGCGATATTAATTGTTTTTTGAGATTTATCGCTGCCGATAATAAGGCCTTTGGGTAATGGACGAATATTTTTATCACACTCAGCTTTAACTTTTTCCCAAATCCTTTTATTAAAATCGGGCATGTAAAAAAATCCAAAATTAATCCTAATAATCTGAGCGGGAATCCGACAATAATGCATTAACGCTTCGCAAAGGATTGTACCGGAACCGCACATACAGTCCCATAGCTGATTTTCACCGTTCCATTTGCTCAAACGAATGATAGCTGCGGCGAGAGTTTCCTGCATTGGAGCTTCTCCTGCAAGCAATCTGTAACCTCGTTTATGAAGCGATTCGCCGGATGTGTCGAGACTGATTGTAGCCACGTCTTTCTCAACATGAAGATTGAATCGTACATGCGGATTTTCCACATTTACATCCGGGCGTTTGCCTTTACTGATTCTCCTAAAATAATCGACTATCCCATCCTTCAAATACTGCGAGGCGGATAATGAATTATTTATTCTACTATTAGATACGGAAGCAGTAATTGCAAAGGTTTTATCAATAGAAAATATTTCTTCCCAGCGAATGTTCTCAGCTGCTCTTCTCAATTGTTTAACATCATTGCAGTGGAAAGACGATAACGGCGCCAACACTCGTGATATTAAACGTGATGTGTAATTTATTCTGTACAACGTGGAAGCATCAGCTTTAAAATAAATTCCCCGGTATGCGACTTTTGTATTCGCAGCGCCAAGCTCAATAAGTTCGGTTTCGCAAAGCTCCTCCATCATGCCGGGAACTTGTGCAAAGAATTCGTTTTTCTTTTGATAATCGTACATATTTCGATATCCCTTTTGGATTAATCATACTGTTAAAAATCAAATTCACATCCGATTCAAAATTACCGAAATTATTTCGGAATATCTTTTAATGAGTGACTATCGAATAGAACATTTATTCTGCCCAAAACTATTTGGGTATTACAAAGCTGGTTAAAAATTTTTTTTCCGCCGGGAATATTCATATTTTTTAAGCGGAGTATCTTTGTTTAATGATATGTTGAAAAAAATATTATTTCTTGTTGTACTTATAAATATTACAATCCCGGCAGAAGTTCCTTCCGAAATCATCAAGTATAATTTCGATAAAGATAGATTTATACGGATCGCTCAATTCAAATTTCATGAGGGAGACGACACAAATTGGTCTAAGATAAACTTTGATGATTCTCAATGGCAGAGTAAAATTCTTATCGATATCAGTTCGATTGAAGATGAAAAATATTGGCTCAGGCTGATAATTGATTGCAGCGGCGATGTTAGGAATGATCATATTTTAGGATTGTTTGTTATGAACATTCCCTCGGCTTTAGAAATTTATTGGAATGGCTCGTTGATCGGTAAGAACGGTATAATCGGTAACGGGCATTATTCAAATCAAGCCGGGAAAGTACGCAGCAGCATGATGATTGGAAGCAGTAATGTGAAGACCGGTGCTAACATATTGGCAATTCGCATTTCCAATTTCGATAATTTGAAAACGAATTTTTATTCCAGTATTATTATTGGCAGCAACCCCGTATTACAGGCTTATCGAATCAACAAAGTATCCGAGAATGTTTTTTATATGGGGGTGTTTTTTACGGCAACTCTTTTCTGCATTGCTGTGTTCATAGGCGGATGGAGGCATAAGTCGTTTTTAATTTTAGGCGCAAATACATTTTTCATGTTCCTTATTAGCCTTTGGGGGTACTTAATTCATCAGGAACTTATTACGGTAAATCTGTTCAATACACTTGATCCATTTTTCTATTATGGATTGACTATTGCCGATATAATTCTGATCCTTTTTATTCTACACTTTTTTGAACTTCATAAAAAGTGGCACTATTTAATTCCTCCCGTAATCATATTTGTAATTTATCTGATAGTTCCATTAGAATTGTCAGATTTATTAAACATTAGAAATATCACTATAATTTTATACATGTATGGTTCATGGATAATTCTAAGTCGATTGAAAGAAAATATTCCGGGGACTTACCCTTTGCTTTCAGCCATACTATTGATGCTGGGTCAGAATGTATTTTCACTAATTAGTGATTTCTTTAAAGTGGGAGGTTTACCGTTTTTAATCAATTTTATTTTTAATATACTAACAACATCACTCATTATAATTGCCGTTAGTAGAAAAATTCAACAGCAGACTAAACGCTACCATGAAATGCTGCTAAAAGCACAGCGACTTGAAGCTGAATTGCTGAAGAAAAGTATTCAGCCTCATTTTATTTCGAATACACTTTTATCGCTTAAATCATGGTTGACTAATGATCCATCCAAAGCAGAAAAATTAATCGAAGCATTATCCGAAGAATTTGATATTATAAATCAGGTCTCTTCGGAAAAAGAAGTGCCCATCGAGAAAGAAATTGAATTATGTAATTATCACCTCGAGCTTATGGGTTATAGGAGGGATGCAAGTTATAAGTTAAGTACCATGGGTGTTAATCCGAATAATAAGATACCGCCGATGATATTTCACACCTTGATTGAGAACGGATTGACGCACGCTTACAAACCCAAAGAAAATGGTGTGTTCACATTAATTTCAGAAAATGGAAATAGTTTCACAAAATATATATTAAAAAATGACGGGTCCCGATTTAAACGATATGCCGATCAATCGACTGAAAAAATAGAAGAAGGATTGGGTATCAAATATGTGAAATATAGATTGGAAGAAAACTACCCGGGCAAATGGGAAATGAACTATGGTTTGAATAACGGATTTTGGGAAGTAATTATTAAAATTTATTCTTGAGATTTACATGCGCATTTTAATATTAGAAGATGAACCTCCAATAGCTGATTACATCAAAGCTTCCACTATTGCATTACTTCGAGATAAAGTAAAGAGCATCGATGTTTTATATACACTAGAGGAAGCAAACGATTTTTTAAAAACGAATAAAATTGATTTGTGCTTACTGGACCTGAATTTGAGCGGTGAGGATGGTTTCGAAATATTAAAAAAATTTACTTCGATGTCCTTTCATACTATCATAATATCGGCTCATACCGAGTTGGCAATTAAGGCTTATGAATACGGAGTTATAGATTTTATCCCAAAGACACTAAAAATAGACCGGCTTAAATTAGCATTTGATAGGTATATGGGATTAGCGTCGGGAACCGAGAGCGCTAAATATTTGGTCACCCGGAAAAATAATAAAAATATCTTGATCCCGATTGATGAGGTTATTTATTTAAAAGCAGATAGATATTTGGTTGAAGCCCATCTTCTTAATGAGAAGATTGAAATAATTGACAAACCTTTAAACAACCTTGAAAATATTCTTCCCCAAAAAATGTTTAGAATACACCGTTCGTTTATTGTGAATCTTGATTTTATTCAGTCATTTGAACATACAGGTCATAGTAATTATGAATTAAAATTGAAATCCGGATTCAAACTCCCCATTAGTAGATCCCGTTATAAATTGTTGAAGCAGAAATTCATCTAATATTTTTACTCTTCTATTTTACCTATTCCCCTCAGCATTTAGCTATTCGGAGAAATATATAGCCATTCGGAGGAGATTCACGACCGCAATAACTTGCATTCCGTCCAAAATCATGTCTTTAGATAAAATAATTGCGATTTATTAAAGTATGTGATTTACGTGGCGAAGCTGTGCCAATTTGAGAAATAAAAGATAGTATTAAATATTAAAAGTAAAAATTTTTCGACGACATTGAGAACATATTTACTTCGTTCAGAGTTTATTCTGCAAAGCAATCTGTCTATTCCAGCTCAAATTAAAAATAATGCTTTGGCAAAAACGTCTCTCAGTGACACAGATTACCTTATCAACCTTGACTTATTAATAATTTATTAACTTTTCCATTTGGGAGTATTTATGCTGAATACAACGAAATTACTTTCTCTTACGCTGGTTTTTATAATAAACTCAGTAAACATTATATCCGGTCAATCGATTTCTTTTACTAAAAGCGCCCAGACGTTTCCACCATCTGTTACATTTGAAGTTATTTTGGAAGATGTCGATAACGATGGAGATTTAGACGCAGTGTTCTCGAACATGGAATTTTACAACTGCCAAATATGGTTAAATGATGGTTCCGGAATTTTTACAAATTCCGGTCAAAATTTAACTCAACAAGCTCATGGCGTTGCTTTAGGTGATCTTGATGGAGATAGTGATCTTGATCTATTTGTGACATGCGCGCATTTTTATAGTGCGGGGTGGTCTTATAAACCAAGCAAAATTTATTTCAATGATGGAAACGGTATTTTTACTGATTCCGGTCAAGACTTAAACGACACTAATATAAGCGGCAATTTAGTTGAACTTATTGACGTAGATAATGATAACGATCTTGATGCGTATGTTGTTTATTATCCTCCGCCGGGCAAACTTTTCATCAATGACGGAACGGGAATTTTTACAGATAGCGGACAGGACCTTCCATTTTGTGCAAGCTGGGGGGATTTAGATAGTGACGGTGATTTAGATTTCTTTGTAAAAGACGAAGGGAGTGGCTACAGGGTAATGTTAAATGACGGTACTGGAAATTTTATTGAAGGCTGGTCGACGATAGATATTGATGCAACGATGGATTACAACAGCAGTGCACTTGAAGATTTTGATAATGATGGCGATCTCGATGTTTTGATTACAAATGGAACACATACCGATGCTAAGCCATTCAAAATTCTATCCAATGATGGCAATGGTAATTTTTTAGATATTGGTACTGAATACGGTTTAATAAACGTTGCATGGATTCGTATCGGAGATTTTAATAATGATGCCATTCCGGATGTTTTCTTTTCCATTGTAGATAATCCGAACCAGATTTGGTTGAATGATGGCAATGGTAATTTTATTGATAGCGGATTGAGAATGAGCGGGAATACAAAAACCAGAGGCAGCTCTTTGGGAG
Organism: bacterium; assembly: GCA_043808235.1. Taxonomy (GTDB): domain Bacteria; phylum Bacteroidota; class Ignavibacteria; order Ignavibacteriales; family Melioribacteraceae; genus JAZDFC01. Next base: position 20,616 of record JAZDFC010000083.1, read on the forward strand.
ACTTAGATAACGATGGAGATTTGGATATTTTCGTGGGTATTTATGACCGGGTATCAAATGAAATTTGGTTTAATGATACGGTAACTACAATTGAAACAAACGATTTGAACCCATTGCCAGAGGATTTTAAATTATTTCAAAACTACCCGAATCCTTTTAATCCGGAAACAAAAATTGAATATTCACTTTCCGAAATTGGTCGTGTTATTATTTCCGTTTACGATTTACTTGGAAGTGAAATAACCACTTTAGTTGATAAGTTAGAGCATCCCGGAAAATATAATTTTACATGGAATCCAACCGGAGAAATTTCGGGAATTTATTTTATAAAAATGGATGTGTTCAATTTAGATAGAGATGTAAACCACACACAGACAATTAAAGTAACTTTTTTAAAATAGATGGAGACAAATCAAAATGAAATCTAACAAAACAATTTCGTTTCTCGTGATGGCATTGCTACTTAATTGTTGCACCGAAGCATCGAACCCGGAAAATTTTGCTGAAGTAACCCTGGCTTTTTACTCCGACCGCGATGGTAACCCGGAAGTATATGCAATGAATAGCGACGGTTCGGGTCAAATAAATTTAACAAATAATCCGGCAGCTGATTTGTGTCCGGCAATTTCACCGGATGGGAAACAAATTCTATTCCTTTCAAACCGGGATGGAAACCAGGATATCTATATTATGAATTCCGATGGCACGGATGTACGAAGATTTATTAACTCGTCAACCGCTGTAGAACATCCGTCTTGGTCGCCGGACGGTTCGAAAATATTTTACATAAAAGATTACGGAAACAAAACCGAAATTTGGGTAATGAAGTCTGACGGTTCGAATTCGCAACAGCTAACTAATAATAATGCGCGGGACGAAAGACCAATACTATCTCCCGACGATCAGACAATTCTTTTCATGTCCAACCGCGACGGTAATTATGAGATTTATATGATGGATATTGACGGAAAGAATCAAAGAAGAATTACGAACACTCCTCGGCAGGAGATATTCCCGGTCTGGTCGCCGGATGGAAGTAAAATTGCATACGGTCAAAATTATTTTAGCGAAGGCAAACCGCAGGCTGACATTCATATTTGTAATATCGATGGAAGCGGTGATGTTACTCTTACAGATTCTCCCGGCAGAGATGAAAATCCGTGTTGGTCGCCCGATGGGAAGTCAATAATTTTACAGAGCGAAAGGGACGGCAATTTTGAAATTTATAAAATGAACTCCGACGGAACGGAACAACAAAGATTAACTTATGATGCCGGATGGGATGGCTGGGCCGATTGGAAAAAATAATTAATGCAATAAACTGATTACATATTTGCCGGAGGCAATTTATTGGCTCACGAATTCGATGATTTGTTTTTATTTTCATATGTAAAATTTCAGCGGAGTTGCAATGATTAAAAATATTAGTTTATACTTCGCATTTTCTCTAACAGCTATCTTTTTACTTCCTCTGAATAATCTATCATCTCAAATCAATCCTCGATATGAAATATCGAAACTAACCGATAAGATGTATGTGCTTTCTTTGGATGCCGGGGGATATCCGGATAAAGTTGTCGCATCGGTCGGTGAAGACGGACTGCTTATCGTAGACAGCGGCGACAAAGAAAATGGAGAGCAATTAAAAGAAGCATTAAACACATTGAACAAAGGATTGCCGAAAGTAATAATCAACACGCACTCGCATATTGAACATGTCGGCGGTAACATATCGGTAGGTGACAGCGCTGTAATTATTGGGCATTCGAAGATGCGGGATAGATATTTGAACGGATTGTACATGTTTCTTAATGTGCCGGAGAGATACTTACCGGCAATTACTTTTGAAGATTCTTTGAGTATTTATTTCAACGGTGAGGAAATAAAATTAATTAGTTACGCGGGCGCACACGATAACAGTGACATAATTGTTTGGTTTACAAAATCTAATGTAGCCTGCACTGCAGCGCTCTGCGCCAACCACCATTTCCCGAGTATCGATAACGAAAATGGAGATATCGAGAAGTATATCCCGACCGTTGAAAAATTGATTGATAGGCTCCCGACAGATGTTAAACTTGTTCCCGGACATAGTGAAAACTGCACTATAACTGAACTTAAGCAGTTTCGTGATATGCTTGTTTCGACATCCCGGATTATCATTTCAGCTTTACAAAACGGCGAAAGTTTACAAAGCATTATTGAAAGAGATATTCTTGCTGAGTGGACACCGTATGAAAGTTACGCGACTAAAGATTATTTGATTCAACTATGGGCAAATGCATACAGCAGCCCGAAAGTACTTCCTATTCGCGCACAAATACCCAAGCCGTACAAACTGATTTTTGATTTGATAAACACTGACGGCGCAGCTGAGGCAATTGCTAGATATAGGAATTTAAAGAAGGAAAATTCTTTCAAGTATAATTGTGATGACCGAATGCTTTTGTATATCGGTAATATGATGTGGATGCAGCAAAGGAATGAAGATGCAATTTTATTTTATAATGCTTGCACAGAAGAAATCCCCGGCAGCATAGAGGCATCTAAATGCTATGGTAGGCTTGGCGCTATTTACCGGAGTATAAACAAACCGGAATTAGCAAAGGAATGTTATTCAAAATATCTACAAAAATTTCCGTTTGATAAAAGAGTCGCACAAATTGTTTCCGAACTATAATTCGGCACTATTCAAAAAATTTGATAGTAGATATGTTAGTTCGAAATTACATCTCTAATTAGTTTGTTGAATAATTTATTGAGGACTGTATATGCAAACTTTTAGACTCACTATTTTATTTCTGTTGACAATTACATTTGCTGCTAATTCGCAGCAACCCAAAAAATTCCTTGAAGGATTGAATCAAGGTAAATTTATACCCGGTTTTCGCATTGAAGAGAAAATTGATAACTCACGCATTATGCTTTCAATGAATGATGGAACACCGGCACCGAGAAAAATAAGAGTTTACATTTGGTACCCATCGAGCGATACAAAAGGGAAGGCAATTAAATTCAGCGATTATGTTAAATATGCTGCCGGGGATTTCGCCGCAGAACCCGGAGCCTCACCTTCGGATTGGCCTAATATAAAACTTCCCGTTCAGCTCGATAAAGGATTGAGCCGCGAACAGTTAAAATCCCTCTGGGAAACTGAAGAAATTGCAGTTGAAGGCGCTAATCCAGCGAAAGGAAAATTCCCGGTAATTGTAATGGGACAGGGTTTGTATTACGAGTCACCTTTTTCAAATTTTATTATTTGTGAATATCTTGCAAGTCATGGTTTCGTTGTTGTTACTTCGCCTTTGGTAGGTACGCAATATCGTTTGGTAAATATTAATCCGGTCGATTTGGAAACACAAATTAGAGATATGGAATTTGCACTCTCTGCAGCAAGCGAATTGCCGTTTGTGAATAGGGAGAAGATAGGGATATACGGTTACGATTTAGGCGGAATTTCGGCGCTCATATTTTGTATGCGGCATCCGGAAGTAAAGGCATTATTCAGTCTCGACTGTTCAATTCTCTATCCGCATTATACCGGGTTGCCGAATACACATCAAAATTATAACGAAGAAAATTTTACGATTCCCTGGATGCATCTTACTCAAAAACGTTTTGTTGATTATTATAAAACCCGGACAAACCTTACCTCTTTGTATGAACGAAAAAGATTTGGCGATAGCTATCTTATTCTGATTCCAACAAATAATCATGGTGATTTTACTTCATACTCCGATTTTAATATCAGCAATCCCGTACCGGGTTATTGGGATGAAGTTTCTGCAAATTCCAAAACTATTTCGAAAATTGTGTGTGAAAGTGCATTCTCGTTTTTCGAAGAGTACTTAAATGAAAAGCCCGAATCAATTGATGTATTTAAAAGTTCATTAGAAAAATATAACAATGATGAATTTAACATCTCCTTTGAAATGAAATCCGGGCAAACTCCGCCGCCATCCGAATCCTATTTTGTTAACTTGATTATTGAAAAAGGCATAAAGAATTCGTTGCCGGAAATTGAGAAATCAAGAAAAGTGTATGCTGATAGCCTTTTGTTTGATGAAAGTGTTTTGAATTGGCTGGGATACTATTTCCTTTATTGGTGGGGACGGGAAATTGAATCAATAGATTTATTTAAATTCATCACAGCCATTTATCCAAACTCTGCGAATGCTTTCGATAGCTTCGGCGAGGCTTATTTGGTTAATGGCGATTCGGAAAACGCGATTAAAATGTATGAAAAGTCGCTCATTCTCAATCCGGAAAACCAGAATGCAAAAAACCAATTAGAGATTTTAAAGAATCAAAAGTAGTGATGTGTTATATGGAAAATGGAAGAAGTCTATGAATATTATCAAAATTCCATTTAACATTTTCTGCCGGGGAATCTCTTAGAGAAATCTTACATTTAACATGACTATAGATTTTTTTTAGTTATACAAGGAATTATAAAATGAATTTTCAATCACAAGGTATCAGAATTAATTTTTTATTTATTCTCATTATCCTTTCATTATTCCATTTCGGTAACATTTATTCAATGAGCGGTGGTAATATCGCTGTAGTTACTTATGTCTCCGATAATGAACAGGAACGATCGGTAAAGGCATTAATAAAAAGTATTCGCGAATTGAGTGGAAGTTACAGTGCCTGTAACATTTATGTTGTACTCGGTGATCCTGAAAACTTTCCTTGTACCTCAATCAACGAAAAAGATGTTGAATTGCTTCCCATCGAAATGGATAAATCTTTTATGGATTATCCACTCGCAATAAAAGCATTTGTTGCGGCACAAGTCGAAAAAATTGTCAAAGATAAAGTTGAAAGTTTAGTTTGGTTTGATCCGGGAGTGGTTGTGCTTAACTCATTCGATGCGCTGGATCTTAAAAATAAATATGATGCCGCATTGCGACCTGTTACGCTTTCAAACAATATCAGTATTTCTCCCGGAAAAGAACCGGATGATTACTGGGAACCGATTTATAAAATGTGTGGAATCGATTATCAAAACCTGCCGGTCATTAAAACAATAGTGGATGATGTCGAAATTCAGCCTTACTATAATTGCGAAGTGTTCTCTATAAATCCGAAACTTGGGATCTGTGAAGAATGGGCGCGAAACTTAACTGTTCTTTTAAAAGATGAAAAGTATCAGAAAAATGTTTGCTCAACTTTTTTAAGAAAATTATTTCTTCATCAAGCTGTTTTAAGCGGAGTGATTTCATCCAAAATAAATCCCGAAAGGATTAAGTCTTTGCCGATCACAAGCGGATATCCTTTTAATCAGCATGATAGGCTTCCCGATGATAAAAAAGTATCATCTTTAAATGAATGTTCGGTAGTAATTTTCGATTATGCGTGGGACAGAATTCCAACATGGATGAACCAAATTAAAATTGATGATCCTCTCCAACAGTGGTTATTCGATACATATCTTGATTATTTAAAACTGACTAACAATCTGTATAGGATAGAAGGTTCATGTAATTCATATTTGGTAACAACCGATGAAGGAAGTGTTTTGATTGATCCGGCGGGAGCTTCTGTTGAACCGGCATTTTTCAAAAAGGTAATTGAAGAATATCCTTTGAAGGCAATACTACTTACTCATGCTCATCAAGATCATTCCGATGATATTGCCATTTGGAGAAACGGCATGGATATTCCTGTGATTGCTCAGAGAGAGTTCAAAACATATTTTAAATATCAATCCGATTTTGCCGGTTTCTTCTCGAGGCGAAATGCAATTTGGGCGGGAAAGCCGATTCCTGTTGAACCAACAATAAAATCAAATTCGAGTACTGAACCGACGATATTTTTTGCAGACGATTATGAATTTAAATTTGGTGGATTTACATTCAATATGATTCACACTCCGGGTGAAACTCCCGACCATACAACTATTTGGATACCCAAATTATCTTCCGTGTTGGTTGGAGATAATTATTACGAATATTTTATTAACAACTCCACATTCAGGGGGACAATGATTCGTCCGATCCTCGGATACATATCGGCTTTGGATACGGCTTTGTCTTTCAATCCAAAATATTTTTTACCCGGACACGGATCACCGATTGTCGGAGCGAAAGTTATAAACGAAACCGTAGGAAATTTTCGTGATGCCTTGCAATATATTTACGATGAAACAATAAAAGGAATAAACGAGGGAAAGGATGTTTATACTTTAATGAAAGAAATTAAACTGCCGGATAATTATAATATCGGGCAATATTACGGAAAAACTGAATGGACTATAAGAGGTATATATCAGGAGTATGTCGGGTGGTTTGACGAAAATCCGGCAACTATGTATTCGGAACCGGTATCGAGTATTTATAATGATATAACAGAACTTGCAGGTGTTGAGGCTTTAAACAAAAGAGCGGAGAAATTATTAAATGAGAAAGAATATGTTAAAGTTCTGCATTTGACCGAAATTATTTTGAATTCCACTCCGGCTGATAAAACTGCGAATGAGATAAGAAAAAAAGCGCTGGAAGCTTTAAAAACCGGTACAAGAAATTATATTGAGAGAATCTGGCTGGATTATGGAATAAGAAAGATTAAAGAGTCGACAGGTGATTTAAATAAGTAACAAAATGAGGTCGATGATGAAAATCAACATGCTTATTTATCTTGTCGCAATATTTATTATGGCGGGCCAACTCTCCGCACAAACTCCGGAACAGTGGTGCAGCGATATCGATTTACTTGTATCCAAAATTGAAAAATATCATCCCTTCCCATGCATTTAGCAGTCTCGGTGAAGCCTATATGAAAGCCGGTGAAAATGATAAAGCGATTGAAAACTTTAAAAAATCTCTTCAGCTGAATCCCGATAATGAAAATGCGAAGAGTATGTTGAAGGAACTGCTGTAAAATCACTTAATATATATCATTAAAAATTATAAAAAGTCAGACTAAGAATATTCGAAAGGGGGCGGTTATGTCATTAATCAGAATTACTGTATTACTAATACTTATTACTTCTCGTTTTATTTTGTTCGCTCAAGATAATTCTAACCTTACCAGCATTGAGCAGTACAACTACAACTGCACTATAATCGCCGGTGTATCGGACGGAAAAATATTGGTTGGCAACAACGAGGATTATACGGAACCAAATACATCCATATTTATTTATCCATCAAAAGACGGTGAGTACGGCAGAATACTTTTTGGTTTCACTTTTGGAGAAGATAACTACGGCTATTGCGGCGGTGTTAATGAAGCAGGACTATTCATGGACGGGAACGGAATATCGAATACAGGCTGGAAAGCGGACCCTTCGAAAGATTGGATAAGAGGGAATCTCGAATCCCAAATCCTGGCAAAGTACGCTACAGTTGAACAGGTAATTGAGGTTTTTACAAAATATAATATTCCGCAGCTCCAAACAGGCAAATGGCTCATTGCCGATAAAACCGGAGCCTCAGTTGTAATTGAATGGGGACAGGATAAACTGCAAATTCTAAAAAGAGAAGGCAGTTACCAGATATCCACTAATTTTGTCCAATCGAATTATCCGAAAGACAATTATCCCGATTTTAGATATAATCTCGCCGAGAAGATTTTTAAAAGTTCGGAAAATAACATTTCAGTTGAGCTGATAAGAAAAATACTTGCAGCCACACACTGGGAAGATGAATATTCCTATACACTTTACTCGTATATATGCGACATGCAGACCGGGGATGTATGTGTATATAATTTTCATAACTACGAAGAAGCATTGAAGTTGAATATCCATGAAGAGATGAACAAAGGAGAACGGCGCTATTCTCTGGCATCTCTTTTCCCTTATCAAACGATGGCGGAACGACGGTTTAAAAATTTGTGTGAAAGAAAAAATAAAGAGAAAACAAAAGCCGAATTTTACGCTGCGCAATTTAAGGAGTTGTGCAAAAATGGAAGCGTCTCGGGTACCAAGGAATACGTCGAAAAAATAATAAAAGAATGGACCGACATGCCGGCAGAATCTCGATTAAATGATATCGGTTATAATCTTTTGGGTCAAGGGAAAGATGAAAACGCTTTGGCTCTGTTCAGAATAATTGCCGAGCTATTCCCTTATTCCGCGAATGCTTATGATAGTCTGGGTGAAGCATATATGAAAGCAGGTGAAAACGAATTAGCAATTGAGAACTATCGCAAATCTCTTGAGTTGAATCCGGATAATGAAAATGCAAAGCAAGTTTTGCGGCAACAAAAAAAATAATTACCAAGCCAAGTGTTATTAATAGAATAAATAAAGGAATTCAACTCTAGGAGAAAATAAATTCTAGGTTTTTGTTAATGAAATAATTTAGGAGCTTTTATGAAATACTTAAAAAAAATATTTTTTCTAATATTACTCTTTTTTACTCATTCAGAATATCTTTTTTGCGAAGACATTAAAGTTCTGTTTATTCTTCCTCAAAATTATGGATTAAACGGTCATCTTAGCCGGGAAATGTTTGATTCCGTAGGTTGGGATGTTACTATTGCGGGAGTAGATAGTACGATTGAGCCATGCACCTACAGTTCGCCGCAAGGAAGCGAACCTTTTAAAGTTGACATAGTCATTTCGGAAATTGATGATGTTACTCAATATGATTGCATAGTTATCTCTTCAATGAGTTGGTCGGCTGATCCACCTGCCGCATATAATGATTTGCTTAATAGTATTGAATTAATAAACTTGCTTAAAACCGCAAATACCCAGCATATTGTTATTGCTGCAACATGCGCAGGTACGCGTGTGCTCGCGGCTGCCGATATTATTGATGGCAAAAGGGTAACCGGTAAGGCAGGCCCCAATAATTATTATATAGGCGAATACGAACAAGCCGGAGCCACATTCGTTGGAGAAAATATACCGCCTGTTGTTGACGGTAATATTGTAACTACATCAAGAGGACAATATTACATGAAACAAAACTGCGAAGCATTGATGATAGCTATTGAAAATTCAAAAAATCTTAGAAAAAATAAAAAGGTGAAGCAATGATTAAAATTCATTTTATCTTTTGGATAAGCATAATAATAACTTTGCCTGTATTTTCTCAACCCGATGCAATATGGACTAAAACATTTGGAACCGAATATTCTGACGGGGCCAGAACATTTTGCATCGATGATGACGGCGGTTTTGTTATTGCCGGTTATACATATTCAAATTCAGAAAAGAACTCAGATATCTACATTATAAAAACTGATGCAAATGGAAATGAAATCTGGGCAAAATCCATCGGAAACGAAAGCTGGGAATATGCAAATTCTATTTGTAAAGCTATTAATAGCGGATTTGTTATAGTTGGATATAAATTAGAATCGATAACAAACATATTTGATATTTACATTGTAAAAATTGACAATAACGGCAATATACTCTGGGAAAAAACTTACGGTGGAATTGGTACTGATATTGGACAGTCTATTTGCCAGACTAATGATAATGGGTATTTAATATGCGGGAATACAACTTCTTATGGTGCGGGCGAAGATGATATTTATCTCATCAAGATTAATGAAGTAGGTGATTCGATATGGACAAAAACCATTGGCTGTAACAAATCAGATATGGGATACAAAGCTATTAGCACAAAAGACGACCATTATCTTATTGTTGGATCCACTGGACTTTATGATAGCCCCGGTGTTAGCAGCGGTCATAATCGAGAGATATATTTGGTTAAAACCGATTTGACGGGTAATGTTGTACAATTTAAAACGTATTGGATAATTGGACGGGGTCAGGTTGATTATGATTCAGGTTATGATGTTTGCGAAACATCGGATAATTGTTATTATATAACCGGCGCCAGTTCCAAAGAAGCTACTGAAGTTATGGATATTTCCATTTTAAAAGTAGATAATGAATTAACCCAGTTATGGAAAAAAAGGAAAGAGATAGGTTCATTTTATGATTATGGATATTCCGTTTCCGAAGTAACTGAAGACAATGGAATAATTATTTGCGGAAGTTTTAATTCCGCCGATACAGGTTTAACAGACGCTTTTATACTAAGGTTGAATTCGGCTGGTGATGAAATTTGGTGCTCGGAATTTGGGGAAGATAAATCGGAAAGTTTTTATTCAATTAAATATATAGGCGAAGGCAATTTTATTGCGGCAGGATACACTAATTCTTATGGTGCAGGCAGCAATGACTTTTGGTTAGCAAAATTTAATGACCACGTTACATCTGTTAAACAACATGAAAATATATTTCCGGAATCACCTACGTTGAATCAAAATTATCCCAATCCCTTCAATCCTCAAACGATGATCAGCTATCAATTACCACATAATCAAAATGTCAGGATTACCATTTATAACGGATTAGGACAAAAGATTCGCGAACTTGTTAATGCAAACCAGCAAAGAGGTGAACACTGTATAGTTTGGGACGGGAAAAATGATTTTAACAAAAATATGGCAAGCGGAGTATATTTCTATCGATTAATAACAACTTCAAGTATTATTACAAAAAAAATGATAATGATAAGATAGAACAAATGTTGAGATGAAAAACATGACTTTGGGTACAAACATGTATCGGCAAAAAATTTGCGCATGCAAAACTTTTTTCATGTTGGTAAGTCTATATACAGAGCAAAAAATCATATTGTGGAGAAAAAATGAAAAAATACTTGCTACTCATTCTTTTAATTGCTGTATGCGCAATGCCTGTCCTTTCGGCTGAAAATGACAATCCTTCATTCGCTAACGGAATTATAAAGGCAACGATTTATGACGGTAAAAATAATGTTCCGATGGAATACGCAAATGCTACGGTTTATATTATGAAAGATTCATCTTATGTAACCGGAAGCGCTTCGGGTAAGGATGGGGAACTTTTAATTCCGAATATTCCTGAGGGAGATTATTACGTAAAAGTTTCCTTTATTGGTTACGAGGATACAATAATACCAAATATAAATGTAAGTGCCGGTAAACCGGAAGTAACGCTCGGTGTAGTAAAAATATTCCCTTCCGAAATAAAAATGGATCAAGTAAATGTAACCGGCGAGAAATTAACGGAAGAGTATCATATCGACAAGAGAGTAATAAATGTTAGCAGGGACAATAATGCCGCCGGGGGAACGGCATTGGATGTTCTTCAAAATCAACCATCTATTCAAGTTGATCAGGATGGTAATGTGTTGCTGAGGGGAAGTTCTAATTTTACCGTGCTTGTGAATGGAAGACCCGGTGTGCTTCAAAATTCAGATGCACTGCGACAAATTCCTGCAAACATTATCGATAACATTGAGCTGATAACAAATCCTTCTGCAAAGTATGATGCTGAAGGCGCCGCCGGTATAATTAATATTATCACGAAGACTTCCGAGCTGGATAATATGTCGGGAATATTAAACGGAGGCGTTGGTTCAAAGACAAAGTATAATAGCGATGCAACGTTTAATTACAAATCTGGAAATTGGGGATTAACAGCCAACGGTGATTATAGAGTTTTTAATATGACAAACGCACAACAGTTTGATAGATATACAACTACGATGACCGATAATTTATTTCAACGAGCCGATATAAATCAAAATTTTCGAAGAGAGTCCTACAGCGGTAAAATTGGGTTGGACTATACAATCAGTCCCGAAACCGGAATCTCAATTTCGAGTACGTACGGTAAATTCGGATTTGACGGTAATTTCGTATTGGATGGAACTAATCAAACGAACTCTGATGAAGAGTTGACAAATTATACCTCAAATCGTCAAGTTACAGACGTAACAGCTAAATATTTTCAATCGGTTCTTTTTCTTAATCATCAATTCCAGCCAAAAGTTGACGAATTGACTTTTGAAGCTGTGTACACAAATGTCGATCAGCCGTATTATCAAATTGCCAGAGAGTACATAACTGATGCGGTTCATCAGAGTTTATCACTTGATCCGAAAACTGTTGAATTCGATAACCAAACCGACCGTAACGATGGAAGATTCAAGTTGAATTATTCATTAAATATCAACGATAAATCAAAACTCGAAACCGGCCTTCAGGTAAATCTTGCATATAGAAAATTTGATTATAGAATTAATAATTTTGATTGGGAATCCAACCAATGGTTTGCGGATGATGTTTACACAAATAACTTTGATTTCAAAAACAATGTGTATTCGGTGTTTGCAACTTATTCAAATACACTCGACTTGCTGGAGTTGGATTATCAATTAGGTTTACGTGCTGAGAACACCGACAGGCTTCTGCATCAGATAACAATGAATACAGATTATACTTATAACAAAGTTCATCTTTTCCCTTCAGTGAATATGTTAAAAAGGCTTAGTGATACACAGCAGTTGCAATTTAGTTACAGCCGAAGAATAAATCGGCCATTCGAAGGTGCTTTAAACCCATTCCCAAATTACTCTGATTCTTATGCTTTGGTAATAGGTAATCCTAATCTTAAACCTGAATTAATAAACTCCTTTGAACTGAACTATCAGAATACTATTGAGACTATTTTCTTCTCGATCCAGACCTACTATCGAAACACGGAAAATACTTTTCAGCAAACTGCCCTTATTGGAGATGATGGGAGAATAATACTCTCTTTCGGCAATATAGCAAAAACAAACACATTTGGTTCAGAGATATCAACAAGTATTCCTCTTGCTCAATGGTTTAAATTGGATCCGTCTGTAAATTTGTATCAAACTAATCTTAAAGGTGATTTAGGAACCGAATCCTATGAAAGAAATAGTTTTGCCTGGTTTTCGAGTTTGCGAACAACTTTATATTTTTCTGCGGCTACCAGATTCCAACTGAATTTGTTCTACACAGGAAAACAAGCTACACTGCAAGGTGATATTGATCCAATTGTTAACTTCTCTGCTTCAATTCGGCAGGAACTTTTTGATCGACAATTAATAGTCACAGCGACTGCGAATAATTTATTTAATACAGGCAAAATTAAATTATACAGCAACGCCGGCAGCAGTACCGACATGTATGTAGATGTTCGGCCTGAAGCGCCTGTTTTCAATCTGACGTTTAGTTTTAATTTTAATAACTTCAGAAACACATCGAAAGTAAATGACCGCGTTGATATAAATGTAAACAGCGGAATATAATTTATAAAAATTAAGGGCGTGAGCTAAACTCCGCCCTTATACTTTAGAAATATTGCAAAAATTCAACGAATCAATCACATTATCAAACCATAGTTCAAGGAATCCAACAGATGAACAAGTTCGAAGAAATTAATCTAAAGAGAAAAGAATCAAACGCGAGATTTGCAAAACTAAATTCGAAGGTTTATAAACTATTTCTCGAAATGGGTGAGGCTACATTTTGCGATGGGGCTTTATCAAAGAAGAATAAGGAATTGATTGCAGTTGCCATAGGAGCTGTTACAAATTGCGAATCATGTATGCAATGGCATATTGAAGAAGCTCATAAAGCAGGCGCTACTATTCACGAGGTACTGGAAGCTATTGAAGTAGCGATCGATATGGGGATTGGTCCGGTTACTGTTAATGCGCGCTTCGCGCTTGATGTAATGGAAAATACATATGGAAAAATCGAGTGATTGATTGAATAGAAAATCAATATCAGTTTACATTCCTAATAGGGCTTAAGAGGAATTAAAAAAATACTAATTCAAAGATGCTCAATAACTTTCCTTCATTATTTTCAACATTTACAACCACTCATTTATTTTTAAAAAAACAATTATGCTGGAGATAAAATGCGCTCAATAAGACATCAAAAATTGTATTTCGTTTTTACACATCTCGTATTAATCTGGTTGTTTCCGTTAATATTGTATTCCCATGAAAAACTTCCCGATACCCCGGCAGGTAAAAGGGGGCAACAGATTATGGATTTATTAAACTCTAACACTCCACTTGAACCAAAAGAATTTGTGAGACAGAATTGTTCTGAAAACTTTAAAAATAATATTCCGGAAAATCAATGGGGCGGATTATTCAATCAATTAATGAATATGTCGTCAAACTTTGAGCTTACCAAAATAAATAAGTCGGATGAGTATGAGATTGAATTTGTTATTCAGCTTACTTCCAATAAAATGTTTCTCACGGTTGCTGTAAATGTTGAGGAGGTTCTACCCAATTTTATATCTTCAATGATGTTTACCCCGGGCGGAGGTGCACCGGGTGATACCCCGGCTCCGCAACAGAATCAAAATCAGCCTGTTATCGGAATCGATGCTGAAAAAATTCAAAAATTAAAAGACTATCTTAAAGAAATGGCGAGCATGGATAAATTTTCGGGTTCGGTATTAGTAGCAAAAGACAATAAGATTCTTCTTCATGAAACCGCCGGTTACGCAAATAAAAGATTTCAAGTTTTTAACAAACCCGATACTAAATTTAATCTGGCTTCAATTGGAAAAAGCTTTACATCGGTTGCAATCCTTCAATTGATTGAATCAGGTAAGATGAGTATCGATGATCCTATCGGGAAATATCTCACCATTTTCCCCAAAGATATAAGCGAAAAAGTAACTATCCGTCATCTTCTCAACATGAGCAGCGGTTGGGGAGATTATTGGGATAACGAATACTATCTCGCTCATCGGAATCAGTTAAGAACAGTGTCGGATTATCAGGAGTTCATTAAAGAAATGCCTTTGGGTTTTGAACCGGGCACAAGTACGGTACATTCAAATACAGGATTTGAAGTTGCCGGGGCTATCATTGAAAAAGTAAGTGGAATGGATTATTTCGATTACATCCGGCAAAAAATATTTATACCTGCGGGTATGACAAACACCGATGCATTCCACCGGGACAGCCCGGTTGAGAACCTGGCTGTGGGTTATACAAATATGAATCCTAATGATACAGAAGGTACAGGGTATCAATGGGAAAACACATATATGCTTTCTCCGCGCGGTACGCCTGCCGGAGGGTGTTATTCAACCGTTGAGGATATGTTAAAATATGATACCGCATTGAGAGAAGGGAAATTAGTGGGTAAGGATTATTTTAATTTTGCGAGCAACGGATACCGCGGAAAAATTGGCGATCCATTTGTACAGCAAAGAGTAGGATGCGCTGCCGGAGGAACGGTGGGAGCTTCAACATTACTTGCACGGGATATGAATAACGGATTTACCATAATTGTATTTACGAATTATGATCACCCGATAGGTGTAGACATCGGGAATGAAATAATAAAAATGCTTGGACTGGAATAAATTTTTACATCTCAAATTTATTGGGCTCTTGCATAATTTAATTAGGTAAAAAAATCGATTCATGAACCGGTTAATTTAACATAGGAGAAAAAATGAAGCTGCATTTCCAAATTCTCATTCTAAGTACTTTCTTCGTTATAAGTCATACAACAGCGCAGAATGTTGTTGAAGTTTCCAAAATGAATTTAGGTTCGCATTACATTGAGGTAATGGAAAAGTTGGAAAAATTAAGAACATCGCCTGAATCTGCTCTGAATTTATTAAATGAATCGCTTCAAAAAATTTCAAATCCATATGAGCGCTTTAATTTAATCTTTTGGGAAATACCGGCATTATATTGCGAACTTGGGAAATTTGAAGAAGGATTTAAAGTTCTAAAGAATGGACAGAAGGAGGGATTGTTTTACCCGATATTCTTAGAGCCAAATAAATTCCCCTCGTATATTGCCAACTTCGAAAGCTTTAGTGACTTTAAATCATTCCTGGTGGAAAATGAAAGATTAAAAACTGCTGCACAAGATACCACAGATTTTGAATACGTTGTTCAACTTCCCCGGAATTATACAAAGGAAAAAAAGTATCCATTGTTAATGATTCTTCATGGCGGATTCGGAAGCCATACTCAATTAATGCATGACTGGTATTCGCCGAAACTCGATTCCGGATTTATTACGGTTTACACTCAAGGCGATAGGTGTTTGGGGAATTTCCTGCTCGGTTATTCGCGAGATAAAACCGAAATGTTTGTAACAGCGTGGAAACATATTTTGGAAAAATATTCTGTTGATACAACACATGTAATATTAGGCTCTCAATCAGCGGGTGCGCATCATTCTCTTAAGTTGATGTTTGATGAAATGTTACCTGTCAAAGGAATGATACTCGCAATCCCCGCTGTTCCGGAATTAGATATGGAAAAAGTAAAGAAAGCAGCCGGGCGCCGAATCAGAGCTGCAATTCTTGCCGGAGAAAATGATCCGAGAATAATTAAAACAAAAGAAATGTCGGTTGAATTCGACAAACTCGGATTGAAAAACCGTTTGATTATTTTCCCGGGAAAAGGTCATGAATTCCCGGATGAATTTTCAAAGCAGATTGATCTTTCCTTGGATTTTATTTTGGAGTGAGTGATAAAAAATAATTCAAATAAAAGTTCGGATATTTATTGGGTTTAATAAATATTGAATCCCTACGATTACCGGGTTAAAAATACTGGAATAATCTAATGAAAAAAATAACATTTACTTTTTCTTTATTGTTAATGATAGGAACAAATCTTTTTTCACAACAAACTGATTTTACAAAACTCACCGGCAAGTATTTTGGTCAAAAATTGCCCGGAGTAACTCCTGAAATATTTGCGCCGGGAATAATTTCGACCGGTTTGGAGGAAGCAATTTGTACTTTTATGCCCGATGGAAACGAAATCGTTTTCAATATTCTTTATTCCAAACCACATCATAGAGGAGTTTATTCGGCATTAGTAAGAAGTTATATTCAAAACGGGATTTGGTCTTATCCCGGGGTCATGAAATTATCAGGAGACAAGTATGCTTACCTTTACCCTTTTATTAGTTATGATGGGAAAGAACTGTTTTTCCAATCCGATTTACCAACTAATAGACCTGAATTGAAAGATAAATACAATATCTGGAGATGCAAAAGAATCGAAGGCGCATGGAGCGAGCCGGAACCTTTGCCGCTTCCGATAAACGGTAGAGGAGATGTTTCGGGTCCATCATTGTCTTTAAACGGTGAATTTTATTTTACTTTAATGAGTGGGAATTCTGAAGTTGATGGAATATATAAATCGTCTTACGATGGTGAAGTATTTTCAGAACCGGAAAGGCTGCCTGAAACAGTAAATGTTAAACAGGGAAGTTTTGATGGAGTGATTTCGCCTGACGGGAGTTACTATATTGTGAATGTGTACGGGAAAGAAGATGGTTACGGTGAAACTGATTTATATGTTTCATTCAAAGAGGGAAATGAAAATTGGACGCCGCTAAAAAATCTTGGTCCAAAGATTAATACAAATATTAACGAGGGATCGGCAAGAATTACGGCTGATGGACAGTATATTTTCTTTTCGGGAATTTTAGGAAACCAGAATTTTTATAGTGATAATCCAACCTACGAGGATATTTTAAATAGTCGTACTAAACCACTTTACGGCAACTATGATATTTATTGGGTCTCTGCAAAAATTATTGAAGAATATAGACAAAAGAAGTTAAATTCAAATAACTCAAAGTAGAGATGAATTATGAAAAACTATTTTACTATAATTACAATATTGCTCTTTGCATGCATCACTGTTTTATCACAACCGCAAAATGTAAAAGATCTTACGTGCGATGAATCATTGAAACTGATTCAAGAAAATAAAAACAATCCTGACTTTGTAATTCTGGATGTCCGTACGAAAGAGATGTACATGGAAGTACATATTGCAAATGCGGTTCAGTGTGATGTTCTTTCAAAAGAATTTAATGACTGGTCAAATAAGGCAGATAAATATAAGACATATCTGGTTTATTGTAATGTTGGTCAACGAAGCGGCGCGGCTGTAGAGAAAATGAAGAAGTTGAATTTTAAAAGCATCTACCATCTTTACGAAGGGATACGGGTTTGGAAAGAGAAAGGTTTTCCTACAGTTAAAGGAATTTCAGATCTCGAGCAAGTAAAAAAAGCAATCAATAATGTATTTGGCTGGGCGGTAAATAAGGATTTTGATTTATTCTTTAAGACGATTTCCGCCGATTCCAATTTTGTAAGTGTTACTCCTTATGCCCGTGTGAAGTTTGGAATTGATGCTGTAAAAAAAGATACTTCGTTTTGGGGTAGTTTGGATTTTAAAGCTATCCGGCATGAGATTCGGGATTTAAGAATTAACTTTTCGAAGGAAGGAAGCGTTGCATGGTTTTATTGTGTGCTTGACGATATCAACACATGGAAAGGCGAACCTGCCAATTGGGAAAAGGTTCGATGGACCGGTGTAATCGAAAAACGTGAAGGGAAATGGAGAGTAGTTCAGCAGCATTTTTCATGGCCGAAGGATAGTTAGTTCAACAAAAATATTTTCAAAAAATATTTTTATTGTACAACGACAAATAGACTCTTCAAGCGTCTATTAATTCAGAAAATATCGATTCTACTAAATTGGCAATTAACAAGAAATATCAGTTAATATTCTTTTCCGTCATTGTACTAATTTTATCGATTGCCATTGTAATCATCTTCCACAATATCAAAACAAACGATAGCGATATCATCAAAAATATAGAAGTCGAAAAAGTCACAACAAGAATCATGCTTGTAAAATATGGCTACGACGCTGTTTATTCCATAGAAACAAAAGAAGGTTTAGTTGTTATTGATGCTGGAATCTCAAACTCACTCACTTCATATTATAGGAAAATTATCGAAAGAGAATTAAAGAGAGATGACTTTATATATCTAATCAACACTCACTCGCATTGGGATCATACCGGAGGGAATCAAGTATTTGCTGATGCAGTAATCATCGCACACGAAAATTGTACGAGTGAAATGACAGAATATTGGAAGGATAAAGAAAAAATAAAAAACGGGGTAAAGAAAATCATTACTGATTATGAAAAGCAGCTAAAAAATATTGATACTGAATTGCAGGATAGCCTTGAAATTTATCTTCAGAAAATTCGCTATCGACATGTTTATGATGATTTGCTGAATGACCGGATTGTTACGGTGCCAAATAAAACATTCAATGATACAATGAACATATCACTTGGAGATATGACGTTAAATTTAATTTATTTTGGCAAAGCTCATTCCGGGAGTGATATTATGATTTATATTCCCGAAGAAAAAGTATTAATGGTTGGCGATTTGTTTTCTAAATATGGAAGACCCTCAATTGAAAAAATAAATATAAATGATATTGAAAGATGGATGATTGCTAAACGCTGGCTCGATGAACGATTGGAAAATATTGATATCGTTATCAACGGGCACGGCGAAATAATGGAGCGAAATGATCTGGAATCATTCAATGAATTTATTGAAAAAAAATGGAAGGCACGGAAATGAAAATAAATCTACTTACCTTATCGATTGTCATTTGTCTCCTTATGCCGGTTATATCGAATTCGCAGCAAATACCGGATAACAATTTTGTTTACACAATAACTTCGCCGGCGTATTCTCAAGGGAACGGACCATTAATTTATATCGATGGAGCGCATAATAATTTTCACACAATAGAAGGAGGCTTTTCCCCGGTTGCCAGGCTATTAAAATCGGATGGATATCAGGTTAAAGGACTTGATGAGCCGATTACGGAGAAAGATATTTTGAATGGTTGCAAAATCCTTGTAATAGCAAATCCTCTGCACGCCTCGAATACCGAGGACTGGGTATTACCAACACCTTCCGCTTTTACTGCCGAAGAAATTAGTATTATCAAATCATGGGTTGAGGAAGGAGGAAGTTTGTTCCTGATAGCCGATCACATGCCATTTGCCGGTGCGGCTTTTGATCTTGGCAAAGCATTCGGTTTCGAGTTTTTGAACGGATTCGCATACACCAGGGAGAGAGAGTGGCCGCCATCTATTTTTTCTTTGAAAGACAGTACTCTTATGGAATCGCCAATAACAACCGGGGTGGAAGAGTGTGAACAGATAAATGAAATTTCTACATTCACGGGATCGGCATTTAAGGCGCCGACTGCTGCAATCCCGGTACTTCGTTTTCTCGATGAAAATTATTCGTTGCAGCCGGATACTGCCTGGGCGTTCACCGATAGCACACCAAGGAAAAAATTGGGCGGTTACAATCAGGGCGCGTTGTTAAAATTCGGGAAAGGCAGAGTCGCGGTATTTGGCGAAGCGGCAATGTTTACCGCGCAAATTGCAAACGGAGATTTTAAAGTAGGACTAAATTCAGAACATGCTCCTCACAATGCTCAATTTGAATTAAATCTAATTCACTGGCTGGATGGAAGAATTGAAAAAATACTAAACTGAGTTAAGCATAATCATTCTTTGCGGGTTGTGCCTACAATGGGAATTATTAATAATCAATAACATCAATCATTCGAAGAATAGTTAAAAAGGATACAAACATGAAAAGTACTTTTTACAAATCATTACTAATAATTTCACTTTTTTGTTCGGGATTATTTGCTCAATCCTTGAGTGAAAATTTAAAAATATTGGAACCGCTGCTTTACAAGCAATGGACCGGTGAATTGAAGTCACCGGACGGCAGCGAATCGTGGGAAACAAAACATGAATTCAAATTGCTATGGAATGGGGAAACAATAAAATTTTCAGCAACGACTCCCGAACGTAATTCCAATGCCGAAGGATTTTATTATTATGACAGGCAAGAACAAAAAATTGCAGTAATGATTATTAACGATAAAGGAATTTATCAAAAAGGATATGTAACATTGGAGGACGGACTAATTACTGTGAAAGGAACAATTTCATTTCCCGAAAGAACATTCGAATATAAAAATACATTTGAAATAACTTCCGAAGGAAAGATGATTGATCGATGGTACCAAAATGCATTCGGTCCGTGGATGGCAGGGCATGTAATTGAATTTACCGGCTCGAACAGCGATGTTGATTTGGATGAAGAAAAAAAGGTGATCGAAAAAGTTCTCAATGATAATATCGGCTGGGCGCTGGAAAAAGATCTGGACTTGCTTTACAGTACAATGCAGAAGGATTCAACATTGCTGATTATTAATCCGGACAATTCCAAAATAGATGGATTCAAAGAAGTAGAAGAAACCGCAAAATCATTCTGGATGGATCCAAGATTTAAAGCAACTTATTCGGCGGTTAAAAATCTTCGAGTTACCTTTTCCAATAAAGGAACTGTTGCATGGTATTATTGTCTGCTCGATGATTTTGGCGAATGGAACGGCAAGCCGTATAAATGGGAAAATGCACGATGGACAGGAACATTGGAAAAGATCGACAACAAGTGGGTAATTAGACAAATGCATATTTCATTTCCAAAATAATAGAAGAGTAATCCGGTAAAATAGTCCGGAAAATTCCACCATAATTTTCATTTCCTTTATTCGTTCAATCAAAAATAATTCTATTCATTCATCATGGAGATTGTATATGAAATACATGTTAATTCTCATTTCCATTTCGGTTGAATTGATTTCTTTGAAGACGTTTTGTCAGACTCAATTCAACGAACACTTAATAAATAATAACACACATGGCACGGTAAGCATCTGCACTTCAGATATTGATCTTGACGGCGACAACGATATACTATCAGCCGTTGCCGAAGATGATGCAATCATATGGTGGAGGAACGACGGCGGTACCCCATTGGTATGGACTAAAAAATCAATCGGCAATAATTTCCTCGGCGCCAAATCTGTTTACACAGCCGATATTGATAATGACAGCGATGTGGATGTGATAGGTTGTGCATCGGATGGCGCACAGATTGCAGTGTGGTATAACAGCGGCGGAAACGAGATTACATGGACAAAGCAAATTGTAAAAAGCGGGTATGCGTGGGCGCATGAGGTTTTTGCATGCGATATCGATTCTGATGGTGATATCGATATACTCGGCGCCTCATCAACATTAAATCAAATTACACTTCATAAAAATACGGGAGGCAGTCCTATTATCTGGCAGCACTCTGTTATTGAAGAAAATTTTAATCAGGCAAAATCAGTTTGTGCGGGTGATGTTGATAATGACGGCGATAATGATATTTTAGGTGCGTCTTTGTTAAACAATGAAATTTCGTTGTGGCAAAATGACGGTACCGATTTATGGACTAAGAAAATTGTATCTTCTTCATTCGGCGGAGCCCATCATATACAGTTAGTAGATATTAATAATGACGGATGGCTTGATATACTCGGCGCCGGGTGGTACGCCAATCAAATTGCCTGGTGGAAAAATAACGGCAATAATCCAATCACGTGGACAAAACAAATAATTGGTTCCGGTTTTGCAAGAACTTGCGTGGCATTTGCGATCGATCTTGATAATGATGGGTACAAAGATGTAATCGGATCTGCCCAGGATGGAGATCAAGTAGCATGGTGGAAAAATGACGGAAATGATCCGATAGAGTGGACGAAATTTATAATCGACAATAATTTTAATAGAGTCTGGCCTGTACATGCTGCAGATTTGGATAACGATGGTGATGTTGACGTGATTGCAGGCAGCGGTCAGGAAGGAACGAATGAAATTAAATGGTATGAGAATATTTTTGATCCGACAGAAATCTTAATTGAAGATAATACTCAATTACCGGTGAAGTATAATTTATATCCGAATTATCCAAATCCGTTTAATCCTACAACAGTTATAAAATTCCAAATCCCGCGAATTGAAAATGTAACACTCAAAGTTTACGATATCCTTGGAAACGAAGTAGCAAATTTAATGAATGAAACAAAAGAGCCGGGATATTATGAAGTAGAATTTAACGCTCCAAAACTTACAACTGGAATATATTTCTATAACTTAAGAACCGATGAGTTTTGTCAAACACTGAAAATGATTCTTTTACGCTAGTCGGAAACATTTCGAGTGAATAAAAATAGTGTCTAAAAATTGAGTAAACAAACCTGTTAAAATAAATTTAGTAAATATTGTGCAGAGAGAGGGATTCCTCGTGGTGGTTTTGGAAGCCCTTTCTAATCGATATGTTCGTTTTTATCCAGTATCTATTCAATAAGAATCATCTTTTTTGTTTCAACAAAATTGCATGCAATGAACTGATAAAAATAAACCCCGCATGAAAGTTTCGATGCATCAAATTGGACTTTGTAACTGCCCCGGTTGTGTTCCTTATCGACTAAAACCATAATTTCATTTCCTAAAATATCATATACAACCAATTTCACATGGCCCGGTTTCGGAATAGTATATACTATTATCGTAGTAGGATTAAATGGATTTGGATAGTTTTGATACAACCAAAAATCCTTTAGAATGGTGGAGTTGTTGTAGAAATTATCTTTTATGTCGGATATACTGCTTAAATCTACACCTTCCCAATACTCGCAATTATTTATTGTTCCGTTATTGTTGTTTGGGGTCAAATCAATAAGAGTCGATCCATTGCCCTCATTCATGTTATAATAAAGCGATAAACCTGCGGCATTGGGGTCGGGGGAGAGGTTCAAATATTCAAGTATTTGCTCGCCCGATTTCGCAATACTCCAAATTCTGAATTCATCAAGCAATCCGTTAAACGGCATTTGCTTTTCCGTTTCGTTCCCTAGTAAGAGCGGATTATGCGTATTATCCTTGATTGGTATATCAAAAGAGTTGCCTATGGAGTAACTGATTTCTTGTTCGATCCCATTAATAAAGATGCTTATTCTATTTTCGGCGTAATTAAATGATACAGCGATTTGTTGCCATATACTTTGCGCAACGCTGTTGGCGGGCGTTTGAACAACTACAACCTGGTCTGATAAATCAACATATTCAGCAACAATTGCCGATTTATTTACACCGCCAATACCAAGTCTTGGGATATAGATTTTCAAATTCTCTTTATCAACTAATGTTGCGCCGCGTAGACTAAGTGAATTGGTATTTTGATATATGAAAACTTCAATTGTAAAATTATCCGTCAAATTTAATTTATCTGTTGCTTCAGCTTGAACACAGCTTTCTGCGCTTAAATATTTTATTGATGATTCCCCGTTGAAAATATGGATCATATCCTCTTGGACGATTTTTCTTTTACCTGCCGGACTGGTTATTGCTAGCGATACAGTTGCATATCCCGGCTCGGTAAAAGTCCATTGAGGATTTTGAATATGGGAATCAGTTACGCCGTCGTTATCAAAATCCCATTCCCATGAAGTAATTGGAGCTGTCGATTCAGAGTTATCTGTAAAACTGACCTCAAAGGGAATGTTGCCTGTTTTTAAATTAGAATCAAAATCCGCATTAATATAATTTAGCTTATTCTCCCACCAACGCAGTTCGGGCAATGATTGATCGTAAATCGCGCCTAGAATATCAATGTCCGAATCGCTATCAATGTCTGTGAGAAACATGTGAAGAAATTCATTCCCGTTATCACAGAAAATATGTTGAGTAAAATTTTGATTACCGTCATTTTCGAATACCGAACCCAATCCGGCAATCCATGCCGTGGCAATAATATCCCAATCGTTGTCTTCGTCAATGTCCGTAATAACCATTCCGAAAGCGCCGTCATAATTATCCTTAACAACATGTTTAGTGAAATTCTGCGCCCCGTCGTTTTCAAACCAGGCTACCTCATTTACTTGAACCGTTGTTGCAACGAGATCGACAAACCCGTCTTTGTTTATATCCTCGGCAAGCACTTCATTTATCCAGCCCCAATTGTCAATAATTACATGCTCGGTGAAATTCTCGTTACCGTCATTCTCAAACCAAATAACATCGCCCGCTTTTCCGCCGGCAAAAATATCCAGGTCTCCATCCTGATCGATATCGTAAGCAGATGCTCTGCGTACCCAGTACCAGTTTTCTTTTAAAATATGTTCCGTAAAATTTTGATTGCTGTCGTTTTCGAACCAGCTGATTTTATCGCCCGGTTCAGTGCAAGTAGCTATAAAATCGGTGAAGCCGTCTTCGTTAATATCAAAGTCGACACCTCTACGATGATCTCTTGCAAAAACAAACCCGGGAGTTGTACAATTTTCAATTATAATATGCTCGGTGAAATTACCGTGCCCATCATTTTCGAACCATGATATTTTGTTATCGGCTTGTGCAGTAGCGATTACGTCTATATCGTCATCGTTGTCGATATAAGCAACATCAACAACAGCAGCCTCATGAAAATTATCTACTATTCGGTGTTCGGTAAAATTCTGACTGCCGTCGTTTTCAAGCCAGGATATATAACCGTTGTCAAAACTTGTAGCTACGACATCCAGATCGCCGTCGCCGTCGAAATCTGCCGAAGCGATTGTGCATGCGCCACCAAAATTATCTTGAATAACATGCTCAATAAATTGAGATGCCTGCTGAGCCTTTAAGACTGAGCAAAGATTAAGTAATGCAATTAAGAGAAATGAAGTTTTCATTTTTGTGCTCAAATATGTTTTATAAATTGTTTTTAGAGTTTATGCAGAAGTTATAAATGGTATTGTTATATAAAAATTAAATTGCGAAAAGATTTTCAGCGAACAGTGAATGATAAAATTTTATTACTTAGAACAGTCGGAATTAAGATCAATTTTTTAGTGGGTATGTATTCAAAATTTGCTATTGATTGCTGAGGTGTCTTTGAGTTAATCAACAATTGCTTTTCACCGTCGCCGGAGATTTTATATAAAAAACCGTTGTAATCGGAAATCAGGAAATTGTTTTCATCTAATTTTTTTATTCCGTCGATATTGCTTCCCGCATCCAATTCAACAAATGTTGATATGCCTTTACTATTTATATTAATCCTTTTTACAGTTCCATCAATTCCAACGCCGACAAATAAATATTCGTCGTCATATAATAATCCGTTTGGGTTTCCAATTTCTTTGCTACTCAACCAATTTTCTAGCTTGCCTTCCGAGAATTTGTATATTGAATTACTTCTTGAATCCGAAATATAAAATGTTCCTTTCTTGTCGGTAACAATATCGTTCGGATAAATTAATCCATGCAAAGGTATTTTTTCTTTCAACTCACCGCTGTGAATATCAACAATGTTTAGATTTCTTCTATCAAGTATATAAAGTCTGTCTTCGGAAATACATATTCCGGTCGGCATGTTTAATCCGGTAATCCACTCCTTCTCGATGATCTTTCCTTCCAATGAAATTTTTGATATATACTCTTTTCCTTCATTGAAGAAACATGACACATAACAGAGGTTGTTTGCTTTATCGAAGACTATTGATTCTGGTGAAGTAAGAGCTCCCTTAATAATCCAGCCAGGAGAAAGAACCTCATCCACATATATAGCATTTGCATCACGGAACATAAAACCCCAACCGCCAAATGTTTCCGCAACAAGAATCATTAATTCATTTTTGCCTTTTTTCACCGGGAAAAACAAATGATCAAAATAACCGATTATACCAAGGAATGATTTATCTCTTGACTGATAAGCTGAATTGCCGAAAAAGACAGGAGTACCATTTAAAAATATTGTAGCATAATCGCTATATCCGAAATTTAAAAGTAGTGTCGTATCTCTATCTGATTCAAATATCGTACGTGCGTAAATACAGTCACCCAGTCGATACTGCCTCGCATAATATCTCGAAATATCGACAAGACCTGTTTCATCACTTTTTACAGGCTGCCATTTGAAACTGCTAATTATGTCTTGTGTAGGGTAATTTTCGAGATCGCAGTTTATAGTTGCTAAAGGATCCGATATTTCCCAGTCTTTAATAATTCCTATCATTTTTATTATTTTCGGTGCAGATTCAAAATTAAGTTCGTTTGTTGCTCGAAAAGTGAAATTCGAAAAATAAGCAGAACCATCCGCAGGACCGTTTAAACCTAACATACCTTTTGAAAACCCATGTTTTAATTCGGAAATATTGAGTACCGCATTCTCCATATCATTTAAATAAACTTTGGCCTGAGTTCCGGATATTTCTATTTTCAAATGATTCCAAGTATCTGTGGGAATTTTAGCAGGCGATGTGATTCCAGATCCGCTGTAAAACTGCCAGCTATCCACACCGTTAAAAACTGCGAGATACTGAATTGCATCATCGTAAAAGATAGAACGATGCGGGCGGATATATAATCTTTCATAGTCCTGCATATTTTGCATTCTGAAAAGAACACCGAAATATGATTTCTTGCCGGATACGGCAGCGATGTCCACTTCAATAATTCCGTTCTGAAATTCAACATCATTCAATGTCGCAATTCCACACAGACTTTTTCTTCCGAGAAATTCAACTACTTCACCGTTAACGATATTCCATCTGCCCGAATCAAAGCCGATTAAATTATCCTGACCAAAAAATATGGATGTGGCAGTAAGTAATATAACTGCTGTGATTAATAGTATGCTTTGTATTTTGTTTTTCATGCTTTCCTCTTATCTTTTTAGATAATTTTTTTCAGAGACGGTGATATTAAATGTTGTAAAAGTAAAACTAAAGTGCGGAGTAATGTTTGAGAGAATAGAAAAATTTGTTTCAGAATTTAATGTGCATTGAAATTATTTGGATATAATATATTTGGGAAAGAGAAATTACATCTCTACCTTTGTTCAGCACTCCTCAATTTGTTTAATTGCGCAACGGGGTTTTTGCTCTAAGGGTTTTTCACGATTTCCAGCTCACTCCCTGTTCGTGCAGGTCACCGGGTTTATTGCCCGCCCAAGAGGAATAGAAATTCACAAATTTCTATATACTATAAAATGGTTTGCCTTATTTGCTCGATCAGCCGAAGCCTCACCTACAATCGTTGCTCATTTGAGAGCCTGCAAATCAGGATTAATTCAGAAAAACAATCCAAAGCGCTTGTCGCGACTAATAGAGCGCGGCCACTTCGGGAAATACACAAAACCTATTAAACCGTGTGAATAATGTTTCTTAGGCAACTTCCTGTTTTTTCTTGAAAGTGATGTGATTCTCTCTTATTGAAACAGTAACTCTAAAAAGATAAAGGCACAAATCAAAATGATAAAACTATTTTTGGTTTTGTTCGCTATCGATTCATTTTTTATTGTTTGATTTTAACTCTTCAATAATTGATGTACTAACCCACCACATAATTCCTCTTTGGGCTTGATAAAACAATAGCTTGCCGTCTGGGGTAATTTTTGCCAAAGACGCACCTTCTTGTTTAATATAATTCCCCATGTTAATAGGTGGTGTCCATGAATCATCTTTTCTTCTAAATGAGATGAAAAGGGCACAGTTATTAATCATCTTTCTTGTTTCTGAATCAAAGATAAGATAGCTTTCATCGGGTGCTATGCAAGGATGCAAGTCTTTTTGAGATGCATCGAAAACCGGTTCCGGAATAACTTCTTCTTTCTGATACTTTCCGTTTTTAAATTTTGAATTTACTATATAGCCATTTTTAGCATCATCAACGTTTGTATAATATATAGTCCCATCGAACGTGGAAGTGACATACATCCCGCCAAAACCCGGATTTGCGGGCTCAGTCCAATTAATTTCTTTTCTCTCAGCAATCCAAATTTGCGAAATTGTATTCTTCGAACCCGGTGGCAATTGTCGGGTTATTGAGTTAAAAAATATTTTTCCACCATCAGGCGAAATATTCATTTCGAAATCTGCATATTTCCCATAATCGATCATTGTATTCAAGGGTTCAGTCCATTTCCCATCCTCAAGTTTCGAATACCAAATACCTTTTTCAGCATAGTAACATTCTGTTCCATTATTAAAAAAATAATAGAATTTTTCTTCTGGAAATATTTCTGGATTTCCACCCAGGAGTTTCATTCCAAAGTAAGGATTGTTTAATTGATTATCCTGTGTAAAGATAATATCCGAAATATATATTAGTATAAATAGTCCGGCTAATATTTTTGCTATCAATTTCAATTGTTCCTCCCTTAAGGTGAGTTTTGTGTTTTCCAATTATTCTCACAATTCAAAGTTTCTGTAAATACACTCATTTCAAATTAAAAAACTCTATTCATAGTGAAGACTATTCACAGGATTTGTAAACGCAGCTTTGTACG
The DNA here is from genome assembly GCA_043808235.1 of bacterium. GTDB lineage: Bacteria > Bacteroidota > Ignavibacteria > Ignavibacteriales > Melioribacteraceae > JAZDFC01. The sequence goes on from JAZDFC010000083.1 coordinate 49,480, forward strand.
CATGATAAACTATTGTAAGGCAGGTCAATAATAAAATTAAAAGTGTGGCAAAAGTAAACGGTAGAATACCGATATCCGAGCGATAAGCAAATTGCGTTAGCCATTGAGCCACAAGATAATAAGCAATAGGCCATGCGATAAGATTAGCAAATACCGACCATCTGATGAAATCGCCTGTCAACATTAATACAATACGGTTTATTGAAGCACCCATAACTTTTCTGATTGCAATTTCTTTAGTTCGTTTTTCGACGACAAAAGAAGCCATGCCCAACAATCCCAGGCATGCTACAAAAATCATAAATCCTGTAAATAGAACAAACACCTTTCCGGTACGTTTTTCATTTTGATACTGTGCATTATAAATTGAATCCAGAAACGAGTACTCGAATGGAGTGCCGGGTACTATTTTTTCCCAAGTATCACTTATATATTTTATTGTTTCTACTATATTTCCGGTTTGTACTCGAATAGACAAGTATGATTCCGACCAGGGTATTGTCCCGTTCAACTTAACGATAACCATTGGTTTTACTAGTTCGTGTAGCGATTCATAATGAAAGTCTTTTACAATGCCGATTATTCGAAAAGGTTCTTGCCCTTCACTACCGGCCCAAATCATCATTCTTTTGTCAAGTAGATTGTTAACATTTAAAAGCTTCACCATACTTTCGTTGAGAATAACAGCTTGTCCGTCTGAGGAGATATTATCTTCGAAATAGCGACCTTCACTAATTTCCATTTGCATAGTCGTCAGAAAGTCGGCATCTGCAATATATAAATTAGTACCATGGGAAGAATTTGAACCTTCAAGCCCCATGCCTATATTGTCGAATGATTCACCTGGAACGCTTGATGAAGCTGTCGCTGATAAAACTGATGAATTGTGTAGAAGTTCCTCTTTTATGATAGGCAGTTTTGGTGTCAAGTTCCCGTAAGTGTTTATTACCACAACATGTTCCTCATTGTAACCAAGATCTCTATCCTGGATAAAATTCATTTGCTTTTGAACAACCAAAGTCATAATCAATAAGATTATGGAAATAACAAATTGAACCAGTACTAAACCGTTCCGTAAGGCAGAGCCCTTCACATTTTGATTAATTTTCCCTGTTACAATATTAGCTGGTTTGAATGAAGACAGGACAAATGCCGGATATATTCCTGCTATGATACCAATAATTATAGCAAGTACAATCATTGGTAAAAGTAAAAAGGGATTGTCCAAATAAGGAATAGTTAACCATGGTTTTCCTACGAGATTTCGAAAAGATGAAATGAATATATGTAGGAAACCTAAAGCAAGCACAAAGGACATTAAACTCATAATTATGGACTCAGCTAAAAACTGCCTGATTAATGGCATGCGGGTGGACCCCATCGTTTTGCGAATGCCTATTTCTCTCGCACGCTCAGTGGAGCGCGCAGTAGAAAGATTTATGTAATTAATTATCGCGATCAATAAAATAAAAGCCGCGATGATAGTGAAGAATTTGACATAAGTACCATTACCGTTTGCTTCAAATTCCCACAATAGATCTGAATTGAGATGTATATCCGTAAGAGGCTGCAAAAGAAATTTTGTGTAATCTCCTTTAGCAATAACCGATTCATACTTTTCAGATGAGTCGAACATATTGTTTTTAACTATCTGCTTTAGCTTTACTTCCAGCTCCTTTGCAGTACAGCCTTCTTTAAGTAAAATGTACGTTTTAAAAACATTTAATCCCCATGCAGGTTTTTGGTATCGTTCAAAAGAGGCGAACGACATAAGTACATCGGCATGAAAATGCGATTGATTCGGCATATCTTTAAATACACCTGAAATTGCATAATCTTTATTAAAAATTGTTAATACCTTGCCCACCGGATTCAAGTTGCCGAAATATTTTTTTGCTGTTTTTTGCGAAATGGCCACAGTATTAGGTTTGGACAGAACATTAGCCGGATCTCCAGTTATAAGCGGAAATGAAAAAAAACGGAAAAAAGACTCATCGGCAATTCCCAATCCATGTTCGTTGAATTGTCGATCTTTAATCGCTACTATATTTTCGCCCAAGTAAATTCGTAAGCGTGTAACAAGTTCGACTTCCGGGCATTCTTCTTTAACTTTGGTGGCGAATATCCCAGGTGTCTGGGTTTGCTCTAAATGACGATCGCCATAATGAAAAACCTGGTATGTACGATAAATGCGATCGGCATTTTTATGAAAACAATCATAATTTATTTCATCGCGAATCCACATTGAAATAAAGATAGCTCCCGCTATACCGATTGCCAACCCGAATATGTTTATGAGCGAATAAATTTTTTGACGCTTCATTTTTCTAATTACAATTCGCAGGTAATTTTTAAGCATAGTTTGCTCCATCTGTAAATGTTAGTCTTGTAGGTTAGACTTCAACTCTCCAATAATGTTTGCATTTATCCAATATATCCCGGCTACATTATTTCTCTTTGCTCTCAAAAAAAGATATTTGCCGTCGTTAGAAACCATTGGCAGAAGTTCCTGTTCCGGCGAATTTATTTTTGGTCCCATATTTATCGGCTTCGACCATTTTCCGTCGGATTTCTTAAAACTGATGTACAGATCCATACTGCCAAAGGAATCCGGATAATCCATGGAGCTGAAGATTATATAACTTTCGTCCGGCGATATAAATGGTCCCATCCCTTTAATATCGGGATGCAAAACTTCATCCAGACTTTCTTTCTGCATGTATTCGCCGTTTTTATTTATTGATCTAAAAAATCCTCCATCACCGCTAAAATAAATATCATTGTTTTTATCAAATGAAAATTGCCAGTATAGTCCGTTGTCTGCCAAATCAAAGTTGAGATATTTGGGAATTGAAAATGAAGTATCGCTCTTTTCGAAATACCAGATCGCTTTAGCGCTGTCATTAGTCGGGGGGACGGGTCGAACAGTAACAAAGTAAAGTCTTTCACCATCGACAGAGTAAAATGGAGTATCGCCCTTAGCAACAATTATTCGTGGAATAGACCAAAATCCGTTTTCAATTTTGGAATGCCAAATTTTACAACCGTCCGCATAACCAACATCATTGAGATACCACTCTGTCCAAACGGCTTCGTTACCTTCCGGCGAAAAGGCTATATTGCTGTGCCCGCCCTTAAGTCGCGAAGCAATGCCAGGCGCAAATAATTCAAGTGAATCCGATGTGAGTTTTTGTCCGAAATATTTACCGGATAAATTGGTTGAACCTGGAAAATGAAGGTCGGAACCGGCAGTGAGAAGTATATCGGCAACATCTGTTTTAATTTCTGATCTGGCAAGATAAAGAGGTGATTCACCAAGCGGTGTTTTAGGATTTACATCCGCTCCTTTTGCAATCAACAGTTTGACAACTTCAGCTCTTCCAAAATATGATGCATAATGTAACGGAGTCCATCCGTATTCATCTATTCCGTTAACCGGTATTTTCCTGCTGATAAGATCATTAACTATTTCTATCGAACCGCCTGAAGCAGCCAAATATAATACGGGAAGCTCATATAATATTTTTAAAAATGCATCGCCGCCTTTATCTATCATTTGATTATATAATTTCCACAGTCGTTTATCAACAGCAAAGCTCAACAACTTTATCCCTTCGTTTCCTTCAGTTGTAAACTCCGCATTATTATCCAGTAAATAATTTACTATGTCTTCAAATCCGCGCCAGGCAGTAAGTGTTAATGGTGTATCGCCGAATATGTCCTTTGCATTTATATTCGCACCGCTTTCAACCAATAATTTTACAATTTGAAGAGCGCCTGTTTCGCGGCATGTCATTAATAGCGGGGTTCTTTTATAATTATTAACTGGCTCCAAATATGCGCCTCTTTTAATTAACAGTTCCATCATCTTTTGGGATTCACTTCCGATAGCATAAAAAATAGGAGCTTTTCGCAGGTTATCCTCCTCTTGAATTTTTGCACCGTTATCGAGAAGTAATGTTGCCGCTTCTAAATTATTTCTAGAAACCACACTTATCAGTGCGGTGATGTTGTTATTGTCCCGTGCATTGACATCCGCTCCTTTCGCAACTAAATATCGCATTATTTCATAATAAACTCCGCGCGCCGCCCAATGTAAAGGAGTTCTTTCATTTTCATCTTCGGAATTGATTTTCGTTAAATCATTTTCAACAATGTCTTTTAATTTGCTCAAATCGTTATTCTTCACGGCATTAAAGATATCTTGCGATAAAGCTGCTGTATTAAGAAGTATGATGATAGCGAATATTATTAATATTTGTCTTTTCATATATCTCTCCGATTATTGATTTTGTGATAAAAGTGTACTTATGGGAGTTGTCTACTGTTCATTAGTAATTCTTGAAAGATAAATTCAGTCTTCCGATCCTTCATTATCTGTCCTCATTGTTAAATAAATCTCTTTCCTATCAGGAGAAAATGTTAATCGAAACTCAAAATGTTCCGATGGCATTACACGAGGCGAGAAACTTTGGATTTATCCCATGAGTTTTTGTCCAACGAAAGAATCTTTTGTTGCTTACGATTAATTATGTTAATAGAATAAACAAGGCGTCAATTTGGAAACAAGTGCAAGGATCATAAAAAATATTTTTATTACATAATTGCCTATTCAGCATTATTTAGTTGAATCCCGAATTTTTCGATCCATATCATCATAAATATTTTTGCGGAGCTCGTCTGTCCATACATCGTGGCCGCCTTTCGGAAAAATAATTATTTCGGCATCGATACCTGATTTATTTAATTTTTCTTTGAAAACTTTTACCGGTACATTTAATCCAAAACTGTCGTCGTCAGCCACATAAATATGTATCTTGGAATTCAAAAGTTGCTTGATGGTTAAACTAAGTTCTGATATGAAAATGCTCATATCAAATTTTTTCCAGGAATCCGCAACGGCATTGTCAATTGCACCTGTACTCCAGTCAAAAAGATGTTGGGGCTCTCCATTCAAATCTTTATTACTAAAGGTAGCATTGAATGAATACATTTGTTCACCCCAACCCGCTATTCGGTCAATAGCTACGAAATCTTTAATCGATAATCCCAAGTCTGACGAATCCTCAGGATTAATCTTAAAATTATTAAATCTTTTTAGCTCTCCTTTTGAATCAAAATACAAATTTGCGTTTTTCTCATATATATTGGTTCCTACAAATTCGGTAAAGTCAACCGGATCGGGCGAAGAAACGTAAGCCCCGCCAAATTGTCCTGGATAGTTAATAAGCATCCACAAACTTGCCCATGCACCCGAAGATTGTCCCATTAAAAATCTTGTTTCCGGATTTTTATAAACTCTATATTCTTTTTCGACACATGGAATTAATTCATGAAGAAAGGTTTCCTCTCTCGGACCATTTGTCTCGGAACTGCAGAAATTATGGTAGCCGGTCCTGCATTCATGATTTACAAAAACAAATATTTTCTCATCGCCGAATCCCGTCATACCATATCTTTTTTGCTGGAAACTAAGTCCATAATACGGTGAGGAACCCCATCCGCCCAAAACATAGACAGTAGCATATAACTTTTCGGGCTCCGTAAAATAACCCGGGGGTAAAATTACCGCTGCTGTAATTGAATCTTTTTCACCGTAAAAATCCGACATCAATTTACTTTCAATGTTGATATGTTTAATAAATTCAGTTTCCTTGAATTTGGGAAGATTCGGAACTGTAGTAAACAGCAAATCCACAGGCATGCACATCTTTCCACGGTCGATAAAGATGATGTTCTTATTTGTAACGGCTACACTTTTCGGCTGAAATGTCCCTTCAGCGTTCGGTCTGGATTTTTTATTTTTAACCAATTGGCACTGAACAATATACCAGCCGTCGAGCGAGTCAAGATTTCCCATCCAGCTTGTTGCGTTGCTGCCTTCAAACAGAATTGACTCTCCAGGTATCCAATTTTCTATATCCCATGCAAATGTAGGCTGAGGTTTAAAAATATTGGGGAAAGAAACATTTTTCTTGAGATCCTTTTGAAATCCCACAATTACTCTTGCATTAAATGGGACTTGGCTTATCTCTTTGGTATATGATAGACGAAGCTTTAAGCCTTGATGATCGGAAGAAGCAGTTTGGCTGTAAACAAAAATACTATGCAGTACAATAACAGTCAGTACTAGAAAAAAATTTTTCATATTAATTGTCCTTATCCTTTTGCATTTAGACAATTATATTGAACTAAGGTTACTTATAATTTATTTATCCCGGTGGTAAAAAACATACTTTCAGCTACGCGAAATTATGTTATTCCTTCATGTGTTTGTTTAAAAACGCCTCAACTCTTTTCATCAAATCAATTATTTTTTTCTCATTGGTAAGTGCATGACCTTCGCCCTCTACCAAAACGTATTCGTATTCTTTGTTGTACTTTTTCAGTTCCTCTACCATTTGCTCCGAATGTTGATAAACAACTCTTCTATCGTTAACCGATTGTCCGATGAATACAGGTGCTTTTATATTTTCGACGTGAAATACCGGGGAAACTTGATGCATTAGAAGGCTATCCGCAACTGCGTTTCCCCAACGTCTGTTAATCTCTCCCATATAATTTTTCCACTGGGGTGGGAAATTATTATAAAATGTGAAGTAATTTGAAATACCCCAGAAATCAATTCCACATGCGTACAAATCCGGGGTGAAAGTAATACCGGCTAAAGCCGCATAACCACCAAAACTCCAACCAAAAATTGCAATTCGGTTTTTGTCTGCAACACCCTGTTCAATTAACCAATTAACTCCATCTGTAATATCATCTTGCATTTTACGTCCCCATTGATTAAATCCCGCTTGCATAAATTTCTTTCCATAGCCTTCCGATCCTCTAAAATTAATCTGCAATACAGCATATCCCCTGTTTGCAAAAAATTGTGCAAATTCATTAAATCCCCATGAATTCCTCCATTGCGGACCGGCATGCGGATTAACTATAACCGATAGATTTTTCGCTTCTCCACCTTTTGGAACGGTGAGATAACCATGAATTGTCAAGCCATCTCTCGCAGTAAATTTTATCGGTTTCATCTCAGCCAACTCATTTTCATTCAGCCATGGAGTAGCTTTGCTTATGAGTTGCAGTTCGTCATTTGCGTAGTTATAAAGGTAAGTTGTGCCATCTAATCTATCACTATATGCATAGAACATTATTTTATTGAAATCATTAGAAATTGATGTAAACTGGATTTCATAACTTCCAATTTTCTTTTTTAGATTGTTGTATATTTCATTCAATTCGTCATCAAAAAAATAGAATGTTCTCTTTTCGGCAGTATATAACGCATAAATGAGTTTTTGTTTGATCGCCGAATACTCAAAATAATCTCTCTCATCGTCTCCAAACGTATCGTATGTCGGGTCTTCAAATAGAACATGAACTTCTTTGTTAGCATCGAGATCATACTCAACAATCGCAATTTTATCCCTTCCAATATTCGAATAGGCATAAACATTTTTGTTGTCCGGTGTAAAATAATGTATAGTAAAAGTATCATCTTCTCCTTCACTACCAATTAGTTTTTTGAATTCGCTTTTTTCATCTTTTCTATAGAATACATCTTCTGCATATGCAATTCGTACAACGCCGTTATTATCCACCATCCAGCTTCGAACGTTACCCGGGTTTTGTTCTATCATTCGAAGCTCACCTGTCAAGATGTTTAAACGATATACATCTAAGCATTCGGGATCTCTCTTGTTCAATCCAATAATAATTTCATCGGGGTCTTTGGCATATAAGTCAATTATGGAAGCATTTGAATTTTCAAAATCCGTTAGGCAATTAATCTTTTTGGATGAGATATCAAGACTATAGAGCTTATAGTTTTCATCTCCTTCCGTATCCTGTCTGAATAAAACAATATTGTTATTTCCCCAATAAGAATTTTTAATATCCCTATCTGCAAAATTAGTTAATTGGATGGGTTCGGTCTTTTCAATTTCCCGCATAAAAATATTGTTGATTCCGTTAACGGGCGCTGTATATATATAATTTTTTCCATCCGGCGATAGCAAATAGCCGGACTGTTGAGGTTTTTTAAAGAAGTTTTCAAGGGGTATTTCCTTAGCTATATTATCCGGAGAATTATTTTTACCACCCTGTCCAAAACAGCTTGTGATAAGCATAATGGGGATTAACCAGATATAGAACTTTGTTGATTTCATTTGTTATTCCAAATTATTTTGATTTTATCTTTGTCTCAATTCATCGATGATTTTCGCTGAGACCCAATAAATGCCTTCGCGGGTCATAAAGAATAAATACTTACCGTCCGGCGAAATGAAAGGGAACCTTCCCCATTTTATTGGAAGTTTTTTGCATTTCGACCAGGAACCATTACTTTGTTTACAACTTATAAATAACTCACAAGTCGCAGGATCTTTTGAAACTTCGAGAATCATATAACTTTCGTCTGGAGCTACATATACAGCCATTTTTCTTGAATTATCAAAATTGATAGTTTTATCAAGTTTAATCGGTTCAGCATAGCTGCCATTAACAAATTTTGAAACAAAAACTTCAAATTCAGGGACTCTAATAAAGTAAATTGAACCATTATTCGTAATACTGCCTATTTTTTCTGATGCTGCTGAATTAATTTCGGAAGATAATCGTTTGGCTTTACCCCAACCATCGCCCTGTCTTTCAACAAACCAAATATCATCACCCAAAGTAAAAAAAAGCTTTTTGCCGTCAACCGAAAAAACAGGAGTGCCGTAGTTTGTTGTTTCATTGCAAAATGGTGCAACATGTTTTTCTGTCCATTTGCCGTCGATCAGTTTCATAAAATAAATTTTAAAAAGTCTATCACCATTCCGCTTGGCAGCCCAGTAAACTTCATTCCCGTCGGGAGAAAACACGGCAGCACTATGTTCAAAGTAATCGGGATGGGAAATTATTCCGGGTGCAAAAAGTTCGGGTGTATTCCCCGGCGGTGATTGACCGAGATATGGTCCGGTAATTTTATTAGAATTACTTTGTTGAGAGAAAATATTTGAAGTGATGATGATTAGTGAAAGAATTGTTAATAATATTCCCTTCATTTTAAAATCCTTTTATAAGTAGAAGATATTATTTATTTGGTCTTAGTTCATCAATAAATTTCGTGTCCGTCCAAAAAGGTTGTGAGTGGGAGTTAATATAATCAAGATAGAAAAGATATTTGTTATCCTTAGTTACTGCCGGGCATATTCCCTTAATACCGTAACTCTCATATAAATTGATGGGCTCTGTCCATTTACCTGTTTTGGTTTTAAAGCTGATATAGATTCGGCATCTCCCGTTTCCGTATGTCTCTCGTGAAAAAAGGAGATACGAACCATCAGGCGATATGAATGGCGAGAACTCATAATCCGGCGAATTAATTACCTCATCCAATTTTTCGGGATCGATATAGTTCCCATTCACAAGTTTGGAGCAGTAGATATCTCCCCGCCTGCCTCTCGATTCGTTTTGATGAATGCTGAAATACAAGTTGCCTTCATTATCGACTGATACCTGCCAATGAATGCGGGACATATCATTTATGTTTGAAGGCAGGGGCTGCGGCTCACTCCAACCGCTTTCCATTCTATCCATAAACCAGATGTTTTCTTTACCGGCTTTCTCACCTTTACTGAGCGGGCGACGTGAAATAAAGAACAGCTTTTTGCCGTCGGGCGAAATGAACGGGCAATCGTCGCGGTATTCAATTTTTGCGAATGGAGCTATTTCCGGCTCTGTCCATTTCCCGTTCTCAATTCGAGCCCAAGAAATTGTGAACTCGTTACTACTCAAATCACTTTGCCAATAGCATTCATCCCCGGCAGAAGTAAATGCAATAGTACTGTGAAAACTATCATACCGTTTGGCTAAAATACCCTCGGCAAATATTTCAGGGGTGCTCCCCTGTAGTTGCTGACCGAGGTAAGGACCGGAAAGATTTTTAGAATTATTTTGTTGAGAGAAAATGTTCGAAGCAATGATGATTAATGATAGGATTGTTAATAGCGAATTCTTCATTTTAAAATCCTTATATAATTTGAAACTGTTATTCCTTTGGTCTTAGTTCTTCAATGAAGTCTGCTGAAATCCAATAGCGTTGATACTTGCCCTCAAAAATGTCCAGGAAAAATAAATAGTTACCGTCGCGGCTTACGAATGCACAATTCCCTCCGTATTTATAATCGATGTATTTTTTCAATGATACTGCTTCCGTCCATAAACCATCTTTCAATTTATAACTAATAAACAAGCCGCCGTCAACCGGTTTCCTATCTTGCCTTCTTGAAAAAATTATGTAACTACCATCGGGACTAATAAAAGGATTTCCTTCATCAGCTTCTGAATTAATCATCGAACTCATTTTTTCGGGCTCTCGATACTCTCCATTTATATATTTACTGTAATAGATATTGTTATCATCATCTACGGCTCTGTGAGAAAAATATATTGTGCCCTTATTATCAACCGACATTTGCCAATGCTGAAACGCATTATTAATGATTGGAGGTAATGGACGAGCCTCCGACCATCCATTATTTAAAATATCAACCACCCAAATATTTTCTTTCCTGCTTGTGTCGGATGGATTTATCGGTCGCTTGGAAGCGAAAAGCAGTTGTTTGCCGTGGGGAGATATAAACGGTGCGTCGTCACTGTATTCATCTTTTGAGAATGGCGGCATTTTAGGAACAGTCCATTTACCATTTTCAATTTTCGAAAACCAAATACCGTTATGACACCAGTAAGCTTCAGCCCCATTTTCCGAAAATACGACAGTCGAATGAGCCTGTTTTTCTTTTAATAAAATTTCCGGTGAGAAAAGTTCAGGTATATTGCCCGGCGGCTGACCAAAATAAGGTCCGGAAAGTTCTGCCGTAACATTCTGCTGTGCATGAGTTTTTGTTATAAGCGAAGCAGTAAGCAACAAGAACAAAAGTAAATTCCTCATTTTAGATCATCCGGTTTAATTTCGTAGATGACATCTATTGAAACCCAGTAAATGTCATTGTTACGTTGAAAGAACAAATATTTATCATCGGGTGATACCGTTGCTATCCCTTCATATTCTTCGGTGTTGACTGATTTATTAAATGGAACTGCTTCCGTCCAATCACCGTCTTTTTTTTTAAAACTGATGTACAATTCGGAATTCTTTGTTGCACCGGCATCGAATATTAAATAGCTTTCATCAGTAGCGATGAATGGATGAGAAGCGCCGAAATATTTGCTCTTGTTAATTTCTTTCGGTAGAAATTCGGGTTTTGTATATTCTCCATTTACAAATTGAGATCGATAGATTCCATATCCGGAATCATAATTTCCAGTAAAGTAAAGTATCCCATTCAATGTAGAAGTAACCGACATAGCCCACCCGGAATTAATTGGACCGAGAAGATATTTTGCCATACTCCAACCAGTATCTTGTCTTTCCGAATACCATATTCCGCCTTTCGAATTGTCGGGAGTTGGTCTCTGTGATTTAAAAATAACTTTTTTATCATCGGGCGTGATAAAGGCTTCGTACTCAATTAAATCCTTTGCGAAGGAGGCAAGCTTTGGTTCTGTCCATAAATTATCTACAATCATCATATGCATAATTCTATTTTCGGTTCCTTCAATTGATGAGCGGTAAGTAAAAAAAAGCTCATTCAAATCAGATGAGAATGAAATAGCTGCTTCCCATCCTTTTTCGGTTGAGATAATTTGTGGGGCGAATAGTACTGGAATTAGCCCGGGAGGCTGTTGACCGAGATAAGGTCCCGAAAGTTCTTTGGTTAAATTTTGCTGTGCATAAATATTTATTATCAGCAAAAAATTAAGAAAGGAAATCAAAAGAAAATTTTTCATTTTAAATCACCGGGTTTAAGTTCATAAATAATGTTTGTTGAGACCCAATAAATATCTCCGTTGTTACTTGCTCTCCTGTGGAAGAATAAATAATTACCGTCAGGGGAAACGACTGCTGCGAACTCGGTTTTTGTTTTGTTGATTTCGGGTCCCATATTAATTGGTTTCGTCCACGATTCATTTGCCTGACGAAAGCAAATGAATAATTCGGACTTGCCTCTGCCGGTAATTTGAGCATCAAAAATAAGATAGCTTTCATCCGGGGAGACGAACGGATGAGCAGGGGCGAGTTCATTTATAAATTCAGGCAGAGGAATAGGCTCAGTATATTTTCCATTGATGAATGATGATACGAAAATTCCTCTTTTCTTATTGAATAAACCTGCAAAGTAAATATTGCCGTTCTTCGAAACGGAAATTTTCATTATGAATTTTCTATTGGATGGATGTTCAAAAAAATTTGCATCCGACCATCCATCGGAAGTTTTATCACAGTACCATAAATCGCCGTCGAAATTATTTTTATTCGCTCCTTCACGTTCGGAATAGAAAAATATTTTTTTGCCATCCGGTGAAATAACAGGCAGAAACTCAAAACAACTTTCCGAAAAAGAAGCGGCTTTCGGTACAGTCCATTTATCATTAATAAATTTTGTATAGTAAATTCGATTTTCGGAGCCTTCATAATCGGGACGTCGCGTAAAATAAATTTCTTTTCCGTCGGGCGAAAATGTAATTCCGAATTCAAATTGGTCGGTTGAAATTATTCCCGGTAAAAAAACTTCAGATATCATCTCATGCTTTTTTGTGAAATATTCACAGGAAATTTTATTCGTAGTGTTTTGCTGTGTGTAAATATTTGTTGCCATCAAAGCACAAAGATAAATATGTAAAAGTAAATATTTCATTTTAATTCACCCGGTTTTAGTTTCTCAATTATTTCAGCTGATACCCAGTATATATCCGCTTTCGACATATAGAAAAGATATTTTCCATCGGGAGACAAAGAAGGACAGATGTCATTCCATTTTGTATTTATTGAATCACCAAGGTTATATGCTTCGCTCCAATTACCGTCATCATTTTTGAAACAAACATATAGGTCGGCGTCTTCGAGATTTTCTTTTCTTTTGGAATCGAAAATTATAAAACTTTCATCAGGTGCAATGCATGGGTGTGCGCCGGGTATTGGAGAGTTCACTCCGCCAGATAAATATTCTTTCTTCCCGTATTTTCCATTTTTCAAAATGTATCTGCATATACGGTCTGGTTTATCGACAACATCGGTAGTATAAATATTTCCGTTAGCTGCAACTGAACAAAACATTCCCGGGATACAAAATTCGGGTTCGTTGAAATTCAATCCTTCCTTTTCCATTACCCAGATATTTATCATTCTTGATTGCTTTACCTGTTCGGATATGTCGTCGGGTAAATTATCGTACTCCGGCGGCGGGATAAATCTCGTATAAAAAAATTTTGTACCATCGGTTGTAATAAATGGTTCGTACCCGGGATATTTATTAAAATGTTCAATCTCTTTTGGTTGAGTCCAGCCGCTTTCTTCACAACTTGAGCAAAGGAGTAACCCACCGATGTCGGTTTGTCGTACAAAATAAAATTCTTTTCCATCGGGAGACCAGGTACAGCCGATTTCCAAATAATCCGGTGTTGAGACAATTCCCGGTGCGAAAACTTCCGGAGTACTTCCGGGGGGATTTTGACCAATGTAACTGCCTTTAAGATCTAAAATATCCTTAATTTTAGTCTGACTATAAATAAGTATTGTATTTATTACTAACATGATTAAAATTGATACCGGTTTTTTCATTATTAACTACTCCATCATTCCATTTTTAGTTTGGTAATTCTTTCTTTCGCGTTTTTGTTGGTCGGGTCAAGCTCCAGTGATTTTGCGTAGCATTTAATTGCTTCGCCGGTATTCTTAAGAGCGGAATTCATTTCACCCAGGCTATCCCATAAATTGGCTGACTGCGGAAATTGATCTAATGCAAATTCAATAATCAATTTTGCATGATTGCATTCATTTCGATATAAGAAGAAGTAACCCAAATCATTTATCAATTGTTCGGAGTAATCATAATTAAGCGGGTTATTAGTAATAACCTTTCTCATTTTATTCATCGCCGCATCAAAACCATGAATATACCAATTATCCAAAAACAAGGCTTGAATTGAAACCTTAGCCGGCAAATAGTTTTTATTTTCCATAATATTCTGTGCACCGGAAATTATTTCAGGTATTTCAACCAACCACCAATTATTCGATAGAATTACGAGAGTGTTTTTGTTTTTTATATCTCTCCATAGCAGACTTTTAAATCCCCCGATGGCTCCTCTGTGAGCCACTATTCCTCTTCCTTCCTTATCACCCATAATCCTCCAACCTAAGCCGTATCTATAACCATTTATATTTTCCTGATAAAGCGAAAAATCGAAAGCTTCTTTCAGAGTTTCCTGCTTGACCAAAATTTCAGTATATAATGCCTGATCAAAAAGATACTGATCATATACGGTGGAATAAATATTTCCATGCCCGATAGCCCTATCCTGTAAATCATAATCAGTCTTATTCCAATAGTATGAGTATGCATTTACCCGGTTAGGTAAAGAATCAGTGAATTCATCCTGAACATAAGAGCTTTTCATTCCGGCAGGTTTAAATATTCTGTCCTCGATGAATTCTCGATACGACATTCCCGAAATTTTCTCTATAATCATTGCCAGTAAGAAATAATTGCTATTACTATAACTATATTTTTCTCCCGGTTTAAATTCCAAATTAAAATTATTTTCTAATGTATCTAACACTATTTTATTTGTTATTAAGGGCAATTTATATACGGTAAATTTATTGCTGCGGAAATCGGGAATCCCCGAAGTATGTGTGAGAAGATTTCTTAAAGTGATTGCCGTTGCATCGGCAGTTAGTTCCGGGAAATACTTAGTTAACTTATCATCATAAGAAAGTAATCCTTTTTCTTTTAACATCATTATTGCTGTTGCAGTATATGGTTTTGTAATTGAACCTATTGCAAAAACGGAAGATGAATCGAATGGTATTTTATTCTCGAAATCTGCGAAACCAAAGACTTTATTAAAAATTATTTCGCCATCTTCAGCTGCAAGCACTACCCCGTTAAACATTCCGTTTTCATTGTAAAAATTAAAGAACTCTTCTAATAGATTGCTTTTACTTTGCGCCCAGATATCTAGAGTAAATATTAGGCTAAAAATTAAAATTGAGATCCTGAATATGAACATATCGCTACTCTCCTTTGAATCAAACAATTATTTATAAGTCTTTCTTCGTTAATAGAAACATCATTTTAATTGCTTCAACATTTCAACGGCATTTGTATTCTCCGGATTAAGCTCCAGGGATTTTTCGTAATATTTTATTGCCTCGCTTTTTCTTTCGAGCAACATGCATATCTCGCCCATACTATCATACACATTAAATGATTCGGGATAAAGAAAGACATTCAGTTCAAAAATATCTTTTGCCGAATTATAATCGCCGGCGGTTATAAACCTGTAACCGAGAAAGTTCAATTGGTTCTCGTCAAGTTTTTTCCAATCCGGATTTTGTTCGGCATACTTTTTTGCTCTATCAATCATACAGTGTAAATTATTTCCGTTCGTTGATTGAAGCAGATAATCGACGGTTGGCGGAGACTCAATTCTGTGTTTTATTTCGACTGTTATACTTTTTTGTAAATCGTTTGAATAAGGGATTTCTTTTTTTATAAATTCCAATGCATCGTAATCGTTAAGTAGAGTTGCGTTAAAAAAATTAAGTGAATAATCACAAATATCTCGATAGGCATGTGGGTCGGGCAATGCACCCGGCGCCCAGTAATTAGTTAGCCCTTTGCCAATATTAAATAAACTATAAGAAGTGAAATTAACATGTTCGATTTTATCGAGCAGTACAAAATAACGATCGGAATATTTTGCCAGTTCCCATAAAGATTGATTCAAGTATTGCCTATACGGGTTTATGAATTGCGCTTGTGTTATGAGCATCCATGGCACGGTAAGTTTTTCAATTTCGAATGAGGGAGAACTTTTCGGTAACCCGGAAAAATGCTCGAATATTATCCCGGCATCCAATGTTAAGACCGCATCTATATTTATATTTCTCATTTGCAAAATTTGCACTGCCATTCCGCCCATATCGAATCCTATTAATCCTATTTTAGACTGATCGACTTGCGGGATGCTCATTGCATATGAGATTAAAAATTCGAGATCTCGTATTGCGGATTCAAGGTCGGAAAGGGTCAACTGAACAACTTCTGAATTTGTTCCTCTTAGTGAAGTAGATATTACGACAAATCCGTGACTTGCCAGTAATTCGCATAATGCAAAATGGGCAGCAGGATTTTCAAAATATAAACCCTGACCGAAAATTATTAGGGGAAATGATCCTTCCGCCGGTTTGACGTTTATCGATGCATGAGTTTTAAAATTGAGAGTCGTATTTAATGATTCCTCTTTGATCACCTGTATAATCGGAACAGGATTAATCAATGAATTTAATTTTTCATCGGTGTTAGTTTTAATGCCGGAATATTTTAGGTAATCTAGAAATGTCATTCTTCGGGTGAACTTATCTTCTGACGGGTACCACGTAAATATATCGACCGGTCTGAAATCACTTTCATTCTTTCCGGAATAAGGAATTCCAAAACTACGGGAGTAATCAAATCGATTCTCAAATTTAAAACCAACACTGTATTTTCCGTGCTGAAGTGAATCGATAAATGTTATTGCCCGGCAAACAGAATTGCTTGATAATAACACGATGCAAATAAATATTATTTTAATCTTCTTCATAATTAACCTGTTTAGATATATCTTCGCCAAGTGAGTTACAATTCGGAATTAGGATTGAAGATGTGAATTTGTTTCAAATCTCATGTCTTTTTGACTTATGGATTCGGTTATTGATTAGAAATATCCTGTGAATTACTAAATGCACCGATGAATGAGGTTATTCTTTATTGAATCTTAAAAATGGTAAAGAATTACATTGTTCGGCAGACATTCGTCCCTGTCTATTGAATAACCATCCATCTCCTTTTAATTTGAGCCATTCACCGTCCAATGAGCGACCGATAACCACATAAGCTTCTCCCGGTTTTATTGCCGAAATAATTTCGTATTCACTACCGGGACCACATCGAACAACCAATGACATTTCGTAATCTGCTGTTTTGGGATTTAATAATTCTATTTCAACCTTATCATGTTTGTCCAATTCATCTTTTAAATCCTTCAATCTTTTTTCGGTCGCATTTAATAAAACGTCCCCTGTTAATTTGGAGATATCAACAAGTTCTTCAAGTGGAATTAATGAGCCCGGAAACTCTTCCGAGTAAATATTAAGTATAGCTGTTGCTGCTTCAAAGTGTTTCCTGTTTTTATAAAAACTACTCAGTTGAATAAACCCCAGTTCATCAAACGGAGTGTATTTCAAAGTATCGGAATTAAAGTCATCAAAGATCGTTTTTAAATATTCGTTTCCATTTTCTAAAATATATTTGTTCAGTCTGTACATCGCAGGACTTTTAATTTCTTTCGGAGGAGAACCATCCAATATTGACATAAGTCCGTTAAGCACAATCCCGAAGTTTGGCGAGACAAAAAAGTTGGTCAATAATGTAATCGAATATTCGCAAGAGACCGGATGAAAAATATAAGAAATATATCCCGCGGGCGAAGCGCCGCCGTGTTCAATTATTTTTTTATTGTTCTTATACTTAATATGCCAGCCGTAACCTTCGCGGCTTTGTTCGCCGTTGTTTAGCAGAGCCGGAGTTGTAGCTCTATCCATTGATTGTTGCGAAACCAGTGTTGGATTGCAAAGCTCGAGATGCCATTTGGATAAATCATTAACGGTTGTATATATTCCGCCGTCGCCTGAAAATGTTACATGATTTTCTTCCGGCATAGGAAAATTAATGCCAATACATTTGTCCGCAATTTGAATTTCTTTTTTGTCATACACGATACTATTAATCATCCCGAGCGGTTTAAATATTTTCTCGGTAATATATTCGCCGTAGGATACTCCGGTAACTTTTTCTATTATTTGTCCGAGTAAAAAATAACCGCTGTTGGAATACATTGAGTTAGTTCCCGGATAGAAATTCAACTCTTCGCTTGCAAGTCTTTTAATAATCGTTTCCGGTGTTAAATCTTTTTCGGTCATTGCCAGTTCGTTTGCGTAATCCGGGATGCCGGACTGATGACACAAAAGATGATGTATAGTAATTTTATTAGCGTAGTCCGGGAATTCGGGGAAGAATTTGGAAAGAGTATCGCTATAGCAAAGTTTGCCTTCCTCTTCTAGAATCATAACAGCCATGGCAGTGAATGATTTTGTAATCGAGCCGATATCAAACTTCGAATCAATATTCAAAGGAATGCGATTAAAAATATCCGAATAACCAAATGCTTTTTCATAGACAATTTCATTCTCCTTAGTGACCATTACGCAGCCGTTGAATAATCCTCTTTCAAAACAATCAGACATAAATTCGTTTATCGTGCCTGCGATTTCAGTATTCTCGTTCTTTTCAATATCTTGTCCGAGTGGAATGTTCAGCATGCTGATCCCGAATATAAGATTTAAAAGAAAAGCAGTTATTCTCATAGTTTTACCTCGCTTTATTTACAACAATGTCAATAAGGAACTACATTCTCCAATGGAAATAAAAAGATTGACAAAAGAGCCATCCCGTTTAAATATAGCTTCGCCATGTGAGTCACGGATTAATTAGCTATCGGAAAAGCATGTATTATCAAAATCTCACATCGTTTTGACTATTTGGTTTTGCAAGTGAGTTGAAATATCCGGTGAATGACCAAATACACCGATGAATGACACGTTTGGAGACAAGAAAGATTTGAATAATAGAATTGAATACTGAGGTACTATTTATTCACTTTTTTTTTACATGAAGGTTGAGCGATTTTAATCCGCTTCGGCTTAAAGGCAGAGCTTCTTTGTTTTTTAATCGAACTATATATGAACCACCTCCCTTGTTCCCATAGAATTCGAGCAATGAGAGATTAAGGATATATGAGCGGTGAATTCGAAGAAAATTTTCCGGCAGAATTTTTTCAAGATGTTTTAAAGATTTCTCTAATAAGTTATTTGAATTATCTTTCATCCGGGCTATTACAACGTATCCATCAGATTTGAAGTAAATGACATCGCTTATGTCGAGTAATAAATTTCTATTATTTTTCCGGTATACCAGGTATTTGGTTTCGCGCCTATTATTAGAACTGCCGAAGTATCTATCTATGGCGGTTCTCAACCTATTTAAATCAAAGGGCTTGGGGATAAAATCAATCACTCCGAATTCGAATGCTTTTATTGCCTGTTCGGGATGAGCCGAAATTATGATTGTTGAAAACGGATACAAACTTGTCTGCTCAAGTAGTTCGTAACCGTCTTTCCCTTTAAGGTTCAAATCCAAAAAGCAGAGATCAATTTTTTTATTTTTAATTATCTTTTGCGCTTCATCGAAAGTATGAATTAAAAATACTTCTTTGATCTTGCTGCCCAATATTGTACGCACTTTTATTTCAATATAATCGGCTATCGGCGGTTCGTCTTCAACAATAAGTATTCTCATTCGTTAATCCCTGGTTTTGATTGAGAGACGTACTTCCCATAATCCATTTTTCATCCCGTATTCTATTGACCATTGCTCCGGGTAATTTTCTTCCAATCGAGTTTTTACATATTTTATCCCGAGCCCTTCTCCAATAACATTATTTGAATTTTCAGAAAATGATTTTATCTGGCTCCCATCATTACATAAAGTATATTCAGTCAGCCCGTTTTTTTTATCACATGAAAGAGTAAATGTTCCGCTCTCTTTGGGGAGATAGGCATGCGTTATTCCATTTTCAATTAAAGTGTGAAAAATTAATGGCGGTATACACTGCCCGTTAAAATTTCCGTTTGTAATTAATTTGTATTGAGCATTAAATCGATAGCCCATTAATTCGAGATGTGATTTACAAAGTTCAATCTCTTCTCCAATGGGTATCTCCTTTTCAGTTGCAACTTTATTTATAATACTAAATTGATTCGCCAGTGCATCAATCATTTTCTCCGCTGTGTCGGAATCCTTTAACAACCATGATTTTAAGGATAAAAGCGTATTCATGATAAAATGCGGCTGAATGCTTTTCTTGAGTAATTCCGATTCGAGACGGTGAGATAACAGTAAAGCTTCGTTGTACTTTTTATTTCTTTCCTGAATTTTTCGGCTGATTGAAATAATGATCAGCGATACGAATATCACATTCACTCCCAGGTTTACGAAAAAGTAATATGGTAGCGGCAGTAAATATACCAACGCAGCGAATGTATAACCGGAGAAAATTATATAAAGTAAAAATGCAGTCAGTAGGAAATAAATTCCGGCAATCTTGTTTTTAAAATTTAACAGTATTATAAACAGGGCATACGCTAGTAAAAGAAGGTAGATTAAATTCTGCGTTGTTTGATTATCGGAACCGGGGAAAACTACCTTAATTAATAACACGATAGCTAAAAGCGGAAAAATATGTATCCATTTCTTCTTGCTTTCAAAAAACGAAAGAGCGAAAAAGGTTAATAACGAATTCGCGACAACATGCCCCTGGTGGAAAAACGGCTCAAAAATTCTATAGGTTATTATGTTAATTACCTTTCCCTCAATCAGGAAAATCCAAAGCGCAATTAGGAAATAAAAGAAAGTATACCCGGAGAAGAATAAAAACGAGGTATGTTTCCATCCGCCTATAAAAAGCGAAATACAAAAAAGGGCAGCGGTAAAATATAATCCGATGTAAACCGCTTGTTCCGTAGTTTCGTTTCTGCTGAAGGTTTCAAACACGGAAAGATAACCGAGCTGAATCCAGGCTCCGAATAATTGATTGCTTCCGTGAAAATTCGAAATGTGAATTAGTATTGTGTGTTCGCCGGGAGTTATCAAATTAAACGGTATTTTTAAATCATATCTTACTTTTCCTGCAACCTCGGATTGCTTGTCTCTGCCTAAAATTCCATTGCTGTTTAATAATATACCGTCCCAGTATATTTCGTAAGCGACTGGAAAATTAAAAAACGATAAAGCCAAATTATCATCAATTTTATATTGGTCACTAATATTGATGTCTTTTTTTAACCAGTGAGTTCCGTCGGGATAATTTTCCAATAGGGATAAACTAATTTTCTGCCAATTTTCAGCGCTCGATAGAATATTTTCGGTCGTGAAATTTGAATCCGGGAGGTAATCCCAATATGTTAAATAAACGCTTTGATACTTGCTAAAATCAATATGTACAGACTCTTTCGCAAGTATACATTTAGAGGCGCTTAAAAGGCAAAACGAAATGAAAATAATTTTCTTCATATAATTTTTTATAATACTTAATCAAAATATAGCTTACTGAAAATAAAAAGGAAAAATTTTTAGAGGTTATAGTAGATATCGAATTCTCTGTAGATATAAAAATTGAATATTCGAGTATATTCACCAAATGTGTTATTCAAATTATTTACAATGGTTTTTTATATATTTATTGCATAGGTAGAATAACAAAAGCCCGAAAACGCACTTTTGAAACGTGATCGGGCTTTAAAAATAGGGAGCGGAGAGGGAGGGATTCTTAAGGGTGTGAAAAATATTTCGTTTTTAATCCATTTTCGCACTTTATTTTAGCGATTTGTCCATTTTTTGTCCAAAATTAAAATTGAGGATTTTTTAGCTCAAATTTAATATAATATCGCTATGAATCTAAAATATATTAAAAAATATTTTTATAAATACTTGACTTTGAAGTTAGGAAAATCTATACTTAAACAAGGAAACAGAAAACCTAGATACCAGCCAACCAGTTAACCCCCAGAAACAGCAAAACAGATTTTGAGCCCTTTGATATTCCAATCTTAGGGCTCATATTTTCGCAAACCGGAAACATGCCTTATTAATCTAAAATTATGGAGGACATGTCATGATTAACAGTGATATGATTTCGGTAGCGATGGATTTCAGAGATAAATATAATTTAAATCCGCTACCAACAATACCAAGGGAGAAAAGACCTGGTGCGGACAACTGGAAAGAATTACAAACTAGAAAACTTGACGACACTGAAATAGTTAAATACTTTGGAAACATAGATACTGATGAAGTAAGAATAGGAATTGTCTGCGGACAAGTAAGCGGAAATCTTGAAGTAATCGATTTTGATAATAAACTTGGGAATATCGAACAGACATTTGACGAATATTCCAACTTTCCCGGAATTAAAAGTATATTAATTAAATGTGTAATTGAAAAAACACAGAGTGACGGTTACCATATATTTTACCGTTGTGATGAAATTGAGGGAAATCAAAAACTTGCAATGGTAAAAAATGGTGGGAAACCCGAAGCAATTATTGAAACAAGAGGAGAGGGAGGCTATTGTGTTTGCTCACCATCCAAGGGATATGAACTAATCCAAGGTGATTTTTCCAATATTCTAGAAATAACAGTTGAGGAAAGAGAATCATTGCTGAGCAGCGCTAGATCATTTGACCAAACAATAAAACCAATTTCATTAAAGAACACAAGTGGTTTAAAATTCACAAGTGATAAGCCCTGGGAATTATTCAATAACGACCCTGAAATGTTGAATGAAGCGAAAAATCTGCTCAGTAAAAACGGCTGGTCATTGGAGTACAGCAATGATGAACATGAATATTGGAAACGTCCTGGTAAAAATGATCCTGGAATTTCAGCTTCATTTAACGAAACCTTCTTCTATGTATTCAGTACGAATGCTTATCCATTTGAAGCAAACAGAGCCTACACTCCTTTCGCAATTTATACGTATTTGAACTACGGAACTGAAAGCGATGATTTTAAGAAAGCTACATTGGATATTATTGATAAAGGTTATGGTGAACTAAAAGGCGACAAATCAAAAATACCAGTTATTGAAGAAGTGGAGGTATTTTTATCAGCAAGGTATGACTTTCAATTTAATGATGTTACCGGCAGATTAGAATTCAAACGTAAGTCAGAGGAGGAATTCAAGAATATTGAAGATTATGAATTAGCAAGCATGTATCGGGAATTGCAACACGAAGAAATATCATTTTCTTACGATAGGTTAAATACTCTTCTCAATTCCGATTTCGTACCGAAGGTTGATCCATTCAAAAATTACTTCGATGGATTAAATGAATGGGATGGTGAAGATTATATTAAACAGCTTGGCGATACAGTCAAATTATCTGATGAAAATCTTAGAGATTATTGGAATACATGCCTCCGTAAATATTTAATTGGAGTTGTTGCATGTGCTATTAATCCCAAAGCCACCAATGAAGCTGCATTAATATTATCGGGGAGTCAAGGAATAGGAAAAACAAAATGGTTGAATAGATTAGTCCCAAATGAACTCGACCCGGATAAATATTTATTTGTCGGTACAATTTATAATAATAACAAAGATTCCCAGCTTTATTTATCTACAAAGCTCATAATCAACCTTGACGAACTACAGTCATTGAATTATGAGGAAATAGGCTACCTAAAATCTCTTTTTTCGCTTCAGTCAATTTCTCTTCGTGAACCATATTTGCGGAAAAGCAGGGCATATCATAGAAGGGCAAGCTTTGTTGGAAGTGTTGATAGAGAAGAATTCCTGAACGACCTTACCGGGACGAGAAGATTTTTATGCTTTGAAATCCATGAATTGGATTATGTCCATAATGTGGATATGAACAAAGTCTATGCTCAGGCAAAATATCTTTATCAATCTGGTGAGAGATATTATTTTGATTTGGAAGACATAAAAAATATTAACGAAAAGAACGAAGAATTCAGAATAAGAAGTATCGAGGAAGAGTTGTTTTTCAAATATTTCAAAAAACCGACAGAGAATAATTACTCTAGCGAAATGACAACATCAGAAATTGCTCTTGTTTTAAATGGTATAGAAAACAACTTAAAAATAACGGACAAAGTAATAAGGAAACTCGGACAGATATTAAAAGCGAATGGTTTTCAAAAGAAATCGAGTCGTAAAAATAGTACTTCCAGAAAAGCCTGGGTAGTACAGAGATATAGCTTTTAATTAATTGTAGTAAGATGTGGTAAGATTGTGGTAACTTGAACTTACCACAAAATATGTTCTTTTTATACTGAAAACTAAATAAATAGCTCTGTGGTAAGTGTGGTAAGTACTTTCAATAAAAAACATAGGGTGGAATAACTGATAATAGAAAAAACAGAAACCGGGGAAATAATTAGTGACGATTATCAGCCCACCCTTTTATATAAAACCAGTTACCACACTTACCACTTACCACAAAATAGACCTAGGTTCTGCTCGGATTATTAATTTGATAATCTAAATTGACCTAGGTAAAATTATCGGCAATAGAATGAGGGATAAAAAATGCTAAAATTGATTAAAAAACTAAAAGATAAAAGAGCCGCAAGAAAAAGGCTCCGTGAGTTGGAAAAATATTTAAAAATTCTGCAAGAAAAATTGCCGCAATCTGTATTAATAAATATTAAGGAGGAATAAAGATGGAGAATTTAATTATGTAAGTGGTAGCGCGCGAATTAGTCGATATAAAATACCAGCTTACATATGACGGATAAAAAAAATGACAAAAATAATTAAAAAACTAAAAGCGCGTTGGGCATCTCAAAAAAGTAAACGGGGTATTTTACGATTATTAAAAGTCGTTAGGGAAAACTGGCCGAAAAGTCAGATAATAATTACAGAAGCAGATATAAAATCTTATTTGGAGGATCGAACATGGAATTAAAAGAAAAATTAGAAGAAAAACGACGTAAGAGAATATTCGATAAAATTCTTAAAAACTTATTAAAACCCAAGCCACATTTTAAAATTGAACATCCGAGAGTAATTGCTGAATCAATGGGATCCAAGGAGAATTTGTATGAGTCGAATTAATATTAGAGAAGAAGATATAAAATCGTATTTGAATGGTGAATTAGCTAATAACCTTAAGAACGCTTTGTCATTTGATAAAACTTAGTTAGATTTCCTTCAATTATTATTGTGTCTGTCAGCATTATATTTATGCAAGAGTTGAGTAAGTGTTTTTAGTAATATTTGGTTAATATGCTAAGTGAATACTATTTGAGTATATTTTAATTTGAGGTGTCATATGAAAAAAATTGTTAATATATTTTTTATCGTAATTATCCTTTTTCACACCATCAATTTTTCTCAAAGTATAACGGGAAAATTGATTGATGAAAAGGGTAATATTCTATCTGAAATTCAAGTGAACCTTTTCATTGGTACTGAGATTTATACTTCGATCTCCGACAGCGCTGGAATATTTGTTATTAATAATATCACAAAAGTTGAACCTAACCAGTTGCCAGCAGATTATTATGTTTCGGATAATTTTCCCAATCCATTTAACCCGACAACAAGATTTAATATAACGATGCCTGAAAGAGGTACAGTGCGGGCAGGTATATATAATATTTTGGGTCAAAGTGTTGCAAACCCGATTGAACGATTTTTTGAGAAAGGTATTAATTATTTGGATTTGGAAATGAATGGATTGCCGAATGGAATTTACTTCTCGCAAATAACAATTGACAATAAATATACTGTAGTAAGGAAAATGATGCTTCTCTATGGTAGCCAGCATTTAGCAATAAATAACAACACTCCGCACCCCTTACTGAAAAATTCCGACAAAAACTTTAATATAAAACTCGAAACTAAACTTGATAGCCTGGTGGCCACAAGCATGATTATAGGTAGCAAGACATTTACAGATCTGCCGAGTTTTACGAGCAATGCCCTAGACCTTGGCGAATTTATAATAGAAAGATACTGCCCAGGTGTCCAAAGTATAACATATGAAGGCGAAACTTACGGGACCGTAAGAATAGGCAGCCAATGTTGGTTAAAAGAAAACCTTAATGTTGGTAATCGTATAAACGGAAATAAAGATCAGCAAAGTGGTAATGGAATTGAAAAATACTGCTATGACGATAATGAAACAAACTGCGATACTTACGGTGGTTTATACCAATGGAACGAAGCAATGCAGTATAATATCACTGAAGGAACTCGCGGTATTTGTCCCCCTGAATGGCACATACCAACAGAAGCAGAATTCAAAACCTTAGAGATGGTCGTAAATCAGGATGGCGATGCTCTAAAAGAAATTGGACAAGGAACAAGCAATGAAGCTGCAACAAACAAAAGCGGATTTTCAGCCTTGTTGGCAGGCTACCGATACAACGAAGGTAACTTTTACAATTTAGGTTATTGCACAACTTACTTTTGGAGTTCTTCAGATGATGGAATCGACTCTGCATACGGTTTTTACATATATTGCGATGGTAGCAGTATTTACCTTTACTACGACTATGAGGTGTTCGGATTTAGTGTTCGCTGCTTAAAGGATTAGGCTATTTAATTCTGATTGAAATACCAAAGTAATCTTATAGCCCGTCAATCACCCTATTTTAGTGGATCCCTCCAAATCGGAGTAACGACTTAAATATATATTGGTCATTCGAGAATTCTTTCATAATTTTCAATAAATAATATTCCTCTTAGTCCTGTCAGTCTTTCCATTAACAAATCTTCCAACACTGGAGGTACTTATGAAAAAGATTTACATTCTAATTTGTTTCGTTACACTGTCTTCAATAGGTTTCTCACAAAATCCATGTCCCGATCTACCAACAGTAACTTATGATGGCAAAGTTTATAATACGGTACAGATTGGAAATCAATGCTGGTTAAAGGAAAATCTTGATGTGGGCTCAATGTTAGACTCGCTGAAAAATGCTTCGGATAATGGAATAATAGAGGAGTATTGTTATAGAGATGATTTAATGAATTGTAATATTTACGGCGGACTTTACCAGTGGGATGAAGCGATGCAGTATGTAACTGATGAATCTGCTAAAGGGATTTGTCCAAATGGCTGGCATATACCTACTTATGAAGAGTTCCAAACACTAAAAGCGGCAGTAAATAATGTAGGTAACGAGTTAAAAGCTAATGGACAAGGAATCGGTGATGGAATTGGAACAAATACAAGCGGGTTTTCCGCGTTGTTAGCGGGAAATCGAAGCACTAATGTCAACATCTATAGCTTGATAGGGGTCGGCACGTACTTCTGGATATCTACAGATTACAATTCAAATGTCGCTCCCATTTTGTTATTAAGTGGCGACTACAGTGGAATCCAACTCGGTCTTAATCCCAAAAAATTCGGTTTTAGTGTTCGCTGCATTAAAGACTAAATCCTATTGTTGCGGCCGATAGATAATTGCCAGTTTTGCCGATGAAAAAGTTACCACTCAAATTTTACTGAATATATTTATTCCTATGTTCTATCCAGGTATTTAAAAAAACGCGAACAGAATAATTAAAATATTTTTTATGTAGAGTCTGTAAAGATATTTGTGTAAATGGGAAAAGCAGTTAAAGAACAACATTTAATCTCTCCTCAAAAATAACAGATAAATGGGAAAGAACAACAGCCCAGTTTTGAATTTGCATAGTCCACTTTTTTGATAAATCTCTG
>JAZDFC010000084.1:0-171202 GCA_043808235.1 bacterium
CTCATAAAACTTCTTGTTTTCCTCTGTCGGATTTTCATAGTAATCGTTTTTGTTACGTTCGCATATTGCTCCAAGATTCCTTTCTGCAACACTTACAGGATTTTTAACTTTTACTATTTTCCTGAGTGCGGTAACTTCGGCTGCCTCAATGTCAAAATCGACTGGATCGGAAGTTCCGTTATTAATTGTAAGATACTGCGTTGATGTTTGATCCGGTCCTAAAACTTCAATCAATTCTTCAGGATCAATGGTAACTTCGCCACCACCGCCGATAATATCACCGTTTATTCTAAAAGCAAGATCGATGTCGTTGCCTACTCCACAAGCTGATATTCTATATCCCCATGACGAACATGAAGTACCGAAACCACCACCCGGATTTTGCCATGCGGAAGGATTAAAAGCTTGAACTGTTCTTTCAGTCCAACCCCACTGACCTCCTACCGCAAAGTCCATATTAGCTTGTACTACTAACCAATAATGCCCTGCGGGTAGAACAGCCGGAGTTGAAAGCGGAATAGTAAACGAGCCAGTGGCTAATCCCGCTGATGGAACAACATTTAATGCTTGAAATACCGATGCTCCTGGTAAATTGGATACGTTAGAATAAAACCATACATTAACCGAATTTACAGGACCGCTACCATTAAAATATACTCCAACAACTTCAACTGAAGTAACTGACCAGGTGCCAACTACATCAAAATCGTCGGCAGCATAGTTATCATAAGCATCATTCGAAGCTTCAAAATTTTGAGAGGTTATTGAATTAGCAGCAAGATTATTCATCTGTTCATATAGAACTGCTAAGTTTTGAGGAATAACGGCTCCTTTCTGTTTTGAAGAAAGGGTGGGTTTTTTTTCTCCACGCTCAGTTACATTGTTCAATTCATCTTGAGAATATGAAATTGAAAACAAGGCAATTAGTAAAGATACTGTTAATAATTTTTTCATAAATCCTCCAGGGATTAATGATTAATAGATATTATAGATAAATGTGTTGATTTTTTATTTATGATAAATACTTTCTCTTCCTCTTAAAAATGAATAATTGTGGAATAAATTTGCATAATAAAATAAAATTAAAAGGAACCATTATCAACCGTAAAACCCTATAATTAATAAAATTTCTAACGAGCTCAAGTATCATTCCATAACAACTTTTAAAAAGGAAAATTGGAGATTGAATATATGCTTGAAAACCTCGATAATGGATTAAATAGAATAATTAATTTTTAGGGATAAAAATATGTCGAAGATAGTATGGCGTAAAGAATACGAAATTGGTATAGAGTTGATAGACAATCAGCACAAATCTCTTTTTGAATTATTAGTTAAAGTTGACGTTGATTCAAATGAAAATGACAGAAAAAGAATAGTGAAAGAGGCACTATTCAGTTTAGTAGATTACACAAAGACTCATTTTGCTGATGAAGAAGCATTTATGCAGAGAATAAACTATCCGAAACAGTTAGAACATCAGGCACAGCATCGTGTGCTTATCGACCAGATTGTTGAAATTTTAAAGAAAATAAAAGCCGGTAACTACAATATCAATGAAAAAATTATGGAAATTCTTAAAAACTGGATTTTTAAACATATCATGGATCATGATAAACAAATCGGCGAATTTTTCCAGGCGAAGCAAAAACCCTCAATATTTATTCACGACACCTAACATTTGGGTTTTTCCATAAAAGGTCAGTTAATAATATTATTGTTTCGGTCAACAAATACAACCGTAGGCTCATATTGTTTGGATTCGGACTCATCCATCAAAGCGTAACATGCTATAATAATCAAATCGCCTTTTTGAACTAACCGCGCAGCAGCGCCATTAAGACTTATCTCGCCTTTTTTTCCCTCGATGATATATGTGGAAAATCGTTCGCCGTTATTAATATTGTAGATATCAACTTTCTCAAATAAATTTAATTTAGCAGCTTTTATTAATCTCTTATCCACTGCAATGCTTCCTTCATAATTCATATCTGAACCGGTAACGGTCGCACGGTGAATTTTTGATTTTAACATCGTAACAAACATTGGAATTCCTTTCATTGATTATTCATTAAAAATGCATGCAGTAATCCTCTCAAAACCAAATCCGGTTGGACAGTATTAAAAAGATTTGTCTTCGAAAACAAATGAGCAAATCCACCGGTGGCTATAACAAACATTTTTTCTTCCGGGAACTCCTCCTGCTTGATTCTCAAATTAATTTCTTTAACCATTCCTAATTGTCCGTAATACAAGCCGGATTGAATGCTTTCCTTTGTTGATTTGCCAACTACTCTCTCGGGCATAACAATTTCTACCGAGGATAATTTTGCAGTTTTGCTTTCAAGCGCTTCCATCGATATTTTTATACCTGGAAGAATCGCGCCGCCCAGGTACTCTTTATTTTTATTAACGACATCAAATGTTGTTGCAGTTCCAAAATCAATTACAATAATATTCTGACCCGGGAATAAATTAACTGCGGCAATTGAGTTTGCAATTCTATCGCTCCCTACTTCCAGGGGATTATTGTATTTAATCTTCAATCCGGTTTTAACACCCGCTTGAAGTATAAACGGTTCCACGCCGAAATATTTTACACAACCGCTCCGCAATGAATAAACCACGTCCGGTACTACCGAACAAATCGCAATGTTTTTTATGTTAGCCGGGTCGAGTTCATTCTCACGTAGAACGCTTCGCAAAAATATTCCGATTTCATCGGATGAGTAAGATGAACGTGACGATTTTCTGAATTGAAGAATCAGATTTTCTTTTTCGAATACGCCACCATAAATTTGCGTGTTACCTACATCAAGACAAAGCAGCATTATTACCTCTCTTATTTAATTCGCTGTTAAAAATTTGTTCGATACCAACTGCCAAATCATTTACCGTGATATATTGGGAAATAAATCCGGTAAAGTTGAATAACCGGAAATATTTTTGTTCTCCGCTATCTCTACCTTCGGGATGATTCAACACAACAAAATCCGCCTTAGAATGTTCGAGTAATTTATTCACCTCTGATTCTACTTTTACGCTGTCGTTTGATGTGAATTTAAAAGCCGTAAGAAGCAGTAGTTTATTTTTTGAGTTCTGTTTGATTCCATCAACAATTTTATTCGTAGTTGTTAAATCAATTTTTAAATTTGCTGCAGTTGAAGGAATCTTCCCGATCAATGGCGCCTGATACACTTCACCTTCATAACTTACGGATATAACTTTAAAGTCACTAACCGCTGCCAAATGGATCACCGCGTCCACAGTATTTTGCGAAACAAAATCGAATAGATTCGTTTCGAGAGATTTGAAATCATCAAAAGAAATTTTCCGGCATTCGTATTTAGGTAAAGCGGCATTTGTCGAATGAAGATAAGTCACATCCCAGCCGCGGGAAACAAAATGTTCTGCTATTGCAGCCCCGGTTTTACCCGTGCTCATGTTGGAAATAAACCGTATTCCATCAATACTTTCTCTTGTTCCGCCTGAAGTAATTACTATTTTTTTATCTAAATTTTCTTTTACGTTAGTAGTCTGGCGGAGCTCTTGCATTATAATTTCAAAAATTTTATCCGGTTCTAAAAGTTTACCTTTGCCTGTATCGCCGCAAGCAAGATAGCCTTCATCTGTTGGTAAAATTATTATGCCCCATCTCTCTAATTTCTTTAATGATTCTTGAGTTGAAGCATGCATGTACATTGCAGTATTCATTGCAGGTGCAATCAGATACGGCTTGGAAAAATCGTGCGCAAGAAACAATGAAGCCACCAAATTATCAGCAATGCCTGCGGAAAATTTATTTATCGTATTCGCCGAAGCCGGGGCTATAATTGTGAGGTCCGCCCATTTCACCAAACTAATATGGCTCATCATTTCGCCATGTTCAAACCCATCAAGAAATACGCGGTTGCCGGTTAGTCCTTCGAGTGTTGCATTCCCGATAAACTTCAATGCAGAATTCGTGACGACACATTTTACTTCGCAATTATTCTGCACAAGTTTCGAAATCAAGTATGCGCTTTTGTACGCAGCAATTGAGCCTGTAATTTTGAAAAGGATTTTATATTTCGACATTATCAATCAACCTCACATTTCCAAGATACACGGCGCCGAAACGCCGATCGTCAATCTCCGTTATATAATCAACCCGGAAACCTTTTTCTTCAAGTTGTTTTTTTATCTCTTCAATTTTCATTTTTTGCCGCAGAAGCCGGGGGAATTCGACGGCAATATTTTTTTCATCTTCTGTCAATCGCTTATTCCGGGAACTCAGCGCAAGTCCGCTTTCCGTGCGCACCGTGGGACACGGAATGATTCTAACATTCAAGAAAAATGCATTGACCATTCCCTCAATTAATTTTAATTGCTGATAATCCTTCTCGCCGAAATAAGCATTTACCGGGCGGACTATGTTGAATAATTTCATTACAACTGTAAGCACTCCGTCGAAATGTCCGGGACGATTAGCTCCGCAAAGCATTTTACTATATTTAGTTTCTTCAAGTTTGTATTTGTAATCATCGGGATATAGAGAATAGTAATCCGGATAGAAAAGGTAATCAACCGATTCGTCATTTAAAATTTTCAAATCCTCTTCAAAAGTATTAGGATAATTTTTAAAATCATCCAGATCGTTGAATTGCGTTGGATTGACAAAAATACTTACGACAGTAATATCATTCTCTTCCCAGCTTTTTCGAATTAAGGAAACGTGACCTTCGTGCAATGCACCCATTGTCGGTACAAATCCAATATTTTTATCACAAAAGAATTCACTTAAACGGAGTTTTCTCCATTCGTCAATGTTTCTTATTACTTCCGTCATTAATAGCTCTCTTCATTGTTAGGAAATAATTTCTTTTTAACGTCGGCATCGTACCGGTTGATTGCTGATTTTATAACCTCGAACCCGTCAAGATATTTTCTTAAAAATTTCGGATGGAATGCTTTAGTCAATCCAAGTAAATCCTGCAGTACAAGTATTTGCCCCGATGTAAATTTACCGGCTCCAATACCAATAGTTGGAATTGAAATCTGCTCGGTAATATTTTTAGCAACCTCAGCGGGAACCAATTCGAGAACTATCGAAAAGCAGCCTGCGTCTTCAAGAGCTTTTGCATCACTTAACAGATGTGCAGCAGCTTCCTCGCTTTTCCCCTGTATTTTGTAACCACCGAAAATATTTACCGACTGAGGTGTAAGTCCAATATGTCCCATTACCGGCACACCGGAGTTAACTATATGTTTTATTAAAGGAAGGTTGTCAGCCGCTCCTTCAATTTTAACGGCCTGTGCGCCGGTTTTCATAAATCTATCGGTACATTCAATTGCATATTCGTTTCCTTTTCGGTGAGCCATAAAAGGGAAATCCGCAATTAACAACTTGTCTTTCAGTCCTCGTCGAACAGAAGATACGTGGTAAAGCATCATTTCCATTTCGGCATTTAATGTTGTTTCAAATCCGTGCATAACCATCGCGGCGCTGTCGCCTACGAGGATAGCATCAACATTGGTTTCGTTAATAATAACTGCCGACCAATAATCGTAACACGTCGCCATCGAAATTGGAATTCCGGTCTGTTTGTGCTTAATGAAATCATCAGCTGTTTTCATTTTAATTCACTCTTTTCATTTTCATCATCTTTAATAAGGACCAAAATCTTATCGGCAGACAGAGCCGATTTATAAAAATCAGAATTAGATGAATGTGACCACGCTTTGTAGGAAACATTATGATAGGTGAAGTAACATTGGAAATGTTTGGATAGCCTGCAGTTGCCGGCAAGAAAACAAGTGGCGCTAATCATTTGGGTACCTGTCCTTTGGATCAAGTCCTATTTTAAATAACCTTATTTAACTATGTCGTAGCCTTCATTCCTGATAGGCTCGAATTACGGGTGTAAACATAAATAAATTTGTAATACCATAAAAGGAAGATAAATATTTGTTCTTTTCTCTAATATTCTTTAATGAACAGTTAACTATTTCATAACACTTTCTTAAAATAATAGTGCCCAAATTTGATTAGCTTTGCAGCACATTATTATGGAGACGAATGAAATCCCGTAAAAATTTATTTTTGTTACTTACTACTTTTATTGTATCAGGTATGGGACTTTACCCGGTTTCTATTGATACTTGTTCCAAAGACAAGTTAAGTAAAGGAAATTTCTCTATCGAAAAAAATATATTTCTGAAATCTCAGAAGACACTTATATATAATTCTACTTTCGGTAAGACTTACTCCTCAATCCAAAAGAAAGACAGTCTGTATATAATGACCACTAAAGGTGAAGATTTCTTTTACCGCCAAACTTACATGATGAAAAACGACGGCATATATATTTACGAAACGTATCAGAAAATGAGCCCGATGATTTTTGTGGAAATTGAAGATTTATTTACTTACAGCCGTCCGGTGCTAAGGATACCTTTGCCTTTTACACCTAATAAAAATTGGGAATGGAAGGGATTGGAATACAACGATGGGGACGAAAATAATCTTACAATTACCGGAAAAATTAGGGGAAAGGAAAGTATTAAAACCAAAGCAGGAATTTTTGAGACTATCGTATTCGAAACTTCTATCGTGTCC
Organism: bacterium; assembly: GCA_043808235.1. Taxonomy (GTDB): domain Bacteria; phylum Bacteroidota; class Ignavibacteria; order Ignavibacteriales; family Melioribacteraceae; genus JAZDFC01. Next base: position 6,599 of record JAZDFC010000084.1, read on the forward strand.
TCGAGTGGCACAAAGAACTTAGTACGGGAATGGATTTCGGAAGAGTTGGGAGTTATTAAATCGGAAATTGAGATTAATGGCGGCGGGGTAATGGGTATGCTGCGTGATTTGCTTGGTTATGGTAGAATTTTTTTCGAGCTGGAGGAAATAAAATAAGCCAATCTTGTACTTATTTTGAATATGGTCAGTACTAATAAATACAAATTATTAGTTTATATGTTTATACTATTTCTATGCGGCTAAATCAAACTTGATGAAAAACGTTGACCCTTCTCCCTTTCTGCTTACTACTTTTATTTCCGCATGATTCATATCGCAGAAATTTTTTACTAACGCTAACCCCAGTCCGCTGCCTTCGTATTTGCGATTATAGCCCTGATCTTCCTGGGAAAACGGTATAAATATATTTTCAAGATAATCTTCGGAAATTCCTATCCCGGTATCGCTAATTTCAACAGTTATCTTGTTCTGTTCCAAATTTTTCTTGATCGAGAGTTTTATGTAACCGTTGTCTGTAAACTTAATTGCATTATCAATTAAATTGGAAAATATCTGTTTAATGCTAAGTATATCGCCGCTTATTAAATTTTCGTCACATTCCTTCTCAACGATTAATTCGAGACCTTTATCTGCAAGTGATGAATAATAATCTTGCATAACCGATTCAAGCACATCATTATAAACATCAAATTCTTTATGAATAAACTCGTATGTTCCCGAGCGCAGTTGTGCCATGTTAATAAACAAATCCATTGTTCTTATCAATCTTTTACCGGCACTGCTTATAATGTCGAAACTCTGCTTCAAATCTTCTTCCAGCGATTCGTACAATTCCTCTTTTAATAATGTGGAGAAGCTTAATATGGCATTGATCGGCGTTCTAACTTCATGGGACATTTGAGCGAGAAATTCAGATTTAAGCCTATCGGATCTTTCGGCAAGTTCTTTCGCTTCGAGCATGGTTCTTTCTACCCGTCTTTTATCGGTTACATCTTCTAAAGAACATTCAATAATTTGCTTGCCATCCGCAAGATCGATCAATCTTGTATATTCCCGCACATTTATAACTTGACCATCTTTTTGTCGATAGGATGTTTCTAATCCTTTAATTTCCTTCTCTTTCAATAAAATATTCTTGTAATCTTCCCAAGCGGCGGGAACAATAAATAATTCGTCAGGCACCGACATTTGTTTGGCTTCATCGAGGGATGAAATTTTAAGCATAGATAGGAACGCCGGGTTGGCAATAATTATTTTACCTTCCATAGTTGTTTGATACATTCCCACTGCGGAATTTTCAAATAGATTTTTATATCGGTTATCAATTTCGCCGGTTTTTTCTGATGACTTAGCGATTTGGATTTCTTCGGTAAAAACATAAACAGATTCATCAACAGAAGAGAATAGTGTAAACCGAACCTCTTTTTGCTCATCATTTTTACATTTTAGGTTAAGTATAAAAGAAAATGATTTCTTTATATACTTTTTATCCTGACTGTCTTTGAAAAATTTTTCGGCAGTATTTCGAATTGCTTGATCCGTAAAAAATTTTGTAAGCATAGCCGACACTGTGGATAGATTTGCTAAGGAATAACCGGATAATGCCGTCATGCCGGGACTAATATAATCTATAAGTCCGTCTTTCTTTAATATCATAGCAGATAAATTAAAGCGGCTGCAAAAATCCATGAAATATAGTTTGCCGATTGAATCCGGTTTATTCATGAGTTTTTCTTTTTTATATGGAATGTATGGCCTATTTTCTTCGAGTAATAAATATTTAAATTATTCATATAATTTCCGCACACATATTTGGCATCTCGAGAATCTAATTCCCGGGAAAAAAGTAATTACATTCTATTATCGAACAAGAGACGATTATTTTTAGTGAAATTTAGAGGCGGTAAATCATTACGGTGTAATCAAGTCAATTTCTTTTCTTTTAAGGTAAATTTGATTGAATACTTTACACCATTTGAACTTTCTAAATGGACAACCGCATCAATCTGATGTGCCAGACCATGAATTAATTTCATTCCTAAACTACTACATTGCGTCCAATCAAAATTCGCAGGAAAACCAATTCCGTTATCGCCTATTTCCAGATAAATTTGGTTGGTATCGATACGTCCGTTTATGTAAATTTTTTTCTCATGTTTATTGTCATCGAACAATTCCGATTCAAATGCATGTTTAATAGAATTCATCAGTATTTCATTTATTATAAGACCTAACGGAATAGCTTCGTCGATTGAAAGAACAAATTGCTGTATGTCAATTTCGTATTTAATAAATGTTCCTTTTCGAATGGAGATGAATTTTTCAACAAACGTTTTAACGTAATCCGGGAAATCCACACAACCAAAATTCTCGGTCGTATACAATTTTTCGTGAACAAGGGCAATAGATCTAATTCTCTCCTGGCTTTCAAAGAAAAGCGATTTAACTTGAGGATCTTCTATCTTTTCACTCTGAAGAAAAAAGAGACTTGCAATAATTTGTAAATTGTTTTTTATTCGATGGTGAATTTCTTTTAACAGCGTTACTTTTTCATCTAATGAATGCTGTATCTTATCCTCAGCTTTTATTCTTTCCTGAATTTCCTTTTCAAGCATGTGATTTGTTTCCGCAAGTTCTGCGGTTCTGATTTTAACCATATCCTCAAGTTTGCTATAAAATTCATGGAGCTTATCAACCATTTCGTTAAAACCGACCGCTAACACCCCAATTTCGTCATTGGATTTAACATTGGCACGAACATTAAAATTACCTTCTTTAATGGCTGTTGCAGTTTTTACTACTTCATTGAGCGGACGTGTTATTAAATGACTCAGAATAATTGCTAATACAATTCCCACTCCAAGGATGATAAAACTGAGAAGTAATATGGCCTTATTTATCTCAGCAATTTCAATATCAATTTCCGCTGTAGATGCTCCAATTAATATTTTGCCGAGAACTTCCTCCTCAAATTCAATTGTGGATTTTTCAAAGATTATACTAAGCTCATTATCAACCTTTTGATACTCTCTTGATTTATAACGCTTTCCCGGAAATGACTTATTATAACAATAAATAACAGAATCTTTGAGATCGACAACCTCGATATAATTGATAACATTTTGCCTGGATACGATAATCAATTCGTTATTAATTGCTTCGAAGTCATTAAAATATAATCCGGGTGCAATTAGAGAAGAAGTAATGGTTGTAATCATTTTTGCTTTTTTATCCAAGGAATCAATGCTTTTGCTCTTAAAGACAATCTGAACATACCAGAAAACAAACAACGCCATCAACACTATAATTGAGGTTATTGTGAGCGCAATTTTTCCTTTAACGGATTTTATATTTAAACCGAATTTATTCATCACTTATTCTGGCAACCTTTAATAGATACGAGCTCAAATCTACATCTTCATCTTTAGCCGAGTTGAGATTAATAATAATTTTGATTTTGCCATTGATAAGATCAAAGCTCAATGTAAAATGTCTCTCGGACAATTGCGGATCGGCCGATATTGAAAATATTTTTCTGGCTTTGCAAATTTCGCTGATGACTCCAAAATCAATATTTCTCAATGGAGTGATATATATTACCGAAATTCTATTCCGGATAAGGTGCGATTTTAATTTAACAACCGGAATATTTGCCATGTCAAAAGCAATGACTTTAATTGAAATCTGATTCTTTTCTTTTTTGTATTCCTTTAAAAAATCCAGCAAACCATCACTTGTTTCTAAAGATAATCTAAAATAACTATTGTATAAAATCCCCAATCGTATTGTGTCGCCTGCCAGGTTAAAGTTTTTATTCATGTGAATTATCTTGGGAATTAGTTCAGCCTGGTATTCAATTGGAACAGCCAATTTTTGCGCTGTCACCTTTGGCGGGATCAAAGTAATTAATAAAACACAGTACAATATTTTAATCGGGAACTTGTACATAACAAAGATCACTTACAGACCATAACCAACCGAAAGAGTAAATGCTCTGCCGGGTTGCAGAATATATTCTTGAATCAATTCAAAACTTGCCGGATGTTTTATTGTACTGTTGAATAAATTTTTAATGTGCAATGAAACTTCAATGTCAGAGCCCTCTTTTTTGTAACGTAAGTTTAGATTCGCCAAATTTAAAGAGGGCAGTTGACCGCCATAATTTGTAATCCTCGGTGACTCAGAAATATGTTCGAAAGCAATATTCAATCCTGAGAACAACTGATAATACCCACCAATTTTTAGTAAATTTTGTGGCGAGTTGGGTAGTCGAGCGCCATAATTATCGGTAGCTTTTTGATAGGAATATCTGATATAGCCACCGTAAATTTCCCATCCTGCTTTTATCTCAATGCCCAATCCTTTTGAAGAAACCTTGTCTTTATTATTGTAGAAATCCAAACTATCAACCGGATCGTTTTCAACATTTATTAGATTGTTCATTTCTTCATGAAAACCATAAAAAATAATATCAATCTCCGGATTTAGCACATAGTCCCAACTTGCTTCAAAGCTTCTTACGGTTTCCGATTTCAGATTTTCGTTTGTTTTAAATCCATCTACAGGATCTTCGTAAAATCTTTCATAAACCGAAGGTGTTCTATAAGCTTGTCCAAGTAAAAACTTGAATATATGATCCTCGAGTGGAGTATATACAAGTCCAATTCTCGGGCTAATAGTTGTTTCGATATCATTATAATGATCCAGCCGCGCACCTAAACTTATGTTCAGTTGAGAAGATAATCCAAAATCATTCTGAATAAAAAAAGACAATAAATTGAATGGTTTGTCAAATTCACTAAATGTCTCGTTAGCATCCCAATATTTGTAATTTGCATTTAGTGCATACTTAATTTCTATTCCTGATGTAAATCTATAATTATCAGTTATATCCCAAAGAAATTTAATCTCACCACCCAAATCATCTGCAAAATTTTTATCCCACTGCAACTCTTCGTCATAAGGATACATTCCGTTATATTTATATTGATCGTAATATATTCTTGCCTGGAAATTTTTATCAAAGGAAAAGTCTTCGTTATAACTTGCTTCAATAAATCTCCATGAATCAAATGTATTTGTTCTTGAGTTGAAGTCGGTTCCCCATGGTGCGGTTGGAATATCTTTATCCCAAAATGTCATAAGTCCGGCAAATTTAAAATTCCCTGCGCTTATAACAGCGTGAATCCCATAATATTTTGCACGGTCAAGATTGCTTGCAATTCCATAATTAGTCGATTCATCGTCAAACTCATTAAAATAAAAATCTCTGCCATCGTTTATTCCGTATGTCCCATCCAAAACAAAACCAAAGCCGTCTATGGGTTCTGCATTTACACTTAGAGCAATTCTCTTCTCCCCAGAACTGCCACAACGCGCTGTGCCGTTAATATACTTTGAGCCACTATTTTTTTTTGTAATAATATTGATTGTCCCTAACACAGCGTTAGCTCCATAAAGAGAAGATCCCGGTCCGTAAATAACTTCTATCTTATCAATCAATGATAATTCCATGCCGAAAAAATCCAACGGAACGGAATTATAAATTATCTCATTCATGCAGTGTCCGTCAACCAGTAGTTGGATTCTATCAACGTAACTGCTTGGTCTGCCAAATCCTCTTATTCCAAGAAAAGTATAATTAAGATCATTGCTTATGTAAATGTCTCTTAAGCTATTTAATAGTTCTGGTAGAGATTTATATCCGTATCTTTCAATTTCTTCGGAGGTAACAATCGCAGAGGAAACGGGCGTTTCACTTTTAGTCTGGATATATTTTGAAGCCGATTCGATATAATCAGGAGTACGAATAGAAATATTAAGCAGAGAATCAACGAGTATCGCTGTTGAATCTTCTTCGACCTGTGAAAATATTTTCACAGAGCTAAATAAAATGAACCCAAACAAAAATATTTTTAAAAGATTGCTCATCTTCTCTTACCGGAATTTTTCCATTAATAATCGAAAACAAATTGAACATTTTTGAGCGTACTGGAAAAAATTAAATTTTCATAAAAGAAGGTAACAATCACGTGTAAAACAGGTCATTTAAAAAAAGAAAGGCGACGGAGGGTATCGTCGCCTTAATAGGGTGGGTTAGGACATAGGCATACAGTCGGGAAAATTTGTTGGGAGAAATATACAACAAATTCAATATCTGTCAAATACTTTTTAAAAAATTTTTATGAAAAAAAATACTCATGCAATAATGTGAAACTGCTGGCATTATTAATGATAATTTTATCGCCAACTCCCCGCTAAAAGAAACGGTGCCCAGTAATATGGATGGTTGTATTGCTCCAATCCCGCAACATACATTTGCGCCTTTTGCAGAGCATCAAGTTTGTCCATTGATTTTAAATTTTCATAAAATTGCTTCATAAGAATTGATGTGGCTTTGTCGTCAACATTCCATAGCGAAGCAATAACTGTTGGGACACCAACATCAAGAAATGCCGAAGCGGTTGTGATAGGCCATCCTTCCAACAAATCAAATTTTACCGCAGTTTCGCATGCTGATAAAGTAACCAAATTAAAATGATAGATACTTGGCAAACTCCAAATATCCGAGATTTTTAATCTACCATCGTCGCCGGTTACGGCATCTTTTGCTAAAACAAGATAAGAGTTTTCGAAATTGTTGTAATCAAGAATTCCATGTGTAGCAAAATGAAGTATGTTAAATCCGGTTGGACTTTCGAGGACATTATTTTTTGTAGCCTGGTCCTTCACAAAAATAAGCGCATCCGGGTAGATTATTTTTAATCCGTCAACTTCTTCTTCTGCAAATGGAAGCGACGAATCCGCATTTCCAACAGCTAAAAGTTTTATATCTTCATCTGCAAGTGACAGTGTGCTTGTCAAAAAATCCAACTGACTGCTATAAAAAATATTATACTTATTTGCGATGTAATTGAATTCACCTTTATCATCGAATGTACCGAGTACCTGGAATGGCAAGTAGTATAATATCCCGTTCGGGATAACCGCAATTTTCTTTCGTCCTGATATTTCTTTTTCGATTCCAGCAAGCAAGTATCCATAGAGTTCATTGGAAAGCTCTTTAAATTTGTTTTCATCCTCAGCCATAATTTCCTCTTCCCCTTCCGGAATTACGCCGCGTTGGGATGAACCGGTGTGTACTTTGAAAGACGGATTTTTCAGCATCGAATAAAATTGCTGAATTTTATCTTCGATGAATTCTTTTTTAACATCAACAACTTTCGCAAACACAGAATCGCTCGTAGCGGCAAACACATAAAGATTATTATCCGAGATAAGATAAAGCAGCACTGCAAGATCCGGGGCAATATTTCTTTTCTGCGATAAAAATTTCTGTGGATTAACGCTGTTGCTAAAATGATTTCGGAGAGATGGCTGTTGCTTTACCGTTTCGGTAACAAACTCAATATAGTTTTTCTCTGCAACGGTTTTAAATTGTTCCAACTTTGTAATCAAATTATGATTTTGAAGCTCGGAAGGTTTTGCTTTCTCCTTTGATAATTCTTCCTGTGCTTTATCAAGTTTTGATTTTTTCTCTTTCTCCTTTTCAATCGCTTCTTTCTGTTTAGGATCATTAAAATTGATATCGAGCATGCGGAATTTCTCCCGAAGGCTTTCATTATTACCAAGAGCGAGGTACGAGAATGCTTCATCAATCCGGTTTTGTTCGATCAAATTCTGGATTATTTTTTCGTACAATTTTAAGACCTTATCCGCTGAAGAAAATATTTTCCTTGCCTCTTCTCCACCTGTCACCTTGGTTTTAATCTGTTCGACAACCGTAATAGCTTCTTTGAGTACATCGATACTTTCATTTACTTTTCCTTCTTCGTAATATGCCTGACCGAGCATGAACAATGGCTCCCAAAGATGTTTTGATGATCCGATTTGTTTTGAAACAGTAATCGATTGAAGCAAATACTTCTTCGCATTTTCATAATCCTTCTTTAAGAAATAAACTTCGCCAAGAAGAGCATTGGCTGAAGCTATCATTTCCTTTTCTCCGGTTTGCGACAACAGATTCAATGCCTCATTCAGATATTCAATTGCTTTATCAAAACCACCTCTTCCCTTTTCTAATTTTGCATAAGAGATATCGTTGGAAGCCAAACGTGGTTTGTTATTTACTTTTTGAGCAATCTTCCTGGAGCTGGTAAGCCATTTTTCGGCTTCGGGAATATTTTTCATTTCGAAATACAATTCGCCAATATTTGTATGAAGCAGCGACAAAAAGATTGGTTCCTTTGTAGTCTTTTCAATAATATCATTCGCTTGTGAAATATATTTCATTGACTCAGAATAATTCCCCTGCCAGAAATAAATTGTTCCTACGTTGTTTAGCGGGTTAGCCCGTGCCGCATAATTACTTATTTTAGTGTAAATACTGTCCGAAAGAAGATAATAATTAATAGCGGTTTGATATTCCCCCATTCCGTTATAAATATTTCCGAATGAGAGTAATGCTGAGGCTACTCCCCAATTGTTATCGACTTCCTTGCTAAGATCGTAACTTTTCCCGATAGTCTCGAGAGCTTCTTTGAAATCACCGAGACTTACTTTTAAATCTCCAAGTCCGCTATAAACATTTGACATACCCAACCGGTTATTACTGTTTACTGCAATCCGCAAAGCTGCGTTATATTGCTCTTCAGACCTTTCAAATTCGCCTTGCCCGGCATAATAAAAACCTAAATTTATCAACGCATCAACTTCGGCTGATTTATCTTCCAGTGTGCGGTAATCAGCCAAAGCTTTTTGTAAATACTCAAGTGCTTTTTTATTATCACCTGTGGTTGAATACAGTTGTCCTAATATTTTTTCACAGAGCGCCATCTGAGTTTTGCTACCGGTTTCTTCAGCCAACTTAATGGCTTCAAAATAATTTTTTGCCGCCGATTCGTGGTCAAACTTTTCATATTGATAAACGAGTCCAAGATTTATCAAATTGTTTAACTGCCCGGCTTTGTCTCCAATCTCTACTTGTATTTGGAGCGATTGATTATAGCTTTCGGCTGCTTCCGAATACCTTTTATCATCGTAGTAAACATTGCCTATACTTGTTAGTGTGTTTGCATAATCGTAGCGCGATTCAATCTCTTCGTAAAGTTTCGACGATTTGGTATAATTCTCAATCGACTTGTTAAAATCCTTCACATTTTTATAAACATCGCCAAGACTTGAGTAAACTTCTGCTAATAATTTTTTATCGCCAACTTCTGTGTAAAATGCAAGCGCTTTCTCGTAGGCTTCTATGGATTTATTTGGATCGCCGCTTTCGGAATATAATGAGCCAAGTTTTGACCATGAATAGCCTTGACCTTCTTTGTTGCCTGCCTGTTCACGAAGTTGAATTGCGAGCAAGTGCGCTTCAATCGCCTTGTCGTATTCACCAAGCGTCCACGAAGTCTGCCCAACATTTGATTTTGAAAAACCCGCATCGTCAATTTTATTTAACTGAATTTTAATTTGATACGCTTCTTCGTAAAGCTGGTTGGCTTCTTTAGCATCTCCAAATTTTGAAAGAATGTACGCAATGTTATCCAATACACCGGCTTCCTTCTCTTTATCGCCAAGATCCTGATAAGCGCGTTGCTGTTTTCTGTAATGCTCTATTGCTCTTTTGTAATCACCCTGCTTATCATAAATATCACCGATGCTTTTGTAAAGATCCACCTTATACTTCCTTGCCTTCAACGATCCTGCTTTATCATAAAACTGAATTGCCAGATCGTAAGTATTCAATGCCTCTTCGTAACGACTCAGGTTATAAAGACAGTTTGCCATACCATTAAGACTTATACCCACAGCCTCATAAGCATATTCCGACGAATCCTGCTCGGTAAGTTTGTATTTTACCTTGTAGCTCTCCTCGTAACCTTTAAGCGCTTCGCTATAATTTTGATTTATTTCATATAAACGAGCTTTATTATTAATACAATACGATGCGCCTTTCAAATTCCCTGCTGATTCCAAAGTCTTCTGCGCAATTTCGTAAGCGGCAATCGCATCTTCATATTTTTTTTCTTCGTCAAGAATTTGAGCTTTCAGAAATTGATTCCACCCAACATAATTTTCGTCTTTAATAATTTTATTAATCTTTTCAAGCAAATCGTAATTTTGATACGCTTCTTCGATTCGACCATCGTCAGCAAGTTCATCCGCCTCGATATGCCAAAGAGAACAGAAATCGCCATCAAATTTTCCATCATAAATATCTTGAAAATATTCTTGAACAATCTTTTCGAATTCTTCATCAGTCTTAGCGGATACAAGCATCAACTCAACTTCGTCGCGGCTAAGAGGAGTATTATTAATTATCCATGTAACGTAAGTTGAATTTATCTTCCAGTTGTCCCCCATGTATTTGCCTGGGAATGATTTCACGAAGAGCAGAAACGACATCATATCTTTCTCAGTCGAGGCATTCATCGCCTCAATCACTTTCATACCCTTGAATTTGCCACTGCTAATAGGTTTTACAAACGTCGAATCGGACTCAAGATAATCTTTCCACTCCACCGCTGAATATTTTATATCATCTACCATTAGCTTAAGAATTGTTTTTTCCAACTCCGGGCTGTCGGCATCGAGTAGAAAACGGAAATCATAATAGTTATCCGAACTACTATTCATAAGAATAACATTCAGCATGGCTAATTCATAAAAAATACTCTTGTATTTGCGGATAGGAATTCTTGCCGGAATTTTTATCATATCATCGTAATAGATTGAGTCCTTTGCCGTTGCTAAACTATTTAATATCACTCTAACCTCCGAATAGTTAGCTTCCACAGCAGTAATTTCAGCCGTTCCCAATTCGTATTGATCTCTGCCCGGAATGCTTTCGGTATAAACACCAAGCGCCATTCCTTTTGCACCCATATACAAACCCTCGTACAAACCCGCATCGACAGTTACATAAACCGTATCATTGTTTTGAAAAAGCACATTCGATAAACGAACATATATCTCTTCGGTTTCAGTCTTATCTTTTATCGTTGGGGGAATTTTAACATCGTAACTTTTTATAGAATAATAAACGCTTGCCAAATCAACAAGATAGCTCTCGAGATTATCGGTTGGTTTTAAATTACGGATTAGCTCAATACTCTCTTTAAAAAGTGAATCGGACAGCAAAGCATCACCAAGATAGGCGGCGATTGAAGCAGCCGTGCCTTTACAAACCGCTGCAAATGCGTTATCAGGCTCGCCTTTTTTCAACTCCGAATTGGCGGCGCGATTATAATATTTTGCCGCTTCCTCAAATTGAATTTCTCCATATAACGAGTCGGCAACGGATTTTAATTGGATGGAATTTTCCTGAGCATATGTGTTGCAGCTAAAATTTAGGAACCCTACCGATGCGACCAAAATCAAAAAATATTTTCTCATTTAATGCCTCTTGAATTTGTAAGAGCATGGTAAGATAGCAAATGTAAAATGGTAAATGGAAGATGGTAAGTACAAAACTATATTGAAAATTACATTTCCCATTTTCCATCTTCCATTTTCCATCACTTCGGTCTGCTCTTTATTGAAATTCTATCGATAGACCAGTTAACGGGTGTTTCCGGAACAATACCTCTATTCTTCGAACCAACTTCATTCAACAAATTGGCTAACGGATTATCGCCTTGCTTTTCGCCTCTTGTTTTAACTCCGGAAAAATCAAGTATATCTGGATTCGGAATTGCTTCGGCGGAGGTTAAAAACACAAATGTGTCAACTCCATACGGCGGTCCAACTCTGAACAAAATTGGTTTACCGAGTTGAATCTCTTTCGGATATTCGGATTCGCCCGCAGGCCTAACCGGGAATCTATTTTCAACATTGCCCATTCCTTTTCGCGGATACAGCAATGTACTTTTTCCGTTTGCATCAATGGCAAAGACATAAACGTATCTTTTCTCCATTCCCTTCGCCATTTTCTCTTCATCAACCGATAATACCAATCCATAAGCTTCGCCTTGACGAACGATATTATCACTCGTAACAATTTTTCCGGTGGTCGGATCTTTTAATGCAAGTCTGTACGGAAAATATCCTTCATCCGGTGGAGCCGGTAATTGCAACCATGCACGCAGCTTACCAAGTTTTAATGCCTGCTCGGTGATTTTATTTCCCGCTAAATCTGTGTTTGATTTATTCAGCTCAATCCAATCCGTTCGCGAAGGCATCGAAATGATTTGCAGTGTGTCGGTAAAATCAATGTTCGGCAAAATCCAACTGTATTCGATTTTACCGTTGTTATCTCTTCCAACTAAAATATAATGCGCTTCGGCAGATGATTTTACGATTTCGATTGCATTGTTAAGTGTGCCTTCACCAAGTTTAATACTTCGTTCTTGTTCAACGGGGAATGGATACTGAACAAATAATTTGGTTGACAACTCGTTGTTGATTGACAATTTTTTTAATATATCTTCTTTGCCTGGTTTCATTCCGAGATTTTGAATCTTGCCATCGGGAAAACTCATAGCCCATTCCCTTCCATTCCAATAAACAAAATGTGTTGGGAATTCTTTTGAAAGATCATTTACGATTTGAATTCCAGTCACATTGTTTATTGAACTCAGTTCGCCGGCAATGCTTACTAATTCATCTATTGTTTGGTTCGTAACAGAAATCCATACTTTCAAATTTGTTGAAGCTGGCGCCGCCCATTTATAAACAGTGAATAAGTCACCCGGCTGAATTTTATTTTGATCGCCGTTGATGATAGAAGCGAAACAATTATTCAATCCGGTTATTTCAGTTACTTTTATACGAACAGTGTCTGCATCATATACGGAATACAATTCGCAATTTTCATTTACACTCGAGGCTGTCCCACCCTGTAGTTCTATTTGTCCTTCACTTTTTTTACGAAGTACCGGCACTTTAATTTCACCGCTCACATCTTCCATCGGTGAGCCAAACAGAGGGGATTTTAATCTTTCGGTATTTCCTGCCAACACCGGTTCCTGGTTTCTTCCATTCGATTGCATCATCGCCTTAACTCGAAGGAAAAGATAATCCACACTTTCATTTACAGGCGCTGATTTTAATACATCGACTAATCCCAAACTAAAAGCGCCGTGTGGATTACCACGATCATCAGTCGATTCTCCTGCAAGTTGATGATCCTGAGCGGCAGTAATTATCAAGGCTCCGCGTTCTTCGGGACTCGCGCCGATATCCATTGCATCTGCAATGTCAACCGTATCAATCGGAAGAAAACGTGTTTTTTCTGTTGAAGGAATTTTAGGACCGCGCGTAATTGAACCGCTGTGGCAGCAATCGAAAATCGCGGTAAGCGCAACTTTTTTATCGAGTAGTTGATTAAACAAATATCCTAATTCTTTATCGCGGATATCCTTCGCTCCAAGTAAAATATCGGAAGGAACTATGGTTTCATCCTTCTTATCCGGTTCGGTTGATTTCGAATTTACTACTTGCGAACCATGCCCGGCATAAAAGAAAAACACAATATCTCCTTCTGCGGAGGAATCAATCAAATGTTCCGTAATTGATTTTAAAATGCTCTCACGGTTAGCCTGCTCATCGGTTAGTAATAATATATTTTCTTTTTTGAATCCGAACCGGGTAATTAAAATTTCGTACATTGTTTTCGCGTCATTAACTGCGCCGTCAAGATTTCCCCATGAGCCTCTCGAACCACGGGAGGTATTTGGTTTGGATTCTGAGATTATTCCTTTGTCTTCTTGCTTCTCCGGCTCTGCAGTCTGTAGTTCATATTTATCGATACCGATTACCAAAGCTCTTTTGTTTTGAGAAATCATGTTACCGGAAAACATGAACATTAATGCAACAACCAGAAATATTTTTGTTCTTTTCATTTCTTTATTTCGATATTTTTTTGATCTACTTGCTGATTATTTTTATTTATACCGGACCGCGTTACCGTAAACGGTAACGCTATCCAAACAAATCATTCTAAAGAATGATACACAGTTAGAAATATTTTTATATGAGTTACTACTACAACTACAAACAAAAACCGCCCGCCAATCGTTATCGGCAGGCGGAATTAAAATTGAATCAATGAAGAAAATTAATTCGACAACTTCCATGTGTAGGTGTAATATTCATCGTTTGCAACATAATGCGGGCCCCATGTTAAAGTGCTGCCGTCGTCAAATGTTGCAACGCCGTATAATTCAATTGCATCTCCGTAATCCATAAAATAACTGTCGTCCCATGGACCGATTGTACCTTGATAATAACCGTCGTTATAAATGTCGACATAATATGGAGTCCAGTTTTCTACGATGACTTTAATATTTGATGCACGTGATTTTTCGCCACCCTTGGCATAAGGAGGGAGAAATTTATCTGCTGCATCTTTTGAATTTACTTTTACATTGCTTTTAATGTTTTCATCTTCGCCGGCTCCCCTGCTTTTGGAAGCTTTTGTTTCAACACTTTGATTACCGCCTTTGTAAGTTTGCGCATTTGCGGTAGCGGATATTAAGAATGATGCAACAACAAGTAAAACAATAAATGAAAGTAGGTTTTTCATTTGATGGCTCCTTCTTTGGTTAATTAAATAAACAATTAGAAACAGATGTATAGTCAAAAATCATTTTAGATCAACCTTTGTAATCAGAAAATTCATCGGGTTCACCGTCGAGATTTGTATCAATGCCGACGAGATCAATATTGTAATCATAATCCGAGTCGATAAGGAAATACTCGAAATAACCGTCTCCATCCTGATCATAAACTTCCACATCGATAATTCCATCGTAATTAAGATCGCCAATAACATAATCGACAGTACCGTCTTCATTATCATCCATCCGAACAATATCGAAATTGCCGTCTCCGTTATCGTCGATGCCTTCACCGTCCGCTACTCCGTTACCATCGGAATCTATCAGTTGCCATTCCGATTCAACAGTTACTTCGGAGTTAACCGGCTGAAGTTCGTATTTGAATTTACCCTGTTCAACCTGCTTAACGAAATCTTTCACTTCATTAATCTTAACTGCAAAATTGATTCCCTGCATTCCGGGCGAGCCGAAAGAGTTTATGCCAACCCATTCGCCTTCAGTATTAAACAAAGGTCCGCCTGAATTTCCGGGATTGATTGGGGTTTGTGTTTGGATAATGTCTGCATTAAAATAATTGATGTCATCATAAGTCCATTCATAATTATTTCTGAATTGACTTATAACTCCATAAGTGAATGACCATATATAGCTATCGGGATGTCCGATTGCGAAAACATCCTGTGCAATTTCCAATTCATTATCATTTCCAAGTTTGAGCGGTGATAATGATTTTTTTGTCTGGAGTTTTACCATAGCAAGGTCGCGGCTCAAATCGGCGGCTACAACCTCGGCCAGTTCGGCTTTATCAAGATTAATTTCTTCGATATTGGTTACGCTTTTATCGTAAAAGTAAACGTACATTTTATCGTTGCCCTGGATAACATGCCAGTTGGTTACTATCCTGCCATCGTTGGAATATACGCAGCCGGAACCTAATGAATTACCATCAGGAGCAATAAGCAAAACAACTCCCTTGGAATTTTGGTTGTAAAGATTGCTTGCGTTTGCCATACCGCGGGTTTTGTATTCTTCGCTGGATAGCTTATTGGGATCGAATATGTTTCTTCCCATCAGACTTGTAGTAGCTTTGCCGATACTGCTTAAAAGACTTTGTGATGAACTGATCGGGTCATTCCCGGGTTTTTGACCGATGCCGATTACATTGCCTTTTAAATTAGCATTACTTCCAATTTTATTTTTCTGCGCGTTTGTATTGATGCTAAAAGCAATGATAATTCCAAATAGTAAAAAGAAATATTTCTTCACTTTATTCTCCTTTAAATTTCGAGTTATAAAATCTCTCAAATAGATTTAATCGGGTTCCAAAGATTTGAAAACTCTGATCTCACCCAATATCAAATTACAATTACCGTACTTTATATTTGCAAAGATAATCTATTCACTTCACCTTACGCAATAATGAATCGAGATAAATTATCTTTAATGCTATCTTTATATCCGGTTTTGTTCTTCCTTACTATTAAATTTAATGAGCGCAATCTTGTACTCGAATAACCAAATCAGAGTTTCCGTTTGATTGAGATAGATTGTTTGAAATCACCTTATAAAATATCCGGGAACAAATTCCCTATTGAAAAATCGATCACACTAAAGTTCGAATCACTATTTGAAAAATCATTTTATAAAAATTAGTTTTGAACTGATAATAGTATTACTTATCACTTAAAGCAATAATTTTAATGAAGCAGAAAAGATCTCTTTCGCCCAAATATCCGCCTTCGGAGCCATGTGGCTGCGAAATTTGTTTGAATTACTGCAAACGTCCGGGCTGGTGGACAGTGAAGGAGACGGAGAAAGCAATCGATGCCGGTTACGGCAACAGAATGATGCTGGAAATGTCGCCGGAATTAATATTTGGAGTTCTTTCGCCGGCATTCAAAGGCTGCGAAGTAAATTTCGCTTACCAGGAATTCTCTTCGAACGGGTGTAATTTTCTAAAAAATAATTTGTGCGAATTACATGGCACCGGATACATGCCGCTCGAGTGCAAATTCTGTCATCACGAGAGAGAAGGTCTTGGAAAGAAGTGCCATGCCGATCTGGAAAAAGATTGGAATACTTATTACGGCAAAGAATTAGTCGATAGATGGATTACATTAATGAATTTTACAGGCGCAGATTATTATTATCAGCTTATAAGAAAGAGAAATAATTAGCCGGAGTTAAAATTGTTTTCTAATTCTAACACAAATAATTCAGCAAAAGAAATTAAAGGAGTGGCAGTAGGTTGTTTTATAAACTGAATTACTTCTTAAAATTTATTGCAGATATTCCTGATCAGCGTCCTTCAATTTGTCTTTCAGCTTATTTTGTTCACTCTGGTTTTTTTTCTTCGGAAAGGAGAGGCGGACTTCAGTAAATAGACCGTCGTTGACTACTTTTAATTCGAAATTTAATTGGTTCGTGTGGTGTTTTGTGGATGTGTTTTGATGATGCTGGTAGTCAAGAGTTATTGCTAGCATAATCCTTTCTAATTTTAATAAGGGCTGGTTTGTACTTTACCCTTCGATTCAAAATTTCGTTTTTCTATTTTGGAGTAATGAAAAAAATCCCACAGAAAAATTTAATACATTTTTATATCTTCACAAATATTTTTTTCAAATAAAAAATCCACATTACTCCGAGCCAAAATAAAACATAAACAATTGCCCATGCAAGCGATGCATTAATCGGTGAAAATATCGATGTAAAAAATGTTGAATACAAAAACGAACCAAGTGTAATATTCACACCATCAGAGTTTGTCCAATTAATCATCCAAAACAAATTGCCAACAATTGCGGATAAAAAATAAACAGCAATTGCATTCATACCGTAAACCACAAATGGTTTTGTCCACCATGTAATCTGATGAACATCAGCAAGCCAGTAACACATTCCAAAAAAGTTCAATGCCATTCCAGCTGTGAATACGACATAAGAACTTGTCCAAAGTGCTTTATTCATTGGGAAAAAGATATCCCAGATTATTCCTGCGACGAGTGCAATGTTAGCTGTAAAAAATATCCAAGCCGTCTTTTGATTTTTATCAAGCGGTGATTTCAAAAAATGACCGAGTAAAATTCCGAACAAGCACGTTGATATTGCGGGAATTGTACTCAACAAGCCTTCGGGATCCCATACTCTGGTGGCTCCCCACAAATGTCCGCCGAGTATTTGATTATCAAACCACGAAACTAAATTCGGCGCAATAGTTTGATTCGTAGCGGGATCGAGAATTGTCGGGGCGGACAAATCCGGCATTCCGAATCCCGGAACGGGAATCAGAGTTATCATCGCCCAGTAAACAAACAAGAACGCGATAGAAAGAATTGTTTGTGTTTTCCAGCTTGTTTTAAGAAATATGATTGACGCAACCAAATATACAATGGCAATCCGCTGTAAGACTCCGGGAATTCTAAGCGATTCAAAATAATAGTATGGGAATCCGTTTAATACAACGCCGATAAGAAAAATCAAAAAACTTCTTTTTACAATTTGTAAAATTAATTTAGTCTGGTTATCGCCGCGGTCTTTTCTTTTCGAAAGCGAGAGAGTAAGCGCTACACCAACAATAAATAAAAAAAACGGGAATACAAGATCAGTAGGAGTGCAACCATTCCATGCGGCATGCCGCAAAGCCGGATAAACATTACTCCAATCACCGGGACTGTTAACTAAAATCATTCCGGCAATCGTAATTCCTCTAAAAATATCGAGCGATAGAAGGCGGCTGGATTTTGTTTCCATAGTTATCCATAATTGTACTGTACTAAAATAATTATATCTTACTTCAATGCAATTAATATAGAATGTTTTTTAAATTCTTTTTCGCTACCGGGTATATTAACAACGAGTTTGTTATTTAAAATTTCAGCTCCGCGTACAAAATCGATAATATCATATTTACTAATTTCAAGTTCGTAGTTGCATGATGGAACACCTTCCACATCAAGAATAAGGTACTTGCCGTCAAATCTTTGAGTTATAATTTTTAGCTCTTCGTCCACAGCACCTATCGAAGTTTTATTATTTAAAAGATTTATTTCAACAGCATGTTTATATTTAATTGTAATTTCACAATTACAGCTAACCTCAAGTATAGTCTTTAACTGCCACGCTTGTTCATGCTTTTCAACAACAAATCCATTCGGTTTTCCATTTACGGATACTGATAGAATCTCCGTTCCCGGAAAGAAATCGGGTTCCAATTGCATTTCAACTACATCATTGCCGGTCTTTTCAATCTGTAAATTCCATTCCCCCTTTTGAATTTCTATTTTGGCGTTTACACAACACTCGCCGATATAAATATTTTTTACGTCAAGAAATTCCCAATTCGCTGGAAGCTTGGGTGCAAAAATTATCTTCTTATTTATTGCGTCCACATCCAATCCGAGCAAGCCCCGTACCATCGGATAAATGTATCCTGCAACACAAAATCCTTGATCGTGATAAGCCTCACCCAGCTTTGTGTTAATGTTACCGGAAAAAACTTCCGGGAAGACTCCAATACCGTAATCGAAAATATGCTGATACGTATTTCGGAGCGATGAATAACCGGCAAGATTGAAATGATATTTAAACTGTGACGTGACTGCGAAGAATGAATTGAATCCCCATACCGTTCCGTAATTATAATTTGTCGGATCGTACAACGAAGATTTATTCGAGAGGTTTCGAATTCCCCAGGCAGTAACAATATCGCTTTCGTTAAAAGCCATTTGAGATTTTTCGCAGCGCTGTTTATTAAGTATATCAAACATCATAACCGATGTGGGAAAAATATTTTTATCCTTCACTTGATTTCCGTTCTCATCTGCGCCAAAACTGTAATAACCCGGCTCATCCATCCAAAATATTCTTTCAAGTGATTCGGTAGCTATCGGTAGTAATTTCTGTGTTTCGATTTCCATTTCTTCATCACCGACATACTTTGCCATCAAGTTTACTTCTTTAACACCCTGTGTCCATAATCCCTGGGTGTACATATCATTGTAAATTTTTACAAGCTCGCCGAATTCAAGTACTCCTAATCCGGCGCCTTTCAAATCCATTAGTCCGTCGTCATTGCTGTCTTTACTCAAACACCATTGGTAAGCCTGCTTAATCGACGGCCAACTTTGTTTAATAAATTCTGTGTCACCGGTCCTTCTAAAATAATCACCCATCGCGACGAGGTACCAGGGCGTTGTATCTGCATGGTTGTAACCATAATGATAATCATTCCACCAATCGACGAGCCCGTCACTTTGTGATAGTTCGTGCGCCATTTTGCCGATATCAATGTTTTTTTCATCGGGTGACTTTTTACGAATTGGAAAATTATCCTGCCGCTGCCATTTTTGTGTGAATTTTAATGCATCCTTAACAACGGAATAATCGCCGTAGCAATTCATTGCGAGCGAATTAATAAATGCATCCCCGCCGAAGAACCAGGCAAATCCGGGCCGACCGCTGCCGCCGGACAACCCATAACCAGCAACAAGCCCTTTTCCAAGAGTCGGATTTTCAACCATCAAATTGTTGAGAGCCAACTTTCCGAATTCGAATGCGAGATTCAATTCATTATCCGGTGTAATTAATTGCAAAGTGGTGTTGAGAAATTTTTGATAAAAGTCGGCCGTGCTTATGTAATATTTCTCTGGATTGCTGTAAAGGTTTTTGTACATTGTAAAAACTGAATCACGATTCACTCCATGTCCGCCGGCAATAATTATCGGGATATAACTATCGCTTACCTTATTCGGTTGAATAGTGAATTTAAATTGAAGCGGGTTATCAGCAAACATATGCGCTGGCGGAGCTGCCATTTGCCCGGCAACAGGTGAACCGCAAACAAAAAGTCCTCGACGCTGCGATTCGGAAATTATGTATCCTTTTATTTCATCATCCCAGTAACTGTATTGTCCGCCAATGCCAGTCGGCCAATGCGGCTGCATTACAGGCATAAAACCGGGAACGATGGTCAATGGCGTAGTAGTGTAAACATCAAGTAAAATTATAGCGCCTGGTTCATCATGCGGGATAAATAAAATTTCCTTGACGGTAAATGATTCATAAACAAAAGTGATCGTCGTCGCTTCGGGTGTTACATTTATATCACGAACAATATCTTTCGAAAGGATCGGTTGTGTTGTTGTTCCGACGAAAAATTGCAGATCGAAATTACGCAGAACTTTCCACGGCCAAATCCACAATTCGAATGATCCGTTTTCAGATCCCATCAATGCAGACTTTCGCCCAATCTTATCCATGTATTGATTTGGTTGTGCCGGGCGTGTGAGTGAAATCGGATTCTGCTTGATTTCAAATTTGGGAATTAAACTGGAAGTTTGTGCAAGCAATCCAGTAATTATAAATAATAACGCCAATGAAATGTGTATTAATCTTTTCATGATCTTTACCAAAAATGTTAATTGTTGTTTCGCTCCTGACGGAGCTTAAATTTTTTCTTTTTTATTTCTATTACCAAGATGCCGCACGTGCAGCGCTAACTACACTTCAATTCTTAGTCACCAATTAAGTAATATCAACACAGCTCCGTAGGAGCGAAATATTGGTAAGAACTCGCGCCTTGGTCAGAGTAAGCTCCGATAGGAGCGACACTTTCTAAATTTACAATTCTAATCCAGCATTATGTTCATCTCGCATTCTTTGCAGTTGAAGATCAACTTGTATCTTCGGTTTTTGTCTTTTAGAAATAATGGTTCTTTGTAATTGGTTTTCTTCGCATCTTCTTTTTGCGGACACATTCCCAATTCATTTTTGATACAGAATTTAGTCGTCATTATTATTTTGCCGGCGAATTCATCACTAAGTTCGAATCCATCGTCCATTTTTTCTACACCGTGCTTTGAATAAAATTCCTTCGCTTTTTCATTTACAACATTCCCCCTGAAATCCAGTTCATTCTGCGGGAAGGCTATCTCACTTTTTACAGACTTTTGAAATTTGCGTGGATATTTTTTTATCCGCTCCTCATTTAAAAGCTCAAGAATTGTCCGTCTCATCTCGTTTAATTTTGAGGCCGGAATAAAATAAGGCGTATCTAGATTTAGTTTTATTTCAGTAATTGAAAATACTGTTTCGCCTGTTTTCCGAAATTGTTTCTCTATTGTCTCTAAAATTTTCTTTGGATTTTCAGATGGAATTTTTTCAACAATATATTCTTGCTCAACTCGATTTCCATCTTCGTCTGTAGCTGTTATTACAAATCCGAAATCCGAGTCAGCAACATTTATGAATACTTCAACCTTTCGAACAGTTTTATCCGTTAACAATTTTTTGTAAAAAACATGATCGTAATTACGGAAAATTTTCATCCCGACAGAGAGACCCGAACTGTTCCCAAAGTAAATTCGATCGTCTTCGATTTTATTGATATTCATACCCTGTAAGTTGCCGCTTTTATCGAAGAAACATATTCCATCGCCATTCACAAGCGTTTCATTCGTTTCTACTTCAAAATATTCTTTTGTTATCCGCTTAATTGCTCCAATAAATTTCCCGGTCGATTTCGGAGTATTCATTGACGCAATACTTTGATCATCGCTCTTAACAAAATAATTTGTGTATCCGCGGTTAAAAGTTTTTTCGGGATCAGGAGTAAAATCGAAAATCACTTTTCCTGATGAAGCACTTTTCAAATTACTATCGCTATCAATTATCGCGTCAAGTTTTTGCCGATAAAATGCCGTGACATTTTTAACGTAATCTCTATCCTTCAAGCGTCCTTCTATTTTGAATGAGGAGATTCCGGCATCGATTAACTCCTTCAAATGTGATGAGAGATTTAAATCTTTTAATGATAGCAAATATCTGTCTCTAATAATTTCATTGCCATCGCCATCTTCCATCGAATAAAGCATTCTACAAGGTTGCGAGCACTCTCCACGGTTTGCGCTTCTGCCGGTTGTGGCATAACTAAAATAACATTGTCCGCTAAAGCAAACACACAGCGCGCCGTGAACAAAAAATTCCAGCTCCAATTTTGTGTTTGCCTTGATGTTCTTTATTTTTTCCATCGAAAGTTCGCGCGCGAGAATGACTCTTTGAATCCCGATATCCTCAAGAAATTTAATTTTATCGAGCGAGTAATTGTGTGTTTGTGTTGAAGCGATGATTGGAATCGGCGGCAAATCCATTTCAAGTAATCCCATATCTTGAATAATAATCGCATCTGTGCTCATTTCATAGAGCCGATGAATCAAAAATAAAACATCTTTTATTTCTTCATCATAGATAATCGTATTAACCGCAACATATACTTTCGTCCAATACTTATGGGCATATTGAATTAGCCGTTCAATATCCTTTATTGAATTTCCCGCAGCTGAGCGGGCGCTGAATTTGGGTGCGCCGATATAGACGGCATCAGCTCCGCAATTGATTGCAGCAATGCCGCTCTCTAAATTTTTTGCCGGTGAAAGTAATTCTAATTTATTCATCATTTTCCTTTGTGTTACTTCGTGCGCTCCTTTGTGGTAAAAAAGATCAACCACAAAGGCGAATAAGGTTGTCACTAAGTCACACGAAGTAAATTAGAGAATTATTCTTTTTATTCCATCTTTAAGATGCCGTACATTAAAATTAACTAACAATCCTAATTTGCAACCTGATAATTTTAAATAAGTAAGTATCTGTGCAAAATGAATATCGTTTAAGGAATCAACCGCTTTAATCTCAACAATCACTTGATTTTCGACCAACAAATCAACTCGATATCCAACATCGAGTTTTACTTCTTTGTAAATTAACGGAAGAGGTTTTTGCTTTTCTACCCGAAGATTATTTTGCTTTAATTCATAGAACAAACATTCTTCGTAAGAACTTTCAAGCAATCCCGGACCTAATGCCGAGTGAACTGTAAAAGAACAATCCAATACTTTCTTAAAAATTTCTTCAATATCCATTTTCTCTCCTTTGTGTTACTTCGTGATACCCTTTGTGATCCTTCGTGGTTAAGAAAAGATTTACCACAAAGGTGAATAAGGTTTTCACGAAAGCACGCGAAGTTTATATTATTTTAAATACTTTTCAATCAATACTCTTGCCATTATGCTGTCCCATATATAATTTGGGGGACAATTTAATACTTTATTATCCGGACTATAAGATTCCCAATAATTGTGATTCTTCTTCAATTGAGTTGTAACTGCCAGCAACATTTTATCGGCAAGCTGATCGGCAATTTCATCGTAACCATATTTTTTCAATCCATCCAATACCATGTAATCCCATAGCAGCCAAACAGGACCATTCCACTTACAGCAATAATCAACATATGGTGTAAACCACGGATCGTCCGCTGCGAGAGTAGGGATTCCGTATTTTCTCCAAAACTTTTCGGGATTCAAAAGATGTTTGATCAACTCATCGGCTCTCTCCTTCGAAGCGACTTCCGCCCACAGTGCAAGAAATCCGATGATCTCCATCCTACGCAAATCACGAGTAAGAAATTTAAATGAATGATCGACTTTGTTGATCGAATAATAAAATTTACTGCTGTCATCCCACATTCTTTCATTGACAAGTTGTGAAGTTGCATCCGCTCTTTTCTTCCACTCAATCGATTCATCTCCAAGTTTGAGTTCATTCGCAATCTCCGATAACGAGCGCATTTCCTTTATCATCATCAACGTTAAGTCGAGACACTCAAGTTCATCGGAAATATCTTCTTTATCCACATCAAGAAATCTTTCTGCGCTAACCTGAAAAACCGCATTGTACCAGTCGCGAACATTCTCAATAATTCCGTATGGTCCCCATTCGAATGTTCCATCCTTATCGAGATCGCGATTTTCAATCAGCCAGTTAACATACTTAACTCCGCTCCGGTATGCGTCTTCCAGAAATTTTTTATCCTTACTTGTCTGATATATTTCCCAATTAATCCAATTAAAAAATGGAGCGGAAGTCGTAGACACTTCTTTATTCAATTCTTTGCTAAAGTGTGGATAATCCTGCATTCCTCGCGGACCATGACGGTAAGCAATTAATCCGTCATCACGTTGCTGTTCGATATAAACATACTGCGAGCTCTGCGCCGAAACCGGATCGAGATACACATATGCAAGCATACTCAGCGATTCGTGCAGAACTTGATGCCCGTGTCCCCAACCCCACAAGGGCTGACGCGAGAACACATAATGATTATAATTTGTTTTTCCCGAAGGCGGATACATACATCCGCGCGCAAGATTGAACGCACCGAGATAAACTAACTTATCATCTTGAGTTTGAAAATCGATCCGCGGTATTCGAGAAAATAAATTCACATTCGCATCTGCATATTTTTGAAGCGGTTCTGTTTTTAGTTTTTCAATTTCATCCAGAAGTTTTTCAGAATTCTCTTCTGCGTTTTGCCAACCGCGAATGTATCGTACATTAATTTCGTCACCCGGATTTAAGTTAAACTTACTATGAAGCGCAATAAAATTTACGAGTCCTTCGTTGTTATGATTAAGCGAATCGTTTCTATTCACAGCATAATAATCCGTTTTTATTGTATTATAAAATTGATCGAGACTATTATGATAACCGCCGTATGAATAAGGGATAAAACTTGCTGTAAAAAAATCATGCGTGTCGGTTGGATAAGGATAATTTTTATTCAATGAACTGATAAGTCTATATTTAGATTCATAGTGATAAGTCAGGTAACCGTTATGTTCTTTATCGTAGTTAAGAATTTTCAATGAATCATTTCCAAGTTCGAGCACCGGGTATAGTTCGATGCTGTGATCAATTCTATCGATATTTTTTATTTGAAGATTGATAACCGCAATCGATGAGCTATAAACAAAAAATGTTTCCTGAACTTGTATTCCTTGAAACGGTGAGTACTCCATCGTTGCCATATCCGGGAATGAAGAAGCAACGACAGGCTTTTCGAAGTATTCCCCGATATTCATAACAACAACTTGATCAACTTTCCAGATACAATATATTCGTCCGGCTTGGTCACCCAAATAATTTACAGGCAGACAATCCGAATAGTAATCCATTTTGTAACCTTTGTCACCGTAAAGCTGCGACCGTTCCATAGCTGCTGTGTATGTTGTGTAAAGCGGGTCATTCGCATGTGAAGTAAAAATGAGATACGGATCCAATACTTTTAATTGTTGTGAAAACATTGTGATAGTGAAGAAGTATAAAAAGAAAGTAAAGAATTTTTGAAACATTCATTACTCCGCAATAGAGTGATTGATTTGTCATTTTAAAAATTGGGATAATCGGAGAAAAAAGCTAATAATTAAGTGAGGGTGTGAAGCCCAACTTTTTATCTCAATTTTATGAATTAAAAAGTTGGGAATAAAAAATCTATCTCCCACCTGCCGGTAAATGCTCCAGCAAATAATTGGTCATCAGTGTGTATAGGTGTATTGTTGTCCCTTCCCCTTCGTAAATACCGTGAGTGCGTTGGGGATAAGGCATAACCGTAAATTGCTTGTTGTGTTTTATTAATTCGTTCATCAGCACTTCGATATTCTGGTAATGAACATTATCATCACCGGTTCCATGAACCATTAACAGATTCCCTGTTAATTGATTAGCATAAGTAATAGGCGCGCTTAACCGATAACCTTCGGCATTATCGAATGGGAGTCCCATGTAACGTTCGGAGTAAATTGTATCATAAAATCGTTCATCGCTTACGGCAGCGACAGCAATTCCTGTATTGAAAATTTCCGGATAACGAAACAGAAGATTCAACGTGGATACACCGCCGCCGCTCCATCCCCATACGCCGATTCTTTCCGGATCGATGAAACTATATTTTTCAATCATCGCTCTCATTGCATCAGCTTGATCATTCGCTGTTATTGTTCCAACATTTCCATAAACAATTTTTCTCCATTGCCTTCCTTTGGGCGCAGGAGTTCCTCTATTATCAATACTTGCAACAATATATCCCTTTTGCGTCAACATTAAATGCCAGAGATACTGGCTTCCGAAATATTGATCGATTACTGTCTGCCCTGCCGGTTCACCATAAAGATATAGAAAGACAGGATATTTTTTTGAAGGATCAAAATCCGGCGGCTTCATCATCCAGCCGTCAATCGAAGTCCCGTCTTCCAACGTGACATTAAAAAATTCCGAAGGTGATCTTCTCAACGAATTTAATTTTTCCTTTAGTGTTTTGTTTTCCACCGTTGTTTTTATTGTTTCATGCTGAGGGAGTTTTACCCATTCAACAATGCGGGGATTATCAAATGTTGAAAAACTATGAACGGCATAATTCGCTCCGTCCGAAATTTGGTAACTGTTCGAGCCGGTAAATTTATCCGGAGTTACTTTTTCAATTTTCCCGGTTACGTCTATCGTAACTCGGTATAAATATTTTTGAGTCGCATTCTGGGGCGATGCTATGAAATATATCCAGCCGTTTTCCTCGTCAATATTTTCGACTGAAATTACATCGAAAGCGCCGGGCGTTAATAATTGTATTTCTTTCCCGTCTCTCGATACTGCGTAGATATGCCGCCAGCCGTCACGTTCGCTTTGGAAAATAAATTTTTCTCCGTCATTTATCCAAACGATATCATCGTATATATCTACCCAGGCAGCATCGATATCAATAAAGATTGTTTTTACATCACCGGTTTCCGCATGGCACATCATTACTTCGTTTTTATTCTGAGGTCGATTTAAATGCTGAATACACAACTCATTCGAATTTTCCGCCCACTCCATTTTTGCGATATAATTATTTCGCGGATCGCCAGGGATATTCATCCAAATCGTTTCACCGCCGTCATTATTAATTACTCCTACCTTGCATGATGAATTCGTCTCGCCGGCTTTTGGATACTGCACGGGGACACAAAACGAATAAAGTGAGTCAGTAGTATTGATCAAGTAAAAATCCCGCACACCCGAAACATCGAGCTGCCAATAGGCAATCCTTTCACCATCGGGACTCCATCGGAAACCATCTCTACAATCAAGTTCCTCCTCGTACACCCAATCGAATGTTCCGTTGATTATTGTCTTCGATCCGTCGAAAGTAAGCTGTGTTATTTTTCCGTTTTTAAGTTCTTCAACGTATAAATTATTCTCCCGCACAAACGCGACTTTTTTATCATCGGGAGAAAACTTGGCAAACATAAGTGTCGATGGTTTAGCATCACCGCCAAGCTTTACTAGTTTTTTCGATTCAAGATCCAGCACATAATAATCGCCGCGAGTATTGTAGCGCCATACACGTTCGGTATTTGTAAATATTAAAATCATTTTAAAATTATTTGACCAGTCATAATCATCAATCCAAAGAGGTTCATCGCTTCCTTCCGGTATAAAAAGCGATGCTGATGCGATTATTTCTTTACTCCCGGTTTCGGTTTCCACTTTTACTATGTCACGTCCGCCTGGAGTTTCAGTCGATTTCTCAAACGTGACATAGTGCTTTCCATCGTCAATCCATTGGATTTGTGCCGATCTTTCGCCTGAGAATTCTCTGCTGTTAAAAATCCTTTCGAGGGTTAAAAGCGTGGAATCCTGCTGCGGAAACAAATTGCTGAAAACAGCCAATAAAAATATTATCGAAAAAAATTTTGTTACTGATTTCATTAAATCTCCAAAACATGTTTTCTCTTATAAGAAAAATAGTATCTGTTTAACTATGCGCCAACATAATCCTTAATTTTTCATAACTTTGCCAACAATATAATTTCAATTATGGAGAACAATTTGGATATCAACGAATTACGAAGCAAAGTATCAGCCAGGAAATTATGGCCGTTCGCCGAAGCTAAGAAAGCGCTCAGCCGGCACAATTATTCAACAGATCACGTTTATACTTTAGAAACAGGTTTCGGACCATCCGGACTTCCGCACATTGGAACATTCGGCGAAGTCGTTCGAACAGAATTTATTATAAATGCTCTCAAGGAATTCGGATTTAAAACCAAGTTGATAGTGTTCTCCGATGATCTCGACGGCTTACGCAAGGTGCCGGAAGGAATGCCCGATTGGTTAAAAGAGCATCTCGGTAAACCGGTTTCGTCAATTCCCGATCCGTTTGGGAATACGAAGTCTTTTTCAGATTACATGAATTCAAAATTGATTGAAATGCTTAATTGGATGGGAATCGATTATGAATTTAAAAATTCCAGATCATCTTATGAAAGCGGTGAGTTTGATCCTGCGATAAAGATTTTGATGAGTAATTTCAAAAAACTCGAGGATATAATCGCTCCAACGCTTTCCGAAGCTACACTTGAAAATTGGCATCCGTTCTTTCCAATCTGTGAAAATTGCGGAAAGGTTTTGACCACAATGGTGAAGGACGTCGATCTTGAGAAACACACAGTTAAATATATCTGCGACAAAGAACACGGTGAAGTTAAAGGATGCGGACACGAAGGCGAGCAGAGTTATTTAGGTGGACGCGGTAAAATGACGTGGCGCGTTGATTGGCCGTTGCGATGGTATTCCTTGGGGATTGATTATGAACTCTACGGAAAAGATTTGATTGACTCGTATGAAGTAGGCAAGAAAATTATGTTCAACCTTTTCAATACAAAGCCGCCGGAAAATATATTTTATGAAATGTTCCTCGATGAAACCGGGGCAAAGATTTCCAAATCGAAAGGGAAAGGATTAACAGTTGAAGGTTGGTTGAAATACGGCACAATCGAATCGTTGCATTTGCTGATGTACCGCAACCCGCGGAAAGCAAAAGAACTATCATTCGGAATAATTCCGCAGTATGTTGACGATACATTTTCATTGTCTGCCGATTATCATAAAAATCCCTCGGTTGATGAACATGATTTCAGATTTATCACACGCTTCAAACCGGATGATAAAAAATTCCCTGAAATCAGTTACATGCTAATCTGCAATTTGATGACGGCGCTGAAATCGGCGGATACAAGTCTAATCAAAAATTACCTGTCAAAGCAGAAGGAATTCAATGTAGAAGAATTTGAAAACGTTCTTGACGATTTGCTGGTTAAAGCCGAGAATTATTACAATGATTTCATTATCATAGAGAAGAAAGAAATTACATTCACTGACGAGCAGAAAAATTGGATCGCTCAATTCGTTGACTTATTGAAGACCGAACTTGATGCCGAGAAAATCCACAACTCGGTTTACGGACTCGCCGAATCGAACAACACCCAGCCGAAAGAATTATTTAAAGTCCTCTACAATGCGTTAATCGGTCAGGATAGAGGACCGCGTCTCGGCAATTTCGTTAAAATTATTGGGCAGGAAAAGACGATAGAAATCCTTTCAAAAGTCAGTTGAAAATTTTTATTTTTTTAATGGGTACCAAGGAATAATTCATTACTTTGGTACTCATATTATGGCTTGCTTCTCATTGAAGAAACCTGTATACTAATGCCGTTCTCAAATACTCTTATATTCCATAATCTGACAGATAATAAAACAACAAATATTTATGGAGAAGCCATGAAAAAGTTTAATATCATGATTCTCGCCTTATTTTTATTCATTTCCCCGATGCTTACCAATGCACAATGGATTGATGTTTCAAGTAATCTGCCTGACTTTGGTGTTGGTTGGGCAATAGATGCAATTGATAATTCCACCGCCATTGTATCCGGTTCGGGAGATGGTAAAACCGACCTATTCAAAACAACAGATACCGGGAATACCTGGAACGCAATAGACTACCCGAAAAAAGATGGTTACGAATTAGCTATTGACATTTCTTTTGTTGACGAATTGAATATTTGGATTGCGACTGATCCCGGCAGAATTTTACGAACTACTGATGGAGGAACAAATTGGACTGTTCAATTCGAGAATGCAGCACTCACAAAGTATATGAATTACATTGAGATGTTCGACGTAAACAATGGTGTGGCAATGGGTGATGCGGCAGTTAACGGTGGACCTGCAGTTTTTTTAACAACTACAACCGGCGGAAATGAATGGACGGTTCATACGGCAACAATCGGTGAATACTCTGGAGATACATGGAGGAGATTGGATTTTGTAAATCCGAATGTCGGTTATTTTTTTGAATCGGGAATTAATCCACAAAAACTTTACAAGACAACCGACGGATGCCAAAGCTGGATAGAAATTAATAGCGATATTAACTGCCAGGTGCTAAAGGCTTATGACGAAAACACTGTGTTAGCAAATAATTTCACTTATCCTTCCGAGAATAGTTTTTACAGAACCGTAGATGGCGGTTCGACATGGAATGTTCTACCCTTTATAAATAGAAATTGGGGTAACGACATAGAATTTTGTCCGGAGAATCCGTCAATGATTTGGTATACAGAGGGAAGGGGTGTTTATTTCAGCAGTGATATGGGTGAAACTTGGACATTGCAGATGAGTGTAGATGAAGGAGATATCTCAAGAGATATAAAATTTTTTGATAGCCAGAATGGCTGGTTGTTCAGCAATAATGCGGTCTATCTCACCACTAACGGAGGTATGAGCGTTACAGAAGTAATAGGGACGACCGATCAACTCCCGACTGAATTTTCATTGTCTCAGAATTATCCCAATCCGTTTAATCCAACTACAACAATAAAATATTCAATACCTTTTGTAAAGACGCCATATATGGCGTCTTTACAAGTAAACCTAAAAGTATTTGATTTACTTGGCAACGAAGTTGCGGTGTTAGTGAATGAATATAAATCTCCGGGAGAATATGAAATTGAATTTGACGCTTCGCAATTACCATCTGGTGTTTATTTCTATAAACTTACTGCCGGTGATTTTTCGCAGTCTCGTAAAATGATTTTGATGAAGTGATTTTTCTTTACATACTCTTTATTTCAAAAAACCCGGTCTTCGATATGAAGCCGGGTTTTTCTTTCGTAATAAAATCAATTTTATCTGAAGAACAGATATCTGTTATCAACAATGTCCGACTCTTCTTTAACTTTCTGAAGCCACTGTGTAAATAACTGTTGTCTTTTTTGCTGAAGTAGTCTGTCCCTCAAACTGTTTTTCTGAAGTTCGAAAGCATTATTATCGAACTGGGTTTTGTTTACCAACTTTACGATATAGCTTCCACGCTGACCCTTAAACGGTTTGGAAATTTTACCAACTTCGGCAGTTGAACAAAATTGAGAAAATGCAGGGTCGTTACCAATTCCGGGTACATTCCCTATTATAGTAAATTCTTTTGCGGTATCAACAACTGCATCTCTAAAGAAATACTTCGCTTTGGAGAAATCGCCGTTGATGCGTTTATTCAAGTCGTTAACTATCTGAATTGATTTTTCTAATTTTTTCTCTTTTACTACCGCCGGTCTAATTCCGTCCTTTACTTCTTCGAATGGTTTTACTCCGGCTTCAATAACTTCCGCAAGAGTTGCCACGATATAACCGGCAGGAATTCTGAACACTTCACTTACCTCGCCAACCGAATTTTCAAATGCAAAATTTAAAATTGCCTTATTGCTGCCCAAACCGGGAATAGTCGTAGCATCTTCTTTGAATGGTTGAGATTCGAGCACCTGATATTTAGCTCGTTTCGCCTCAGCGTCGAATCCTTCTTTATTTATAGCAAGGTACGAAAAATCATTAGCGCTATTATACAAATTATCCAAAGTGCTGCCCGAAGGTTGAATCTTATTGAAAATTGATTCTACAACAAACGATTCTGAGGATTTTTCTGTTACTTTTATTATGTGATAGCCGTAACTCGTTTTAATCGGTTTTTGAATTTGTCCAACCGGCGCATTAAAACAAGCATTTTCAAATTCGGGTACCATTTGACCCTTACCAAACCATCCAAGTTCACCGCCGTTCTTGCCGGAGCCGGGATCCTGCGATCTGTTTATAGCAACATTTGCAAAATCACCGCCGCTTATTAATACTTTATAAATATCATCGGCTTCTTTTTTTGCCGCAGCATCATCAGTACCACTCTTTATTAATATGTGGGATGCATTTACAAATGTTTCTTTGCCGGTTACTTTCTGAACAAGATGATAAACGAAGCAACCTTCATTTGTCAGTGCTGGGCCGACAATATCACCGGGATTACTTTTGGCAAGCACCGGCCCAACCTGTTGCGGTAGTTTTGCGAAGTTAACAGTATCTTTTGAGTACGGTGTTTCGGAATAAATTTCAGCGTAAGTTTTAAAATCGCTTGTATCTCTTTTAATTTTATCAACAATTGCATTTAAATTATTTAGAACTCCAACCGTGTCGTCTTTTGAAGGAGCTCTTTTGAAAAGCACATATTTTAACTTCCGTTGTGGCTCAACTTTAAACTCATCAAGATGTTCGTTATAATAGTCTTTCAAATCAGCATCTGTTACTTTAGCCATCGAATCCGGAACAGCCGCA
Organism: bacterium; assembly: GCA_043808235.1. Lineage (GTDB taxonomy): Bacteria > Bacteroidota > Ignavibacteria > Ignavibacteriales > Melioribacteraceae > JAZDFC01. Next base: position 39,463 of record JAZDFC010000084.1, read on the forward strand.
AAGCTAACCATAATATATTCGGCAGTCATCTTTAAATTTTGTTCTAAATAAGATTTCTTCAAATCGCTATCGCTAACAACTATACCGGCATTAACATAATACGAAAGTTTTTGCTGTAGTAATTGCTCGCGGATTTGTTCTTCAACCTGAATCATAATATTTTTATTTCGGGGATCAAGAATTGCAGCTTCGTAGGCTTCTCTATTAAAATTTCCCGTTGAGTCTGTAAAATTCTGTTTCAGGTATGCAGGCGGATCTTCGCCGGTGATTACGCTTTTAATTTCATCGTCGGTAACAATAATGTTGTATTCCTTAATTTTTTGCTGCATCAGGGTTTGGCTTATCAATCCTTCCCATGCCTGATCCCGCAATTGTTCCATTTCAGTTTCGTCAACTTCCTTGCCTTGCTGCCGGATTGTGTTGTCTCTGTAACTATCCACAATTTTTGAGAATTGCTGATAAGTAATTTCTTCGCCGTTAATCGAGCCGATATTTTTCTCTCCACTATTCATCATTTTGGAAACGCCCGAATCGGATAGAACCATAAACAAAACAAATATTCCACCAACCGTTAATATAAACCAGGGAGTCAGACTCCGCATTTTGGCCATCATACCCATTGAATTCTATTCCTATGTAAGTATATAATAATATTGAAATTTAAGTGCGTAAATTTAGAGATGAGCCCTATGAAATGCAATTACTTTGAAAATTCATATTTTTTGCAAATATTCGTTTTGGATGGAATTTTGAGCTTTTAAAAAAACGGCGCTAATTAATCTACCCTGGATTAAAATTACTTCATAAAACTGTAATCCAATTTGCAAAACAAAACAGGCTTCACTAAGTTTGAAACAAAATTATATCTATAATATTTGGTATTGTTATGATTACTTTTTCAAACACCTGGCTGCCATATTTATATTTATACGGGTGCGGCGGCTTATTTTTTATTGCCGGGATGATAATAGTCCGCAAATCAGGCGCTATTGATTTGCGGTTAAAGCAAAATCGTTTCTGGACAAGAGTACTAATCTTCGGCTTTATTTATTTCATGGCTATTCACGCTATTTTAACAATTGCTGCTCTTTATTGGTGATAATATGCATAATTCTATTCATAGTATTGGAACGTCCACAGACTGGATAGTAATGGTAGTATATTTTATTGCTATCATGCTGTTCGGGACATATTTCAGTAAATACAATAGGACAACACAGGATTTCTTTTTCGGCGGAAGAAGGTTTGCCTGGTGGCTCATTGCAATGTCGATAGTTGCTACAGGAGTTGGAAGTCATAGTTTTATTAAATACTCAGCAAAGGGATTTGAGTATGGATTTTCCTCCACAATGACATATTTGAACGATTGGTTCTTTATGCCATTTTTCTTATTCGGTTGGCTGCCGATAATTGTTTATACTAAGATAAGATCGATACCGGAATATTTCGAAAAGAGATTCAGCCCGATTGCAAGATTTCTTGCAACAATATTTTTATTGCTTTATATGGTTGGGTATGTAGGAATTGGTTTTCTAACAATGGGAAAAGCAATTTTACCTATGCTGCCTCCGGAATTCACTTTGTTTGGAATAAATTTTCAAATAACGCTGATGGGACTAATTATTGTTATCGCCGTTATTACAGGAGTATATATAACTTTCGGCGGGCAAACAGCAGTCATCTTTACAGATTTACTTCAGGGATTTATTTTAGTCTTTGCCGGAATGATGGTTTTTGCACTTGGTATAGATTACCTTGGGGGATTTAAAGTATTTTGGGATTTGCTTCCCACTTCATGGAAGTTACCGCTCGCGAATTTTAATTCACCATCGGATTTTAACTTTGTGGGGATCTTTTGGCAGGACGGGGTTGCGGGTTCGGTAGGATTCTTATTTATGAATATGGGATTGGTAATGAGATTTATGGCTACCAAAAGTGTTGATGAAGGACGTAAAGCCGCAGTATTTAATGTTTTGTTCATGCTGCCTATTTCTGCAATAGTCGTAGGCAACGCCGGCTGGATTGGCAAAGCTATCTCTGTTGCCGATCCATCTATAGTAAGTCCAACCACAAATCCCGATAGTGTTTTTGTTGTTGTAGCAAATATAATTTCTCACCCCGGTGTGTTCGGATTTATTATGGCGGCTTTAACCGCCGCTTTAATGTCAACAGTGGATACTCTAATTAATGCAACCGCAGCAGTTTATATAAACGATGTCCACCGTCCCATTCAGAAATTGATAAAAGCTAAATTCGCCTCGAAGAAAGAAGAAGACAAAAAAGAATTAAACGCAGCAAGATATGCCTCTGTGTTTTTTACGCTTTGCGGTGTTTTGGCGGTTATTCCTTTTAGCAAATTCCCCACTGTTTACGAAGCACACGGCTATTTCCATTCAACATTAACACCGCCGCTTGTTACGGCAATTTTCCTCGGAGTATTTTGGAAAAAGTTTACACCATCGGCTGTTATGGCAACATTTATCGGCGGAGCCGCTTTAATGATTCTTGGTTCGCACTATCCATACGCGCTAATGACTCCGTTTGCTCACGGAACACCGTTTGACCCTGTGCATCCATATTCATACATCAGCGCTTTATATAATACTTTTGTATGTGTGGCAATTGGGGTGCTTGTTGCACTTACTACCAAACAACAGCGGAGGTTAATGACAAAATTAAGCGGGGTTACAAACATAAATAATATTATGCCGGGACTATTCGCCCTGTCAATAGTTTTATTTTTATTAATCTTCTTCAATATTGGTCCGCTTATTTTCTTATTTATAAGCGCTATCACATTAACTATCCTAGTAATTTTTACTTCCCTCCACTACATAAAGTATGATGATATTGCGAACACAGATGGATTAACCGTTTGGTCAATAAGTAAAGCCAAAGAATATTTTAAAGGACGCAAACCTAATGAACGCGAGGGTAAAAAAGTAAGAGTTCATTATAAACTAAAACCCGGCGAAGACAATACTATCAACTTCACGCAGAAAGATATGAATAAAATGGAAGCTGAAGTCGGAGACCTGGTTTATATCTGCGATGCAAGAAAAATTTTAGGCGGAGTTAAATCGATTCACTCTGTTTATGGCGAGCCGCATGATGAGGAAGGCATTGTTTATATTAATAATGAGCATTTATTAAGCGGTGTTTTCGTAGAAGGAAAAATTCTGGAAGCAGAAAAAGAAATGTAAAACACAGTTATCAAGTTGCAAGTGCATAAAGTTTGAAACAATTGATGAATTTGCAACTTGATTTTTTTATCCAATCCCAAAACTATTCTTTTTTTTATAACCAACTTTTACACAAATAAATTTACGCTATCATGCTTTAGGATGCCTGCCCGGCAAAAGACGGGATTTTTTTGAATAGCGTTATCCTTCAGGCCTGCCCAGCTCTGACGGGGTAACGCGGTGTTATAATAATTGCAAATTTGAAACATACGGGTTTTGTTTTATCAGCGCTTTCCCATAGAGCTGTCTGGCACAATCTGGTAACGCAGCGTTTATCGTTGCGATATAAAAACCAATCCCAATAGTGCAGCAATAATAACAATCAGAAACACCGGGATAATCTCCAAAGAAATATGCCGTGCTAATACGCCTGCCAATCCAGGAAGTACAGCTACTCCCAATCCCGCAGCACCAAGCTGCATTCCGATTGTGTTCGCCGCATTACGCTTGCCTACTCGTTCACTCGTACCGGATACAAGTCCCGGGAAAATCGGTGCGACAGCATATCCAATAATAACCACCCCGGATAAACTCATTATATTATTCAAATCCCACCAAATTAAAATAGCGCCGACTAATGCTGCAAGCAGACTAAGCATGAGTAGTTTATTATTTCCTAATCGTTTAGTATAAAATCCCGCCATAATGCGACCGAACGTGAACATTGCCCAGTAACTGCCCGCCCAAAATCCAGCCAGTTCGGAATTAATATTACGTGATTCGGTTAGTAGGGTGTATGTCCAATTTCCCAAAGTGGATTCAATCCCTGTATAAAGGAAAAACATCAAGATACTCAACCACACAGCAGGCAAACGAAGAGTTTCCGAAAATGGGGTTTTATAATCTGTCAACAGTTTTTTATCAGTGGCTGGATTATAATTATTCTTTCGCCACATCGAAAGAGTGGACGCAAAAGAAACCGCAAGCGCAAGTTGAGCTGCGCCAACTATTGCATATCCCCATCTCCATGTATGAAAGTAGTTAATGCCAATCGTCATAATAACGGGACCGAGTGTTACTCCGATTCCCCAGCTCGCGTGCAGCCATTGCATAAGCCGTTCACCAAAATTCGATGCAACATAAGTGTTTATGCCTGCATCTATTGCACCGGCGCCAACACCTAATCCAAAACCAACAGCTACTAACATCCACCATTCCGGAACAAGAGTAAATCCAATTAAAGCAATTCCGGTTACGGCACAGCTAACAGCAAGCAAACCGCCGACTCCTAATCGGGACATAATTTTGCCATTTAAAGAACTGGAAATGATATAACCGGAAACGGCAAATATGAGAAGCACACCAAGTGAATCGAGAGGAAGCGAAAAACTTTTTCTGATTGAGGGCCATGCAACACCGAGTAAACCGTCCGGCAACCCCAATGAGATAAATGCAATAAAAGCAAGAATAACTAATGCGGTTTTAGTAGTAAATATTTTTTTAATGACGGAATTCATTTTTCCTTATTCGGAAGGATGGGAAATACAAAAAAACAAACAGCAAATGATAAATAATTTTCAAATTCCAATACTCATAAATCAACAATCGTCAATCATCAATCAAAAGTCTTCCCTCACATCCTGTACTTTATTAGCGTTCAATAGTTTTTTTGCCATCAATTTTTTTACTACGACCGGCGGCACGAACTCATTTATATCTGCTTCGAACTGGGAAAGGTTTCGCACAATTGTTGAGTTGAGGTAAGTATATTTTTCATGGGGCATCAGAAATATCGTTACTAGTTCTTCATCGAGCTTGCGGTTCATTAATGCCATTTGGAATTCATATTCAAAATCACTCACGGCACGCAAGCCTCTTATTATCCCCATAGCGCCGACTTCCTTTGCATGGTCCACAATCAATCCCGAGAACGAATCGACAATTACGTTCGGAAAATCTTTCAAACTCTCTTTCATCATTTCGAGCCGTTCGGAAACAGTGAACAGCGGCGACTTGGACGGATTTCGCGCGACTGTAACGACAACCTCATCAAATAATCCTGCAGCTCGCTGAATTACATCAATGTGTCCCAATGTGATAGGATCGAATGTACCGGGATAAATTACTCGTTTCATTTCCACCAAAAAATTTGTTCATTGAAATTACTGCGGTCAAATATACGAATTTGGGGAAAAAGAATTGCTCAATTAGTTACTTGCACTCTTTGAAGAATGCGTACTTTTTCCGTTGCGATTAGTTTAGACCATAATAAAAAATTTTTTATCAACTAATAGCTTTTCATTTTTACATGGTTAAAAATTGTAGAATATTCCGATTTTAAATGAAGGGACAATCACAGTATCTCTATATTTTACCATCCTATTCATATTGATGCCTGCAGACCAAATTATTCCAAAACCGGATTTATGGATATTTTCCCTCCCGACATTAAATTCAAGTAACGTTCCCTTATAAAACGGTTCGTCAATATTCATTTTTTCATATTCCAGTGAGGAACCTATATGAGCTGTATATTCAAAGGATATTTTGTTAATAAATAGAATTATTTGATTGAAATGATAAGCAGCCTTTATCCCCAATCCTACGGCAAAATTTGGGAAGGGATTTCCTTCAACTCCAGAATAGGAGGCTTTTACAGCTATAGAAATGTTATCTGTCGCCTGATATCCAACGCCGACCGAAAGTATTTCAAGAAAGCCAATACTTGAGTAAATAAATACTTCTCTTGTTTTTTCACAACTGCTATCTACTCGATTTGTATCACTCTGCGTTTGTTCTGCCGAATTGGATTGTCCCATTAAATACATGTCTTGGGATAATATCAAGCTAATTAATGTGAAGATGATTTTCATATAAGTCCCATTAATTAATTTGCTACACATTTATGATTCCTGCATTTAATCCGCTTGAATTAAACAAAATGAAATATCCAGTCCGGGGTAGTATTCCGGCGCTTTAAAAGAATTTATAAAGGCAGTTAATCTAAGTTGGGTGCGAATACTTAAAATCCCACATTGCCCGTTTACAAGTCCCAAGCCAATTTGATAAAGGAAACCCCATTTCCCGCTTTCACCGATTATTCCGGCTAAGTCCGCATTGCCATACAATGAGTTTGTATGCCCGAAAAAAATTTTTCCGCCCAAACCGACTGATTGACAACTTACAATCATCGGAACGTAAAACTGATTGATTTGAAAGTAAACCTCTGTGGTTCCTTTAATATTTGCACCCAATCCCAATCCCGCTTTTATTGGTGCGAAACCAACATCAACAAAAAAGATAAACCTGCTATCCCGGAAATAAGTGTTACTCATGGAAGGTATGTTGCCCGCATTAAAAGATTGTGCCGATAAACTACTTGTTAATAGAACAGTGAAGAGATGAAATAAACAATTCAGTTGTTTCATATTCTTTACCCCGAATTATTTCTCTATGTGTGTTACGAAAATTATTTCTATTGTATTAACAATCAACATGCGGAAAGCAAGAGTAAGATTATGAATAAGATTAAGAAAACACATTATATTTACACTCCAAAAACATACACCAAACTATCGCCCAATCTTTTCACCGGTTCGATTCCGAAATATTCGATATCGTTTTCTTTTGTTTGGATTGAACGCTCGATAAGTAGAATTCCTTCTCCGGAAAGGAAGTTATTACTGCGAAGATTTGATACAACATCGTGAATATCATCTTTGAAAAACGGCGGGTCGCAAAGTATCAAATCGTAAACGGGATGTTCGCTTAGTTTACTGAATTTTATTGCTTCCATCTTCCAAATTTTACATTGTTCATCTGCTTTTAGAGTAGAAATATTTTCCGCAAGCGTTTTATATACTTCATAATTTTTCTCCACGAAGTGGACTTCGCCCGCGCCGCGGCTCAATGCTTCCAATCCGAGTGAGCCCGAACCGGCGTACAAATCGCAAACGGCAACTCCGTCAAAGTCGATGATGTTGTTTAGGTAGTTGAAAATCGATTCGCGGTTTCTATCAGTAGTCGGTCTAACAAATTTTGATTTCGGAACTTTGATGGTTCTCCCGCGATGTATTCCGCTAATGATTCTCATTTATATTAATCTGTATGCAACACCGGCAGGAGAGCTGAATTGAAAATATTTTCTTGTATATAAACTATTTGTTGCAAGTGCCGGATTGGATTTGAGCTTGGAGAAAGGATTGTAAATCATAAACGGCAGATTCAATTTTTCTTTTGAGCTTTGAATTATATCATCGAGAGGAATTGTACCGGCAATGAAATAACGATCAACCATGTTTTCATCCACACCTAATTTACGTATGTCGCTCAATGCTTCTTTAATCCGCGGGATAATTTCAATAGTCGAGCTGAACTGCTTTACTTTAAAATAAAACGGCAGTCCTCTTTCGAGAAGGATTATGGAAACATCGTTATCCGAAACAAGAATGTGAACAAACAATTCGTCCTTTGGTCTGGCATATTCCATCATTAGCGAAGTGTTGGCGGCAATATGCGAGTTATCAACCAACTTAAGATTCAGCGTATTTCTTACGCAGAATTTATGAATCATCTTCAGGTAATTTTTAATAAGCGCGACTATAATAACATGTTTGTTTGGGCGGAGCCGGCTTTTATCAAAATTTATATTCTGAATTATAAAATCGTCGGGTTTATAATGCGGATATAAAATTGACAGTTCCCATTTAAAATGTTCAATAAGATCTTCCTGAACTAAAGTATTATCGTATGGTATTTCAACTACCCGGAAGAATTGGTTCGGCAGACTGAATGCGACCGAATCGCAACTGAGCGGCTTTCGCGAAACGAGCTCGTTAAAAGCATTCTGAATAATGGAAAGAAATTTAGTTTCGCTGCTTGTAGTTTCGAGACTTTCGTCGAAAGACTGTTCGTCAATATTTTCAAGAATAAAAGAACCGTCGTTATATGCGAGTTCTATTATTTGAATTTTACTTCCGGTTATATTTATACCGGCATGGTTTTCAAAGAAAGGCATTATAAAATTTCGCTATTCAACAATTATAAAATCTTTTAATTCGGCAAACTTTCCTTCACCTATTCCTTTTACATTCATAATCTCTTTTAAAGACTTAAATCTGCCGTGAACATTTCTGTATTCAATTATTTTTGCTGCTGTTTTTTCACCAATACCGGGCAATGATGCTAATTCTTTTATGCCCGCAGAATTGATATTGATTTTTTTTGCACGGACATTACCTTTATTGGTGCCGGAAATATTTTTGCTAACACTAAAATTCAAAAGTTCCGAATTAGAATCAACCTTTTTCTTTTCTAATTCGGCGATGTCTTTCTCTTCCGTATCAGCAATACCCGAATTGAAGAAGATGCTGTCTTGAGTTGAGTAATCATATTCAATAACCGGGGATACCGAGCCCTGGTACTTAATGTAATATGCGGCAAGACCGATACAGAACATGCACAAAATAAAAATCACAACCTTAAATTCAGTATCGGTAAAACCAAGTTTTCGGGATATGTTTGAAAACCTGCCGATTGTATTCACCTACAAAAATAAAATTTATCTTTTCGGAGTTATGTTCGGCTGCTTCATTAATTCTTTTAGAAGCTCTTTTTCTCGCGCGGTCAATTTTTCCGGCACATGAATGTTGATCCGCACAAGCTGATCGCCTGCGCCGTGACTGTTCAAATGCTGAATGCCTTTCTCGCGCATCTTTAAATATTTTCCTGCTTGTATTCCGGCATCGATTTTTAATTTAGCTCTGCCGTTCAATGTAGGAACTTCTACTTCCGTTCCCATTACCGCTTCGGGGAAACTGATAAACAAATCATAAATCACGTTGTCGCCATCGCGTACAAAATGTTCGTGTCGCAATTCCTGGAATACTACAATAATATCTCCTGCATGTCCGCCATTTTTTCCGGCGTTGCCTTCACCGCGAAGCGTCATATAACTATTATCCGTTACACCGGCAGGCACATTAATTTTTATTGTATCCTCTTCATTTGTTCTTCCGTCGCCCTTGCATGTAACGCATGGCGATGAAATTACTTTACCGGTTCCGTTGCAGTTACTGCAAGGCGAAATATTAACAAACTGACCAAAAACCGAACGTGATACCTGGCGTACTTCGCCCGTGCCGTTGCAAACGCTGCAAGTATTGAATGAACCTCCATCCTTAGCGCCTGTGCCATTACACGTTTGGCAAGTAATAAATTTTTTGATTTTAATTTTCTTTGTTGTACCCGCAGCAATTTCTTCGAGTGTTAGTTTGATAGTAACTTTCAAATCCGAGCCCGGAGTACCTGTGCTGCGTCTTCTCCCGCGCTGCTGCCTTGAACCGCCGCCAAAAAAATCATCAAAAATGGAACCGCCGCCGAATGCACCTCCGAATATATCCGAGAAATGACTGAAGATATCGTTCACATCCGAATAACTATGGAAGTCCTGGCCACCTCTTAATCCGTTGTGTCCAAATTTATCATACTTCGAACGTTTGTCATCGTCGCTCAAAACTTCGTATGCTTCCGCTGCTTCTTTGAATTTTTCTTCCGCTTCTTTATCGCCCTGGTTTCTATCGGGATGAAACTGCATCGCCATTTTGCGGTATGATTTCTTTATCTCGTCTTTGGATGCTTTTTTATCGACACCAAGTATTTCATAATAGTCGCGTTTAGCCATTGTTATTCACCTGCTCCGTTTGAATTGTCATTGGCTTCGCCCGACGAATCGGCAAGTTCCTGGCTTACAATTACTTTTGTATGTCGTATCACTTTATCTTTGTACATATAACCCGGTTCAATCTCCTCGATAACTGTATGCGGCGGAACTCCTTCAACGGGCTGCTGCATCAACGCTTCGTGATAATGAACATCAAACGGTTTGCCACTCGCTTCAATCTTTTTAACGCCCTGATCGTCGAGAATTTTTGTGAATTTATCTAAAACCAATTTCAATCCGGTTACCAGCGCATCTACATTACTCTTTTCACTCACATGCGCGAGCGAGCGTTTTAAGTCGTCGTACACCGGGAGTATTTCCACAAGTATTGCCTCGGCGCCGTATTTTAAGTAATTGTACTGCTCTGCTTCTGTACGCTTCTTATAATTTTCAAAATCGGCAGCCTTTCGTAAATAAGTATTCTTCATATCTTTAACTTCGTTTTCGAGTTTTTCATTCTTCTCGAGAAGTTCATTTATTTTATTCACCAAAGCATCGTCTTGATTTACCGGTGTTTCCATTCCTTCTTTTATTTCATCAGAATTTTCATTCATGAATTCGTTCTTCTCCTCATCTGTTTTATTGTTTTTTTCTTCGTCCTTTTTACTCATAATTTCTCCGTCTATGCTGAAATCTTTTTTAATTCCTTTGATAATGTTTCGGCGACATAAACTACCGCTGCAACTGCTTTCGAATATTCCATTCTTTTGGGGCCAACAATTCCGAGTCTGCCGGAAACTCTTCCAACTTTATATTCTCTCGTGATGATACTATAATCGCCAAATCTGTCGTTTTCGGTTTCGCTGCCGATTAAGATTGTTACTTCCTCTGGATTAATAGTTTTCCTTTCATCCATGATGTGGATAATAACATCTTTATCTTCCATCAATTCAATTATACTTTGGAAGTGTTCATAAATTCCGAACTCCGGCTGCTTGAGAATATTTTTTGCGCCGGTTATTATGGATTTATCGTTCGAAGGAGAATCCATAAAAATTTTATCTGCTGAATCAATGAATACCCTTATAATCGGTTTGTATTCGTCGGCAAAATAATCTTTGATTCTTTCACTCAACGTGTTTTTAATTTCCGAAAGTTTTAATCCGGAAAGTCTTTCATTCAGCAATCTCTCAACCGTTTGAATCTGTTCGGGTTTTACTTCAGTTTTTATTTCGAGAGTGATTGTATTTACCATCCCGGATTTAATTGACAACACAACCATAATTCTTGTTGATGAAAGAGTTACTATTTGAAGTCTCTCTAAAATTGCGTTGCTGAAATTAGGATACGTTACGCAAGCCAGCTGGTTTGTTAGATTACTCAAAACGAATGATGTGATTTTCAAAAGTTCGTCCGCATTTGAGCCTGCAGATTCAAATTCCGAATCGATAAAGTCTTTTTCCTGTTTATCTAATCGCGGCGGCTCCATTAATGAATCAACATAAAACCGGTAACCTTTATCCGTAGGAATTCTTCCGGCAGAAGTGTGCGGATGACCGAGAAAACCGGATTCCTCAAGGTCGGCCATAATATTACGGATGGACGCAGGCGAAAGCCCCACTTCGTATTTTTTAAAAATATTCCGCGAGCCTACGGGATTTGCGGTAAGTATGAATTGATGGATAATATACCGTAAAATCGTTTTTTCTCTTTCTGTCAGGTCGTACATCTTAATATCATTACTCGAAATAAAATTATATCAATCGCCTTTTTGGGGCGGAAATATACGAAATTTTTGCATCAGATTTGATGCAGCATTTTTTCATTCGACGCAAAATACGGGGTGCATATTTAAATTTCTACCGGTTCTTGTTTCAAGCTAATATGCAATTTGGACTGAAAACAACATATCTATCCAAAACAAAATTCTGTTAAAAATAGATTTTTATATCTAAAAGGAATTAATCAATGCCCTATTCCCGGTTATATGTTTTATTTTGAGCAGTACTGAAAATAAATATTCTCTCTATTCTTTTTGTTGTTTCGCTCCGCAGATAATAAATTTGGACTACTTGAAAATAAAGATGAGATAGAATTGGAAAACACTTACAAATCCGCCGGTGTAGATATTCAAGCCGGCGAAGAAACCGTTGAAAGAATTAAGAAGCTTGTTAAATCTACATTTAATAAAAATGTCTTGTCGGGAATCGGACACTTCGGAGCGTTCTTCGAAATTGAACCGGGGCTTTATAAAAATCCCGTGCTCGTTTCCAGCGTGGATGGCGTGGGTACAAAATTAAAAATTGCTTTCGCGATGGATAAACATAACACGATTGGACAAGATTTGGTAAACCACTGTGTGAATGATATAGCGGTGTGCGGCGCCAAACCGCTATACTTTATGGATTACATGGCATTCGGAAAATTATTCCCGGATAAAGCTGAAAAAATAATTGAAGGATTTGCAAAAGCCTGCTGCGAAAACGGAGTTGCATTAATCGGAGGCGAAACTGCTGAAATGCCGGGACTCTACGATGAAAATGAATATGATATGTCCGGAACGATTGTAGGCGTAGTTGAAAAAGAAAAAGTTATCGATGGAAAAAATGTTATGCCCGGTGATGTGTTGATTGGATTTCCTTCCACGGGACTTCATACTAATGGTTATTCACTCGCAAGAAAAGTGCTGCTGGAAAAATATAAAGTGACTGACATACCGGAAGGATTTACAAACAGCATCGGCGCTGAATTATTGATGGTTCACCGTTCATACTTGAACTTAATCCAATCATTAATTGCGCAAATGGAAGTGAAAGCATTTTCGCATATTACCGGCGGCGGAATTATCGGAAATACAAAACGCGTAGTACCAAAAAACATGTCGATTGAGATTGATTGGTCGGCATGGACAATGCCCGCGGTTTTCCAATTGATACAAAAGACAGGAAACATTGCCGATGACGAAATGCGGGATGCTTTTAATATCGGAATCGGTTTGATTGCAATTGTAGATAATAATAAAGTTGATGAACTTCTCCGAATCTCGGCATCATTAAATGAAAAACCGGTCGTGATCGGTAAAATCGTTTAACCGGCGTTAAGTGTGAATTGCCCCGACATTTATGTCGGGGAACAAATAAAAATAAACCGCAGGGCTTTAGCCCAATTGAAATGATAATTTTGGCTAAAGCCATTCATTTTGTGTTTTGTGATCCACGACCTAAAGGTCGTGGCAATTCAATCAATTTTCAGATTTGTAGAGAATTATCAGAATTTTTATGAGATTATCTCCCCGTATCATCGCAATTCTTGAAGCATTGCTGGTCACTTTCCTTTGGTCAACATCATTCATAATTATCAAATGGGGATTGAAAGATATTCCGGCATTAACTTACGCGGGATTACGGTACTCAATTGCATTCCTCGCTTTACTGCCATGGTTGTTCACCGAGAAACGAAAAAGGGAAATCAGTTCAATAACTAAAAAAGATTGGCGCAAACTTTTTTTGCTCGGATTGACATTTTATGCATTTACACAGGGGACACAGTTCATCGGGCTTTCGCTTCTGCCTTCGGTAACAGTAAGTTTAATACTAAATTTTACACCGATAATTGTTGCCATATCCGGAATATTTTTGCTCGGCGAGAAACCGACAAATCTTCAATGGCTCGGTTCAATACTTTTTATTGTTGGAATACTAACATATTTTCTGCCTATTGAATTTTCATCTTCGCTTACACTCGGAATAATTGTAATGCTTATCGGCGTCCTCGCAAATTCCGGCTCGGCTATCCTGGGCAGGAATATCAATCGTGAGAAAAAGTTTTCACCGTTAATTATAACCACAATCAGTATGGGAATCGGCGCTGTAATTTTACTTGCCGCCGGATTGATTATCCAGGGAATTAATCAATTGAGTGTGACAAACATTTTGTTTCTACTTTGGCTGGCATTAATTAACACTGCATTCGCATTCACACTTTGGAATAAAACACTCCGCACACTTACAGCAATGGAATCGAGCATCATCAACGGAACGATGTTAATTCAGATAGGAATACTCGCATGGATATTTCTCGGTGAAGTAATAACATTCAAAGAATTTATCGGGATGTTGATTGCAGCCGTTGGCGCTGTTTGTGTGCAGATGAAGAAAATTAAAAATCGATGAGGTGTTAAAAGCCCAACATCTCCGTCCTTTATTAGCGTTAGGTGGTGGGCTTTTTGAAGAGTCTTTCAAAACCATCGTATGGTTCAAGCACGGTGATTTCGAAATTGATTAAACCATGTTGAACCAACGGCAATCCGCTTAATATTTCTTTCGCTTCTTCCATATCTTTACATTCGAGAATAATAACTGCGTTGTGTTCTTCCTTCCCGAAATAAATTTCACGGATGATTCCGGCTTTGTGCAACTCCCAAACTTTCGCAGCTTCATGTTTCAGATGCGACTGAAACATTTCCGCGATTACGCCGGGCATTTCTTTTTCGATGGCGAGGATTTTCATTTCTCTGCTACAACCAGCATTTCAAAATCATTTGCAGTTAGATTTACACCGCGGCTGAAAGCGCCGAGTGGTGCGCCAAGAATATCAACTTGTTTAAATCCCAGCGACTTGAGCATCCATGAAATTTCCGACGGCATATAATATCTTTCATTCGAAGTGAAAGTGCGCGGATTGCCGTCGTCATCCGGCGTAACGAAAGTTATATCATCTCGTAATGTCATTAAATCGAAGGTGGATTCTTTTATTTCCTGCCCTTCCTTTTCCATGAATTCTTTTGTGCTGTGGTAGAGCGGGAATAACGCGTTCAAGCAAGTAAATATTAATTTCGCCGGACTCTTCAACGTATTATTAATGCATTCGAGAATTTGAAAATTCATTTCGTCTGTTTCCATCAAAGAGAAAGCGCCTTCGCACATCATCATCGCGAAATCGAACTTCTCATCAAATTTGAAATTGCGGGCGTCAGCTTGCAAAAATTTTACTTCAACATTTGCGTCTTTTGCTTTTTGCCGCGCACGGTTCAACTGATCTTCGGAAAGATCGATGCCGGTAATTTTGTAACCGCGTTTCGCGAGTTCAACCGCATGCCTGCCTGTCCCGCATCCAACATCGAGAATAGTTTTTGTCTTGTCGTAATCGAGTTCCTTCTCAATAAAGTCGCACTCGCCGAGTGTTCCTTGTGTAAAAGATTCTTTGTCGTACGACGCGGAGTAATTCTTAAAAAGTTCTTTGTACCATTGTGTCATTTTTTTTCTACCAGCTTTTTCTTTGTTTCAGAGCAGTTATCTGTGCAATGTGATGTCTACCGTGCCATTCGTACAAAACCAATGCTTCGTTTAACGAAACGTTTCTATCCTTTTCCGGGTGGAAATATGTTTTGTTAAAGTCTTCATCGGTCATATTTTTCAAAAGTGAATGCAATCTTCGGTGAAGAGCCTCTAGCATGTTCAACGATACATCTATTTTACCCGTCCTGGAATAAGAAAGCTCTGCCCAAAGATCTTCCCTATAAGGTTTGATTGTAGGATTATCTTCGGTAAGCGCGAGCTTGAAACGCACGTAGGCATTTACATGACTATCGGCAAGGTGATGCACAACCTGGCGGATAGTCCAGCCTCCGTCTCGATACCTCGTATTCAATTGTTCATCAGTCAAATTTTCAACTTCGTCCCGAAGTATGAACGGAATCATAAATAGGTTGTCTATTATAATTGTTCTTTCAGCCTCAGATTCGAATTCGGTAAATTCGAATTGCCCGATCGGGTATTGAAGTTCCGTCATTTCCTGTTCCATATTTTCTCCATTTTAAATACAATGTTTTGCAAATAGAAGATCAGCATTTATTCTTCCGCCCAAAATTAACACCAAAAAAGTCGTGTATCAAATTACATTAGTTGAAATAATTGCCTGAAGGTGGGTGTCGAATATGCACTGAATTACACCAACATTTATGTCGGTGACTAAGAATTAAAGAAATAATCGACTTTAGCCGAATTAAGAGCCATAGCTTTGGGCTAAAGCCCAATATTATTTTTGTTATTTCTACCGCGAGTTAAAACTCGCGGCAATTCAGCGTAAAAATTTCAGTTATGCGACATCCGCTAAAGGAAAGCCTTTGACAGAAAAATGGAATAATTAAAAGAAAGAACCAACGTTCCATTATTCCATTTTTCCAATCATGCAAAAAAATTATTTTAACATCGGCGTCTGCGTATCGTCTTGTTTCAAAATCTCGAACCAATTCACCTTTCTTGTTACATACATGATAATTGCAAGTACGATGAATAGCCCGATCGTACCGACGATCAACGAATAATCCTGTAACTGCAAAATGACGAACATGAATCCATAAAGTGCAATAAGAATTGCAAAAATTGACGATGCGAGCTTTAGATTTGAATAAGCGAATTTGGAATAAAGCGAAATCAGGAATATCACGGCAGCGGCAGAAACGATATAAGAATAGCTGAAGGAAATATACTCAGACAGACTGAGCAGTAACGAATAGAAAATGATAAGAGCGAATCCGATAAGGAGGTACTGCACCGGGTGCAGAATTCTTCCTTTGAATATTTCGATGGTAAACAAACAACCGAACGTAAGAATGATAATCATCAATCCGTATTTTGTAGTACGCATAATTTTTTGATATTCATCCACCGGCATTAAAAAATTTACACCGAAGACAGATTCGCCGATATTATACTTGTTGCCAATCCATTGCTGGGGGAAATTCCTATTGAAATGATTTATTTGCCAGGAAGCCTTAAATCCCTTTTCTGAAATCTGTCGTGAATCCGGGAGGAATTGTCCGGCGAATCCGGGATTATTCCACGACGATGAGATATTAACCGAAGTTGTTTTTCCAACCGGGATAAAATTCAACGAGCGGCTGCCGTTAAGTGATAGTTCGACAGAGAATGAGCAAACGGTATCATTTTGATTTACATTTACATTAGATGCAACTCCCATATTCATAACTTCTTTATTCACATTCCCCGGATTTACATTTACCCGTGTTCCACTCCAAATCAATTGGATATTCTCACGGATGCCTTTCAAATCGCTTATGCCCAGTGACAGGTATGCATCTCTGAAAATAATCTCGGTATCAGTATCGCTTATGATTTCTTCGCTGTTCAATTTAAAACTGCCGGATATTTTCAACCTTCCCTGGTATAGAATTACTTTGTAAATACTTCGGTTCCGTATTTCGGGAATTACATTGCCGTTTATTTCCAAAACTTCAGGTAAGACATTCCAGTTTTGAAGATTGTATTTCTTTTTCCCTTTTTCATCAACATAAACTCTTTGGATTGGGATTGTAAGTACCGGTCCCGAAATTATTTGTGCACCGCCCCAACTTGCGCTTACTTCTTCGATTGCCGCATTTCTTGTTTCTTCTCTTTCTGCTATCAAGGATTTTATTAACTGAAGGGGGATAAGCAAGAGAATGATGATAACAATGATGAGTACAACTCTAAAACCAATAGATGACATTAACGATGACTTCATACCAGGCTCCGCATTTTTTAATCTATTAAACATTGCGAAGTGAATTTTGTTATGGTCAAAAATTCAGACCACTTAAAAATCTCAAATAACAAAACGACGAAAAACAATATTGTATAAATACCAAAGTGAAAAAAGGATTAAACAAATTACTGCGGCTTTATTTCATATCAACAGTTTATGCGGTGAAATTTGAGAATTGCAATTTCATTGTCATTTGTTTTTTTATAATTGAGTTTTATTTGCGTCATCCCGAGAATCAGAATTTCAATTCAATTCCAATCGGGCAATGGTCGGAGCCCATCACCTCCGGCTGGATAAAAGCATTTTTAATATTTCTTTTCAGATTGTCGCTTATGTAAAAGTAATCGATGCGCCAGCCGACATTCCGTTCGCGTGCACGGGTTACTAAATCCCACCAGGAGTATAATCCCGGTTCGTCGGTAAACAACCGGAGTGAATCGAGAAAACCTTCTGCCAGGAAACGGTCAATCCACGCACGCTCCATCGGTAAAAATCCCGATGTTTTTTCGTTCTCCTTTGGTCGTGACAAATCTATTTCTTTATGAGCGGTATTAACATCTCCGCAGATTACAATTTTCTTGCCTTCATTTCTCATTGCCACTGCATGATTTTGAAATGCTTCGTAAAAATCCATTTTATATTGTAACCGTTCCGGCGACATTTTTCCGTTTGGATAATAAATATTATATAAAACATACTCTTTGAATTCGGCGATCAATATTCTTCCCTCGCTGTCAAACTTTGGAATACCAAATCCTTTCCCAACTTTGATTGGTTCTTCTTTCGTATAAATTGCGACTCCGCTGTAACCCTTCTTTTCCGCCTCTGAGAAAAAAGAAAAGTATCCGGGAATATTTTTTAATGAATCTTCGAGCTGGTCTTCCCATGCCTTAGTTTCCTGCAAGCATACAACATCGGCATTCTCGTTATTAAACCATTCGATAAATCCCTTTTTTGCAACTGCACGGATTCCGTTTACATTCCATGAAATGAGTTTGAGAGTTTTCACAGCGATTCCTTTTTGTTTTTCTAATGATTAAGCCACAAATTTCACTAATTAGCACTAATAGAATTCGTGAGAATCCGTGCAATTAGTGGCGTTCTTTTCCTTAACAGAGGCCTCGGAAAAAATGTTCAATATATCTCGGCAATTCAATCCCTGCTTTTAATTTCTCATCGGGTATTGGTTCAAGCATTATTTGTTTTATTGGAATCACTCCCGCCCAATAATCCAAATCATAATCCTCTGGATTGTCATTCGGTCCGCCGGTTCTGATTTTTGCTGATGCATTTTCAATATCAATAGCTACGATTGCAGTTCCTTTTAATTCTTTACCATTCGGTGGTCTTGCGTCGTTCCATCTGCCGGGAAATAATTTTTCTGTAATCAGTTCAAGCGCTTCTAATTTTTCTTTTCTACCAACAAGTTTGCCTTTTCCAAATAATACAGCCGACCTGTAATTCATAGAATGATGGAATACCGAGCGGGCAAGTACCAACCCATCCAGTAATGCAACGGAAATACAAACGGTATTCCCCGATTCGATGTGATTTATTAATCTGCTTTTTGTTGATCCGTGCAAATAAATCGTATCATCTCTCCGTGCGTGTATTGTCGGGATTATAAATGGCTGACTCTCAATCGAGAATCCTACGTGGCAAATCAATGCTTCATCAACAATTGGGTAGATTGTTTCTTTATCGTAGAAAGCGCGTTTGGGCGCTTGTTTTACTGTGTTAATTTTTGTCCTATTGAATTCCATAGCTATTCTTTTTATTGTTATAATTGCCAATATATAAAAATAAAATAATACGGCTTGCCTTGACTAACCGGATTAGTTTTACTTACTTAGCGGGCTATTTTTTTTAACTTTTGGAGAATTTGTGAAGAATATTAGAAATATTGCGATTATTGCACACGTCGATCATGGTAAAACTACACTTGTTGATCAGATTTTAAAACAATGCGCTGTATTCAGAAAAAACCAGGTTATCCGTGATTGCTTTCTCGATTCGAACGATCTTGAACGCGAACGGGGAATAACCATTCTTGCTAAGAATATCAGCATTCCTTATAAAAATTATAAAATTAATTTGATTGATACACCGGGTCATGCCGACTTTGGCGGTGAAGTTGAGCGGGTTTTAAAAATGACTGACGGTGTACTCCTGTTAGTTGATTCATTTGAAGGACCTATGCCGCAAACGCGGTTCGTACTTGAAAAAGCGTTACAACTTCATTTGAAACCGATTGTTGTAATTAACAAAGTTGATCGTCCTGATAACCGTCCCGAAGAAGTGCTCGATGAAATTTACGATCTTTTCATCGAATTAGGCGCGGATGAAACCCAGCTCGAATTCCCTGTTATTTATGCCAGCGGTAGAAGCGGCTGGGCAGTAAAAAATTTGAACGATCCACGAGAAAATTTAACTGCGCTTCTCGATTCGATTATTAAAGATATGCCGGCGCCTAAGAAAATCAAAGGCTCGGTACAAATTCAAATCACATCAATCGATTACAACGACTATGTTGGAAGAATTGGAATCGGAAGAGTTTTCCGGGGAACATTAAATAAAAACGAAAAACTTTCCATTATAAAAAGAGACGGGACTGTTCACCCCGTATCAATAAAACAATTATTCATCTTCGAAGGTTTGAACAGAACAGAAGTTGAAGAAGTGAGCTGCGGAGACATCTGCGCAATTGTAGGCGTGGAAGATATTGATATCGGCGATACAATTGCAGACGCCGAGAATCCAGAGCCGCTCGCAATAATTTCTATTGACGAACCCACAATGAGCATGACTTTTACAGTAAACAATTCGCCGTTTTACGGCAAAGACGGAAAGTACGTTACATCACGTCAGTTGCGTGACAGGTTGTTCAAAGAACTTCAGAGTAATGTTGCGCTTAAGATTCAGGAAACTTCATCGCCCGATTCATATAAAGTATCCGGGAGAGGAATTCTTCATCTTTCCATTCTTATCGAAAACATGAGACGCGAAGGATATGAATTGCAGGTCCGCGAGCCAAAAGTAATTTACAAAGAAATTAATGGAAAGAAAGCTGAACCGATTGAAATACTTGTTGTGGATGTACCTTCGGAATTTGCCGGGAAAGTGATTGATCTCGTCGGACAGCGCAGAGGCGTTCTTGTTAAAATGGAAAACCGCGGTAACTTGAATAAACTTGAATTCCATATTCCATCGCGCGGGATTATGGGACTGCGAACGAAAATGCTAACTTCTACATCGGGTGAAGCCACAATGCATCATAGGTTTTACCAGTACGAATATTTTAAAGGCGCTATCGGTGGAAAAGTAAACGGAGTTCTTATTTCGATGGATGAAGGGATCGCCACCGCTTATGCAATCGATTCACTTCAGGATAGAGGTAAATTCTTTATTGATCCCGGCGAAGTAGTTTACAAGGGACAAGTTATCGGCGAGAACAATAAGGAAATGGATATCGAGGTGAACGTTCAACGCGGTAAAAAATTATCGAACATGCGCGCATCGGGTTCCGATAAAGCGGTTAAAATTACTCCGGCAATTAAATTCTCTCTCGAAGAAGCGCTTGAATATATTAATGATGATGAGATGGTTGAAATAACACCGAAATCTATTCGTATTAGAAAATTGTACCTTGATGCCAATGAACGTAAAAGATTTAATTTGGGCAAGCTTTAGCAAAATAGAAATGACATATCTACCGCTAAAATAGCGGCTGAGATATGTCATTTCTAAAAAATATTATTACCGCAGCGGCAGCGAGAAGGTAATTGTAGTTCCTTTGTTAATCTCGCTGTTGATTTTTAAATCGCCTTTGTTAACTTCGATAAAATCTTTGCACAGAATTAATCCAAGTCCCGTTCCTCGTTCGTTCCGCGTACCGGGCGATGAATCAATCTGTTTCGATAACATCAGCCGGTTTATTTTTTCAACCGGCATACCGATACCCGTATCCGAAACCGAAATATAAATTTTCGTTCCGTTTACTTTTGAATCGATTATAATTTTACCGCCTATCGGAGTAAACTTAACGGCATTTGAAATAAGATTCCTGATAACAATATCAATCAAATTTGAATCAGCGATCACTTCGGGAGTATCTTTAATCAAATTCTCGATTTTAATTTCTTTTGACAAAGCCGACGAGGATAACAAACTAATGTTTTTTTCGATCAGGTTGCTTACAATTATAGTTGAGGGATTATAACCAATATTTTGAGTTTGCGCTCTCGACCAGAACAAAAGATTTTCGAGTAAATCGTAAGTGGTTTTGGCAGATTTCTCAAGATTTGAAATGTACATCCTTCTCTCTTCTTCACTAAGGTCGTTATACTCTTCTACAATAAGATGCGCAACTCCGAGTAAAGTGGAAAAAGGATTGCGAAGATCGTGTGCTATTATCGAAAAGAGTTTGTCTTTTGTGGCAATCACATCTTTTAAATCTTCAGTTAACTTCTTTAATTGATCTTCTGCCTCTTTGAATTGCGTCATGTCGCGCGAAATACCAACCATTCCTTTCGCCCGTTTTTTGGAATCATACACAGGTACCTTTGTTGCCGAAACCCAGATGAACTGTCCATCAGCGCGCCGTATTTTTTCAACTTTGTAAATAAGCGGCTCGAGTGTTTTCATCATCCGTTTTTCATCTTCAAATGCAGCACGGGCGTGTTCTTCAGTAAAAAAATCAAAATCGGTTTTGCCGTAAGCGTCGCTCGCCTTTTGCGTCCCAAGTAATTTTTGTTGCGCCAAATTAATCAAGGTAAACCGCGATTTAGTATCCTTGAAATATATTGTATCGGGTATATTATCCATAAGGACTTTGAAGAATGAATGATCTCTTAACAAAGATTCTTTCGCTTTTTCGTCGCGTGATATATCGGTAAATGTAATCAAATAATACTTCTGCTTCGATTTTCCTATTTTAATAATCTGACTCGATGCATTCGTAATGATTTCTTTACCGTTTTTATTTAGCAGCTTTAGTTTATGCTTTACCGGTTTCATCAGTCCGGCTGACGCAGCTTTTTTTGCATGGTTTTTAATATCATCCTTCGGGAAGATATCGGTTATCTTTAATTTCCCTTTGAGGAATTCTTGAGGCTCATATTTCAACAGATTGGCAATATATTTTGAGCAGTGAACGACATTAAATTTTTCATCGCAGATGAAATAGATTGTATTAGTAGCTTGCATTATTGATTCGATGAAAGAAATTGATTCAATTTCTTTCACGGAAAATTGAGCGCCTGTTTTAGGCTGATCTTTTTTGATATTAGTATTTTTTTGCCCGGACATATTTTATATCTATATATTTAATTGGAAAAAGAAATTTCAGCTATACTAAATCAATTTGGAAAAAACCTGGAATCCACTGAATATTTTCGAAAGATTGCTTTAAATAGTTAAGCCAAATTAGTAAAAAATTTGCGATATCAAAATTTGAGGCAATTATATTTATCAAAAGCATAGAAAATCTTAATGCTGAAGTTCAGGCGCCAATTAAAATGTTGCAGCGAAATCGTATCTTTGTAATGGCAAATATAATTTGAATATTATTAAAGGTGCAGCATGTCAAAGGAAATCAATTTTAATTACGAATTAGGTACTCATAAAAGCGAGGTTGAACAAACCGTAACCGAAATGGCAAATCAAAAAATATCCCGCCGGATTTGGCAAAAAGATTTTACGGTTTGGAGCGAAAATCCGACTGAAATATCGAACAGATTGGGCTGGCTCGATTGTACTGAAGTTACTAAGAATAGTGTGGTGGAAATAAAAAAATTCTCCGAACAAATTCGAACTGAAGGATTTACGGATGTATTATTGCTTGGAATGGGCGGTTCCAGCCTGGCGCCGGAGGTCTTTCGGAAAACTTTCGGGAAAAAAGAAGGCTTCCCCGATCTGCACGTTCTCGACAGTACCCATCCCGATGCGGTAATTGAATACTCAAAAAAATTTAATCCCGATACCACCTTATATATAGTCTCAACAAAATCCGGTGGTACGGTTGAGACGATGTCCTTCATGAAATACTTCTATACGTTCGCACAAAATAAACTTGGAAAAGAAAATGTGTCGCAACATTTTGTAGCGATCACTGATCCCGGCAGCGGGCTTCAACAAATCGCGGAAGATTTGAAATTCAAAAAAATATTCTTGAATGATCCCAACATCGGGGGACGGTATTCGGCGCTCTCATTGTTCGGGATTGTGCCGGCAGCTTTATTGGGTGTTGATATCGAACTGTTGCTTAACAGAGCTTCGAAGACTGCTTCCGAAAGTAAGGATGACAAAAATATGAATACAAGCTCATTTCTTGGTGCCGTAATGGGAGCGCTTGCTTTGAAGAGAGTTGATAAAGTTACATTCATTTTATCGCCGCAGATTTCTTCATTCGGCACGTGGGCAGAGCAATTAATTGCCGAAAGCATCGGTAAAATTGGGAAGGGAATTTTACCGGTTGAAGGTGAATCGCTTGAAAGTCCCGCCCATTATTCGAATGACAGATTATTTGTTTATATCAAATTGAAAAATGATTCTACCTTTGATAAAAATTATGGGGAATTAAAAGCAGCAGGATTCCCAGTAATTAATATTTTGTGGAAAGATATTTATGATCTTGCCGGAGAATTTATGCGATGGGAGTTTGCGACTGCTATTGCTGGCTGGAAAGTCGGGATCCAGCCGTTCGACCAACCAAATGTTGAGTCCGCAAAAGTACTTGCGCGGCAAATGATGAAAGTTTATGGCGAAACAGGCAAGCTGCCGGAATTAAATCCGAAAGTAAAAGAAGATTCCATTTTGATATTCACCGATTTGGAAGTGACAAACGTAAAAGATGCTATTAATAAATTCCTCAATAATTTTGATGGCGGCGATGATGGGAAATCAAGAAGTTATGTTTCGATTCACGCTTACTTAAAACCGGAATCGGAAATCGAATCATCGCTTCAAAACCTTCGCACTGTAATTCAAAACAAATATAAACTTGCTACCACCATTGGTTTTGGCCCGAGGTTTTTGCATTCCACCGGTCAACTTCACAAAGGCGATGCGGGCAATGGACTCTTCATTCAATTCACAGCGGATTATAATGAGGATGCGCAAATTCCCGACGAAGCAGGAAGTGATAACTCATCAATTAGTTTCGGTGTGTTAATCAACGCGCAATCACTTGGTGACCGCCAGGCGCTTCTCGATAACAAAAGAAGAGTTATCCGTTTTGATCTTGGGAAAGATATCATCGGCGGGATTAACAAACTTATCCGGATTTTGGATTAGCCAAATAAATTTTTCAAAAGATGTACGATAAACAAATGGAAATAAGATGCAGAGGTGAGAGCCTCTGCATTTTTTATAGAAATCCTATCGTGAAAACAATTGCATTGTCGTTATAATCATTGAAGGTATGAGTGTACTCAAGATTTATCAGCACTTGAAATCCATATGTGCGAAAAATTCTCAATCCTCCACGCAGACCTATCTCGAATCCGTCCGAATCCATATCATCTTTATTACTATAGTATCCATCACTGTAATAATCATGCGAAACCCAGTGGAAGCCAAAGGAACCGCCAATAAACGGACTAATGTCTGTCTTTGAAAATAAATAGGATGAATATATATTCAAAGCAATCCCGTCCCTTAAGCCGGCAAGTAATCCTACTTCGTAATCTTGCAGTTCGTATCCGTATCTAAAGTCGAAAGTAAAAACTTTGTCCTCGCCGCTGTATCCGCTCATAGGGAAGAGATAACCAAATGAAAATCCATAATTTTTATTTGAGGCTCTTCGATTGGATTCGATTGTTTCGCTTTTCATTATTGTCCCGACTTCGACATTTTCGGTAACAAGTTTTTCTGCAATAATACTGTTCACAATTCGTTTGATCACGGTTTCCATATCATCAACTTTAGCAGATGTTATCTGCTCTTTTAGAATTTCCTTTTTTGATTCAACATCAACAAGGAAATATTGCACTATAATTTTTTCGCCAAGTCCAATTAATTTTGTGCAGATCACTTTATTGCATCCTAAGTCGGCACCAATCTGCGCTGCGCAATCCAGATCGAAACATTCTCTGTTCTTTAATTTTGCTTCGAGTGTATCTTTTGGCAATATGCTAAATTTTTTCTGATTTTCAAGCTCAAACCTAAAAATCGATTCAAGCGTTTTTGCGAGAGATTCGTCGATGTTGTCATTCTGAAATGGCAACAAAACTATTTGCTTAACAGGTTGGTCTTGCGCGCTGTTAATCCCGGTACCAAAGAAAAGGCTCACAAACAACACACATAAAAATGTTTTCATTTGATCTCCACAAATGAGTATTAATTACTATTAATAAGATAGGAAAATCTTGTAGATATACTATGTCCAAAATATTTGACCTTCTAAAATTTGGAGTCTACGGAACCTCTTTTTGAAATGAACGGGTAAGTATTTTGTTGTGTTTTTATCGTGAGTCAAAAAGCTCAACATCAATCGATGTCGAGCTTTTTTTGGTTCTAAGAATTGCTATAGTGGTTTTACCGGGACACAAATGTCGACAATACATTTGCCTTCGGGATGATCTTTCGGTGAGTTTAAGTAAAGTTCATAGCACAAGCGGTCATCGCATTGGTAACCGCTCTGAGGAAGCCAAATTCCCATAATAGCATTCCATGCATCCGGGTATTCATTCGAAAGAAGTTCGAAATGACCAACTGCAAACTTACCGCCGGGTATTACCGCTTTACCAACCTCGCCATCAACTTTAGTGTCTTGGGGAACGGAGATACAAACATCAACACGTAATTTCGTATCCTCTGTTATTTCAGGATCATCATAATATACCGCGAGAACTTTTGTTTCGGGAAATTTAATTAAGTCTCTTGAACCCGCCCAGGCAAACAATCTTTCAAAGAGTCCTTCAAATAATTTTTGATTCCCTTTGTAAGGTCCGATATGGCGTATATACGCCACTGGCATTTCTGGCAGCATCATTACTTCAATATTTACGTCTTTTCTTTTGTCCATTTTAATTCTCCATAATTGTTTTTGATTGACGCCGTCAATATAGAATGTGGAGATATCGAAACTTTTATTTGTATTGCCAATCGTTTTACTCCTGTTGCTATTTGTTTTACCTGCATTGCTTTTTTGATTGCGCCAATCGCTCGGAGTAGTTTTAAAATACTCCTTGAACTTTCTTGAAAACAGCGACATGCTCGAAAATCCTGTTGCAATTGAAATTTCTGTGATTGACATATCGGGATTTGAGATTAAAAATGCCGCGGCTTTCTCGAGTCGGAGACGCTGGATAAATTGATTTAGCGTTTCTCCAATAACCGAAGTGAATATTCTATGAAAATGAAATTTGGAAAAATTGGCTACACATGCTAGTTCATCCAAAGTTAATTCTTTATTTAAATTTTTGTTGATGTAATCAATTGCCCGGTTTATCCTTGACGTGTACTCTTTTTCAATTTTAGGATTTATTTTCATAGTATTTTTCAGTCGCTTAATTGTTACCGATATTCGTTTACCAAAACTATTAAATAGCAGTAAATATTTAACCGATATTTTAAAATAGTTTTGACGACGCTTTACCGGAATAAGAATAATCTTTTTCCAATATTTGATTTGGAATATTTTTCAATTTACCGGATTGTATTTAACTCATGAATCCCTGGAAAGGATTAAAAGGACTACCAAGAAATATCTGGCTTATCTCAGCAGGCACATTAATAAACCGTGCGGGTTCGATGGTAATGCCGTTTCTTGCCTTATATTTAACTCAAGGGCTGCGCGTATCAACCGCTAAAGCCGGTTTGATAATAGCAAGCTACGGTATCGGTTCGTTGATATCGGCGCCTTTTGCAGGGAAGCTCAGTGACAAAATCGGTCCATTAAAATTGATGAAGTATTCTCTCTTCTTAACCGGATTCATCTTTCTTTTATATTCGTTTGTTAGAAATTATTATCTGCTATTTTTGGTTACGGTCTTACTTGCGGTTATTTCCGAGTCGTTCCGACCGGCGAGCATGGCATTCATTTCCGATCAAACAACCACCACGCAGAGGAAAAATGCATTTGCGCTTTATCGTCTCGCAATAAATGTTGGAATGAGCATTGGTCCGGTTGCAGGAGGGTTTTTAAGTGCAATAAATTTTTCACTTCTGTTTTATTCCAACGCAGCCGCTGCTCTTTGTGCCGGTATGTTCTTTTTATTTACGAGATGGCAAAAATCAGAACCGGAAGATGAGGATAAAAAAATTGACAGCAATTATATATCCACGAGTTCAAATACAATTGTAATTAAGGATTACACTTTACTTTACTTTTTAATTTCGTTTCTTCCAATACTAACTATTTTCTTTCAGATACTAAGTACCATCCCTCTGTTTATCGTTAACGAACTTGGCTATGCACGCTCTACTTTTGGTTTGCTTTTAACTGTAAATACCGTTTTGGTAATTTTAATTGAAGTCCCGTTAAATACCGCAATGAGTCATTGGGAAGACAGGAAATCACTTTTTCTTGGCTGCGTTCTTACTGCGATTGGATTCGGCGCAATGGCATTTGCAAATGATATTTTTTCGCTTGTGATTTCAATAACTATTTGGTCATTCGGCGAGATGATAATATTTCCTTCATCATCGACCTATGTTTCAAAAATTGCCGTGAAAGGAAAAACAGGCGAGTACATGGGGTACTATCAAATGACTACAGCATTATCTTTCCTATTAGCGCCTGCGGCGGGTACGTGGGTACTCGAGTCTTTCGGTTCTTTTAATCTATGGATTTGGTCTTTTGTCTTCGGAATGATTTCCGCAATAATGATGTTATGGATAAAAAGAAAAAAATAATATTAAGGTTGAAATGAAAATATATATAGCATCTTTGTTATATTACATAATCCACGAAACAGCATTATACTTCTTTTTATTTCATAAATTTCAAAACACAAAAAAACGATACGATATGAATGCGATAAAGCTAAAACCCGGACGGGAAAAATCCTTGAAACGAAAACACCCGTGGATTTTTTCAGGCGCCATTGATAAAGTTAACGGCAATCCAAATAACGGAGAAACCGTTGACGTTTTTTCCTCCAGAAATGAATGGCTCGGTAAAGGCGCATACTCGAGTGAATCGCAGATTCGCGTGCGGATGTGGACGTTCGATGAATTAAATGCGATTGACCGGGAATTCTTTGTCCAAAAAATTCAATCAGCATTTCAACTTAGAAAAACAATTTTAAATACAGAGACAAACGCCTTCCGGATAATCAATTCCGAATCCGACGGACTGCCCGGATTGATTGTTGACATGTACGCGGGTTATCTCGTTTGTCAATTTCTATCAGCCGGTGCAGAATTTTGGAAAAAAGAAATTGTTAATTCAATTCAAGAAATTATTCCTTCCAAAGGAATTTACGAACGTTCTGATGTTGATGTCCGTGCAAAAGAAGGATTACACCCCATAACCAGCGTACTTGCTGGCGAGGAACCGCCGGATATTTTTAAGATTACCGAGAATGGAAATAAATTTTTGGTGGATGTAAAGCGGGGACATAAAACCGGTTTCTATCTCGATCAGCGAGACAACCGCGCAACGCTTGCGAAATTCGCAGAGGGGAAGCACATTCTAAATTGTTTTTCGTACACCGGTGGATTCAGTGTCTACGCATTAAAAGCCAATGCTGCCAAAGTTACAAACATTGATTCTTCCGCCGATGCGTTGAGCTTGCTGGATAGAAATATCGAATTGAACAATCTCGACAAAAATAAAAACGAAAATGTAGAAGGCGATGTTTTCAAAATTCTCAGAAAGTACCGGGACGAAAACCGGTTGTTCGATTTGGTAATCCTCGATCCGCCAAAATTCATCGAGTCGAAATCGAATCTTGACAAAGCAGCCCGCGGTTACAAAGATATTAACATGCTCGCTTTTAAAATTCTAAAACCCGGCGGAACGCTGTTCACATTTTCCTGTTCCGGATTGATGGAAAGAGAGTTGTTCCAAAAGGTAGTCTCGGATGCCGCACTCGACGCGGGACGCGATGCGAAAATTGTAAATTGGCTTACGCAATCCTCCGATCATCCATGTTCATTAAATTTCCCGGAAGGATTATATTTGAAAGGACTGATTTGCCAGGCGGATTAATATAGTTCAAAAAAAATTTTGCGATGAGTTTATATCACACTCTGCGGGTCTATATCAATTATCATTTTTACTTCTTTGAATTTCGTCATCCGGTTAAACTCGATGTATGATTCGAGAACGGCGGTTCGTAAAATTCTGCCGGATGGATCCGAAGCGCGGCTGCTTTTAATTACAAGCTGGTATCGGTACATTCCCATCAACTTCGAAAGTATGGCGGGATTGGGTGAAGTGATTTTTAATCCTTTGCTACGTTTGAGGATTATTTTAAAATATTCATTCAACGCCAGACGGGCATCAGCTTCGTTTTTGTCTTTAGTTTCAATCAAACACAGTCTCGAAAATGGTGGATAACTGCTCTGCTGCCGCAGCTTCAATTCGTTTTCGTAAAATCCTTTGTAGTCGTTTATCAGTACCTTCTGTAAAACGAAATGCCGGTGATTCGCAGTTTGAATTATTACTTCCCCCTCCACCTTACTTCTGCCCGCACGTCCGGCAACTTGAGTTAGTAACTGAAATGTTCTTTCATCCGCACGGAAATCCGGCAACCATAAAGTCGTCTCGGCAGATATTACTCCTACCAATGTTACATTCGAAAAGTCCATCCCTTTCGATACCATTTGTGTCCCGACGAGAATATCTATTTCGCCTTTCCTGAATTGATTTAAAATCTCTCCGAGCCTTCCTTTCTTTGTTATAGTGTCGGAATCGATTCTCTCAATTTTTGCATTGGGGAAATAGTATTGAATTTCATCCTCGACTTTTTGAGTTCCGGTTCCGGTGAATTTCAAATTTATCGAACCGCAGTGTCCGCATACTTTTGAAACCGGTTTTGAGAATCCGCAGTAATGACATTGCAATAAATTCCTATCGAGATGATGAACAAGCGAAACGGAACAATCATCGCATAACTCAATCTCGCCGCAATCAGCGCAGAATATCTGTGTAGAAAAGCCGCGTCGGTTTTGCAGAATAATTACTGCTTCTTTTTTCCGGAGTCTGTTATTTACAGCATCAATCAAGTCTCTGGAAAATATTCCTTCAACACGGTTCTTCTTTTTTTCGATGGTCAAATCAACCAATCGAATATGCGGCATCTTGGCATTATCGACTCTCTCAGTTAACTCCCACAGTTTAAATTTTCCTATTTGTGCATTATACATGCTATCAACCGACGGAGTAGCAGAGCCAAGCAAAACCGGGCATCCGGCAAGTTTTGCCCTTATTATTGCGGAGTCTCGTGCGTTGTATTTCGGAATCATATCGTACTGTTTGTAACTGCCGTCGTGTTCTTCATCCACAACAATCAACCCGATATTGTTCAACGGTGCGAACAATGCTGAGCGCGGTCCGATTACAAGTTTATATTTTCCGGCAATTATTCCGCGCCATGTGTCGTATCGCTCACCCATCGAAAGCCGGCTGTGTATTACCGCCACAGTGTTTCCGAAGTTATTATAAAAGCGCGAACTGATTTGCGGTGTGAGTGAAATTTCCGGAACGAGAATCAAAACAGTTTTATTCATCGCAAGTGTTTTTTCAGCAAGCTCAATATACACCTGCGTTTTACCGCTGCCTGTTACACCGTGGAGGAGATGAACACCGAAATTCTGTGTGTCAATTTCTTTCCCGATTTCATCAACAATATTTTGTTGAGCTTCTGTTAAGGTTAACTTTTGATGTTCCTCGGAATATGTATCAAGAAAAACTCGTTCAACTTCTTTATCGAACACTTCAATCAATCCCTTGTTCACGAGAGATGTTATAGCAGCTTGATGAGTTTTAGTTTTGTTCACCAAATCACTTTGCGAAATATCTTCCTTCCCTCTCGAAATCAATTCGAGAAGAATAACCACTTGCTTTGGAGCGCGGGATTCAATTTCGGGGATGGATTCGTAAACTTCATCGAGTGTAACGGCGAGCTTTACATACTTTTGTGTCTTCACCCTCACTTTCGCTTCTTCCAGTTGAGTTACGATACTTACCGCACCGGACTTTTCAAGCGAATTGAGAGTTGAGTGAATGTTTTTCTTTTTCAAAATTTTTTGTAGCTGGGAAATCTTATAGTATTCCTTCTCAACAAGTACTGCAACAATTTTTGATTTGTTTGAGTTCTTGTTTTTCTCTTTCTGTAGAAGTTCGCTGCATACTTCATGATTTGTAATCACAAATCTTTGCGATTCAACTTCGAGTCCGTAAGGAACCGAATTCTTCAACGCCTCGCCAAGTGTGCTGAGATAATAATCGCCAATCCATTCATAAAATTTTAGGGCCTCCGCCGTAAACACAGGATTTTCATCAAGTATATCCTTGATAGGTTTTATTTTTTCCTTTATATCCGTTGTTTCGGAAAGACCGATTACAAATCCCGTTAAAGTCCTTTTACCGAACGGAACAACAGCACGCACTCCCACGACCGCAAGCGATTCCAGTTCGGGCGGAATCTCATACGTGAAAGCATTTCGAAACGGTAAAGGAAAAACTATTTGCGCGTACATATTATTGTTGATGAATTCCTAAAAAAAGTGATTTGTTGTGTGTAAAGATAAGGAATGAGTTAGTGATATTTTTAAAGAAGTCTTTTGCAAACGAGGCTTGGTCTTAAAATGGATTGGATTTTGAGATATTAATAAAAAAGGGACAAATTATTCTACCGTGAAAATTAAAAGTCACACTTTCGATTTTCACGGTTCGCTATTCATGAGCATTTTACTCATACCCGGTTTTATTTCACTCTCTCAAACTTCAAATCGTAAAAATGGAAATCGGGATTCGGCAAATCTATTGTGAAACCGCTTACTTTGCCTTTGTTGTCAATTGTGAATGTAACAAATCCTTCCGGTAAATAAGGATCGGCAAATTTGATGTTGAATGTATGGTAATGCCAATGCTCCATTTTAGAAGTGAATAGTCTTTCTGTAGGGATTAATTTGAGAATCAATTCACCGTCGGCATAAGTTACTTCGGCATTGCCGTAAGATACATCACTATATAAACCGGCGTATTCTTTTAGATCAAGAGTTGTTTTCGTTCCTGGAATTTTTGATGCAAGTCTTTCATGCTTCTCTTTTTCGTTCCTTTCTTTTTCTTTGATAAGTCTTTCTTTCTCAATTGCAAAATAATCCTTCAATTCCCTGCCGAGGTACATATCAACAATCATACTCGATACGATATTGAATAACATGTTATCATCATTAGTCAACACAACAATTCCGAGTTTTTCTTCGGGGATAATTGTCACTCGCGAGAGGTAACCCGGCAATCCGCCCGTATGACTGACTACGAGTCTGCCGCCATAATCCGCCAGGAACCAACCCATTCCCGCATTTACAAAATGCCTGCCGCCGGGATTATTCACGCTTCCGATATTTATTACAGTTTGCGAGGATAAAATATTGTTCACGGTTTCTTCGGAGAGAATTCTCTTACCATTCAACTCCCCCTTGTTCAGCCACATATTTAACCATGTTAAAAGTTCATCGGCGGACGAGTTGATTGCCGCAGCCGGACCGCAGTTATCGTAATTGATTAATTCCATCGGTACATTTTCGAGATGGGGTAATGCCAAATCGGTTGACGTTGTAAAATCTTTTATTGAGGTAGTGGATGCAGTCATTTCGAGCGGTTTGAAAATCCGCTCCTTTACAAATTCATTCCATGTTTTTCCGGAGATTTGTTCAATTACCTCGCCTGCAATATCAAACATAATATTGGAATATCCGTATTCGCTTCTGAAACTGTACTTTGGTTTGGCAAATTTAAAACGTCGTATCACTTCCTTTCTATCATAGTTTGTTCCATACCAAAGAAGGTCGCCATCGAAAGTATCGTAACCCGAACGATGTGTAAGTAGATCTTTTATTCTCATTTCGCGGGTAACATAGCGGTCGTAGAGTTGAAATCCCGGAAGAACGTCAATCACCCTATCATCCCAATTTAATTTGCCTTCGTCGATAAGTATTCCGATGCAA
Source organism: bacterium (assembly GCA_043808235.1). GTDB lineage: Bacteria > Bacteroidota > Ignavibacteria > Ignavibacteriales > Melioribacteraceae > JAZDFC01. The sequence goes on from JAZDFC010000084.1 coordinate 72,976, forward strand.
GCCGCAGTAAATGCTTTTGAAAGCGATGCAATTCCGAAAAGCGTTTTTGAAGTTACAGGTTCGTCTTTACCATAAATTTTTTCACCGTATCCTTTTTCAAAAACAACCGAGTCGTTTTTAATTATACCAACTGACATTCCGGTTAATTTGAAGTCAACGACCGCCTTCGCGATGATTGAGTCTATCTTTTGAATATTAACGTTGCTCTGTGCTGTCAAAATTGGAGCTAAGCAGACAGAAAGAGCAAACAAATAAATCAAAAAGATTCTACGCTGCATTTTTATTCCTCAACTTTATTTCCGAACATTAGTTTATAATCGGTCTCTTTCGCTTTCTCCCACCATTCAACCGGCACAACCGACCAATTGCCGAAAGAAAATGGAGAAACAGTTTTTGTTTCTTCAAACCATTTCATCATATAGTACCGTAAATCTTTATCGGTCGAATTTATGATTCTGCTTTGGAGTTGTTCCGGTTTGATTTTGGCGCCATATATTAGATGACCGCCGCCGCCGTTTCCCCGGTATGAGTTCACCGCAACTGTGTAAATACTGTCGGCATAAAAGTCACCGCCCTTAGACATCTGCATTATTGTTACTCTTTCGCCAACAGGTTTGGTAACGTCGACCACATACTCAATTCCGGCGGCAGCATCAAAATTATAAAATGAATTTTTTAAGGATGGCGTATTCGTTCTCTGCGAATAAACGAGATTGCTGTCTTCATCAATTTCGAAGTTGAGCAAGTGTCCGGAACTGTCTTGCATCGTGTTGAACCATAACCCGCATGAGTATTCGAGATAGTCTTTGATTTCAGCACCGGACAATTTTATTGTGTAAAGCAAGTTCTCATATTTGTAGAGTTCGAACATATCTCTCACGAAAACTTTTCCCTTTTCAATCGATGCATTCAACGACAACAGCGCGGCGAATGAGATGTCCGCTTTCGTAATATCCAGCTGGATAAAATTAATTAAATCGACAAATTGAGAAGGTCCAAACAACGCATCGTTCGAAGATATTGTTGATTCAATTTCGCCAATAGGACGGGCGACATAATTCTTAACGCGTAAAAACACATTGCTGTACCTCTTCAGAAATTCCGTATCGGCTTCATACGCATCCATATCAACCAAACTTCCGGAAATGTTCTTTTCCCATCTATCCGATTCATAATCTTTTGTTAATGTTATTTCCGCCGCAGCTACGTTCCGCGCGCCGCTTGTACCTCCCATTACTCTAACGCTTTTGCCCACTCTATTTACAATCGTAGTATCCCACCCATGATGGTCGTGCCCGACAAACACAACATCAAATCCCGGAACTTTTTGGGCAACAAGCAATGCGGCATTTTCGTTTTTGTATGTTGTATCCGTTTGATTACTGTAAGTAAAATCAACTCCGGAATGGAACAGACCAACAATAACATCGGGATTTTCGATTTCAATAATTTGTGATACCCAATCATCGGCTGTTTCAATCATATCATTAAATTCAATTCCCGAATATATTTGAGGGGGGAGCCAGCTCGGAATACCCGGCGTTATTAAACCAAGCACGGCAATTTTAACATCGGCTTTTTCTATTACAGCGTAAGGAGAAAAATAGGGTTCGTTGGAATCGGCGCAAACAGCATTTGCTGCAAGCCATACAAAATCAATTTCATCGTTAAATTTATCATATACCGAGTGACCTGTTTCAATGTCGTGGTTACCGATTGTCGCCGCATCGTAACCCATAAAATTCATTACATTGGCAAACACATGCTGCGAGTCCGGTAACTCATAATTGTAATAATAAACAAGCGGCGTCCCCTGCAGAATGTCTCCGTTATCAAGGAGTATAACTTCTTGCCCGGTATTGCTTCTTTCCCTTTTAACATAAGAATAAACCTGCGCAAGGGAACCGTTCTCATATTCATCGTTTTTAAAATCATATGGGAACATGGCGCCGTGCACATCTGTGGTTTCGATTATTTTTAATTTGACAGATTGAGCGAAAGAGAGATTGCACAAAAAAATTAAAAAGAGTAGAATTTTTATTTTCATATATGAACTAAAATCAGAGAAATAATCTATTCAAACACCCGGAGAAAAATATAACGTAATTAGTTATGAGACAAGCATTTGTTAAATATTTATCATGCAAGAAATTCAATTTATATTTTCAATAAGATTAACCGTTAAAAACAGTTAAACATAAATTCTTGTTTTTGAGCAACCCACGACTTAAGTCGTGGGTTAAAAAATAGAATAAAAAAAAGAACCGTTTCAACGGTTTTGAATGTCTTCTCCATTACTTCTGCGAATGGAAAGCAACCTTATTGCCTTCGCAATCGATGAACATCGCCATGTAACCGATTTCCTCGGTTATTAAAGTTTTTGGCAAAATGATTTTGCCACCCGCATTTTCAACGCGCGCAAGAGGAACAGACAAGTCACCGCCTCCGTTCAAGTAAACAAGGGTTCCGTCAGTCGAAGGTTTGTATGCATCGCTCTGACACAGTGCGCCGCCAACACCCTCGCCCTGCATCGGGAGGAATGCCATTTTAATTCCTGCCATTTCCATCTGGGAAAGCTCTCCTCCCAATACCTCTGCGTAAAACTTCGACGCCCTGTCGATATCTTCAACAGGAATTTCAAACCAATTTATTACGTTTGCCATAAAATAGCCTTTCTTGATTGTGTTTGTTGATTTTACAATTAATGTGTTTGCAACACACTACTATGCTGCGAAACATCAATATTTTCATAGTAATTCAAAACTCGATTCAGAATAAATTTGAATAACGAATCAGACGCTGTATGATTTTTCAGTTTCATTTCTTTGTGAAGCCTTTCCGCATTCAGCATGAAGATTTCAATTTTCGATTGAATGATTTGCGGAAAAAGATTGCCATCGGTTTCGATGCTAAGAAACGGCAAGTGCTTTAATTCTTCTTCCGACACATTCAACATATTTTGCGAACGTAAAATTCCATGATTGTTCATCTCGGCATTTAAAATTGCTTCAGCCACCCGCGAGGGCATGCAGCCAAAGGGTCCAATAGAAATAACGCCACAGGCATGATTCATGATTTCTTTCAATGCAGCTCCAACTGTAAGTATAGCTTCACCCGCCAAATCAGTCGGAATGAAATTTTTCGCTTTCTCAATTATATCTGCTATATCAATTAAGTTATCCTCAATCAAACCAGCGGAAGCGAATATCTTTTTTACTCTTTTCTCCAAACGCAGTTGTTCAAAATCCCGCAAACTGAATTTTAACTTATCCGCAAAACCGACTTTCGCACCGTTATCTCTTGAAGCCAATAAATTGGAATAATAAATATATTCCCCGGCAGAAGCGATTGTTACAACGAATTCCTTTTCGGCAAGAGTTTTCATCAAATCCATTTTTGAAAATTCATCGTGACGAACAAATATCTCTCCAACAATTGAAATTTTCTTTGCTTCGCTGATTTGATATTTCAATTCAACGGTTCGTAAAATTTCCGCTGTTTGCTCAAGCTGTCTAAATATTTTTCCAAAAGAATCATTTTTTAAAGAAAGAAGAATTTTCTGCCATTCATTTTCGAAAGAGGTGAGCGCCGATTGTTTATCAACCGCAATCGCATTGAATGCGCTTTGAACATCGCGCATCACATCAGCAATTATTATTGAAAGCCATCCCCGCCGCACTATAGCTGTTCCTATACTGCCGTAGGAATCTTCATCACTGAGATTGTACACAGCGAAGTTCTTCATCTCTTTTTTCGATATTAAGTCTTCGAGGAAGATGCTGTACTGCCCGAGACGGCACGGACCGTTTCCGCCCGCCATAAAAAACAGCGTCTTTTCATTATTATCTTTTCTCTTTTCATAATAGTCAATCAGCGTTCCGGCATTTAGCAGAAGCGGCAGGCATTCCTTGCATGTTGCGTTACCCCTGCCTGCTTTTAGTATTTCGCTGTCGTAGTCCGACAGGCATTCCGCATTAATACCGTGATAATTAAACGAAGCCGAAACCGCTTCGGTATTCATTCTTCCCATAGGCGGAAGAAGCATTTTAACCGATTTGTCCGTTAATGAAAATTCATTCCCGTTTTCATCAACTATTGTTGAAGCATTTTTAACTTTTAACGGAGTGAATACGGAATGAAATTTTTCGACAAAGTAATTTTTAGTAATTTGATTGTAGCTATGTATTATATCTATGAATGCTTCGATGCGGGTATTAATTCCCGCATCCGCAGAATGGCTGTCGAGTTCAAGCGTGAGCGAAGGTTTTCTTCCCATGATGTTTCTAAAATAACCGAGCAAAAATGAATCCGGTCCGCAGCTGAAATTTGTAATAAACATTCCAAAAAGTTTGTCGTTGTTTTTTACCATTCTGGCTGATTGCATGATTTGCTGTCCCATTGCCCAATACATGTGACGGTATGAATTAAAATCATACGAAGGAAGGAAATCGTGCGGAATGATTGTTAATCCCCGCGATGTAATTTTTTGCGGGATGCCGAGATTGGCTTCGCCTGCAAATGAATTGTATGCACGACCGAACAATACAATCCCGAACTCATTGTTTTCTTTTAATTCTGCTAAAATTTGTTTGCCGAGAAGTTTGAACTCATTGAACATTTCATTCAATTCAGTTACGGCAAAATCGAATGCGGCGGCAGATTCAATCTTATCTTTGCCCAGTTCGCTTCCCATTTGAATGAAAGCATCCTTCGCATTTTTCCATCCCTTATTAAAATTTAATACGGGATTTAAAATTTTAATTCCGTCAAGTTCTTCGCGGAATGTGCTTTTCAGATAATAACTTTCCGACTGAAGCAGCACACATGTTTTTTTATCCTTCGAATCATCCGCATTATAAATTTCAGTAATGTGCGGTAGAAAAATATAATCTGGTTTTTGTTCGATGAGGTCATGGAGAAATCCGTGTGCAAGTTCCGCCGGGTAACAGAACGAAGAAAGTTTTTTATCGACACCTTCCTGTTTTGATTCATTCCCAAGAATGATTCTGAATCCAAGTTGTGTAAAGAAATTGAAATACAGCGGGTAAATTGTATTTGTAAGAAATGATTTTGAAATTCCGATTACAGGCGCATCTTGCTTAAGAGGCAGAGGGTGAATGTATTTTTCGAAGACAAGTTCTTGCCTCAACTTAACTAAATTTTTTGATAATGGTTTTTCTTTTACATTAAGCTGTATGTTGTAATACTTATTGCACGCTCCGCCGAATGGGATTTTACTTCCGTCGATATTGATTATTGCCACCTGACATTTTCTATCGCACTTCTCTGCTCCGCCTGCGCAAACAAATGTTTTGTCATAAACCACTTTGCGGTTGATGAGTTCATTTAATTCAAACACTTTCTGCTCAAGTAAACCCAATTCCAATTTCTTTTTGATTTCGAGCGCTACACCGAAGGCCCCCATCAATCCCGGCTCGGGTGGAACAATAATTTCTTTGCCGGTTAAAGCCGCCATTGCGATTGGGACGGCATGGTTGTAACACACTCCGCCCTGCATAAATATTTTTTTACCGTCAGGACGGTTTCCTTTCACGCGGTTCAAATAATTCATACAAATTGAATATACGAGTCCGGCGAGAATATCTGCTTTCGAAAGTCCTTCGTGCAAAGCGTTTTTAATATCGCTGCTGATAAATGCGGAACATTGGTCGTTAAAATTCGGGGGAGTTTCAGCTTCGAGAGCTATGCCGCCGATTTTTGTATAATCAATTCCGAGAGACTCTTTAGCAGCCTCTTCGAGAAAGGAACCAGTGCCGGCTGAACATGCTTCGTTCATTGCGTAATCAGAAGCGACTCCGGCTGTGATGAAAGTGTACTTTGCATCCTGCCCCCCGATTTCAAAAATTGTGTCAACATCTTTATCAAAAAAAACCGTTGCAGCGGCATGGGCAATAATTTCGTTGATAATTCCTTTCGTCCCGGCATGAAGTCCGGCAATCTGCCTGCCCGAACCTGTCGTTCCAAGTCCGATGATTTTTATATTTTCATTAACTTGCTCGTTAATCGCTTTATAACATTCAATTGATGCATTAACCGGGTCGCCATTGGTTCTCAAATACTTCGAGGCAACAATTGTATTATCTCTTGTCCGCAGTAAAATTGCTTTTGTCGTGGTCGAACCCACATCCAAACCAAGGATGCACTCATCGCCTTCATTCACTTTTCCGAATTCAACGTTCTTGAATTTTACTTTATCTTTATACTCCGAAAGTTTCGGATGGAAATCAAAACTCGTGCTTTCACTGTTGAAAAGATTTTCTTTATCGAACTGTCTGCAATCGTTTTTGAGCGCGTAAATTGCGGCGCCGAGCGCTTCGAAATATGTGGCTTCTTTCGGGATAATTAATTTATCAACCTTCTGATTTAGAAACCGAATCATTCCTTTATTCAAAGAAGAACCGCCGATTAAAGCAACTTCGTTGTTCCTGTTCTTCGGAAGCAGTTCGATGATTTTGTTCGCCATCATTTCTGCGAGACCGGCGATAACATTTTCTTTCGGCGTTCCTTTGTTCAGCGCATGTGTGCAGTCGGATTTACAAAACACAGAGCATCTGCCGGAAATTTTATATACCTCGCCTCTACCGCCGTATTCTGCGGCTTCATCCGCCGTTAGATTCATTCTGCCGGTTTGCTGCAAAAAGAATTCGCCGGTACCCGAAGCGCATTTATTGCCCGTAGTTACCTTCGAGATTTTTCCGAATTTGTCCATCAAGTAAACGACAAAATTCTCTCCGCCCGCACTTACGATTATTCTCGATTTTATTTTCAGAAAATCAACAGTGAGTTCAATGGATTCCGCCTCTGATATTGACGTCAAATTAAGGAGTTTGCGGAATTTCCTTCCGGTCAATGCAATTTTCTCGATCTGATTATTGAATGTAAATTTTTCGATTATTTCGCGGGGATTGCCGTGATGCGGTATAACTTCTTTAGAACGAACAAATACGGTCCCGTCCCACTGTTCAAGATGAACAGCCGAAATGGAAGATGCACCGATGCAAATTCCCAAACTCCGTTTTACGAAACCGCCTTTATCGTCTTTCATTAACCTTATTATATAAATTCAAAAATAGAATCAGTATTTTCTCTTTCCTTTTGAAAAACATCCGGTATTCATCGTTGGAAGATTCAAAGTTCGAGACAAATTTAAACAAAGAATTTGTAGCAATAAAGTACGGAATTTTTATTCACAATAAATTAACCGGGTGAAACTATTCCTTCCGAATTGTAGTTTTAGATTGTGAGTAACCTTTTTAAACTGGAATTCATACTTGGACCCAATAAAAACAAAGCACTTCACCCCGGCAGAGGCTATGAAAACACTTCCGTTAGTAAAAAGAATTGTAAGAGATATTCTGAATAACGGTACTCAAATCCGGGAAATTTTTGAATCGACCGGCGGTGAAATTGAAGGAAATACCGAAGTCGAAAGACTTTCGGCAGAATTAAATCACTATTTACATGAGCTGGAAGAACTTGGTTGTTATTATAAAGATTGGAATTTTGAAATCGGGCTGGTAGATTTTCCCGCAATCATCGATGGAAATGAAGTATATCTTTGCTGGCGAAGCGATGAAGAAGAAATATTGTTCTATCACGGAATTGATGAAGGGTATGCGGGGAGGAAGAAAATCTCCCCGCATATTAAAGTGTAGATTTAAGAACGCTGATATCATCCTTTAGGATGATTTGTTTGGGTAGCGTTGTCATTCATGGCAACGCGGTGATAATGAAAATCATAATAATGTTTCTTCTACTATAATTCCTCTCTTTTTCATTTCATCAATAATCCGTTTCCCGCTAACAGCTTCGTGAACAGGCACAACGCCGGGTTTCGTTTCGCCTTTTGCCGCCAGCCATGCAATTGTTGATGCATGCCAGCCGGTTAACCGCTGCATCGCAGTGAAACCGGTTTTTTCATCGTAGTAATCAAGCACATCAATAAGATATTCCGCCGGTTTGCCGTTTTTTATTCCTTTGGCTCCAACCCGGATTATTCCTAAATCTTTTATCATATTATTTTTTATATGCGGCTCAAGCAGTGTGTGATAAAATTCTCTCGGGGATACTTCGGCGTCGCCCACTTTTATTTTTTTTGTTTCGAATAATCCGAGCATTGAATATGCTTTGAATTGCTGCCAATGACCCGGATAACGCAATGTTTTGTTTTCAAGTTTATCAACTTTCCCTTTGAGGAAATATGGCATCACCGACAATCCGCCGGATGTAACTGCGGCTTCCAATTTACCGATACCGGGATAATCCATTTCTTCAAATTCGGTTAAACATGGCACTCCGGTAACGTCTCCGTTTCGGATATATATCGAGTCACCGTAATATTCATTTGTCAATCCGTTCACGTGGAAAGTTAATTCATAATTCCATGGCGGGGTTGGATTTTGCGGCAACCCGGCGCCGTAAGATTTTATTTCTTCAACTTTATCAAATTTCGAAACTAAGTATTCGATAATCGAAATATTGAATCCCGGGTCCATTCCGCAGTCGGGCACAACCGAAATATTTTTTTCAACAGCGTTATCGTTCAATTCAATCTGCTGTAAAACAACCACGGTATTCCCGCCAAAGTCGCACATGTTTGTTGATGTTTCAATTGCAAGTTTTGTTAAATCAAGGTTATAGTAATAGGGCACTCCGCTAATCATCGAGTGGATGTCTCTCAGTATTTCATGTAATGCAGTTGCATCATGTACCGAAAGTTTTACGGGCACACAAATATCTTTTCCGGTCAATTGTTTGACCTGTGCTGCCGCGCGGGAAGCGTTTTCGGAATCGACATCTACAAAATAAATTTTTGCAGCTTCGCCGAATTGTACAAGGTCGTATGCCGAAGCAACACCCTGTCTTCCCGCTCCGATGATTGCGTAGTTAAATGACAAATTATTTCTCCTGTATTATATATGAATGAGTTATTTCCATGGACTTCTGCAACATGGCTGTAACGCTGCAGTATGTTTTCTGCGACAGCTCGATTGCTCTTTCCACGGCTTCTTTTGGAATCTCCTTACCATAAAATACGTATTCGATATTGATTTTCGTATATACCTGCGGATGCGTTTCCTGCATATCAGCAGTGATATTCAATTCAAATTTTTCCATATTAATTTTTTTCTTCTTTAAAATCACGGCAACATCGCTTGCTGTGCAGCCTGCGAGAGAGAGCAGCAGTAATTCTTTGGGACGTATCCCTGCATCACTCCCCCCAAATTCTTTTGGACCATCCATAGTAATCCAATGATTTGAATCGGTCTTACCGACGAAGGTTACTCCTTCAATGTGCTTTACTGTTGCGGTTTTTGTAGACATAAAAACTCCGTTTTTAGTTTTCAGTTATCAGTCGTCAGTCATCAGTTTAAATCGATTTAGAAATTTTCTGCATCAATCCCGACAACATCTTTTTTATTACATCCATACGATGATTTAGATTTTCAAACGATTCATTCGATATATATTCCAACTCAAACGAAAGAAAAATCTGGTATTCTAATTCATTTGCAGAGCCGAAAGCAATATCTAAAAACCTTAAAAATTCTGTCTTACTTTTTCGACCACATCCTTCGGCAATATTAGAAGGGATGGAAATTGCCGCACGTCGTATTTGTGAAGTTAGTACAAATAACTCCTCCTTGGGGTAATTTTTAGTAACTTTATTAAGGTCAACAACTAACCTATGAGCCTTTTCCCAAACAGATAATTTCCTATAATCCTGCATTTTAATCTCCTTTAATTTTTTTTACTGAAAACTGATTACTGACTACTGATAACTAATCCTCAATATGGATAGAAAACATAAAAAAAGATTGAGAGTAAAAATAAAATCCACATCCCTGGTTTAACCTCCTTTATTTGTCCGTTGACAGTTTTAGCGAGAGGATAAACAACAAAGCCGGCAGTCATGCCGATACCAAGGTTATATGTGAAGCTCATCAAAATCATTGTAACAAAAACAGGAATTGATTCTGTCAGGTTTTCGTAATCCATTTTGGAAATCGGCGACATCATCAGTAACCCGACGACAATTAAAGTGGAGCCGTAAGCATACGCAGGAATAATTGCAAAAACCGGCGCAAAAAATAACGCGGAAAGGAACAAGAATGCAGTTACAACTGCTGTTAATCCGGATTTACCTCCCGCTTCAATTCCTGTTGCCGATTCAATGTAAGTTCCGGTAGTAGTTGTACCAAACAACGCTCCAACGATTGTGGCGAGTGCATCTGCTAACATTGGTTTTTCAATATCCGGCAGATTCCCGTGTTCGTCAAGCATCTTTGCCTTTAATCCGAGACCGAGTAGCGTCCCCATCGTATCTACAAAATCCATAACAAACACCACGAGAATAACAGTAAGGAATCCCCAGCTAAATGCGCCGAAAATATCCAGCTTAAGAAATACCGGACTAATATCCGGCGGCAGACTAACAATCCTTTCGGGTAATGGAGTTATTCCGAAAATAAATCCCAGGATAGTAGTAACAAAAATCCCGATAAGAATTGAGCCGTTAATTTTTTTTATCATCAAAATGCCGATGAAAAGGAACGAGAAAATTCCGAGAAGGACAGACGGGTCTCCAAAATTCCCCACATGCACCGGCGCGCCGGGAACCCCTATTTTTACAATCCCTGTATCATTCAATCCGATGAATGCAAGAAACAATCCGATACCTGCAGAAAATGCAATTTTCAAACTTTCGGGAATTGAGTATGCAAGCCAGCTTCGAATTTTGAAAATTGTTAAAATGGTAAACAGCACGCCACCTATAAATATCGCGCCGAGAGCCGTTTGCCAGCTGTATCCCAAAACTTTTACAACCGTGTATGCAATGAAGGCATTCTCACCCATGTAAGGCGCTATTGCAAAAGGTCTTTTGGCAAAAACGCCCATTATAAATGTTCCGAAAAATGCGCTCATAATTGTAGCCACCATCGAAGGGCCGAACGGGATTCCCGCAGCTTCGAGAATCTTCGGATTAACGATGATGATGTACGCCATCGTCACAAACGTAGTGGCTCCGCCGATTATTTCTTGTTTTATGCTTGTGCCGAGTTCGTCGAGATGAAAATATTTTGCAATCATTTTATCCCCGCGGAATTAATTACAAATGAGTGATTGTGGTAATCAAAAATAAGGAAAATATTGCAATGAAGAATGACCGGGTAGTTTGCAGCAAGCAGCTTGCAGACGGCAGTAATAAGTTTTCAGTAATCAGTTATCAGTAAAATGAAAAAGGAATGGACATCTTTGATTGATTTAATCATTACGGGAATTTTTAACTGAATACTGATGACTGACTACTGTTAACTACCTAAAAAACCCGTCATTAAAAAATGACCTTGATTTTATGAGGTAAATTGCCAATTTTGGCGACCGAAGTATCAATTTATTCCCTTTATAAAAAGAAAAGATATGCTGAAAAAAATAATTTTATCGTTTATCGTTCTAATTTCGATTTCGCTTTCTACAAATGCACAGGTAGTTATCGGAAAGTACGCCGGTGAATTTATGGCAATTGGAGTCGGCGGCCGCTCGGCTGCTATGGGCGGCGCACAGGTTGCTATCGCTAATGATGTTACTGCCGGTTATTGGAATCCCGCAGGTTTGGCAAGAATCGATTATCCGCAATTTTCATTGATGCACGAAGAACATTTCGGCAATCTCGTAAATTATAATTATGCTGCTGTTGCAATTCCTTATGGAACTGATATGAGTTTTGGATTGAGTGTTATCCGCCTTGCCATTGACGGCATTCCTAATACAAATAACGCATTAATAGACCGTGCAACGAAAGAAAGAATCTACGATATCAATTATCCGAATTGGGGATTGGATTACGATAAGATCACTGAATTCAGCAATGCCGACTATGCGTTTTATTTAACATTCGCAAAACGTCATTCCGAAAATTTTTCATGGGGAGCTAACGTTAAGATTATTCAAAGAAATATTGATGATTACAGCGCAACCGGAATTGGATTTGACGTAGGCGCAACTTACGTCCCGATGGAAAACCTCTACCTTGGCGCCAGCGTAATAGACGCAACCACAACACTCGTAGCATGGAGTACGGGCAGAAACGAGCTAATCACTCCAACGTTAAAAGTAGGCGCTGCATACGGATTGGAATTTCTCGGCGGAACATTTTTACCTGCATTAGATTTGGACATTCGTTTTGAAAACAGAAAATTCGCTTCGTATTTTAATATCGGTCCTGTGAGTTTCGATGCTCATACCGGATTAGAGTATAATTATAAAAATATTTTCATGATTCGCGGCGGTTACAGCGATGTTAAACAATTTACTGTCGGCGCCGGAATTAAATTGCCTAAACTGAATATCGATTATTCATTCGCAAAATTCAGCGGTTCGGAGGATGCAAATCTGGGCGATTCGCACCGGATTAGTTTGAAATTGACTTTGGAAGAGCCAAAGTTTTTACGAAATAGCGAGTAAGCGGGAATTTTTTCGCGGTAAAAACATTGATTGCAAAACTCATAATAAATTTTCTACCGATATTGACACTCTCCATTTCGGTGATTTCCTGTTCCGGCAGCGGTGGTTCAATGTTTAATAGCAATTACACTCTAACAAATGAAATCATCACAGCCAAATCATCCGGATTAACTATGAGGGTGCCGCAAGGATGGTTCTCGGCGGAGGAAAATGAAAACAAAATTATTGATGCGTGGCTGATAAAAGATAATTATTCGGCATCTATAAGTTTAGTTCCGCTTAGTTTTGATGAGCAAATTAAAAACAAATACGATATTGACGACCTTACCGGAGTTTTGAATATCAGCCAATTATTCAAAAAGGCGGAGACCGGTTCCACTTATAAAGAAACCGGCGAGACTGAGTTTTTCAAATTGAACTCGATTGATATTGCCGCCTATCAATTTCTTGGGAAAGATACTCAAAAAATCCGTGTTGCAATATTTCAATACGATAATCAGTATTATGAGTTCACTGCCATGCCGGCTAACGGTAAAAACATTTCAGAGCAGGAATTGTTCGGCGTTCAAAATTCCGTTCTATCATCAATTAAATAATTTTACTAAAAAAAATTTTAACAAAATTGATCAACTCCACCCTCTTTAGAGACTTCGGAATTCATTATTCCTTGTTCAATATTCGATATTTCTAAAGTATCCCTATCTCATAAAAATATTTTATTTTACCAACAACATTTCTTTCCTTTGTGCATCTTTAAAGTAGAGTAAAAAAATATTCTATGACAAGGTCCGACAACATAATTGAATTTACACTGATTTATAATCGCTATAAAACCGGTATTTATAATTATGTGTACAAAATGCTCTTTAACAGGACAGTCGGCGAAGACATTGTACAGAATGTATTCCTTAGGTTTTTTGAAAACATGACGGTCATTAGGAACAAGGAGAATCCCGGTGTTTGGCTGTTTACCACTGCGAGAAACGAGGTTTATTCGTTTCTTCGAACTAAAAAATCGCACGTGGATAAATTTAACACCGAAGATTCAACCGAGATAAATCTTTATGGCGATGTTCATCTGCCCGAAGAATTTGAAGCGAAAGAACTTCGGGAAATTATTTTACGGGAACTTGAAAACATGCCGGTAGAACAGAAAGACATTTATTTATTGAAAGAGTACGGTGGATTCAGTTACAAGGAAATTGCCTCTACAATGAGTATCGACGAGGAACTTGTGAAAAGCAGGCTTTCGAACACAAGACAAAAGTTAATAAAACGCATTGCAAAAATTATTTGATATGAAGACTGGAGCTTAAAATGAAATCCGAAATGCAATTACTAATAGACAGATATTTTGATGGCGAGCTTAAGGGAAGCGAAGAGATTTTAATGTTTACTCGACTTTCGCAGGAAGACGAAGCCAGAATTTATTTCAAGCAAATGAATTTACTAAAATCTTCCGTTCAGCACACAATTGAAGAATTCCCCTTGGATTTGGAAAGAAATATTCTGCAAAAGGTTGCGCTCATTGATCAAAAGAAAAATTCAATCTCATTTAACTATGGCAGAATTGCCAATTATATTTCTTACGCTGCTGCAATTGTATTGTTATTTCTATCGATTGTTTTCTACAATCAATCCTCTTCGTACCGGAATGAGCTTGATACAACTTTTAGAAAAGTAGACAACCAAAACAAAATGATTGAACTCCTTTACAACAGTCTTCCATCTGTGGAAGTTGATAGCGAAATTGAAAACACAATCATCATCAAGGCAAGTTTGTGAGGTGCAAAATGAAAAAATCAATTTTATCTTTATTTGTATTTCTTACTCTCTTTGCTTGCAGTCAGGACAAGCATGAGAGTAAAATAATCCCGGATTACGAAAAGTTATATCTATCCTCCGATGTTGTGGATGTACCGCCTCGTTTGGGAGAAAGTACGGGAAAGATTCTTGATGAGAAAATAGTAACCGCAATCAGAAAGGTTTTTAAAGGCAGGCCAGGTGAAACAGATTTACTATTTGATCTTGTTATTTATATTAATGAAGAAGGCACAATTGATGGGATTCAATTCAAAGAAAAAGAGTCTTCTGAAAACACCGAGAAAAATTTAAATCTCTTTTTCAAAGAGATAAAGCAAGCAGTTGCCGATGCAATTACCGAATCGAAATTTACTCCCGCCAAGGATGATGGGAAAAATGTTAAAAGCCGATTCTCATGGTTAGTTTCATTAAATGCCGATAAAAATGGCAACATCACTAAAACATTTCCGCAAGGTGTACTGTTAATGCCCCCGCCCCGAAATTTTATGCCGGATAATTACAATTCGAAATGGGATGAGTCGCCTTTGCCCATTGGTGGTATGGGAGCCATAGTAAAACTTATCGTATACCCTGAGGATGCAAAAAAATCGGGAATTCAGGGGAAAGTATTTGTAAGGGCATTCATTGATGAAAGCGGTTCCGTAATTACAACAGAACTAATGAAAGGAACTAACACTTCTTTAGATACAGCGGCAATGAATACTGTTGGCAAGGTAAAGTTTACTCCGGCAAAAGTAAATGGTAAGCCGGTAAAATCGCAAATTGTTATTCCAATTCAATTCACACTCAAATAAAAGGAGTTCTTATGAAGCACACAAAAATCATTTTATTAATTTTCGCATCTCTTCTGTTGCTGAAGTTCGAGTTATTCGCTCAGGACAAATTGGATAAAGTGCCATTCCCGGCCGGGGGGATCGAGGAATTGGCGAAGAATGTCAAGTATCCTGTCGAAGCAAAAGAAGCAAAAATCCAGGGTAAGGTTATGGTTAAAGTAGTAGTTGACGAAAAAGGCAAAGTAGTTGAAACAACTATATTGCAGAGTGTTAGTCATGGCCTCGATGAAGCAGCCATAAATGCAATAAAGGCAACTAAATTTACACCCGGCGAAAAAGATGGTAAAAAAGTTAAGGCCGAGGTTGTAATCCCGATCTCATTCAAGCTAAATTAGGATAAAAAAACAAATAGTTGTTCAATTGATTACGCATCCTTTCCTTATGAGGATTGGATGCGTTTTTCATAAATCGACAAGTTCGTATTTCAACCCGGCGCTTATCCATCTACCCGGCAGCGGTACACCATAAACATCGTTATATGATTGATTGAAGACGTTTGATATGTTGATGAAAAAATTGAAGTCCGAGATTCTTTTCGAAAACCGAATATCATTGATAAAATTTGAATAGAAGTTTACTCTTTGCTGGTAGCGGAAGAACCAATTCATATTTACTTCGAGAGGCAGCAGGACGGCGGTTTCAAGAACTAATTGATGCTTCAAATTATCCAAGAGATATTTCGAATCAAAATTACCCGATATCATATCAGCTGACAGATATGTGTATTGAATGCCGATTTTATAAACAGGAGATTCTTCAAAAAAATATTGGGGAGAAAAAACAAGATTGATTTCACTTCCAATTGTACTAACATTTGTAACATTCTCTACTTTCCATGGTTCGTTCTTGTCGAAACGCACCCAATCAATTAAATTGTTTCCATCTTTTAAAAACAAACTGATGTTAGTTTGAAAAAGATTTTGAAAGTATGTAAAACCGATTTCGTAATTAATTGTCTCCTCGTGATGAAGTTTTGTATTGCCCATGTTCGCCGGACTCACGTAATAAAGTTCTGTGAATGAGGGCAGCCTGAATGCTTTGCCGATAGAAGCGTAAATTTTAGTATCGGAATTCAGCTTGTAACTTGATTCAAATCCGGGCCATAATTTCCAGCCTATTTCCGCATATTTAAAAACAAAAAATCCCGCTGAGATAATTAATTGATCTGAGATATCGCAAACTTGTTCGAAGAAAATACCGCCTTTACTTCTTCCGTGGCTGCCAAGTTTTGTACTTTGAATTTTTTCGTTTCCAAACTCGGCTCCAAAGGCTGTTGTACCGAGGTTGCCTTTAAATGAAGCCTGAATTTCTCCGCCGTACGAATCAGTTTTATGTATACTATGTTCCCAATCGGGTCGATTCTTATCAAGGTAATAGTCATCGTCATTAATTCTAAAATAAACTTTGGGCGAAATTAAAATACCCGATACGTCAACCTCTGCCGTAGTATTGAATATTTTTGTACTTGTATGTTCCCATTGATTCGGGAAGCGGTCGGAATAAAAACTATTCGCGCCGAATTTTTTATCGACGTATCCGTAAAACAGGTTTATACTTCCTGTTCCAAGAAGAATGTTTTGAGAGAATGATAGATTGAAGATGTCGAATGCAGTGTTGGGTCTGTACCCGTCGGATTTCTTTTTTGAAATTGAGATGCCGCTGCCAAAATTTAAATTGCTCGAAAAATCTACCTCGTACAAACCATTCCCTCCGGCAAGCACCTGTGCCGAAAGCGAGTTATCTTTAGCTTTTTTTGTAATGATATTTATTGCACCGCTGAATGCATTCGGACCAAATATTCGGGAGCCTTGCCCTTTTAAAATTTCAATACGTTCAACATTGCTAAGAGAAATAGGTAAATTCAAATTATGATGCCCGGTTTGCGCATCATTCATTTTAATGCCGTCAATCAATATTAGAGTTTGTTCAAAGTTTCCTCCTCTAATGCTAACATCACCCTGCACGCCTTCGGCGCCTCGTGCTCGCATATCAACAGCATTCACAAATTTTAGCAAATCCTGAATATTATTAACGGGTAAACTTTTAATTTCATCGGAGTTTATAACGGATACCGTGCGCGATAAATCCAAAAATGTAATTGGCGCTCTCCCTGAAGTTACAATTATCTCGTTCATATTATATACTTTATCGCTCTGCGCATTGCAGATTGCACCAAACAAAAAAATTGTCGTAAAAAGAAGGATGAATGTTTTCATATTTCTCAGTCAATAAAAAAAAAGCTCTAAAGAAAGAGCTTTTTAAAAACAATTAATAATGATTAACTAAAGACTCATTAAATCCGAGTAAATAATAAATGCCATCAATAAAAGTAAGAGGACAAATCCGGCATTTTGAATAGCAATTTTTATTTTGATCGGAATTTCTTTTTTAAATATCCCTTCAATTAATATTATAACAAAATGACCGCCATCGAGAACCGGGAACGGCAGAATATTAATTATCGCTAAACTTAAACTCAACATCGCCAGGAAAAATAAAAACGATGTAATACCAGAATCGGCCGACTTAACAGCAAATTGTGCAATTTTAACCGGGCCGCCGAATGCCGAACTAAAAGCAATTTCTCCAACAATAACTTTTTTAAGCATGCCGAGAGTTAAAGCGGTATACTGATAAATGTTAGAAAAACTCTGAGTGAACGACTTGAAAAATCCGAAAGATTCATACTTGACCGGACCGGTATAAATATCACCGATGCTGATGCCGATTTTCCCTTCGGGTCCTGGTGTAACTTTTGTTAAAACCGTATCGACTCCCCGCAGTAACACAACAGGGACTTCAATATTTTTATTAGCAGAAATTAATTCAATAGTATGGTTTCCATCCTTAACATCAATATCCTTTATTTTGAGGAGAAAATCATTTGCTTTTATACCCGAAGCTTCTGCAGGTGAATTTTCCCAAACCTGCGTTATAACCGGTCGAAAGAAATCGGGTGAAAGAAAAATTTGATCCTGCGAAGCTTTATTAATTTTTTGCGCTGGAACGCTTAATTCTATTTCACGCCCATCCCGCAATACTTTTACTTTGATATTTCCATTATAATTTCTAATTAAAAGATGATCGAGCACCTCATCCCAATTTTTAACAACAATATTGTTTACTTTGAGAATTTGATCATTTGATTTGAATCCAACTTGTTCGGCCATAGTTCCAACTTTAACTACGCCGACTCTTGTAGTATCAACAATCTGTTTACCCTGGAAGAAATTGATTCCCCAGAACACAACTAACGTTAACAAAAGATTCATCAATACGCCGGCGGTAATTACAAATAATTTTTGAATAGTCGGCTTTGAGCGGAATTCCCATGGCTGCGGTTCGCTGCTGATAAATTTTGTATCAAAACTTTCATCGATCATTCCTGAAATTTTTACATAACCGCCCAACGGCAATAGGCTTAATCTGTAATCCGTATATCCCTGTGTATCAAAATCTTTTGGCAAATCGCCCCAGGTAAATTTTGAGATTTTATTCCAGCCGAATAATCGTTTCCCGAATCCGATTGCGAAAACATCAGTGCGCATTTTACAAATTTTAGCTGCGGCAAAATGTCCGAACTCATGAACGAAAACCAAAATTCCAATTGTCACAACAAAATAAATTATATAGTCCATTTAGTATCCTTATTAATTAAAAATCTTATTCACATAATCTCTTGTGATCCTGTCGCATTCATAGATGGTTTCAAGATCGAGATTCTGTGTATGTACAATTTTATTTAACGCTTTTTCAATAATAACCGGTATTCCTGGAAAATTTATTTCTCCATTTAAAAACTTTTCAACGGCTATTTCGTTAGCAGCATTCAATACGCAAGGCGCAGTGCCTCCGCAATCCATTGCTTCGTATGCTAAATCCAAACATCTAAATTTTTTCAAATCCGGCTGCAAAAAGGTTAGTTGACCAATCTTAAAAAAATCTGTTGTAACAAAATTACAATTAAATCTCTCCGGATATGTAAATGCATATTGTATAGGAAGCCGCATATCCGGCATACTTAGCTGCGCTTTTATTGATCCATCAATAAATTCGACCATCGAGTGAATTACCGATTGCGGATGAACAACCACCTCAAGTTTTTCATGGGGCAATCCGAAAAGCCAATGAGCTTCAATTACTTCGAGTCCTTTATTCATCATTGTTGCAGAATCAATTGTAATTTTATTCCCCATTTTCCAATTCGGATGATTTAGCGCATCTTCAATGGTCACCTTTTCTAATTCTTCGATGGACTTACTCAAAAAGGGTCCGCCCGAAGCAGTGAGAATAATTCTGTTGATGTTTTTTTTCTCTTCGCCAACGAGACATTGAAAGATTGCGCTGTGTTCGGAATCCACCGGCAGTATTTTCACATCATATTCCCGGCAAAGTTCTATTATTAACTGTCCGGCGACAACTAAAGTTTCCTTGTTTGCAAGAGCAATTCTCTTTTTCGATTTTATTCCCTCTATTGTTGGGGCAAGACCGGCAAATCCAACAAGTGAGGAAAGCAGGATATCGTAATCGATACTCTTTGTTATCTTAATAAGACCTTCGGAACCGGTAAAAATTTCGATCTTTCCATTTGTCCTTTTTTTGAGTTCTTTTGCTTTCGACCCGTCTTTAACTGCAACAGCGGCCGGGGAAAATTCCTTGATCTGCTGTTCCAATAAATCGATGTTTTCATTTGCAGTGAGACCCGAAACCATAAAATCGCCGGGATGCTGCCGGATAACGTCAAGAGCATTAACTCCAATGGAGCCGGTTGAACCTAATATTAAGATTTTTTTCATTTATGGAATATGTTCGAAAAAAAAAGCGCCAAAATTTAACAAATATTTAACTCCGAAGTGCAGAATAAAAAAGGTATTGATTTGAGCCTTATCTACAACCGACTTCAGGACGTGGGTAGATTTTGAATTATTAAAAAAAGGCCACGAATTTCACTGATTCTCACGAATTGATTCGTGTAAATTCGTGAAATTTGTGGCAAATCTTTTATAAATACAATCAATTTCGAATATCAGTCGCTCAAATAGAATTTTTACCGGCACAATATCGTTTATCAACCCGGAATTCTGTCCTGCTTCCATCATTCCGTTCTCGAAGTCGCCTTCAAAAATTCCCGCCTGTTCGCGCTTCTGACCAAGAAGTTCTTTCAATTCGTTGTCATCAACTCCTCTTTGTTCGGCGGAAAGAACATCTTTACTGAAATTATTTTTTATCATTCTCGCCATTCCTATTTTTTTCAAAATAAGAATTGTGTCGGTATCTTTTGCTTCGCATACTTTAGTTTTATAATTTGGATGAGCCGATGATTCTTCCGTTGCGGCGAACCGGGTACCTATTTGAACGCCTTCGGCTCCGAGAGCCAGAGCAGCAAGTATTCCCCTTCCGTCCGCAATTCCTCCTGCGGCAATTACCGGGATGGTTAGTATATCGGCAAGCTGCGGTATCAAACAAAATGTTGTTATTTCATCAGGTCCGTTGTGTCCGCCGGCTTCAACACCTTCACCAACAACAGCATCGCAGCCGTATTCCTCCGCTTTTAATCCCTGCTTAACCGATGATACAACGTGAACAACCTTAATATTATTCTTTTTGAACTGATCTATATATCTGCCGGGATGACCCGCCGATGAAAACACAATTTTGATTTCTTCTTCTATAACAACATTTATTAAATTCTGAGCATCACCGCGCAGTAACGGAATGTTTACTGCAAAAGGATTATTTGTAACCGCTTTACATTTTTGTATATGCTCGCGAAGCAGATCCGGTTTCATTGAGCCTGCGCCAATTAAACCGAGTCCGCCGCAGTTGGATACTGCGGATGCAAGTTTCCATCCAGATACCCAAACCATTCCTGCTTGTATGATTGGATATTTTAGTTGAAGAAGCTGCGTTACTCTTGTTTCCATTTTCATGTCATCTATTCCTTATTGTAAATGAAGCGCTTAATTGTACCGGTAAATTTGATAAAAGAAAAGGTAAATGTTAAGTTTGTTCTTTAATTTTTGAGAAAATTAGTTAATGAGAGCCATTTTACCCGTTGCGGGATTCGGTACCCGGCTAAAACCCCATACTTATTCCAAGCCTAAAGTGCTGTTGAATGTTGGCGGAAAGCCAATTATCGGTCACATAATTGATAAGTTGATTTCGGAAAATATTTTAAAGGCTACATTTGTTATAGGGCATCTCGGCGAATTGATAAAAGAATATATCGCCGAATCATATCCGCAATTGACAGCTAATTATGTCGAACAAAAAGAAATGCTCGGACTCGGTCATGCAATTTATACCGCGATTCCTACTTTTGATGAAGAGGAAATTTTTATAATTCTCGGCGATACGATTTTTGACGTTGATCTAAAAGCTGTTTTCAAAAACAAAATTACATCACTCGGCGTAAAGCATGTGGAAGATCCCGGAAGGTTTGGTGTTGCTGTTCTTGATGGCGATAGAATCACAAGACTTGTTGAAAAACCTAAGACACTGATCTCGAAATTGGCTTTGGTTGGATTGTATTATACTTCCAATCCGAAACTTCTTGTAGAAAGTTTGAATGAGTTGATAACAAAAAATATCCGCACAAATAATGAATACCAACTTACAGATGCTTTGCAGATAATGATTGATAAGGGCGAAACGATTACAACATTCCCCGTTGACGGCTGGTACGATTGCGGTAAACCGGAAACTTTACTCTCGACAAATAAGTTTTTACTTGAGAAACGTTCTACCCATAATAGTTTCGAAGGAGTATCAATCAATCACCCGGTTTTTATTGCGGATAGCGCTGTTATAAAAAATTCTATTATCGGTCCATATACCACCATCGCCGAGGAGTGCATTGTTGAAGATTGCATAATTCAAAACTCGATCATTGGTTCAAAAGCTGTTTTAAAAAAGGCGCTGCTGGAGAGTTCGATAATCGGGAGTAATGCTTTGATTAAGGGCAACTATCAAAAATTAAATGCCGGCGATTCATCCGAAATTGAATTTTATTAATATTATTTAGAAAGAGGTAACAATGTCATACTTATTTACATCCGAATCTGTTTCCGAAGGACATCCCGATAAAGTCTGCGATGCCATATCCGATGGCGTTCTCGATGCGATATATGCTCAAGATCCGAATGCAAGAGTCGCATGCGAAACATTTGTAACAACCGGACTTGTTTTGGTAGGCGGAGAAGTTACTACCAATGCATATATCGACATTCAAGATGTCGTTCGCAAAACAGTTAGAGAAATTGGTTACACAAAAGCCGAATACAAATTTGACGCCGAATCATGCTCGGTGTTAAATGCAATTCATTCTCAATCGCCCGATATTGCAATGGGTGTTGATAAAGGCGGCGCCGGCGATCAAGGATTGATGTTCGGATATGCATGCGATCAGACACCCGAATTAATGCCGATGCCTATCGTGTTTGCACATAAACTTGTAAAGAAATTAACGGACATCAGAAAAAAGAATAATGCGTTAATGCCTTATTTACGTCCTGATTCAAAATCCCAAGTTACAATTGAGTACGATGAAAACAACAAACCAATTCACGTTGATACAGTTGTTATTTCCACCCAACACGACGGTAACGTAAGCCAGAAAAAAATTAAAGATGACGTGATCAAATATGTTATAAAGGAAGTCATTCCTGAAAAATATCTAACTAAGAAAACGAAATATTATGTGAACCCAACGGGTCGTTTTGAAATTGGCGGACCACACGGCGACAGCGGTTTAACCGGAAGAAAAATAATCGTTGATACTTACGGCGGATGGGCACAGCACGGCGGTGGTGCATTCTCAGGAAAAGACCCATCCAAAGTTGATAGAAGCGCGGCTTATGCAGCAAGACATATTGCCAAAAATGTTGTGGCTGCAAAACTTGCTAAAGAATGTTTGGTGCAAGTTGCTTACGCAATTGGTGTCGCTCAACCGGTCTCAATTCACGTTGATACAAAAGGCACCGGCGTAATCCCCGATCAAGACATTGCAGCAATGATTAATAAAGAAGTTGATATGACTCCGAAAGGAATCATCGAACGTCTTCAATTAAGAAGACCTATCTATCAAAAAACTTCTGCATACGGTCATTTCGGAAGAAACGATAAAGATTTTACATGGGAGAAATTGGATTTAGTCCCGGTTTTTAAGAATTATTTAAAATAAAAGGAGATGGAATTCTTTATGGATTATAAAGCAGGTAAATACAAAGTAAAAGATTTAAGCCTCGCTGCCGATGGTAGAAAAAAAATCGAATGGGCTGAATCGCGTATGCCGGTGTTGATGGCATTGAGAGAGAAGTACAGCAAATCGAAACCGTTAAAAGGTTACAAAATTGCCGGATGTCTCCACGTTACAAAAGAAACAGCTGTTTTAATCGAAACTTTGAAAGCAGTTGGCGCACAGGTTAGTTGGAGCGGGTGCAACCCATTATCAACTCAGGATGAAATTGCCGCCGCGCTGGCTAAAAATGGAATTGAGATTTATGCATGGCACGGGCAGAGCGTTAAGGATTTCTACTGGTCGATTGAAAGAACCCTTGATATGAAACCAAACTTAACTCTCGATGACGGCGCTGATTTAATTTTTACGGTTCACAATAAATTTCCAAAACTTGCTGAAAATATAATCGGCGGAACTGAAGAAACAACCACAGGCGTTCATCGTCTTCGTGCAATGGCTGCAGATAAAAAATTACTCTATCCTGTAATTGCCGTGAATGATGCCGAGACCAAATGGGACTTCGATAATGTTTATGGAACAGGTCAAAGTTCACTCGATGGTATTCTCCGCGCAACCTCTGTACTATTAGCCGGAAAGAATTTTGTTGTTGCAGGTTATGGTCACTGTGGTAAAGGATGCGCTGAAAGAGCCAAAGGAATGGGCGCCAACGTGATAGTTACTGAAGTAAAAGCGACCGCTGCATTAAAAGCCACACTTGAGGGTCACAATGTAATGAAGATGGATGATGCCGCTAAAATCGGCGACATTTTTATTACTGCAACCGGAGTTAAGGATGTAATTGTAAAACGTCATTTTGATAAAATGAAAGACGGCGCAATTATTTGCAACACCGGTCATTATGATTGCGAAATAAACATCAACGAACTTGATGCGGTATCAAAATCGAAAAGAACCGTTAGAGCGAATAACGAAGAATATACTCTTAAAAACGGAAAGAAAATTTATTTGCTTGCTCAGGGAAGATTAGTAAATCTTGCCGCTGCAGAAGGCCACCCATCGGAAGTAATGGATATGTCATTCGCTAATCAATTCATGTCGCAGTTAAGATTAGTAAACCTTGACAAAGACGGCGTCATTTTGGATCCGGATGTATACGATATTCCCGAATCGCAAGACCAGGAAATAGCGGGAGTAAAACTACGCACCATGGAAAAATCAATCGACAAGCTGACTAAAGAACAAGAAATATATATGAACGATTACAGTGCAGGCACGTAATATCCATTTCTTTTTGATATTTAAAACCCGGATCGGTATTTACCTTTCCGGGTTTTTTGTTTTCAATAGAAAGATTGGTTTTACTTTCTTCTTTTCTTAGAAAGAACGGAGAGCAAAGAATCCAATAGAATTTTTGTATCGGAGGGTTTGGTCATATAAAGATCACATCCGGCATCAAGGGCATTAAATCTATCTTGTTGAAGAACATGAGCGGTATAACATATCACAGGTAAATCGGAAAATTTAGGGTTGTTTCTCAACTCTCTTGTTAATTCCAGACCATCTTTATCGCCGTTTAAAGAAATATCCATCAAGATAACATCAAAACGATCATTGTTTAAGCATGCATAAAACGATTCTGCCGAATCACAAAAACTGATGTCAAAAGTTTTCTGCAAGTAAACTTCAAGAAATTTCCTATTCTCCTCATTATCTTCAGTAATTAGTAATTTCGGTTTTAAAGATTCATTCATTTATTATTCCCTCTAAACTTGATAGTAAATATTGACCCCGAGTTCACCTCGCTTTTAACTTCAATTTCCGCGTTATTCAATTCTATGAAGTTCTTTACAAGCGCAAGACCCAATCCCGTCCCTTCGAAAGGTCTTGTATATCCGGTTTTTTCCTGCGAAAACGGCGCGAAAATTTTATCAATATATTCTTGTGAAATGCCAATTCCCGTATCTGCAATCTCAATACAAATTCGCTCCCCTTCTTCGAATGCGTTTACTGAAATTGTCCCCCGACTTGTGTACTTGAATGCATTGTCAATTAGATTAATCAAAATTTGAACAACAGAATAATGATCGGCATAGATATTTGATTTTTCGGGAAGATGGTTATTGTAAACAAATTTTATTTTTTTCTCTTCCGCAAAGGATAAAAACTCCCTGTGTACAGTCTGCATAATACTGTTCAAATCAATAATCTCTTTATTGATTTCATATTTACCGGTTTGAATCTGAGACATATTTAATAATAGATCAACTGTTCTGTACAACTTCTTACTGTTATTCTCCATCGAAAGGAAAATGTCTTTATAATCCTGCAACGCGTTGTCTTCAATCTCTTTCCTCAGATATTCCGAATATCCTTGAATTACAACTAAGGGCGATCTAATCTCATGTGAAATTTGGGCTAAGAACTGTTCCTTAATTCTTTTTGATTCTTCGGCTCTTTTAAGCGCTATTTTTAATTCCGCTTCTTTAACTTTCAGTTCAGTCACATCACGGCCATATATCTGGCAGAACTCAAACTTTTGAGAACCAATAAGAATGAATTGATAATGCTTTTCGTCAACCACCGTTGCAAAATGCATTGTAAATCCATTTTTAATTATATCGAGGACTTCATCTGTTTTGAGTTCCGGGAAAATGCTGTCAATCTGATCGCCGAGCAAACCATTTTGAGGATATAATTTGTGAGCAGAGTTATTGGCAAGGATAATTTTTCCTTTGTTGTCGCACCTTAGAACGGGATCCGGCGACAACTCGGCAAATAGCGCCATCAATTCCGCTTGCTGAAGTCTGAGATTCTCTTGCTCTTTCAAATGACGCTGCCGCATTGGCACAATAATATACTTAAAATAGATAACCGTAATTGAAAAGACAATCAAGAGCAGAAGGAGTGAATAGATTAGCGGATTTTCCAGGTTTAGAAATGTTTGCGGAGAAAGATCTTCCATATAGTTAAATGAGTTTGAAGTGTCTTGACCCAAATCTTGTAATATTAATACTAACAACATTTTTAAAATCATAAACTTGCGCTTTAATAATAGAATTATTTATATATTCAAAAATGTAACAACCATCGAATTGTTGGTTATCTTGTTTTTATTTTCAACTTGGGACATTCCATCTTGTATAAAGTAAAGAATATTCCCATAAATCCCTGGAAGAAACTCGTACTAAAGAAATATGCGGTCGCCAGAGTAAAGCCAACAATTATATTAACTACCTTAAGTATTGTTGTCAATTCAAATAACATTAGAACGATAAACGTAACATCAATAGTTCGATATTGTACATAGTCCATCGAAAAAGATGTCATAATGAATAGAAAGATAATAAACTCAACGGTTACAAGTAACATTAAATCAAATTCAAAATTCAATGTTACAAACCTTGGGATTAATATTAAAACCAACGGCAGCGATAAGAAGAACCAATATTTTTTTATAAGGTCTTTAGGTAATATTGAAAGTAATCGGAGAAGTGATAATAACAAATAGAAAAAAGGCGGAAGATTTTGATTAGCAAAGTGCATATAAACAATAGCAAAGGGGTCGATCAAAGCTAAAATCAAAAAGAACAGAAAAAATCTCCCTCCATATTGCTTTATTGGAGGGAGTAACCAAATAAAAATACAAATGTAAAATAAGACTTGATAAAATTGATTAATATTCATTATTTCCTTAGACAATACGGAGGGCATATAGTACTCATTTCGAGAGTACACAACCCATTTGTAATTGTAACTTTTTTTGCTCTTCGCTCTACTTTAGTAATTGATTGATTTCCGAGTTCTACAACTTTTTTAACCATACTCTTACTGTAAAGATTCAGTGGATCAGAATCTTCAATAACGTTCCGATTAGGAACTCCGAGTTGTCTGTCCATACCGGCATAAAATATTTTATACGGCGATATTAACTCTCGGTACTCGTTAGTAATAATTATCTGATTATTTTTAATTGTGAACATTGCATAATTCTCAGCTTTATCTACTATTGTTAATAGCTCTTGAGAATCAATACTAATTGACTCGAGAACGGGACCATAAAGCTGATCAATTTCTTCGTTAGTAAATATTTTACCAACTACCCCAAGTTCGCCTTGAGCAAACATAGAGCCGCACGTTAACAGTAAAAATACTGTAAGGGTTAAAAAAACGGTTTTGGACTTGAACATTCTACTACTCCTTGAATTAGTTTTAGAATGAAAATAATTAGTTAATAAACCCTAAAGGGATATTTCAATGAACATAAAAGCAATTATATATCCTCAATTATTCTTAGTAATTGGGAATAATTTACTGCGTTTAATTTGTTAAATCTATCTTACGATTTTAATATAGCAGGCGTCATAGACTTTTTATTCAACGCAACTATAATTGACGCTGACACAATGAGAAATCCGAATTAGCCAACAAATTATCAATTACAAGACTATTTAACATAATAATAATAATAATTCTTTTAAAATTAAGCAAATACTCCGGCAATCTTTGTTCTACATTTATAACATTTTTCGTCGATGATTTTATTATTCAGTACCGAATGCCAGTCCCTTATTATTAATGGCTCTCCGCAAGCCGGGCAATATGTAGTCTGACTTTCCGTACTATGTACGTTGCCCGTGTAACAATATTTAATTCCGAGATCGATCGCTGTTTTTCTTGCCATCATTAATGTAGATGCCGGAGTTCTATTTTTATCCTGCATTTTAAAATCAGGGTGAAATGCCGTAAAATGGAGGGGTACGGCCTCGCCGAGATTAGATAAAATCCATTCACACATTCGTTTTATCTCATCAAGCGAATCATTTTCTCCGGGTATTAATAACGTTGTAATTTCTAACCATACATCGGTTTCCTTTTTTAACCAGATAAGTGTATCAAGAACATCATTAAGATGAGAGGAGGTAAGTTTATTGTAAAATTTTTCTGAGAATGCTTTCAAATCCACATTTGCAGCATCTATAAATTCATAGACTTCTTTTCGTGCATTCTTGTCAATGTAACCCGCCGTAACCATTACGGATTTTATTTTCTCTTCACGCGCAAGTTTCGAAATATCAATAACGTACTCTCCAAAAATTGTCGGATCGTTATATGTAAAAGCGATTGAAGGAGTTTTATATTTTTGGGCAATCTCAATAACATCTTCGGGTGTGGCGTAAAGCGAATGGGTTTCATCGATTCGCGCTTTACTTGTGGTCCAATTTTGACAAAACTTACAACCAAGGTTACAGCCAGCAGTTCCAAAACTTAATATTTGTGTCCCGGGTATAAAATGGTTTAATGGTTTTTTTTCAATAGGATCAATTCCGAAACCGGTTGGCCTGCCATATCCAATTGAAAATAATTTGCCGAGAATGTTTTCCCGGACAAAGCAAAAACCCTTTTGTCCTTCTCCTATAGTGCAATACCTTGGGCATAATGTGCAGAGGAGTTTCCCGTTGCCGGCAGGTTCCCACCATTTGGCTTCGTGCAAATTGTCTTTCATAATTACTTCTTAAATTTTCTAGTCTGACTTTAAATTAAGATATTAATTAATGATTTGCATTCGTTCTATTTGGAGAAAACTCAAACAGATTTTATCGGAAGAGCTATTACAAACACGGTCCCCTTTCCCAGCTCGCTCTCAACTCTTATATGTCCATTATGAAGTTCGATGAGATCTTTTACAATGGACAATCCAAGACCGATTGATGATTCCTCGCCTGTTGGACGCGCGGAAAGTTTTTCAAATTTCCCGAATATTTTTTTCTTATCATCTTCGGTAAGACCAGGTCCCTCGTCCCTGAGCCTGACTTCAACAATCTCCAGCAATAAATTAAGTTCTACATAGATGTTTTTATTGAATGGGGAATATTTTATGGCATTGCTTAAGAGATTGCTGAACACATCTTCTAATTTTGTTTCATCAGCCGTTATCAATATTTCGCCCGGTGTATTAAACAAAATATTTTGATTCTTCTTTTGTGAAAGATTTTTGAAGTTTGCTATTACCGTTTCTAAAAGTTTTGATATATCAAATTCTCTGCAATGCAAACTAAGTTTTTTGCTTTCGTGATGAGCTGTTTTTAAAACATCTTCTATTAAATCCAGCATTTTGTTTGAGGATCTCTTAATTAATTCCATCGGCTCGACTGTATTTGCATCTAATTTTGGTTCATCAAGAACAAGATCGCAACAGCTTTTTATTACATTCAGCGGATTCCGGAGATCATGTGCGGCCATGTTAAGTAAGTCGGTTTTCAACTTGTTCACATTAATTAGTTCCTGATTTACCGCATCTAATTCTGTTTTTGCTTTTTCAATCTCGGCGAAAGCTAATTCAACTCGTTTCTTCTCTTCGTTCAAGGATTTTGTTTTTTCCTCAACAAGAATCTGAAGTTTTTTCTGCACCACAATAATCTTACGATGCCGAATATGTAAATACAAAAATAATCCGCCAATAATGAGAACGCAGATTAGTATATAAAACCATATTGTTTGGTAAAAGTAAGGTTCAATTGTTACAATCAATTCAACCGGGTTATTATCCCAGGTTCCATTGTTGCCGCAAGAAATCAGTTTGAATTTGTATTCCCCCGGCGGTATTTTATTATAAAAAGCCGTTCTCCTCGTACCTGCATTAATCCAATCATTGTCATAACCCTCGAGTATATACCTGAACTGGATTCTTTCCGGTGTTGACAGACATGGCGAAGAATAGCTTATTTCAAATTTATTTGTTCCGGCTCTTAATTCAATCTTTCCGTTGAAGTCAATCTCGTTTTCGTCAACCACAAATCTTTCGATGATATTTATAGATTGAAATGCTGACTTTGAAATTTTACCCGGATCAATAATTGCTAATCCCTTTATAGTCGGGAAAATTATCTTGCCTTCTTTGGTTAATATACCGGAAGGTTTGTTCCCGCCATTGCATTCACTGTTTATCATTCCATCGGATTTGTTAAACAACATCGGGAATACAGATTTAGTTTTTCCGGAAAGATAACTATTAATATCTATCCGTTTTAATTGAAAAATGCCGTTGTTTGTGCTGCACCAAATGTTTTTTTCGAGATCCTCCAAGGCTGCATAAATCACTCCGTTAGCAAAATCAGATTGAAAATTAATGACACTAAATTTCTTTCCATTATAAACACTCAAACCATTTACAGTTGAGAACCACAACAATCCCGATGAATCGAGAAAGATATCCTTAACAGAATTACTTGGGAGTCCGTCATCAATATCAAATTTCTTGAACTCACTTCCGTCATATTGAACAACTCCGCTAATATCGGTGGCAATCCAAATATTGCCTTCCCGATCTTCAGCAAAAGATCTAATAATATTGTTTTGCCCTTTGTTAAAACTATCAAATGAAAATATTTTCCCATCGGTTAATTTTACAAAACCTTTACCCGTCCCTATCCAATAATTCTTTTTCGAATCTTCGAACAGAGCATGAATGTTTCCGTCCGGCAATTCTTTGATAATTATTGAGACGGATTGTTTATCGAGGTCAAAGAGTGCAACTCCTGCTCCATAAGTCCCAATAAAAGTATCTTCATTAGTGTCAATCAATACTGATCTAATAACATTTGCGGGAAAGTCTGTTGTTCTTGAATATTCAAAAAATTGCTTTCCGTCAAATTTTATCAACCCGCTGCCATATGAACCCACCCACAAATTTCCATTTTGATCTTGCTGCACCGAAAACAAAAAATCATTGGGCAATCCGTTGGTGGTTGAAATGGTTTCAATAAACTTCTTATTTATCCTGTTCAATCCACCGCCATAAGTTCCCACCCAAATATTATCTTCCCTGTCAACAAAAACATCGCCAATTAAATTGTCGCTCAATCCTTCAGTAACAGAGAACCGATAAAATTTGCCATCCTTAAACAGATATACTCCATATATGGTTGAAGCTAACCATAAATTTCCGTTATTGTCCTGCGCTATTTTTTTTATTCCTATCGGCATTGGCGTAATGGAAAATTTAAAAACTGACTTGCCTTCGCCGGATAACAAATACAGTCCGATCGAATCAGCAGCCCATATCCGGCGTTGCTTATCCTGAAATATAACGTCGATCATTTTATTTTTTATCAGATCGTTTTCATATGGACGATATTCATTTTCATGCTTAATAATTATTTTGCCGTTTGAATCTATAAACCATACCCTACCTTCGCTATCCTCAAACTCAGGCGTCATGATGAGAGGAGAATTATTTTTTTCGGAAGCTCGATAAATTTTCCCTTTAAAAAAATAATTCAGCCCGCCGAGTGTTTTAATCCAAACTCTGTCTTTACTATCATGAAGAATATTCCCGCAGTAATTACTATATAAGCCATCATCAGTTGTAAATAAAGTTTCTTTCGATTTTTCCAAAAGTACTATGCCTCCACCCGAAGTGCTTATCCAAATATTCCGCTTACGGTCTTCGTAAACTTCTGTAACATATCTCGTTAATGTGGGAAATTTCCTCTGTAAATTAGCGGAGTTAAATTTAGTGCCGTCAAATTTTACCGCGCCATTCTGCGTACCAATCCACAAATACCCTTTTGAGTCCTGAGTAATTGACATTACTGCATTTTGAGGAAGCCCATCTTCGGTAAGCCATGTTTTTATGCTATATCCATCTTGAATACCAGGCGGGTAATACGGAGATGATTTCTGCGCTGCAATATCACCGCATAATAAGTTTAATATAATTATTATAGAGAAACAGCGCATTATTCTATTTACTTTTCCTTTCGTCCACGGTTAAGAATCTATTAATATTCTTTGATAAAATCTACCGGTATATTTCATCCGGTTACTTAAAGAATAGAAATTTGGTTTATAAATTATCGAATTACGGTTTCTATTAATTGAACATCACGTGACAACAAATCGAATCCAATGATCCCGTCCTTTATCTGTTATAGGTTTCCCGGCAGTAAATATTAACAAATCTCCTTCCGTAATTAATCTGTTTTCTTTCAACACACTAATTGAATCCGAAACAGCAGATTCTCGCTCAACAATATTTTTCATATAAAACGGTTTTATCCCGCCGCATAGATTTAAGTTGTTCAACGAATTAAAACTATCCGAGATAGCATAGATCATTGATCGGGGATGAAACTTGGCTATTGCGCGGGCTTTGCGTCCGAAGTGAGTAAACACAATAATTGCTTTTGCCTTTACGTTGTTGGAAATATTTGCAACCGCAGAACCAACGGAATCAAATAAATTATCGGCAAGGGCAGCAGGTATTTCATAATTTATTTTTTCCGCATAGCCATAATGCGATTCTGCTGTTTGGAGAATTTCGTTCATCACTTTTACTGTTTCAACCGGATATTTGCCAACAGAAGTTTCGCCGCTTAACATAACTACGTCCGTCCCATCCCAAACTGCATTTGCAACATCCGAGGCTTCGGCTCTTGTAGAAACCGGATTGCCGATCATTGACTCGAGCATTTGTGTTGCTGTAATTACAGTTTTACCCACTTCATTACATCTTCTAATAATTTTCTTTTGAATGACAGGCACAAACTGCGGACCCATCTCCACACCAAGATCGCCGCGTGCAACCATAATTCCATTAGCGGCTTCAAGTATATTTTCAAAATCATCAACTGCTTCCGATTTTTCAATCTTAGCAAACAACGGTTTACTGTATCCTTTCTTTGTTAACCATTCCCGCAATTGTAAAATATCATCCGCGCTGCGAACAAAAGAAAGGGCAATAAAATCCACTTTTCTCTTTAGTGCAAATTCTAGATTCTGTAAATCTTTTTCGGTTATTGAAGGCGTACTGAGTTTCATACCCGGCAGATTCATTCCTTTGCGGGATTTCAGAATTCCGCCCGCAATTATTTCGGAGATGACGGAATCGGTTGTCTTTTTAACAATCTTTAGATTTATCAATCCGTCATTTATCAATATCGTATCGCCAAGCTTAGCATCTTTGAGTAATTGTTTGTATGAAGTAGAAACAATAGTTCTGTTGCCGGGTAAGTCTCGCGTTGTAACCTCGATTGTATCGCCGGTTCTAATTTCTACTTGGTCTGACGATAATTCTCCAATCCTAATTTTGGGACCCTGTAAATCAACAAGCACGGGTATCGGTAATGCTTTTTCGGTACACACACTATGAATGTTATCGAAAACTTTTGTGAAATAAGCAAAATCACCATGGGAAAAGTTTAGCCTGATTCCATCTATCCCGGCATCAATTAACGATGAAATCATTTCGACCGAATCAGAAGCCGGACCAAGTGTTGCAAGTATTTTTGTCTTCGTATACATAAATATTTCTATCTGAAAAATTTATTTCTTGGGTTTTGATTTAGGTTTAGACTTAGGTTTGGCTTTAGCTTTGCTCTTTACTTCGCCTTTCGAATTTTTCTTTGGAGGCTCCTTAATTCTTTTCCGCATTAATTTTAGACTTCTCTCAACTTCACCAAAAACTGTATTTGCAGTGTAACTTTCGTTTTTAAGAAGATGCCCGGCTTTAATACCGGTAAGAATTTCAACCGCTTCTTCAACGATTGAAACAGGATAGATATGAAAATTATTATTCTTCACTTCTTCAATAACTTCGTCTTTCAGCATTAAGTCCTTAACATTTTGGATAGGAATGATAACGCCGTGTTTACCTGTCCACCCTCTTGCTTTACATACATCAAAAAATCCCTCTATCTTTTCATTTACTCCGCCGATGGGTTGAATTTCCCCTTTCTGATTTACCGATCCGGTGATAGCGATATTTTGTTTTATTGGAATACCCGATATGCTCGAAAGAAGAGCGCAAATTTCAGTTATGGATGCGCTATCCCCATCAATCATTCCGTATCCCTGTTCAAACACAAGGCTTGCATTGAAAGAGAGCGGAATTTTTTTACCGAATTTTTCTTTAAAGTAACCGGTAATAATCAGCATACCTTTGTTATGAGTATTTCCGCTTAACCCCGCCTCTCTTTCAACATTTAAAATATTTCCGCCTCCCAATGAAACTGATGCGGTAATTCTCGCAGGTTTACCAAATGAATACTGCCCACCGCCATAAACCGCGAGCCCGTTTATCTGCCCGACTTTATCATTTTCGGTATCGATAAGAATTGTTCCTTCCTGAATATACTCCTGTAATTTTGATTCGTATAATCCATGCCTTTCCCGCGAGCCGTCGTAAGCTTGTGCAACGTGAAAGTCGGTTACGGATTTTGCGCCAACATCCCGCGCCCAAAAATTTGCCTCTCTAACTAAATCGGCTATATAAGCAAAGCGTGTTGTCAATTTGTCTTTCGAACCGGCATACCTTATTCCATACTCAACAATTCGCGATAAAGCTGATTTATCAAATTTTAAAAGTTTTTCATCATCGATTAATTTTTTAACAACTTGTGCGTATTGTAAAATCGTACTTTCATTACGTTTCATCTCATAATCAAAATCGGCTTTTACTTTGAAAAGTTTATTAAAATCATCTTCGTAATTCGACAAAACATAATAGATATAACTATTGCCGATGAAAATTATTTTCGTATTAATTTCAATTTGTTCCGGTTTTAAAATGCTCGGGGCATACATATACAAATTAGCCACATCCTGAATTTGATGTGTTCCGTAAAGCAACACTCTTTTCAATGTTTTCCAAACTCCCGGTTCCGAAAATGCATCGAGAGCATTGATTACAAGGTAGCCGTTATTCGCGTGTAATAGCGAACCGGCTTTTATTCTTGTGAAGTCTGCATACCATCCTCCCGAGCCATCGCTATATTTTTCGATGGTTCCAAATAGATTATTATAAGTCGGCGTAGTTTCAATTACCACCGGACATTCTTTCACTTCGGAATTATCGAGGATGAGATTCACTTCGTACTCAATCATATTCTCCGGCATTGTGTTTTCTTCATCGTGGTCAGCAGTTTTAAGCGCTTTGAACTTATCGAGATTTTGAAAAATGCTTTCCGTAACATGATTCAAATATTCACTTACTTTTTTGTCTTTATATTTCTTTTTGAGATCGTCAATCGTAACATTGATCAAACTTTTTACGGCTTCCGCTTCGAGCTCGTTTACTTTTTGATGAAAATCCTGAGTGATTTTAAAATTCTGCCGGAACAATGATTGCAGCTCCTGCTGATAACCGGTATATTTATCAATAATTACATCCGATTGCCCTCTCGTAATTTTCCCGGATTTAACAGCTTCATCTAAGTTTTGAATGAAGATTGCCTGGTCTTCAATTACAATTAGAATTTCAGGTCTTACTAATTCGCCAACCTTTACCTGACCGAGAGTAAACCCATCCGTTCTCAATCTATCTTCAAAATCATCAAGCACCTTCTGCTGGCTGGTTCCGAAATCCGTTAACAGTTTTTTCTTTTGCGATGTGAAAGGATCCGACTCCAACACTATTGGAATTTTTTCCTGGATAAATTTTATAGTCTTTGAAATATCATTTTTAAATTTAGCCCCCTGGCCGGCTTTTAAAACAATGAGTGTTGGTTGATCCGGGTCTTTAAAATTATTTACATACAAATAATCGCTAAGCTGCGGACATTTGGGCGAAATGTTTTCGAGCATTCTTTTAATGGTTGTGGCTTTACCGGTTCCGGATAAGCCAGTGATAAAAATATTATAACCCGGACTCTTTAAATCCACTCCGAGATTCAAGGCTTTCAGCGCGCGCTGCTGACCAATAATTCCTTCAACAGGTTCGAGGGAATCGGAAGTCTCAACCTCAAAAATTTCGGGATCGCATTTCCATTTTAATTCTTCCTGTTTTAATTCGATTGGTTTGGAGGATTTCAATAATGCCATAGTAGAATGTTCCGCAGATAATTTGGAGTATTATTTGACATCAAAAATATAAAAATGATAAGTGAATAACACTACCCGATTATTTGTTTAATGATTTTAAGGATCAAAGGTAGTGAAAACAAATTTGGGCATAATAAAGCATGGCGATGCTTTTTCAATGGAACCACTATCCTTAAGGATGGTTTGTTTGAATAGCGTTGTCATTTATGGCAACGCGGTGATACATCGCTTCTTCTATTCCTTCGTTTTTCACCTCTCCTTTCCTTAATTTTACACAGCTCTTTTAAGAAGGAGTGTTATTCAACGAACCGCTTCTTCTTTACGGGTAATGCTGATGAAAAGCAGAACACTGCCCCGTCAATACCGGGCAGGTCGTTATGATAATTATGCTCTGAGATGATATGCATATAAAATCATAAGAGATCATAACAATCCGCGTTCTATTAACAGCTATTTCGACAGCATTGCCTTATGGGGGAAGGTGCGTCTATTTTAAATATATTACCGGACTATTAATGAAACATTCCTCTACGGATATCTTCTCGAATCTTGAGTTCATCGAAAAAGTGTTGTATCAAATAAAGAACAAACATGCTGACGAAAACAAAGTTTTTATCAGCGGTCTGCCGGGTTCGTCAAAAACGATTTTAATAAACCGGCTTACTACTGTTGAGAATCAAATTGTTTTACTCGTGCCCGATATAAAGACAGTCAGCGAGTACAACGTAGAGCTTCACATACTCGAATTAAAAATCCCGGTAATTGCGCTTGAGGAAATGACGCCCGAAATCGTGCAGGAAAAATTAACTCAACTAAACACCACGGATAAATTTATACTTGTTGCTGATTATGATTTGTTAAAGCTCTCACTTCCGCCGAAAGATATTATTGAAAAGAACACGCTTGCGTTGAATGTAGGAAGCAATATTTCTTACGATGAACTTATTGAATACTTAAACGAGATGAATTACCAGCGGGACAAATTTGTAGAGGGACCGGGCGATTACTCGGTGCGTGGATCCATAATCGATTTCTGGTCGTACAGTGAAA
This sequence comes from bacterium, assembly GCA_043808235.1. GTDB lineage: Bacteria > Bacteroidota > Ignavibacteria > Ignavibacteriales > Melioribacteraceae > JAZDFC01. The sequence continues at coordinate 110,188 of JAZDFC010000084.1, forward strand.
AGCAGCCGGTGCGTGCCGAATACGACGGAGACTTTCTTGAATCGCTTCGGCACTTCGATCCTGAAAGTCAAAGATCGTCCGATAAAATTACACACACATCACTCGCGGCAAAAATAAATCCCTCGGATGAAACGAATAATTCCAGTATATTCGATTACCTTAACGATCCTCTGATTATTGCTTCATCATACGAGCTTGAAAACATTTTTACCAACAAGAAAGAAATACTCGAACCGGAAGAGAGTTATTTATCCGGCATAGAAGACGAATTAAAGGAAGAATTATTTGGTGAGGCAAACAAGATAACAGCCACGGAAGAGAGCGAAGATTTCACCGAGAAAACACAAACAGATTTAGAGACCATCTTCAAGAATAAAGCACGTTGGTTGATAGAGGAGGATATAAATACTTCGGGTAAAAGATCCGAATTGAATCTTGCACATGCCCCGATTATTAATTCCAATTTCGAATACCTATTTGAATTAATAAAGGAATATGCGCAGAAGGATTATATTATTTTTATCGCAGCTGAGAATGAATTGCAGGCTGGGAAATTGCGCGATCTTCTTTCCGGATTCAAAGAAGAATTGAGCGAATTATTTGAAGCGGGAAAAATTAAAATCATCAGCTTAGCAGTAAAGGAAGGATTCATTTCCAAACCGGATAAGATTTTAATTCTTTCCGATTACCAAATTTTTAATAAACCCTACCGCACCAAAATTATTTCGAAAAAGTATAAAAAATCGAAAGCGAAGGAATTCGCTTCAATCAAACGCGGAGATTTTGTAGTTCACGAAACTTACGGCATCGGACAATACTCGGGATTGGAGACAATTAAAATAGGAATGGTTGAACAGGAGTGCATCAAAATTTTATATGCGAACAACGACATTGTTTACGTCAACCTAAACTATCTCGGATTAGTAAAGAAGTTTTCTTCCGCCGAAAACGTACCGCCGGCGCTAACAAACTTAAGCAGCAATGAGTGGAAGTCCACAAAGTCGAAAGTAAAAGCGAAAATAAAAGATGCGGCATTCGAACTAATCAGTCTCTATGCTAAACGGAAATCTTCAAAAGGATTCTCCTTTAATTCCGATACAATTTGGCAGAAGGAGTTGGAAGCATCGTTTATATACGAAGACACTCCCGATCAGGAAAAAATAACGGAGGAGGTGAAGCTCGATATGGAAACCGAAAATCCGATGGACAGACTTGTATGCGGCGATGTCGGATTCGGGAAAACTGAAATAGCAGTGCGTGCTGCGTTCAAAGCGGTGAATGATTCGAAGCAGGTTGCTGTGCTTGTTCCAACCACAATTCTTGCCGAGCAGCATTACAATACATTCAAGGATAGACTGAACCAATTTCCGGTTAGAGTTGCGGCGCTTTCACGGTTCTCTACAAAAGCGAAACAGACAGAGACGGTAAAAAAATTAGCAGATGGCGGAATTGATATTGTAATCGGCACACATCGTTTGTTATCCAAGGATGTTGCGTTCAAAGATTTGGGATTATTGATAATCGACGAAGAGCATCGCTTCGGTGTGATGGCGAAGGAGAAACTGCGGAAGATAAAAGCAAATGTTGATACGTTAACATTAACAGCCACGCCGATTCCGAGAACGCTGAATATGTCGCTGCTCGGCGCTCGCGATTTATCAATAATGGCGACCCCGCCGCCCAACCGTCAGCCGATTTATACCAAGGTGGAAAAGTTTGATATAGTAAAAATCCGTGAATGGATTCACAAAGAATTAAACAGGCACGGACAGGTATATTTTGTTCACGACCGCGTTCAATCAATAGAAAAGATTGCAGGTTATGTGCGCAGATATATACCGGATATCAAAATTGCAGTTGCACACGGACAGATGCGTCCGGCACAGCTTGAGCAGGTGATTTATGATTTCCTCAATAAGGAATATAATGTACTGATGTCAACAAAAATTATCGAATCGGGTTTGGACATTCCAAATGTGAACACAATAATTATCAACCGGGCAGATAGATTTGGACTTGCGGAACTTCATCAGTTACGCGGACGTGTTGGACGCTCGAACAGACAGGCTTTTGCATATATGCTTGTTCCGTCGCTTGATACGATTACGAAGAAAGCTGTACGCCGGCTGCAGGCAATCGAAGAATATACCGACCTCGGCGAAGGATTTAATATATCCATGCGCGACCTTGAAATCCGCGGCGCAGGTAATCTTCTCGGAACCGAACAAAGCGGGGTAATAGAATCGATAGGATTTGATTTGTACGTAAAACTTTTGGACGAAGCGGTTGAGGAATTGAAACGCGATCAGTTTAAAGAAGTATTCAAGGATTTACCGAAGCATATCGAAAGAACCGATCCGACAATCGATGCGTTTTTTGAGATTGGAATTCCAAAAACATTTATGCCCGACCAGGCTGACAGACTCAGTTTCTATACCGCGTTATTCTCGATGTTGAGAGTTGAGGAAGCGCAAGAATTAAAAGAGGAAATTAAGGATCGTTTCGGCAAACTACCAGGAATTGTTGAACGATTGGTGAGCACAGCTATTCTGCGCTACTATGCTTCGTATGCTTTGTTTGAAAGAATTGTAATTCAACCGGACAGAATTTCGATATTGCTGCCAAAGGGAGAGAAGGAAGAGTATTACACTGAAAAGTTCGCAAAATTAATGCAGCATGTTGTGGATAAATATTACAGACAAATTCAATTCAAGCAGACAAAGGATGTTGTAAAACTTGAGATGAGGAACCATCACACTTCACCCGAAGCCGTACTGGAGTATTTGATAAAATTCAGCCGGGAGATACAGGGGGTGATAAGTAATGTGGCGACAAATTAATTCAGCGCCGGGTAAAAAAATAGTCATGCCGATTCTTTATAAGCTATAATTTCCTTATCAAGGATTCCATTCAATTCATCGCTTGCAACATCGATATCAAAATCCATTTGCAAACCAAGCCAGAATTGCGGAGTCATACCGAAATATTTTGCCAACCTTAGTGCGGTATCAGCCGAGATTCTTCTTTTCCCGAGAACAATTTCGTTTATTCTTCTCGGCGGAACTTTTATATCGTTAGCAATTTTATTCTGGCTTAATTCCATCGGTAATAAAAATTCTTCGAGCAGTATTTCGCCGGGGTGAACCGGTTTCATTTTTTTTTTGTTTCATTTTTAATCCTAATGATAATCCGTTATTTCAACTTCGTATGCGTTATTGTCCTTCCACTCAAAACATATCCGCCACTGATCATTAATTCTAACACTATATTGACCTTTTCTCTTTCCTTCCAATTTTTCAAGTCGATTACCCGGCGGAATGGTCAAGTCTTTAAGATTACCGGCTCGGTTAATCATTCGCAACTTCCTCAACGCCGGGCGCTGAATTACTTCAGGGAATATTCGCGAAATATTCCTATCGAATAACAACCCGGTTTCTTTACTGTGGAATGATTTTATCATGACTTTAAAATATAACGCCGGACGTTAAATGTCAATCTTGAGACATGACAGAAAGCCACATCGGAAGATTAAAAAATTCACCCCTGAAATACAAGGAGTGATAAGTAATGTGGCAATCGGTTAACTTTTATACCAACTTTTGGAAACAAGATTAGTGAAGGTTAGTCTTTATCGATATGCCGTCATCAAAAACATTGGGTATTGGCATAAAATTCCTTCCCTCTCGCGGGGAATTGAATACGCTGTTTGAAAAGAGATATTTCTAAAATCGCATTTCTCTGCCAATCGTTTTAATTCAACCCTATCAAAACCTAAATGCCCGTCGAAGCCTTTATCGTGGAATGTTCCGTCTTCCTTGTCAAGGTCGGCAATACATATTACTCCATTCTCATTTAACATGGAATGAAAGCAGTGAAATATATTTTCGATATCCTCGATATGATGTAGAGTCAGCATCGTATAAATTATGTCGTACTTTTCTTCAGGCAATGGATCGGTTGTCAAATCAAGTTTTATCGTTCTAAAATTCGTAATACCAGCGGCGACGATTTTTTGCGAAAGTGTTGCGAGCATTCCTATTGAAACATCGGCTAATGTAATTTGTCCGAGATATTCCCGAAGTTCGAAACTCAACAATCCTGTACCGCAGCCGTATTCCAACGCATTCATATTCGAGGAAAGTGATACGCTTTTTATAATTGCTTTAGCTACGTTTTTAGCTCTTTCAATTCTTTCGGGAGTATCCCAGGTTGAAGCTCTATCGTCGAAGCTATTCATAATTTTTATCCCAACTCAAATGTTGTTACGCCGAAAATCCCGTCGAGTTTTATTTGCGGTTCTTCCTTTGTGTACATTCGGGCTGTTTCAAATACTTTGCGCATGCTGTGTTTTTGAGCAAGCACAACTGCCTCTGGATTAACCTCCGGCACATCGAGAAATATTGGAGAAACAATTTCTACTTTGGAAGAAAGCGCATTTAAAAGCTGTTCTGCAATCTTTTCATTATCCGAAAAGAGAGGACCAATTTTATAACCGTGCAAGCATTTGCGGATTGTTCCATATCCTTTGATTCCATCTTCAACATAAACGAGTGTATGTGAATCCGGCATATTGAACCAGCAGTTTAAAAACACTTCCCTTTCTACCGGGAAAAATTTAGTATCATACGCAACAAGCTTAGTAAACTCAACTTCCCTTACCGGGCGGATAAATTTATCATCAACGGAATAATGGTTTGCGGTTCCTTCATAGCGGATATTTCTGTACGCAAGTTTGAAACCGGATTTTTTATAGTTCATCTGTTGATCTATAACTCCATCCAACCCGATGTTGTTATGCCGTAAATACTCCATTCCCCTATTCCATATTTGAATACCATAGCCTTGTCCCCGGTATTCCGGATGAACAATGTAGAATCCTAAAAATCCGAATGTACCTTGATATGAAACTACAGATATACAACCAATCGGTTTGTCGTCCAATAATCCTAAGAAGAAGCCCTTCGGGTCGGTTTGATAAAAACACGGCGCATCATTCAATCCTGGATTCCATCCTTCCGCAGCCGCCCAATCAATGGCAATTTGAATTTCGTCATTTGTCATATTTCTTATTTCAAAATCATTCATGGGGAAATTTTTCAAAATGTTTTTGGTAATTATTTTTCTTTCTCTTATTCTTAAAAGATTTAGCCACCGAAACTCTTCCCGGCTAATACGAATTTGACAAAAGCCCAAAGGAGAGCATATGCCCCTGCTCCGATGCAAACTAATGTAAGCGGCAAATTAAATTGTTCATAGTATGCAGCCTTCACAATTTCAAAAGGAATTTTTTCTTGTGTCCCATCGCGATTGAAATAAACAAATTCATTGCCGTCAACATAGGCTCTTTTTAAATCGCTCTTGGTAAAATCGATTATGCTGTCTTCCAGCGTAACAACTTTTTCAAGGTAGGCTGAGCTGTAATCTTCTTTCGCAACATAGGAATTTGTGTAACAACCGGAAAGAATCATATTAAAAAAGGCAACAATTAGTAATTCAATAAAAAGTTCTTTGCCGATATGCGAGTAAGTTTTCATCTTAAATTTATCCTCCAATTTGCAAATTGTATATCTCAGTATTTTAATACATCAATATACGACTGTAATTCGAGTGCTCGCTTCCTTACTACCTCAACTCTATCAGCAGCCCGCATTGTTAGATACATTGTCCCGTCTTTTTGTGAATAAAGATAATCGAGAAACTCGAATTCCTTATCGCGGAATTTTATCCATTCCTGTTGGGCTTCTTTTAATTTTTTCTTTCCGGAATCATCGAGCATACCTTTTAATTCATTGTAAACCTTATTCAATTCGGCATCCCATTTCTCCGCCGCTTCATTCAAGCATTGCAACATGCCGTGTGTTGAATAATCTTTCTCCATGCATTCAGCGAGGGATATATCGATTGGATGCTTACTTTCTTCCTGGCAGTAAATAAAAGCTGGAACTAAAAGAAAACACAATAACAGACTTTTCATGCTCACACCTTCCAAATTATTTATCTAAAGTTATTCATACGATAACTCTAAGACAACAAATAATTTCACAAAGAGGTTTACATGATGCAGTGAATTACGGGATTGTATAAAAAAAGAAAGCATCCGTCGGGGTCGCAACGGATGCTTCCAAAGCAGTGTACTTCTACTGCAACTAAAAAGAAACCAGAATTATTTCAGCAGCATCATCTTTTTAGTAATAACATTATCTTGGGAGGTAAGTTTGTAGAAGTAAATACCGGAAGATAAATCCGATGCATCGAATGATATCGAATGACTTCCGGCTTCTTGTGTTCTATTAATAAGGGTAGCTATATGTTTTCCTAATACGTTGAAAACTTCTAATTTAACTTGCGATTGAACCGGTAATGAATATTCAATCCTCGTAGTCGGGTTAAACGGATTCGGATAGTTTTGATTCAGTGTAAACTCAGTCGGCAATTGGCTATCTGGATCATTAACACCGATAATTGTACCACCAGCATCCCAAATCGCTTTTAGATCCGGCCACCAGTTTAAGTCGCCGGCCGGGAATCCACCTTCAGCGCCCATATAAGCAGCTGTGGTTGTCGGGAATGTGCAATTAAGTTCATCATCAAAATATTCCCATGGTCGGCGATCGAAATCGAATGTTGCATTCCAATTTGTTGTCGCTTTGGTTTTGTTAGCGCCGGCAGGGCTGCGGTACCATTCATTAAATGTTATCATCAATTCCGGTATGTTAACCATTGTGATCAATTCTTTTACGAATGCACTTGCAGAATCGGCGCCTAGCTTGCTGTTTATGTGCCAGGTTAAAGGTGAACCTTCACCGGTTACGCCGGCTGATGCATAAGTATCGTAGAATGCTTGTCCTTCCGGGGAAACACTGTAATAATTGTTATTAACTGTCCACGCAGTTGAATCGTTGGGGACACTTATTACCCATGTCATTCTACCGCCTCCAAATGCATCTTTTTCACCGCTTTCGTCAAATTCTGATTGACGCACTGCATCTGTATCATTACCAAGAGAGAATGGATCAATAAATAGGTTATTGGTGATTTTTACATCATCCCCAACCCAGCCAAGAGCGAGTGTGCCATGATATGACATACCGTTCACAATTGAATTGTGATCAAAAACTAAGTGGTTGATATTTGCAGTACTTGAACGGTGACGAATAATACGATCTTGAAAATTAACAAATGTATTATTAACAATAATCATTGAGTCACATGAAGTATCCCGGATATCAATAAACTTTCCAGCTCCTAGATTTGATGTTCCGCAATGGCCCATATTTGCGAGAATGCTATTTGCTACTTTAACTGTTTTAGTTGCACTGTTGCAGCGGATGTGCTGACCACGAGTGTTTGACATAATACATCCATCAATAGTAATATTAAAACCCGCTGCACCGGTTTGAATTAATCCTGCGGGAATATCTGCAACTAATCCAGCAGCTTCAAGATATCCGACTAAGATAAGATCTTTTAACCAAAGGTCTCCCCTCTGATCGCAAAATTGAGGTACCGAATTAGTTGTTGCATTTCTTAATAAATAGACAACAGGCAATTGGCCGGTTCCGTCCTCGGCTTTCATTCTGAAAGCCCACCCGTTGTTTCGCATTGTGGTGTTAACAAAATAGATTCCGCCTCTTTGTAAAACATAAACTCTTTCAAGGTCAGCTCTATCACCAGCTGCTGTTGTGTCGCCCATTACATGATTGTTCAAAAAATCGTATGCGCTTGTGGCGCCCGGAATTAAAAGATCATGTGGACCAGCTTGTCCGAAGGTTACAAGGGGCAAACCAATCAATAGGGTAAGAATTAGAATTAACTGTCTTGTTTTTTTCATAGTTATCTCCTTTGTTAGTTACTATTAATTAAATTTCTGCGAAATACAGAATATTTATTTGCATAAAATTTTTCATTATAATGTTAGCCGGACACCGAGATCGGCCGTAAATCCATATATTTGGCTGTTATTTAATAAGGACCACCCGGTAATTCTATTTTTAATCGTTTCGTCTTCCATAGTGTTGGTAATATTATTTAAGTTTAGCATTACGGAGAGATAATCAGTTATCTGCTGTTTAAGTGCAATATCCAATCTCATGAATTCATCTACAGTATTATCACTCCTTCCGTTGGCAGAGAAAGTTCTGTTATACGAACCATTATAGAACAGAGAGATTCTGCCGGAAAATCCACCAATGTCATACCCGAGAGCAAAGTTTCCGAAGAATTCAGGTTGACCTTCGAGCTTTGTTTTGTTTTCGTATAAAACAGTTACCGGTTTAAGAATAGGAAACGGAATGCCGGGAACAGTAACCGAGACGGTATCTGTTCTGCTGGTGGCAACATAGGTTTCTGAACGCACTAACGAGAAATTGTAGGATAAAACGATATTAGATAATATGCCCGGCAAAAATCTTAAATTGGTCTGATGCTCGATTTCAAGTCCCCATACTTTTGTGGGCTTGGAAGAGTTATATGGATACACCAGATTATAACCATATATCGTAAATGGATCATTATAATTAATACCGAGACTATCGAGAGTAGATTGTCCGTGATCGCCATCTATAAATATCCCGTTAATCATATGGTACATATCTTTGATATCTTTATAGAAAGCGGAAATTGAGAACAAACCAATTGTGTTGCCGAAGAATGATGTATTAATTTCGAAGTTCCAGGCAGAAGCAGCTTTTAATCCGGGATTACCAATAGTTAGACTATTACCTGAATAGAAAGTCCCTGCCTTTCTCGCAACAAAATTTTCCAATCGATGATTAAAATCCGGACGCGCTAAGGCTTTGTAAGCAGCTAACCGGACTAACATAAAATCAGTTGGACGGTAAGATAGATGGAAGTTGGGTAACCAAACAGTCTCGTAATGTGTAGCGGTTGTATCTCTTAAATTACCTTTAGGTGTTGGAAAACCAGAAAGATCATTTATTGAATAGCGGGAACGGTATTCATTCGCTTCAACTTCCGCGCGAATACCGGTTATTAATGTAACTTCTTGTCCGAAGTTAAGTGTATTCATTAAATAGCCGGACGAGATAGTTTCGTTTATATCATAATAAAAGGCATCCGCTTCAAAGTTTCTTTCATATTCCGGATTTTTCCCATCCGCATCATTAAAACCATTTTTATTTAAATCCCACCATTGCCGGATCGCATCTCTATTCATTAAAGGATAAAGACTGTATTTATCATAAATATTCCTGTTTTCGGGATTGGGGTCGAGGAAATAAGTTACAAGAATTTTGCCTCCGGTATTTCCCAAAGCATCAAAGATTCCAGTGAATGGCGTACCGTCGAAATTTTTGGGAACAACAGTACCGTCATCCATTTTAACGTATCCCGCAAAAGATTCATTATAATATGGGGAAAGGAGTTCACTGCGTGATCTGTATCTTGTTTTTGCTTTGTACTTACCGCCAAACTTAACTTCGCCGCTAATATAATTGCCAATAGTATAACCGGTTTTAAGATTAAGTGTTGCGGTTCTTTCTTTGTCGAAGTTATATTCATCACGATAATATGCGGTATATAAGTAAGACTTCTGGAAATTATTAAGGGCATAATTAATAATCGATTCGTAAGGACCTTTCAAAACATCTTCGGGAACACCACTCATGCCCGAAACAGGATTACCTTCCGAGTCTAATGATGAGGGCTCGGTAAATGTCACGTCGTAATCAAAAGGAAAGTCGGAATTGGATTGTGCGAACGATGCGCTCCAATTAGCGGTAAAACCCAAAAGATAATTTTCACCAATCAATGCGCTGTTAAAGGTTGTGATTTTCTGTTCGCGGTCTCTTGCTCCGTAAAGGAGCTGGTTATTTGGATCTGTGGGATAATTTCTGTGATATTCAATATAATCACGCGAAGTCTGGTTAAAAATATTATTCAATTTGATATATCCACCATCCGGTGTATTGAAATCAAGTAATAAACCAAACCCACCGCGTTTTCTTATCTCATCTGTAAATGTGAGTTCGAAATCGGTAATTTCCCAGTCCTGGCCACTATTCAAATTTTGATTATAACTTAGATCGAAATCTTCTTTGCTTCTGTCTCGCTGTTCAATATTTGCTGTTACTTGCACTCCGAATAATTCATCGAAGAATCTTTCGCCGTAACGTAACTGGAAATCGTATTGTTTTAGCGTATTATTCAAATCGTTGTATGCGCCACGTGAATCAAGTCTTAATACTCTTTCTGATGGCGCTTTCTTAGTAACAAGATTAACACTTCCAGCGATAGCGTCTGCGTCCATATCCGGAGTAAGTGCTTTATATAATTCAATTCCTGCGAGCGAGCCTTGAGATATTGTACTTAAGTCAACACCTCTATCATCAGCATCCGTGGGAGCTATTTTAATTCCGTCAACAGTAATGTTGGAAAATTTATCACTTAACCCGCGAAGTACTACTTTATTTGCCTCGCCACCGGAACGTTGCAAAGCGACACCGGGCAATCGGCCAATAGATTCTGCAGCATTCGCATCGGGCAATTCCTGAATTTTTTCTTCTGATATTACATTAATAATAGTATTAGAAGTAATCTGCTGATTGATGGCCGCAACTTGTCCCTCTGCCTGACCGGTGACAATAACAGTCAATCCTTCAATTACATCAGGCGATAATGAAGTACTTAATTCAAGTGTTTTGCCGTCTTCAATTTTAATGTTAAAGTCTTTGCTTTCGTAACCGATATACGAAACCTTTAGCACATAATTACCCTCTGGAATTCCTGTTACCCGGTAATGGCCTTCAAAGTCGGTAGCGTCACCGAGAGCCGTACCCATTACAATCACGTTTGCACCCCAAAGAGGAGAATTTTCAAGAGAATCTGTTACAACACCCCGCAATATTCCCTGTCCATAAGCAAAATCGGAAATCATCGCGAGCAAACAAAAGACTAATAATTTTGTAGAAATTTTTTTCATAGGAATAGACCCCTTAATTTATACCTGGAAAATTCTGGTGTTGATGTTATCAAGCTGGATAATAATGTTTTCATAAATTTTATTTGGCATTATGCTAGAATGCTTGAATTATTAATTTTTTTTGGGAGATATACCGGTATTATCGAAACCCGTAAATTTCCAGCTAAGCTTAAAAGTATATTTAAAAATTTACTGCTGATGGATTCTATTCTTTGAGCGATGTTACTATAGAAGAATAGCCGCATTGAACCGGTTTTTGAGCGGAAAGTTCGAGCAATTTGATATATTTTTATAGTTATCATTTAACGATTACTTTAACGGTTACTAAAATCATTAGATTAATTCAATTTGTCAAGAAAAAAATATTAGTTTACCATAAAAAGTTACTTCATTATTGGTTGAAACAGTTGCGCTCTTTAACAGAAGCGATTGTGCCGGAAATTTTTCCCTCATTCACAATTGTCAATTTTTCCAAACAAACATTTTCAATACCCGGTTTACATTCAAAATTCAATGTTTTTTGACCACCGCCGGAAGTATATTCAAATCTGTTCTCAGAATCATAAATGATGGGTTTTCCAATTACAGATACCGGCTCATTAAAAGTAAGATAAAGTTGACCATCTCCCAATTTATATTTAATAACTTTAGGCTCGGATGAGAATTCGGGATCCCATAAAAAGTTAAAAGTCCATGCTGGAGTAATATTATTCGGTTCAATAAAACCATTGACGGAAAATAGATTATCTTCTAACCAACGATAATTTGCACCGCCGTGGCTACAGTTTTGAAAAAAGTATCTTTCACCCCAATTGCACGGTTGGTTACGGGTTGTATCTTCATAGGTTACATGATAGATTGGAACATCCGCCATATTTTTCGAAAAGCGGCAATCGATAAAAAAGAATTGAGCCTCGTAATGATGCCTGCCGAGTTTAAAACCTTCAACTCCGTCGAAAGAAGAATTCTTTATTACAAACTTTTGATTAATATCGTAACCGCCCGCATGCCAAACCGCAGCAGTTTGTTTCACTTCGTAAAATTCGGAATCTTTAATGAAGCACCATCCGCGCGGACAAACAAAATCGACAGCGCCTTCGAAATAACAATTTGAGTGATAATACATCCCGGTTTTGTAATCCCACAGAGAAACCGTATCGGCGCCTTTGCTAATCATATTACAATTTTGAATTATCGTCCGCGTACCTTTGCCGTAAACAACAAAAGCGTGCGGTCCTATTTCCGGCTGTGTGTTTTCCGCTGTAAGATTTTCAATAATAATATCATCGCCATTAATATTAATTACAGCCGGACCAATCGAGTCTTTGTTTTTATCCCAATCGCTTCTAAGTTGACAAAATCTTATAATAGTTTTCTCGCGATCCTCGCCCCGCAATGTAATATAATCCTGATCGATCCGAATCTTCTCTTCGTATTTTCCATTTTTAATGAATATGATTCTTCTTTCGTAATTGAATACCGGCAGTGAATCCAATGCTTCTGTAATCGTTTTGAAATCGCCGCTGCCGTCTTTTGCAACAGTGATGAAATGCGGAATATTTTTAGGAAAACAAATCACCGATGTTATTAATAATATGCTTACAGTGAAAAATATTTTGGTGGATTTCGTCATTGAAGCAAAACCATTTTTTTTGTTTGAATAAAATCTCCAACTCTCAATTGATAAAAATAAATTCCGCTTGGCAGTGATTCTCCATCAAATTGAATTTCATATTTACCCGGTGATTGATAACTATTTAAAAGTACTGTGATTTCATTCCCAAGAACATCATAAATTCGTACAGACGCCATATATGGCGTCTCTACAGCAGGAATAGTATAACTAATTACTGTAGTTGGATTAAACGGGTTCGGATAATTTTGATACAATTCAAACTCATCCGGCAGTAAACTAATATTATTTTCTATTCCAACCGGGGCGGGATATTCAAACGCGCCAAGGTCGGGCGCTATTCCTTCAAAAGCCAAACCGACATCAACCCCCGCATCAATTAATGAACTTCCTTCAGCCAATCTTAAAAAATTATTTTCGGGAAGACTACCGTCAATTTTTCTTTCCGCCCGTGCGAGTGATGTATCGAGACTTAGAAAATCCGAGCCACCCGCATCGTTACCTTGCCAGCTATTTGTTTCCTCAAGCGCACTGTTGGTTATCGAAACAGTTCCGCTCAGCGAGATATTATTTTTCAATATGTGTTGTCCGGTGGTCGGGTCCTCTGTAAAAGAAAAATTCTTTCCGTTTCGAAACGCCGTATTGTTGTACAACGTAACACCATTTGTATTATGATTTTGGTCAAATCCTTTCGAAGGATTATCAAATGCCATACACCGGGTTACAACAACCGGAGCCGGCACATAATTTCCGCCAACTTTAAATCCGTTGCCGTCGCCCTGAAAATTAGAATCGTTCCAACGGTTCACCCCGTTTTGAAACGACCAGCAGCTATCGATAATTATTTGATACGCTGCCTCATAACAATCCCAGCCGTCATCGGAATTGTAATAAGCGCGGCATCCCCGGAAAACATTTCCTGGACCGACATCAAGTTTGGGAGCAAAACCATCTGCGTTCTCGCCGTTGGTGCCGGAATCATAATTTAAATATGAGTCGCAGTTTCGAATCAAATTATCATGACCGCCGTTGCTAATTTGAAGTCCGGTATCTTTGTTGCCATGCAATACACAATTTTCTACAATATTAAATCCGCCGGAAATGTGAATACCATTGTCACCAGCGTTACAAACTTCCAATCCTTTCAAGTACCAGTAATCGCCTTCGAGTTGAATTCCACGCGATGAAGTTGAGTATGATTGGGATGAAAAATCGAGAACTGGTTTTTCATTTTCATAAGCAAAGAGATTTATTTTGTTATCGCTTGTTCCATCGGTTATTAATCTGATTGTCTCGCTGATTTCGAAAGTTCCATCCCGTAAGTAAATTGTAATTCCCGCAGTCACAATCGAAACAGCTTTTTGAAATGTTTTATACGGATTATTAATCGATCCATTGTTGGAATCTTCGCCGGAGGGTGAAACATAAATCTGTGCGGATAACCTGATTGAAAAAAGAAAAATTAAAAATATGGCGAAATGATTTTTCGTTTTGGAATTCATTTCTCTCACTCGATTATAATTACGTTTTCGTTAACATCTTTCCCGAATTCGATTTTATTTTCAACTTCCTTTTTCAATCCCTTTAAAACGATATTTTTTGTTTTCATTCCGTCAACTTTAATAACCGGATTCGCATCATCGGCATATTCAAACTGCTCAATAAGAATATCTTTACCGTGAATTATATTTATCGCCGGGGATTCACTACAAAGTATTTTTGAACCAACAATTTTAATTCCTGTCCCATAATAAATGGAGATTCCTTTGCGCGATTTTATCACAACATTTTCCAATTCAATTCCTTGAACAGGCATCTCCGGTAAACCGCGAACATCGAAAGCTATTGCAGCGCCACTGCAATAAATGTTTTTCATTTTGATGTTTTTGAACTGCGGAGTGCCGTCATTCACTTCTTCTTCTTTGGCATTCTTTATCTGTTCCAATTCGGATTCATTTTCTTTTGGTGCAAATCCACCGTAAAACAGGTTAAAATGAATTGCGTCGGTCGGGATATCTTTCATAAAAATATCTTCGATAAAGATATTCTCTACGATTCCGCCGCGCCCGCGCGTACTTTTAAATCGCAGCCCGACATCCGTTCCGATAAAATTAAGATTACTCAATTTAACATTTCGAACTCCGCCGGACATTTCACTGCCGACTGTAAATCCGCCGTGTCCGTGATAAACGATGCAATCGGCAATTACAACATTCTCCGTTGGTATTCCTCTTTTTCTTCCGTATTCGCCTTTGCCGGATTTCATGCAAATAGCATCGTCGCCGACATCAAACTTGCAATTATAAATCAGAACATCTTTGCAGCTTTCAACATCAATGCCATCGCCGTTTTGCGAATACCACGGATTGCGTACATTAATATTTCTTACGATGAGATTGCTGCACTTAAGCGGATGAATATTCCATGCCGGTGAGTTTTGAAATGTCGGTCCGTCGAGCAAAACGTTTTTGCACTCAATCAAACTAATCAACACCGGGCGAAGATGGTCGCGTATCATCTCAAAATTTTCTTTGGTATATAACTTATCATCTTTTAAAAGTTCGGGCAATCTTTTCACGCCGTCCAGCGCTTGCTGCGAAGGCCACCATCCTCCATAATCCGGTGCAACCACACCGCCGGATTTAACAAGCTGATTCCAGAAATCTTCCGTTACTTTATCTTTTTTTAAGTAACGCCAGTAATCACCGTTGCCGTCAATTATCCCATCGCCGGTGATTGCAACGTTCACAAGATTCCGTCCATTGATTGGTGAGGCGCAACGAAACTGCGGCACTCCTTCGAAATATGATTCGATTACAGGATACGCATCTTTATTTTCTGTGAATTGAATATGAGAGCCTATTTCGAGATGAAGATTCACATTGCTCTTCAACCAAATCGGTCCGGTGAGCCAGATACCTCTCGGAATAACAACTCTTCCGCCTCCGTTTTCTACACATGTTGAAATTGCTTTTTCGAACGCGGTTGTATTCAATGTCTGTCCATCGCCGATAGCCCCGAAATCGGTAATACAAAAATCTTTATCGGGGAATTCCGGCACCGATATTTTTCCCATTACAAAAGGAAGATTATCTAAATATTTTGAAAAATCATTCGAGCATTTTTTTTGTGAATAGATTGCTACCGGAAAAAGAATTAACAAAGTGAACAGAATCAATTTCTTTACTAATAAGTTTCTACCCGAATAGAACAAGGATGAACGCGGATAAAACTGATTTCCACGGATTTTAAATAATTCATTTATCATATCCGGCTCCGATTTTATTCAACTGCGATAATCTCAACAACCATGAAACAAGATTTTCTGCGGCGCGGTAATTTTCGAAACTTTCGGGCAGTCGTCTGTTATCAATATATTCGTTGTACAGCCACGGATCTCCGATTGCGACGACTGCGCCTTTCCCGTATTTGCAAAATGCTATCGCCGCCTCGTTGTCTTTTTTCAAAATGATGTATTGCGGTTTTTCAACTGTGATTGTGGAGATTTCTTTCATGTAGATTTTTTCAAGTCCGTAAAAAAATGGATGAAATGGAAGTTTAGTGAAAGCGCCCATCTCGTAATTTTTGCCTTCAACTCTATTCAGACTTACTTCGTTAAAATGAAATCCGAATTGTGAAGCGAGTTTATTCAAATGTTCGAACTCGCAATTGCCTGCATCGTTTGCCATCAACAGCAGTGTACCTCCGTTCGATACCCACTTCGTAATTTCTTCGATTGAATTATCATCGATGTATTTCGGTTCGGGATTTTCTTTTGGCGTATCGGGATCGACAATAATATAAACAGACGCACCGCCAAGATTTTCTTTAGTTGGTGTATCAATCAATTCTGAAACTTTCGCGCCGTTCTTTTTAAATATCTCTCCTAATTCATAAAAGCCGGAATTGGTTGTATCATCCCAAATGTAATGATACCGTTCAACCGTTCCTACTTTTGTTGTACGGCGTTCATTGTTAAAATAATTATCGAGAACAACTTTCGTGCATTTGAAATCAGCAGTAGCTTTTTCCAGTTCTAATGCTGCAAGAATAAACGGACCAAATCCTTTAAAATCATTTTTGCGCTGCGGCTCGCTAATATAATATTCATAAGTACCGTCGCGGTACGGGTCGCCGCCAAGCCCGGCGCCACGGCATGTTCCGAATAAATCATAAAAACCATCTTTGTCAATTCGGACAAATTCATTTAGCGCACCTTCGAACGATATTTTAGCTTCATCAATAAAATTTTCGGGAAGATATCCCATGTTATATCCGCGCGCAAAGGCATATGCAAACATCAACGTGGCTGATGCTTCGGTATAATTTCCTTCGCGGTTTCCCTGGTCGAGAACCTGCCGCCACACTTTCCTTTCGGGATCTCGGAATTTCAATAATGCTTCGCAAGTTGTTTTCAAAATTTCTATTAACTTATTTCTGTCTTTGTGATCTTTCGGTATATAATCGAGCACGTCAACAATCGCCATTAAATACCAGCCCATCGCGCGTCCCCAAAAATGCGGCGACAAACCCGTTTCGGGATTCGCCCATTTCTGCTGCTTACTTTCATCCCAAGCGTGATACAATAGTCCCGTTTTGAGGTCGTATGTGTGTTCATAAATTAATAGGAACTGATGTGTGATATCGTCGAAATCTTTCGCATCGCCAAACAGCTTTGTATACTCTGCATAAAATGGTTCACCCATATAAAGCCCGTCGAGCCACATTTGATTCGGATATCGTTTCTTGTGCCAGAATCCGTTACCCGGTGTGCGGGGTTGCTCACCCAATTGCTTGCGTAGCGTGTCGGCTGCAATTTTGTATTTTTCTTCGCCTGTAATTTGATAAAGATATAAAATAGCCTTGCCGGGATTTATGTTGTCGATGTTGTAATCTAAAAATTTGTATGTCGCAATGTTTCCTTTCTCGTCAATGAAACAATCGAGATTCTGTTTTACGTAATCATAATATTTTTCATTGCCGGTGTACTGATACATTTTATAAAGCGCGCTGAGCATCAATCCTTGTTCATAATCCCATTTTTGAATATGAGTAACTGTATCGTAAGTAATAACTCCGCCGGGATTTTTTGCAATGAACGAATCCGCTGCTTTGATCGACCATGCAACAGGTTTGTCGGACTTCTCCTGCGAGAAGACATTTCCAGCGCAAATAAAAATCGTAATAGAAAAAAGTACCGCGGATGAAAAATATTTCTTAATCATTTTGTTCTCGCTTCTGTTTGCAAAATTTTGATGCTATTTATTCAAAACAAGTTCATTGATGTATTCTTCTATCATCGTATATCCCGATTCCGAAATTTGGGCTCTGTCGCCGTCATAATCCGGATTGAGATTGTGTTTTGTTTCCCACTCGTCCGGCATGCCATCGTGGTCGGAATCTTTCTGTGCCGGCAATGATTTTAGTTCGGTCCATCCGCCGACATCCTCCTGCGAATCGATGATTCCTGTACCGCCGCCTTTCCAAATTTTACCAAACCTTGCCGTACCGTTTTTTACTTCATCAATAATTCTTGAATCAACTGCGTCGCGCATTGGCAACGAGGCGCCGGCTGAAAGTAATACTGAATTGAATGCCTCTTCCGGGGTCTGCATATTAATTTCATCGACTACAAAAGGCGCAGAAAACTTTTTCTTCTTTTGAATTTCGGTGTATCCGCCTTCCACGCCGCTCCAATTGTCTGAAGTTACTTTTGGCGAACCGAATACAAAATTTCCTTCGAGGTAGAAATTGCCAAGCGAATCGAACGGTTCAAGAATTCTTTCTTTAAGCGAATCCAAAGTTGCGGGTCCGTATTTATAATAATTGAACCTGATGTTGTGGTTTCCCGCTTCGCCGCCGTATGAGCTTTTAAATCCCCAATTGTATATTACGTTATTTACAAAATCGACGATTTCTTTTTCAGGCTGTTTATGATAACGGCTTCCGCAGAAACGCGGGTTGCGGCTTGTGTTGTGCGCAAGCAGGTTATGATGAAACGTGACTTTCTTTCCGCCCCAAATTCCGCCGTAACCGTGATCTCCTTTTTTATGGTATGAGTGGTCGAGGCTTTCGCTGATTATGCACCATTGCACTGTTGATGTTTCGTTATTATAAAACGACAAACATTCATCGATGCCCCAGCTTGCAGAGCAATGGTCGACAATAATATTTTTCTTCCCGGCAATTGAACTAAACGCGTCATCTTGAATTTTGTTTACATCGCCAAGTCGAAAACGGAGATAACGAATAATCACATTATTGGCGTTAACGATTACAGGATAACCGCGGACACAAATGCCATCGCCGGGTGCGGTTTGTCCGGCAATTGTGATGTTGTCGTTTTTAATCTCGAGGTTTGATTCAAGAGTTATATTGCCCGATATACGAAAAACAATTATCCGCGCTCCATCCTTTTCAACCGCCTCGCGTAAACTGCCGGAACCCGAATCATTCAGGTTAGTAACTTTGATTACCACCCCGCCGCGTCCACCAGATGTAAATTTTCCAAATCCCTCAGCGCCGGGAAAAGCAAGCTGCTGAGCAATTATTTCCGTGTACAAAATTGCTATAGCAATTAAAGTTAATGCAATTGTTTTGTGATCGTATCTCATCTAATTTTCGAAACCAACTTTAATTGGATTGTTTAACTTCTCAACAACATCGTTGAGGTATCCTACGAATTCATCTTTACTTTTAATTCCGTTCAATTCGCTTTGCCATACAGCGCCGAAATAATATTCCAATTTTCCGTTATCCGGTTTGAGTGTTACATAATAATTCAACGCGTCTTCAGCCTGTTCAATTAGAAATAATTTATTATAAAAAACCACAATCCCTAAATCGTCACCGGATAAACTTTGCTTACCGTACAACGCTATGTAACTCCATCCTTCTTTCGAATCATTGCTCGATGAAACAAATTCTGTGTTGTCGTGTTTCGGTATTCCGGTGCAGATGTTACCCGGTTCACCGGTTATTTTTAGATTCACTTTTGAGAGTCTGCTGCCAGCGGTTATTGATAAGTTAGAACAAAGATTATATTTCTTTCCATCAACTTCCCATCCGAAATAATTTGTTTTTATCGAGGAATATAGCGGACCATTTTCTTCAACCGAACAAATTACACTGTCGGTTTTGCTAACAAAATTATTTTTTTCATCAAGCCTAATTGCTATTGAACCGAGTCCGAGTGATTCGCCGACTTTGAAAATATCCATTCCCCAATCACTCATTTTCGTGTATGATTCTTTGCTGTCGGAAACCAAATCATTTATTCCGACTGATTGAAGAACCATTGTATCAACTTTCTTTCCGAAGATATCGTTTTTGTTTCGCGAATCTAAATAGAAACGAAAACCTACTTTGTCGGATTCCCATGCGGGACCTTCGGTTTTATAAAGCGCATTGTGAGCGAAATGATTTTGAGGAATTTTTGTTTTCGTTACAGCTTGAAATTCACCTCCGGTATAATATCCATCGACTAAATTGTAATTTACTTTTTCATACAATACACATTGAGTTCGCTTTTTATAATTATGGGCGCTTTCGCCTTTTGTGTTATAATATATATTTATTTCTTTTGACTCACGGGGTTTAATATTTTTCGTAATGACAACAGCATCCGCACTGCCATCTTCGTCTTTATCAATAGCCTGCGATGGGATTTCATCTTGCTCGCTATAAACAACAAAATGCTTTTCATTAAAATCAGGATAACTTTGTTTCAATTTTTTCAAACATAAGAACACAGACTCATCGCCTCTGAATAAATTCGTTTCGTTAGCGAGTTTGATGGTAATTGTTTTTTCCCAGTTAGAAAGAAGCCCTTGCTGAGAATAGATTGCAGAGGCAAGAAATAAAAAACACATGCTGAATGAAAAAATATTTTTTAACATAATTTTCCTCAAATAGAATTTCAAATTCATCAGTTGTCACTTAACCGTTTACTAAAAAAGAGAAAAATTTTTTGAGCTAATACCGTCTATTATAAATAGAAAATAAAAGCAAAAATCTTATGTTACGAATTACATGTATCGTTCTCTTCATCATCCTTTATAATATTTAATGCAAGTTTCTCTCAGAATTAATTCCGTATCCACCACAACGTGTTGCGGCTCGAAGTCCTCTTTATTTCCAATATTATTTAAAAGCATTTCCATTGATTTAACTGCAAGATCGTTTGTTGGCTGGTTAACGCAGCTTAATGCCGGCGTAAGCAGGCTTTGAACATGGTCGTATCCAAAACAGAATAAATCAATATCATTTGGAATTCTGATACCGACTTCTCCGGCAGCATTGTAAATACCGAGCGCCACCGGGAAAGTAACTGCAAAAATTAAATCGGGGAGATTATTTTCCCTGTACAGTTTCATAAATGAATCATAACCACTTTGTTCGCTGAATCCGCCTTCGATAATCCAATCAGGATTAATTTCGATACCGTTATTAATCAACGCGTTTTTATATCCGATTAGTCTCTCGCGACCAATGTTAATATGTGTGTTGCCGGAAAAATGTCCTATCTTCCTGTAACCAAGATTGATTGCATGCTGCAACATTTTATAAGCGCCGCCACGGTCATCAACCGTAACAGTATTAATATTTTGCATATCGGGAGTTCTATCAACAAATACCATCGGCACTCCGCGGCTTCTTACCAACTCATAGATATCATAATTATTTGTCTGCTGCGAAATTGAAACCAATATCCCGTCAACTTTCATCGAAAGTAATGTTTGAACGTGTTTCTTTTCCCGCTCGGCATTTTCTTGCGATACGGTAAGAATGATTTCGTAATTGTGTTCGAACGCGAAATTGTAAATATTCTCAATCATCGAGCTGAAAAAATGATGCGCAATTTTCGGTACAACTACGCCTATCATATTTGATCTGCGCGAAGAAAGATTCCTTGCCATAAAGTTTGGAGTATACCCCAGTTCTTCTGCAACTATTTTTATACGTTTGATTGTATCGATGGAAATATCCGGGTGATTACGTAACGCTTTCGAAACAGTCACAGTTGATACATTGAGTCGTTTGGCAATATCGCTAAGTGTAATTGATTTGTTTTTCATCATTATCCTTAATTAAAACAACACAACAATTAATTTATTTACTTAAAATATGTACAAACTACCTTCCCATCCAACCGCCGTCAACGGTAACAACACTACCATTCAGATAATTGGATGCATCCGAACATAAGAAAACTACGGTTCCCATCAAATCTTCGGGCGTTCCCCATCTTCCTGCAGGAATTCTATCGAGTATCGATTTATTTCTGATAGGATCTTCCCGCAGAGCTTTTGTATTTGCCGTTGCGATGTAACCCGGTGCAATAGCATTAATAGTTACTCCTTTCGAAGCCCATTCATTTGCGAATGACATTGTTAATTGTTTGATCCCTCCTTTCGAAGAAGCATATCCCGGGACAGTAATCCCTCCCTGGAAAGAAAGAAGCGATGCAATGAAAACAATTTTCCCGTAACCGCGTTCAACCATGTCTTTCCCTATTTCGCGGGTAAGAATGAATTGTGCAGTAAGATTTATCTCAATCACTTTGTCCCAGTATTCATCGGGATGTTCGGCGATTGGTTTGCGTAAAATTGTACCTGCATTGTTCACGAGAATATCAATCGCCGGGAAATCCGCTTTTACATTTTTAATAAACTCATACAGACTTTCGCGGTTCGAAAAATCACTCACATATGATTTGAATTTCCTACCCGCGCCGGTAATCATTTTTTCTGTTTCGGAAAAATCGTTAACGTAAGATACACCGATGATATTCGCGCCTGCTTCAGCAAGGGCAAGCGCATAATATTGCCCGATACCTTGATTGGAACCTGTTACAATAGCAGTTCTACCATTGAGTTTAAATTTATCAATTATCATAATCTACTTTCCTTTTCTAATAAATTTAGAAATCATTTTACGACTAATCGATTTTTGCCGATTCAAGTTTTGGAACAAGTATATGCATAATTAAGAGTGCAATTAGGTATACAACTCCCGCTATTGCAAACATTATTTCATAACTTCCTGTGTTTTGTTTCAACCATCCCGCACCGAGATTCATAAAGAATCCCCCCATAGCTCCGGCAAAACCTCCAATTCCAACAACCGAACCAACAGCTTTACGCGGAAACATATCGGAAGTTGTAGTAAAAATATTTGCCGAGAAACCTTGATGAGCTGCTGCTGCAATGCCGATTAAAAATACAGCCACCCATTCACCGGTAACATGCGGTGCGACGGCAACAGGAAGAATTAAAAGAGCGCAAACAAGCATAGCCGTTTTTCGAGCGCCGTTAACAGTCCAATTGCGTTTAAGCAAAAACGAACTAAACCATCCTCCTGCAACAGAACCAACATCCGCAAGAAGATAAACGGTAATCATTGGTAATCCGATGGTGGCAAGGTTAACTCCAAATCGATCATTCATAAATAACGGGAACCAGAAAAGATAAAACCACCAAATAGCATCTGTTAAAAATTTTCCTGAAGCAAATGCCCACGTCTGTTTAAAAGATAAAAGTCGCAGCCATGGAATTTTTGTGGGAGTATCAGGGGGATCACTTTCAATATGTGCTAACTCAGTCTTTGATAATTTTGGATGCTCTGCAGGTCTGCGATAGACCGGTAACCAAAATACCAGCCAAACTAATCCGGCTAAACCTGTAATTATAAATGCAGCCTGCCAGCCCCAGTTAAGAGCAATCCAGGGCACAACCAATGGGGCAATGATTGCGCCGACATTTGAACCCGCATTAAATATTCCCGTAGCCAAAGCCCGCTCTTTCTTTGGGAACCATTCCGCTATTGTTTTAATGGCTGCAGGAAAGTTTCCAGATTCTCCAATTCCCAAACCAAATCTTGCAAGACCGAACCCAAAAGCAGTGCGAACCAATGCATGAGCGGCTGCCGCAAGCGACCATATACTTAAATAAACGCTGTACCCGATTCGAGTACCTACGCGATCAATAAACCATCCGGCAAAAATAAATCCGATTGCATAAGCTAGAGTAAATGCTGCGCTGATGTAGCCGTACTCTTGATCAGTCCAACCTATTTCGGTTCTGAGCGTGGGCGCAAGAACACCGAGTACCGCTCTATCAACATAGTTAATTGTTGTCGCAAAAAATAAAAGCGCACAAATTACCCAGCGGTAATTACCGATTTTCTTTTTAATCTCAACAGGATCATTTTCTTGATACATTCTGTGTTCCTTATTTTATATGATTATTACATTCCAAAATAAGTTACCGATTAAGTTCATCGGCAAAATTTTTTGAGAGATTATTTCATCTCCCTCATCGGTATCCAATCCATATCATCGAATTCCTGGTTCTCGCCGCCCATAGCCCAGATGAACGAATAAGCTTGCGTACCGCATCCTGAATGCAGCGACCAGCTTGTTGATAGCACTGCTTGCCTGTCTCGAATAATAACGTGACGTGTTTCCGAAGGTTCGCCGAGCATGTGAACAACGAACGCATCCGGTTTTAAATTGAAATACATGTAAACCTCCGACCTTCGCTGATGCGTATGAGCGGGCATTGTATTCCAAACACTTCCTGTTTCAAGTTCAGTTAATCCCATGGCAACCTGGCATGTCTGCAAAATATCGGGATGAATGTACTGGTTGATTGTTCGTTTGTTTGAATCCTCAACCGAACCGAGTTGGCGGTGAATTGCGTCTTCGTACTTTATATGTTTTGTTGGATACTCTTTATGTGCGGGATAGCTTACAAAATAGAAGTTTGCAGGCTTATCGGCATTTTCACTTTTAAATTCAATTCTCTTCGATCCGCGACCGATGTACAACGCATCGCGGTAATTCATTTCGTATTCGGTACCGTCGATAATGATCGTTCCTTTGTCACCGATGTTTATCAATCCGATTTCTCGACGCTGACAAAAATATTCCGCTGCCATTTCTTTTTTCGATGCTTCGAGTTTGAGAATTTGTTCGGCAGGAACAGCCGAGCCGGTAATAGATCGATCCACATCCGAGTAAATCATCGGGATTGAATTCGGGACGAACAATGATTCGATCAAAAACGAATCTCGTAGTTCACGGGTTGATAATTTTTTAAACCCGTTTTTATCGGGTGAATATCGTACTTCCATCTTTACCTCTTTAAGAATAGAACGCGGATTTTTATGATCTTTTATGATTTGTTAAGATCATAATTAGTCATAATCATCATAGCGATCCGCGTTCCATTAATTTTTATTTCATCCAGTTTTTAATCTTCTCTGCAACGTGCGCGCCGGTAAATCCGAATTTATCCGCAAGTGTTTTGTACGGACCTGATGCGCCGAAACGTTCCATTCCAATCATCAATAACTTCTGCCGGAACAGATCGCCCCAGCCCGTCATTGTTGCTGCTTCGATGATTACCACCGGAACATCCGCCGGGAAAATTTTTGATTTATATTCTTCACTTTGTTTTTCAAATACTTCGCGCGAAGGAATCGACACAACACGAATTGATGCATCGCCCAATAACTTCTTCGCATCGGCTGCAACCGGAACTTCAGAACCGCTTGCTGCTATTACGAGACTTGGTTTATTTCCAGTTTCTTTCGAAGTGATGTACGCGCCTCTTAAAACATCCTTCGAATCAAAATCGCTTTCTTTTTCGAATGCTTCGATTTTTTGTCGGGTAAGAATTAATGCAACCGGACCGGTTTTATGTTTCAACGCGAACGACCACGCCATTGCAGTTTCAACTCCATCAGCCGGACGGAATACAGTTACATTCGGAATTGCTCTCAACACTGCAAGTTGTTCGACGGGTTGATGCGTCGGTCCATCTTCGCCAACAAAAATTGAATCGTGGGTGAACACATACAACGCCGGGATTTGCATTATTGCTGCGAGACGAATAGTCGGACGCATATAGTCGCTGAACACAAAGAACGTTGCACCGAATGCTCTGAATCCGCCGTACAAAATAATTCCGTTTACAATCGCGCCCATCGCGTGTTCGCGGATTCCAAAATGGAAATTCTTTCCGCCAAATTTACCCGGCGCTATCGCTTCAAAATCTTTCATGTATGTATTTGTCGATGGAGCCAAATCCGCCGAGCCGCCGACAAAGTTTGGTACAAGCTGCGCAATCTTTTGAGTCACCTTGCTCGAAAGAGTTCGCGTGGCGTTCGGTTCCTTCGGTGCCGCGGCAAGCAATTCCTCTTCAAGATTTTCCGGCACCCACTGACCAATATATTTCTCGTACAAATCCGCTTTCTCACCATTTTCCATTTTCCATTTTCCATAATCCATCTGCCACGCATCATACTTCTTTTTCATTTCGGATTTTCGAGCGGCAAACAAATCAGCAACTTCCTGCGGAACATAAAATTCTTTGTCCATCACCCAGCCTAAATTTTTCTTCGTAGCCAACAATTCATCAGCGCCGAGCGGCGAACCGTGAACATCGTGTGTATTCGATTTATTCGGACTGCCGTAACCAATCAATGATTTTGTGATAAGGAGCGTCGGTTTTTCCTTTTCATTCTGTCCGGCGATAATTGCTTTGCGGATGCTGTCGTGGTCGTACGCGTCTGCGCGGACAACATGCCATCCGTAAGCCAAAAATCTTTTTTCAACATCTTCGCTGAAAGTTAAATCGGTGTGTCCTTCGATAGTAATTGTGTTGTCATCGTAAAAATAAATTAAGTTGCCGAGTTTGAGATGACCCGCTATTGATGCGGCTTCGGAGCTTATGCCTTCCATTAAACATCCGTCGCCCGCGATTGCGTAAATATAATTTCCGCCGAATAATTCTTCACCGAAACGTGCAGACATCATCTTTGAAGCAATCGCCATTCCAACGCCGTTTCCAAATCCCTGTCCGAGCGGACCGGTTGTAGTTTCAACGCCCGGAAGATGTCCGTATTCGGGATGACCTGCGGTTCTGCTTCCCCACTGGCGGAATGATTTTAAATCGTCCATCGAAACATCGTATCCGCTCAAATGAAGCATCGAATAAATCAACATCGAACCGTGACCGGCCGAAAGCACAAAGCGGTCGCGGCTTATCCAGTTTGGGTCGTCGGGATTGTGTTTTAAAAATTCTGTCCACAAAATCGCGGCAACATCCGCCATTCCCATCGGCATTCCGGGGTGACCCGAATTAGCTTTTTGAACTCCTTCCGCAGCCAAAATTCTTATCGTGTTAGCTGCTAACTTTTTAATGTCCATCGTGTTCTCCATAATTTTATCCTCGTTTAATAATTAGTAAAAATTAAACGTAGAAATTTACACATTATATGTCGTTGATGCTGTTGCACCGCCTCTTCCAGTCCAATTTGTGTGGAAAAATTCTCCACGCGGTTTGTCGACTCGTTCGTAAGTATGTGCACCGAAATAATCGCGCTGTGCTTGAAGCAAGTTTGCCGGGAGTCTTCCGTTTCTGAATCCGTCAAAGTAATTCAACGCAGTTGACAATACCGGAACCCAAATTCCGTTTGTAATTGCTGCGGCGATAACTTTTCGCCATGCATCCTGCGAACTTTCAATTTTTTCTTTGAAGAATGGATCAAGAAGAAGGTTAGTTAATTTCGGATTTTTATCAAACGCCTCTTTGATTTTTCCCAGGAATACTGAACGGATGATGCAGCCGCCACGCCACATCAAAGCTATTCCACCGTAATTTAAATTCCATCCGAATTCTTTTGCGGCATATCTCATCAAAACATAACCTTGCGCATAAGAAATCATCTTGGATGCGTACAACGCTTTTTTCAAATCTTCGATGAATTGTTTTTTGTCGCCTTCGAATTTGGGTGTCGGTCCGCTTAAAACTTTCGACGCTTCGACTCTTTCATCTTTCATTGATGAGAGTGTTCTTGCGTAAACGGCTTCGCCAATTAATGTTAACGGAGTTCCGGTATCAAGCGATGCAAGCACCGTCCATTTGCCGGTTCCTTTTTGCCCGGCGGTGTCGAGAATTTTATCAACAAGCGGTAAGCCGTCTTCATCTTTATATCCGAGGATGTCTCTCGTAATTTCAATCAAGTAACTTTCGAGTTCGCCCGCGTTCCATTCTTTGAAGACTTCATGCATTTCGTCCGCGCTCATTCCGAGTAAGTCTTTCATTATTTGATATGCTTCGCAAATTAATTGCATGTCGCCATATTCAATTCCGTTGTGAACCATCTTTACGAAATGACCCGCACCGTTCTCGCCGACCCAATCGCAGCAAGGTGTGCCATCACTTACTTTAGCGGCAATTGCCTGAAATATCGGCTTCACATATTCCCATGCAGCGGGTGAGCCGCCGGGCATAATCGATGGACCTTTGAGCGCGCCTTCTTCGCCTCCGGATACACCGGTGCCGATGAAAAGCATTCCTTTTTCTTCGCAGTATTTTGTTCTGCGGATGCTGTCGGGAAAGTGCGAGTTGCCGCCGTCAATTAATATATCGCCCTTATCGAGATGCGGAATTATTAAATCGATGAAATCATCAACTGCTTTGCCGGCTTTTACCATCATCATTATTTTACGCGGCGTTTTTAACGATGCAACCAATTCTTCTATCGAATGCGTTCCGAAAATATTTTTTCCCTTGCCTCTCCCGTTTACAAAGTCATCAACCTTCGATACGGTGCGGTTATAAACAGCCACAGTAAATCCATGACTCTCCATGTTCAGCACGAGGTTTTCGCCCATTACGGCGAGACCCACAAGTCCAATATCTGCTTGATTTTTCATTTGTGTATCCTAATTTATTTTTATAATGATTTTTAAATTCTATGTAACTAAAATTCTAATTTGGGCTAAAGCCCAATACAAATGGAACATTTTATTCCCCGGCATAAATGCCGGGGCTAATAAAACTGAATTGCCACGACTTTTAAGTCGTGGAAAAAAATCGCAAAATAAAATCGGGCTTCAGCCCAAAGTATATTTTTAAAATCGTTTGTCTAAAGCCAAAATGTCTTTTTTTTATTTCAGCCCACGACCTAAAGGTCGTGGCTATTCACTAAATATTCATTTTAACTCCGTCATGGTTTGGACCATAACTGCCGAGATTGAATCCGATTTCTGAAACAGCCTTTTCAATATCAACAACACCATTTACCAACTTCACTTTATAATACGGAAACTCACGCCGCACGGGATAATCTCCACGCTGCTTTTCAAATGTTTCCCGCGAATTGCGGAGTCGGGTATCATCTTCCAATATATCGTAAGTGTATTTTATCGCTTCCGTCAATACTTGCTGTTTCGTTTTGCTGGAACAATCGATTTCAAATTCGTTTGGTTTGTCCGGCTCGGTTACTTTTTCGGGATACCAACCCGGTTTTAACCCGATATTAAAAAATTCGTTCAGCGCATTTACACACATTGCAGTTCCGTTTGCTTTGCCATCTGCCGAATACCCGGCAATGTGCGGAGTTGCAATGTCAACCAAATCAAGTAATTCGCGGTTGATGTCCGGTTCATTCTCCCACACATCGAGAACAACTGCGCCTGTCGTTCCGGATTTGATTGCATTGATGAGTGCGCCGGTTTCAATGACAGGTCCACGCGATGAATTTATAATTATCATTCCCTTTTTAATTTTCGAAAAGAAGTTATCATCCGCAAGATGAAATGTTTTGTCAATCCCGGTTTTATTCAGCGGAACATGAAAAGTAATGATGTCGCTTTTCTCAATTATTTCATCAAGCGAAACAAATTTTTCGCAGCCTTCTTTTCTCTCGCGAGGCGGGTCATTCAACAATACTTTTAATCCGAGCGCTTCCGATAATTTTGCAATTTTACTTCCGACATTTCCAACGCCAACAATGCCGATGATTTTATCAACAAAACTAAAATTCTTTTTCTCACCAAGAGTAACAAGCGCCGAAGCGATATATTGCATCACTGATGATGAATTGCATCCCGGTGCGCTGATCCATCTTATGTTTTTACTGTCGCAGTATTCCGTATCAATATGGTCAAAGCCGATTGTTGCCGTACCAATAAATTTCACAGACGAGTTATCAAGTAATTCCGCATTGCATTTTGTGCGTGTGCGAATTAAAAGTGCATCGGCATCTTTCACATGCTCGTGCGCGATTTGCATTCCGGGAATGTACTCAACATCCGCGTACGGTTCGAGAACGCCTTTGAGGAAAGGAATTTTGTTATCGGCTACTATTTTGATTTTTTTACTCATCAATAACCATTTTAATGGAACGCGGATCGTTATGATGATTATGATTTCTTATGATCTTAATTTATCATAACAATCATAAAAATCTGCATTCTATTTTTTTACATAAACTTGTCTTTGTGCGCCCACAATCCCAACGCGGGATTGGAGATATAAAATATTTTATGTCCGCACGGGAATTTTTTGAAACCGTCTTTTAACTTTGTCGGATCGTACAACTTCATCATTTCGTCAAGTTTACCATAATTAAAATTCACACTTTCGATTTCTTCTTTCGAAAGATGACCGGGACAATAAGTTATTTTAAATCTATTCTCCGACGATCCGTGAATCAAATGGGCTGCGGCGCTTAAGTTATTTTTTAATTCATCATTCTCTTCAACAAATTTTAAAATTTCGGGAGTTGTTTTGTACCCGTACTTGCGAATCAATCTATCAATTTCTTTATCCTCGCCGAACTCACGAAGTCCCGGCGCCATCACAATCAATTCACCGCCATCGGCAATAGCCATGCGGGTGCGGTAAATACTTTTATTACCGAGCCACGTACTTTTAAATTCATGCGGGTCGAGATACACAACGACTTTTTCGAGCGGTTCATCGAGCATCTGGAAATTAACTTTCAACGAAAGATCGGCGGCAAGTTCGAAACATTCGTAATCATCGCCGATGAATAAACCGCGCATAACGAGGTTTCCATTTTTATCTTTACCAATTACAGTCTGCACGTAAATAATAGGAAGTTCCTTCGCGAAATTATCGGATGCATAATTTAATACTCTTCGAACAGGAGTATCTGCTCTACCCATTATCCTTTCTATCCCGTAAACCGCGCCGAGGAAATGACTTTTGTTTATTCCTTCGTGTCCGCCGGTTCCGACAAAAATATTCTTGTTGTAATTTGCCATCCCGATAACTTCATGCGGTACAACCTGACCGATGGAAAGTATCAAATCAAAATTTCCTTCGACGAGAAGTTTGTTTACCTGCGCTGGCCATGTGTAATTTAATTTTCCTTCGGACACTTCATTCATAAATTCCGCCGGGACTTGACCGAGTGTGTGAAGGTCTTCCTTCCATTTGTGAGTTCGAAAAATATTTTTCGGGATGCCGCCAAACATTGTTTCGATTTCTTTATCCGTCATTGCGAAGTGTGTTCCGAGCGCGGGTAAAATATCGGTTAGTCTTTCTTTGTAATACTGATACGAATACTGCGTCAACTCCCCCGCGCGAGAATGAAAGCGAGTGAAGTCGGGAGGAATAGCCAAAACTTTTTTTCGGCTTCCGAGTTTTTCGAACGCAGAAAAAAGTCCTTTTTTTATTTCATTTGCCGATAGAGCAGTAGTTTCAGTGCCGTGTGCATAGTACAACATTTTTTTACCTTTCCATTCTGAGTCAGCCTTCAGCGGACGAAGAATCTTCTACTTAAATATGTTAGAAATTCTTTTCTGACTTTATCTTTTTCCTTATATCAATCCTAATATGATTAACGTATCGATATAATTACAAATTGTTGATTAATCCTTTTTAATCCCAATATCAAACATCATCTCTCACTTTTCCGAGTGGGAGATTCTTCACCCAGCGGAGCCGGATTCAGAATTACATATTAGCGTTGTATCCGCGCCGAGCCGCCTTTCGCAAAGGCTTTAACTTCTTCGATTGTAGCCATTGTTGTATCGCCGGGATATGTTGTCAACAATGCACCATGCGACCAGCCAAGTTTAACCACTTCAACCGGAGATTCACCGGCAAGTAATCCGTAAATAAATCCGGCAGCAAATCCGTCACCGCCGCCAACACGGTCATAAACAGAAAGTTCGGTGGTTGGAGCTTGAAATGTTTTACCATTTATCCAAGCAACTGCGCTCCAACTATGGCTATTGGTTGAATGAACTTCGCGCAGAGTTGTAGCAACAATTTTTACCTGCGGATATTTTTCAATTACTTTGTCAATCATTCCAATAAATACACTCGGGTCGAGTTTGGATTTTGCCGCGACTTCCGGTCCGGGAATTCCCAAACCCTTTTGTAAATCCTCTTCGTTACCGATGATTACATCAACATGCTCAACTATCCGGTTGATTACTTCGGCAGCTTTTTGTTCACCCCCCCAGATATTCCAAAGTTTGGCGCGGAAGTTCAAATCGAAACTTGTGACTGCGCCAGCATCCTTTGCAGCTTTCATTCCTTCGATAATTAATTCGCCTGTCGTTTCGGAAAGCGATGCAAAGATTCCACCACTATGGAACCAGCGAACGCCGCTGCTGAATATTTCGCTCCAATGAAAATCGCCGGGTTTTAAATATGATGCGGCTTCGTTACAACGATTGTAAAATACTACCGGCGCACGTGAACCGAGTCCTCGGTCGCTGTAAACGGTTGCCATGTTTGGGCCGTTAACTCCGTTGTGCTTGAACTGCTTGAAAATTCCTTTCACTCCCATTGCACGAACTCTCTCGGCAATCAAATCACCTATAGGATAATTTACCATTGCGCTCACGATTCCCGTGTTCATCTGGAAACAATCAGCAAGATTAGCAGCAACATTAAATTCCCCGCCGCTTACATGTATTTTGCATTCGGTTGCTTTCCGAAAAGGAATGATTCCGGGATCAAGTCTGTGAACCATTGCGCCGAGAGATATCAAATCGAAAGCGCCGTTATCTTTAATTTTTAATCCAGTATTTTCGTTCATTATATGTAACCTATATTTCTTAAAAAATTTGCCACTAATTTCACGGATTTTCACTAATTATAAAACAACTCTTTTATAACGAAGTGATTCTTCACCGAAATTGATTATGACACCTAATTTGTATTTCGAAACCGCCAGATAATTTAATGTCTGTTTTATATGTTCATCCGCTATGCCGGATGCACATTTAATTTCCAAAATCATTTTATCCCATACGGTAAAGTCGGCATAAAATTTATGAGCAAGAATGATGTCTTTATATTCAATTAAAAACTCCTTTTCCCTTTCATAAGAAATATTTTTCTTCTTGAATTCGTATTCCAAAGCATCTTTGTAAACAATCTCTAAGAATCCTCTTCCAATTATATTAAACACCTCCATGCAAACGCCGATTATTTGGAAGGATTCGTCTTTGTATATTAAATTATCCATATAAAAATCTTCTAAAAATTTATGCCACCAATTTCACGAATTTATTAGTGAAAATTTGTGCAATTCGTGGCTGATCTTTTATACTCCGGAGTATGCATTGAATCCACCGTCAACAGGAATTACAACTCCTGTAACAAACTTGGATAAATCGGAGACAAGATAGAGGAGCGTTCCGATTAATTCTTCGGGTTCGCCGAATCTGCCCATCGGCGTTCCAGCCATAATTTTATGACCGCGTGCCGTCAGCTCGCCGGTTTCTTTATCGGTTAATAAAAATCTATTTTGATCTGTAAGGAAAAATCCGGGCGCG
Organism: bacterium; assembly: GCA_043808235.1. Classification (GTDB taxonomy): domain Bacteria; phylum Bacteroidota; class Ignavibacteria; order Ignavibacteriales; family Melioribacteraceae; genus JAZDFC01. The sequence goes on from JAZDFC010000084.1 coordinate 143,377, forward strand.
ATTGCATTTACGCGTATGTTCAATTTTGCAAAATGAACGGCAAGCCATTCGGTTAAATTATTGATACCTGCTTTCGCAGCTGAGTATGCCGGAATTTTTGTCAACGGTCTGTAAGAGTTCATCGATGAAATATTAATTATCACTCCGCCTTTGCCCGCCATATCTTCAGCAAGGATCATTGTAGGTAAAACTGTACCTAGAAAATTCAAATCGAAAACTCTCCGGAACCCTTCGATGTCCAATCCGAAAAATCCTTTTGATAATTCATCAAGATTTTCGTTCGATAAAAATTCCAATTGTGTCGTTGCAGTTGGCGCATTGCCGCCCGCCCCATTTATTAATATATCGAGCTTGCCAAATTTTTCATTCACTTCTTTTTTTGCCGCGATGAGAGTTTCTTTTTCCAAAACATTTGCAAACACACTGATCGCTTGACCCGGATACAAATCCTTCACTTTCTTTGCAACCACATCCGCGTTTTCTTTTTTAAAATCGAGGATTGCAACTTTCGCTCCGACATCAGCGAGTCCAAGTGCGAAGTCTGTCCCAAGCACACCGCCACCGCCGGTAATCACACATACTTTTCCTTTGATATCATTCAACGAATATTTCATTTCGTAATCTCCAAAATTTTATGATGCTTCGTAAATACTGTTCACTATCAACCGTGCGTTCTCGGTCAACTTCGAATAGTTTTCATTTCTGATTGCTTCTTTATCGAGAAGAGCTGTACCGATTCCAACAGCACACGCGCCCGATTTGAGCCAGTCACCGGCATTTGTTAAATTCACTCCGCCTGTAGGCATCATTTTCAAATGGGGCATCGGTGCAAGAACAGCTTTGAAGAAAGCCATCCCGAGAATATCAGCCGGAAAAACTTTTATAATATCCGCACCGGCTTCCCACGCAGCTTGAATTTCCGTAGGCGTAAAACAACCCGGCATTGCAGGCACTTCAAACTGGTGCGCGGTTTCAATAATTTCCTTTTTGAAAATCGGGCTTACAACATACTTTGCCCCTGCATTGATTGCATCTTCGGCTACTTGCACTGTTAACACCGAGCCTACGCCGAGGATAATTCTTTTATCAAGTACCTTCGACATTTGTTCAATCAATTGAATTGCATTCGGGACTGTCATCGTAATTTCGGTAACAGTAACACCACCTTCGGCAAGCGCTTCGATAATTCTTCTTAATTTATCTGCTTCCTTTACACGAAGAACGGCAACGGCTTTCTTTTCTAAAATTGAATTGAGTATTTCTTTTCTATCCATATTAATTAAACGGTTCCAGATGTTTATGAAAATGCTTAATTATAAAATTGTAATGTGTCGCTTCGTTCTCTTTAAGGCAAGTAATAATTTTATCTTTAAAAAGAAATTCGCCGTTTTCTTTTTTCGTTGATAACACTTTTCCAAAAGTTACGTGGAGAATTTGTCTTCCGTCAACCGAATCGAATAACCCGAGGAGTTCTGCATCGGAATAATCATTAGCATTTTTTACTCGTTTTATATCTGCCGATACATGATAACTTTTCTTCTCTTCTTCGTATAAGCCAGTAGCAAAATTGAATATTTCTCTGAACAAATCGGGAGATTTTGCCGCTACAACTCTAAGCGCTTCGAGATAACTTGTTCCTGCTGTTTTAACATGTGTTACTGCTTCCCTCAACAAACCAATTACTTTATATACTGAAAACTTATCACTGCCGGAGTGAAGACTGATTTTGTAATTGCCAAAATGTTTTACTACCGCGAGATGTTTTTTGTATTCCGTTTTGAATAAATCGAGATCTCCTTTATAATCGATTCCTTTCTCGAATGAACCTACGAAACGCGGTGCGAGACTAATGAATTTAACGCCGAGTCTTATTAATTCACTTACGACAAAATAGTGCTCGAATGGTGAAGTAACAGATTCGGTTTCATCTACCGAGACTTCTACTTCATACTTACCTTCTGTGCCTTTCGTCTTCAAGTGTTCATACATTTTTTTAATATGTGCAATCGCTTTGCCGTACTTAGCCAGCGCCTTAAGAATATCCAATCTGGATATGTTTAAAATAAATTCATCTGAAATTATTATTTCTTTATTTGTATATCGGCTCTCCGCATCCGACGGTGAATCTTTTAATTCGCTCCAAGGCAACTTTGCAACATTTTCAGTCAGTTCCGATTCGGAATAATTATCCGCTTCGTTATCAACATGTTCGCCGGGATCGAATGTGAACATCGTGAATCCAGCAGCAAGTAAATAATCTATATCGGCGGGAGTTTTAAGATGATCGCCGTCCGAACCGAATCCGTCTTTATATCCTTCCTGAAATACAGCCCAAACTGCTGCGTCCATTACTTCGTCGGGAGTTCTATTAGTTCGAGTTAATTCCCGGATTGATTGCTGTGCTAAAATGGGTTTAAATTTTGTGCCAGCCAGAGATCTAATATGACCGGCATTTGCAAAACCGATACGGTCGCCGCACCCGAATGAATTATTTAATCCAAGTGGAACAGCAATAGTGTATTTAAAAATATTTTGTAATGATTTTCTGTTCTTCGTAGTGAGCGGACATTTTTTTATATTCAAAGACTCTTTGCTGTTCGAAAAATTAATTGAGGTTCCCTCAAATTGTTCGGAAAGTTTATTATCGCTTCTATCCGAAATTATATATAATATTTTTTCAGAATTCGCTTTACCGATAAAAAAAACGCAGCCGTTATTCTTCGCTATAGATGAAGTATAAACTTGAATATCATTGTTAATTCCTACAGTTACATCATGCATTTCACCGACTAAGGTTTCATTAGTTAAGATTTTTGTAAAAAGTTCTGTAAGTTCCATTTATGAACGCCTTTAAAGTTTGTATGTTTTTTTCGATAAATTGTATGCTAAATCTTGAGCAATCGAATGAGCCTCCTCAAGAGAAATGATATGTCGCGCAACAAGCTCCGCGAGGAAATTCGAATCTACGCGCCGGGCGAGATCATGCCGTGCCGGTATTGAAATAAATGCACGTGTATCGTCAATAAATCCAACAGTATTATAGAATCCGGCGGTTTCAGTTACCATTGATCTGTATCGAACCATTCCTTCAATACTGTCGTGGAACCACCATGCCGGTCCGAGTTTCATAGCGGGATAATGACCGGCTAACGGGGCAAGTTCTCGCGAATAACTTGTTTCATCCAAAGTAAAAACGATAACAGTTAGTTTGGAATTGTTGCCATATTTATTTAACAACTCTTTTAAATTATTTGTGTATTCGGTTTGGGCAGGAATATCGGCACCTTTATCCGGGCCAAACCTTTCAAAAATTACTTTGTTGTGATTACGATAAGCCCCCGGATGAATCATCATAATCAATCCGTCTTCAATGCTCATCCTCGCCATTTCCATTAATATGTTTGCTGTAAACAAGGCCGCATCGTCAGCTGTTGCAATTCCCTTCAATGCTTTTTGGAAAATCACATCCGCTTCTTTTTCACTCAACTCATGTGTGTGTGGAGAATAGATTCCGTGATCTGTAGCGGTTGCGCCGTTTTCAAGAAAATACTTTCGGCGATTTTCGAGGGCAGAAATAAATTTTTTGTACGAGGTAATTTCTTCACCGGTTAATTCGCCGAGAGCTTTAATATTTGAATGCCAATTATTTGCCAGTAGTTCCGTTACAGAATCTGGACGAAAACTCGGAATTACTTTCCCTTTCATTCCGCTTTCTCTAATTTTTTTGTGAGGCGAGAGCGAGTCGGTTGCTGCGTCGGTAGTAGCTAAAACTTCAATTTTAAATTTCTCAAATAACACACGCGGTAAAAACTCCGGCGAGTTAGTTTTCTCGTTCAACTCGTCGTAAATTTTCAGTGCATTATTCCCGTTCAACTTTTCTTTGATTCCAAAGACGACATTAAATTCATAGTCTAACCACACTCCCGATGGAGTGCCGTTAAATAAATAATAATTCTCTCCGAATTTTTGCCAGATTTTCCGGGCATCGGTTTCTATCGGGGTACCATCAACCGTCGGGATTCCAAGCGATTCCAACGAGATACCTTGTGAATATAGCATGCGGAATAAGTAGTGATCGGGAATTAAAAAAAGTTGAGTGGGGTGCGGGAGTGGTTTATTCTCGGCAAATATATTTGGGTCAACATGACCATGAGGACTTATAATGGGTAAATCTCGAATGGACAAATAAATGTCTCGAGCTATATTTCGTATCGAAGGATCCGGATCAAAAAATCTGTCTTCGTGGAGTTTATATTCAGCCAAGTGATTCTTCCTAATATCTATTATTAATATGAATTATTTTCCAAAAGAGATTTAAATTCCTGTTCCAGTTAAAGTTCAGTGTTGAAATTCTAACAAAGTACTGTAATCGAAAGATAAAAAAACTTGCTAATTTCGATAATTCCGCGCCTTTAAGGATAAAGTAATCGATTAAGTAAAATCATCATTTGTAACTTAGATAATGGGAAAATAAATGTCAACCCATAATTTAAAAAAAGTACTTCTCTAAACAAGCCTTACATTACTGAGTAAAGACTTTTAAAATAAAAAAAATTTCTTGGCTTGTTTATTATATCTAACTAACCAATCAATCCGCTCAATTATTTTGCCATGATAAAGAATTCATAAAGAGGATAATTTTTCATAATTTTGGCCACATTTTTTTTAATTATAGGATTCTTGTACATGAAATACTTTCCAAAAAATTATTTGTCCGGTTTTATTGTAACTGTTCTGCTTTCAGGATTACTTACTAACTGCGGTAACCAAGGAAATAAGAATGATGAATTAAAGGGAATGGACAAATCGAAAGTAACAGAAGAAACACTAAACCAGGCCGATGTAATTGAGCAAGCGTTAAATGATGTAGAAAAATTAGACACGGAGATTAGTCAAAACAGTAAAGATGCGAGATTATATAAAAACAGAAGCGAAGCTAAAGAAAAATTGCGCGACTTTACAGGCGCGCTTGAAGATATACAAAAAGCTATCGAATTAAATCCCAATGATCCGGGAATTCTTATAAAACGCGGCGAAATTAAAACCGATATGAATGATTATCAGGGAGCTATTGCTGATTTTAACAAAGCGCTTGAAATGACACCGGGAAACCTTGATGCTTACCGCGGACGTGGCACCGCAAAAGCCAAACTGAATGATTATAAAGGAGTGATTGAAGATTTCACTAAAATAATTGAACGGGACGCAGCAGATAACTACGTTTATCGCGTGCGTGGTAATGCTTACCTTTGGGAAAACGAATACAATAAAGCTATTGAAGATTATTCAAAAGCTATTGAGAAGAATCTGTCGGATGCTAAAGCTTACAACGGACGCGGATTTGCAAGACTCTGGCAAAAAGATTACCCCGGCGCATTAACGGATTATCAAAAGGCTCTTGAACTTAATTTAGTGGATGGCGAGGTTTATCTGGGACTTGGTCATGCTAAATATCATACAGGTAATCAGGAAGGAGCTTGTGAAGCCTGGAAGCAAGCCGCTGCACTCGGAGAAATAAAGGCTGAAGAATTAATTAAAGAAAATTGTAAATAAATTTTTACGAGGATAATTATGCAAAAACAATTTGCCGGTGAAATTAAAATGCTTAATACCTTGTATTCGGAAATGGTTGAAGCCATATTAAATAAACCCGATACGGCAGATTATGAAAAAGCCAGGATCTATTTTGAAAATGTAGTTGCGCATATGAACAAATGGACTTCATTAGTAAATCAGATAAAGAAACAACTTGAGGAGAGAGATTCAACGCTCGACTTGAGCACTGATAATCCACCCGTTTAAAATTTTTTTATTTCCCCCATTTTAATATTTCAAGCCGGACTCGCGAGATTCCGGCTTTAAGCATATCAAGTTCTCTAGCGCTTGCGTAAGACAAATCAATTATTCTATCGGGATGGTAAGGGAACCTGTCGTTAATTCTAATTATAACCGATTTATTATTTGACAAATCAACTACCCGGATAATTGTCCCGAACGGATATTCTCCATGTGCGGCAGTAAATTCATACATGTTGAATAATTCGCCGTTCGCTGCTCTCCTACCATGATATTTATCCGCATAGTACGAAGCAATACCCTCCACACTTTCCAGAATATCGTTCCTTGAATACTTGTCATATTTTTCCGGATTGGCGCTGGGAATATTATTATTACTCTCCTTTTCATTAGCAAACCTCGGGGATGAACTACATGCCACCAATAACAATAATACGATTATAAATATTATCCCATTTTTTATAGCTATCCCTCTCTTATAAAAAATTGACTTCCGGAAATTCATAATAAGCAAAACTCTTTCCCTATATTAAAAAATATCCCAATCTCTAAATTTTAGCACTTTACCATCATACGGATCAACAATAATTTCTTGTCCGCTCGCCTTATAAGCCTCGCCGGAGCCTAACTCGCGGGTCGTTGATAAAATATGCCATACATATTTTCCCAGATCTGACGACCACCTGAAAGCGGTATCCCATGGTTTAATACCTTTTGCCAATTTTTCGCGGAGAGCAATGTCAACAGCTTGTTCTTTTGTGATATTAAATTGGCATTCTGTTGGCTCTTCAACACAATTAGGAATGCCGGCTATATCAAAGTCTTCAACGATATTACCTTTTTCATCAAGAGTAAAATAAACTTGTTCGTTTATATAATCCATTTCGACCATTCTAAGAACGTAATACATATGATAATATGGGGGCGCCGCCTTCGTTCTTACATAGTCGGGATAAATAAAGTCATCAAAAAAATCCTGACCCGCAGTAGAAATTATAAATTTATCTGCCGCCTCAACAATATAGGCCGGGATATTGTTTTCCAATCTTTTGTCGCAGTTGCTGCATGTACATGAATAAAATGAAAGAGCCAACAATATTATGCTTAAAAATTTTACCATTATTTCCCCGCTTTTGTTTTTTCTGATAATTATTGATTATAGTTTTAGTATTTTACACAGTAATAAAATTTGTACTTTTTCCCAAAAGTATAATATCTTGTAAATAGTTTTAGAATTAAATTTCTTTCGGATATTAACTATTTGGAAAATATTTTCGATAGTACATCAGTATAATAGTAAAAAAATAGGATTCTGTTGTTATGGCAGATGAAAAGAAAAGACCCAAATTGCTTGTCGTTGAAGACGATTATGAAAATCAAAAATTCTTGCAGATATTTTTAAAACGCAAATTTGAACTGGAATTATGCGATTCTTCCGATACATTCTACGAAAAACTGAATCATAGCAAGTTCGATATTATTCTTATGGATATTTCTCTACGGGGCAAAAAAGACGGATTGCAATTAACCAAAGAGTTGCGCGAACTGCCGGAATACAAGGAACTTCCAATAGTAGGGTTGTCCGCCCACGCTTTTCAACGCGATAAAGATAACGCTTACAATGCCGGCGTTGATGTATTCCTAACAAAACCTGTCCAGAACGATGTTTTAATGGACACACTCGTCAAAACACTCGAAGAAAAAAGCGGGATAAAAGTATAATCTGCTCACTAATAATTTTAAAGGGGGTCCTCGCTCGGGACCTCTTTTATTTTTAAAACTCCAAAATTATCAAGTCCATACTGTAACAATTTTTTTGTTAAGATCGTCTAAAAACTTGAAAACTGTAATATCTTGGAGAATACCTAAATGAAAAAATTATTTGCATTGCTTTTTATCGCTTTTTTCGGATTTTATAACCTCAGCTTAGCACAAGACGATTCAACATGGGTTGATGAGGAAGAAGATTTCTCTGATTCCTGGGAGAATGATTGGAACGTTGATTTGTGGGATTGGTATGCATATTCAAGTCCCACAATCGAATTAAGTTATGGCCTCGGCGAACCAAAGCATAAAAAATTCGGATCGGATTTTTCAAAGACGGGACTTGCAGAAATAAAACTTGGATATACCACAATCGACGTTTATGAAGAGGATTTTCTTATTGAGCTGGATGAAAGATATATCGTATTCTCGAACATTGCTACAAAACTCCAATCGGAAAAGAGGGACTCTAACCTGGATTCTGATTTATGGCGATTTGGATTTGGGAAAAAAACCGGTTACGGGTATGCCATGGGATTCGTTTCGTTAATACCGTATAACGACAACGCAATAATTTGGTCGCGGTTAAAAATGAAGGAATATCCGGAACAGGTAAACGACACTCAAATTCTTGACAGATATAACGAATCATTCAGGTTTGGTTCGACTACCGAAGGCGGTGTAAAACTTCAATTAGGATCAGTTTTATCGCTCAATGCTGGTTACGAGGGTGCTGTGGTTTTTCCGCGCCATTTGGTATGGAAATATCTCGGAAGCGCTATCCTCGAAGAAATTGCAACCGGTGCCGTTGACCATTTTATAAAAGATGTTATTGATGAATCGCCAGCAGCGGGTCCAATAATTTATGCGCTTTTGAGAAATGGAATTTCGTTTGCATTTTATTCTTTAAGAAGAGATGACATGAATTGGCCGTTTGCTACGGAGACTCCGCTAACCTACGAAACTTTTAAATTTGGAATGACATTTACATTTTAAGAAAATAAATTTTTATCTATTTTCAAAAAGCGTACAATACGTCTGTACGCTTTTTGTTTTTTTTGAAAACTCTTCTCGCTTCTTACCATTGTTATTATTTATTAAATTAGCTTATCACTTTTACAATTCTAATTGCCCTATGAAAACTTTCATATTATTTACATTGAGCTTATCTTCAGTTTTGTTATCGCAGGATCAGATAGTAAATATCTCTAATAGAAACACAACATCACTTAACGGCGAATGGTCGATAATAATCGATCCTTACGAAAACGGATACTACAACTACCGCTACGAAGAAAATCCCTGGGGATATTTCAAAAACGCCAAACCTAAAACCAAATCCGATCTCGTGGAATATGATTTCGATAAATCGCCAAAATTAAAAGTACCGGGGGATTGGAATACGCAGCGGGAAGACTTATTCTTTTACGAGGGAACGGTTTGGTATAAAAAATCTTTTGAATATTTTCCGCAAATCGGGAGAAGGCAGTACCTTCATTTCGGCGCTGTTAATTACAACGCAAAAGTTTACGTTAACGGCGAAAAAATCGGAGAGCATATAGGTGGATTCACGCCGTTCAATTTCGAGATAACTTCTGTTCTAAATACCGGTGAGAATTTTGTGATAATAAAAGTTGATAATAAAAGAGAAAGAGCCGGCGTACCAACTCTCAACACGGATTGGTGGAATTACGGCGGGATTACACGTGATGTAACGATTATCGATTTGCCTTTTATTTTTATACAGGATTATTTTATTCAGCTTGATCCGGCATCGAGTAATAGAATTACTGGTTGGGTAAAACCAAGCAGTCCGGCATTCGACCAAAATGTCATAATCAAAATCCCGGAAGCCGGGATTGAGAAGGTAATTATTACCAACAGCAACGGAGTCTTCAATTTCTCTTTTGATGCCGATGTTCAGCTTTGGTCAACTGATTCTCCAAAGTTATACGATGTGATAATACAATCGGGAGAGGATAAAATCACAGATCAAATTGGTTTTAGAAAAATTGAAGTGAGGGATAAAGATATTCTGTTAAACGGGAAATCAATTTTCCTGTGTGGAATTTCGATTCACGAGGAATCCCCTATCCGTGGCGGCCGTGCGTGTACAGCCGAAGATGCCGAACAACTTCTTAAAAGTGCAAAAGAACTTGGATGCAACTTTGTTCGACTTGCGCATTATCCGCATAATGAATACTTGACCCGCTTAGCCGATAAAATGGGAATCCTCGTCTGGTCGGAAATTCCCGTTTATTGGACAATACTCTGGGATAATCCGGATACATACAATCTGGCATCCCGGCAATTAGCGGAGATGATTGCGCGTGATAAAAATCGTGCCTCGGTTATTATTTGGTCGGTTGCTAATGAAACTCCCCGTTCAGAAGCAAGGTTAAAATTTCTTACCGGATTAATCGAGCAAGCAAGAATTGCCGATCCAACAAGACTAATTTCGGCTGCAACCGAACTAACTTACAAAGATCGGATAATTACAGTTGACGATCCGCTTTCAGAATATCTTGATGTAATCGGCGCGAATGAATATCTCGGCTGGTATTCATATTCGATTGACGAAATAAAGGAATTCCAATGGAAGACAAATTTCGAGAAGCCATTGATTATCAGCGAGTTCGGCGGCGGTGCGCTTTTCGGAAACCACGGCGACGAACAAACAAGATGGACAGAGGAATTCCAAAATGCAATTTATCGCGAGCAATTAAACATGCTAAGCAAAGTAGATTTTTTACGGGGGATGAGTCCGTGGATTCTTTATGATTTCCTTTCTCCAAGGAGACCTCTCCCGGGTATCCAGGATTTTTACAACCGAAAGGGATTGATTTCAAACGATGGAAATAATAAGCTGGCGTTTTATACGCTTAAGAATTTCTATAATGAGAAAAACAGACATGAGTAATTACAATTAATCCGAGAGGTACAAAATGGAACAATCGAATGTACTCAAACAAATCCTAGTTAAAGAAGCCGAAGTTGCTTTTACTATTACAGAACGTCTTTTCCGCAAAATCAACGACAATGAATTATCGTGGAAACCGGAAACGGGTAACAACTGGATGACAATCGGACAACTATTAATGCACTGTGCAAATTTCGGATGCGGAAAAGCTGTTAAAGGATTTATAACAGGAGACTGGGGATTTCCCGAAGCAGCCGCATCAACCGATTCCGGTAATGATGCAAATTTGCCCCCAGCCAACGTATTGCCAACAGTAAACAGTGTCGCCAATGCATTGGATTTATTGGCCGAAGATAAACAGCTGACTATGAATCACTTTAACGAACTTGATGAAGAAAGGTTGTTGATCGAGCGGTTAACGGCGCCGTGGGGAGGTCCCGAAACTACTCTATTCCAACATTTATTAATGATGATTGAGCATCTCACCCAGCATAAAGGGCAACTGTTTTATTATCTTAAACTAATGGGACAAGACGTAAACACAACGGATCTTTGGGGAATGTAAATAATTTAATAATAATCCTAATTACTAATATATGTGTATTTATAAATGCAAACATTTTCATTATAATTTATTACTTTGCCGGTTGAGATTATAATTGGAAAAAAATGACTAAAAGATTAAACGTTAGAAGTCCTCTCGATAGTTTGGAACTTAGTAAAATTCCGAAAAAACTTCCTCCAAAAAAATATATTAAACCGGTTGTAAAATTTTCAACCGAAGGAATTCAAATAACCGGCGAATATAAAAAAGCTAAAGATTATATCGAATCAGGATGCCCGGTTATATTTGTAAGCGGAAACGCCGGAACCGGCAAATCAACATTAATAAAATATCTCCGCTCAACGATAGATAAAAAAATTGTTGTGCTTGCGCCGACCGGAGTTGCAGCGCTCAATATCGAGGGTTCGACGATTCATTCGTTCTTCCGGTTGCCGCCCAAAATTCACAACGATGAGGATATTAAAGTTGTTTCCGACAAAAAGATATATCAAAAATTGGAACTGCTTATTGTCGACGAAGTGTCGATGGTGAGATGCGATATATTGGACAGCATTGATAAATTTCTTAGAAAGAATCGACCCGTCGATGCACCGTTCGGCGGCGTGCAAGTATTATTGGTGGGCGACTTATTCCAGCTTCCTCCGGTAATACCGCGTAAAGAACGCGATGTTCTCCTTTCAAAAGGATATGCCGGTCACCATTTTTTCAATTCATTTGTTATCCAGGATAGCCCGATAGTTCATGTTGAATTAACAACAATCTTCCGGCAGAAAGAAAGTTCTTTTATTTCATTACTCAATAACATACGCTTCGCCGAAAATGTTGAATCGACTCTGGCGGAGATTAACAAGCAATGTTATAATACCGGCAGACAAAAAGCGGATATTACTTTAACATGCACCAACAATAGCGCGGATCAAATCAATATTAATGAATTGCATAAATTGCAATCGAAGGAATACACATTTACAGGCGAAATTGCCGGCAAGTTTAATCTTGATGAGGATAAACTACCTTCGCCGATGAATCTAAAATTAAAAGTCGGCGCACATGTAATGTTCACCCGTAATGACGACAGCAAGCGATGGGTGAATGGAAGTCTCGGTATTATACGTGGAATTGACGATGGGAATATAAGAGTTGAAATTATTGATAACGACAGACAATCAATTCACTTAGTTGAGCGGGTGACCTGGGAGACATACCGGTATACTTATGATCATGATAAGAATAAAATATTATCCGAAGTAATTGGCGAATACACACAGTTCCCGCTTACGCTTGCATGGGCGGTAACGATACATAAAAGTCAGGGCAAAACATTGCAAAATGTATTAATCGATCTCGGCTCCGGCGCATTCGACTCAGGGCAGGTGTACGTAGCGCTTAGCCGCTGCCGTTCGATTGACGGAATACAACTTGCCCGCCCAATCCGTCAATCGGAAATAAAATGCGATCCGATGATAAAGCAATTTTTGGAGATGGTTAAAGATTCAAATCGATTTACCCAAACATTTCTCTATTAGTGATTCTCAATTCTCCTTCTTGGCTGCAGTCAAAAATAATTACTTCCTCGTGGATATGTAAATTTAAGTTGCTGTTCCGAAAAAAATTTCTGCCGATAGTATCCATGAGAAAAAATTTGATCAAGTACTTGCATCAAGTCTCACTTCGTATTATAAGCCAGTCCAACCGGGAACCAAGTAGTTGTAATTCCAAAAATAAATTTACCTCCGTGGCTATAAGCTGTCCAAATCCCGGGTGAGAATTCCCCGAATTTCAGAAATCCCGGATAAATATTTAGATTGATCATATAGTCGGTTCTTTTTGTAAGCAATAGGCTTGCGAGCAGAGAATTATTTTTATCATAAAAAACGCCAAGGTTCCAAACAAGATCCAATGTTTTTTTGTTAGTATCTACATCAAGTGTAATAAGTTTGCTTGCCGCGGCGCCAATACCAACAGATAGAGCAGTTCCGTCATCATACTTATACGAAAGTCCGCCAACACCGTTGGTTCCGAAGAAATAAAAAAAATGCCATTTATCGAAATAAGGCAGTTGCCATTTGATTGAAAAATACTGTCCGTTATTATGAAGCTCGCCGTTACGGACAGACATAGACGGCTGCAAAGACCAATCTGCAAGATTTAAGGTTTCGGCAAAAAACTTTTTCACACCATCCGATGAGAATAAAATTATTCCGCCTAAATCAAAAAGATAAATATCCGCTATTGGATCGACATTGTCTCCCTGATAACTCCCATTCTCGGCAACTTCATTCACCAGGTGATAAGCTGTCATCGTTAATAATGTCCACAATTCGGGAGAATCATATTTGTGATATTCAAACCACTCCCTGGTAGCGGCATAAGTCATTCCACCGCCAATTAGATGCAGCGTATAATTCGGCCAATACTGTGCATTGTTTTTATTGAAAGAAACCGGAAGGACCTGGTCTTGTATAAAATTCCACCAGCCATAATTATTAATAGGAGTTATGGGGTCCACAAGATTTTTGAAGACGTTTTTTGCACCGGCATAAAAAGGGATTTTCATCACGTCCCTTTCATTATTCACTTGTAAAATGTCCAGCCCGCCATTTAAAATAACGAAAATCGGATTATAAAAAGATTCACTGCCGTAGTCCCGACCTTTATAAAAGAACGCATCCTGTGCGTTCGTCGATAGAGAAGAAAGTAAAACAATAATCAGAACAGAGATATATTTCATGAAATATATTTTATAGTGAACCCGTTTATTAACTAATTGACTTTAATGAGTAACTAATTTTAGAGTGTTTATAATACAAGCAAGTTTATTTTCTTTTGGGCCGATAAACATGTGTTGCCGTTCCGAAAAACATCTCAGCCGATTCCATTATTGTTTCGGATAACGTTGGATGCGGGTGAATACTTAACGAAACGTCTTTTACATTCGCAGCCATTTCAATAGCAAGTACGCCTTCGGCAATCATTTCGCCTGCGCCCGGACCAACCAATCCAACACCGAGAATTCTTTGTGTTTCGGGATCAATAATTAATTTTGTTAATCCGTCTGTTCTATCGAGAGTTAATGCGCGGCCGCTTGCCGCCCACGGGAATCGTGTTATTTCAACTTTAATTCCTTTTTCCTTCGCCTCGGTTTCGGTTAATCCAGCCCAAGCTAATTCGGGATCGGTAAACACTACTCCAGGAATTGCATTTGGTTCAAAGGCTGCTTTATGTCCGGCAATTACTTCAACGGCAACCTTCCCCTCTGCAGATGCTTTATGAGCCAGCATTACCCCGCCGACAATATCTCCAATGGCAAATATTGAAGAGTCATCGGTCTGTTGTTGTTGATTGGCAATAATGTATCCGCGTTCGTTTATTTTCACTTTTGTGTTTTCAAGGCCGAGTCCTGCAGTTATTGGTTTTCTTCCAACCGACATCAGCACTTTATCAAATTCATCTTCGATGAACTCATCGTTTTCTTTCTGCAATTTCACCTTTATTTTATTTCCTGCTTCTTTCAATTCAACAACTTTTGTGTTGAGGTGGATTTTCTCAAACTTAGGCTCCAGTGTTTTTTGAAGAACATTCACAAGGTCGCGATCAGCGCCCGGTAATAATCCGGGCATCATTTCAACGACGTTAACTTTGCTTCCGAGTGCAGCATATACCGAACCCATTTCAAGTCCGATATACCCGCCGCCTATAACAAGAAATCTTTCATGAATATTTTCCAATTCAAGAGCGCCGGTTGAATCAATGAGATTCGGAGAGTTGATTGATAATCCCGGGACCATGATTGGAATTGAACCGGTTGCGATAATTGCTTTATCAAAATTAACTTCCTCTGTTCCGCCGCCTGCTTTTTGAACATGAAGCATATTTGAATTTGTGAATGAAGCCGTTCCTTGTAAGTAATTAATTTTTCTCTGCTTAACTAATTGACCCAATCCCCCGGTAAGTTTTTTCACAACATTACTTTTGAATGTGCGGAGTTTGTCAATATCAATTTCAGGTTTACCGAATGTAACACCCCATTTATGAGCTTCTTCCGCTTCATGAATTAATTTTGCAACATGAAGCAGCGCTTTCGAAGGTATGCATCCCCGGTACAGACAAACGCCGCCGGGATTAATTTCCTTATCAATTAATGTAACTTGCATTCCCATGTCTGCGGCAAGAAATGCCGCCGCGTAACCGCCGGGTCCGGCGCCAATAATTGCCAATTGTGTTTTAAGTACCATATATTCTTTCATTTAATTTTCTAAAAATTGTGCTGTTAAAATATTAAAAAAGCTGGATATAATTGAGTATAGCTAAATAGCTGAATGGCTTAATGGTTATATGATTTCATTAATTAATATGTTAATTGTCTCTCTAATTCAATTTGTACTTCTTTATTTTCGCAATCAAGTTGACTCTTGTTATCCCAAGTATCTCAGAGGCTTTGGTTCTGTTTTGATTAGTGAAATCTAGAACTCGTTTTATATGCGTTTTTTCAATTTCTTCAAGCGAAGGCGGAATTATATCGTTATCAATCACAGCGTAATTCCCATTATTCTCTAGAAAATAATTCGGCAGTGATTTTTTCCGCAGTTCATTTCCAGTCTCAACAATGATTGCACTATTGATAAGGTTCATCAGTTCGCGAACATTGCCGGGGAAAGTGTATGAATAAAATGAATTTAAAACCGTGGCAGATACTCTTTCCACCTGCTTGTCATATTTTTTATTGAACTTCGTAAGAAAATAGTTCGCCAATAATTCGATATCACCTTTCCTCTCACGCAGAGGCGGGAGACTTATTGAATTAATGTTCAATCTGAAGAATAAGTCCTTCCTGAAATTTCCGTTTTTTATTTCTTCGAATAAATTTTTATTCGTAGCCGCAATAATTCTTACGTCAACTTTTATATTCTTTGTTGAACCGAGGCGATAAAATTCTTCATCCTGTAAAACCCTCAGTAACTTAACTTGTATAGGCAGCGAAAGTTCGCCTATCTCGTCAAGAAATAATGTGCCGCCGTTAGCTTCTTCCATAAAACCAATTTTATCCGCCGACGCTCCCGTGAAAGCACCTTTATCATGACCGAAGAATTCCGACGAAAACAATTCTTGTGCAAATGCGCCTGCATTAACTGCTATAAATTTTTTATCTCTCCTGTTGCTGATTTTATGAATTGCCTGCGCAATTAATTCTTTCCCGGTTCCGCTCTCACCCCAAATCAAAACACTATTATCGGTCATCGCAAACTTTTCCACATAGTGAAATATCTTTATCATTTTTTCATCATTAGTAAGGATTTCCCTAAAAACATCCATGTACTTCAGTCCTTCAAGGGAAAAAGCTTGCAATATATCAATCTCATCTTTGACAGTTTTTACCGACTCAAGCGATGCTTCAATCGAGTTAATTAATTTTTCTTCTTCAATCGGCTTCAGAATATAATCATAGGTTCCAAGTTTCATTGCGGATATGGCCAGGTCGATATCTTCGACGCCTGTAAGTACAATCGTAACAATTTGTATTTTATTTTCTGAGATATGCTTGAGTATATCGAGGCCGGTCACTTCTGGCATATCCATATCAAGTAAAAGCACGTCAAATTTTTCACTGCCGAGCAGCGAGTATGCTTTAGTGCTGTCCTGAAGAATATGTGTTTCATATTTCCCGGTTTGCAAAAGAAATACTTTCAAAAAATTGAGGACAGCCTGGTTATCGTCGATTAGTAAAATTTTCGGGAGTTTCATAAATTTTGTTTCACCGGGATTCTTATTGTAAATTTTGTTCCGATGCCGGGTTTTGATTCAACTTCGATCCTGCCGTTATGGTCTTTAATTATTCCGTAACTGATTGAAAGTCCCAAACCAGTTCCACCCGAATTACGTTTGGTTGTAAAGAATGGATCAAAAATCTTCTTCAGCGTAGGTTCATCAATGCCGCAGCCGTTATCTTCAACAATCAGCAGTACTTCGTTCGTTTGTTCGTCATAAACCGTTCGAATTTTGATAACGCCTTTATCACCCTCAATCGCTTCGGATGCATTCATCACAAAATTCAAAATTACCTGTTCAAGTTTGTTCAAGTTGCCTTTGAATGTTGGGAGGTTATCCGCCAATTCAATTTCGAGTTCTGCGTATTTTTTAACATGCTTACTCGTGAGTGTGAGCTTGTTTTTAATAATGTCGTTCAAATCAACGTCATCGGTAAAAGTATCTTCATCCTTCTTGGCAAAGTTTCTCAAATCGTTTACAATTTTTTTGGTGCGGTTAGCGCCGTTTATCATATCCTCAACGAGTGTGGAAATGTTCTCTTTGAAAATACCGTAATCCAATCTTGCGATTTTTAAATCTGGATTTTGTTTGCGATGTTCTTCGAGCACCGGAAAGATATCATGAAATGCTTCCTGGATAATTTTCAGATTGCCGAGGATAAAGGTGTTGGGATTATTGATTTCGTGCGCAACACCGGCGACTAATTTTCCCAGCGACGCCAGTTTATACGATTGAATCATTTGCACTTCCATCTTTTTTTGCTCGGTGATATCACGGCAAACCTCAAGCACTCTATCAACGGAACCAGTTTCATCAAGAATTGCGTAGGATCGAAGCGTTAAATATTTCTCGCCGGTTTCCTGCTGCACCATATTATTCTCACCGGTTTCAAATGTTTTAAGAGTCGGACATTTTTCACAGCGACTGTTCAGCCCGAATAATTTATTATAACATTTTCCTGAATCGCCAATTTCTTCTTTGTTCGACATTATAATTTCAAAGTCGCGGTCGATAACCACAATTTTATCCGTAATCGCGCTGAAAAATGTACGCAGCTTCTGTTGCTTCCTGTTGCAATCGTTGGTTAATCTTAGCAATGCTTCATTCTTTGCAAGCAATATTTTCTGCTGCTTCTCAATGTTAACTGATTTCTCGGCTTCTTCGATGGCGCGCGAAAACTTCAAAGCGACTTCATCGAGCATCTTCTTTTCTTCTTCGAGAAATCCCCTTTTGTTTTTTAAGAGGACTTTGACTTCACCGGCTTTTTTCCCATTTGCAATTATCTCGGCATCAAGCGCTGCACAAATTGTACTCTCATCCCAATTGGTATCGCCGTAATCTTTTTTATAAACTCTAAAATAAATCAGTGTATCATCCGGGTATTGAAAGGCTGAATGAACATGCGGCACGCATAATTGAAATGATTCATCGAGAGGTCTGGATATTTCTAATTCTTTACTCACATTATATAAGCACTGAAGTTCCTTTACTCGCTCTT
Organism: bacterium; assembly: GCA_043808235.1. Lineage (GTDB taxonomy): Bacteria > Bacteroidota > Ignavibacteria > Ignavibacteriales > Melioribacteraceae > JAZDFC01. Next base: position 161,686 of record JAZDFC010000084.1, read on the forward strand.
TTAAATCATGTTCGATTTGAGTAATCTGACAAAATTTTTCTTTAAGAGTAAGAATAACTTGCGGCTGGTTATCGAATCCGACAGGAAATAGAATAAACTCATCCTCAAATACCGGGAATTTAAATGAGAGTGGTTCGAGGTTGGAATCAACTGCAGCGAGCGAGGCAATTAACAGTTTTTCATTTTGATCGTGAGGAATTTGACCGGGAGTGATTTTGTGCACATCAATGGAATAATTATCGAGCAATTCCTTAATAAGGCGTCCTTCAAAAACTACGCGGTCGTTTTTATCGAAAATTACAACTGAATCGAATAGTTCGTAAATCAATTTGTAATTTGTCGTATGTGTCATAAATACTAAACTATCTGCATTTTTATACCGCTAATGTAATAGTTTTCGGGGAAAAGTATTGCAGGTTTTATCGGCTCAAATGTTGTTAAATCGATATCATAAACCGCGAATGGCATTTTCCTGTTTACAATTTCCGCCTGACAATCGGTAATCCATGATCTGTTGTGCATTGCGTTCTTAAATAATCGGTTAATTTGTTTTATCTCATCAACCAATTCTTCCCTATGTGCGAAGGTGAAGCCGTTGCCGAACCGTTGAGCAAGCAAAGAAATAAACTCCCAATTCATTTCAGGGAAATAGCCTTCAACAACCTTTTTACTGAACTGTAAAGTGTGATCGCATCTGGTATATGTTCCTTCCTGTTCAATGTGAGTTACTGCCGGGAGAACAACGTCAGCCTCGAGCAAAGTTGGGGTGTTGAATGCGTCGCTGACCAAAAGGAATTCCATCTCGCTGAAATATTTTCTATTACTTTGATCGGAATAAGGGTCTTCGCCAAAAATTAATGCTGCTTTAATTTCACCGCGTTTCAATTTTTCTTCGATATTCACCGGTTTGAAGATTGTCTTCAAATCATCATTCCATGCTTTGTTAATTTCATCAATCAATGATTCGTCGCTTGCCTTCACATATCCCGGCAAATATTCCGGAGTAACACCCATATCGTGCAAACCTGCCGCGTTCGAATTGTCTCGTAAGAGAATAATACCGTTGTTTTCTTTTTTGATTCTGCCGCTCATCAAAAGGAAGTTTCCAATTGCTTTCAAGTCGTTAACAGAGCGCTCACGGGTTGAATCGAGATTGTAAATGAAAATTATTTTCGACTCTTTATTACCAATTAATTTATAAAGTGAAATGTACTTTTCAACATCAATATGAATAAGATCCATTGCTTCTTCGCGGGAAATATTTTTTATACCCTCGTAAAATTCTTCGAATCGCGTTGTATTCGCTGCAATGAATTGTTTATCAATAGAATTATTATCGATGCATTCTTTCATCAAAGTATTGAGAAGAAGTGTATTCGTCCCCTTTTTACTATCGATCCACAAATCGGCGTCGCGCGTTAATTTGACTTCGGATGAATTAATGACGACAAGCTGTGTTCCTCTTTTCTGAGCATCTTTTATTTTGAGTTCAAGTGGAAGATATTCATACGATAGATTCGAGTTGATAACAACAATCACATCGGCGTTTTCGAGTTTGTCCATAGTAGTTGTGGAAATTGTAACACCGAGTGATTCATTAAGTCCGTTCAAATCTTTTTCGGCAAACAGATTTGAAAAACTTGCGATGTTATTTGTCTTTAATCCGGCTCTCGCAAATTTTTGAAGCAGATATAATTCTTCGTTCGAGAGTTTTGGTGAAGCGAATACTGCTACCGAGTCAGTGCCGTATTTTTTTATAATATCATTGATTTTACTTTCTGCGTAATCGAGAGCTTCGTTCAGCTTAACATCATATACCAAATTATCTTTTCTTATCACCGGACTAAGCACACGGTTTTTCTCCATCAGATAACGGTGCCCGAATCTTCCTTTGCTACAGAGATATCCTTTATTGTGTGAATCTTGAATTGCTTCCGTAGAATTGGAAACATAGAAAATATCATTTGTAATAGTCTTGAAATTTACTTTGCATCCCACGCCGCAGAAACCGCAAACCGTTTCATGATCTTCCTTCGGCATTGTTCCTAAAATTTTAAATGGAAATTTTTCACTGATTGCGCCGGTCGGACAAACATCGATGCAGTTACCACATGCGATGCAATTTGTTTCGAGCAGGGGTTTCTCCATCGCGGGTTTTACAACCGATTTGAATCCGCGATAGACAAATCCGAGGGCGGCGACCTGTAAAATTTCAGAACATGTGCGAACGCATTTTCCGCAATTGATACATTTATTTGGATCGAAGGATATGAAGGGATGTCTCTTATCTACAGTATATTTTTTAATTTCCCCGATATAATCGTTAATATTAATACGATATTCCTCGGCATACTTTCGCAGTATACAATCATTATATTCCGGGCAGCCGCATTCCAAACATCTTTCGCATTCGATTAATAATTGTTCTTTTGTGATTGTCTGCTCAACTTCGTCGAACGTGCATACTCTGTCTGTTGCAATAAGTTCTGCAGTTTTCTCACGGGCTGTTTTTTTAACGTGCGAAAACTCTCTCTCTGTTAATTCACCAAAGCGATGACGAAAACTCAAATATGCATCTTCGGTCTCTCTTACTTTGCCAAATTCGAGGTAATCCATTATTGATTGAGCAGCACGTTTGCCCTGCCCGATTGAACTGATTGCAGTTAGCGGACCTGTAACAACATCACCGCCGGCGAATACACCGGGCACCGATGTTTCAAAAGTCTTTTTGTTGACCGAGACAGTTCCCCATTTTTCAAGTATACAGCCTGCATCCAAATTTACAAATGTTGTATCAACTTTCTGCCCGATGGCGCTTATCAAATAATCGCAGTCAATGATGTACTCCGAGCCTTCTATTGGAACCGGCTGCGGTCTTTCGCCCGGTTTCACCTGTTCCAGTCGCTGTTTTAAACATTCGATCCCTTTTAAAACTCCGTCTTCAGCAATTATACTTTTGGGATTCGTAAGGAACAAAATTTCAACGCCTTCTTTTTGCGCGGCTTCAATTTCTTCGTGATGCGCAGGCATTTCTTTTATACTTCTGCGGTAAACAATTTTAACACTATCGGCTCCGCATCGTAATGCTGTGCGCGCTGCATCAATTGCCGTGTTTCCTCCTCCAACAATAATAACTGTCCCTTTTAATTGGGGAATACCGTCGGTCTCAATCATACGAAGAAAGTCAATTCCGCCAAAAATTCCTTTGATGCTGTATTCGTCTTTCAATCCCATTGCCGAAGCTTTATGAGCTCCAACTCCAACAAACACTGCATCATAACCGGATTCCATCAATTCATGAATACTGAAGTCTTTTCCAAGCTCGGTATTCATTTTTGTATCAACACCAAGATCGAGTATCCAGTATATCTCATCATCCATAACATTTTTTGGTAACCGGTATTCGGGAATTCCATAACGAAGCATTCCACCAAGATGCGGAAGTTTTTCATAAATTACAGGTGAATACCCTTCCTTAACAAGATAATATGCACAAGTTAAACCAGCAGGTCCCCCGCCGATGATTGCGACTTTTTTATTCTTTAGCGGTTTTATTTCCGGCGTCCATTTATCATGTTTATCATAATCGGCGATATATCTTTTCAAGTAATTACATGCTACCGGTTCGTCAACCATATTTCTACGGCAAGCAACTTCACAATCACGCACACACACTCTACCAATAGAAAGCGGAAGCGGGTTGTTTTCCTTCACAAGTTTTACCGCTTCGCGGTATTTGCCCATCGAAGCTAAGGCAATGTACCCCTGCGCATCAACTCCTGCGGGACAATTATCTTTGCACGGACCAATACAATCAGCATAGTGATTTGAGAATAAAAGTTCGAGTGCGGTTTTCCGCGCACTTATTACAGCAGCGCTGTTTGTTTTAATTTTCATTCCATCACGGATTACAGTTGCGCAAGACGGCACGAGTTTGTTCATCCCTTCAATTTCCACAACACACATAAAACATGATGTAAAATGTTCGAGTCTTTTATCGTGACACAACGTGGGTATCTTATCTATATTATTTTCGTGAACGGTTTCCAAAATTGTTTTACCGGAGGTTGCTTCAACTTCAATATTATTGATGGTTACTTTTATTTTTTCCATAGTGTATATCCCGTAAGGAAATTAGTTTTTAATGACCGCATCCAGGTTGCAAACATCAAAACATTTTCCGCATTTGATGCACAGTTCCTGGTTGATTGTATGAACAACTTTTTTGCTTCCCGTAATTGCATTTGCCGAACACGCCTTGATACACAACATGCAGCCTTTGCATTTGTGTTCATCAATGGTATATGTTATTAATGATGCACAACTATGTGCCGGACATTTTTTGTCTTTAATATGCGCTTCGTATTCATCTCTAAAATATTGAATTGTAGTAAGTACCGGGTTCGGCGCTGATTGTCCTAATCCGCACAAACTATTGTTTTTAATCTTAAGTGCAAGATCCTGCAGTAAATCGATGTCGGATTCTTTTCCTTTTCCGTCACAAATCCGTTCCAATATTTCAAGCATTCGTTTCGTTCCAATCCGGCAAAATGTACATTTACCGCACGATTCGTTCTGGGTGAAATTCAAAAAGTATCTCGCGAGATCAACCATGCATGTGGTTTCATCTAAAACGATCATACCTCCGGAACCCATGATAGCGCCTGTTCGAACGATTTCATCGTAATCAATCTTAAGATCGCCCATACTTGCAGGAATACATCCGCCCGAAGGTCCGCCCATCTGCACAGCTTTGAATTTTTTCCCGTTTTTGATTCCCCCGCCGAGATCGAAAACCACTTCGTTGATTGTCATTCCCATTGGAACCTCGGCTAATCCGCTTCGAACGATTTTTCCCGCGAGTGCAAAAACCTTTGTGCCTTTGCTTTTCTCTGTTCCGAGTGCGGCATATTGTTCCCAGCCATTATTAATAATCCACGGCACATTTGCGTAGGTCTCTACGTTATTAATGTTTGTTGGCTTTCCCCACAATCCTTTGTGAGCAGGAAACGGAGGACGAAGTCGCGGAACACCTCGTTTGCCTTCAATCGAAGCCATAAGTGCGGTTTCTTCACCGCAAACAAATGCGCCTGCGCCTTCTTTAATTTTAATTTCAAGGTTCATGCCTGAACCAAAAATGTTATTGCCGAGGAATCCTCTTTCTTTGCATTGTTTAATTGCAGTTCTCAATCTTTTTATTGCGAGAGGATACTCGGCGCGGCAATAAATATAAGCCTCATCGGAACCGATGGTAAATGCGGCAATCATCATTCCTTCGAGCACCGAGTGCGGATCGCCCTCAAGAACGCTTCTATCCATGAATGCGCCGGGGTCGCCTTCGTCAGCATTGCAGATCAAATATTTTTTATCACTTTTTTCCTGGCTCGCAAATTTCCATTTCATACCTGTTGAAAATCCGGCGCCGCCTCTTCCACGCAATCCGGATTTAATCATTGTATCTATGACATCTTGCTGAGACAAATTTTTCAAAACAGATTGAATTGCTTTATAGCCGTCGTGCACAATGTACTCATCAATTGAAGTAGGATCAATTACACCGCAGTTGCGAAGTACAATTCTTTTTTGATTTTTCAGGAAGGCATCTTCTTTACAAATATCATTGCTTTTAATTATCCATTCGATTACAGGCTTATTGTTTATGAGATGATCGTTAACTATGCGGCCAACTTTATCAACTGTAACTTTCGAATAAAGAAAATTCTGATCACCATCTTCGATTTCAACTAACGCCTCTTCATAACACATACCCATACAGCCGGTTTCTTTCAAATCGATATCGAGATGCCTGGATTCAATTTCTTCTTTTAGTTTATTATAGACTAATTCCCCGCCGGCAGAAATTCCGCAGGTACCCAAACCGACTTTTATTGTTTTCATGATTGTACCGGTATTTTTTCTTCGGTTTTATATTTCTTAATTATCTTTTTGATTTTGTCCATCGTAAGATTGCCGTGCGTGTCCCCGTTAATCATAATTACCGGCGCAAGCGAACAGCATCCCAAACATGCAACGGATTGCAAACTGAAAATTCCGTCATCGGTTGTTTCGCCAACGGAAATTCCAAGTTCATCCTGGAGGACGGAAAGAATACTTTTTGCGCCGTTAACATGGCATGCGGTTCCTTCGCAAATGCGAACTAAATTTTTTCCGAGAGGTTTTAATCTGAATTGAGCATAGAAGGTGATTACGCCGTAAATATCGGCGGCGGGAATTCCTACTAATTCGCTGATATAAAAAATAACTTTTTCCGGAATATATCCGTACGAGTCCTGCGCGGATTGCAGCAGCGGTATCAGCGATCCGTGCTGGTGACGTTTGTTAACCAGGTCGATTTTAAAATCGGGTATGCCCGGGCGTTTCTCGATTTCAGTGTCCGTCATTCGTAAATTTTCCCCAAGATTTTATCAAGAATTTAACTAGTATTTTTTTACATCTCATAAATATTTATGATAGGGTACTTCTTAATTTTTACAACTCCGTTCAAGTTAACGAGTTTATTTTCAACGAACTTATCGATCTGCGTGAAATGTGTTCCGCTTATCATCATTATCAAATTATATTTGCCGTTGATGAAATCGCAGTAAACAACATTCTCGGTCAATTTGAGAACCGGATAAATATCATCGAGTTTTTCTCTTTCTACTTCCGCTAAAACATATGAGCATACGGAATGTTTCGAATCGCGGACAGCACCGAGGCTCGGTATTTCACTTGCAAGCGACACACCAACTGAGTTGATAATTTCTTTGATGCTGTCAGTCATTACCGGAACACCTACGGGCAATAGTTCTGCGTAAGTAATTGCGTCAATCGTTTTAATTTCGTTTTCGAAAATGTCTTTACATTTGTCAATCGAATCGGCCTGCAGTAATAAGAAAATATCAATATCACCGCGTGTTGCATCGCAGTAAAGAACGTTTTCCATAAAGTACAATTTTTTATAAACCTCGAAGAAATCTTCCGCCGGATTAACACGCAATAACGCATAAGCAGAAACTGTTTTTTGAATTTCTTTTGGTTCCTCTTTAAACGGTGCAGCTTTAGAGCGTTTTTCCATGATGCGGTTTATTTCATAAGTAAGATCATCTGTATCAAACGGTTTTTGCAGGAATGCATCAATTTTTAGTTCGTCAATTTCAGTCTCTTCCAATTTATCGGCATACCCCGTAATAAAAATAATGCCCGTGTCCGGGTACATTGATTTGATGATTTTGCCAAGTTTTATCCCATCAATATCCGGCAATTGAATATCAACAACAACCGAATCAAGATTTATATCGTTTTTCTTATATAGATCGATTTTCTTAAGAGCGTTCATTCCGTTTTCACTAAGCTCAACATCAATTCCTCGCTGGTTAAGTCCCAACGATAAGGATCTTCTTAACGAAGGTTCGTCGTCGATCAATAAAATTCTCTTTTGCATTTCATTACCTCGTATTTGTTAATCGCTGTTAATTGCTCAATGAACGTGCCACAAAAAAAACTGTATTTTTATCCTTTACTGTCATAATTCTATACATAACTTTGTTGCGCTACTGTTAATTTATTTTGCATGAATCCCGTAAAGTCAATAGAACTAAGCATTTAGTGGTTGTATAAAAATTATATAGTTGTATTAGTTTGTACAAAGCAAAAAAACAATTCAATAAAAATTGTTGGAATTCAATCTTACGTGAACAACGGCTTTCATTATAGAGCCATTTTCTTTTTTATCTGCGCTGCATACCTCCTGCTGATGGAATATGTCTCATCGCTCCCTTTTAGAAATACCCGATGGTTTGCATTGCTATCCTTCATAATCTTTTCAACTAATTCTATATTGATTATTGTTGATCTATGAATACGAATAAATTGTTTTTCCGGAAGACAATCCTCCCATTCATGCATTGTCTTTTTTACCAGTCCTTTTATTTTACCGGTTGTCAATAATTCCGAATATTTCCCCGCCGAGGAAATTCTTAATATGTTGTGAATCATCACAAAATAATATTTATAATTTATCGCTATAAAAATCTGATCATCATAATTAAATCTCGCAGCCGGGCGCTGAGTTGTTTCCGTCTTTGATTCAAGTCGTTGAAGAGTCCTCTCCAATCGTTTCGGACTTACCGGTTTAAGAAGGTAGTCGCATGCGTTTACTTCAAATGCCCGTATCGCGAATTCATCGAACGCGGTAACGAAAACAATTTTCGCCGAGTCGTCAATTTTATCAAGAAGATCAAATCCGGATTCTCCCGGAAATTCAATATCTAAAAAAATCACTTCCGGTTTTATTTCAGCAATAATACTTGCAGCTGATTTAATATTCGATGCTTCTCCAACTACTTTTACCGAAGGAAATTTCTCAAGCATTTGCATTAAACCGATCCTTGCCAACTCTTCATCATCAACTATCAGCGCCCTAAGTTTTTCCATTTTTTTACTACCTTGAATTCATCTTTAATTTCATAACGACACGGATCAAATTCTCTTCTTTAATAATTTCAAAATGATAATTGCCGGGATAAGAATTCTCCAATCTCTTCCGGACGTTTTGTAATCCCGTCCCGGTGTTGTTGTCCATTTCATTCACAGGAGATTCAATCCATTTCCCGGTATTCGCCACTTCGATTTGTAAATACCCGTCGACAATTTCAGCTTTCAATAATATTTTTAACGGAATAGTCGTAGTCTTCATTCCGTGCTTAATTGCATTTTCAACTAACGGCAGAATTAAGAATACCGGTATCTCAAAGTTTTCAGCGCGAGGATCCATTTGATATTCTATCATCAGGTTGTCTTTGAAACGGATTTTTTCTATATCCAAATAAGTATTTATTGCCTCCGCCTCCCTTGCAAGGGGAACAGAGTTTTTTTTCCCTTCAGATAATGAATATCTCAGAAATTCGGAAATTTGAGTTAGCATTTCCTGCGCTAACGGAGGATCAACCCTGACTAATGTACGCGCAGAGTTAAGCGTATTAAAAAGGAAATGCGGATTCAACTGGTATTTCAGCGCTTCCAACTGCGACGTTCTTAAAAGCGCCCGCTCTTTCTCTAATTGGAGTTTTTGATTATTCCACTCTTCCCATATTTTATAGCCAAGATAAAGGCAGCTCCAAAGAAAAATTGTTGTATAATTAAACGATATTAACTGAACTAAAATAAATAGGGGAGTTATAATAGATTCACCGGTAAATATACTGTTTATTAAAATTGTTATGTACGCCCATAACATGCCTCCTATAAGCGAATAAATGAAAGCCAAAACAACTAATGCCAGTATTTTAAATCTATGCCATAAATATTTTTTATAAATAATCCGTAAAAAATATGTTATCAGATAACCTTCAAGACCGATTATCAATAAGAGCAAAAATGCTTTAAACGATTCCACCGAATTAGGGAATACAATTGTTGTCTCAAGTGTAACCATTATCCAAAACAGCGAATGACCAAGCCAAAACAACCGTTTACGGTTCGAAAATATTTTATCACGAAAGTTGGGAGATTTCAT
>JAZDFC010000085.1:0-16256 GCA_043808235.1 bacterium
CAAAACAACCGTTTACGGTTCGAAAATATTTTATCACGAAAGTTGGGAGATTTCATTTTCAGTTAAATCTTAAAAACATTTTTGATTCCTGGTTATAAACAAATTTGATTTGTCATATAAGAAAGGTAAAAATTTACCTCCATTCTTTTCAAACAATTTTACTTATTTCATACCTCTCACGAACAATTTGAACCGTTTGGGGAAATAGTGTTTTTTACGCACTTCGTTTCGTTTAGTTTTTCGTCAAATCAGTTACCAATAATTGAAAAAGCGAATGTGGTGATAGCGCTTCCAAAAATTACGGTTGCGTAATCCGGCATGGGAAGGAAATCGAAGCTTAATATTCTTTTATTAAAAATGGAGATAATAAAGTTATGCGCACATTAAAATTATGTATTCTTCTCTGTACTGCAATTTTTCTATTGGCATGCTCAAAAGATGATTCTATTGCCCAACTAAAGCCATCGCCCGACAGTCTGTTTACCGATGTGGAAGGCAACATTTATAAAGTAAAAAAGATTGGCAGCAACTATTGGATGATAGAAAATTTCAAAGCAACAAAAGATGCCAGTGGGCAAACTCTGCAAGAAGTATATACTTATGACAACGACAATAATAACGCAACAATTTATGGTAAATTGTATACCTGGCCGGCAGCAGTTAAGGCAACTCCAACCGGGTGGCATTTACCAACACAAGAGGAATGGGAAGAGTTAATTAATTCAAATGGCGGAGCTAATGTTGCCGGTGGAAATTTAAAAGAAAGCGGAACAGCTCATTGGAATAGCCCCAATACAGGCGCAACAAACTCCTCGGGGTTTTCCGCTGTTGCCGGAGGCTTCCGTGGACCCGACGGTGTTTATTATGATTTAGGTAAACATGGTTCATGTTGGGGTTCGGCAAATAACGCTCAAGATCCGTATTGCGTTTATTTGTACAATACGTCCGCAAATGTAATTTCAGAAGTTAGCCCGATTGACAAAACATCGGGAATTGCATTTGCTGTTCGGTATGTGAAAAACTGATTAAAATTCTATAAAACAATTGGTGGAAAATGAAAAAAATATTAATTACGTGTTTCTTGTTTACCGTGGCATTTGCCATTCTTGTTTTTTCGGTTGACTCGATAGCTCAATGTCAACCATACCTTGGTCAAACACCTCCGGATATTACTCCGGTAAGATTTGCTCCGAATAATTCATATAAAGCAAACGGTAATTGGTGGTGGAGAAGCGCCCCGATGTTTTCTCCCGATGGCGATGAAATGTATTTTGTAAAATACTTTTCAAGCACCGAAACTCACGAGATATGGTACACGAAGTGTGTTAACGGGCAATGGACAGAACCTACTAAAGCTCCTTTTTCGACAAATACATTCGACGGTAATCCAATGTTTTTGCAAAGTAACGACACGTTATATTTCTATTCACAAAGACAGGGCGGATTCGTTTTCAGTGTTACACGAACCGAAACAGGATGGTCGGAACCGGATGCATTAAACATTCCGCTTCCCGCAAACTCAGCGGGAGTAACATCGTTTTATATTACCAAAAATAAAAACGTTTATTTCGCAATGCTGGATAGCAGCCTCGCTAATCCTGATATCTGGTCCTCCGCCGATATATATAAAACAGAATTGGTTGACGGGCAATATATCCAACCGGAAAATATAGGTCTGCCGATTAATTCAAATGTCGGAGAAGTAGTTGGATACGTTGATCCGGATGAGCGGTTCATGATTTTCGAATCTAAAAGAACAGATGAATACGGATTGCATGATTTATATATAAGTAACAAGAATCAGGACGGTACATGGAGCGACCCGATCAATCTTGGAGCAAAAATTAACACTGCCGAGGAAGACGGGACACCACAAATATCTCCAGATGGAAAATATTTTTTCTTTACTACTTTAAAAACCGGAGATTATGGATATACTCCATATTGGGTTGATGCAAGTGTTATTTATGATTTGATTACCGATGTAAAAGACGAACAATCCAATCCAACAGGTTTCAATCTTTTTCAAAACTACCCGAATCCTTTCAATCCTTCAACAACAATTAAATTTTCCATAGCCGCCGTAGAGACGCCATATATGGCGTCTCTACAACATGTTACGTTAAAGATATATGATATACTTGGAAGAGAAGTTGTGACTCTGGTAAACAAAGAAAAACCAGCAGGAAATTATGAAGTTACTTTCAATGCTTCTAATCTTTCAAGCGGAATCTATTTCTATCAATTGGTTGCAGGGAAATTTCAGGAGATAAAAAAAATGGTTCTATTACAATAGATAAAATGCTTCGTCTTATGGTTGTTCTTATTAACACATAATTGATTTCAAAAATAGGATAAAAAAATATTTTAAAACTCTTTTAATCAGAAGGCAAATTATGAAAAAAACATTAACAATCCGCAATTTGTTTATCATTGCGATTACTATTCTTTTCTTTTCGGTAGAATCGATGGCGCAATGCCAACCATACCTTGGTCAAACACCTCCGGGCAATACCCCGGTTAGATTAGTGCCGGACAGCCTTGCGGCTAACAGCGAGTGGCAATATCACGGCACACCTACATTTTCCCCTGATGGGAATGAAATGTATTACGCCATATACCGGTTCAATCCGGGTAGGGTGGAAATATGGTTTACGGAATGTGTTGACGGCAAATGGACTACTCCTAAAAAAGCTCCGTTCTCAAATAACAACTACGAAAACAACAACCCGCTCTTTTCGCGCAGCAAAGACACATTATATTTTTTTTCAATACGACCGAGCGGTTTATATCATAGAGTTACAAGAACAAACGGTGTGTGGTCTTCCCCAGCTGCATTAAATATTCCTTTCCCTTCCGGTTATTCATCCGGATTACAATTTTCGATTGCAGATAACGGAAACCTTTATACCGAGCTGACCTCGCCAGACGGTTCGGAAGATATATATTTTTGGCGTTTTGTGAACGGTCAATATCAATCGCCGGAAAAATTAACAGCCATTTGTAGTTCTGCATTGGATTATACTCCTTACATTGATCCTGAGGAGAAATTTATAATGTTTGCATCGAGACGCTCCGGCGGATTTGGCAATACCGATATTTATATTAGTAAACGAAACTCCGACGATTCATGGGCAGCGCCTATTAATGTCGGACAAATAATCAATTCTGGCGATGTAATACAACCAACATTTTCTCGCGATGGAAAGTATTTCTTCTTCGAAGCATGGATGCCGGATGCTGCAGGCGGTAATCCTTATTGGGTGGATGCAAGTGTTATTTACAATTTGATAACAGATACATCTACCGTTACAGATTACGATGGCAATAAATATAAGACAATAAAAATCGGCAATCAGATTTGGATGGCTGAAAATTTAAGAAGCACTCATTACAGCGACGGAACACCAATTTCATATTTCGAATATGATAACGACACGGCTAATGTTTCGATATATGGAAGGTTATATTCCTCACAAGCTGTAATGAAAGGCGCGGCAAGCAGTAATACCAATCCGAGCAATGTGCAGGGAATTGCACCGGATGGCTGGCATTTACCCAGTAAAGCTGAATGGCAGGAACTTGCTGATTATTTAGGTGGATTAGAAACTGCCGGCGGAAAACTTAAGGAAGCCGGTAATAGTCATTGGGTTGCACCCAATACCGGCGCTACAAATGAAAGCGGATTTACTGCCCTCCCGGCAGGAATGTATGCCTTTTGGCAAGAATTTCAATGGAAGGGCGATTATTGCGCTTTTATTACATCGACCGATGAGTCGGTTCCGAATCATCCGGAAGTGGCAGGAATTAAACTAAGTTATGATAATGCAGAAATGATTATTGGAGGATTTCATCCTGATGATGCACTATCTGTTCGATGTGTGAAAAATGATGTCAATACCGATGTTAAAAACGGGCAATACAATCCAACAGGTTTTAATCTTTTTCAAAACTATCCGAATCCGTTCAATCCTTCAACAACAATAAAGTACGCCTTAAAATCACAGACAAATGTGAAATTGAATATTACAAATCTTTTGGGAGAGACTGTTATCGAAGCAATTAATGAGACACAGGATGCAGGTATACATGAGTATATATTTAATGCCGCAAACCTCTCAAGCGGAATCTATTTCTATCAGTTGATGGTAGACGACCACCTGGATGTTAAAAAGATGGTTTTGCTGCAATAGTATTTAGAATTAAGCTTAGAGGATTTGAAAATTGAAATATATTTTCAATCCTCTAAGTGTAAAACAAAGCGATAAGTTATCACGGGGAAAATTTAATAGTATAAACTATCTCTATTACCACTCACGAACAAATTCGACCGCTTAATAAAAGAATTTTTCTTACACCTAACCAATCGAATTAATAGAGCGTCATATATGCAGTTATTCAAGTGAAAATTCTTGATCGCAAATATCTTGTACACTATAATAATCGATTAAAGGGATTCAAAATTAAGAAAATTATTTTGTCGTGTTCATCACCATGCATATTTCAAACGTCATCCCCAATCAAAGACTAATCAAGATTTTTAATGCCATAGAATGAAAATTGAAGGAGAGGTAAAATGAAAAGATTTATGATTTTTTTAATAGTAAATACAGCTTTGGTATTCCTTCCCTCTTCACAAATTTCCGCACAGGATATTTTTGATGCAGCAAGAACAGGCAACTTAGAAAAAGTAAAAGAACTGGTTGAGAAAAATGCCGGGCTGGTAAATTTGAAAAATCAAAACGGTACTACACCTTTGCATTTTGCTTCTTCAGGCAAGCATTTGGAAGTACAAAAATACTTAATTGAAAAAGGTGCCGATGTAAATGCGCAGGAAACCGATTTAAGTACTCCTTTGCATTATGCGGCTGTTCGTAATCATATTGAAGGCGCTTCTTTACTAATTGAGAAAGGCGCAAATATTGACGCTTTGGATAATGAAAATCACACGCCGCTTCACCTTGCTGCACAATATGGAATTGTCGATATAGTAATAGTCCTGGTTAAGTATGACGCTAAACTTGAATTAAAAGACAATTATGGTAGAACCGCCCTTGTCCTTGGGGCAAGAGAACGGGGCGGCACTGAAGTTATAAAAGTTCTTCTTGAGGCCAGTGCCGATGTTAACTCAATTGACAATTCCGGACACAGCGCTCTTAGTCTTGCTGCATGGAGGGGAAACAAACCCGTTGTTGATATTTTGCTCGATCATAAGGCGGAACTTCCTAAGCAAAATAATATTCTATTGGACTTAGTATCTTCATCTGTTCAAAAAGGTTTAGCGCGTCTTTTCCATTTAATAACAGATTCCGGATTTGATTTGAAATCAATTAAAACCCTTCTTAACGATGCGGCGTGCGGAGGTTCAAAAGAAATAATTGCAGAGCTTGTTGATAGAGGTTTTAAAGTAAATGAAAAAGATGCTTGTGGATGGACGCCTGCTCACTATGCCGCTTTTAATGGAAGAGCGGATGCCCTCTCAATGCTGATTCAAAAAGGGGCTGATATTAATATTAGAAATCTTATGGGACAATCTCCGTTTAATATTGCCGACGAGAAAGGATTCGCGACAATTAAAAAGATTCTTATCGATAACAAGGCTGATGAAAGTCCAATTAAATTTCCGGATTTGCGGGGAGATTATCTTGGTCAACCGCCTCCCGGTAAAACTCCGCAGATTTTCGCGCAAGGAATTATTTCTTCTATTTGGGGATTACATAGCACAGCCATTTTTTCACCTGACGGTAATGATGTTTATTGGTGCCCAATGATTACGCAGCCGGATGCGGCCTATTCTACCGGAGGTCCGTTTATGATGAAAAGGATTAACGGAATCTGGACTCCCCCGCAACAGCCGGAACCTTTTAATAACGAAATAGACGACGATGTGCCATTCTTTTCTCCTGATGGGGAACATTTACTTATGCTTTCAACACGACCGCTTCCGGGAGAGACTCAAGCCAGAAAAGAAAACTTATGGGTAATGGATAAGACTTCTTCCGGCTGGTCGGAAATGCGCCCATTTGATAAAACAATTAATGCCATAGAAATGCACTGGCAATTTTCAATGGATCGGATGGGAAATGTATATTTTGGTTCAACTGCCGGTGGCGGAATGGGAATGATGGATATTTATTGCTCTCGATTTGAAAATGGAAAATATACATTCCCCGTAAATCTTGGTGAAAAAATAAATTCGGTCGCAAATGAGATGACTCCGTTTATTTCACCTAATGGAGATTATCTTTTATTTCACAGAGATGATGATCTTTTTGTAAGCTTCCTCAAAAGAGATGGTTCTTGGAGTGAAGCAATTAATATGGGGTCAACAATCAATAGTCCGGGTGGCGAACTTTGCCCTGTTGTTTCACCGGATGGCAAGTATCTATTTTTTAACAGTACCCGCAATGGAGAAAGCAGCGCTTACTGGGTTGATGCATCGATTATTGAAGAGTTACGACCCGATGATTTGTAATAATTTTTTCGCTATTAGGAATAACTGTATGAAAACAAAAGACTCAAACCGGTCAAGAGCAGTAATAATTTTCACATTTACGTCAAGTCCGATTAATAATAGTAATGCAATTGTAACCATGTGGAAATAATTAATGAGCTTATTGAAATACATCTGGTTTGGTAATTGAGAAGTCTAAAGAATGTTCCATTAATTTATTTAGGCATTCAAATGAATCGTAAAATTCTATTAACAATTGTTATGATTATTTCTTTCCTGGCTGTTGATATGGTGAAAGCACAAGCCGATGGAAAGATAAAAATATCTCAAATGTTGATTGAGTATATTACCAAAGAAGGTGTTGAATCTGCAATTCAAAAATATCAACAAATAAAAAGCGACACAGTCGCTTATCTAATTTCAGCAGGCGAATTACTTAATGTCGGCAATAGATTGCTCGCGGAATCAAAACTCAAAGAAGCGCTAAGTATTTTCGACTTAACAACAAATGAATATCCAGAATCATACTGGGCATTTTATCAGTCCGGAAGAGCTTATATGACAGCCGGAAAATTTGATGCGGCAATTGAGAAGTTCAAAAAATCGAATAAACTAAAAGAATGGTTCGTTTCGCAAAGGTTTATCTATACTTTAGAAAATTATACAAAGACAGTTGTTGATATCCCGATGAGAGACGGAATCAAACTGAAGACAATTATTTACTCTCCCAAAAGCTTAATGGAAAAATATCCTTTTCTTGTCGTACGGTCGCCGTATGGTATTGGTCCCTACGAACCAAATGTTTTCAGAAGCATACTCGGTGCACTTTGGTCTATCGAGACCGAGGGATATATCTTTGTCTATCAAGATGTCCGTGGAAAGAGAATGTCCGAAGGGGAGTTCGTTGAGGTGCGCCCATTCATTCCCGTTAAAACTTCCAACAAAGATATTGATGAGAGCACGGATGCATACGATACTTTCGAATGGTTGTTAAAGAACGTTCCGAATAATAACGGTAAGATTGGAATGTGGGGTGGTTCGTATCACGCATACTATAGTTTGATGGCATTGCTTTCGAAGCACTCGGCATTAGTTGCGGTTGCTTCCGAAGCTCCAATTACAGACTGGTTTGAAGGAGATGACTTCCATCGCAATGGAGCATTTTATTTATTGCAGGCAGTTAATTTTTTCCGAACCAATGGTGTTCAACGTTCAGAACTAATTTCAGATTCGCCAGAAAGCATATTGGATTATCCTTCTCCAGATCTCTATTCCTTTTTCTTAAATGTTGGTCCTCTTACAAATTGGAATGAAAAACATTTTAACGACAGGCTACCTTTCTGGAATGAAATGATGTCTCACGGCAATTATGATGAATTTTGGAAACAAAGGAATATTCGTCCCTATTTGAAGGATATAAATGCACACGTCTTGAATGTCGGCGGCTGGTACGATGCCGAAAATCTTTTTGGTACTTTGAATACATACAAAGAGATTGAAAAAAACAATACTAATAATAACTCAATAATAATGGGCTCATGGTTCCATACGGATTGGTCTTCTTACGGAGAGGAAAGATATTCCGAAATTCTTGTTAATAAAAAAACTACCGGACAATTTTTTGAAGATTCTGTTTTAATTCCTTTTTTCAATTACCATTTGAAAGGTAAAGGAAAATTAAATTCTCCCGAGGCACTAATGTTTGATGGCGGAAGTCTGAAATGGAATAAGTTTCAAACATGGCCTCCTAAAAACACCAAGGAGAAAAAATTCTATTTCTCAAAAGACAATGTTTTGTCTGAAGAAAAAAGTAATGAACAGAATATTCTTTTTGATGAATTTGTCAGCGACCCTTTAAAGCCCGTACCGCACAGTTACAAAATTGAAGACGGATGGGATTCGAATTTTATGATTACCGATCAACGATTTGCTTCCCGCAGACCGGATGTTCTTTATTATCAAACATCAACCTTAGAAGAAGATTTGACATTAACAGGAGAAATTGAGGTTGAGTTATATGTATCAACAACTGGTACAGATGCCGACTGGTTTGTAAAAGTCATTGATGTTTATCCCGAAAACGAACCCGATTATGAGGGGATTTCTGATAAAACACATATGGGCGAATATCAATCATTAGTGCGACTAGGAGTGATGCGCGGAAAATTCAGAAACAGTCTGGAAAAACCGGAGCCTTTTACTCCCGGCAAAGTGACAAAAGTAAAATTTAAGCTGAATGATATTTGCCACACTTTTAAGAAGGGGCACAAGTTTATGGTTCAGATCCAAAGCAGCTGCTTTCCATTATTCGATATAAATCCTCAAAAGTTTTGTGATATTTACGATGCTGAAGAAAAAGACTTTCAAAAAGCCACACATCGAGTATTCTTGAACGGAGTGAATCAATCGAAAATTATTGTTGATTTTTTGCAGTAATAATGAACAGATAAAATTATGTATTTATGTGAATGGAATAATTTTCTACCATGATAATTATTAAACAAAATTTTTGCGGGTGTTTCATGAGATATTTTTTACTTCTTCTTTTAATTAGTTCAACACTTTCATTTTCGCAGAATAGAATCGCAATCACTTTTGATGATTTGCCATGCTCTAATTGTACTAGTCCCGAAATAGTTAATGAGGTTATCGATAAGTTAATCATGTCATTAAACAAATATCATGTTAACTCTATTGGATTTGTGAATGAAAAAAAGCTATTTAAAGACGGAAGACGGAATGAAGACAAAATTAATCTGTTGAGGCATTGGCTCGAAAACGGTTATGATTTAGGCAATCATACTTTCTCGCATATACTGATTAATAATGCTGCCGTCGAAGAATATGAAAAAGATTTGTTGAAAGGAGAAATTATTACCAGACCTTTGATGAAAGAATATTCCAGAGAATTAAAATATTATCGTCATACACAATTACGAACCGGACCGACAAAGGAATACAAAACCCGGTTGGATAGTATTCTTCGCAAATACAATTATACCGTGGCGCCTGTAACGATGGACAATGATGAATATATCTACGCGTTTTGTTATATGGCGGCAAAGGAGAAAAAAGATTCAACCAATATGCAGCGTATCGCAAATGATTATTTGGATTACATGAAACGGATATTTTCACACTATGAAAAACTGTCTTTGGATTTTCTTGGATATAATGTAAATCATATTTTATTATTACATGCTAATGAGCTGAATGCCGACTACCTGGATTCTATTTTAATTACATTGACTGACAAAGGCTATAAATTTATTTCACTTGACGAAGCATTAACCGACAAAGCGTTTCAACTTCCCGAAGCGATTTCTACAAAAGGCATATCATGGATTGATAGATGGAAACTTGCAAAAGGTTTAGAGATAACAAATCAGCCGGAGATCTCGGACTATATTCGAGATTTAATGGAGGATATCAAAAAGAATTCTTACTAATAAAATTCAGTGCTAAAGTATGGAATTAGTTCTAATTCATTCTTCTTTACCACTCAAGTCTGATTTCGACCGCCCGGTAATATGTTTATATGACAATTCGAAACCTTTCGATTTAACTGGACGTCACAAGTCCAATTAAAACTATTTATAGAATGATATATGAAAACAAATTCAACATTTTCAAATTTACTAGCCTTCTTATCGGCATTCAGTTTAATAACAAGCATCTCCATCGGACAAGTATCGAATTCCAAAGAATTAACTGAAAAAATAAATTCCTATGTAAATCCTCTTGTTAAAAAAAACGTATTTAGCGGTACAATTTTCATTGCCCATGGGGATTCTATTATATTCTCAAAAGGATATGGTTTAGCAGATCGGGCGCATGATATTACTAACAATCTAAATACTGTCTTTAAAATTGGATCGATGACAAAGCAGTTTACCGCTACGGCAATAATGCAATTAGTAGATCAAATGGCAATAACCACTGATAGTAAATTGTCCGAATTCATTCCCGATTATCCAAACGGGGACAAAATAACTATCCATCATCTATTAACTCACACTAGCGGAATTTCAAATTATACAAAACTTGCTGACTTCGGAAAATTTTCGCTGCTTCCCGCAAAAATAGAGGAACTGATTTCTCATATTAAAAATCTTCCTTTAGAGTTTGAGCCAGGAACAAAATTCAAATACAACGATTCCGGTTATCTTTTATTAACTTATATAATAGAAAAGGTATCCGGTATTTCTTACAGTGAATATCTACAAAAGAATATCTTTGATAAACTTGAAATGAAGAACAGCGGCTATCTTGATAGTCAGATAATCAAAAATCTTGCTTCTGGATATGTATATAATTCAAAACTAAAATCAATGGTAAATGCGGATTACTTTGATACCTCGGTTCCTCAAGGTGCCGGTGGATTATACTCAACTGTTCTGGATTTATACAAGTGGGACAGAAGCTTCTACAAAGATGAAATTATATCGAAAGAGAGCAAAGAAAAAATGTTCTCTTTCCAAACGTCAGATTATGGCTACGGCTGGGGTAAAGAATTAAGAAAAGGAGGAAGAGTTTCTATCGGTCACAACGGAATTATTAATGGTTTTTCGTCAATCATTCACCGCTTTGTTAATGATAACATTGTAATCATCGTGCTGGCTAATATTGAAAACTTTGAAGTAAATGAAGTATTTGATAAAATACCCGCAATATTTTTTAATGAAGAATGAAAAAGCTAAAACTAATTTCAAATTATAGGCATTAACAATTATGAAAAATCATGAAAGAGCAAACAGGAATATCTTCCATATTCTAACCCGGATTATCTTTGTCCTTCTCATCGGTGTAACTTCCAGCATTGGACAACCATCCAATAAATATCCCGGTAAGACATGGGACAAAATTAGCAAACCCGAAGAACTCGGATATTCATCGGAAAAGTTAGCGAAAGCAAAAGAGTTTTCTCAAACTCTAAAGACCTCGGCAGTAACAATTATTGTAAACGGTGTTGTACTCGATGAATGGGGAAATGTTGACTCACTTTATTTCACACACTCAATGAGAAAGAGCGTGTTGAGTGCCCTTTACGGTAAGTATGTTGAAAGCGGTGTCATCGATTTAAACAAAACAATGGCGGAACTTGGAATTGATGACGAGCCGCCTCTATCCGAACAAGAAAAAACAGCCACCATTCGAGATTGCCTTAAAGCACGTTCGGGAGTAAACCATACAGCAGAAGCCGAAAACGATGCCATGCACAAACTCAAACCGCCGCAGGATATGTTCAAGCCGGGAGAATTCTGGTTATACAATAATTGGGATTTCAACGTGCTCGGCACAATATTCCAAAATCTAACCGGCAAAAAAATATTTGATGCGCTGATAGAGGACATTGCAAATCCGATTCAAATGGAAAATTTTACATTGGCGAATGACGCATCTTATAAAACTGGAAGGTCTATTCACGAAGCATACATGTTCGTTATTTCCGCACACGATCTTGCACGCTTCGGATTGTTGATGCTTCGCAACGGAAAATGGAACGACAAACAAGTAATTCCCGAAAGCTGGGTAAAAGAAAGCACAACATATTTTTCAGATGCAACAATTTACAAGGGCGACGGTTACGGATACATGTGGTGGGTTGCAAAGGACAACAATAAATTCCCTCACTTTCCGAATGTCGAACTCAAAGAAGGAACATACTCGGCGCGCGGTGCAGGCGGGCATTACCTTGTTGTCATTCCCGAATATGATATGGTATTTGTTCATCGTGTCGACACTTTTATAGATGGAAATTCCGTTTCATCGAAGGATTTCGGAACACTGTTAAATATGGTTTTGGAAGCGAAGAATAATTAACAGTAACCATGAAAGTTCCATCGAAGGGTTATACGTAAGAATCAAGATTCTATTATATTAAGAGTAATAATAATGAACAAATTACATTTAATTATTGCTTTAGTACTCTTACAAGTATCAACGAGTTATTGTCAAAATGATTTTGTGGATCCTGGCAAAATTAAATTCACAATTCTCTATGACGATGTGGCTTTGAATGATTCGTTTGTTGGAGATCAAGGATTTTCATGCGTGATCGAGATTGAAGATAAATCATATCTGTTTGATGCAGGTAATACTGCAAGTGTGCTAAAGAAGAATACTGAAAAGTTAGGTGTGGATTGTTCCAACATTGAATTCATTTACATTTCCCATTTGCACACAGATCACATTTGCGGATTATCCGGAATTATTGATAAATGTGAAAAGCCAACACTTTTTCTTCCGTCCGAATCTCCAACAAATCAAACAGTAAAAGCAAAGGGATATGTTGAAAAGACGCTTGCAGATGCCGATAAAATTGTTTCTAAAACTATTGTAATTAAAGGACCTTCAAAAATAGGAGATTATTTTTACTCTACCGGTGTTATGGAAGAAAAGACTTATGAGCAGGCTTTGGTAATTAATACTTCCAAAGGACTCATTATTTTAGTCGGCTGCTCTCATCCGGGAATTGTTGAAATAGTAAAACAGGCAAAATCTCAATTGAACAAAGATGTATATTTTGTTATGGGCGGGTTCCATCTTGAAGGTAAAAAGTATCCGGATAAAATTAAAGATATCGCCGATCAATTGAAGGGATTAACAAAATGCATTTCTACCGGTCATTGTAATGACGATATAGCACAAGAAATATTTAAAAACTCTTTTGGTAATAAATTTATTGAAATGAAAGCCGGGCTTACATTTAAGCTCTCTGATTATGAAAACAACTGAAGGTATATGAAATGAAAAAAGCACTATCAATATATGCCGCCATCTTATTAAATGTTTGCCTGGTATATTGTCAAAACCATCACAAAGATTTTCCAATTTTAAAAGGACCTTACTTAGGGCAAAAGCCTCCCGGTACAACACCGGAATTATTCTTGCCCGAAGTTTTTAATATGTATAAATATCTGCACGGCAAACTTGTTTTTGCCCCCGATGGAAAAGAAGTTTTCTGGGTTATCACTACAAGAGAAGATGGAGTTGATATTTTTAAGAGATTATTTATAAATCAAAGAAGCGATGAAACATGGATTCCTCCTACCGAATCTTTTTTTTCAGAATCTAAAAAAGAAAACGGTCCAACATATTCAGCCGACGGGAAAAGATTGTACTACCAATCAAGAGCAAATTTAAGTAATGATGGTGGGAGTAAAGACATTGATATCTGGTTCAGAGAAAGAGCTGGCGACGGATGGAGTGCTCCATACAATATTGGCTTGCCGGTAAATACCTCCGAAGATGAATCTCAACCATGGATTTCTACCGATGGTTCAATTTATTTTTGCCGTGATAACAAAAACGAAGTGACGGGTAAATCTGGCGGATCGGATATATTTTATTCAAAGTACATTGATGGAAAATATTCCGAACCGGTTTGTCTGGGATCGGAAATAAATTCGGAGTATGCTGAAACTGAACCTACTATGTCGCCAGATAATAGTTATCTTGTATTTATGTCTAATCGTCCGGGTGGCTTTTCCAGAATGATGAATCTCTATGTTAGTTTCAGAACACCTAACGGTGGATGGACAAAGGCAATATGCTTAAGCCACGAACTTAAAATTGAAAACACCTGGTTTCCAACTTTAAGTTATGATGGAAAATTTCTTTTTTTCTGTGGAGGATACCCTGTTGCCGGTGGTGGTTATTCAAATAGTAACTACTATTGGGTATCAACTGAAATGATTGAAAAAATGAATCCGCACAAATAATATGAAATCAAAAATGAAAAAATCATCTCTTATTATCTTTGTATTTGCATTAACACTTCCCCAAAGCGTATTTTCACAAAATACAGTTGATGCAGTTAAATCTAATCCAACCGGTCCTGGAAGTTATAAGATTCTTAAAGAAGGAACGGGTCCTATTCGAATCCCATTTAAAATGCACTATGGCAAACCATTAATGGAATTGGAAATAAACGGCAAGAAAGCGAAACTGATGATTGACAACGGAGTTTTGTGGGACGAGGTTTGGCTTCTCGGTTCACAGCTTGTTGATGAACTTGGATTAAAACCAATCGAAGAATCGGAAATTGGCGGCACAGGCGAGGGTGACCCGACTCAGGCTTATACCGCAAAAAACCTGACTCTAAAATTTAATGATATCGAATTCTATGAACAACCAGTGTTGGTCTCACCACCGGCTGCCGGATTTGCAGAAATGTTTCCCGGTACGGATGGTCAGCTTTGCAATACATTCTTCAAACACTTTATTGTGGAGTTCGATTTTGTTAATAAAGAAATCGTGCTGCATAATCCCGATGAGTTTAAATATACCGAAGACGGCAGTATCCTTGACATGGTTGCCGACGAAAATCCGTCTTATTCCATTCCGTTTAGTTTTACTTTGCCGGATGGTAAAGTTTACAATGACCGCGTTGACATTGATTTAGGCGGGGTCTATCCGTTAAAGATTGCATTGAATAACAAGCATAATATACCTCTTCCATCAGATGCAAAACCCTCACGAAGCTTTGGCGCTCAAGGGGAATCATCGGAGTATAGTGGTAAAATCATAAGTATGACTATAGGAAAATTTCAATTCGATAATCCTACAGCAATATTTGGCGATGAGAAAACTTCACGTGTTCACCCAAATAATCTCGGTGTTATCGGTCTTCCCCTTTTCATGAAGTTCAATACTATCTTTGATTACTTCAACAACAAATTATATCTGACTCCGGACAAAAACCTTGATACTATATTCAAGGAATAAGCTTGATGCGATTTATTGTGAATAGCGTCTTAACTACAAAGCAATTTCAAAAATATTTTCAAAACAAAATCTCGGCGGTAAAATGAAAACAATAAAAACAATTTTCGTAACCGGCACAATTTTTCTATTATTCACTTTTACCAATTTATCAGCTCAAAATATTTTTACTGCTACTGTGGAAGGTAATTTGGAAAAAGTAAAAACGCTGATTGATGCCGACACCAAATTACTTCAGGATATTGACGAACTTGGGAACACACCGCTGCACATAGCCGTTGCAAATCAGAAGGATAATATTGCCAAATATCTCATTGATGCCGGAAGCGATGTCAATGCAAAATCGAATTCCGGTGAAACCCCGTTGCATATTGCGGCTAAGATGAGGAATAGCGATTTGGCGGCATTGCTTATTTTAAAAGGAGCTTTCGTTGATGTAACAGATGCATCCGGCTACACCCCGCTTTCAAATGCGATTCAGCATCATTCTACGATGGATATTGAATCGGGAAAACTAGAAACGATAAAAATTCTTTTGGAAAATGGCGCCGACATAAACAAACGAGGTATGTGGAATTGGACACCGCTCCAAATTGCCGCTGAATTTGCACCCGAAGAAATTGTAAATCACTTGTTAGATAAGGGAGCCGATATTCCGATAGAACCGGGACAGGATTCTTATCAAGTTTTATTCGCTTCGTGCAAAAGAGGTTTAACAAATCTATTTAATAAGCTTATCGAGAAAGGATTCGACCTTCAAGTTAACCGGTACACAAACGGATTGATTCATTCGGCTTCGGCAGGAGGTTCCGAAAAGATTGTTGAGACACTTTTAACAAAGGGATTCAAAGTAATGACGGGCGATGGATACGGCTGGTCGCCATTGCATAGTGCCGCGGAAAAGGGAAAGATAAAAGTAGTTGAACTGCTCATTAATAAAGGAGCGGATATAAATGATAGAAATGCTTCGGGAAGAACACCTTATAATCTTGCCGATTATTTTGGAAATAAGGAAGTCTGTGATTATTTGAAAGCGAAAGGCGCCGACACATCCGAACAGCAATTCCCTTTGCTT
>JAZDFC010000086.1:0-3886 GCA_043808235.1 bacterium
TATTAAGTGATGGTTTCTAAATCTTTTCATTCTTGTAGAAATTGAGTTATATCATTAACACCTCGATTAATCGAGGTGTTAATGAAAAAATGATAGGTATCTCAACCGTTTCAACGGTTTTGACCGTGGGGAAACAAAGCAAAACATATTTTTAGCCGTCTAATTCTAAAACTCTTTGGGAAAGGCAGAAATATTTAGTAACAAAAAAATTATAAATGCGTAGTTGATTGAACAACCGGCTGAATGAAATTTAATGGATGAATGGTTTTCATTCAGTCTTTCAGCCATTCAATTTTAACTACCAAAGGTAGTCATCCAAACGATGATTGGTAATTTTTAGTTCTGCAAGGATATGAACAACAAATAATGGAGAAATTGTGAACTTTATAAAGAGAAGTAATAGAATATTTTTGCTCTTGCTGATATTTCCGGCAATGGTATTTCTTATAAACGGATGCAGCTCTGCGCCGCAAATACAAAGTGTTTGGCATGAGAAAACTTCCACGACCGATGGAAATGATTTCGAACGGAAAACCAATCTTCATCCGGTACCGGAGAAAAAGATCAATGTCGGGTTTACGAACGACGACGAGTTTCTTTATGTAAGATTAACTACAGACGACCGTTCCACAATACGGCAAATATTAAGAGCCGGGTTTATTGTTTGGTTTGAACCTGCATCGGGAAACACTAAACAATTCGGCATCAAGTATCCCTTGCCGGGTTTGCCTCCCGATCAATTAGATAGAATCGCAATGGATCCCGACGGATTAAATAGAGAACCACGCAGTGAACAACCGCCTATGGCAAATATGGAACAGCGGATGTTGGAACAACTTCAGAAACAAATTGAATTTCAAATTATCGATAAGCACAAAAAACCAATCACTGCTATTCCCGTTATTAACCGTGAGGGTATTAGTTTAAAAATTGATTTTGAAAAAGGAATATTAACCTATGATTTACAAGTCCCCCTAAAAACAAGCGACAATTATTCGTTTGCAGTCGGGGCAAAACCGGGAGAAAAAGTAGAAATTAAATTTGAAACCGAAGAACCTAAATTCGGTGATATGAAAACACCGGAAAGAGGAATGCCCTCCGATGGAGAAAAACCCGGCGACGATGGCGACATGCCTTCAAACGGAGAGGGACGAGGCGAAGGAAGACATTCCCCCGGCGGAAGATCGGGCGGCTCAATACCTCCCGGCGGCGGACCGGGCGGAATGAAAAAAGTTGAAACACTTGACTATTCAGTAGAACTTACTCTGGCTAAAAATAACACAAACAAATAGGATTGTATTTTTCTAGCTCATCATTCAGATAGAAAATGTCAATAGATTGGGAATAAATCTATTTGAGGAGTACTCTTGAACGGCTTAAATAATTTTTTTGATTTAAAAGGAAAAATGATGAAAAGAAACCAGGTTTATAAACTGCTTTTTTTTATAAGTTGCTTAGCGGTAACATCACAAACAATAGCTCAATCGTTTTATAGCATCGATACTATTCAAACTATTGAAATAGTTTTTGCACAAAGCAATTGGGACTATATGCTGGATACCGCAAAAGCAGGCAGCGAGGGTTACATTATGGCTCAATCGGTTTCTATCAACGGAACTCAATTTGATAGCATTGGCGTTAAATACAAAGGGAACAGCACCTACAATTCAAACTATATAAAAAATCCCCTCCACATTGAGTTAGATACTTATAAAGATCAAGATTATCAAGGTTACACCGATGTTAAACTAAGTAACGTTGCTAAAGATCCTTCCTTTGTGCGCGAAGTTCTTTCGTATTCCATTCTGCGAAAATATATGGATGTCTCTTTATCCAATTATGCGAATGTATATATCAATGGAAAATTGATCGGACTTTATGTTAGTTCTGAATCTGTAAGTAAAAGATTTGTGAACGAACATTTTTATTCAAAAGGAAATGCTTTTTTCAAATGTAATCCCGTTGGAGGCGCAGGTCCAGGAAATACTGCGCTGCCAAATCTTGTTTATTTAGGCGCTGATAGTGCAAGTTATTCAACTGCTTACGAAATTAATTCTGATTACGGTTGGGCTGATTTGATTAATCTCTGCAACATTCTTCAAAATAATACCTTGCAGATAGAAACCGTCTTAGATGTTGATAGAGCTTTATGGATGATCGCTTTTGATAATATTCTCGTTAATCTTGATAGTTACATCGGGGTATTCGCGCAAAATTATTATCTCTATAAAGACAACACCGCGAGATTCAATTGTGTCCTTTGGGATTTCAATGAATCCTTCGGAACATTTTCAGGCACAGGAATTACCGAACTTCGAACTACTATTTCAAAAATTCAGATGACGCATCTGCTGCATTCAGGTGATGCAAAATGGCCTCTGGTTCAAAAACTTCTTGCGGTTCCAAGATATAAGAAAATGTACCTGGCTCATTTACAAACTCTTTTAAATGATAATTTCGCGGACAGCAGTTATATAAAAGCTGCGCAATCATTACAGGCAATCATTAATACTTCCGTTCAGGCTGATCCAAATAAATTCTTTTCGTATGCCCAATACCAGAGTAATCTTACAAACGATATTTCCTCCGGTATGTCTGCTGCTCCGGGAATAACAACTTTGATGGGAGGCAGATTCAAATACTTATCAGCGCTTGCAGATTTTACAAATACAAAACCGGTTATTGCTGATGTTACTCCCGGCGACGCTAATCCCAAATTAAACAGCACTCTTTTTATTACCGCTTTAGTTACCAATACCAATGCTGATGCGGTTTATCTTGGTTTTCGCCATGATGTTAAAGATAAATTCACAAAAATTCTTATGTATGATGATGGTGCGCATGGAGATGGCGCTTCCGGAGATAATGTGTACGGCGCATCAATTATTGTTTCTTCTGAAACCGTTCAATATTATGTTTATGCTGAAAATAATAATGTTGGTGTCTTTTCGCCGGTCAGGGCTGAACATGAATTCTATAAAATAACCGCAAACACAACCGTAAGCGGTGGTGATATTATGTTGAATGAAATCTATGCGAGAGGAACGAGTGCCGACCCGGATTGGATTGAAATTTATAACGCTTCTTCATCCGATGTGGATATCAGCAAATATAAAATTTATGATTCCGGCGGACTTACCGGATCAAGAGAAAAAAAAGAAATCTCTGATGGAACAATTATTCCCTCCAAAGGATTTTTTGTAATAGTTACCGATGACACTACTGCAAGCGGATTTGGATTGTCAAGTGGCGGAGAGACCGTATGGCTGGAAAATTCTTCGGCAACGGTTATTGATTCAGTCACATTTCTTAATCATACCGCAACACAATCGTATGGAAGAGCTCCCGATGGGGGCGATTGGCAATTGTTAAACACGATAACCCGTGGAGCAACAAACGGTGGTGGTACTGCTGTTCAAGATGAATCGTTTAACTTAAAAGATTTTATTCTTTACCAAAACTATCCGAATCCTTTTAATCCCACTACAATTATAAATTATACAATTGCTAAACAAAGCAATGTTACGCTGATAATTTACGATGCATTAGGGAGAGAAGTAACCACGTTAATAAATGAAGAAAAAGCTGCCGGTAATTATACTGTAGAATTCGATGCGTCAAGCATTGCTAACGGAACAACGGGCATTTCTAGCGGAATATATTTTTATCAACTGAAAGCCGGTTCATTTACCCAAACAAAAAAGATGTTGCTCTTGAGATAAAGAAACTATTAGTTAAAGTTAAGATTTTGGATGGAGAGATAAAACCGCTTTATAATTATTTAACCGATAGGCGTTTAACAGCGGAGGATATTTTTATCATTCGCTACAGTTATCCGGCAATTCCGGATAACTGAATTTTCATCAAGTTCATCTGCCTTGAAAAT
>JAZDFC010000087.1:0-22611 GCA_043808235.1 bacterium
GTCATTTGTATTTTGTTTTTTGGAATTTGAGTAACTAAAAATGAATTTATATATTAATTTGGATTTTACATGGGACAAAATCTTGTTGAAAAAATATCTCAGAAATTTGCCGTCGGACTCGAAGATGGTTACGAAGTTCACAGCGGCGATTTTTTAATGATTCAGCCTGCATACGTAATGACGCACGACAACACTGGAGCTGTCATTCCAAAATTTAAAAGTATCGGCGCTGCAAAACTCGCCAATCCGCGGCAGGTTGTTCATACACTCGATCATGATATTCAAAATAAAACCGAAAAAAATCTTGAGAAGTACAAAAAGATAGAAGACTTTTCGAAATCGATGGGCGCTGATTTTTATCCTGCAGGTCGAGGAATTGGTCATCAAATAATGTGCGAAGAAGGTTACGCATTCCCCGGCAATTTTGTAGTTGCATCCGATAGTCACTCCAATATGTACGGCGGACTCGGATGTCTTGGAACTCCTATCGTACGAACGGACGCGGCATCAATTTGGGCTACAGGCAAAACTTGGTGGCAGGTTCCGCCGGTTGCAAAAGTTGAGTTGAAAGGAAAATTACGAAAAGGAGTTGTTGGTAAAGATGTGATAATCACTCTCTCCGGTTTCTTCAATACAGATGAAGTATTAAATCACATTGTAGAATTTTTCGGCGATGGAATAAAAGAATTAAATATCGATCAAAGATTGACAATTGCGAACATGACCACAGAATGGGGCGCGCTTGGCGGCGTATTCCCTATCGATGAAGTGACAATTGAATGGCTGAAAAATCGTGCTGCGTTTATTAAAAGTCGCGGATTAGCCGGTGTGCCATCGGATGCGGATGGGAACAGCGAACACCCAAGATTGAATGAAAAAAGAATAACTGAATTCGAAAAATTGTTACCTGAATTTATGCCTGATACAGATGCATATTACGCAAAAGTATTGTCTATTGATTTGAGCACAATCGAACCGCATGTCTCTGGTCCAAATACGGTAAAAGTGATGAAGGCACTTTCTGTTATCAAAAGTGAAAATGTAAAAATTAATAAAGCGTATTTACTCTCATGCGTTAACAGCAGGATTGATGATCTTGCTGAAGCGGCTGAAATATTGAAGGGTAAAAAAGTTGCTGATCATGTTCAGTTTTACGTTGCCGCCGCATCGAGCGAGGTGCAGGCTGAAAGCGAAAAACGCGGTGACTGGCAAGTTTTTCTCGATGCAGGTGCCATTCCACTTCCGCCAAGCTGCGGTCCATGTATCGGACTTGGAACCGGGCTGCTCGAAGATGGCGAGGTAGGAATATCCGCAACAAACAGAAACTTCAAAGGAAGAATGGGTTCGCCAAGTGCCATTACTTATCTTGCTTCACCGGCTGTTGTTGCCTACTCAGCTCTATCCGGTAAAATTGATTTCGATTGGGATGGTGAAAGTATCAAGGTTAAAGGAGAAATAAAAATCAGTCCGCGACCAACACGCATGCGTGTGAAAACAAAAATCGTTGAAGGATTTCCTGAAATGATTGAGGGTGATTTAATTTTTTGTCCGCAGGATAACATGAACACGGATGGAATTTATCCCGGTAAGTACACATACATCGATGATTTTAAACCGGAAGACCAGGCAAAGGTAGTTATGGAAAATTACGATCCCGAATTCGGCAAACTCGTTAAAGAAGGTGATATACTTGTTGGCGGTTATAATTTCGGTACCGGCAGTTCGCGCGAGCAAGCTGCAACGGCTTTGAAATACCGCGGGATACAACTTGTCATCACCGGTTCGGCAAATCAAACTTACACACGCAACGCATTGAATAATGGTTATCTCGTAATTGAAGTGCCGGAACTTGTGGATGATTTGAAAGCACAGTTCGGAAATGATAAACTTACTGTAGTCACCGGAATACAAGTAAAAATAAATTTCAAAGAATCGAAAATTACTACCACTGATAAGGAATATGTAATTAACCCGGTTGGAGCAGCTGCACAGGAGCTTGTAGTAACCGGCGGATTGGAAAACTGGGTGAAAATGAATCTTTGAAAGGATTTGTTTATGAAAAGAAATTTCACCCGCAGTAATTAGAAGAAAATAGTTCTTGAAATACGACCCTTTTTTGGGTATTATTTCGATGAATATTTTAGAGACTATTATGGAAAAAATACAAAAGAAATTTTCCATCAAAAAAGAGCATGAAATCTTTCTCAAGAATTACAGAAAATACGGATATACCGACCAGGGTGGAATTGTTCGTGATGCATTAGATAATTTCATCTCTGAGTTAGAGAAAAAGGAAAGGAAATCTAAATTAAAATTGCAGGCTGAGAAACTTAAATCTTTCTATGAGAAAAACGTTGACCATACTTTCTTGACTTCTCTAGATAGCGAGGATTTCATTTGAAGCAACGGGAAATCTGGGAAATAGACCTTGATCCGACAATTGGCGCTGAAATCAAAAAGAAACGACCTTGTGTGATTCTTAACGATGAAAGTATTGGAATATTACCGTTAAAGGTTATAGCCCCAATAACTTCATGGAATGATGAATTTGAAGATTCATTATGGATGGTTAAAATTATTCCAAACCGGATTAATAATTTGAAAAAAATCTCTGTGATTGATTGTTTCCAGGTGCGAGCTGTTTCTGAAATGAGATTGATAAAAAAAATAGGTGAAATTAGCTTTGTGGAATTGGAGAAAACTAAAATCGCTATGAAAGCAGTTTTCGATATTGATTGAAAAATATTATTGGAGATTTTTAATCCCATTGATTTTCTATTATAACTATCACAAAGGTGTTATTAGGGCGCCTCTAAAAACCACGTATTTTAAAAATAGCACACTGATAAACACAGATTAAACAGATTTTCACAGATCGTTATTGAGTTTTTAGAGGTGCCCATTAGTAATTTGAAAACAACATTCAATAAACTATTTTTACACAAGAATTTTTAAATATTTCGATGATGATTATTCTATACAAAACTTCAAAAGATTTTTTCCCTTTCCTAAACTTCCCAAAAGTTTTTGAAACGAATTGGCAGAATAGATAGATACTACTTCGCACTTTTCTCTTTCAACAATAATTTTATCTAAAAAATTTCAACGAGGTTATTATTATGGAGAAATCCATTTCACGTATTATATCGGAATTTGCAGTTAATTTAAAATATGAGGATCTACCAAAAGAAGTAATTCACGAAGTAAAAAGATATTTGTACGATTCCATCGGTTGCGCTTATGGAAGTTATCACACTAAAGATGTAAATATCATTCGCGATATATACAAAGATATGGGCGGAAAATCCGAAGCAACAGTCTTTGCATTCGGCGATAAAATCCCGGCAGTCAACGCGACACTTGTTAATTCATTGATGATTCGCTCTCTCGATTTCAATGATATTTATTGGAAGGAAGATCCTTCCCATCCTTCCGATATTATTCCCGCAGCTTTGTCCGTTGCTGAGATGGTTGGTGCTTCGATGAAAGATGTAATCGTCGCTATTGTTCTTGCCTATGAATTTGAGCAGAGATTATGCTTGTTTGCCAAGCCAGGAGTACGCGAACGCAAATGGCACCATGCTACCTTAACTCAATTTGTTTCTCCTATCGTAGCTGGCAAAGTTCTCGGATTAACCATCGATCAGACGGTGAATGCAATTGGAATTAACGGCTCACACAATCATACTATTGGTTGCCCAACCGCAGGAAAATTGACAATGATGAAAAATACCGTTGACCCTATGGCAACACAAGCCGGGGTATTTGCAGCATTGATGGCAAAGAAAGGTTATTCCGGTACCGAGAAAGTATTTGAAGGTAAAGAAGGTTTTATGGATTGCTTCTTCGGTTGGGATTCGAAAAACGAAATTATGAACCCGGTTAAAATGGCTGGCCGAGAAAATACGTCGGACTGGGCATGGGATATTGATGCATTGATAGGAAATCTTGGGAAGGATTATAAAATTCTTGAGTGCAGTATGAAAGCTTTCCCGACCGAAGCATTAACTCATACACATATTTCAGCTACATTAAAAGCTGTAACGAAGAATAATATTTCATACGATCAAATTGAAGAAGTCAAGTTAACTACGATAGCCCGCGCATGCGATATATTATTCGATCCGCACAAATATCGTCCCGAATCGAGAGAGACTGCTGATCATTCTCTTCCCTACTGCATAGCCGCAGCATTGGTTGATCACAAAATCACAACACAATCGTTCAGCGACGAGAAACTAAAAGATCCGGCAATATGGGAAGTGATCGACAGAATCAAAGGCGAAGCATCGGAGGAATTCGAAAAGATGTTCCCGGCGAAACAGCCTTCGAAAGTTATAGTACGCACAAAAGACGGAAGAGAGTTCTCGGAATATCTCGAATACCCGAAAGGCGATCCGCGCGAACCGATGACCGAGGAAGACCTCGATAATAAATTTAGCGGGTTGACCGATGGATTGATTTCGAAAGAGAAACATAAAGAAGTAAAAGAAATGATCTTTAATTGCGACAACCTCGAAGCAAAGTATTTTATGGAGAGATTAACGGTTTAATTGCTGAATGGCTAAACGGTTTTCAAATTTCTTTGTTCTTAGCAATTCAACCGTTGGACAATGCAGCTATTCATCTATGTTGCTTTTAATCGGCATTGATTTTAACTTTGTGACAGTATAATGACAGAAATAGGAGACGAGATGCAAGCAATAATGTACACAGAAGCTAGAAACAAGTTGAACAAAATTATAAATATGGTTAACGATGACTGTGAACCCGTTATAATCGTCGGTTCTAAGGGAAGGAAAGATGCAGTTGTTCTTGCGAAAGAAGAGTACGACAACATGATCGAAGAATTATACATTCTCAGCAACCCCAAATGGGTAAAGAGCATAAAGAAAGGCATCAAAGAATTGGACCAGGGTAAAGGAAAGATATTGGATGTTAAACAAGTTCTTAAAGTAAAGTAGTGGGAAATAACTTCAAAATTTCCTGGGCTCCCGAAGCTCTGCGTCAAGTAAAGTGGATTCAGAAAAATCGACCGCGCGAATTTCAAAAAGAATATTTTGGTAAAGTTGAAGAATTAATTGATGCAATATCCAAATCACCTTTTCGCGGTATTGGTCATCCTGAACACTTGAAGCGCGAATTGCCCGCTTGCTGGTCACGACGAATTAATAAAAAAGACAGATTGGTGTATAGAATAAAAGGAAACTTAATAGAAATTGTATCCATAATTGGTCATTACGAATAATAGAGATTTAAATGCAAAATCGAATTGTAAAATCTTCTGCCGGCAAACGGGGCGATAAAGTCCGCTCCGATTGTTACTTCGAAATCGAGTTGAAGGAAAAAGGCGGAATTAAAATTGACTTAAAAAGTAAAGTCGCAATTATGTACGGTGACTCCATAAAAAAGACAATCACCGATATGTGTAAATTCTTTGGGATTAAAAATGCTGAAATCCTGCTCGAAGACAGCGGCGCTGTCCCTTTCGTATTAACAGCCCGCTTTGAACTTGCAGTCAAACGATTATTTCCTGATCTTGAAGGAGAATATTTGCCAGAATCTATCGAAGCGAATAAGTACGATACGGCAAAAGATAAATTGAGAAGAAGCAGATTATACCTTCCCGGTAATGAACCGAAATTTTTTATTAATGCAGGTTTGCATAAGCCGGACGGAATAATTCTCGATCTCGAAGACAGCGTCGCCCCAACCGAAAAAGATACAGCCCAACTGCTCGTTCGAAATGCCTTACGCGCCGTAGATTTTTACGGCTGCGAAAGAATGGTTAGAATTAATCAACTTCCGCGCGGATTAGACGATTTAAAATATATCGTCCCGCACAATGTTCATGTAATATTAATTCCGAAATGTGAATCCGCTGAGCAAGTCCAACTCGTGGATGAGCATGTTAAAATGCTTCGCGCAGAATTTAATATCGACAATCTAATATTTTATATGCCGATTATTGAAAGCGCTCTCGGTGTGATCAAGTCATACGAAATTGCTTCTGCATCGGAAAATGTTTGCGCGTTGGCAGTCGGACTCGAAGATTACACTGCCGATATCGGAACGGAAAGAACTCTTGAAGGTAAAGAAAGTTTCTTTGCACGTTCGATGGTCATCAATGCGGCAAAGGCTGCAGGCGTTCAACCAATCGACACTGTCTTCTCCGATGTAAATGATATGGAAGGATTGCGGAAAAGCGTGATTGAAGCAAAATCACTTGGTTTCGAAGGCAAGGGATGCATTCATCCACGACAAATTAATATTGTTCATGAAGCGTTTGCGCCGACAGTAACCGAGATTGAAAAAGCGAAGAAGATTATTTTAGCGTTCGAAGAAGCCGGGGTAAAGGGAATCGGTGTTGTTTCACTTGGCAGTAAAATGATTGATGCTCCGGTTGTAAAGCGTGCACAGAGAGTAGTCAACCTGGCGATCTTGAATAATTTGTTAAACGAAAATTGGAGAAAAGAATAGAACGCAGATTTTAATGATCAGTGGAAATCATAAAAATCCGTGTCATCCGTGTTCTATTAAAGAGGATAAAAATGAAATTAGTAAAAAACGCTGCTGGTAGATTAGTCCCGATACAAATTAACGGCGAGAAACAAATTGCTTACATGGGGATCGGTAAACACAAACCAACCGGTAATAAAGCAAAACCGCTAATCCGCACATGTGCAGATTATCCCGAAGACGGCAACAAGTTGATGAAGAATTTGAAAGAAGCTCTTCAAAAAGCGGGACTGAAAGATGGAATGACAATCTCGACTCATCATCATTTGCGCAACGGGGATGTTCTCACAAATTATCTTTTTGATGTTATTCATGAAATGGGAATTAAAAATATTCGTTGGTTCCCGACTGCATCGTTTCCATGTCACAAGCATTTAATAAAATATTTGGAAGACGGCACTATCCATCACATTGAAGGGAGTATGAATGGACCGCTTGGCGAATTCACAACTCATGGAAAGATGAAAGGTGTTGGAGTTTTAAGATCGCACGGCGGAAGATACCAATCGATTCAAGATGGCGAAGTGCATGTTGATATTGCCGTTATTGCCGCACCGACAGCCGATCCATTCGGAAATGCAACAGGCGATAGAGGTAAATCAGCATGCGGATTAATTGGTTTTTCTTTGGCGGATTCGGAATATGCTGATAGAGTTATCGTAGTTACAGATAACTTAATCCCCTTCCCCTGTTATCCGTGGCAGATTCAAGGTAATAATGTCGACTATGTCGTACAAATAGAATCACTTGGCGATCCCTCGAAAATTGTTTCGGGAACAACCGAGGTTACTAAAAGTCCCGATAGATTATTGATAGCAGAATACGTAGCACAATTTCTCGATGAAGCCGGAATTATGAAAGACGGATTTTCATTTCAAGCCGGAGCTGGCGGAACCAATCTCGCATTCGCAGTTTTTCTGAAAGAGCGAATGAAAAAGAAAGGAGTAAAAGCCCGTTTCATCCGCGGTGGCAGTACAAAATATTTGGTTGAAATGCTCGAAGAAGGATTTACAGATTACATCCTCGACGGACAAACGTTCGACCTCGAAGGCGTACGTTCAATGCGGGAAAATCCCGGCCATGTTAATACTTCCCCGTTTACGAGTTATAATTGTCACGGCAAAGGAAACTTTGCATCGATTGTTGATACTGCCGTACTCGGCGCTACCGAAGTCGATCTTAATTTCAACGCTAATGTTGTTTCGCATTCTGATGGACTTTTACTTCATGGAATTGGCGGCTGGCAGAATTGTCTTTTCTCAAAATGCACAATCATGGCAATTCCTTCTTTCAGAGATCGAATTCCAGTTATTGTTGACGAGGTTACAACACTTGTTGGACCGGGTGAACTGATTGATGTGATAATTACCGAACGCGGAATTGCAATCA
The DNA here is from genome assembly GCA_043808235.1 of bacterium. Taxonomy (GTDB): domain Bacteria; phylum Bacteroidota; class Ignavibacteria; order Ignavibacteriales; family Melioribacteraceae; genus JAZDFC01. Next base: position 7,909 of record JAZDFC010000087.1, read on the forward strand.
ATCCGTTGCGAAAGGATTTGATGAAGGCTGTAAAAGGATCGAATCTCCCTATACGCTCGATTAAAGATATTTACGATGAAGTAAATGCAATTTGCGGCGGTGCACCGGCTAAACCGAAAGTCAATAAAAACAAGGTCGTTGCCGTTATTAAATGGGTTGACGGAACTGTTCTCGACTCGGTTTTTCAAATAATAGATTAAATATAAACCTCCGGGGTTTAACTATTTATTTTAGGGCGAAAACCTCGGAGGTTTTCTATTCGCCTAGCCTTTAAAAACCTTTCAAAAGAAAATAAATGCAATACGATCTTGGAATTTTTACCGACATTTTTCTGTTATTTACCGATAAGCAGTTACAATTATATATTAAGAAAAATATCTTTCGGTCATGAAATTCAATGTAAAATAAGCAATTTTGGAAAAGACAGATATCTTGAATGAAGCGACCTATATTTTTATTTTGGTGCCTTGAATTGAACTAATTAGATAATATATCATAAAATCAATTGAGTGGAATAGTGGAAACCCAAAAAGCAGATTTATCATCATTACGAATTGACAGGACAAAAAAAGAAGTAAATCCTGAACAGAGACAAAAATTGTTCAGGATAATAATCACATCGATTATTGTTATTGCCATTGGTGTAGCCCTTTATATCGGCTGGAAATCTTTGACTGCTCCCGAAGTTGAAGTTAAAATTACAACTGCAACATTGCAATCCACTGCACAGAGTAACGCTGTATTAACCGCAAGCGGATATGTTGTTGCGCAGAGGAAAGCCGCAATCGCATCGAAAGGAACCGGAAGGCTTGTGTATCTTAAAGTGGTTGAAGGTGACAAAGTCCAAACAAATGAAGTCATTGCACGGCTTGAAGATAATGACATCAAAGCACAAAGAGAACAGGCAAAAGCGAATTTAAAATTAACTCAAGCAGAACTAAAAGATGCTGACAATAATTTCAAAAGGGAAAAAGCCTTATTTGCAACAGGCTCAACAACCCAGATGGCAGTTGATGCTGCCGAATCGAGATATCTTAGAGTACTCGCTTCAATCGAAGTCGCCCAAGCTCAAGTTCTCGCTACTGAAGTTGCATTGGAATATACTCTAATCCGCGCTCCGTTTAACGGAACCGTACTGAGTAAAAATGCAGATGTTGGCGAGGTTGTCGCCCCGCTCGGAGCCGGCGCTAATTCAAAAGCTGCTGTCGTTACGATTGCAGATATGACCTCACTTCAAGTTGAAGCTGACGTTAGCGAATCCAACATCGAGAAGATTGAACCGAACCAGGAATGCCAGATAACACTCGATGCTTATCCGGGGCATAATTATGCAGGTTATGTTGCGAAGATAGTACCAACCGCCGACCGTGGTAAAGCTACAGTTATGGTGAAAGTTGGATTTAAAAATTACGATGCCCGTGTTCTTCCCGAAATGAGCGCCAAAGTTTTGTTCCTGCGTGAGGCCATGAAGGCAGAAATGGCCGAGGAAAAACCTAACCTCGTTATTCCTAAAACTGCATTGAGAGAATCTAACGGTAAACAAATAGTCTTTAAATACAGAGATAACAAAGCTTACACTGTGGAAGTAACAACCGGAAAAGATTTCGATTCATATATAGAAATTACAAACGGGTTGGAAGACGGAGACGAGATAATAGACAATCTCACCGACGAAATTAAAGACGGCATAAAAATAAAAATTAACAAATAGATTATAGAATGGAGTTAATATGTCAGCTATTATTGAAGTAAAAAATGTTTCGAAATCTTACTGGCGGAATAGTTTGGAAATCCCGGTGCTGCACGGATTATCACTCGCAATGCAGGAAGGCGAATTCCTTGCACTCATGGGACCATCCGGTTCGGGGAAAACAACACTTTTAAATTTAATTGCCGGAATTGACCGTCCTTCGGGCGGAGAACTAACTGTTGCCGGAACCGACATTGCGAAGCTTGGTGAATCGGCGCTTGCAAAATGGCGTTCGTCGAATGTCGGGTTTGTATTTCAATTTTATAATTTGATTCCTGTTCTTACCGCTTACGAAAATGTTGAGCTCCCTCTCCTGCTCACAAAACTTTCTAAAGCCGAAAGAAAGAAACATGTTGAGACTGCACTAAATATTGTCAGTCTCGGTGACAGGATGAGTCATTATCCGAAACAACTATCGGGCGGACAGGAACAACGTGTTGCTATAGCCCGCGCAATTGTTACCGATCCATCCATTCTCGTAGCTGACGAACCTACCGGGGACCTGGATAGAAATTCGGCTGCGGAAATTCTTACATTGATGGAAAGACTGAATAAGGAATTTAAAAAAACTATTGTAATGGTAACTCATGATCCGCATGCGGCAGAAAAAGCAAGCCGCTTGCTTCACCTCGAAAAAGGCGATTTGGTGTAAGGAGATATTATGAAAGTACTAAAATTAATTTTCAAAAACGCTCTGCGTCATAAGCTCCGCAGTACACTTACTATTCTCGGTATTGCCATCGCTATTATCGCTTTTGGATTACTAAGAACAGTAGTTACTATCTGGGATTCAAGCGTAGATGCAACAAGCGTGAATCGATTGATTACGCGTCAATCGGTTTCGTTCATTTTCCCGCTCCCATATGCATACAAAGATAAAATTTTCTCGGTACCGGGGGTAAAAGATGTTTGCGGTGCAATATGGTTTGGCGGAGTATATAAAGATAAAAATAATTTCTTTGCACGGATGGCAGTTGATGATAATTATTTCGATGTTATGCCCGAGTTCCTTCTTTCGCCGGAGGAAATGGATGCTTACAAAAAGAACCGGAACGGTTGCATTATCGGACTCGATATATCCAAACAGTACAATATAAAGGTCGGTGATCAGATGGTTCTTGAGGGTGATATTTATCCCGGCAGCTGGGAATTTAATGTTGTTGGAATATATAAACCAAAGAATAAAAATACCGATGCTACACAGATGATATTCCATTATGATTATCTAAACGAAAGGATGAAAGTAGAGACACCGGTCAGGGCAAATGAAATTTTCTGGTATATTGTTCAGATCAATGAACCTACAAAATCCGCGCAGGTTTCATCGCAGATTGATGCGTTGTTTAAAAATTCTACTGCGGAAACAAAAACCGAAACCGAAAGAGCTTTTGCGCAGGGATTCGTTTCGGCATCCGGAGCAATAATTTCGGCAATGAACGTAATGTCGTTTGCAATAATCGGAATCATTATGCTTGTACTTGCAAACACGATGATAATGTCCGCCCGCGAGCGCACACGCGAATATGCCGTGTTCAAAACATTAGGTTTCTCGGCAAAACATCTGATTGGCTTAATTCTCGGTGAATCGCTTTTAATATCTTTTCTCGGCGGCGGTATTGGTTTGTTTTTAACTTTTCCTCTTGTATCCGGATTTGAGCAGGCAATGCCGAAGGGATTTTTCCCGTTCTTTTATATAGAACCGATTACAGTAGTACTTGCAGTTATTGCGACTCTTTTAGTCGGATTACTTTCAGCGGTTTTCCCGATCCAAAACGCGTTAAGAACAAAAATAGTAGATGGATTTAGATTTGTAGGTTAGTATTGGCGAGCGAAGCGAAATATCTTACGTGAATAATTATGAGATTCTTCGTCACTTCGTTCCTCAGAATTTAATAAGGAGAAAATAATGGCTGTTCCATTTAAATATACTTTTAGAAATTTTCGAACAAGAAAACTCACAACGGGAATTACAATTATTGGTATCGCACTTGTTGTTTTTGTATTCGCTGCTGTTTTGATGATGGCATATGGTGTTGAAAAAACTCTTATCGCAACCGGATCACCGGATAACGTCAAAGTTCAGCGTAAATCATCGCAGGGTGAAATCTCGAGCATTATCGAAGGCGACACGCAGAATATTATCCGGACTCTGCCGCATATTGCAAAGACTGCAAGCGGTGAACCAATATATTCAAGCGAGCCAGTTGTGATAATTAATCTAAAGATTAAACAGGGCGGATTAAGTAACATTACTGTTCGCGGAGTATCGGAAACTGTAAAAGAACTCCGTCCGCAGCTTAAGATAACCGAAGGACGAATGTTCAACCCGAATCTTCGTGAATTGATTGCCGGAAAATCCGTCGATAAAAAATTCGATGGCGCTCAGATCGGCAGTAAAGTTAAATTCGCCGGAGATAATTGGCTGGTAGTAGGAATATTTGAAGCGGATGGCAGCGGCTTTGAATCCGAAATGTGGGGAGATGCCACACAATTGCTAAACGCCTTTGACCGCGGCAATGCGGTTTCCACAATGACATTGAAGCTTGATAATATCAACAACTTCGATAAATTTAAACGCGCTTTCGACACTGACAGACGGCTCAAACAATACGAGGTAATGAGCGAACAAAGATTTTTTGAAATGCAGTCTGAAATATTAGCTATGTTTATTAGGATACTTGGTACATTCATTACAATCATTTTCAGCTTCGGGGCAATCATAGGTGCTGCGATTACGATGTATGCTGCAGTGGCAAACCGTACCGTAGAAATCGGAACAATGCGTTCTCTTGGTTTCAGCCGCAGAAGTATTCTAACCGTATTTATTACCGAATCATTGATAATCGCGCTAATAGGTGCAGGCATCGGTTTGCTTTGTGCATCATTCCTCCAGTTCTTTACAATCTCTACGCTAAACTGGAATTCGTTTGCCGAGCTTTCATTCTCATTTGCACTTAATCCTTCCATTGCTATATCCAGTTTGATATTTGCGGTGGTGATGGGATTGGTTGGTGGATTCTTACCGGCGGTTCGTGCTGCAAGATTGAATATCGTTAGCGCGCTAAGGGGCGGATAAAAAATTGTACTTGTAAACCTCCGGGATTTAACCTTTTTTCGGGACGAAAACCCCGGAGGTATTTTTACAAATTTATTTGACTACTAAATTCCCGCTGACTTTGACATCTCCCGAAGTTAATATTACATCGTAAGTGCCTTTGTACAAATAAATATTTCCGTCGTCGGCTTTCTTTATCTTAATTTCTATTTCATCTTCTTTCTTATTCTCATTCAATTCTTTCTGATAATCTTTTATAGCTTCTTCATCAACGGTCAAATTGTATTTGAAATAATTTAATCCGGCATCTGCACTTATCTCTTTTTCAAATAAGGTTAATTCCCCACTAGTAGTAATTACAACATTCACTTTTGATGAGTCTTTGGTATAAAATGGTAATTCAACATCCGGAACATCCGGTTTGCTCCATAGCGAGTAACTGCTTCCCCACCTGCTCGAATATTTTCTTTCTTTGATGGTGAATAAATGCAAAGTTTTATCCAATACTTCTTTTGTCAATTCATTCAACTGTTCGGTATCAGCAATATAAATTGAGCGTCCGTGTGTTCCGACTATTAAATCGTTATCTCGCGGATGAACTTCCAAATCATAAACAGAAACAGCCGGCATTTGTTCTGTTGTAACCGGCATAAAACTTTCTCCTCGATTCAGCGAGATGTACAATCCGTTTTCTGTTCCGGTGTAAATTAGATTTTCATTTTTCGGATCTTCATAAACAACATTTGTCGCTTCGAAAGGCAAATCCGTACCGATTCGTTTCCAGGTTTTACCGTAATCATCCGATGTATAAATTCTTGGTTCGGAGTTATCCCACTTAAATCCTGTCATTGATAAATATACGCGACCTTCTTTCTTTGATGACGCTTGAATTGATGAAATCATATAATTTCCTGGCAAGCCTGCGGAAATGTTTTCCCATTCTTCCCCGCCATCTTTGGTAACGTGCACAAGCCCATCATCCGTCCCGACGAATATTAATCCGAATTTTAATGGCGATTCATGAACTGCTGTTATAGTACCGTAGGGAACATCGCCGACTCTGCCGCCTTTAGATAAATCGCCGGATATTGGTTTGAACTCATCTCCCTTATTCATCGAGCGGAATAATTTGTTCGAACCCAAATACAAAATATCCTGGTTGTGCCGGGAGAGATAAATTGGTGTGTGCCAGGTAAATCTCAATGGACGCTCGCCGAGTTCATGCTTTGGCTGAATATATTTGTAATCGTTCTTAGCCAAATCAATTTTATAATAATTACCATATTGGTAACCTGTGTACAGAGTGTTGTTATCTCTAAAATCAACTTGAATCTGAAAACCGTCGCCGCCCAAAACATTTTCATAAGGATATTTTCCATACTGCTGCCAATCATTACTGTATTGGTATGTACTCGGACCTTTCCAAACACCGTTATCCTGGAATCCGGCGTAAACATTGTACGGTTCCTTCATATCATAACTTAACGAGTAAACCTGTCCAACCGGCATCGGATTTAACTTGAACCAGCTTTTCCCATCGTCGTAAGTCATGTTAATGCCGCCGTCGTTGCAATTAATTAAATGACCTGACTTATTTGGATTCACCCACAATGCGTGATGATCAACGTGAACATTATCTCCCTCGATTGAGATGAATGTTTTTCCGGCATCTTCCGATTTTAATATCGGCACACCGGCGATGTAAAATTTATCTGCGTTATTCGGATCCACTCTTATCACATCAAAAACATAGCCGTATGTAAATATCAAATTGTCTAAAGGCTTTTCGTGCGTTCGTTTCCACGTGATCCCGCCATCATCACTTCGATAAACTTCGGCGCCGGTTATTTTCAAATCCTGAAACATCACGCTGTTTGCATCTTCAAGATATTCGACGAGTGCAATTGGTTTTATTTCATCGTTCTTAACCATCTCTTTAACTTTTTCAACGGAGTATTTTTCAGGAAAATCATTCCCGCTTAAAAAAGCCTTTAACAATTTATCATCCAACTTTAGAAAATCGTCCTTCGTAATTTTTCGAAGCTGATCCTTAGTCAACTTTGGTTCCTCATCCTCCTTCTTCTCTTCTTTTTTCTGCGATTGATTATCGAGCATAGCATAAAGTATCTGCGAATTTTTGGGATAGATCGTTAATCCGATTCTTCCGATACCATCACCGTTCGGAAATCCACTTCCATCAATATTCAATTTATTCCACGATTCACCACCATCAATACTTTTATAAATTCCTGATCCATTACCGCTCTTTTTTCTGCACCATGGTCTTCTGTATCGCTCCCATGATGCTGCATATAAAATTTCCGGATTATTCGGATCGATAATTAAATCGGTCACTCCGGCGCTGTCGCTTACAAATAAAGTCTGTTTCCAGTTTTTTCCGCCATCAGTAGTTTTATAAACTCCGCGTTCCGGATTGCTGGTGTAAAGATGCCCTGTTGCACCGACCCAAATAACATCCGGATTATCGGGATGGATTACTATTCGCGATATGCTGTGCGATTCACCAAGGCCAAGATATATCCACGATTTTCCTTTATCGGTACTTTTGTAAATTCCAATTCCGGGAAATAGAAATGCGTTTGCTTCGCCGGTTCCAACCCAAATCGTTTCTCCGTTTTTCCAATCGACTTTTATACTCCCGATAGTCATCGCGGTTTGATCTTGAAACAGCGGTTCGAAAGTCGATCCGTTATTTGCTGTGTGCCATAAACCGCCGGATGCAAACGCGACATAAAAATTTGTCGGGTCATCGGGATTAACATCAACCGCAACCGCACGACCGCTAAAAACAGTTGGACCGATATTTCTAAATTTAAGGTTTTTGATCAGAGATGTTTTTTCGTTTGCTTTTCTTTTATTCCAGGATTCCAACTTTTGCTGTGCAGTAGTTACCTGTGGTGAATCCTGCGCATTCAATGTAAATGAAAACAAAACAAATAAAATCAAACTAAGAACATTTTTCATTTTTCCCCCGGCAGATTATTAAATAGTGATTTTAGTGATGTAAAGATAAGGATTCTATCGTATTTTCATGGGTATCATTTTCGAAATGCAAGCTCGTTTTTTTATGAGATAAACTGATTAACATAGTAACGATTTTTTATTTCAAAATTAATCTTGAGGGAATACTTCCTTAACATCATTCATATCTCGTGTCTGGTATAAATACCATCCTTTATTACATTGATTCGAGGCACCGCTATCATCAGGATCGAGATATTCAAAATGATATTCGTAAATATATTTTCTAACAAATGCTTTTAAGTAACCATTGTTGAATGCAGCATGACAAAAGCCGAGAATGTTATCATCGCTATCTTCACCTTCTTGTAGTTGATATAACCAAACGCCTGGCAAAGATAATGAACGAGCGCAAGCTAATAAATCAGGATATTCGGAAAAGTCCAGATGAGCGCCAATCCAATTCAAAAATGATTTTTCGCCATATCTGTTTCTCATATCCCTCCAATCCGGCCTCTGATCGGGATCAACCGGCCACGAAACCCAAACACCGGGTAGAATTTCATACCAATGTTTATATGAACTAAAAAGAATTCCATCACTTGAATTAACATACTCACGTAAACTTGCAGTCCTGCGGTAACCGGAAATAATCAACTTTGAGCCCGGCGCATAATTATTTATTGCATTTCTTATTCCATTCATTACGTCAATTGAGTAACCTCGTTCATAAGGTTCATCAATATAATAAGCGTGCACAGTACCGAATTGCTGTATTCTTGAATCATAATCACCCGGAGAAATACCAACCATTATTTTATCGTTTGAATAACCGGAATTTAAAATTAGGTCGAATTGAGCTTGATCGCCCCCCATGAAAAGATAATTAAACCCGAACTTGTTCTTTAATTTGGAAATTGTAACGGCATTCTGTAACCGGGAAGTCTGAGCCCATATTCCAACAATCTTTCCATCAATTGGTGAATAGTGATCGACTTTCCATACTGTTAGCTTGAATATACGTGGCTCAGGCAATTTATGATTCATTCCACATGAATCGATGATTAAATTAATATCTAATGTATCATCGTCAAATAGCTGCAATCCCCGGTATTCATATGAAATAACATTCGAAGTGTTGGATTCTTTTGGATTAACAATCTTATAATCATTACATGATAAAAACGTAATGAGAAAAAGAGGAAGAAGGAAATACTTTACTTTCATATTTACTCCACTATGCTAATTGAACATAACGGCGTCTCGTGTAAAAACACAATTTGTCATAGAATGCCAGGCACTCAGTATAAATTTAATTATCAGTTTCTTGTTTTGTTATCTAATTTTTATACCATCGTTAAGCGAATAATAATAAACTCGCTTTGTACCGCATACCAAACAGTTTTCCCTATGAACGCAAATTATACTTCCGCAATTGGGGCAAGTCCATTTTTGTTTTTCGAGTTGGGTGAATTTTCGAATTCCGATTTCTTTAATTTTGTTGAGATTCTCAATCATACTCATGCCGTATTTGATTTTATAACGCTTATCAAGTTTTTTTAATCTGATACATGGATACTTTGTGCATCCAAAACAATACTTTGATTTACTGCTCGTCAGCATATCACAATTTTTTATATGGCAGCCGATACAGTAATTCGGTTTATTGAGACTATCCGAGTTACAGCCGGCACATGTATTTTTATCACGTTGATATCCATGACATAACCCGCAGTTCATCCCGCACGAGGCGATTAAAGATGATTTTAAATTAATATTAATGCTCACTAATAGGTCCAACTTTATGAGTAATTAGCTGATATTAAATTACATACTGTAATTCGCATTCTAAGGTTTACCCAAAATTGCTTTTATCTAAATATTCTAATTCATTCATTTGCAAATTAAAGAGATTGGGAAATTAAAGCAAGGATTTTGAGCTTGCAGCCAGCAGTTGGCAGTTACAAATTATGCATCAAAAGTAAATGGACTATTCGCAAATTATTCTGATTGCTTTGCGGGGCATTCAATACATTGCGCCCCGCCGCAAGTTTTTTACTTTTAAGAAGAATTCACAAGTTTCAGCACTTAGAAAGAAACATTAGTTACTTTACCCGAAATCGCGAAAGTCTTCTTCAAAGTACCGCCCGAATATACTCCGCCGGAATACATACCGTTATTATTTGTTCCGGTCGATGTTCCGCCGGTGTAAATCGAGTAAGAGGCACCGCTCTGCAAACTTGGCGATGAAAATACTAAGTAGTAAACATTTCTAACCGGCTGGAAAGTAATAAGTTCGTTTCCGCTGGCATCCTGAACATGGAAGAGAGTGGAAGAAGTGAGTCCCGTACTTGCTGTCGCAAGAATACTATATTGTGCAGAACTTGAGCTTGTAGCTTCTATCATTCGCCCGGAATTTGGTCCTGTTAGAATTAAGATCCCACCGGATATGTTGAAGGTTCCGTTATAATCGGTCCCGACTTCGGGTTGCGATTTGGGTCCGTGAACTATCACTGTTCCACCGGTCATTACAATGTTACCGTTACTATCAAGTCCGTCACCGTTTGAGGAATTGATATAAAACGTTCCGCCGTTAATAGTAAGCACACTTCCGTCGTTCTGCTCACCGCCGAGTCCTTTTGTTGCATTAAAACCGTCATCCGACGATATCATATTTACAATCCCGTTATTTACTGTTATTATCGGACTTTCAATCCCTTCGTAACATTTTGTAATATTAACTTCACCGCCGGTAATTTTTACAAAACTATCCGCATGAATCCCATCATCTGCGGATGAGAGCGAAAGAGTTCCGCCGTTAATAATTACGGATCCATTCGAATGAAGCGCATCATCAGCCGAGCTGATTATAAACGTGCCGCCACTGATTGTAACACTTGCCGTACCTTTAATCGCCTTAGCCGATAATGTACCGCTGACCGTTCTGCTGCTTCCACCACCTGAGGTTATATTTATTGTTCCATCAGCAATTATAACATCTGTTTGAGCCGAAATTCCATCACTCGTGGAAATAATATTTATGCTGCCGGATTCAACCGATACATATCCTCTTGTAGCATCTTCAGAGTTATCCGATTTCAAACCGTCACCTTTGGCATTTACTGTAATGTTTCCGTTTCTAACTATTAGATAATCCTTACCACGTATGCCGTCATCAAATGAATTCACAGTAATAACAGCATCCCGGATAATTAATCCATCAATACAAGCTATTCCGTCATTGTAATTTCCGGTTACCGTAAGTGAACCGTTTCCGTAAATAGTAAGATCTGATTTGCTGTAAAGTGCCGCGTTGGGTTCATCTATTGTTGCATCGGCTAAAATATATGTACCCGGATCTGTCAGAGAATTAGTTGTATTGTCGGCAAGGACTACAATAGTCTTATCTGAATTCCGAATATAAACAGGCGCTGTTGTAGAATTTTTAATGTCTACACCATTAAGAATTAGTCTTACCAAATCATCATCGCCTGCATTAACTATTATTTGCCCGTTAGTTAATGTTCCGCTAAACCTGTATGTACCCGCGGCGGTAATTGTAATTGTGCTGCCGCTTATTGTTGCGTTGACTGTGTTCGCAGTAATTGAGGTACCGTTCAGAACAATAGGAATAACATCGGATTCGTTCCATGTATAATCACCTGTATCTTCGTGGTCACTACTGTTATCATCCGTTGGATCCGTGTCGGTATCAATCGTCGGATTATCGGTGGTTTCCGGCTCGGTGCTTTTTGTGCATGAAGGGATAGTGATTAATATTAGCCCGAATACAATTAACAAAAACAATTTTCGTATTAACATATTCTTCTCTTTTATAAATGGTAATTTGTTCATTTTTTGGCATTCACCTTCATTTGACGACATTATCCTGGCTAACCTTCGGCAATGCGTGAAAAAATCGATTATTCTTTTTTTACATGATAGATATTCTTGAAGAGCATAAAAACAAACCCGGCTTTCAACATAATTTTTCAAATGTGAAAGCCGGGTTAACTATTTTCAGGTTCGGTTTTATTTAACTGCCATGAAATGGTTCACGGCAGTTAAATATTAACCAGTATCAAGCAACAAGTAACCAGCTACCTGTTTCTTCTCCATACTCCTTACTCATTTCTCCATACTGCCTCTTACCCTTCATGCTTAACTTTAAATCCCTTCTGCATCCAGCCTTTGGCAAAGAATAAAGAAATTGGACTTACAATTGCAATGAATCCGTAAATCAACCACATCATTTCAGTGTTCATTGAGCTTAAAGGCATATCCGCCGGACAGTAATTCATCAAGAACCAGCCGCTGTAAAGCGATGTAACTACTTTTGTTAGGAACCACGGGAACTGACCGATTCCCATGTATATTCCGGTCATGTTCTTCGGCGCAATTTCTGCAACCCACTGCAAGAAACGCGGCTGCCACATCGCTTCGCCGATAGTCATTATCACTAAATACAAAATTAGATTCGGGAATGTTGGACCAAGCGCGAGAATGAAAGTAGGTGAAGCCATTACTAAAGTACCGATTATCATCATATTGTACGTATTCCTCTTCGATGTGAGTGCTGCAACCATCGGTGTGAGAATGAAAATTAAAATCGGGTTGAGGTTTACGAAAAATTCAAAATTCTGTTGAACAAATCCATCGAATGCACGGCTTGTGTACAGAGGAATTGTTAGCCAGTTATGTGCAAATAAAGTCTGCACCGGGATAAGAATGAAAATGAAGAATAAAAATCGCAAATCCCGCAACGGAAAATGTTTTATATAATATTTTAATTTCTCACTTGCCTTCATGTCTGCCATTTCATCTTTCTCAACTTTCAGCGGTTCGGCAGATTGCTTCCGCAAATCTTCCACAGCTTTTGCCATCGCTTTCTTTGTGATGATGAAATAAACCACTCCTATTCCAACTATAGTAAGAACGGCATAAACCCAAAAGACTCCTGTAATGCCAAATGCTCTCCTGACCGGTGGAGAAATGATTCCCGGTAAAAATCCTCCGAGGTTCATAATTGCGTAGAGCATCGCGTATCCCATAGCTGCGGTTTTTTCATTGGTTAATTGTTTTACACCGGCATAGCACGCGGGCTGGTATATTCCATAACCGAGAACGATACCAAATATCCCCAGCATTGCTAAAATATGAGATGAATTCCAAAGTCCTGAAACACCCAAATCCGGGGCAAGAGTAAGCAGAATTCTACCGACTAGCATGAATGATAATGCGAATAAAAGAGATTTTCTTAAACCAATCCAATCGACAGTAGCGCCGAGGAATAGCATCGCAATTGTAATTCCAGCGGTTTGAATTCCAACCATTCTTCCGGCATCAATATCGTTAAGCTCTATCTGGTTGAAAAATATCGCCAGCAATCCGACAACACCGAAGTACGTCAATCCTTCGAGCAGATATGAAAAGTTTAATCCAAACATTGCCTGCGAAGTACTTGCCAAGTCAACGAAAGGCTGGGTTAATTCCATAACGATATTGTCGAAGAAATTTCCTTCTTTAATTTCCTTTTTTTCGTTTTTATTAAATAGAACAATGAAAAAGGTAAACGGTGCAAGAACAAGCGCAAGCAGTGTCCATACAATTCCGTTCAATCCTTTTTGAATAGACAACCGCGCAGTTCCAAGCACAAAGAAAATGTAAAGAACCAATGCAAGCCCGATGAATACAACAAGAAGTTCGTTCATATTACTCCCCAAAATGTTTATTTTTTTCTTTTCTTAGTGTGCCTATGTGAGCTTAGTGACTCAGTGGTGTTCTTTTAAGAATACCACTAAGGCACTTAGTACACTAAGTATCACTCAGATTTTATTATACCGCAAAAATATTTATAAAACATTTACTTCCGGCTCAAGTAAAATATCGAATTTTTCTTTAACCGCCTGCTGAATTTTTAGTGCAAATTCCCATATCTCCATCCCGGTTGTGCCGCCGTAATTTACTATTATCAAAGCGTGATTTTTATAAACGCCGACATAATTTATCCTTCTACCTTTGTAACCGCATTTTTCAATCAACCAGGCGGCGGATAATTTTACTTCATTTGCGTCAACCGGATTTGATTTAATATCCGGAAAACTCTTTTTCAATTCGGCGACCTTTTCCAAAGATACTTTCGGGTTTTTGAAAAAACTGCCGGCGTTGCCAAACTTTTTATAATCCGGGAGTTTACTGTTTCGAATTGCAATAACTGCTTCGCGGACATCCGGCATCAGCGGTTCGAGATTTATTTTTTCAAAGTATTCTCTCAAATCCCGGTAATACACATTCAACGAAGGAGTTTTCGATAGTTTGATAATTACTCTCGTTACAACAATTTTATTCTTCAATTCATTTTTGAAAATGCTTTCCCGGTAGCCGAATTTGCATTCATCTTTTTCAAATATCTTTTTCTCTTTCGAAGCAATGTCGATGCACTCAAGTGAATGGAATACATCATTCAATTCGACACCGTAAGCCCCGATATTCTGTACCGGCGCGGCGCCAACGGTTCCGGGTATCGCAGAGAGATTTTCAATCCCGCAGTATCCATTATCAACGCAGAATTTTACAAGGTCGTCCCATTCCTCGCCGGCATTCGCGGCAATTAAAACTCCTTCGTCATTTTCTTCGATTATGCTGATTCCCTTTATCGAGTTTTTAATGACGAGGCCATCAAAATCTTTTGTAAAAAGAATGTTGCAACCGCCGCCAAGAATTATTTTATTTTCTTTTGATGCTATCTCTTCCAACAGAATTTGAAGAAGTTCATCTTCCGAGGTTGCTTCGAAAAAATATTTTGCTTTTACATCAACGCCGAATGAGTTGTAATTTTTGAGTGAATTGTTTCTACAATTTTTCATAAGTATGAGAATGATAAAAAATTATACGGAATAAATTATTTGATATTTTT
>JAZDFC010000088.1:0-3319 GCA_043808235.1 bacterium
AGATGCCGAGGAAATAGCGAAAATGGTTAATTCACTGATCCCTTTATTTTCAATAGTCAAAACTGCGGAAGCAGAATCATCAGCGGAAAAAGAACCAAACTCAATTATTTTCGGTAGTGCGGAAATTTCTCTTTCTCTCACCATCGAAGAAATTTTAATAACATCCGCTGAAAAATTTGTAATCGAAGTACCGTTTCCTTTTAATTTAATTTCAATTGATAAATTACTTCCCGCAGAAGGAGAAATTGTTCCAATAAAGTTCCAATCATTTGTAACCAACGAATTAATAAGTTTCTTCTCAAAAATATTTGTTCCGTTTTCTTTTGCAATTATGGTCACCTCAGGTTGCGGGTTACTAATTGCGGGCGATTGAAGAAAAACATTGTACTTACATGTTTGTGGAATCACCTGCGAAAATATTACTAACGCAGAATCTGTTAGGTTAAGCGAAACCGATCTGCAATCATTTCCCCATGAGCTATTTGTGGAGGAAGTCCAATTCCCATAAACTTCTTGATAAGCCGGATCAGCGTTATCAATAAAAATATCGTCGGGCAAATATTTTACAATTTTTGTTGATAAATTTCCCGACGTATCAGTTACGGCGACACCAATTTTAACCATCAAACTTTTCTGTACCGGAGAAATTGATTTCCATAAATTATTTCCAATTAACTGCATTTGAAGAGCATAATAATTTTCATACAAATCTTTCACAGCCAAAAATGGAAATGTTTGGAAAATCGGTCCATCAACTTGAACTGAATAATATGATTCTTCTCCTGATGTTTCTTCAATTAAATTAATCACAGGCGGAGTAAGATCCGTTGTTTTTAACCAGCGCTGATAAGCTTCTACACCGGTACAATACCGGAATTTAACATCGGGATATGCCGCCGCAGATTTTTGTGCAACCGAATCAACCCGTTTTATATTCGTAAGAAAATCTTCTTCCGGAAGATGTGCCCAAATGCAAACAACCTGGTCAATTCCTTTTTTCGCTTGATCAAAAACATGGTTCATTAAAGTCTGACTAAAACTTGCCATATATTCCGAGCGCACATCATATCCTTTTAAATCTCCCGGAATTTGGTAATTATCTTTTGCCGGATGAAACGGAACAAATTCGGGAGTAGCAAGCGACCAATCATAAGTATTATCGAGCGGTTCGGTGGTGTCTGTATGTTTTGCGGGATAATCGTTATGCATCGAAAAAGGAAGAATGTTTTCCAAATAATTCTGCCACGCATTATCCATGTAATGCCAGCCGCTGCGGTAAGAAACCGGGAACATATTTTCTTCGAGAAGATTTTCCGTTAAAGTATAAGTAAAGTCTTCTGCAAATTTCTCATAGGTTAGCGCTTGATTCCAAAAATATTTTCCGTCTTGATCGTAATCTGTCCACACCCAATTGTGATAATGGAGTGAAAGTTCATCACCGATTAAATTAACATTCGCACCGTGATATTTTTTCATCAAATGTATCGGTAATGAATTTGTATGCGGAACATTTTTATTTACTGAATAACGAAAAGTATTTCCCGACATCATCCACCAGGTTATTTTTATTGAAGTGCCATAAGAATCTTTCATCTGATTTCGAAATAAGGGGTCCATCACTTTGTATGCATTCCGTGCGGGATCGGTATAGAGACCAAGCTTGTACGTATGATAATGGCGGTTAACATCTAGCCCTTCCCAAATTCCGGTATCGGAACCTAAGACAAGATAAACTTCACCCTGTGAAAAAAGATGTAAGGGAAAAAATAAAAAAAGAGTAATAAAAATTAATCGAGCAACCATACAAATCCCCTTGTTGGTTTTACTTGAAAATATTTATGTAAAAATCATCACTTTTCAAATGAATAGCAAAAAAAACTCAATGAATGAATGCAGGAATGAATGAATTATTTTTCTTAGAGAAATATTAGTCATGATCAGCAAATGTGAGACTCACTTAAGGATGAGAGATCGCCATAAAAGTGAGTTTAACTTGAAACACTACCAGTCAGTTTCAACGAAGCAAAATCATCTTTTTTGTTGATATTAAATCGCCTACCTGCAATCTGTACAAATAAACACCGCTTGGAAGATTGGCAACATTGAATTCAACTTCATAACCTCCAGCAGGCTTGTATTCATCAACCAATGCTGCAACTTCATTTCCAAGAATATTATAAACTTTTAATTGTACGAACTGTAGGAACTTCATTAATGAAGTTCCTACGGAAGTTTCTACTGATGGAATTGTGTATTTTATTTTTGTACTTGAACTAAACGGATTTGGTTAGTTTTGTAAAAGTTCAAATTTATCCGGGACAAGAGTGATTGAGAAAATATGATAATTGTCTGCAAAGATGCCGTAACTTAGCGTATAACTTCCGTACTGAGCATGTCCTTCACTTTCCGAATAAGCAGTGCCATAGACTTTTTTATCATTTACCCCGCCGCCAATTAATTCCATAATATTAATTTCACCGCATGCGGGCCAGCCAACTGTAGAAATATTTTCTCCAAGCATCCAGAATGCCGGCCAAATTTCTTTACCGTATGGGAGTTTTATTCTTGCTTCAATCTTTCCATAAGTAGAATATCTTTTCCCTTTCGTAATCATCCTGGCGGAAGTATAATTTTCCTCGCCGTAGTTTTCTTTTCTTGCTTCAGTAACCAAACTGCCATTTTGAATGTAAGAGTTTACGTTGCGATTGGTATAATATTCTAATTCATTGTTTCCCCAACCGCTTTCTCTTGTTTCATGTGTCCAATTTGAGGTGTTAATTGTTGAGTCTGAAAATTCATCAGACCATATTAGCTGATAGTTTTGCACTCCGTTAGCAACCGTAAGTAAAATGAATAGAGCAAGTAGTTTTTTTATATAAAATAGAGTTTATTCTTTTCTTCACTTAAAAGGATAAAAAATAATTATTGAGGAACTGTATTTATTTCAAATATATTAAAAATAGTCGGCTGGTTTAAGATAAGATCATTTCTGACTTAGAGTTACGGGTAAAATTGAATAATTTTGAATCACTTATAATTTGATTATTGATTTGTTTGCTTGTTTATTTATGAAAAATTTATTTTTTTTGTTTTACTTAGCTTTATCAGTTGATGGCTTATTAGCGCAATCCTATTTTATTAAAATAAAACTTACAGATGCCGAGACTCAAAACATCATCGAGAATGCAAGCATCTATCTTTCCAGAAAATATTTTTCCACAAGCAATAATGCCGGTGAAATAGAATTCGATAATATTCCAAAGGGTGAGTATTCGCTTTACATTTCGCATATCGGTTACAAAGTTTTTAACGAGATAAT
>JAZDFC010000089.1:0-43498 GCA_043808235.1 bacterium
TTATAAGGAGGTCCTACAATTTTTTTGTCAAATTGATGGCATGCAATGCACTTGCCGTTATAAATATCGGCGCCGCTGATTTGCACAATACCAATCCCGGATTCGGCAAGCAGCTTTGCATGATATTCCTCGTAATTTGCAGAGAGTAATTTAAATTGGTCCCGCGTTGAGGTATCGAACGCAGACTGCTCTTTTATCGCTGAGAATAAAAAGATGAAAACAAAAATGAAAAGTAACGATGAAGAATATTTCACCGATGATTCTTTAATCATCACGTAATAAAGATTACCGACGAGCAGAATTAAAATTAACAGCAGCGCAACCAACCCGAAATAAAGTGAAGATAGTGAGTTAGCCGGCTTTGCAACTAGATTAATAATTATTAAAAACGCTGATGCAATCAACGAAACCAAACCGGTATTTAAAACCGGCTTTTTGAGATAATTGCGAAATTCATTTTGCTTTTCATCTTCCTCGATTGAGGGGCGAAAATAAAAATACAAAACTCCCGCCGATGTTAATGCAAGCGAAAATAAGATGAACAACACTGTTGATGTAAGCGCGCCGAATGAAAATACAATTCCCAAAATCGAAGTTACACTTCCCCATCTCGAAGTATCCGCGGCAAGCTGCGCGGCTCCAAAGAAAATGTACAGAGAAATTATCAAAAAGATTATTCCATACATTCCATATTTATTCTTGCGATGAAGTGCCTTGTCTTTTAACGAAATCAAATCCTGTTTTGTATTATCGTTATATCCAGCTAAATTATTCGACGATAAAGCTGCATCAAATATTTTTTCAACTTTCAGAGAATATTTGTAAGTGTAAATGAAGTAAAGACTCAAAACAAAAAACACAATGCTGATTAGAATATAACCCGATACGTTCACCGGTGATAAATGAAGAAGCTGCGCATAACAAAACGCAGAACTCAACAAAGGCACAATACCGAAAGCAACCGGCAGATATTTATTATCGGTGACTAAATCTATAACCTCTTTCGAAAATCTTCTGCCATGCTCGTCCTTCTTCTTAAATACCAGCGATAATAGCGTCGAGCCGAGAAGACTGCCTGCGTAAAGCGTAAAAACCAAATAAGTCAAAACAAGAAGGTATTTCAACAATACCATGTGATGTTCCGATTGAGGTAAAACGAGTTTGTCTAAAAAATCCATAGACAATTTTCCTATTATAGATTTATAATTTTATCAAACGACAAAAGTAAAACGACAACAAGCATATAAATATTTATGAACATAAAAGTTTTTCTATAAAGCGCTCTTTCCATCCCGCTTTTAAGCAGCCTGCTTGAACCGAGAACTAACATCAAACCTAGCAGCATCATTATAATTATTGAGAATATATTTTTACTTATTCCGAACAACGGTATAAGTAGTCCGCTGATGGCAAGAGCAAAAATCCAAACGAATGTGATTCTTTTTAATTGCAAATCGTTCAGCAATGCGGTTAATGTCGGGAAACCGGCAGACTCGTAGTCTTTTTTGTAAATCATCAGCAGGAGCCAGAAGTGCGGTATCTGCCAGATGAAAAAAAACAATGCGACTGCGATTATCTGTGAGTTACTAATTTCACCGCCGGCTGAAACCCAACCGATAACCGGTGGAATCGAACCAATTAAAGCTCCGGGTACAACAGCCAGTGCGTATTTCATCTTTAATGGTGTGTAAATTACATTGTACCAAATGAATGCAAGCCAGCCTAAAAGCATTGTGAAAAAATCTGCAGTAATAAAAATTATCAAAGAACCGGCAACCAATAAAATCATAGAAAATAAAAAGGCGAATCCCGCTTTAATTTTCCCGGAAGGAATCGGTCTTCCTTTTGTTCTGTCCATCAGTGAATCTATATTTCTTTCCTGCCAGTGATTCATGGCGGAAGAACCGCTTGCAAGTATCAACACACCAAGAGCGGTCCATACCATTTTTAAAGAAACATCACCGGAAAATAGTATGTATCCAACCGAAGTTGAAAAAGCCACAAAGAACGTAATTCGTATTTTGCTAAGCTCTAACGCAATTTGAATAAATTTTTTAAGACCGTTCACGGTCACATTAATCTCGTTTCTGAGTATGGCTACTTTGAATTAGTCATGCTCGCTTTTAATGAATCCAATCCGTACCATGCAGTAAATTTATCGTCCGGCATAACAACAACTTTTGTGTACATCATCGAATGCTGCAAACCGCAAAATTCGGCGCATGCGATATCGTAACTATCTGCCTGCGTCGGTGTGAACGAAAGATAATTTTTCTTCCCGGCAATTACGTCTTCCTTAATTCTGAAAGCAGGAATGTACAATGAATGATTAACATCCATCGATTCCATTTCGAGCAGTATCGGTTTATTAATCGGAACATACAAAGTGTCGGTGGATTTTCCGTTTGCATAATCAAATTGCCATTGCCACATCCGCGCGGTAACTTTTATCTTGAAAGCATTATCCGGAATCTCACGCGAATCTTTGAAACCTTCGTAACCGAAATAAAACATCGAGAGAACAAGCAAGGTCGGGATAGCAATCCATACAATTTCGAGAAGCAGATTGCCGTGAATATCTTTCGGCTGATGACCTTTTTTTCTATTGTATTTGAAAACAAAGTAAACCATCGTTATCGTGATTCCAACCAAAAGCAGAACCGAAATCCCGACGATGTAAAGCATTACGGTGTCAACAGTTTCAACGTGCGATGTTGGTCCCGGGTACATAGACTATCCTCACCTAAAAGAAATATCAAAAAATGTTAATACAAAAATCACCAACAATGTAACAGCGCTCACGAGTAAAAACACTTTGAAAATCGGTTCATCAAATTTTATGTGCATAAAAATATTTATAACCAAAGCAGATTTTACAGCGGCAATCGACAACGCAACGAATAAAGTATAATCGCCCAAATCAATTCCGGCAACAGTAACCGTAATGGCTGTAAACATCAAGAGTGCAAGCCAAACGATTACATAAGTACCGTAACCAATAGAATGAGATTGTTTTGTGTTGTTATTCTCCATCAACTATCCTCATTGAATTAAATAGAACAAGGGGAAAAGGAAAATCCAGATTAAATCGACAAGGTGCCAGTACAATCCCCCGTTTTCCAATTTCACAAAATCATGCTGTGTTATTTTATCTTTCATGATGAATATTAAAAGCACGGCTAAAATGATTACGCCGATGATAACATGAAGCGCATGCAATCCTGTCATAACATAATACAATCCGAAAAATAAAATCTGCCCATTAGGACGACCGAGTAATTCTTCGGAACCGGGGAATAAACCATGTTCAAATTTTGCCGACCATTCAAAATATTTGTTCACCATAAACATGAATGCGAGTAGAATAGTTATCGTAAGCAGCATCACGGATAAAAATTTATTTCCTTTTTGAATAGCTGCAATTGCAACGGCAACTGTCAAACTGCTCGTGAGAAGAATGATTGTATTAAGCGTTCCTATTCCGGTATTTAACTCGGAAGCCGCTACATGAAACTGATCGATATTCTGAAAACGGTAAACCGCATAAATCAAAAACATACCGCCGAATAAAAGCAATTCGGTGAACAGAAAGAGCCACATACCCATCTTCGCGCCTACACTGTCTTTGTGCGCCATGTTATGAGTCCCGGGTTCGTGAATAGTGCCGTCAAAACTCATTATAATCTTTCTCCTGTGCCTTCGGCGGATTTTTTAATTTGGGTGAAATCATACGGCTCGTGGGTAATCGTAGGTATTTCATGAAAATTGTGAAGCGTTGGAGGCGATTGAATCTGCCATTCGAGCGTAACTCCGCCCCACGGATTTGCCGGAGCTTTTTGACCTTTGAAAAAACTGTAAATCAAATTACCGAAAACTATCACCATTGTAATCAACATCAGCCAGGAACCGATTGTAGAAACTAACTGCAGTGACTGAAATTGCGGAAGATAATCGTAGTATCTTCTCGGCATTCCCATATAACCCAAAATAAATTTGGGGAAATACAAAGTGTTAAACGAGATAAAGAACATCGCGGCTCCAATGTTTGCCCACTTGATGCTGTACATCTTTCCAAATATTTTTGGAAACCAATAGAACGCAGCCGCAAAAAATATTGTACCGGTTCCGCCGAACATAACATAATGGAAATGCGCCACTACAAAATATGTATCGTGAACATGCACATCGGTCGCAAGCGAGCCGAGAACCAACCCGGTTAATCCTCCGATTGAGAACAGAACGATGAATGTCATCACCCATAAAAACGGCGGTTTGGGGTCGATTGAACCTTTGTACATAGTTGCGACCCAATTAAATATTTTCACACCGCTTGGAAGAGCCACTATAAAAGTCAGCAGCGAAAAAATCATTCTTGAAAAATCGCTCATCCCGCTTGTGAACATGTGATGCGCCCAAACAAGATAACCGACGAAAGCAATCGCCAGACTTGAATACGCAATTGCTTTGTAACCGAAAATAGTCCGCCGCGCAAAAGTCGGAATAATTTCCGAAACGACACCCATCGCGGGAAGAATCATAATATAAACTGCAGGATGCGAATAAATCCAAAACAGATGCTGGAATAGAATCGGGTCGCCGCCGAGAGCAGGGTCAAATATTCCGACACCGAAAAATCTTTCAACTATCACGAGAAGAATTGTAATGCCGATAACAGGCGTTGCGATAATCTGAATCCACGCAGTAGCGTAAGTAGCCCATACAAAAAGCGGCATTCTAAAAAATGTCATTCCCGGTGCGCGCATGCGGTGGACGGTTGTAATAAAATTTAATCCGGTAAGAATTGAAGAGAATCCCAGCACAAACGCAGCAAAGATTGCCATCGAAACATTTGTACTCGTCCGAACGCTGTACGGAATATAAAATGTCCAACCGGTGTCAATCGGTCCGCCGGGGAGAACCAACGAAATCAAAACCAATGCAGCGCCGATTATATAAATCCAGAATGACAGTAAATTTAAACGCGGGAATGCAACATCCTTTGCGCCAATCATAATCGGCAGAAAGAAATTTCCGAATACTGCAGGAATACCGGGGATGATGAAAAGGAAAATCATTATTACGCCGTGCAGTGTGAATAATGTATTGTAGGCTTGCGGACCCATAATTGTTTTTCCCGGCGCAATCAATTCCAACCGCATCAGGATTCCGATTATTACAGCGCAGAGGAAGAAGAATGCAATAGCACTAAGGTACATCAATCCGATACGTTTATGGTCGGTGCTGAAAATCCATGCACTCAAACCGGATTTAGCTTTTGTAGTTCCTTCTTCAAAAAAAGATTTTTCATGTATTTCGATGGTATCATTTGCCATCAACAACTACTCCTTCGCTCTTTTTATTTTTCTTCTTCTTGAGAGTTAACACACCTAAAAATATTCCTACGCACAACAGCATAATTGTCCCGATAATCCGGGTGACATTCAAAGTATAATTCCTCGCGTTTGAATCGTAACTAAAACAGAATTGTAAGACTTTGGAAATAGTAGGACTGCTTTTCCCGGCTTCTGCTTCGAGCAGCGCCATCTTCATATCGAACGGATTAAATGTCGTTCCAAAAATGTAGCGGCAGACTTTCCCCCCCGGCGAAATTGTAATCAACGTGCTCGCGTGGCGGAAATCCTGTCCGTCCGGTTTAAAATAAAATCCAACCGCATCGGTTAATTTTTTAATTGTGATGCTGTCGCCGGTTAGAAAATACCAATCCTTTTCAGGGTACTTACCTTTCATTCCGTCGAAATAATTTTTCTTCCATTTCGCTGCGACTTCCGGTGTTTCATTGTGGTCGAATGACAAAGAGATAATCTGGAAATCTTCGCCCGGAGCAAGTTCAATTTTTTCTGCCGTCCAGGCAAGTTCAGAGAGCATAGGGTTACATATACCCGGACATTCATAATAAACGAGCGCGAGTATCGTCGGTTTATTTATTAATTCCGAAAGAAGGACAGCACTTCCATCGGAGTTTTTAAATTCTAATCCTTGCGGAAGCACATCGCCGAGTTTTTCATCGATACCGACCTCGATATGTTTATCCTGTGCCGGAATAACTGACTGAAGTACTACGGCATAAAACACTAACACTAAAAGAGTTACACCAATTTTTCTCATTTATAAATTACCACCCTATTGTTTCGATTGAGCTTTATTCGATACATTACTTAGGTAACTGAAAAGGTTATCCCATTCCCCTGCTGTTAACTCATTAACCGTACCTTTATAACCGTAAATCGGGGGATTGGAAGATACTGCTTTAATGAAATTTTCTTTCGAAAGATTCGTCATCGACGAGACAAAACTTGAAACAGCTTTCCGGAGGTCAGAAACACGGGAGAGTAATACCGCTGCTCCGGCGTCGGTTTTTTCGTTTTTTATAATCTCTAAAATATCATTCGACATGGTTGATAAAAATTTATTCTCACCTGTAATTCTGGTCATCGCAATTGCAACCGGAATTTGATTCGGAACCAGTGTGCCGGCTGACAGATTATAAGTCAAATCAAGATTGGATATCATCGTTTCAGTAATTGGCGGGAATTCATATAATGAACGAATATAAAGAATCATATTAATTCTATCTTCCGGGGGAAGATATTCATAAGCAGCCATTCCGTTTTTTATAATTCCTTCATTGAGAGTTTTATAAATTTGGTCAAACTCTCTACCGTTTGTCCATCCGTCTTTCTGTTCAAAATTTCTCGGCTTAGGATTCAACGCAACGCCTGCGCTTCCATCGCCTTTACCCTGTTCGCCGTGACATGAAACGCAATTGGCGGCAAAAAGTTCTTTTCCCTTCGCTATCATTTCCGGCGTTGCTTTTGAAATCGCGGTCAAATCAACCGCCGGCATTATGCCGCCTTTCTTCTGCGGAATATCCTTAACTATATTCAATGAATCGAAATTCACAACCGGCTGACTGTTAATCGGAATTTGATTGAGGTGTTGCGCATACCAAATTCCGGCAGCCAATAGCAGTAACAAAATAAACGGATAAATCCAGCCATAGAGACGTATTGGATTTTTCACCAAAGCTCTGAAATCAATTTCTTCTTCTATTTTATGTTTATCCATTTTTCAATCGTCCGTATATTTCGCTTAACTGCGAGTTAAAATCTCCAATCAAGACCGCGTTTTAATTTCGGGTCGCCGATTGCAACAAGGTTTTCTTTTTTGGCTTTGAAAACAAATACCGATATCACTACTCCAAACGCTAAAATGATGAATCCAAGTTCCATCCATCCGAATACAATTCCGGATTTGCTGTATGTCGGCATAATCAGCCAATACAAATCAGCAAAGTGAGCAACGAGAATTACTAACGACATGCTCATCAATCTTTTCGGATTCATTTTCGATGGCTGGGAAACGAGTCCGGCATAAGGAACTAAAAATTTTACAAGTATTAATAAGACAGTTATTATTTTCCAACTTCCTTCCCAGCGCTGCATAAACCAGAAAGTTTCTTCGGGCAGATTCGCATACCATATCAACATGAATTGACTGAACGCAATGTAAGCCCAAAAATTTGTGAATGCGAATAACAGCGCACCGAGACTATAATAGTGGTCTGAAATTATTCCCTTTATAAATAATCCCTTCTCATTGAGATATACAACGATAAAAGTTAACGCAGCAAGCGCGGCAAGCACAGTTCCCGAGAAATAATAAACTCCGTAAATCGTTGAAAACCAATGAGGTTCAAGACTCATCATCCAATCGATTGCGGCAAACGTAATTGTAATTGCGAAGAACGGAATAAATATCGCCGACACTTTGATGTTTCGTGTTGTCAGCTTTTGGTCCTTTGTTTCATCCTGCTTACGCGAATTTCTTGTGAGGATAAAATAGAAGATAATCCAAACTGCGAAAAAGAAAATTATCCGTATTGTAAAGAAAGTAACATTAAGATACGGTTCTTTTCC
This sequence comes from bacterium, assembly GCA_043808235.1. GTDB lineage: Bacteria > Bacteroidota > Ignavibacteria > Ignavibacteriales > Melioribacteraceae > JAZDFC01. The sequence continues at coordinate 7,938 of JAZDFC010000089.1, forward strand.
TTTTAGAAGTGCGTCCGCTTCAACAACATCATGATGCATCCAGTGGAAAATATCGTGCAGATTAAAATAAACCGGGATTGCCGCAAGCGGAACAACCAATAAAACTGCCGCAAGAAACTCGCTGATTCTTCGATACGGAGTACTCCAAACCGCGCCGCCGAGATATTCGATTGCTATCAAGAATAATGAGCCGAGTCCAACACTTGTTAGAAACATTAATAAGATTATGCAGTTGAATGAACTTCTTGTCGAATCAAGAACGTACGAAAGTGCAACCAGCACCAAACCCGCGAACAGCAAGGCGTAGCCGATTTTCGAAATCAGCGGCGGTAAATCTTTTTTCTGATATTCGATTGAAAAAGAATCACTCATTGTAAGTCGGACTCCTTAGCATTTAGCGCTCTTTGTAATACTCTTATATATAAAATTGTTGCCCATCTTTCATTCTGATTTAACTGCGATGAATATGACGGCATCACATTTTGTCCTTCGGTTATAACATGATAAATCCTTCCGTCGGTCCAGTTGGTAACTTTTTCTGAATGCAAACTCGGCGGATTTGGAAACTGCCCGCGCAGTCTGCTGTCGCCTTCACCAAAATTACCGTGACATGGGCTACAGTAAATATTATACTTTGTTTTACCCATTTCGAGATTTTCGTTCGTTGGTAGAAGCGGATTCAACAGTAACTCTCCGGCAAGATCCGGCTGGTTTGCATACGCATAGGGAAGGAATCCTCTCGCAATTGTTCCTTCAACAGGTTTTCTCATTCCAAATTCGTCGGCAAAGAAATTACTTTTTTCCTGAGGGATTGTTTTATCCTGTTCCATCATCCAGTTGAACGGTTCCATGAATAATAATTTATTCAGCGTGAAATACGTTGCGCCGGAAACGAGAATAAATGTAACAACCAAAAATCCAATGAACTTCGACTCAAAGATTTTTGGTTTGTGCGAAATTTCTTCGCTGTCAAAATAGATGGGCGCTACTTCAACCGCGTCCAATGTTTTGAAGAGATTCAATACTTCCTCTTCATTGAATTTCGGATCTTTGGCTTGAATAACAATTCCGAAGTGATCGGATGAAACTTTCTTCATGTATCCGGTATCGTGCAGCGGGTGAGAAATGTTCGGAAATTTGAAAAAGATAAAAAGCATTGCCAGCACGGTAAATACGGATGCAAATAAAACCGTAACTTCGAACATCACGGGAACAAAAGCCGGGAACGAGAAAAATGGTTTGCCGCCGATAACAAGCGGGTAATCCATCACCATCATCCATGAAATTGTTGCAAGCGCAACAGCCACGCCGGAAAGTCCGAATGCTAATGCAAAATATCCCAGCTTCGACGGCTTTAATTTCATCGCTTTATTCATTCCATGTAATGGGTACGGTGTATTCACATCGAAAACAGTAAAACCCGCATCGGCAGTTTTTTCAGCCGCCTTGATAATGTCGTCCGGCTTCTTGAATAACGCGGAATATGCGTATAAAATTTTATCGCTCATCTCAATGTTCCTTGTGCGAAGGCTGCGCGCCTTCATTAATAGCTTTTATTTCAGCCATCGAAACAACAGGCAAAGTCTTTGTGAACAATAGAATGAAAGTAAAAAAGAATCCGAAACTGCCGATTAAAATTCCCATGTCAACGAGAGTCGGTTTGTAGTAAGCCCAGCTCGAAGGAAGAAAATCTCTCGACAATGAGGTAACGATAATCACAAATCTTTCGAACCACATCCCAACATTGACCAGTACGGCAAGAACAAACATCAAAGGGATGCTTCTTCTAATTTTTTTGAACCAAAACAACTGCGGGAAAATTACGTTGCAGCTAACCATTATCCAGTAAGCCCAGGCATACGGACCGAAGGCTCTGTTAGCAAACGCGAATTGTTCCGGCTGAACTCCGCCATACCATGCGATGAAGAATTCCATCCCGTAGGCGTAACCGACGATTGTGCCGGTTGTGAGAATAATTTTATTCATATTCTCCAGCGTGTTCATCGTGATGATATGTTCGTAATTGAAAATTTTCCGTACGAATATCAAAACATTCTGAACCATCGCGAAGCCCGAGAACACAGCCCCGGCGACGAAGTAAGGAGGAAATATAGTTGTGTGCCAGCCCGGGACAATCGACACGGCAAAATCGAAACTTACAATTGTGTGAACTGAAAGTACAAGCGGCGTCGCAAATCCGGCTAAAATCAAATACATCATTTCATAATGCTGCCAATGCCGGTTTGAATGACGCCATCCCAAACTCGCTACTGAATAAATAATCTTTTTGATTTTCGTAGTTGTTCTATCACGCAGAGTAGCAAAATCCGGAATCAATCCAACGTACCAAAATATAAATGAGACTGTGAAATAAGTTGAAACTGCAAACACATCCCATAAAAGCGGCGAGGTGAAATTCACCCATAATCCGTGCTGGTTTGGATACGGAAACAAATATCCGTCAAGCCATGGGCGACCTACGTGCAGCAACGGGAAAATACCGGCGGTCATTACTGCAAATATCGTCATGCCTTCCGCGAAACGAGCGATGCCGTTACGCCATCTCTGCCGGAATAAAAATAGAATTGCGGAGATCAAAGTCCCTGCATGACCGATACCAACCCAAAAAACAAAGTTTACGATATCGAATCCCCAACCGACAGGATTTGTGTTGCCCCACATTCCAATACCATAAAGTAATGTAAGTAAAATTGAGATAACACCAATTCCAAGCATCGAGAGAGTAACCGCGAGCGCAATATAAAATTTCTTATCCGGTTTAGTTTCGAGAGGACGGGCGATTGCATCATCTAACTGGCGTAGATTGTAGCTGCCTTCGATTACGGGTATTTCTCTTGAATAATCGACTGTGGACACTAATCTTCCTCCGAATCTATATTTCTTAATTTGGCAAGATAAGTTACGTTCGGCTTCACGTTGAGATAATCGAGTACACTGTAACCGAGATTATGTTCGCGGTATTTTGAAACAACTGATTCCGGGTCATTGGCATTTCCAAAAACAATAGCGTTGGACGGACACGCCTGCTGGCATGCAGTAACAATTTCACCGTCGCGTATTTCTCTATTCTCCTTAATTGCGTCTGCGCGGGCATCCATAATTTTTTGAACGCAGAAAGTGCACTTCTCCATCACACCGCGTGAGCGGACAGTTACTTCAGGATTGTTGACAAGATATGTCAATTCATTTTCATAGTATGCATTTGCAAAATTGTCGCGGAAATTAAAAAAGTTGTAACGGCGCACTTTGTAAGGACAGTTGTTTGAACAATAACGTGTGCCGACGCATCGGTTGTAAACCATTTGATTCAGCCCGTCCGGACTGTGATTGGTGGCATTCACCGGGCAAACATTTTCACAAGGTGCGTTATCGCAATGCTGGCAGAGCATCGGTTGACCGCTTACCGAAGGCTCTTCAGGCGAACCGGAATAATATCTATCGATTCGCATCCAGTGCATTTCCCTTCCCTTCGCCAGTTCGGTTTTGCCAACGACGGGAATATTGTTTTCAACGTTGCATGATGCGACACAAATTCCGCAGCTTGTGCATTTATTCAAATCGATAGCCATTGCCCATTTGTTGCCTTCGTATTTATGCTCACCGGTTATGCTGAAAATTTCGGCATCATCTTTTTTTACAATCGACGGATTCTTTTTGTATTCGTCAAGAGTAACATCGCGGATAATTTTCCGCTGCAAATGGAAATCTTTGAGTTTCGTATCATCGAGCGCATGGTGTTCCTGTGTTGAAGCAAAATCATGTGCACCGTCGGCTTTTTGAACCTTCGCACCGGTATAAATCCATGGTGAAATTATATATTCTTTACTCTGCAAAAGATTAGCATTTACTCCAACCTTTGCTCCGACTTCGCCGATAGTTGTTCTTCCATATCCCAGTTCAATTGAAACTACTTTCTCTGCCAGTCCGGGCTGGACAATTACCGGCAGTATTAATTTTCTACCATTGATGTCAACTTCAATTTGCTCGCCCATCTCAACCGAAAGTGCTTTGGCGGTTGCCGGCGAAACAGCTGTAAAATTGTCCCATGCAATCTTTGTAACAGGGTGAGGTATTTCCTGAAGCCAGCCGTTATTTGCGAACTTACCATCTCCGATAAAGTAACTCTGCTCCAGGCTGACAATAAAACCACTGCTTGAATTATTCTCGACAATATTTTCAAATACATTTTGATTAAAAGCCGGACCGGCTGAAGCCGGCTCTTTTAAATTAACAATCCCATCAAGCAAAGCCGCATACCAGAATGAGTTAAAATCTGCCGTGGGGGAAAGTCTATCATAAACTTGGGTTTTAAAATTTTCCTTTAAAAAAGCGTGATAGGACTGTTCGGAATAAGCATCCGGGCTGCCGTTCAGCCAAGTTAATAGTATTGCCTCTTTCTGGCGCGAATCGAAAATTGAAGCAATAACCGGCTGCTGAAGTGATATTGTATTTTTCCGCTGGCGATAATCCCCCCATGATTCAAAATCATGATTCAAAGGAAGAACGAAATTACTGAGGTCGGAGGTTTCGTTCTCGCTTTCACACAATGTAACAACCGTTCGGATTTTCTTAAGAGCATCTTTATATTTTAAATCGTTCGGGAAATGATAAAACGGATTCGTATCGAAATGAATTACAAGCGAAACTTGCTGATTGTTCATTCTTTCGACAAGCGCATCCCAATCATTTTTATTTGTAATAAATGCAGACGGAACAAATGAATTTTCAAAATCATAAATCGATTTATTACCGAGCACTTCATTCAGAAGATTAACAACGATGTGAACATCTTCCGACAGAGTATTACCGGCATATATAATCGATTGACCTTGATTGGCAAGCAAATCGGCAACCAATTTCTTAAGCTTTGCAAGAGGTAAAGAATTCTTCTCCGCAAAGTTCTCTAAATTATATTTTGATACTTTCGAAACGACATTTGAATCCAGACTAATTTTCAGATTTCCGCTTTTAATTATTTCATTCAACAAACTCATCACAAATTCGAATTGCGCGTCCGGTCTTAATCGCAAACGGTAGTCAGCATTCATTCCGGTTAAACTCATTCCCGATTCAACAACATAAAGTCTGCTGAAATCATCGCCGGTCATAATATCTTTTCGGGAAGCAAACAATCTTGTATTTTCAACTGTGTTCCCTTCCCTCCCCAAAAAATCTCCTTCAAGCGAGAGAATTATCTTTGCTTTATCCCATTTGATTGAAGGCATTTCTTCAGTGCCGAAAGACTTTTTCCATGCATTTCTTTTCAAATCATCATTGAATAATTCATACGAATAGACTTTCGTAGTGGGATACTTATCAATAAAATCATTGAGTAATTTAGCCTGCGCCGGCGAATTAACTTTGCCTGCTACTATTGCTATTTCTTTTTGATTCTCAACAGCATATTTCAATTCATCCATTATATTTTCATCAACTGTATTCCAACCGGACTTGCGTTTATTTTTCAGCGGATGGCGAAGTCTTGCAGGGTCATAAAGATTGAGAATATTAGCCTGTCCTTTTGCACAAATCTTTCCTTGATTGATAGGATGTTCGGGATTGCCGTCAATCTTTATCGGTCTGCCTTCGCGAGTCTTAATTAATATTCCGCATGCTTGCGAACATCCATTACATGTTGATGCGTAAAAATTTGCCTTGCCCGGTAGAATTTCTTCCGGTCGTTTATTATACGGAATAATTTCGCCTTTGTCACGGTAATCGGAACATGCGCTTGCAGTGAAAGCTGCCGAAGCCGCAACAAGCGCTAGGAACTTTCTCCTCGAAATACCGGATAAATCATTCAAATCAAATTTGTCGGTTACTCCTTCGATAAACTCGTCATGTTTAATTTTAACTATTAATGAATTGCCTTCATATTCTTTTATGCTTTTCCAATATTCGGGCGGAATATTATTTCCATTTTTTGAATCGGACATACTCAAACCTTATTAGTTCTTTTAACTGCCGAAGGATGAATCTGTATTTTAATTTTATTCGAATGATTACTTCTCTTTAAAAACTTGAACGGAAGATAGCCGATAACGAATGCGCCTAAAATTCCAAGCGATAGTTTCTTAAAAAAGTTTCTTCTACCGGATTCATTTTTTGTTTCTTCTTTCATTTTATTTCCTTTTACCTGTGACAGGCTGCGCAATTTTCAGGACCTTTTTTAACATCTTTCAAGTACGGCAATTCTTTTTGAGGATTACGATGACAATCCAAACATGCCGCCATAGTAAACTGTTTTGACTGGCTGACCTTTTCCATCTCCCTAATATTACCATGGCAGCTTTCGCAATGAATACCTTTGTTAACATGAACACTGTGGTTGAAGTAAGCATATTCCGGCACTTTATGGATTCGCTTCCATGGCAGAGCAACGCCCTGTTCGTAGTACTTGGTCAACTTAATTAATTCGGGACGGTCCTTCCGGGCAAGTGTATGGCAATTCATACAAATATTTAAACTTGGGACTAAAGCTTGCCTGCCTTTGGTAACACCCGTGTGGCAATATTGGCAATCAATCTGCATTTGACCAGCATGTAGCTTGTGAGAATATGCGATTGGTTGAAGCGGTGCATATCCCAAACCATCCCTTTCGGGTCGCGAAATATAATATGTTAATATAAAAGCTGATAGGATTACAAAAAGTGTTAAAGGCAGCCGGATTTTCAGAGTATAATCTAATAAAGATTTTTTCATGTTATTTCTAATTGCCCGTTAAAGTTACCTTTATATAATATAAAATGATTGGTTGACTTGCTTAAATTAGGATACGATATATTTTTATCGTTTCTTGTTTGTAAAAATATAAAATCTATCTTTAATACAAAAAAAATATTTAAGAATCGTTTTAGATATATGAAATAATTTTTAGGAGATTTCTTCTTTGGTGAGTGTGCCTTTAAGACTGAATAATCTGCGAAATAACATTGTCCCGTTACGGTAATACTCTTCGCTTTCCACAGAACCAATCTCGTAGTAGCGTTTAGTTAGTCCGTCTAGTTTGCCCTCTTTATAATTCTCTTTTGCTTTAATCCTACCGCTCTCATAATAAAAGGTTGAAATACCTTCAAGCTTCTTTTTATTATAAGTGAGTTCTGCTTTTATTTTTCCGTTATCGTAATGCCAAATTTCCGTTCTTAGGCCTGAATCAACCGGCTCATCGCCTATTGTATTTCTGTTATGAACAACGGTTGTCTTGGAGCTCTTCGAGAATATTCGAACTCTTAGAAAATCTTTAATTCGCTTGCCAATGGAATAAATAATCATAATTCAGCTGTTTGGTTGACTCATTATCGGAAGAAAAAAGGATAATTTGATAATGAAAAAAATTATTTACTTCTTTCAATCACAAAATCCACCAAATTAAAGAGAGCTTCCTTTGAGGGGCTATCAACTAAAGTTGATATGGAATTTTTGGCTTTATCGCCAAATCTTTTTGCTTCTTGCAGGGAAAATTCAATCCCGCCATTCAATTTAACAAAATCGATAACTTCCTGAATCCTACCCTTTTTGCCGCTTTCTTTAACTAATTTTATAATTTGTTGGGCTTCCTGTTTGCCGGATTTTTTTAATGTATGAATCAAAGGTAAGGTAATTTTTTTTTCTTTTATATCTCCGCCCTTCGGTTTTCCTGTAATTAGTGTGACTCCAGTATAATCAAGAATATCATCTTTAATCTGAAAAGCTATTCCAAGGTTTTCCCCGAATGAATGCAATGCCTCAATCATCTCCGGATTCTGTGTAGCACTCATCGCACCGACTTCGCAACAGGTTGATATAAGCGATGCGGTTTTATCGGAAATTATCCTGTAATAAGTTTCTTCATCGATGTCGAGTTTACGGGTTTTACTTATTTGAAGAAGTTCCCCTTCAGACATTCGTTTTACTGTATTTGTAATAACTTTTAGAAAATCAAAATCATTTCCGTCAAGCGCCAGCGATAGTCCTCTCGAAAGCATATAATCGCCCATTAGAACCGCAATTTTATTTTTCCAAACTGCGTTGATGGAAGGAAATCCTCTTCTCTCTTCGGCATTGTCAACAACATCATCGTGAATAAGAGTTGCAGAGTGAAGCAGTTCGACCAAAGTAGCGCCGCGATACGAACGCTGAGTTATTCCACCACTTGCTTTTGCACTGAGCAATACAAGTAAAGGACGAATCTTTTTCCCTTTTTGCTTGAGAATATATCTCGTTATTAAATCAACTAACGCTACGTTTGATTTTAGTGAAGCTTTGAAGAGATGACTGAATTCTTCGAGTTCTTCATTTATGGGACGGCTTATATCCGAAAGCGAGCTAATTTTCACTTTTCCTACGTGCAATTTTTGAGACCAATATACTTATTTCATATAATAAAACCAACGGGATGCCGAGTATCACTTGCGCAACCGGATCTGTGCCTGGAGTTAGTATAGCCGACAATATCATTATTACAACAATAGAATGCTTACGATATTTTTTCATAATGCCAGGGTTCAAGATTCCAATTCGGGAAAGTATAAATGACAAAACCGGCAATTCAAATACAATACCTGCAGCAAGCATTACACTGATAATGATTGAGAAATATTCAGTTACAGCAATATTATTTTCTATCGCCGGAGTTCCAAATTGCATTGCAAAAGATAAAGTCATTGGAAGCATTAAATAATAAGCGAAGACAATCCCAAGCATGAAACAAAAGCTGGATGAAAAGACGATGAAAACTATATATTTTTTTTCATTCTCCTTTAAAGCCGGAGAAATAAATTTCCATAATTGATAGAATAAGTTTGGGATGCTTATGACTAAACCGGTAATTAGCGCAACTTCGAGATAAAGAAAAAGTTGTCCGAAAGGTTGGAGATTTTGAAGTTTTAATTTGGCAGTCCGTGCGGGGAGAAGAAGAACATCATCAACAAGGAAATTGATAAATATCCACGCGACAATCATTCCAAGAACTATTCCGATTAGAGTATAAAAAATTCTCCATCGTAATTCTTCAAGATGGTCAAGAAAAGACATTTCAGCTTCGTGAGTATGCTTGGGTTCCGATTGACTTTTCTTTTTGAACACAGATATCAGCTAATATTTAATTCCGGGTACAATGGATATTTCGAACAAAGTTCCTTCACTTCATTCTTCACTGTGGATTGAACTTGCTCATTTTCAGCATCGGATAATACTTTATTGATTAATTCAGCGATATAAATCATCTGTTCTTCTTTCATACCGCGGGTTGTTACAGCAGGTGTTCCAATTCGGATACCGCTTGTAACAAACGGACTCTTCGAATCAAACGGGACCATATTTTTATTAACGGTGATACCGGCAGAATGTAGAGCATTCTCTGCTTTTTTTCCGCTTATATTTTTGTTTGTTAAATCAACTAACATCAAGTGGTTATCGGTACCACCAGAGATAACATCGTATCCAAGTTCAATAAGTTTGTTTGCGAAGGCTTTTGCATTGCTCATCACTTGCTCAGCATAGACTTTAAATGAGTCATGAAGCGCTTCGCCGAAGGCAACAGCCTTTGCCAAAATAATATGCATTAAAGGTCCACCTTGTATTCCCGGCATTACCATGCTATCCAAAATTTCCGACATCAGTTTTAATCTATCGCCTTTTAGAGTTTTTATTCCAAGTCTATTCTCGCTATCCTTTCCCAGAAGAATAATTCCGCCTCTTGGACCGCGCAGTGTTTTATGAGTGGTTGAAGTTACAACATCGCAATACGGTAAAGGATTATTCAACAATCCCTTTGCAATTAACCCGGAAGGATGAGCCATATCGCAAACGAGGAAAGCGCCAACTTTATCTGCTATCTCGCGGAATTTTGCGTAATCCCATTCGCGCGAATATGCGCTTGCGCCGGCAATAATCATTTTCGGTTTTTCTGTCTTCGCAACATCTTCTATAATATTGTAATCAAGAGTTTTAGTTTCTCTATTCAGCGGATAACCAACTGCTCTATAAATCTGACCGGAAAAATTAACGGGCGAACCGTGGGTAAGATGTCCGCCATGATCCAGGCTCAAACCAAGAACAGTATCCCCAGGTTTAATAAGCGACATGTAAACAGCCATATTAGCCTGGGAACCGCTATGCGGCTGAACATTCACATACTCAGCATTAAATAATTTTTTTAATCTCTCGCGAGCTAAATTTTCCGCCATGTCAACATATTCGCATCCCCCATAGTAACGCTTTGCAGGATAACCTTCAGCATATTTGTTCGTAAGAACCGAACCGGCAGCCTGCAGAACTGCAAGTGAAACAAAATTTTCTGAAGCGATTAATTCAAGATAATTTTCTTGACGGGAAATTTCGAGTTTTGTGATCTCTAAAATTTCAGAATCGTTTTTAAGATATTCTAACATTAGAAAATCCGGTTATCTATTTAAAAATATTTACTTTTATTTGATTTTATCTATCAGGTCTAACAAACCAAAGATCGCCAAAATTAATTGAGACCATCGTTTTAATAAAAGTCTCTTTTAATAAATCATTCTCTTTTGTTCCGCGAATCCCGGCCATAAAACCAATATCAATGGTGCTGGTCTGACTCATTGGCAATGAACACCCAAGATGTAAAGCCATTTGGTCTATCCCTTTTCCATTGATCAAATACTGTGTCTGTTCATAACTGAAGCCGCCTCTGAGCGCAACTTGTTCCCAAAACGTATTTAAGCGCTCATTTTTATTTTTATATTCTACACCGGCTGAGACGCGAGTAAAATCACGCAACTGGTTTGAAGATACATTTTGATATTTAAATTCACTCCAGGGTTGCATCGTGTAGTCAATTGTGACCAAAAAATCTTTATCAAAAAAGAAACTTGTACCAAGACTTAATTTATACGGTATTTCTGTCTGCGCCACACCACTTGAAAAAGTTGATGAGCCCAGAACTGTTTCAGATACTTCACTTGTATCCGTATCGAATTTACCGGTGAATGATAATGAGGAACCGATTCTAAAGTCAGTTAATTTATCCCAGCCAAACAGTGTTGATAAATCACTGGAAATCAATCCAAATGTCCCACCCATACCACCGTAATTTTTGCTTTTGGAAAAAGTGAGGTCGCGATATTTTGAATCGTCTCCAAATTCGACTGAAGTAGAATACTCTATTTTTCCTGTGTAATATTCAAACGAAGCGCCGATCACAAAATCCAAAGGTAATTTTGAAGATGTCCCGAAAAAAACTTTGGATAAACTTCCGGAACCACCGAAAGTCGTTTTAATATCTTCACCAAGAGCAGCATTAAATGAATTATCGAATACTTCATATTTCACATCCGAAAAAGGAACGATACCACACACGAATGAAATTCCGAGATCCTTTTGAATAGGAAATCCAAATAAGAATCCCGAAAATAGTGATTGCGAATAGTCAGATGTGTTAGAATTATCAGCAGCGCCAGTTAAAGAAAATCCTACACCGGTTTCAAATCTGGTCATATTTAATCTATACCATGATGCAGGATTTATAGCGCTCAAATAATTGGATTCGCTGAGAGATACACCGCCGCCGCCCATTCCAAATCTTGGAGCGAGATACGAGTGATGCAGATCGCCGAGACCAAATCTTGTGTAAACCGATCCTCCTCCAGCCTGTATTACCGACGTAACTATCAAAAGTATTATTACAAAAAATTTTTTCATCTAATTACCAGATATTATTTATGAGTATAGATAAGTTTTAATCGTGGTCTGTCTGCAAGATCGACCGCACCGGAACTCTTAATTGCAATTCTGCTTAAACTTTTCGACTCGTCTAATAAGTGCAACCGAAAGCCATAATTTTCAATACCGTTTAACCAACTTTGAACGAGAGAAGTAACAGTGCCGGTGAATTTATTCCCATCACGAATAAGTAATGCTGCACGGTCATCATAGTAAAGCGTATCCGTAGAATCCTTAAAGATATATACGTAAATTGAATCGGTTGAAGGATTTCCGTTAATGGACAAGTCGGGATCGGCAGTTAATTCCAATTCAGCCCGATTTATAATTGTTCCCGCTGGAAGATCGGATGGGAGATCTATTTGTAATCTTACCCGGCTGCTAAAACCGGCCTGAAGATATTCCGTTGTTGTCGTTCCTTCAACTGCAGTTCCTTGTACTACATGAATGTCGAGATAAGGTTCTGCTATTAAAGTATCGATAAACGATCCCGGTTTTTCAACGACCATATAAACCAAATTATTTTCATAATTTGGATAAGAAGGGAAACCAATAATTTGATTTACAAAACTTGCCGGTTTAAATAGTAAACCGTAATTATCCGCAAGGTCATCATCTACAATTTTTTTAAGCCATCGGAAAGGTATATCGGGATTGATATTAAATTTAATCAGAGTATCAGTGATAGACTTCGAGCTTATATTAATTTCGTTATACTGAAGAGCTGCGAGACTATCTTTATCAAATCCGGATGCACTCCAATCGCTCGTAATATCATGGAGACTAAAATCGAATGTTGAAAGTGTATCGCCCAGTCGATAAGTCGAAATCATCTCTATCCATGCATCTCTAACTATCAGCGAATCATCTGTCAGAGGATCCTCAAGTGAATCGGGAAGTACAAACGCATATCGTACAAGCATCTCGGTTTCCATGTTATCGAATTTTCCTAATAAAATTCGTTCGGATGCACCAAGTTCAATTTTTTCAGTATATGTTCTTGAGCTTTGGGTAAGAGAATCAGTAAAACTATCTACCGAATCATTTTGGAAAAAGTCTTCGCCTGGAATTAAATCTACCCCGGCAGAAGTTGGATCCTCCTTACATGAAATTATAAATGATATTGTTGCAAGGAAAAGAGTACTTAGTAATAATAAACGGCGCAAATTATGTTTTTCTCCTATAATCTTCAGCTATGAATCTACATGCTTCTTTGATATTTGAAGCTACAAAATTGGGACATTTCCCCTGCTTTTTCAAGCTAATAATTTCCTCAGTTTCGTAATTATTTTTGACCAAAATTGTTTTTACCCCGGCGTTTATTCCACACTCAACATCAGCAAGTGTATCGCCAATCATGTATGAATGATTTAAATCAATCGTCCAATCTTTAGCAGCGTCAAAAATCATTTTGGGTGAGGGTTTTCTACAGATTGCTTTTTCAACCGGACTGAAATCCGGATGATATGGACAATAGTAAAACGCATCTATCTTCGTATTATATTCTGCCAACAGTGAATTAATCTTTTCATTAACAGCTTTAACATCGTCCTCGCTGATAAGTTTCCTTGCAACACCGGATTGGTTTGAGATAACTATAACAAGAAACTGAAACTGTTCTTTTAGAAAGGCAATAGACTCTGCCACTCCATCAAGCAATTTTACTTCGTCAGGATTTCCTAAATACCCAGAATCGTAATTGATAGTACCGTCCCTATCAATAAATACGGCATACTGCGGCATTCGGATCAGCTTGTAATTTTTTTATACAAATCAACGTAATTCTTTGCTGAATTCAACCATGAAAAATCGGACTTCATTCCATTCTTCATAATCTTCGTCCAGGTTTTCTTATCATCTTTATAAATTTCAACGGCTCTTTTTATTTCTTTCATCATCTCTTCGGAAGTATATTTCTTAAATACAAAACCATTCCCATTTTGATTTTTATCATCGAATCGCTGAACTGTATCCGCGAGTCCGCCTGTTTCCCTAACTATTGGAACTGTTCCGTAAACAAGGCTGTAAAGCTGATTCAAACCGCAAGGTTCGTATCTCGAGGGCATCAGCAGCATGTCGGCTCCGGCTTCGATAAAATGAGCCAATGCATCGTCAAATCCGAGAAAACAAGTAAATTTATTTTTGAATTTAACCGAAGCGTCCTCAAAAAATTTATGATATTTTCTATCGCCTGTGCCGAGAAGAACTAATTGAATGTCAAGTTTCATAAGTTCTTTAAATGATTCTTTCACTAAATCGAATCCCTTGCTGTCATGAATCTTCGAAATCATCGCGATTACCGGTACGTTTTCTCTGTATTCAAATCCAAATTTTTCTGCGAGAGCTATCTTGTTTTCTTCTTTGACTTCAACATTTTTAGAAGAATACTTTTTCTCGATGATTTTATCTTTTTCAGGATTCCAGATTTGATCATCAATCCCATTCACGATTCCGTAAATATCTTTCTTCCGGGGGCTAAGAACTTTCTGTAATCCTTCTGAAAATTCTTCGTTGCTGCAAATTTCCTTTGCGTAGGTTTCACTTACAGTATTAATCGCATCCGCATACAGTAATCCGCTCTTTAAAAAGTTTACTTTGCCGTTATGAAGAATTCCGTTTTCCGAATTTAATTCATCCGGCAAACCGGTTTTCGCAAATGTAGATTTCGGGAAAATTCCCTGGAAACCAAAATTATGGACTGTAAAAAGTGATTTCACCTGACTAATAATTGGGTCGTTTTTATATAATGTCTTCATGTAAATTGGCACGAGACCGCATTGCCAATCATTGCAATGGATTACATCCGGCACCCAGCCAAGTTTATTAATCAATTCAAAAACAGAACGTGCAAGTAAAATAAATCGCTCGTCGTTATCAGAAAAATCTTCGCCCGTTATTGGATCGGCATAAAGACTGTGGCGGCTTCCGAAATACTCCGCGTTATCAAGAAAATAAATCTGTACCCTTGCTTTTGGCCCAACCAAAAATGAAGATCTAAGCGCGTAAACAACTTCTTTGTGACCAATCTTTATTGGAAGATCTTTAAGTCGAACAACTTCATGTATTTTGAATTTTCTCTCATCGATAGCGCCGTACTTGGGAACAACTAATCTAATTGTATGACCCATCTCAAGTAGTTTTTGCGGTAAAGCTGATGACACATCAGCAAGTCCCCCAGTTTTAATAAAAGGGACGACTTCCGAGGTGATAAAGAGTATTTTTAATTTTTTAGCAATCGTCATGCCGAAAACCTATTTTTTTAACGTTTAAATTTACAAAAATATTGGCTGTTTGACAAAAATATTGGCATATTTAATAACTAATTAAGAGATTCATTGAAATAATTATTTTAGTATAATGAGAAAACTCCTTAAGTATCCGGCACAAATTGTAACTGTAAATACTAATGGCGAAAATGTAAAGCGCGGCAAATTGTTAAATGATATCGATGTAATTACGGATCATTCTATCTTGCTTGAGGATGACAAAATTATTGACTTTATTGCGAATACTAACATAAAGCGTCGAAAATACGATGAAATAATCGATTGTACCGATAAAGTTATTCTCCCCGGTTTAGTTGAATGCCATACACACACTGCATTTGCCGGTTCCCGTGCTGATGAATTCAGAATGAAGTTGAAAGGAAGTTCATATGAGGAAATCGCTCAAAGCGGCGGAGGGATAATTACCACCGTAAAAGCAGTCCGTAAATCCTCATTCGACGAATTATTAAAAATTATTTTGCCGCGTGTCAATTATTTCATTTCTCAGGGAGTAACTACCCTCGAAATTAAAAGCGGCTACGGACTGAGTTTCTATGATGAGGTTAAACTTCTGCAAGTGATAAATCATTTGAAGAAAGTTACGAAAATTAACATCGTACCAACATTTCTTGGTGCACATACATTTCCGCCGGAGTTCAAAAACGATAAAGATAAATATGTTGACTTAATAAATAATGAGATGCTGCCATACATCGCATCCAACAAACTCGCTGTTTTCTGCGATGGTTTTTGTGAAGCGACTACTTTTTCTGCAGAGCAGATTGATAGGATATTTTCTAAAGCAAATTCATTGGGAATACGTTTAAAGTTACACACCGATCAGTTCAACAGTATCGGTGGCCTCGAAATAGCTTTGCGTCATAACGCTGTGAGCGTTGATCATCTCGAAGTTATTCAAGAAGAAGATATTCCTCAAATAGCATCGTCGGATACTGTTGCAGTGCTATTACCGGGAGTTTCTTTCTTTCTAAATTATGGATATGCCCCGGCTCGAAATTTAATTGATCAAAATGCAATTGTTGCTCTTTCAACTGATTACAATCCCGGCTCATCGCACATAGCTAATCTAAATTTTGTAATGAGTCTTGCTGCTTTAAAAATGGAAATGACCATTGAAGAAACAATTTCAGCCGTAACAATAAATGCCGCAAAAGCATTATTGATGAATGAATCAGTAGGTAGTATAGAACCAGGTAAAATAGCAGATTTTGCAGTCTTCGATTGCGAAAGTTATCCTGAGATCATTTATAATGTTGGAAAGAATTTAAATTGCATGACAATTAAAAGCGGCGAGATTATATTTAGCGTCAGTAATAACTAACACATAATCATGGATCTTATACAAGTAAATATAATCGGTATCTTTGCTACATTTCTGAGCGGATTGGTAATATTTTTTATTTACTTTTATTTATATACCGAATACCGCGAACAATATTTATTGGTATGGAACTTGAGTTGGTTATTTCTTCTATTAAGATTTTCTTTGGAGCTAACTCAAGTTTTTTATTTTAAAGGTATCCCGCTGCTTATAATCATCGAAGCATTTGGTCTATTAAACGGATACTTTTTAATTTGGGGTACGGCGCTTTTCCTTGGAAAAAAGGTATCATCTTTTGGCAACATCCTGATAATTCTTATTACATCCTACTTGCTGCTGGCTTCTTATTTTAAATTCGATTATATGATTACCATTCTCCCCTTATTCATTGTTCTATTTTTATTATACGCATGGACAGGCATTCAGCTAATAATTTCCAGGTCACTCCAAACTCTTGGTAAGTACATAACCGGAATAACTTTTATTTTATGGGGAATCAATAATCTTAATTATCCGTTCCTAAATCAGAATGAATTATTTTCATCGTGGGCATATTTTCTTGGTTCCACATTTGCTTTGGCGGCTTCCTTCGGAATACTAATTCTCTTCTTCCAAAAAAATCGTGTTGATCTTTTTAACAGCAGGCAGTTGTACAAATTATTTGTTGAAAAAAGCTCGGAAGGAATTTGGAGAATTCAATTTGATAAGCCGATATCGATAAACTTAACCTTGGAAGAGCAAGTAAAAGCAATATTGAATACCGGTTACTTAGCGGAATGCAATAAAGTTTTTTCCAATTTATTTGGAATAGAGACACACGCAATTACAACCAGAATGAGTGTGCAAGAAGTTTTTAAAAATGTAACCATGCAAAAATTAAGTGAAGAATTTTCTTACTTCATTAATTCCGGATTTAGAACAGATGATATTGAAACAATTGGTGTAAACCGCCGTGGGGAGCGAAGGGACTTAATAAAAAGTTCATATGGAATAATTGAAAACGATCAGTTAATTGCTATTTGGTGCACCTTTCGCGATGCAACGGAGAGGAATCAACTTGAAGAAAATCTTCTCCATGCCAAAATGATGGCGGAAAAATCGGATAGATTGAAATCAGAATTTATTGCACAGATTTCGCACGAAATTAGAACACCGTTAAATCCAATCCTTAATTTTCTTTCTCTTTATATGCTCGAAAAAGAAGACGTTATTGATCCCTCAACAATATCAATGTTTGATGCGATCCAAAAAGGAAGTCAACGTTTATTAAAAACAATCGACATGATTTTATTTATGTCGGAACTTAAAGCGGAAACTTACAAGCCAGAGTTTGCCGACATTGAAATAAGCAATGTCATAACTTCCCTAATTCCCAAATATCAACAAGAGGCTCAAAAAAAATCTCTGCAATTTTCATTTCTGAATAACACTGCCGGTTTAAAAATCCGGGGCGATGAGTTTTCCATCTCGGAAATTTTTTCGCTTCTATTAGATAACGCTTTCAAGTTTACCGAACAAGGCGAGGTAAATATTTCCACAAAGAATATTGACGATAATAAATTGTGGATTGAAATTTCGGATACCGGGATAGGCATTTCAGAAGAATACATGAAGGATTTATATAAACCTTTCACGCAGGAAGATTCCGGTCTGTCCCGCTCTTACGAAGGCTGCGGACTTGGATTAGCGCTTGCAAAAAATTATGTCGAATTAAATAACGGCGAAATTAAAATCGAGAGCAAAAAAGGAACGGGAACAAAAATATATCTTCTGTTCCCGCTGATAAAGTAATTAGATTTTTATTTTCTCTTCCACTATTTTTTCGACAGATGATAGTTCTTGCTTTGCTTCATTATTAAAATCTTCACATATATTTTTCATTTCAGCTATAAAATTTTTATCCTCAATATCTTTCAAATTGATGAGCACGTTGTATATCCCGCCTTTAACACCGGTATATGCAATTAGAGCACCAACTCCGGCATCGGTAACCGAATTTGGGTTGCCGTAAATTGCCGCCGTCTTTGCTAATTTGATTGCCTGTAAACTCAACCGAGCAGTATTCAACGGAACATTCACGGCTTGTTTCAATCCGTCCTGCATTGCATCGTGACGTATCTGTTTCTCTTCTGTCGATTTCACCGGCAAACGTTTCGCATCCATGAATGCATTAAAAGCATTTGTATCATCATCAATTGCTTTTACTAATGCGGCTTTAATTTCCTGGCATTCATCGGCTGTTTCACTTAAAATTTTCTCGCTTTCGCCTCCGGTATATTTATTCAGCGTTAAGTTGCTAACCATCGATGCCAACGCAGCGCCGAGCGCTCCGGCTAACGCTGCAATTGAACCTCCGCCCGGCGCGGGAGATTCACGCGATACTTCATCAATAAAATCCGTAACCTTCATTTCAACAAGTGCAGAATCAATATTTTTCGGTAAACCGAGAACTCTTTCATGAATATTAAAATCAGCTACATCTCTCAATCCAAGCGATTGAACCGCAGTTTCTAAAATATCTTTCACCGGAATTCCGGTAGACCTGCCCTGCAATCGTAAATAAAACTTTCCTGTTTCCATTAATGCCGGGAAAGGGACCATGCCGACAACCTCGCTTCCTGTAACCGTCAATCCCCTTTCGGCTGCGAGTTTTTTTGTTTCTTCGAAAACGTGCTGCATCGAGGTTACTTTATAATTCGTAAGGTTGATTGAAAGTTGAACGCGGTCATATTTGCTCACCATCCATCCGATTGCTTTGCAGTGTTCAAACTTGCCCGGTTTTTTAACCGACTGCCCTTCTATTTTTTTCAAATCAACTGAATTCAATTCGAGAAGATATTTTAAATCGTAACTGTGTACTTCTTCGCAGTGCTGAATTGTTTCATCGATTGTACTGCCGTCGAATTCACAATTGCCGCATGGATATTTTCCTTTTTCATATTTCAGAATCGCTTCCGATTTGAAATAGAATGGAGCGGAAACCGGTCTTCTCGCCGAGCGACCTTTCTCTCGCAATTCAAATGCGATATCTGTCGCATATTTTGTTTCGCGAGTATTGAGATTAATATTGTACGCAATTAAAAATTCACGCACACCCATAACCGTGGCACCCGATTTCGAATTGAATTCCGAGGGACCAAAATCCGGTTTCCATTCCGGTTTTTTCATCTTCGCTTCAAGACCTTCATACTCACCCTGACGAATAAACGCAAGATTTTGCCGTTCCGGTTTCTGTGCAGATTTTTCGTAAAGATAAATTGGTATGTTTAACTCATCTCCAACCCGCTTTGCTACTTCTTTCGAGAGTTCGATGCATTCCTCTAAAGTAACGCCCGAAACCGGGACGAACGGACAAACATCGGTTGCACCCATGCGTGGGTGCGTGCCTTTGTGTTTCGACATATCTATCAGTTCAGCAGCTTTATTAATCGCATTAAAAGCTGCTTCTTTCACTGCTTTCGGACTTCCGATAAAAGTTACCACAGTTCTATTCATGTCGGGACCGGGATCAACATCGAGCAGTCTGGCGTCTTCCACCCGTTCAATTTCATTGGTGATTTGTTTGATGATTTCCGGATTCTTACCTTCCGAAAAATTCGGAACACATTCGATTAATTTTTCGTACATTTTTTCACCAAGCTAAATTTTGATTTATTGATTTTGTGCTTGCTTATAAAATTATTAGAAATTCAGCATTACCAAAGAATATAAAATTAAAAATATTAAAAAATGCATGCGCAATTACACATGTGTCAAAACCTTTCCATTTCATAATATAGCCTAAAATGCAACCATTAATGAATAATTGTATCATAGTGAATATGTTATTCCTTCCAACAAAGTAGTATAAGAGAATCCAAAAAAATGAAGTGATTAGTACACTTAAAATAAATCCTTTCATTCCTTTTCCCAGATAGAAATTTAATACCGGTTGTAAAAACAACCTTAAATATATTTCTTCAGTGATGGAATAAATCAGTGAATAAATTATGAGTATAATTGAAATAAGCAAATTGGATGAATTAATATCGATAATAAATTTTTGCTGAATCATTAGAGATAGAATTGAAATAAATATAAGACAACCTCCAACAAAAATCCCCGCTGAATAATTCTCTAAAATTTCAGATTTACTTAATCTTAAGATTCCAATCGCACTTTTATAACCTACTTTATTCGAATAATAAAATCCAACAGAAGAAAGCGACAGCAGAGCTGGAAATAGTGCAACAAAATGAATAATTAGATATAAGGTGATAGGAAACTTAATAAACAAATATGAGCAGAAAACACAAAGAAGTTGAAGTAAAAGTACTAGTCCAGCAAAATCAAGAAACTCTTTAGAATATATTTTTGTTTTTTTATATAGTATAATAAAAAACAAAAAAGATATTAGATATAAAGCAAGCAGAAATATTTGTTGTACAGTAAAATCCATTTTATGCTACTTCAAAATGTATTTATTCAAGTCATAGATTTATTATGGATAACAAAATTAACGTATTTCAATAAACACATCCTCAAGCGGCCAGCGTGCTTTGAATTGCAGCGTGTCCGGATAGAACGCAAATTTCTCCGATGGTTGAAACGGCTTAATCTTTCCGTGAGAATATTTTCCGTTGTTATCGTTATCGTTAAATGCCCATAAAATATATTTGCCAGGGATAACCTGATGTAACTCGTAATTATTCTGCAAATCCGCCTTGCCCGAATATTTTATCTCTTTCGTTTCGGTATTCTCAAGAACAAAATATTTTTTAGAAGCACTATCGGCTGAAAATATCTTGCCGTAAATCCCGGAGAAATACAAATCGCTCACTGTTTTGAAAGCGTAAGTGTATATGGAATCAACTGCATTTCCCGCCGCATCTTTTATTAATTTCAAATTAATTTGGATTGAATAATCTGTGCTCGGTTTTAATTTTTTCGTTTCAAGTGAGAAAGAAGCATCGTCTATTTTCGAAAACTCGAATGGAATACTATTTTCTTTTTTATCCATGAAACTAATCCCCTCTTTTAAAGCGTCCATCGGGAAACCATCATCAAAAAGAAAAATTAGTTTCGAGTTATCGTAAAAGGAAGCTCTTTCTTCCAATCCTGTTTCAACTCTCGCTATTGACGGAAATAATGTATCTATTTTTGTGCTAACAACAATTTGAGTGGTTTCGAGATTTGAAATATTACCAAATAAATCCGGGATGTTCTGCGAGATTAAATAATTATCGGAAGATGTGCTTAATGTATCACTGAATGAAGCAAATATTTGCCGGTCTTTTGTTTTTCCTTTGAAGACATAGAGTATAGGAATTTTTCTATTCTGTGTTGAATCAAAGATAAAGAAACTCTCACCTGAAATTTTTGTGCTGTCAATGTTTTCATTGAACTCAAGTAACAGATGATTTGCATCAGTCATTGTTGCATTGCTTAAACTCGGTTTCGTCGTATCTTCTTTGGTCAGCATGAAATTCAGATTTTCATAAAGAGTATCTTTTTCAGAAAGTGAAATAATATTGCTTGGCGCTCCGTAAAAATCCTGCTCCATGTTATATAAAAGATCACGGAAATCATCCCGGACTGCATAAATCAAATACTTGCCGTGCTTTAATCCAAGCAGAGTAAATCTTCCATCTTCGCCTATTTGCGAAAGATAATCCGGTTTTTGTATTGAGGGATCAATGTCCTTGCCGCTAATCAAATATGCAAAAATTAATATTCCTGAAGGGTCTTTGTAATGAACAACTCCTGTTATAACTCCTTTGTCAATCTCCTCACCGGTTGAGAATGCGAAGTTATATGCATTCGCCATTCTATTGCTATTATTCAAGTCTTTCACATCGGTACCAATTGTAACGCTATAGGTGGTATTTGCTTTCAAAGAATCACGTTTAAAATTAATCGTTAAAGTTTTCCCCGTCCAGCTATACTCAATCTCGCCTTCAATCTTTGGAGAGATAAAAACTGCTTCCTGTACGGAGCGCTTATCAACATATTCCGAGAATGATAACTCAAAATAATCGTCGTTAAAATTTGTTGTACCGCTCGCCGGATAAATTTCCGTAATTTCCGGTGGAACTGTATCAATCTCTCCACCGCCGGGCGGGAGTTGACTTGCGCATCTCACAATCAAAAAAATGATTGCCGAAATTATAATGTATCTTTTGTACTTCGCCATACTCTATAATTGTAAACGTTGTATTGGTGTTCGTTATATGTTTTGGAAAATGTGTGCCCGCCGCTTCCATCGGCTACGAAATATAAATAATCATTTTCTTCGGGATACAGAGCCGCAAGTACCGCTTCCTTGCCAGGATTGTTTATAGGAGTCGGCGGAAGACCGGCGTAGAGATATGTATTGTACGGAGAATCAATTTCGAGATCGCGATACAAAATTCTATTGAACCGCTTTCCGTCCCGTTTCAAATATTGTATTGTTGGATCAGCCTGTAGCTTTATTCCCTTTTTCAAACGGTTGTAGTACACACCCGCAATTGTTCTGAATTCATCAAACCTATTTGATTCACCATCAATTATCGAGGCAAGAGTCAAGATAGCTTTTTTCGACATCCCAAGTTTGTCCATCTGGTTAACAGCCTTCTCATCGAACAATTTGTCCATTTCGTTTTTCAACTTCGTAAGAACATTTTCAGCAGAGGAATTTTTATAAAAGAAATAAGTATCCGGCAAAAGGTAACCTTCAAGATTATTGACGCCATAAAGTCCAAGCTTGTTTATGAATTTCCGGTTTGAACTTAGCTGCATTATTTCCCCGGCATTAATTTTTAATTCTTCCTCAAATATTTTTGCCAGTTTGCTCTGCCAGATTCCTTCCTGAATAGTAACTTTCACCTGTTCCTGCATTTAACCATTGATGAAGAGCTCGACTAACTGTACGTAACTTAAGCCGTTGGGAATTGAATAATAGCCGGCTTTAATTTTTTTATCAGCGCCGTATAGGAACGCGGCAATTTTCATGCTGGTTTTACTTGGAATAATTTTTTTTACAAATAATGAATCAATCACTTGTGAAAAGGTAGTTCCCGGTTTAATTTCAAAATCGATTGGACTTTTATACGGATAATAATTTGGCGAAAAGAAAATGAAAACAAGCATGGCAAGAATGAAGACGAAAAATGCTACGACAAATCGAAATTGATTCTTCGACAGAAGTTTTACATTCTCTTTCGACTGATTTTTAATTGCTTGATTAAAGGTCATTCAATACAGTGATTTTCTTCAAATTTTGGCGCTTAATATAGAAAAATTTGAGCAAATAATGATTGGTAAAACTTAATACTCCTCTGGCAATTTAAATGTATCCGGAGGCAGTGAGGCATAAGCAGTAGTATTAAAACCGAATGTTTTTCCCTTTTGGTGAATCATCAAACCACGCAATGCAATCATAGCTGCATTATCACCACAAAATTTTAAATCCGGGATTACTAATTTCTTTTTGTATTTCTGCGATAATTCAGTAAAAGAATCTCTGAGCAATTTATTTGCAGCGACTCCGCCAACCAATGAAAGCGATTTTATTTCGTAATTATTAATAACCTTTTTCACCCTCGCTAACAGTGCATCAACAGCAGCTTTTTGAAATGAGGCAGCTATATCATAAATATTTTCAATCGGAATTTTATCGGCACTCCCATAATTTAACTGCACATATCGAAGTACCGCTGTTTTCAATCCACTGAAAGAAAAATCAAATTCGTTTTTTGTATTTGCAATGGGGAATGAAATCTTTTTCGAATCACCTTTCGAGGCAGCATTTTGAATTTGCGGTCCACCGGGGTAACCGAGACCAAGCAGTTTCGAGACTTTATCGAAAGCCTCGCCGGCAGCATCGTCAATCGTCGAACCGAGTTTTACAATTTCCGATTCATTTTTCACAATGAGTAACAAAGTGTGTCCGCCTGAAACCGCGAGACACAAATACGGAAATTCCGGTTTCTCTTCCATCAAGAATCCTGAATAAATGTGTCCTTCGATATGATTAACCTGTACAAATGGAATCTTAAGTGAATATGCAAGTCCTTTGCCGAGAGTTAATCCAACAAGCAGAGCCCCGATAAGACCGGGGCCTGCGGTTGGACAAACAAGATTAATATCGCTGAGTTTTAGATTTGTTTCCTTAAGCGCTTGCCGGATCATCGGCACAAGCAATTGCAAATGTGCGCGACTCGATAGCTCCGGCACAACTCCGCCGAATTCGCTGTGAAATTCCTGCGACGAAATAAGATTGGTTAATAATTTTCCGTTCGCTAAGATAGCGACAGATGTTTCGTCGCACGATGTTTCAATTCCAAGTACTTTCATTATTTTCGGATAAAAATACTTTTTGTGATGTACCATGCCATGTTTGGATTTTCCTGGAGCCTTCTTATTGAATAAGCATACCACTTTTCACCGAAGGGGACATAAATTCTGATCTTGTATCCATCCGCATTAATTTTATCCCGTAGTTTTTCAGTAACTCCGTACAGCATTTGAAATTCAAATTTATCTTTCGGTATCCGTTTTTTAGATATCATCTCATAAGCGCCTTTAACCAAATATTCATCATGCGTGGCAATACCAACGTAGTTACCATTATCAAGTATCGACTCAAGTATTTTCAAAAAATTATCCCTGATCATTTGTTTGTCTTTGTAAGCAATGGCTTCCGGTTCAATATAAATTCCTTTGCACAAGCGGTAATGTCCGTTCTTTTTATTCAGCTTTATAACATCATCATAGGTTCGCTTTAAATATGCTTGCACAACGATGCCGACATTTTCATATTTTGAACGAAGCAATTCGAAAAGTTCGATGGTCATATCGGTATATGGCGTATCTTCCATATCGATGCGGACAAAAATATTTAACTGCTTCGCTTTCACAATAAGTTCTTCAATTAAAGAAAAACACTTCTGCTTATCAATTGCCAAACCGAAAGCCGTTGGTTTAATCGAAATATTCGAATCGAGTTTGTTTTTGTGGATAGCTTCGAGCACTTCGATGCATTCTACTTTTGTTTGAGCTGCCTCTTCCATGGATTTAATCGCTTCGCCGAGCACGTCCATTGTGGCAACGATTCCCTTCTTATTTAATTCTTTTACAACATTAACTCCGTCCTGGAGCGAGTTCCCTGCAACATATTTTTTTGCAAAGATGTGCACTACCTTTTTGGGCAGCGCTTTAACGAATGAAACAATCATTTGATTAATGAGATTCAAAAGAGCTCCGTAAAAATTTATATTGAAAATTACTCCTCCATCAAAAGAATATCAAGGAATGAGAGTAATGTCTTTTGTTGGATTACAATACATTTTTTCATACATTCTTGCTGTAAAGGATTTCAACTGCTTAATTGGCGAATGGTTGGATTGCTGTATGGCTATAATGAATGTGTGACCCAAGAATTTCAAGATTGTTATTTGAAAATATTAAGCAACCATTTGGGAAAGAAGATTTACGATAAATCGAATTTTGTTTTTTAATTCGGGGAGACCGGAATTATTTTCTATCACAAAATCCGCCGCTTTCTTTTTTTCTTCCTGTGGAATTTGATTTTCGATCCGCTTCTTTACTTCATCTTCACTTACATTATCCCGTTTCATTACCCGTTCTATTTGATGCGCTTCATCCGAGACAATAAGTATTACATAATCAAATAAATTTTCCAGTTCGGCTTCATAAACCAACGCCGATTCCACAAATACCAGGTTATTCTTTTGAAGAGATGATTCCATCATTTCAATCATTTTATCAATTGTCGGCGGGTGAACAATGGAATTTATCAACCGGACTTTTCCCGGATCGATGAAAACTTTCTCAGCCAAAAACTTTGTATTTAGAATTCCATCTTTATATGCCTCCTCCCCAAACTCTTTGATTATCCTCTTTCTAATCTGCAAATCATTTCGTAAGAATTCTTTCGCAAGGTCATCAGCTATTATAACATCATAACCGGAACCGGAGATAATTTTGGTCGCTTCGCTCTTTCCAGTTCCAATTCCACCGGTGAGAGTAATTTTTAATTTTTTATTTACCATGATTTTAAAAAGTATTAATGACGTAAAATTATTTCTAAATAAAAAATGATGAATTAACCGGAAGTCGTTTAGGGGTGTAAAAAAATGAAATTGAAAAACCGTTAAAACGGTTTAAATATTGGTTGTATTTTAATTAACCCACGAGTTAAGTCGTGGGTTACTAAAAAAAGAAAAAACAATAACCGTTTCAACGGTTTATAAAGACTTCAGGTTAATTAACAAATCTATTTCGCGTAAGCTATTTTTCTCACTTCACGGATAACGATAACTTTAATCTGTCCGGGGTATTCCATCTCTTCCTGAATTTTTGCTGCAATTTCATTCGAGAGTCTGTCACAAAATTCATCGTCAACCTTATCCGGCTCAACCACAACCCTAACCTCTCTTCCAGCTTGAATAGCATAAGTCTTTGCGACACCTTCAAAAGATTTGGCAAGAGCTTCTAAATTTTCGAGTCGTTTTACATAACTTTCGAGTGGTTCTCTGCGTGCGCCGGGACGAGCGCCGCTAATTGCATCAGCTGCTTGAACCAACGCAGCAATCGGATGCTCCATTTCAATATCTTCGTGATGGCTACCAATTGCGTTTACAACTATCGGATGCTCTCTAAATTTTTTCGCTAGTTCATAGCCGAGAAGTGCATGCGGTCCTTCGGTATTTTTATCAATTGTTTTACCAACGTCGTGAAGCAACCCGGCACGTTTTGCCAAATTAGTATCGAATCCAAGTTCCGCTGCTAAGATGCCGGTTAGATATGCAACTTCTATACTATGCTGTAATAAATTTTGCCCATAACTGGAACGGTATTTCATTTTACCAATCATCTTTACAAGTTCCGGTTTCATTCCGTGAATACCGAGTTGCATGATGGTATTTTCACCCTCATGCATAATTTCTTCGTCGAGTTCCAGCTCAACTTTTTGTACCATCTCTTCAATTCTGGCTGGATGAATTCTACCGTCAGCAATTAAACGGTCGAGAGAAATTCGTGCAACTTCCCTTCTGTATTGATCAAATCCGGAAAGAATAACCGCTTCTGGTGTATCGTCAACAATAACGTCAACACCTGTTGCAGCTTCGAACGCGCGGATGTTTCTACCTTCTCTTCCAATGATCCGTCCTTTCATCTCATCATTCTGAATCTGAACAACTGAAACAGTTGATTCTACGGAATGATCAACAGCAGTACGTTGAATAGCCTGAATAATAATTCTCTGCGCTTCCTTCTTCGCATCAATCTTAGCTTGATCGCGGATTTCTTTAATGCTTTGGGAAGCGTCGCTTTTTGCCTTTTCAACCATATTTTCCATTAACATGGCTTTGGCCTCTTCGGCAGTAATTCCGGCTGTTTTTTCAAGCCGCATATTTTGTTCTTCTATTAAGCGGTTTAATTCAACTGCTTTCGATTCGAGTAATTCCTTCTGCGCAACAATTTGCTTTTCAGAATCACGGTTCTCTTTTTCTTTTTGAAGAACAATGTCATACTTTTTTTCGAGATTTTCTTCCCGACTTTCTAACTTCTTTTCGTGATTAACTAACTTTTGTCGTTTTAAGTTAACTTCATTATCGAATTCTTGTTTTTTCTGAAGCCATTCGTCTTTAACTTCAAGTAACTTTTCTCGTTTTAAATTCTTGGCTTCTTTTTCGGCATCTTCAATTATTTTTTTTGCTGTATCATGTGCAAGCGAGATTCTATTTTTACTAAGCTTAGAACTAATCAGCCATCCCAATAGAAACGTCCCAATAGATACAACCGCGCCGATTATAATATAAATATAATCCATGTTTCCTCCGTGATATATAATTAACCGCGCTGCCGGTTCATTTAAAGAGAGAGAACCATCCATCCAGTGTGGGAAATTGCCCGACGCTTTTTACTTCCACTGTCCCGAACCTAATCGAGATCCCCGGCTAACCGGGGTGAGGCCTGTAATACACGCCGTGAGCCAATAACCCTATGGTTATAACTATCGTTCTCCTTTTGCATGAACGGCAGAGCGGGAAAACTTATGAGGGGGTTGACATTGAGTTTGTTTCGTTTAAAAGAAGCTTTATCTTTTTGATTTTATCGGTAGCTTGAATACTGAATTCACGGTATTTATTTTTTTCTACAAATAGGTCGTATGCAATATTTAATGATGCAATTATCGCAATCGTCTCCGTTGGCTGATCAGACAACTCTCTTTGCGTATCTTCCATTACATTATTAACGTATTTTGCTAATTCAGCGGCTATCTCCTGGTTTTCTACTAATAAGGAATATTCTTTATCAAAAATTTTTACTTTCAGCTTCTTTTTTTCGGTCATTTTAATGTCGATCCCATCATACACTCAATATGTTTAAGAGCGTAAGTGATAATCTATTCTTGAAATTAATTCATTTATTTTTGTTTTTATTGCTTCCCCATCGGCGAGATTTATTTTATTTCCTTCGTTGTGAATCCTCTCACTATTTATCGAATGGGTGTATTTACTTTCTATCTCTTCTATTTTTAGTTTTAAAATTTCGTTTTCTTTTTCAAGCCTAGCGACTTGCTTCTCCAATTCCTCCTTTGCCTCCGATGACTCCTGGCTTTTCTGGATGAAACGATAAATCATTTTCTCCAACGATGAAAGCTCATCCATAAAAAAATCATATTTTGAAGATTCGGACAACTATCCACCTCTTAATTGAGCGTTGAACTTATTTTTAACTTCTTCAATAACTTCCCAAAATTCTTTATCCACTTCTTCATCGGTCAATGTTCGAGCCTCATCGTAGTATTCAAGTTGAAAAGCAAGACTCTTTTTACCTTGACCTAAGCTATCACTTTCAAAAATATCGAATAACTTTTTATTTTTCAATAGATTAGAACTTTTACTCGATATTAATTCCATTATCGAATGAACCTTCACTTCCTTGTCAAAAACGAAAGCTAAGTCCCGAACCATCTTCGGATACTTTAAAAGTTCTTTGAATCCCATTTTAACTTCGCTCAATGTTTTTAAAACAGAGGTATCGAAATCGAACAAATAAACATCCTGATCGATATCAAAATATTTTAAAATAATCTCGTCAACCTTGCCACCGGATCCAATCATCTTCCTATTCACATTCACTTCGACTTTGTATTCGTAGAGCGAATCGGCTGCTTCGGGTATTTTGAATTCAACTTTCTTAGATAAACTAATTTTTTGAATAAATGATTCCACATAACCTTTTAAATCATAGAAATCGAAATATCTCTCTTTTGAATGCCATTCTTTTATCGTATCTCTACCGGTTAGCATTAACAGAACGTGCTCGGTCTCTTCAAAATCATCAAAGGATTTAATTTCCGATTCCGATTTCTTAATCATCTGATGCCCAATTTCAAAAAGCAACAAATCATTTTCCTTCACCCGCAAATTTTTCTGAATAGTGATGAGCATGCCCGGAACAAGCGATGGACGCAAGTGAGTCATCTCAACGCTCTGCGGATTTAACACTTTGATATTTCCACCAAATTTAGCTGCTACCTCATCGCTCAACAAAGAATTCGTCAATATCTCATAAAATCCCATCGCAGCTAAAGTGTTTCTAACATCATTATTAAACTTCGATTCATCAATTTTATCATCAAGTGTAATCCCTATTCTCTCAATCGGTGGAATATTATCGTAGCCATAAATACGGGCGACTTCTTCAATTAAATCAACTTCTCTTTCGAGATCATGACGGAACGTAGGTATCTCAACGATTAGTTTTTCATCTTCCTTTTTTAGAATAATGAAACCGAGATCTTGTAGGATTCGTAAAGTATCTTCCTTTTTAATTTCGATGCCGAGCACTTTATTTATTCGTGCGAATCTAACATCAATAATTTTCGGATTTATTTTTACCGGGTAAATATCTATTTCACCCGATGCGAGTTTCCCGTTCCCGAGCGATGCGATCAAATCAGCCGCCCTGTTTGCGGCATTCAAAACATTATTAGGATCGATTCCTCTTTCAAAACGATATGATGCATCTGTGGATAGTCCCAAATGCTTAGCAGTTTTTCGAACCGACGAAGGATCGAAGTATGCTGCTTCCAATAAAATATTTTTCGTTGCAGGAGTAACCTCAGAATTTTGACCACCCATCACTCCGGCAACTGCCACTTCTTTCTCACCGTCGCAGATCATTAAATCTTCAGGTTTGAGTTCCCTCTCCTTAGAATCGAGAGTTACAAATTTTTTAACTTCGCCTGCATTCTTAACTACTATTTTCTTTCCTGCCAACATTTCCAAATCGAATGCATGCAGCGGCTGCCCGTATTCGTGAAGTACAAAGTTGGTAACATCAACAACGTTATTTATGGGACGGGAACCGATACTTTTTAATCTTGTTTTGAGCCACTCCGGCGATTCGCCGATAATGACGTCAGTAATAATTTTAGCAATGTAACGGGGGCATCCAATTGTATTTTCAATTTCAACTGAAGCAAATGAGGAGGCTTCTTGATCTGATTCAACCAAATTGACTTCCGGATATTTTACTTTGCGCATGAATGCAGCAGCAAGATCACGCGCTATACCGATATGGCTCACAGCATCGGCACGATTCGGTGTAATATTTATATCCAGCAGAACATCATTCATTCCAAATGCTTCCGCTAACGGTGTTCCCTCTTTTACGGATGGATCGAGCACCATTATTCCTTCGTGATTCTCGCTTAGCAGTAATTCCTTTTCAGAGCATATCATTCCCTCGGAAAGTTCGCCGCGAATTTTTGTTTTCTTTAATTGAAACCCACCATCCGGAACTACAGCGCCTAATTTTCCAAATACTATTTTTTGTCCGGCCTCTACATTTGGAGCGCCGCATACAACATTGTAAACATGCGAACCGTCGGATACTTTGCAAAGCGAAAGTTTATCGGCATTTGGATGTTTCTTTTTTTCGGTTACATATCCTATTACAAAGTTATCGTAGATTTTTCCTTTATCAATTACTTCTTCAACTTCGAGTCCGGATGTAGTTAACTTATCAACAATTTCCTGAGTAGGAATACCGGAAAGATCGATGTACTCTTTCAGCCAATTGAGTGAAATTTTCAAAAGTAAAACTCCAGGTTAAAATTGTTCGAGAAATCGTTTATCGTTATCAAATAAAATTCTAATATCATTGATGCCGTATTTACGCAGCGCCATTCTTTCAACGCCCATACCGAACGCGTACCCTGTATAAATTTCCGGGTCAATTCCTACATTTTTAAACACGTTCGGATCGACCATACCGCATCCTAAAATTTCGAGCCAGCGCCCTTCCTTTCCTTTAGGTTTCCACCAAATATCCATTTCAGCGCTCGGTTCCGTAAATGGGAAAAAACTCGGACGGAATCGATACTGTACATCACTTCCAAAAAAATGTTTGGCGAATGCAACAAGCGTCCCTTTCAGTTCGGTGAATGTAACATCCTTGTCAACAAATAATCCTTCAACTTGATGGAACAGACAATAACTCTTTGCGCTTAACGATTCATTACGATAGACTTTACCCGGCATAATTGAACGCAACGGCGGCTTTTGATTTAACATCAAACGCACCTGTACCGGCGATGTATGGGTTCGCAATAAAAAATCTTTGTTAATAAAAAATGTATCCTGCATATCGCGTGCAGGATGATAATCCGGAAAATTTAATGCGCCGAAATTGTAGAAATCCGATTCGAGTTCAGGTCCTTCGCTAACAGAAAAACCGAGTCCCATGAAAAAGTTTTTTACTTCATTAAGTGTTTGAGTTATGATATGCGTAGATCCAAGTTTCGGTTTTCTTCCCGGCAGAGTGTGATCAAACGTATCAGCTAATTTTTTCGAATCTTTTCTAATTTGTTCTTTTTTAGAATCGAATTCATTCTGCGTGAAATTTTTTAATTCGTTGAGGAGTTTACCGAGTAAAGGTTTTTCTTCTTTCGGGATATCTTTCAATTCATCGAATAATTTTGTTACCGAGCCTTTCTTACTGAAATAATGAATTCTTAATTCTTCCAAAGATTTTTCATCGGAAACGGTTGCCATATCCTTTGCGAATAGTTCTTTGATCTCGGAAATTTTTTCTTTCATGACGTACCCGGAAAATTTAAAACAATGCCTCCACGGAAATAATAATTCCGGGAGGCAAATAAAATTAGTTCATTACGAATTTTACGACGTCGGAGAAGGCTTTAGGATTATCAACAGCGAGACTTGCGAGTAATTTTCTGTTAATATCAATTCCCTTTTTCAACAAAGCATTTATCAATCTGGAATAGGTTGTGCCGTTTTCTCTTGCGGCTGCATTAATTCGAACAATCCATAATCCTCTGTATGTTCTCTTTTTTAATTTCCTATCTCTATACGAATGTACTAAAGCTTTTTCAACACTGTTTTTTGCAACAGTATATACCTTGCTACGGGCGCCCCAATAGCCTTTCGCCATATTCAAAATTTTCTTTCGCCTTTGACGCGAAGCTACGTTATTTTTTGCACGTGGCATTTCTCAACCTCTTAATTATTTTATTGTATCATTATTTTTACTTTTTTAAGATCGGACTTAGCTACTAACGT
The DNA here is from genome assembly GCA_043808235.1 of bacterium. Lineage (GTDB taxonomy): Bacteria > Bacteroidota > Ignavibacteria > Ignavibacteriales > Melioribacteraceae > JAZDFC01. The sequence continues at coordinate 40,829 of JAZDFC010000089.1, forward strand.
AGATTGTCTCAATCCTCTTTTACGCTTACGCGATTTTGTCGTAAGAATGTGAGCCTTGTAAGCTTTATTTCTCTTGACTTTACCGGAGCCTGTTTTTCTAAACGATTTTGCAGCTCCTCTGTTGCTCTTCATTTTGGGCATCTTTACACCTTATTATTATTTTTTCTTTTTAATTTTGATCGGGGCAAGAATCGCATTCATCGTTCTACCTTCAAAACCTATTTCACCTTCAAGTTTAGCGTATTCCTGCATTGCTTCAATAAATTTTTTGAGTAACTCTTCACCTAAATTCGTATAGGCCAACTCTCTTCCTTTGAATATTACGGAGAGTTTGACCTTGTTTCCTTCTTCAACAAAATTTATTGCGTGTCTGACTTTAAAATCAAAATCATGTGTATCGGTATTAGGATGAAGCCTTATTTCCTTCAGTACCGTAACATGCTGTTTCTTTTTCTGAATTTTATCACGTTTCTGCTGTTCATAAATGAATTTACCGAAATCGATAACTTTGCACACGGGCGGATCAGCCTGTGGCGCTATTTCAACTAAATCCAAACCTGCAAGTTCTGCTTGATGACGCGCTTCGGAAATGGAAACTATCCCAAGCTGCTGTCCGTCACTTCCGATTAATCTTACTTTTGGTAAAGTAATTTCTTCGTTGACACGCGGTTTTTTTGCTGTAATATTAACCTCTCTTAATTGTGAATAATTCTGTCGTTTATTTCTGAAATTGCCTTTGCAGCAAATTCATCGACAGTAATGCTACCTAAATCGCCTTTTTTATGCTGTCTGACGGAAATGGTATTACTGCTCTGTTCCTTCTCTCCGACAATCAACATGAACGGTACTTTTTGTAATTCCCATTCGCGAATTTTAAAACCAATCTTTTCGTTTCGTTTATCCAGCTCTACAGAAATATTTTTACTCTTTAATTCTTTAACAATTTGTTCGCCGTACTCTAAATAATTCTGAGATACAGGCACAACAACTGCATGCAGTGGGGCTAACCAAAGCGGGAAATCGCCGCCGTAATGTTCAATTAAAATACCCATAAATCTTTCTATCGAACCGAGCAGTGCACGATGCACCATAAATGGCCTGTGCTCTTTGCCGTCCTCACCAATATATTTCATATCGAATCTTTCGGGTAAATTAAAATCAAATTGGATTGTACTCAACTGCCATTCTCTTTGAAGTGCATCTTTTATTTTTATATCAATCTTGGGTCCGTAGAAAGCGCCGCCGCCTTCATCCATCTTATAAGTCTTGCCTTCCTTTTCTAAAGCAATCTTCAGAGAGTCGATTGCACGGTTCCAAAGAGCATCTTCGCCAATTGCGCCTTCAGGTTTGGTCGCAAGATAAAAACTGAGATCACTGAAACCAAATGTTTTCAGCATGTAAACTGAAAAACGAATAACTTCTATTATCTCGTTTTCAATCTGTTCCTGTGCGCAAAAGATGTGAGCATCATCCTGTGTAAATCCGCGAACACGCAATAAACCATGTAATACGCCACTTTTCTCGTAACGATAAACTGTTCCGAGTTCGGCCCAGCGTAATGGTAAATCTCTATAAGAATAAAGTTTCGACTTATATATCATAATATGGAACGGACAATTCATCGGTTTGATGTAATAATCCTGCTCATCAATTTTCATTGACGAATACATATTTTCTTTATAGAAGCCGAGATGTCCGCTCGTTTCCCATAACCATGATTTACCAATATGCGGTGAGTATAAAATTTCGTAACCGTTATCGAGATGCGCTTTACGCCAGAAGGTTTCAATTGTATTTCTTATCCTACCACCTTTCGGATGCCAGTAAATCAATCCAGCGCCGGCTTCTTCGTGAATACTGAATAAATCAAGTTGCTTACCAAGTTTACGGTGATCCCTTTTTTTAGCTTCTTCTAACCGTTCGATATGCTCATCAAGCATTTTTTTCTTCGGGAAAGAAATACCGTAAATTCTTTGCATGCGTTTATTCTTTTCGTCACCGCGCCAATAAGATCCCGATACACTAAGAAGCTTTAAAAATTTTATTTTCCCCGTATCAGGTATGTGCGGACCGGTACATAAATCCGTAAACTCACCTTCATCATAAATACTGATAATCTCATTTGTTTCGTCAAGCTCGCTTATAATCTCTAACTTAAAATTATCACCCTTCTTTTCGAAAAATCTGAGAGCATCGTTCTTACTTAATTCGCTTCTCTTGTATGGATTTTTTTGATTTGCTATTTCCAACATTTTTGCTTCGATAATCGGCAAATCTACTTCCGATAAATTTGTGTTGATATCGATATCATAATAGAAACCGTTATCAATGGCCGGCCCAACTCCAAATTTTGCTTCGGGATAAATAGACTGAATTGCATGAGCCATCAAATGCGATGTAGAATGCCAGTAGGCATGTTGTCCTTCATGATCATTAAAAGTAAGAATCTGAAGTTCAGAATCGGAATTGAGCGTAATAGAAAGATCAACCACAACTCTGTTAACTTTGGCAACTAATGCTTCATCAGCTAATCTGCCGGAAATGGATTTTGAATTTTGAAGTGGGGAAATTCCTTTTTAAAATTCTTTAATCGATCCGTCAGGAAATTTTATGTTTAATTTTTAATTCATTATATTTAAAAAAAAAACGGAGAGAACTCCGATGACAACA
>JAZDFC010000090.1:0-2630 GCA_043808235.1 bacterium
ACCAGTCTTTTAATTATTGATAAATCAGTTGCTTCAATTACTTCAAACTCCGGTTCAATTTATCCTGAATCAGAAGCAAAAACCGCACACGTATTTAATCCTGGAGCTCCGGATTATCCACCAATACTTATATCAAATACAACATATTATTTTGTCATACAAATAGGAGAAACCGTTTATTATGATGGTGGAAGTGTAGCTGTCCAAGACGGGAAGATTCCTTCAACTGCAAATATTAATCCTTGGCGGTTTATTACAAAATCAGAAGGAGTAGGAGAAGGTAGTGTAACCGGTACGCCAGTTCCATTAGCATCTCCAATTCCAACTTCTTCCACAGAGGTAAAACCGACTTCGAGTACTAAAGTAGTTATTGATAATAATGAATCAACTCAAACAACAGCTTGCGGAGAGACTGATTGCCAAAAAATTTGCCAGAAAATAAAATTAGCGCAAGGATGTGAAGCGTCAAATTTTCAAAAAGCAGGATGCGGGACAAAAGTGAAATTTTCCGATTGTTCGTTAATAAAATAATCCCACTCTGTCATTCCTGCGGAGGCAGGCGAAGTCTCAGAATGGGAGATCTATACAATAAATACAATTATATAGATTCCCGCCTGCGCGGGAATGACAAATAGTAGAGTTGGAATGACTATTTATTAACTTAATAACATGCATGAATTTAAACTTTCAAAAGTAATCTCAATATTCATCGGACTTGTTCTGTCGATTTTTATAATGGTTCTTGGATTTAATCTTATTTCAAGTGTATTTACCAGAGCGGAGGATGAGATACCACGCGATGTAACTGTGTTGGAAATCAGCCAAAATTCGGCAAAAATACAGTATTCAACAGCTCAAGATACCCAGGGAGTTATCGAATACGGTACTTCGCCGACAGCACTGAATTTTTATGCTCCGGAAACCCAAAGGACCAAAGATCACAGCATAAATCTTACTTTATTGTCGCCAAATTCTTCTTATTATTTTCAAATAAAAATTGGAGAAAAAAAGTATGATAATGGAGGAGTGCCATGGACATTTTCAACCAAAACAATTGAGAGGACACAGCCTTCCGTGCAAGGGGCATCTACGCAGTTATTATTAACTCCGACTGCACGTCCGACTCCGATTCAAAGCATTATTGTGCCGAATGATGGAGAACCTAATGTTGCGACGCCATCAGCACCACTCATCTGTGTAGAGACAGATTGCAAAAAAATTTGCCAGAGTTATAAAGATGGAAAAGGTTGTGAAGCATCAGATTTCACTAAAGCTGGTTGCATTGGTAAAGTTGATTGGAATACGTGTACGGATAAGACAACCCCAATACCAACTCCTTTATAAACTGAAAATTGTGACATTGAAAATTCACTGAAAATTGAAAATTGAGAATTGAAAATTTCTTATATAATTCCTCCAGTAATATTCGGTATCAATAGTTGAGTAATAAATGAAATAATCGGATGAATAATTAAATCAAGCATCGATCCACTTCCAAATGGAAAAATCATGAGAAGCAAAAATATCATTCCGTACCGTTCAAGTTCATACCATTGATGTGCTTTTTCTTCCGGAAGTATTCCTCCGACGATTTTAAATCCGTCAAGCGGGTTAATCGGAAGAAGATTAAAAACACCAAGCATAACGTTTATCATAATAACAATGGTGAGAAAATTATATCCTATAACAAGCAGAAAAGAAAGATGCAACAATATGAACAATTTAAGAAGTAGAGCTGATGCTATTGCCAAAATAAAATTAGACAAAGGACCGGCAAATGAGATAATAGCTGCATCTTTTCTTGGATTTTTCAAATTATATGGGTCAAAGGGCACTGCCTTACCCCAACCGAACCCGAAGAAGAGCAAGAAAAGGCCTCCGTACAGGTCGATGTGTTTCAAAGGATTGAGAGTTAGCCTGCCCTGAAGCCTCGCAGTAGGATCCCCGAGATAATCAGCACTCCATGCATGTGCAAATTCATGCACCGCAATGGAGAGAAGAAGCGCTATGACGGAATAAATAAATATTTCCGGATTAGAGAAAAGACTAGAAATCATAATAAAATTCAAAATTCAAAATGTAAAATTCAAAATTTATTAACATTGTCATCCCCGCGAAGGCGGGGATCTATATAATCACGTTATTATATAGATTTCCCCTTTCGGGGATTAAAACCTGCTTCCGCAGGAATGACAGTAAAAATAATAAAATGTTTTTTTAATATTTGGATTTTGTCATTTGAATTTATTGTTAATATATGTTATCATAAAATTCTTATGCCTTGCTATCATTGCGATAAAACTGTTGTTTTCGGTAGATCCCATACCCATCATCGTGGAGTAGCAGGAGGACGTTGGAAAAAACGCGCGCCGAAAACACAACGTATTTTTGAACCGAATCTTCAGCGGGTAATTATCATGGAAGATAATAAAGAAAAAAGGGTAAAGCTTTGTACCAAATGTATGAAGAGGATCAAGAAAGATGTCGGGGAAGGGAAGAAACCCTTTCTAACTTTGAAATCCAAAGTTCAAAGTTCAAATGTCAAATCACATCCAAAGTTATAATGAATATAGTCTAAAGTCTTTGTCATTCCCGCGCAGGCGGGAATCTATATAATAAAAGAGAAAAAG
>JAZDFC010000091.1:0-84551 GCA_043808235.1 bacterium
GCCATGTACAAAATTAATTTTTTATAACTCTCCGGATTATCCACAACCGGCGGATTATTCCACCCAAGTTCAGGCGCATTCCATTGGCTCGCGTCAAGATCGCCGTCGGCAAAAGCCATGAAACGGTTTTTATCATGACTGTCCATTATGTTTCCCATTAAATGCAGCGGACCATAAACAGAAAACGTTTTTTGCATTTCTTTATTCAATCCATCAAAAGAAGCTTCATCGCGGATAAAAGTAGGGAGAGCAACATCATATAAATTGAAATTGAACTGAGCGCTCAACTGACCGTTGTTCACATACGAACTGATGAGATCGTAGCTTCCAAAAGTCTCGCCTATTTGATAAACCGGAATATCTCTCTCCGCTCCAAATTCTTTATTCATTTTTTGCGAAAGCGTCCGCCAGAAATTATTTGGCACATGTTTTACTGCATCATGGCGGTATCCATCGGCATCGGTATTCTCAAGCCACCAAACCGCATTATCGGTCATCGAATCAACAGCACTTTGAGACGAAACAAAATCAAACGACGGCAGATACGGCTCAAACCATGTGGTCAATCGATATTCATCCCACAAACGGAGATTCAATCTTCCGCCGGGCAAATCAAGTTTGCCAAACCAATCCTTATGATTTTCGAAATACGGATGCTGCGCATGAACATGATGCGAAACGAAATCGAGTAAAATTTTTATTCCATGCTCATGTGCAATATTCACAAGCTCTTTAAGTTTATCCATAGAACCGAAATGCTCTTCAACTCTTTTATCATCAATGGGCCAATAACCATGATATCCTGAATAGTAACGGTTGGGTGCCGGGTACTCTCTATATGCTTCGTTGGGATTGTCGTAAACCGGCGAAATCCAAATTACATTCACACCAAGCGAATCAAAATAACCCTGGTTAAGTTTATCAATAACTCCTTGAAAATCTCCGCCCATATAATTTGCTTTTGCTGAAAGCGAATCGTGAACAACCGGTTTATTCAAAGAAGGATCGCCATCGTTGAAGCGATCAATCATCAGAGAATATATTACACCATCATACCATGTGAATGAATCACGTTCTTCATACCTTCCAGCCGGGAGGAAAACATTTTGAATGTTCGATACTTTTCCGTCTTTCGATACGGCAACACGCAGAAGATTTTGGTCATCCAATTCATCCGGATCAAGCAGTACAGATATTTTATTTCCGGTTATTTCAATTTTGTCCTTATCGACTTCGGAGTTATTTAAAAGAACAAATACTTCGTCACTACTAATTGTTGCTTCCTCTTTCCCATATTCCAGGATAAAAGAATACACGGAATTATTTTCTTTCAAATTTGTCACGTTGTGAAGAAACATTTTTACGGTGTCTGTATTTTCAATTACACGAATTGAATTAAAGTCGCCAAATCCGTTTGGTACTTTCTGCGGATTAACCGGGTCGTAAATTTCAATTCCATCCGCAAAAAATTTATACTGATGAACTCCCGGCTCAAGCGGAACTGATGCTTCAAATTTTCCATCGTTGTCAGTATCCGCCATTTTAATATCGCTTCTGTTCCATCCGTTAAAACTCCCGAATAGAAAAATTTCATTGTATTTTTTGTTCGGAGTAAAATTGAATTCGTAGTACTTTTCTTTTTTTACGATTAGCGGAATTTCATAAACACTGTTATCCATCTCAAACTCAACCAAAGTCATTCCTTCAAAGGCAGAATCGGCAGTAAAAGAAACTTCACCCGAATCTTTTACAAACTCAACATTAACGACCGAATTCGGATTAAATTTTACATTGTAGCTTTTGGAGTAAAACATATCCGAAATTATTTTTTCAGTTGGTTTACCGGAGATTATATTTATCGGCTGGATAATATCTTTAACTACTGTGCGGGACTGTCCGCCGCATGAATTTAAAATTAGTGCAATTGAAAAAACAAACAGTGCATTTATTATTTTCGTTTTCATAATGTTCTCCGGCATCAAATTTTTAGTGTTCAAAAATAGGTAATAGCGGGTGAAAGGAAAACTATTGAATCGTTTAATGGTTAGATTGCCAAATGGTTAATAACAATTCAACAGCAAAACCATTAAGCCATTACTTAATTTCAAACATAATTTTTGATGTATTCTTCCAACGCATCGAGCGAAGGGAGATAAGTGACATTTTCAAACTTTTTATGTGGTTCGGATCCATCAATACATAGCGCCTGCCCGCCCACAATTATCTTTTGATCGGGAAATTCGGCTTGAATATCATCAATCAATTTCCAGAGTCTGCTGATGTTGATGTAAAAATTATTCGATAATCCAACTACTTCCGGCTTCTTATCGCGAATCATTTTCAAAACATCGGAATTTGGTGTGCTGCTTCCAAGAAAGATTGAGTCCCAGCCATTCAGTTCAAAAAAATCGGAAACCATCCGTGGGCCTAACTCATGGAATTCTTTATCAACACAAGCAATAATTGCTTTTTTACCGTTTTTTTTAGTTACCGAAATTTTTGGGTAAATGTAATTGATGAGATAGTTAGTAATCTGACTTGCAATATGTTCATCCGCAACAGAGGCTTTGTTCTTTTCCCACAGATGCCCAATGCGGTACATTGTTTTTTGAAATAGATCGGTATAAATTAATTTTACTTCCTCACCTTCCTCAAGCAGATTATCCACAATGCGAATGCATGCAGCTTTATCTCCATCAAGCAATGAGTTCAAGTAATCTAAATAAACTGCTTCTCTTATCATTTTTATCTGAGTTATAGTACTGGTAGTTAAACGCAGTTTTGTTCGATATAATTCCCGAACCGGTTTAATTTTTTAAAAATTTCTTATTCATAAGGGTAATTATTCTATAACTCGCATAAGTAAAAAACGGGGCTGCAAGCACATCAATAATATAATGAACATGCTGGAGAAGCACACAGATTGCAATAATCATTGTAGCAAGCAGGAAAACCATCTTTAAAATTTTATTCTTCGATACAAGGAAGAGAAGAAGTATTGTGGCTGTATGACCTGAAAAAAATAAATCTTTCTCAAGAATCTGCCCGCTGCCAAAAAATTGAACAAACGGATCATTGAGAGGTATTAGTCCCGCAGGCGGATTTAACGGCAGCGAATACATCACGCAAATTCTGATTACAACCAAAAGCGCGTATGACTGAATCGCAATCATTAATTGATTCGGATGCTGAAGTAAATAACCGATGCCGATGATCAATGAAAGATAGATAAATAAAAAAGTAATCCATGTTACATCTACCGGATTGAAGTACAAAAGAATTGGATCGGTGAATGAAAAGCCTTCTCTCGTTTCGTTGTACTGTAGAAAATTTGAAAGAGAGAGAAGTACAACTACAAGCAAAAAGATAGTAATGAAAAATCTTACCCGGAAATGTTTATTGGCAAAGCACGATTTCCATTCTTTTGAGACATTTGAAAAATACATCGGTGATTACTCTTTTTTTAACAGTCTATTTTTAAGAAACTAAAATAGGGAGGAGGGAATATAAAGACAATCACTGAGGGGAAATTATTCGCGGTATAATTGTAATAATACAAGCAGCGCTGTCGTTATCAACAGCGCCGCCACTTGAAAAATTATTTAATCATCTCAATCATCATATCAAGCTCTTTGATTAGAACCTCATCATTGCCGCCGTAACCAACACTTTTAAATCTAATGTTACCTGCACCGTCGAGGATTACTTTTGTGGGGATACCGGTAACTTTAAAACTCTTCGATACAGCATTGTCAACATCCATCAGAACATCAAATGGGTAATTATTCTGTGCAATAAAATCTTTTGCATTTTTCAGTTTATCTTCAACTCGTTCAAAAGTATTAACGAAGTAAATTTTCACTTTATCGTTCGAAGCATATTTCTCAACTACCTTTTTCATTGCCGGGAACGATGCTTTGCACGGCCCGCACCATGTCGCCCAGAAATCGAGGATTACAACTTTTCCTTTCAAATCGGACGAGGATATTTTAACACCGTTAATATTTGATAGTGATATTTGCGGGGCGGATTCGTTTAGTAATTTCTCATTCAATTCCTCTTTCATTTTTGCATCTGCTTCCGATTCAAATTTTCCGACGTATTTGTCGAATCCGTCTTCCGAACCTTTTTCCTTAATATAAATTTGTTTTAACGCTTCTTTCATTTCCGATGATGCATTACCGGCAGAAATCAAAGTTTCGATCTGCGCTTTTGCATCTTTGGATTTGCCAAGAGTAACGAGCATATTAATATAGTTTTTAGCCAGGTCCGCTTCTTTCCCTTTTGTTAATTCAATCGCTTCTTTCATCGACGATAAAGCCTCGTCGTTTTTATTCAGCCTGGCAAGAATCTGTCCATATGTATCAAGCGCATAAGCCAGATTAATTTGATTTTGTTTTTTCCATTCGGAAGAAGCGAGTTCCTTTGGCTTTTTTTCCGTCGGATTTGCAATCTCTTTCCTCGCCGCATCCACTCCCATCTTCGCAAAGTTCGAAGCTTTTTCAAGATCGACATTATTTTCAAACATTGCATACGCTAAACTGTTGTAAACTTCGGATGGAACACTTTTACCGAATTTTTCAATTGCTTCGTAAGCTTTGGGAAATTGATTTTGACTGCCAAGAAGAGAGATAAGTGCCGATTTCATATACTTCGCATATTCTTCTCCTTCAAATTCTTTGATAAATGATTCCGCTGCTGCAATTTTTTCATCAATAGATGCTGCATTATAAAACAGTCCGTACTTTTCATTTTGAATTGTTTCGGACTTTGGAAATTTTTCTGCCATTATCTTCATAAATTCTACTGCTTTTGCCGGATCGCCGACACGGTTATTCCAGTTTATTAAAACAGCAATATCTTTTTCGGTAAGGTCTTTTTTATTTTCAAGCGCTGAAAGAAGCGATAGAATTTTTTCTTTACCCGGCTCACCGATCACATAGTTAATAGAGTAAATGTAACCCTTGAGATGATCTGCGTGGAGATTAGGATTCGTTTTGAATTCTTCCTCATATAGTTTCAATGCCTCTTCAGGATTCCTATCTAATTCAAGGTAATCAACCCATCCTACATAAGCGCTTGCCAAACCGGCGAGAGCGCCGGGCAAAACTTTACCATCCTTACTGTAAAGAAGCTGGATATACCCTTTGCCTCCATTATTATCAAATTTGTCGTTCGCAGAAAACTTAACCATAAAACCAAGGGTTGAATCAGCACAGTCAAATTTTCCAACCCAGCCTTTATCTTCTTTTGTCATCGGATATTCTTCCGTGCTATATAAATCCTTTCCGTACTCATATATAATCATATTTATTTCAGTTGCATGTTCCATTGCAGTGCCTGACGGATTAAAAAGGACGGTCATCTCGGTATTTGCTTGCGGTTTATCAGGAAGTACAGAGAACTTTTTACTGAAATCATAGTTCTTCGAACAACTGTTTAACAAAACTGCTAATACAATAAACGGAAGAATGGTTTTATGAAATTTCATTACTACCTCAAATAGTTGTTAAAAAGTAAATCAAAATTAGGAAGAATATTTCACTTACGGAGGGTAAAAATGGTTATCCGGTTTAATCCGGATTCTCCTCATAATAAAACGCAGGTTTTTATGAAGGTTATGATCTAAAATGATAATCTTAATAGATCATAAAAGATCATAATTATCCGCGTTCCATTAATTCGTCACTGCTGAATCACAGCAGATGCTTCCCGTCGCATGCGTCGCAGTTTTTGCAGCTCTTTCTTTCGAGAAATCCAAAGTAATCGGAAATAAATATTTTCCTGCACTTTGCCTTACGAATATACTCTACAACCGAAAGCAGTTTTTTATTATCATTCATAAGTTTGGATTTCAAAACTTCATCGTCGGTTAATTCATCAGGAAGTTCGGAAACTATTTCTAAATTTTTTGTTTCGATGCTGCCATCCGTTACTCCATACCTGTCAAGCATTCCAAGTGCGGTTTCAAGTCTGAAATCAAATCTGTCTTTGAAACTCATTTGCTCGCGGAGATATTCCAATCCGGATGAATTCGCTTCGACAAGATTACTTTTGAGAAGAAAATAAAGCCGGTCATAATATTCCGCGCCGGGGTTCGACCATTTTATAAATTCCATTTGTGTGTACAAATCCTGTTGATTGTATATCATCAAACACAACGAATCCCCGCCATCGCGCCCCGCCCTGCCGATTTCCTGGTAATAAGATTCTACCGAGGACGGAACTTCTGCATGAAGGACAAAACGAATATCAGGTTTATCTATCCCCATTCCGAAAGCATTTGTTGCAAGCATTAATTCCGTTTTGCCGGAAATGAAATCGCGCTGCAACCTCTTCCGCTGCTGGGGTTGTAGTTTTCCGTGATAAATTCCGTGGTGAAATTTTTTTATTTTTAATTGCTCGGAAAAATCCTCGAGGGTTTTAATTAATGTAAAATAGATTATTCCGCTGCCGTGATATTTGTTCAATACTGAAGTGATGATTTGAAGCTTTTCCTTATCATCCATCACCTCATCGACTTCGAGTCGTAAACTTGGTCGTTCAATTCCTTCATGAAATATTTTGATCTCAGTCGGATCGATGTGCAGTTTAGTAATAATATCCTTTTGCACATCGGGAGTTGCGGTAGCTGTTGATGCAACAGTTAACGGATTGCCGAGCAATTCTCTGAATTCACCAATACGGGAATAATCCGGACGGAAATCGTGTCCCCATTCCGAAATACAATGAGCTTCGTCCACAGCGAGCAAATTTATTTTAGCAGTTTTAATTTTTTCCACAAAATCTTTTTTGCGAAATCTTTCCGGCGTTACATACAGCATTTTAATTTTACCGCTTATAAATGCATCGAGCCGGGATTCTTTGTCTTTCTTATCCACAGTTGAATTGATAAAAGTTGCCGGGATATTCTTTTTCCTCAAAGCGTCAACTTGATCCTGCATTAGTGCAATTAGCGGGCTGAGCACTATAGTTCCGCCGCTGAAACAGAGCGCCGGCACTTGATAACACAACGACTTCCCGCCGCCGGTCGGCATTATTACAATTGAATGTTTCCGTTCGTTAACAATTCTATTTATAATCTCTTCCTGCTTACCGCGAAAGGAATCGAATCCGAAATATTTTTCGAGTATTTCTTTGGGTTGTTTTGTCATAATAAGATTCTCAAATTCATGTCCAATTGTAATGAAAATCCGCGTTATATTTGCACCCATATTTTATTATTATTTTGGATTTTGTTTGAATAAAAAAATAAAGATTGTTATCACGGATTTTGACGGCACGTTGGCAAATGATGAATCTCAAGTTCATGAAGAAGATTTCCGCGCGCTGGAGGAATTGGGCAAGCACGGGATAGTCCGGGTAATAGCAACCGGAAGAAATTTATATTCCGTTAAGAAAGGACTTGGCGAAAATTTTCCGGTTGATTATGTTATCTTATCCTGCGGTGCGGCAATTGTCAATTGGAAAACAAAGGAAGTGATTTTCAAACGCGACTTGAATTCGGAACAGATAATAAGAATCAAAGATATTTTCGATTCCGATCGAGTAAATTATACAATTCAGAAACCGGCGCCGGATAATCATCATTTTTACTATAAAGTATTTGCGGAAGGGAATCCTGATTTTATGCGTCGGTTGAATGTTTACAAGGATTTTATCCAGCCAATCACGGCTGATTTAGTAGTTGAAGAAGCAACCGAATTTCTTACTGTGCTTAATTTTGATGAATTGGAAATATTCGAGATGCTTAAAAGCAAATTGGATTTTGTGAATGTAATTCGAACAACTTCTCCAACCGATCATCAATCAATCTGGATGGAAGTATTCGCGGCGGGTGTATCAAAAGGTTCTGCCGCCGAATGGCTGTGCAATCATCTGGGCATTCCGCAAGAGCAGTCAATGTCAATAGGAAACGACTACAATGATATTGAGTTATTAGAATGGACACGACACAGTTATGTAGTTGGGAACGCGCACGGAAATTTGACTGAGAGATTTAACACGACAACATCGAATAATGAGAATGGATTTTCAACGGCGGTTAATAATCATTTTAATTTGGGAAACGGGTGAGTTTACACATAGATTGCAGCCGGCAGTCAGCAGCAAATCTTTTAATTCTACATTCTTCATTCATTATTTTTCATTCTTAATTAAACAAGTTTGAAACGGATGCGTAGCACCCCATCCTCAAATCCGGTTGAAATAATTTTAAACTCACCTATTTCTTTTGTGTTAGCGACATGCGGACCGCTGCAAAGACATCGATCATAGTCTCCGACTTTTATTACACGAAGAGTATTTCCCGCTTCATCGGGAAGTCTATCCAGGTTAAATATTTCGGCGGCTTGTTCCCGAGTGATGAATTCTTCGTGAACATAGGCATTTGATTTAATTACGTAGTTAACTTTATGCTGGATTTCATTAACTTCTTCCTCTGTCAAATTTCTATCAAAGTGATAATCGCATTTTGATTTTTTCTTCTCGATATGAGCGCTAAATGCACGTCCTTTATTAAACATCCGAACCATAGTCTGATTTAGAATATGCTCGGCTGTATGCATTTGTGGATCGTAACTTTTGGGATTTTCAACAAAGTCATTCATCTTACTCTCAAATTTTTCTTTCGAAATTTAACAAAAAATGCAGTCTCAAAAAATTTTACTTGACAGAGTGATATCACATTGCTATCATTACGATAGCAATTTAAAAGGAGTTGAAAAATGCAAAAAATAACCGAAAAACCCGCACACAAGATGAGCGGTTTCTTAATGCTCTTCATTTACTTAGTTATTATTGGAGCCACCATCTATTCTCTTATAATGGGAATAGATACAGAAGATACAACGTATCTGTTTATTTTCTTCCCCGGACTCATCCTCTTATTCCTTCTGATCGGAAGTTTCTTTTTAGTTCAGCCGAATGATTCCCGTGTTTTAGTTCTTTTTGGAAAATACATCGGTACTGTTCGGGATTCAGGATTCTGGGCTGTTAATCCATTCACCTCTAAAAGAAGAGTGTCGCTGCGAATAAGAAACTTTAATAGCGAAAAACTAAAAGTGAATGATCTTCACGGTAACCCGGTAGAAATTGCTGCCGTTGTTGTTTGGCGAGTTGTCGATTCAGCCAGAGCGCTCTTCGATGTTGATAACTATGAGCAGTTTGTAGCTATTCAAAGCGAAACTGCAATCAGGGCGTTAGCTTCAATGTATCCGTATGATATTAGCGAAGAAGATCAACCCTCCCTGCGAGGAAGTACCAAAGAAATTTCAGATAATTTAAAAGAATATGTTCAACAGCGGTTGGAAATTGCAGGTGTTGAAATAGTGGAGACAAGGATTAGTCACCTTGCATATGCGCAGGAAATAGCACAAGCTATGCTTCGACGCCAGCAGGCTCAAGCTATAATTGCCGCCCGCCAGAAAATTGTTGAAGGTGCGGTTGGTATGGTCCAGATGGCGCTAAAAATGTTAAGTGAACAGAACATTGTAGAACTTGATAATGAAAAGAAAGCCACAATGGTTAATAATTTGATGGTTGCATTGGTTAGCGAATCCGAAGCACAGCCGGTTATTAATACGGGAACACTGTATCAATAGAGTAAGAATATGATTAAGATTATGAAGAAGATGAAAACGAGAGGTGCATAATGAAAAATCTATCGGAATACACCGGACAGAAATTATTATTGATTCAGCCAAAAGTTTTCAAGCGGGTACATGAGCTGCGCTTGGATGATGAAGTCTTGGGAATAGTACAACTGAACGGATTCTTCGAATCAACCGCGACTTTTGAATGCAGTCTTGGCAAATGGGAAATTTTCAAACCGAGCTTCTGGAAATCAACTTATGCCGTAAGACAGGCCGGTTACGAAAATCCGTTTGCTCAATTCGTAAAAGACAAGTGGAAAACAAACGGAATAATCGAATTGCCGAAAGGTGAAAAACTACGGTTGATAAATAATATGTGGAAAGGAACTTACGAGTTACAAAACGCATCCGGTATAAAACTGGTTGGATTCAAACGATTGGTTTCGTTTAAAGAGAAGATGGAAATATCTGTGGAGTATCATTCGGAACTATTGGATAAGAATCCATGGATAGTAATTATGGCGTGGTTTATTTCACTCGAAAATCGTAAACGAACCGCTGCCGCCGTTTAATTGAATAAAGAAAGTTAGTTATGGCTGAAAAGAAAAAATTTCTGTTAAGATTGGATGATAAAATTTATGCCGCCCTCGAAAAGTGGGCGGCAGATGATTTGCGAAGCATCAACGCGCAAATCGAATTTTTATTAAAAGACGCATTAAAAAAGAACGGCCGGTTATCCGATTCAACTTCAGCCCCCGTCACTCCCGAAGAATCAAACCAAAATTGATAATAGAAACCTCCAGGGTTTCCCCGCATAGCTTGCGGGTTCACACCCTGGAGGTTTTGTCCTGAAAAAAATTATTTTTTAGAATCTATTTGTTTTAGCAGTTCATCAACTGCGGTTTTTAATTGTTGGTCTTCTCCTTTAGCTTTTGCATCGGGAGTATTTTCAACAATAATATCAGGTACAGCCGGGCCTAATTCTTCGTTTTTATCCGTAGCTTTCACATACCATCCTCTACCGGGCAATCGAACCATTGAGCCGTCGATTAAATCTTTTCCTCCGGTTGAGATAACGGAACCGTTCGTTGGCATTCCAACTAAAGTTCCAAGTCCGAGAGTTTTATAAGCATGTGAAAAAATTTCAGCATTCGAATAACTATCCTCGTTACACAATGTAATAGAAGGTTTTAACCAGGCTGAAAAAATCAACCTCTCGCCAAGCGGATAGTAATCACGGAATTTTTTATGATCGCGTTCCAGGTTATCCGTAGCGCCGCGTGGAATTGTGTAAGCATGTTGCTTGTAATTCAGCACGGTCATTAAATAATCCGTAGTCCAGCCGCCGCCATTGAAGCGAACATCAATCACCAATCCTTCTTTCCCTTCGCCCGCAGCGGTTAATTCTCTTTCAAAAATTTCAAAACTCGGAATACTCATTCCTTCGATATGCACATAACCCAATCTTCCGCCGGAATATTTATCCGTTAATTTTCTTCTTTCCTTCACCCACTCTTCATATAATTCATTTCTAATATTTGAAACGGGACGGATGATTACTTCTCTTTCCGCGCCGTCTTTCCCCTTCACTTCGAGAATTGTTTTTTCATCGACTTTATTTGTAAGCAACGAATAAAAATCTGCTTCAGTATCAAAAGGATTTCCATCAACGGAAACAATAACATCATCGACTGATAGTTTGCTTTTCTCTCTATCAGCGGGAGTATTTGGAATTACGCGCAGTACTTTCATTCCATTACCGGTCGGGATAAGTTCAACTCCAAGTTGTCCGGTGGTCTCAGTCTGTGTTTCAATTCTCTTGTCGGAGCCGTACATCCCCATGTGACTCGCATTCAATTCACCAAGCATATAATTAAACATTTCACGGAAGTCATTTTTTGTGGATGCTTTCAAACATCTCGATTTATATTTATCATGCAGTGTTTCCCAATCATTGCCATGGAATTGCGGATCGTAAAAATTATCGCGAATGGCGCGCCATGCTTCTTCGTAAATTTGTTCCGTCTCTACATTATAATCAATTTTCATTTTTGCATTGTACGGCAACGTTTCTGATTTATCTCCCTTCGCTTCAATCCGGTTTAACGTTCCGCCCGATTTGAAATAATAAACATATTTCCCTTCCTTATCGGTACTTACTCCGCCAGGATTCGCTCCGCCTTTCGTCATTTCCTTAACATCTTTGCCGTTCCATTTAACACTGTAAAGATCACTTCCGTCGGCGGAACTGTTCTTTGCAACATAGAAAAATGTTTCGCCGTCTTTCGAAATTGCGATGTTACTTTCATCGCCAGGCAGTGAAGTTACCTGCGTCAACCGTTCGTGAATATTTTCCAAATCAATTTTGATTGGTTTTACTTTTATGCTGTCTTTGTCCTTATCTTTTTTATCTTCCTTCTTTTCAGAATCATCTTTTTCATCCCAATCCTGTTTTGTCTTTTGCCAATCTTCTTTATTCAGCCAAACAAACCAAACATCGTTATTTCTATTATTTCTTCCTGAGAGAAAACCAAGTTTGGAACCATCCGCGCTCCAAACAGGCGAATAATCTCCGCGGGGATGCATACTTATATTAACAGACTTCTGCGAATTATCAGCCGCATGGATAAAAATCTCATCGTTGAAGTACAAATCCGAAATTGAATACGCGAGCCATTTACTGTCCGGGCTCCATGAAATTCCAGAAGGTGTCGCCCAGCCTTCGAGCAATTTTTTTTCATTTGATAACTTGCCATCGGCGGAAATAGCCGCAACAATCAATTCACCCGCTCCCCGTAAAAAAGTAATCTGCTTGCCATCGGGAGAAATAACGGGATTGGTTTCATCCACGTCTGTATTGGTTAACCTGATTACTTCCCGTTTTAGTGTTTTGAAAATGTTCGTTTGATTTTCATCAGCCGAGCGAACGAGATACAAATCATACTGTCCCTCACGGTCGGAGATAAAAACTATTGTGCTGTCGCTAAGCCAATCTACATTCATATCGCGGTAAGGATGATTCGACAAATTAATTGCACGGTTCTTTTCTTTATCGTTTTCCATTACAAAAATTTCACCGTGAATAACAATTGCAGAATACTTCCCGTTGGGAGAAACTTTGTATTCCGTTGCGTCCTTCGAAAAGGTTTTGAATTCATACGGATCGAATCTGTTGTCATCTGCAACGTTGATTTTTACTTTTTGAGACGAGCCGTCTTCCGTATTCATCAAATAAACATTTTCATCTTTTTCAAAAACAAGTTTGGAACCATCCGCGCTGACATCAAAACACCGCACGGCTTCATCTTTATAATTTGTAATCGCTTCCGGGTTGCCGTTTGCTTTTCCATCATCACCGATTTTTATTTTGTAAATGTTATACCTTCCTGATTCAGCGCTGACGTAATAAAGAGTGTTGTTGTCTTTCCATACCGGATTAAAATCGTTGGATTCAGATGGACTAATTTTCGAATAAGCTTTTAATTTTGTATCATAAATCCAGATATCACGGTTTGCAGGACCTTTATAATCCTCTCTGAAAACCGTATTTGTCCTTCGAACAAATGCAATATATCTTCCGTTGGGAGAAAGCCGCGGCTCATAACCGAGCGCATCAAGAATTCTTTGCGATGCGCCGCCTTTGGAAGAAACCGAATAGATTTCCAGCTCGCGTTCCACCTGCTTGAATTCGCGTGATGTAGTAAAAAGTAAATTTCCGTCGTTGGTCCAGCATGAGACGGCATCGCCAGCCGAGTTGTAAGTAATTCTTTTCGGCGCTCCGCCTTCGGTTGTAATTACAAAGATATCGTTGTTGCCGAAACGGTCGCCGGAAAAAGCGATTGATTTTCCGTCGATACTCCATTTGGGATTGGATTCGTATGCCTCATGAATGGTCAAGCGGCTTGCCGCCCCGCCCGATGAGGGCACAGTCCAAATATCCCCCTGGTATGAAAATGCTATTTTCGAACCGTCGGGATTTAACGCTGGGAACCGTACAAGCGGCGAGTTATTTTGCGAAAATAATTGAATTGAAAATGCAACAAACAATAATGCGGTAAATTTTAACTTACTCATATAAAAATCCTTCTTGATGTGGGATAATTACTTGAATTACTCTTTCTTTGTAAAGCAAGATAGCGATGTTTGAATTTATTTCAAAAAACAACAAATAATTTGACGGATGAAAATGATATTTGATTGTAGAATGACGAATGAAAAATGGAACGCAGATTTTTATGATTGTTAAGATTTTTTTATGATCATAGACATTCATAAAAGATCATAATGATCCGCGTTCCATTGATAGAAAGCAGGGAATCACGTCCGCTTGTTAAGCCAATCTAAAACAATTATATTTATTTGAAAGTTCGATAAAAAACTACATATTCCTTGGCACTTTTTCTCCGGTTTTTACTTTCCATTTTCTGCCAAGCAACCTGCAATTTTAAAAAAATAAAAACCCGCAAAGTGATCGATGCGGGTTTCGTTTTAAAACATCACCCAAAAATTTTTTACAAAAACAAAAGCTGCACAATGATGAATATTGGTAGAAGAACAATCAATGAAAACTTATACATGTAAGCAAAGAAGCTCGGCATTTTAATGTTATTCTCTTCAGCTACGGCTTTTACCATAAAGTTCGGTCCGTTGCCAATGTAAGTCATCGAACCAAAAAATACCGCGCCGACGCAAATTGCTTTTAGTATTTCTTCCGGAATTCCAGCGAAAAGTGTACCGGAAGTTTGACCCAATCCCATCGCAAGCGAATGGAATGTTACCGCTGTTGGGGTATTATCGAGGAAGCTACTCAATACGCCGGTAAAATAATAGAACTGCTGCGGCGAGGTCACACCGAGATGCGCCGCATTAACTTCGAGATAGAGCAAGCACGGAACCATTGTGATGAATATCCCGAAGAATAAATACGCGACTTCTTTTATCGGTTCCCAGGTAAAGTTGTTGGACTCGCGCAAAAGTCGCGGTGTGAATAAAAGAGATAATATTGCCATAGCAACAATCACACCTTCGCGGATGAATTTAAAGAATTCGTTCTTTTCAATAAACGGTAAATACTGGTTATTCAAAAATGCCACAGCCAAAATTACGCCGATCATCCACCATAAATTTAATTTCCCTTCCAATTTAATCGGACGGTTAACGCGGTTATCGATTTCGATTGCTTCTTTGGGTTCTTTCTTATAAAAATATGAATCAACAATAAAGTAAACGACAAGTAATATAAGATTAGTAACAAACCACTCCGGCGTTAATTTCAAAAACCACGTAAATGGGGCGCCGCGTAAATACATCATAAACAAAGGAGGATCGCCGAGTGGCGTAAGTAGACCGCCGCAATTGGCAACTATTCCTATAAAAAAAAGAATAGTGTGCACTTTGAATTTTCTTTCCTTGTTTGTATAAATCACCGGACGAATTAATAGCATTGCCGCGCCGGTTGTACCCATAAATGAAGCAAGGACTGCACCGATTGCAAGGAAGATTGTGTTGATTTTTGGTTTCGCGGCAATGTCGCCGGAAAGATAAATTCCTCCTGTAATTGTAAACAACGAACCGAGAAGAATTATGAACGGGATGTAATCAAACAACATCGTTTCGTACAAATTATGAGTGAACCCGGCAGATATTAAATAAATAACTATCGGAATGCTTAAAATGACTGCAACAATTAATTTATTCGAATTTTTCTCCCACCAGTGATTCCAGAATAGCGGGAATACTGCAATACAACCTAACATAAGAATAAACGGGATGAGACTTAAAATAGGAATTGAAATGTTCTGATGTTCCATAAAATGTTCCGCAATTTATTAAAGAATATATGAGTTTTACCTCTCAGTAAGAAAGAAAACACAAAGTAAAAATAGAACAAATCCTTCATTCATTTCAAAAAAAATAATGCAATAAACTTGATGAAAAGATAATACTCTTTTAGCGAATTCAGAAAGTAGTATTAGTTATCTTTACAACTAAAAAATATGGAATAAAAATGAAAAGAATTTTTGGTTTACTCGTTATCGGCTTTTTCATTTTACTTAACGGCAATGTTAGCTCCCAAATTATCCAGGAAGATCTCCCAAAAGGTAATGTGGTTTTTATTCATCCGGATGGAACGGGTTTAACAACGTGGAATGCAATGCGTGTTTTATATTACGGCCCCGATGCAACATGCAATTGGGACAAATTATCGAACATCGGTTTATACCGGAGTCATGTTAAAGATTGCTTAACATCAACCTCTCACGCGGGAGGAACAATTCACGCATACGGAGTAAAAGTCGCTTACGATTCTTACGGACTTGACGGCGACAAAGAAATTACAGCGCGCTCCGGGAAAAAAATGAGCATAATGGATGAAGCTATTGAAGCAGGAATTAAAACCGGGCTGATAAATACTGGAAGCATAAACGAGCCGGGTACGAGCGCGATGATAGCCAATGTAGTTTCAAGGGGAATGAGTGAGGAGATTGCCAAGCAATTAGTTCAGTCGGGAGTTGATTTGATATTTTGCGGCGGCGAAGAATGGCTCTTGCCGGAAGGAATTAAAGGATTTCACACTGCTTCGGGCAAACGAAAAGACGGATTAAATCTAATCGAGCAACTCAAAGCAAACGGCTATAAGGTCATTTATACAAAAGAGGAATTACAAAACATTCCCGCAAACGTTAATAAATTATTTGGAGTCTTTGCCGAGGGAAGTACTTTCAATGATGTATCCGAAGAAGAGCAAAACAAACTTGGTTTAAAAAATTATAAACCTGAAGCTCCTACAATTGCTGAGATGACTAAAACTGCGGTTGCATTTCTTTCTAGGAGCAACAATCAATTCTTTTTGATGGCGGAAGAGGAAGGAACGGATAATTTGGGCAACCACTGTAACGCGCGCGGAATGCTTGAAGCATTAAAAAGAGCAGATGACGCGGTTGGCGTTGCACTTGATTTTATGAATGCAAATCCGAACACTCTCATATTAACAGCAGCAGACAGCGAGGCGGGAGGAATTGATATGCTCGGCGACAAAACTGTTAATTTAAAGCCCGGTAATATTTCTCCCGAAAAGGATACATACGGCGCTCCTTTCGATGGTGTTAACGGTACATCAACACCAGCGTTTTTATCCGCACCGGATCAATTTGGAAACAGGTTCTTATTCACAATAACCTGGTCAAGTAATGAGGATGGCTATGGCTCGGTGGTATCTCGTGCAGAAGGGCCTAACGCTGAGCTAATGCGCGGTTCGATCGACAATACGGACATTTATAAAGTAATGTACGCAACACTGTTCGGAAAATTGCTGAAATAAAATACGGGTATGAATACTTTTATATGAGCAATTTTTGCAAAGAAAATATCAAAGGCGTCTTTTTCGACCTTTATGGCACACTCCTTATCTTCAACAACATCGAGCAATCATGGGAAGATTGGATTATAAAATTTCATGAACTGATAAAGGATAAAAGCGAAATTTCATTCGAGGATTTTTCGCTTCATTGTGATAGTTTTATGAAACGCGATGTTGTGAAAGATGTTGCTATGGGACTCACTACTTATGAAACAAGAATCAGAGATTTATGCCGTGGAATAAATCTCGAACTTGGCATTGAAGAGTTGAAAAAGATTTCCGACGAGACACCGCGTGCATGGCAAGGGTTTATTTCACCAGCGAAGGATGTTTATGAAATTCTTGCCGAATTGAAGACTCAAAAAATATTAGCTCTTATAACAAATTTTGATCATGCGCCGCATATCCGATACACATTGAACGAATTTAAGCTGGGCGATTTTTTCGATGTAATTTTAATTTCGGACGAGGTTGAGACAAAAAAGCCGGAACCGAAAATATTCCGAATGGCGCTTGATAAAACAGGCTTGAAACCAAATGAAGTTATTTTTGTTGGCGATAGTGAAGATGATGTCAACGGCGCGTTAGCGTCTAATATTCAACCTGTATTAATAATGCACGATACATTTACTACAATGCATGATTACAAACATGACTATGATGACTTCGAAGATTTTCGTCATAATGATAATGCAATTATTATACATTCCTTAACGGAGCTGGTTAAGTTGATTGTTTAATTTTTGAGGATCGCAGAATAAACGAGATTGCAAAAAGATTATTCGATAATATTTTTACTTAAAATCCCTTCCTTTTTTAGTGATTCATAAGTTCGGTAAACAGTTAAGCATAATTCGTATGTGTTATGAATTCCCTTTGCTTCCACCTTAACTCCGCCAATTTCCTTCGAGATTTTTACGTGCGAAATAATTTTGTCGTCTAAAATCAAATCCTTATCAAGATTGGATTTGGTTTCGGGTATGTTTGCCAACGCCCAATAAATGCCTTTCTTTGCATTTGCATAAGCGGCATCCATATCGGTCTCGAACGAAGTTTGGGAATAGATAATTATTGGAAGTAAAAAGATGATTAGTGTTTTCATAGAACCCTCTATAAATTAATATCGGATAATAATTTATAACTGACTGTATCACAGTTTTCTCCAAAAATATCACAAGTGTGCCATCATAAACAATCATGATGAATGCAGTCTGTCAAACAAGAGTTACTAATAACCGGAAATGGGATTCATCTTGTGGAACGGAAGTTTTGATGCAACCCCGACTGAATTAGACTATATAAAAATAATAACTCCCCCAAATGAATCCAAATATTTTTTTTTGCATCACATTCAACAAACAAAAAAAAATAAAAGGAAATAGAATATGTCAAATATAGTAGTTGGAACCGACCATAACTTCGAAAGCGAAGTGTTAAAATCAAATACACCTGTACTTGTGGATTTCTGGGCTCCCTGGTGCGGACCATGCAGAATGGTATCTCCTGTTGTTGAAGAAGTTACAAAAGATCTTGCCGGGAAATTAAAAGTTGTGAAAGTAAACACAGATGAAAACTATATGGTATCATCGAGTTACGGAATTATGAGCATTCCCACGTTAGGAATTTTCGTCGGCGGACAAATGGTGGATGCTGTAATTGGCGCTGTGCCCAAACAACACTTAATTCAAAAAATTAATCCGCATCTACAGAAAGTAAATTAGTTTTATCCCCCAATGAAATAGCACCTGAATTATTGACCTGCCTTAAAATAAGGCGGGTCTTACTCAATCTCACTTATAATAATGCCTCAATAGACTTACTTTCTGTTCAGTTTTACCTATTTATTTTATAAATTATAGCTGCCGTATATTTCTGCGTAATTTGACATTTAATGAGTAGTAACAGTATGGTTAAAAAAAATCTTGTTGTACTCACCTTCTTAATAGCAATCTCAACAATTGTTAATAGTCAGCAATTAAAAAATATAACTTTTGTCCCTCACTGGCTGCCGCATTCCCAGTTTGCAGGTTATTATATCGCCAGGGACCTGGGTATTTATAAAAAGCATGGACTTGATGTAACAATTATAACCGGCGGTCCCAAAGTCTCATCTGCAACAATGCTTGAAAAAGGACAATCGGATTTTGCATGCCTGTGGCTTTCAAACGCGATCCAGTTAAAAGCCCATGATGTGGATGTGGTAAATGTTGCCCAGCTTATTAATCGTTCTGCACTGATGCTCGTTTCGAAAAAATCCAGCGGAATAAAAACTCCCGAAGATATGGAAGGGAAAAAAGTTGGGTTGTGGGGCGGGGATTTTCAACTTCAACCTATGGCTTTCTTCAATAAATATAATGTCAGTGTAATAACTGTTATGCAGGGTAATTCACTCAATCTTTTTTACTTCGACGGGATTGATGTAACATCCGCGATGTGGTATAATGAATATCACGCAATTGTAAATGCCGGTTATAATCCGGATGAACTTAACACATTTTTCTTTGCGGACTACGGATTGAATTTCCCGGAAGACGGAATTTATTGTTCAGGTGAGTTTTATAGAAATAATCCCGATGTATGCAGAAAATTTATTGCCGCTACATTGGAAGGTTGGAAATATGCTTTCGAACATCCCGAAGAAACCGTTGAAATTATGATCAAACATTTAAAGGAAGCCGGACAAGCTGCGAACAAAGCTCATCAGCGCTGGATGCTTGCAAGGATGAAAGACTTGATGTTCCCTTCAAAAAATATGGATAATTTTGAAAAGCTTACCGAAGAAAATTATTTGTTTGTTGGACAGAAATTAAAAGAGACCTGGCTGATCGAAAATATCCCGTCGTTCGAGTCACTTTATAAACCAATCATCCTTCGGAAGGCTAAATGAAAAATTGGATATCACGGCGCGGCATCTCTTTTAAGATGATCCTTTTCATCTTTCTCAATGTATTTATTATCACCACCATCATTTTTGTCTATATCTACAATGTTTCTCATGATACGATTTACGACAATCTGAAAGAAAATTCCAGGTTATTAACGAATTCTACTGTATACGAAGTTGAGAAAATTCTAACTGCAGTGCAGAAAGTGCCCGATAACCTTTCGAGGATAATTGAAACAGGGAAATATTCCGCAGATGAAATAGAAAATTTCATACGGTTAGCGGTTGAGACGAATGAGGAAGTATTCGGCGCAGCAATTTCTTTCGAACCCAATTATAACGGAAAGTTAAAAAAATATTCGACGGTTTACATTTTCAAAGAGAAGGGTGAAACAAAAACTACATATTTAGACAGAAATAATACCGATCATCTAATATTGGATTGGTATATGATTCCACGGGAACTGCAAAAACCCGTATGGAGCGAACCTTATTTTGATGAAGGCTTGGGAAATATTACGATGTCGACATACACAGTTCCTCTTTACGAAAACATAGACGGAAGAAATATTTTCATCGGAGTTCTTACCGCCGACCTTTCTTTGGATTGGCTGCAGAAAATTGTTGCGGCAATAAAAGTATATGATACCGGCTACGCCTTCATGGTTTCGAGGAACGGGAGCCTGGTTACACATCCCAAAAAAGAATTAATAATGAACACGACTATTTTTAGCATCGCCGAGGAGGCAAATTCTGCGCAGTTGAGAAACGTAGGCAGGTCAATGGTGGCCGGCCGTTCAAGTTTTGCTGAGGTTGAATATCGAAATATCACAACAGGTAAATTGAGTTATATATCTTATGCGCCGGTTAAAATTAATGGATGGTCGCTCGGTATTGTTTATCCGGTTGATGAATTGCTGGCAACACTAAATAATCTGTTTAGAGTTGTATTGATTTTAGCAGTAATTGGTGGCGCAATATTATTATTCGTTATAATTTTGATATCGCGTTCAATCACCCGGCCCCTACGAAAACTTGCATTTGCCACTCAAAAATTCGGTGAAGGAAATTTTGATATTGAGCTTCCCGAATTTAAAGCAAAGGACGAGATCGGCGAACTTACCCACTCTTTCGCCATGATGCAAAATGAATTGAAGCAAACAATAGAACAATTAAAAAATGCGAATGACGAACTCGAAGAATACAGTAAAACACTCGAAGATAAAGTTGAAGAAAGAACCGCCGAGTTACTGAAAAAAAATACTCAATTAGATAAAGCACTGGCTAATGTTAAAGTGCTTAGTCAAATTGGTCGGGAAATTACTTCCACATTAAATATGGAAGCAATCTTCAGTACGGTATACGAAAGTGTGAACAGACTTCTGGATGCAAATAGCTTTTCGATTATGGTTGTTAATGAAAAGGATCAAATGCTTGAGTGCAAACTTGCGATTGAAAACGGCGAACGGCTTCCGGAATTTAGTTTTAGCACAACAGACAAAAATCGGTTTGCTGTTTGGTGTGTCGATAAACGGAAACCTGTTTTTATAAATGACGTTGACACCGAATACTCGAATTATATTGCAAGCAGATCGAAGCCCAAAGCCGGGCAGTATGTATCATCTCTAATCTACCTTCCGCTAATTGCTAATGAGCGTGTAATAGGCGTAATCTCTGCGCAAAGCTTTAAGAAAAATGCATACACTGAAAATCATCTCGATATTCTTAACAACCTTGCAAACAATACCGCAATCGCGCTTGATAACGCATTCGCTTATGAAAAGGTTAACAAAGCAAACAGCGATTTAAAGGAAGCGCAAACTCAATTAATCCAGGCTGAAAAGATGGCGTCTCTCGGTCAGCTAACGGCAGGCATTGCTCATGAAATAAAAAATCCGCTGAACTTTATAAATAACTTCTCGGAATTATCGATTGATCTTTCAAAAGAACTTTTGGAAGAAGTTGAAAGCCAATCCGATAAACTTGACAAGAAAAATGTCGATTATATTAAGGAAATATTAAAAGATATTGATCATAACGTTAGGAAAATAAACGAACACGGAAGAAGAGCCGACAGTATCGTAAAAGGGATGTTGCTTCATTCGCGCGGCAAGTCGGGGGAAAAGCAGAAAACAAATCTTAATGATTTGCTGCAAGAATATCTTAATCTTGCTTATCACGGATTCCGCGCTCAGGATTCTACTTTCAACGTTAAAATGGAAACCAAATACGATGCTACGCTCGAACCGGTAAATGTTGTTCCGCAGAATATCAGCCGGGTGTTTTTGAATATATTTAATAACGGCTGTTATTCGGTTAATGAAAAGAAGAAAGAAAAGAAAGAAAGTTTCGATCCGTTGTTGCAGGTTGAAACAAAAAATCTAGAAGATAAAGTGGAGATTCGAATTAAAGATAACGGCAAAGGAATTCCTCAAGATATTATAGATAAAATCTTTAATCCGTTTTTTACTACAAAGCCAACCGGAAAAGGGACAGGTCTCGGACTTTCGCTTAGTTATGATATTATTGTACAGGAACACAAAGGAGAATTAAAAGTAAACTCCGAATTAGGAGAGTACGCTGAATTTATAATCACCATTCCAAAAAATTAATCACCGGGGATTACGAATGATTCGAATAATGGTAGTTGACGACGAACACGATGTTGAACCGTTATTCCGCCAAAGATTTAGGAAAGAAATGAGAGATGGATTAATCGATTTCCATTTCACATTTTCCGGCGAAGATGCGCTCGAGTATTTGAACACAGCTAAGGCTGCGGATCTGGTGTTGATACTTTCCGATATAAATATGCCCGGGATAAGCGGAATTGAATTACTGCGCATCCTTAAAGAGAAATATTCCCATCTTAAAGTTTTTATGATTACTGCCTACGATGATAAGGAGAAATATGAAAAATCAATTCAATTCGGGGCTGAGGAATATCTTACCAAACCAATCGATTTTGAAAAATTAAAAACTGAAATATTTTCGATAATAAAATAAAGTGAGTTTTACATGCCAGAGAAAATGTTGGTCGTTGACGATGAACCGGATCTCGAATCATTGATTCGTCAGCGTTTCAGAAAAAAAATACGCGATGGGGAATATGATTTTGTTTTTGCACATAACGGACTGGAAGCGCTTGCAAGACTTCTTGAACATAAAGATATAGGGGTGATACTAAGCGATATTAACATGCCTGAGATGGATGGGCTAACCCTGCTGGCCAAACTGAATGAGTTGAAAAATCCTGCTCTCAGAACGGTTATAGTCTCGGCTTACGGAGATATGGATAATATTAGAACAGCCATGAATAGAGGCGCATACGATTTTGTAACAAAGCCGGTCGACTTTACCGATCTCGAAAAAACAATTGAGAAAACAATTGCCGAGCTCGAAATAATCCGGAACGCTGTTAGAGAACACGATAAACTTTTGGCAATCCAATATGATCTTGATACCGCGAGGAATATTCAATCGGCAATTCTTCCTAAAATATTTCCACCATTTCCCGAAAGAACAGAATTTGAAATCTTTGCTGCAATGGAACCCGCTAAAGAAGTCGGTGGCGATTTGTATGATTTCTTTTTGCTTGATAACGAGCGCTTGGGATTTGTAATTGGAGATGTATCCGGTAAAGGAGTTCCAGCCGCAATTTTTATGGCAGTCAGCCGCACATTAATTAGAGCAACCGCACTAAAAGGTATTTCACCGGATGAATGCCTAACCTATGTGAACAGCTTGCTTTGCCGGGAAAGCGTATCGTCGATGTTTGTTACTGTGTTTTACGGAATACTAAATTTTAAAACCGGCGAATTGAGTTATGCGAATGGTGGACATAATCCCCCGTATGTTTTATCAACGTCGGGAGAGCTTCAGACTGTTGAATTGACCGGCGGTATTGCACTTGGTGTTGTTGAAGGATTCCAGTTTAAAAGCAATAAGCTGCAGTTAAAACCGGGCGATACTTTTTTTACTTTTACCGATGGTGTAACCGAAGCGATGGACCCGGAATATGAATTATACTCCGAAGAACGGCTCGAAAGTTTTTTGAAAGAAAAGTGTTCTCTTAATGCCACTGATTTGGTGAAAGAATCTTTTGTTGATGTCCATAAATATGCCATGGGAGCGCAGCAATCCGACGACATTACAGTGCTATCTGTAAAATTAAGTGAAACAGATTAAGTAGCTTTTTTTGACTGTACCTGAAAGCAGTATGTAAAATTTGCATCGTTATTATTAATTTAAGGACGAAAATCATGTTTAAAGTGGAAATAATTTCAGCCGATGAACTAAAATTATCCGGTAGATTCAGCGCTGCAAATGTTCATGAAGCTGAACCTATCTTCAGCCAACTCACAAAAACCACTGTCGTTGATTTTAAAGAACTCGATTATATTTCAAGCGGCGGACTTAGCGTACTTTTAAAAGCTCAGAAAAAACTTAAAGAGAGCGGTAATGAACTCAAACTTAAAAATATGAACAAGATGGTACGCGAATTATTTCACTATGTAGGCTTCGATACTCTTTTTACGATTGAGTGATTTCATCACAATCGTCAATTGTAATTCACATGAATTTGTTTCACTTAAAACGTAAAAGAATTATTCCCGTTTTTAATCGAAAGACATATTGAACTAGAAACATCATTTACTTTTACCGATTTATCGAAAGGGTACCTCTAAAAACCATTTATTTTAAAAACAGCACACGATAAACACAGATTAAACGGACCCGCCTTGCCGGACGGGCATGTTTTCACAGATCATTATTGAGTTTATAGAGCTACCCTTATGTTACATCCGATTGTACATTGAACTCTCAATGCTTTCGAAAGGACTGCTGATAATGAAGGAAGTCGGTATCGGTAGCGCAATGATTGAGGGACTCAAATCAAAACTTGATGAGATAAAATACCTCGAATCAAAAATTGGCTTTACCGGAAAGACGGCGATTCAACCGATCATTTATAACGAGAAGGGAATCGCTTGGATTAAAAATATGTTAATGGAATCGAAAAGCGCGGAAGATATTTAAAAACAAAACCTTCGAGGTCATCAAGACCCCGAAGGTTTGCGAATCAAATTATTTAATTAAATTTCCGTCGCCGTCAATATATTTTATTTCGTATCCAATCTCTTTCAAACCGGCTTCAATCTTGGCTTTATCACCCACTACTACCCATGCCAAGTTATCTGGATACAGAACATTTACAGCGGCTGTGTTTAACTTATCCAACGACAAACTTTTTATTTCCCGGGCGTAAGTATCGTAATAATTTTCCGGCAAATCGTACCGAACAATATTCGCAATTGAACCGAGCACGGCATTGGCAGTTTCCCATGAACCCGGAAGTGATAATACATTCTGTTGAATAACTTTATTCATTTCGTCATCGGTTACTGGTTTTGTTGAAAGCAAGTCAACAATTTCTTTGTGCATCTCGATAATCGATTCTTTTGTTTTGTCTGTCTGCACCAATCCGAACAATATAAATGGACGTTGGGCTTTCGCACCGACAATAAAACTGCCGGAACCGTATGACCAGTGTTTGTCTTCTCGCAGATTCATATTAATTCTTGATGTGAACATTCCGCCTAATATTTCGTTCATTGATTCAATGGCGATGTTATTTTTATCGGCGTAAGGCGGGGCCGCATGTGCACCGAAAATAATAGATGATTGTGAGGCTGGTTTATCCATTAAATAAAGAATCGGTTTTTCAGGATATGAAACTTCACTGATGTTTTTCTTTGGAACATCTCCACCTTTCCAGTTGCCAAACAATTTTTCAAGCCTCGGTTTGATTTCCTTCATCGTAATATCACCAACAATTACAAGAGTAGCATTATTTGGTTTGAACCATGTTTTGTGATAATTTACTAAATCTTCTTTAGTGATTTTCTTTACTGTTTCTTCATAACCGGAACCGCTGAAAGGCAATCCGTAAGCATGATTTTTTCCGTAAATAAACTGAGGTACAACACGCAGACCCATTTGTGTAGGCGAAGCTTTCTCACGCTGAATCTGCACATATCTTTCTTTACGCAATCTCTCTAATTCGTTATCGGGGAAAGATGGATTCAAAATTACATCGGCGAAAATATCGAGCGAAGCATCGAGGTTGGCTTTTAGCGCGGACAAAGAAACACTCGACATATCGAGATTAGCTCCGGTTCCGACATAAGAGCCAAGCATTGCAAGTTCCTCACTTATCTGTAAAGCATCCCGTTTTTTTGTGCCTTCGTCCATCATAGACATTGCAAGACTTGCCGCCCCTGGAATTCCAAATTGATCAGCCGCGAAGCCTGCATCAACAAGTAAATTGAAATTTACAACCGGGATTGTATTCCTTTCGGCAAGGATAACTTTCATGCCGTTCGATAATTCTGTCTTTTCCATTTTCGGAAATTCTGCATCAGGCGGCGTTCCCGTTTCCGGAAGTTTAGTTCTATCAGCACCTGTTTCCGCCGCGGCATATTCAGGGAAAGGATTGATTTCCAAAATAAATTGCCCGTCTGTCAACCATTGATTAGCGGATTTTTTAATATCTTCTATTGTTGTGTGGTTGATGTAATTTAAATAGGTTTTGTAGTGATCGGGACTTCCTCCGAAAACCATACTTTGAGCCAGAATATCGGACTTACCACCAAAACCTCCGATTCTTTCAATACCTCTAACAAAATTTGCAACGTACTGAGTTTTAACTCTCTTTAATTCTTTTTCATCAAGACCAGATTTTAAAATCTTTTCCAATTCCTCATCGATCACTTTTTCAACCTTGGATACATCAACTCCCGGTTTAATATCTGCCTCAATATAAAATTGACTTCCTATTTCGCGTCCGTCGTAATAAACGCTAACTCTTGTTGCGATCTGTTCTTCATATACTAATCGTTTGTAAAGACGGCTTGTCTTTCCGCTCGAAAGGATATCGCTTAATAAATCTAGCGGAGCTAATTCCGGACAACCCCATTGCGGAACATTCCATACTTTTATTAATCTTGACTGAGGTACACGATCCTGAGCAATATATCTTGTTGTACCGACCATTTTTGCCATGTTGATTTCAGGCTTTGTCAAAGGAGGTCCCGAGGGAATATCGCCAAAATATTTCTCAACCTTTGCTTTTACCTCATCGGTATTTACATCTCCCGTAACACAAAGCACTGCATTTGCCGCGCCGTAAAATGATTTGAACCATTCGTGAACATCTTCGAGGCTGGCTGCCGTTAAATCTTCCATCGAACCAATTACTGTCCATGAATATGGATGACCCTTTGGATATGTGTTGGTTGCGATAACTTCCTCAGCTAATGAATATGGTTCGTTTTCGCCCTGGCGTTTTTCATTTTGAACAACACCTCGTTGCTCATCCAATTTGGCTTGTGTAACCGCACCGAGCAAGTGGCCCATTCTATCAGATTCCATCCATAAAGCAAGGTCCATTGCCGATGTTGGAAGAGTTTCAAAATAATTTGTCCGGTCATTATTCGTAGTACCGTTTAAATCGCTCGTGCCCACTCTCTCCATTATCTGGAAATAATCATCATCGCAATTTTCGCTGCCGTTAAACATAAGATGCTCGAATAGATGGGCAAATCCCGTCTTCCCCGGTTTTTCGTTTTTGGATCCGACATGATACCAAACATTCACGGCTACGATTGGCGCTTTATGATCTTCGTGAACGATAAGAGTCAGTCCATTATCTAAAACAAATTTTTTGTACGCTATATCAATGTTGTCTGCATATTGTGCGAACATGGATTTTCCTAAAATTAGTATGGATAAAATTGTTATTAATACAAATCCTTTTTTCATATAATTCCCCAAAATGTTTTATAAAATATTTGTAGAAAATTATGAGTATCATTTTTATGGACAAAAGATATGATTTTCATGAACGTAAATTTATTAAACTATCCGATAAATACATTAGGGAATTTTGATTATAGCATTAGCATAATAAAAAGGCTATTCACGGTTACAAAAATCAGTCTTGATGAACCAAACAGCCATCTGTTCTAAATAGCAATATGCTGACTTCATTAAAGTCAAACTATTTTAGATAATTCTATAAGATTAAGGGATAAGTTGTATGATGGGAAATAAATTTTGAACCGATAATAATTTCGACGCACAAGCCGCCCTCCGCAGCTAATGCCACTATTATTGTTTGTTTAGAACAATAATCTGTTTTTCAAGTTCTACATCGCAAGCAGAAAGATGATAGCTGTACACACCGGGTTTTACTTTCTTGCCTAAAAAGTCTATTCCATTCCAGGAGACAAAATACTGACCAGTAGTGAGTTCATCGTTTACCAATTCTTTTATTAATCTGCCTGACGAGTCTTTTATCGAAAGATTTACAAATGCATCTTCCGGGATACTAAAATTTATTTTCGTAGTTGTTGTAAGCGGACTTGGATTGTTATTACCAAGGTAAACCTTTCCAGGAACTACCGGTACACCGCATTTTTCGAGATTGGTTAAGGATAATTCGAGAGAAAATTCTTTTATTTGCTTCCCAAGATTAAAATTCATCAAAATATTTTCGGATTGGGAAGCATATCCTGTTTTAGTTGCGGTAACTTTGTACTCTCCACAATCTATTCCATCTATCACATATAATCCATACGAATCGGTTAAGGCATAGCCACGTACCGTATCATTTTCATCTTTTAACATAACAACTGCAGCCGGGAGCGGATTTCCAATTTTATCTTTTACTAATCCACAAACTTCGCATTTGCCGCCGTTTCTGTGCACAGGATTCAATACAATATCGGCGCCGCTGATAATGCCGATTGCATCTTTTGGCTTGACTCCTTCCCAAACAAAGGATTTTCCAAGATATTCAGGACTAAAACCATTGGCAAAAAACTGAACATAGTAGGAACCTGCCACTAAATTTTCGAGGGTATAATTACCCATCATATCGGCAGTTGCAGTTGCAGTTTCGCCTGTTTTTGAGTTGGTTCCGGTTACAAATGCTCTTGAAATTGGCTCTCCATTTGGGGTGGTAATAAGACCACTTATGGAAGTGATGTTCATTTTATTGAAAAGGTCTAGATTGAAATTATCTTCTCGCAATATTTACTCCCAATTAATATATAGATAGAACACACTATATATATTATAACAAGATGAGTGCCAACAGAATTTCGTTTATTTTTAGCTAATATTCAAAGGGTGGGCAATCGAAAGCTACGAATAATTTTCGTAGGGAGCGAAAATTATTCGTACTAAATTTAGAACAGTACCTTCAAAGAAAAATTGTATTTCACAGATTTATCTGGCAACATTTCTGCGTTAAGTTCAGGCATAAAGTTGCTTTTATTTTCATCTGCATTGTAAAATAAAAGCATATCAAGTTGAGAGTATGTCCAGATAATTATATATGATGCTATTAAAACGTTTCGAATTTTATAAGAGGAATTATATTGATTGTATTTTTCCTGCACGAAAAGAGGATCGGGTTCACTCAAGTATTGGTCTTCCTTCTTATTCGTATCGAATACAAAATATATTAATGAACCAATATTAATTGCACTTAAAGAAGTAAGCACCCATCCTTCAACCGGACGATTGGAGGTTAAATGACCAAGACCCGGCAGTAAAAAAGACTGAAGAATACTACTTTGGTAATTACTAAAACTACTTGATGAAATGGTATTGAGATTTGTCTGTATAGAATCCCTGGTCTGATTATTAACATCATTTTTTGTATCTAAAATTCTATTATAATCTGTTCTAACACTTTCGAAAAATGTTATAATCTTTGGAGATATAATTATAGGATCAAGATTGTAATCCTTTTTTATTTTAAGAAGCTCAATAAAACTACGTCGTGAAAGTTCATCCTGATTTAAATTGTAATGTGAGACTGCCTTCATCGTATAAACGGAAAGCAGAGTATCCGGTGATAAATCTCGATAAGTAGCAATTATTTGATCCGAAAGTCGAACGACATCTTCATACTGGAATGTCTCGAATTTATATCTTATTTCACTAAGGATCTCTTGCTGGGCGCTAATCGAATTAAAAACGATAAATATGTAAGCAAGAATTATATAATATCTCATACCTATTTCAGGAGTAACATTTTCCTTGTTTGACTACGAAAACCTGCAGTTAACCTATACAAATATACACCGCTGGGAAGTTGATTTCCATATTTATCTTTACCTTCCCACAAATATTCGTGATGACCCGGTTTCAAGTTTCCCTTAGTCAAAGTAAGGATATATTTTCCGGAAATGGAATAAATATCAAGTGAAACATTCCCTTCTTTACTGAGCTCAAAGCCTATTTCCGTCGCAGGATTGAAAGGATTGGGATGATTCGGGAGTAATTCAAAATTATCAATCAAGGCAAATGTTTGATCATTTACAACTGTTACCGGCTGAATATATAACTTTTCAATTTCTGTTAAAATTAACTCTTTATTATCATGCCCGCCAAAAACGTAAATGGCATCTTCATAAAAAACTGCAGATAAATTTTTCCTTGCGACATTCAAACTGGGGCCAGGAATAATAAAATATTCAGTACCGTTAAATCCAAAGATCTCAACCGAACTCAATGCATTATTCTGTTCGTTGTAACCACCAATAATATAAATTCGATCATCATTTTTGCTCTTTACCGCAATTCCGGATGCCCTTGGTTCTAATAACGAGATAGGAAGTAATTCATAAGTTCTTAATTCAGTATTATATTTAAAAATCGAACCGAGCACACCATTAAATACTCCTCCGAAAATGAAAATGTCGTTCCCAATTGTTTCAATCATTTGTTGCTCGGGTAGTTTAGAACCGGAATACAAAAGAGTATCAACATAAGTAAATACTTTTTGCGGGATATTATATTCAGCGATGTAAGGTAAATTTGATTGTTCCCCTACTAGATGCTCATTACCTCCTATCAAGTATAATATATCGCCTTTTACAGTACCCACTCCATGAATTCTATTGAATAATTCACTGTAATCATAAAGAGTTGTGGCAGAGGTACCTATAATTCCCCAATTCTCGAGATCATTAGTTCCAAGTCGTGAATCATGAGCTCCGCCGCAAATAAGTGTTGAGTCGTTATATAAATTGGCAATTAAAAACAGCCGGGGAAATTGCAAATATCCCGCAAGCCACCATTGGCCGGATTGGAATGTATATCTATGAATCCAATCGACATTAGATTGTGTTGATTCAGCGTATCCACCTATTAAATAAGCATACTCACCATAAGTAATTGCCGCCGCTCCTGCTACCGGTTCCGACATCTCGCCAATGATTTCCCACACTTCATCCTGCGCTAAAGTTGAAATGGAAAAGATCATCATTATCAACGTGATTAATTTTAGTCTTTTCATCTGATTTTGACCCATTGTTTTAATGTATGGTACAATTATTATACCATTAGGAATCTTACTTTGGATTTTCAAATCTATACTGCTTTATTACCGTATCTCTCTTTGAAACAACTATTAAATCGCTAATGGAATTATATTTTGGATTCTTCAAAGTTATTTCATGCTTGCCGGGAAATAATTTTACAGGATTTCTTAATGGAGATTGGGAAATGTATTTCCCGTCAATATAAATTTCTGCCCATGGGTAAATTTTACAGTTATAATATCCGAAAAGAGTGTCTAAGTTAACTTTGATATTCGTCGTTCTATTACTCTGGATACTAACTTTTGTCTCAAAGTTTGGAAAATCCGGGTGAATAAGCCGAAGATGATGAGTACCGCTACTTATTTCGAGCGGATTTTCAAGTGGCGTTGTCTCGACTTTAACAGAATCAAGGTAAATATAAGCCCAGGGAATACATTCAATGTAAAGAGAACCTTTACCTGGCAAGGGAATATCTATATTATTCTGTGTGTTTTCCATTTGCTGCTCAGTCGTTAACCCGGTTTCCTTTGTTGTTAGGTCTTCCGGTTTTACTTCCTCTTCATCATTTTTTACGATATTATTTTTATTCTGCTCGGTTGATAAAACCGGGGAATCAATTTCCTCCTTTTTTAACTTGTGGTCATCATTCGGGTTTGGGATTGCGTTATTCTGTGTAAAAATAAAAATTGCCGAAACAATAACTATTATGAAGAAAATCGAGGCGGTAATTAAGCTCTTATTCCATTTCTTTTTCTCGGAGGATGGGATCGGTATTTTTTCATCCGGGCTAACATTTAATAATGCAAGAATCTCATCAACAGAAGTAAACCGATCACTTTTATTCTTTTTCAATAATTTTTTAACGATCTCTCTCTGCGTTTCGGAAAGAGTATTAATTTTATCGGAAATATTTTCTTCTTTGTAATTAATGATATTGTTAATGGATTGATTTATATCTTTTCCGAGAAAAGGATTAATACCGGTAAATAATTCGAACAGTACAATGCCGAGCGAAAATAGATCGCTTTGAAGTGTAAGTTTTTCACCCTTTAATTGTTCGGGCGACATATAGCACGGCGTACCAACAATTGAATACTGGCGAGTAACAAATGTATCATCCACTTCGAGAGCAAGACCAAAATCGCTTACCTTAACTTGATGCAAATGGTTTATGAGTATGTTTTCAGGTTTCAAATCCCTGTGAATAATATTATTGTTATGAGAGTAAGCGAGCCCTTTGAGAATCTGAATCTCAATATTTTCTTTTTGCTCTTCTGTAATGTTGTTATTCTTGATGAATGTTCTGAGATTATCCGATTTGAAATATTCGAATGATATATAGAAATATTCCTGGTAGGTACCAAAATCAAGGACTTTTATAATATTTGGATGATCCAGCTTGGCAAGAACCTTTGCTTCTCTTTTAAACCTTTCAATCTTTGCATCATCCAGAATTGTTTGTGTGTTAAGCGCCTTGAGAATTATCTTTTTGCCAAGATAAATATGGTTGGCGAGAAAAACTCCGGTGTGTTCGTCCTTTTTGAGTACATCGAGAATTTCAAATTTCTCAAATAATATTTCGCCGGATATCGTGGACATCGTTTATTCCTGTCCGTCAATTTCTTTTAATTTCAGTTGCACCCATCTAACCGAAACATCCAACGACCTTGCGGCAAGAGTTTTGTTGCCGTCAAAATCGCTAAGTCTTTTAAGCAGAATCATCTTTTCAAAATCATGCAATCTGCCTCTAAAACTGCTCGGATCTTCCTCGTCTTCTAAAATGATATGCTCGGGCAAAAGTTTGTCCGTATCACTCATAATTAATGCTCTTTGTATGACATTAATTAGCTGACGTACATTCCCCGGCCAATAATAATTTTCCAATTTGGTAATTGCATCGGGGTGAATTATTTTTTTCTTCCCTTCCTTTTTTTGAATTACATCGTTAGCGATGAGTATGATATCGCCCGAACGTTCTCTTAAAGGTGGAACTCTTACTGGAAAAACATTTAAACGGTAAAACAGGTCTTCCCTGAATTTACCTTCTTTAACAAGCTGTGATAAATCTTTATTTGTGGCTGCAATTATTCTTACATCAATTTTTTTTACGGAGGTATCGCCAACTCTTATAATTTCTCTATTCTCCAATACACGGAGCAGTTTTGATTGAAGGGCCGGGGAAACATCCGCAATTTCATCAAGGAAAAACGTACCTTTTTCCGCTACTTCTAGTAATCCTTTTTTATCAGAAATAGCGCCGGTAAAAGCTCCTTTTTTATAGCCGAACAACTCACTTTCGAGGAGGTTCTCTGAAATTGAGCCGCAAAATTGTGCAAGGTAAGGGTTTGCATATCTATTGCTTAATTTATGAATCGCACGCGCGACAAGATCTTTTCCGGTACCACTCTCACCCAGTATTAAAACTGTGGCATCTGTAGCCGCAACCCTGTGAATTAACTTAGATAAATCTTTCATCACCTTGCTTTCACCAACCATATCGGGTATCCGTTCGGCAGATTGAAGCTTATTGAGCAAAATCAAATTCTCATCACGTAGTTTTTCGAAGCTGGTTATTCTATCCAATGTAAGCGATACAAGGCTGGAAAAAAAATTGAGGAATAACAGATTTTCTTCTGTAAATTCTTTTCTATTTATCCTGCTATCAGCAAGAATTACTCCCCAGATTTTGTCTTTTTGAGTAATTGGCACGGCAATCACCGATTTAATATTTTGTAACTGAACGCTTTCAAACTGTGATAAGTTAG
This sequence comes from bacterium, assembly GCA_043808235.1. Lineage (GTDB taxonomy): Bacteria > Bacteroidota > Ignavibacteria > Ignavibacteriales > Melioribacteraceae > JAZDFC01. Next base: position 34,002 of record JAZDFC010000091.1, read on the forward strand.
GATCGCTTTGCAAATCATGGGTTAACAACGGTTCTTTCTTTTTAATTACTTCCTGCAGTAGTCCGGAGGAAAATGCCGACAAATCATTAATATCATGTTTATCCACTTTCGTAGCAGCAATTATCACAAAATCATTTTTCGCTTCATCATACCGTACAAATACTCCACGTTCCGCATTTATTACATGAATAACCCAATTCAATACATCTTCAATCAAACTGTCCGTGTAATCGGTGGAATTTAATGCATGACTAATATTGTGGAGAGCTTCGAATTGTTCTTTCGATAAATTCTTGATATGTTCAATATTTTTTGTGAAGTCAATCATATGTACTCTTTAATTAACAATAAACGAAGCCTGTTTTGATCTGCTTCTGTTTCCAAATTCATCGATGCACCAGATTACCCAAAAATATGTGCCTGATTGTAATGAATATGGTACAAAAAATTCAATTTCATCACCTGAAATTAAACTGCCTGGCTGATATATTAATCCGGAACTAAATTCATCTTTAATAAAAACCTGTATATCATAATTGTATGAAAAACCTGGTGTAAATCTTTTCCATTTTAACGTAGGATTTGAATCCGTTGTATCATTGCCTGCCGGAGAAATAAATTCGACAAAATCAGTAATAACCCTTTTTATATTTGCCTCTCCGATATCATACTTCGTGCCTTTCAAGTCTTTAACCGAAATATTAAATTCTTTTCCTATAACTTCACTATTATCGGATAAACCAAGGTCAAGAAGATATACTTTTTTCTCAAATATTTTTGAGGACAAATTGTATTCAAGCGGTAAGCTAAATTCCAGCGATTCATTCTCTATAAAAACCGTGTCGATATCGTTATCATAATCAGTAACTTTTGCATTTAGTACCATGTGAAAACTGGGCGGATTATTATAAGAGTTTTCTATCACACTGTAAAACGAGATGGCATCCAGCACAGGGTATGAATTCAAATACATTTGTACATTCTTAACATTATTCTCACCCCAGTCAACATAACTCGAATCTTTTGAGTATCCCTCGCCTGAAAAATACAACCAGCCGTTTTCACACTTGATATTCTCAAATTTGAAATAACCCGCAGCATCGGTATATGTGGACAACATCTGATTTTGCCACGTAACTTTTATATTTTCTAATGCAATTGATGGTTGATTAGTGCGCACAATTCCGTCGAGCAAGATTACGGGATGTAAATACATTTGAAGATTGATTTTTTTTCTAACATCCCATTTAATGTAACTTGAATCCGGCAGATAATCGTTGTTGTAAAAGTAAATCCACCCATCATTATTTTTTATGTTATCGAATTTAAAATAACCGGTTGAATCGGTGTAAACTGTTAGCGATTGATTCTGCCAAACAACACGAATATTAGGAATTGGTTCAGACGGTTGATTGGAACGTACAACTCCTTCAAGTAAAACTATATTGTAATTTGGGTTTTCCGGATCGACCGGATTATTGTGCGGAGCGTTGCATGAGATCGCAAGACCTAATGCACAAACAAATCCTAACCATATGTAAATTTTCTTCGATAAAACTTTCATTTTATTTTTTACTACCGGAAACATTCTTAAAAAAACGTAGAATTACGGTTGTTAAGTATACCAAAAAAATACGTTACTATAAATTCGAAAATCAATATCCAATTAATAAATTTCCTTGGAAACGAAAGTATTGAATACTTAATCGCGTTAGAACATTCATGCCATTAAATGAACCATTTAATAGCAGGTGTAGAAAATTTAATTCTCCGCCCACTCGTGTCTCAAGAGTCCGTATCTCAAAACATCGTAATATTCATTCTTTGCATATTTGGCCTCACGAAGTCTTCCTTCTAATCTGAAGCCGAGATTCTCCACAAGGTTTATCGATTCTTTGTTGAACTCAATCACTTCAGCTTCCAGACGGTGCAAGTTCATTCTTTCGAAACAAAATTTTATCAACGTTAATAACGCTTCGCGGGCTAATCCTTTGCCTTGAAACTCCTTTTTTAATGCGATGGATAATTCAGCCTTATGGTTGTACCATTTGATTGTCTTCAATGATATTTCGCCAATTAACTCCTCTTCATTTTCAATCCTGAACCGCATTGACGAAGGCATCGAAGGCGGATACAATCTTACTTCCGACATATTATAAATGTCTTCATTACCTTCCAATAATTTGTCCAGTTCGGGATCGCTTGCTTCCACTAGTTGGAGAGTAAGTTTATCACTTTTTATTTGCATCAGAATTCTCCTTATTAAAAAACAAATTCTTGTGTAGCAATGGAATTAAAGCTACGATTAATCCTTGCAGATATAACTCTTTTCTATCCATAATCCCATTTGTAAAATATCCAATAGCCCCGTGTTTTTGTTTCGTGTTTTCCATCTTCATTATTTCATCCATCACATCGCCTAATTCAATCCCGCTAAGCAGTTTGGCTATTACCGAATCCGGGAGTTCGAAATGAGGAGATGTACCGAATCCGATATTTTCATTTTTGTCGATGATGCACATACATCCAAACGCGAACCATTTATCAAATTGTTTTTGAATGCCGCCCTCAATCCCCACAAAATATTCTGCGCCGAGATTATTCTCATCGTTTAGTTTTTTCAAATTCATCGCTCGATTCTTTGCTCCTGAATACGTTTCATCATTCACTGGCTGCGGCGGCACATCCGATGAGACTTCAACTCCCTCAACTTCAATTCCATTAAAATACTTTTCGAATGCCTCATTAACCGAATTTATCTTTACGGGATTTTTTGAACCAACCAAAACTTTCATAGAATATCCATTGTGTTGTTAATTTTTGTCAGAATGAAATTCCTGCAATAAAATAGTAAAAGAAAGCGTAGTCATAAAGTCTATTTATTCCGAATTCAAATTCAACAGAAAGATCTTCCCTTAGCGGTAAGATATAACCTGTTTCTCCACCCCAAAAGAATATTGGAGTCAAATATTGAAAGAACATGCCACCACCCAATCCAAAATGAGCCTCTAAAAAATAATTATCGAATAACCGTAACTCGGGCCCTGCTTTGCCATAATATAATACCCACGGCAATCCATCATCTAAAAATCCAACATTTAGTCCATGTTCCATCGTCATATGCAACCTCAGAATCGAAGTATCCACTGAAAATGGTGTATATCTCGAATTCAAATTTAAATGCCAGAAGAAATCCTTGTCATTCAGCACATAGGATTTTCCACACGTCACTCTAAAACGCCACTCATCGGGCGGCATCATGTTTAATCCATCTTCAAAGAAATTTTTTCCAAAGAATAATTTTAGCGGTCTCCATGTTCTTTCTGCCCATGCAGTCTCAGTGTGCAGAGCAGTTGAATCTTTTACCCAAGTGAAATCTCTTCCTTCGATGTACCCTTGGCTCTTAAGAGCTAAAAGCATTTCATCAATTCCGGGTTGCAGCGCTGCTTCAAGTCCGATACCGCCGTTATCAATATAAAATTTAATCATCTTTTTCGGACCCTCGTATCGCGCTACAAATTGAACATAATCCAATTCTTTAATTTTGAACGCAGGAGAAAAACATGCAGCTCCGATAAAAACTTCGGGGTATTCCCACGCAAGCATGAAAGAAATTAAGCCGCCGAGCGATGAGCCAGCTGTAAAAGTATGTTTTCTATCATGAAATGTCCGGTAATTCTCATCGATGAACGGCTTTAATTTTTTTACAATAAATTCCATGTATTCGCGACCAGTGTCACCGTGAGTATATTCAGGTGTCCGATGCGACGTATTATAAATTCCAACAATTATCATCGGCTCCACTTCACCTATACGGATCAGACTATCGGCGGTTTCGTCAATCATCCAATCAACGCCGAAAGATGATGTGGCAGGATCAATAATATTTTGTCCGTCGTGCATGTATAGAACCGGGTATCTGCTCAGTTCATATTTATAATAATCCGGTGGTAGCCAAACAATAATATCCCGTGGAAGTAATTTCCCCCATGTAAATTTTCTGTGGTATTCAACTGTACCGGTAATCTGTCCTTTAGTTTGCACAACAACTTCATCCCGCCATTTGCTAATTGTGAAGCTAAGTGTTGTGTCCATATTTACAAGCAACGAATAATTCTGTGGAATCGAACCATCCTCGCGCATGGCTTCGTTTTCCCAGCTGCCTTTTGTGAATTTGAATTCGAGGTTTGAACCAACTTCAAAATAAATAGCTGTCGCCCAAAGACTATCATTCAATTTATTCAATCCAACTTCCCCGGCATTCCAATTACCGAGTTTATTGTGACCACCTGCGATAAAAACACTTTCATCTATTTTTAAATTTCGCGTTGTTACTTCAAAATTAATTTTTACGGAATCCTTTTGGGGATAGATAACATTCATCATCAAGAACGATAAAAATATTACTCGAATAAAATTCTTATGCATCACAGCTCCATAAAAATATTTTCCCCGCAGTTAAAATAGCAGTCCGCCGTTTGAATTCAAAAATCCGGGGCAGGTAAACAGTACCCAAAAAATACCTTGCCGATAATTTAAAATCACCTTATTTTCATTTCGGGTTTTCAGGATTATGAATTACCTAAAATAAGTTCTTTTTCCGATTTCGAATGTAATACTATTCCTAATATTTATGATGCCGCAGTAAAATATTGCTATTTGCTTGCGAACCCCTGAGGAAATTATATGCGGCAATTGAATGGCAGATCATCAGTATGAAGTTGAATTCGATGGAGATAAATTAATATTTTTATCAACTCAGAGCCTCTGATCCTTCGACAAGCCCAGGACATGGTTTTGTTGAAACGAAGAGAATGGTTTTAATTAAGTAATCATTTGTAGGATAGCCAATGAAGGGAAAAATAGTATTTGTATTCGTCGTCGCACTTATTTTACTCTGGAATTCCCGGTATAACGCACAGTACACCTTCTCTAAAAATTATTCTGCAATTTCGTCTTCTCCCAATAGTTATCTCTTAAAGCATACGCAAGATGGTTTTATGATTGCTGGCATTAATAAAACAGGTTATCCTGCATCCTTTGGGGAAATATTCCTACTAAAGATCGATCCATACGGAAACAAAGAGCGACTAATAATATATCATTTGCCGCAAAGCTTTCGCTTACCTTACAATCCATTTGCAGTTGCTGCCGATGACAATTTTGTTTATTTTTCTACTTATTCCGAAAATGAAATGCAGCATATAAGCATGACAAAATTGAACTCGGAACTAAATGTTGAGTGGGAAAAATTCATTCAGTTTAATTCCAATGGATTATACTACCAGCCAATAAAAATACTCGCATTGGAAAACGGTAATTTCCTTTTAACGATATCAATTAAAACAAACGACTATGTGGTTACACATCCAGACTCAATTTTACTGCTGCGTTTTAGCGCTGATGGAGATTTAATAGAAGAAAAAACTATCCAAATTGAGGGGAGTTATTTATTTCATTATCGAGTAATTATCACGCCGGATAACAAAATCATTATCAACGGTAAAAACAATCTTTGTTTGTTGGATGCAGCATTAAATACTCTCTGGACTAAATATTTCGAACATGAAATAACTGCAATTAATTACGGCTATGGCAATACTGTTTTCATTGCGCTTCAAAACACAATGAAATCGTGTATAGTTATTTTATTAGATCAATTTGGAAATGAGCTATGGCGCCGCGAAGCGCCTGGATCTATTACCGCGTTTACAAACTTCTCCTCTACCGGATTCAGCTATATTACAGCAAGTAATTTTCACATAAGAATTAATTCAAATGAAGGTGTTGAATTTCAAAATCAGCTTTGGGGCATCGGGCAAAATATTTCTGAAATTCCGGGCGAGGGATATTTATTAACAGGTGAGTTTGATGAAAAGTTATGGGTTCATAAAACCGATTACAATGGAAATTTAAAAACAATTTTCATCACCTCGATATCTGCGCCTCCTTTTGGAATTATGCCTTATTCCAATACTGTTATTAATTGGCGGTCAAATAGTATTGACAAGATTGATATTGCTTATAGTACCGATAACGGAATCTCGTGGAAAAATATTATTACTAATTATCCTGCTGATTCTGTAAAATACACATGGGGAGTAACATATTTACCGGGTGATTCCGTCATCATAAAATTATCCGATTCGGCAAATCCGCTTTATTCCGATGCAACGGACAATCAAAAAACTTCATTCAGCTCTAGTAATTATGATATAATTTGTATAAATGAAATTCTTACATGGATAGGAAACGACGGCATCAGCGCTCACGATCCTAGAAACGATGCAAGCGGATTTTACTGGCCGGATGGTCATTCGGTTTTGAGTGATCATGGTAATAACTTGACATCGGTATTTTCTGATGGTATAATGATGGGTGGATTGGTTAACGGCGAAATACGAATTGGAGGAACTCAGTATTGGTCAAATATGCAGCCGGGACTGATTGATGATAATGGTTTACCGGCCGATCCGGGGGACCCAAAATACAAGATATGGAAAATTCGAAGAGACTGGCTCTCATATCCCGAGGGTGATGAAAAATCCCGGCTTCAATACGATTATGAAAATTGGCCGGGGGATATCGGCGCGCCGTTCGAGGATATTAATTCTAACAATCGATTTGATGCGGGTCTAGATGTGCCAAAATTTTTAGGCGATGAAGTCGTGTTTACAGTAAACAATAATTTCGATGAACAATTATCTCTCGACAAATACTATTCCTTACCTCTCGGTGTTGAGGTTCAAACTACTATCTATGGTTTTAAACAAGAGAAATTTCTGGAAGATGTTCTATTTAAGAAAATCAAAGTAATTAATAAATCGCCGAACCATATTGAAAATATGGTTATCGGCTACTGGTCTGATTTTGATTTGGGTTATGCCGGTGATGATGTTGTTGGCTGTGATACTTTATTAAGTTTAGGTTTCGGATACAATGGAGATGAAATTGATGAGGGATATTATGAGCTGCCGCCTGCAATTGGCTATTTGTATTTACAAGGACCGGTAATCAAAGCAGAGCAAAGCGATTCCGCTTATTTCGATTTTAAATGGCGGAAAGGCTATAAAAATCTTAAAATGGATTCATTCGCACCGATTGTTAAAAATTATTATCCATTTATTTTTGATCCAAGAGTTGGCAATATGCCTTATGAATATTATAACAATCTTCGCGGATTAGGTACTGCAACAGGAGATACGCTTGTCGACCCAATAACCGGCGCCAAGACACGTACACCATTGGCAGGCGATCCGATCTCTAAAACCGGCTGGTATGACGGCGATGGCTGGCCGCATGGACCAGCGCCGTATGATAGAAGACTAATCTTAAACTCAGGGCAATTCAACCTTGCACCGAAAGATACCCAGGAAGTAGTTTATGCAATAATGATGGCTCAAGCAGATAGCCGAATAAACAGTTTAGCCAAACTAAAGCAATTAGCTCAGCAAGTTAAGGAGTTCTACTACACTGGAATAATAACAGGAACCGAATACGAGAACCAAAATTTACCCGGTGAATTTTCTCTTTCTCAAAATTTTCCCAATCCGTTTAATCCGGTAACTACAATTAAGTTTACCATACCAGACATTGAGACGGGATATATCCCGTCTCTACAACATGTTACATTAAAGGTCTACGATATTCTTGGAAGAGAGGTTGCAACACTTGTTAACGTCGAACAAAAACCGGGAACATACACAGTAGAATTTGACGGCAGCAAACTTGCGAGCGGAGTCTATTTCTATAAACTTCAAACAGGAAGTGGATTTAACATGACTAAAAAATTAGTATTGCTGAAGTAAGAAAGCCGTCCCTACTTGTCGGGGCGGAATTTATTTTTACAGATTCAAATCCGTTGAAGCTTCGGCAAGTGCATGGAGGGATTTTATTGAATCAAAGAGGAAGGTACTTTAAAATAAACCAGCATAATTAAGGAAATAAAAATGAACACAAAAGCTATTTCTCTTTCGATAGTGGTTGCTTTGGGATTTTTAACTTTCGATTCTTGCGATCAGCCTCGCATCACTGAATCCACAAGTGAACCGGTGGCGGCTCTATTATCAAAATCTTCGGTTGAACTTTCTATGGTGCCAATCTCCGAGACAACCATTAAACTTATCTGGCATCCCATTCCTAATTCAAAGATTAAATATGATATCCTTAGAAGAACAGTAAACGATAATAGTAAGCTAATTAAAATCGGCTCATTTGAAAATAATACAGCAGAATTTATTGACTCAACATTGCATCCAGCAAATATTTACGAGTATTGTATTTCTTCTAATTCAAATGGATTGGGCAAAATTATTTCAAATACTTTTAAAATTGCCGCCATAGTTGATTCAATGGAGATGATTGTAAAAAGACAAATTGTACGTAAGCCGTTAACCGATGTGGAATATAACAATCAAGGGAATCTGTTGGCTTGCTGCGGGTGGTGGCAGAGAATTGTTCTTTTAGATCCATCAAATCTTTCGTTGATTAAAAACCTGGACCAAATTTCTCCTAGGATGCAAACCCTATGTTTTAGTGGCGACGATAAATATCTTATTAGCGGCGGGGGAGCTCACGATATTATAACATGGGATATTGAAACCGGCAAAAAAATTCAGACCATTAATGCCCATGATGGTAGAATTAATAGCGTTGAATTTCATCCTCTTTCACATCTAATTATCAGCAGTTCTTTGGACAGAACAATAAAATTGTGGAATTCTAGAACAGGTTTGCTAGTAAAAACTTATGTGAACGATGCTTGGGTAAATGAATGTATGGAAATAAACAACAAGAGAAATTTAATAGCTTTTAACAGGCATAGTGAAATTTTATGTGTGGATGTTTTTTCAGGCGAAATTATAAAATCGTTTACTACATTATTAGGCAGTTCAATATATGATATTGAGTTTAGTCCCGACGATAAATATTTTGTATCCTGTTCGCAGGATAATAAAAGGGTTGTTGTTTGGGATTACGAGAGTGGCTCGGTTAAATATATTCTTAACTCATTTAGTGAAACGCTATCGATGTGTGCTGCTTTTTCAAATAACGGAGTAAATCTTTTCAGCGGATCTTACGTGGGTTCCATAAATGCATGGAATATGATCAACGGAAGTCACATAACCGATATTAATTGTATGGATGTTGCGGCACGTTGTATGGATATAGATCCCAATGGTAAATTTTTAGCAGTCGGAAGTGACTTTGGCACACTTTACATCTTTGAGATAATCTATAGTTGGATTGAATATAACTAAACTTGCATTAAAGTTAGCAACGATTTTATAAACAAAGAACAGGAAGCGGGATATTATGAAGTCTCGGTTGATGGAACGAGTTGGGCGAGCGGAGTGTATTTATACCGAATGGAAACGGGGTTATTTACTAAAACAGTGAAAGCAGTTTTATTGAGATAATTATGAAAAAGAAAATCGAATTACTCGCGTTATACTTTTTATTATCTGCTAACATACTTTATTCTCAAAAACATTACGAGAATTATTATGATTCCGAATTTATGGATGCAAATAACATTAAAGTAGTATTTGATAATTATGGCGGATTGAATTTCGAGAAATATGGTGGTGGTGGCGCTGGATTTTGGGATAGGCTTTTTGAAGGATATTATATTAATGATTGGTATGTCGGCGAAGTTATTATCTATGATCAAGGATTATGGGTACTTGGCAAAAGTGATACTACCCAAGTTCTAAATTATAGTTGGTGGGGCAGAACAAATTATTCGCCGGGTCCAATAATAAACGGAAGCTCTGCGGTTCAAGCTAATCCACGGGACAAAGACAAATACCGTATTTATAAAATATCGGATAATGATAATTCAAGTGTTGATATTCTTAATTGGCCTTTCGAATTTGGGGCTCCGATTGATAATGATAAAAAACCGCTTTTGCATGCCGATCAAACAGTGTGGACTGTTTTCAATTCATGCAATACAATTAAAGGCAAACAATACTTTTTTAACGAGCCAATTACTCCGGTGAAACTTGAGATTCAGCAGATGGCTTATGCTTATGAAGGCGGTATAAATTCCAATATACTTTCCGATGTTATCTTTTTGGAATGGACAATTATAAACAAAGGAACAAATAAAATTGATTCGACCTATATTGGCTTGTGGAGTGATTTAGACTTGAGCGGTGCAAGCCATAATCCCCCGGCAGTTGATACATTACGACAACTTGGCTATTGTTGGAGTAACATTCCGGAATCATGGAGTACTTACTATCGATGGAGATGTCCTGCAGTAGGTTATGTTATGCTTTATGGTCCCAAAATAAAGTCGCAGGGAGACACTGCAATCTTTAAAGGAAGAGAACTTACCGGTTATAGAAATATACCATTATCATCCTTTTTTGGCATTACTGATAACAACTACCCTTTAGCAAATACGCCTTATTTTAAAAAAGAGGTCTGGAACATTGCCCGTGGTTTTGATCTTGCGGGAAATATTATTATTGATTCGGTTTCAGGTAAACATACAAAATTTCCATTTAGCGGCGACCCCATAACAAATACTGGCTGGAATTGGAATTATTGGACAAATGGCGAAGCGGGGTTTTATATGTTTACCGGTCCATTTACATTCGAGCCGGCAGATACTCAATGGGTAATGTATGCAATAACTGCCGGATTAGATACAAATAAATTTGGCAGTATTACAAAACTAAGAAGGAATGTTGATATACTCAGATCTATCAGCTATGATGATCTCGTTAAAATAACTCCCTTGGAATATGAGGAACCACAAACTACTGTACCCGAATATTTCTATCTCTCTCAAAATTTCCCTAACCCATTTAATCCAACAACAAAAATCCGTTATGAGATTCCTATTCAAACTCATGTGAATATTTCTGTTTATGATATTCTCGGGAGAAAAGTTGCGGAGATTGTAAACAAGGAACAGGAAGCGGGATATTATGAAGTTGAGATTGACGGCGGTAACTGGGCGAGCGGGGTTTATTTTATTCGGATTGAGACATATACTTACAGCAAAACGATAAAAGCTGTGCTAATGAAATAGTTTATCACACTGTAGCAAATTTACACCATTAAAAAAATTTCGAAGAGCAACAGTTATTCTTTACGAGATTTACTATTCAATTAGTTGGAGCCTAACCGACCACGATGATAATTTTTCTTTTCCTTTAAAAATCACACCTTTGTTTTTGTAATGATTGCCGTCGATGCAGTGAAGATACTCTGATCCGGAATACGTGCCTTCTTCGGAGTAAAATACCGAAATTATGTATTCGTCCTCGATAATTATTTCGCCGTAAAACTTGCCAAATGATTGATTGAATGATACCCAGCTAGTGCTTCCCTTCTTTACATCAAATGGTATGACTTCGAGATTCAATACGAACTCGCCTTCTCCTCCTTCGGCTAATTTGAATTTACTTTTGCTGTGCCAAATATTTTCTTCGTGGATAATTTTTGTTTCCCCTTGGATGGACAAAGCTTTGTTTGTTTCATCAAAAAAATGACCATCCGCTTTCCATGTAGCTTCTTTGAATAGATATGTGTGATTCATTGGCGATGTCCTATACAAGAAAAAATCTCGAAATAAAAATAATCAATTATTACTATTCTCGAAAAAGTTATAAACGAATCCAGCCAAAGCCGCGCCGGTAAATGGTCCGACAATATACAACCACGAATATTTTATCCCCTCACCGGAAATAAATAAATCAAATACTTCCGTGCCTAATCCTAAGGCGGGATTAAAAACTCCACCCGAAATCGAATTAGCAGTAAACGTAATTGTAATGAGCGTGAATCCAACTGCAATACCGTAAATATAATTACCTGTAAATTTTTTATTGAACATCACCGTCAGATAAACCGAGCACAAAAGGAAAGTAAGCATTAACTCGCAAAGCATGGACTTGACAAAATGAACATCGAGTCCGGGCGCTGGATAATAAGCTACATCCCGAAACGAAAATATTACGAGCGATGCAAAGAGAGCGCCGAGAATTTGAGCAACCGAATAATATATGAAGTCGCTAATTTTAATTCCGCCTTTGATGACAACAGCCAAGGAAATTGCGGGATTAAAATGTCCTCCGGAAATGTTTGATCCCCAATAAATTAAGACACCGAAAACTAATCCGATGGCAATTGGACTTCCTGTTAATCCGGTAATAAGAACAAGAAAGAATGTACCGATAAATTCCGCGATGTATTTTTGAATTGACATGTCTTTCCAAAAATTTTGTTAGTGAAAGATTGAATTGAATGTGTGAATAAAAATAACGAGCTATAAATTATTATTCAATAAGCCGTGTAAAAATAAATGCCGTCACAAATTACGAATTAATAAAATGCCTTCGAAAAAGCCAATCTTTCTTTTCGAGAAAAGGTTGTTTTTATTTTTCATATTTTTCTTTGAAATATTTTTGAGATTAGTAATGATAAGTATTGAAGGAATTATAATTGTGGGCGACCGGGTTTTAATACGACCCGAAAAAGATCTTCAAAAAACGACAAGCGGTTTGTACCTCCCGCCGGGTGTTTCCGAAAAAGAGAAAGCGCAAGGTGGTTACGTTATTAAGGTTGGGCCGGGCTACCCGGTTGCAATGCCGATTGATGAGGAAGAATCATGGAAGGAAAGCAAAAGTACCAAGTACATTCCGCTGCAGGCTAAAGAAGGAGACTTTGCATTATTTTTGCGCAAGGATGCGATTGAGATTGAGATACGAGATGAGAAATATGTGATTGTATCGCAGTCGGCAATTTTACTGCTCCATCGTGACGAAAGTATACTAAACTAATTTTTAAAAAGATAATACAACGTTATTCAAACCGACCTTAGTGCCGCGCGGCTTAAAGAAAACCACAAGGCACTAAGATCATTCAATCTCACTTAGAAAGATTTATCGGGCTAGGAAACTTAAGAACGGAACTGCTTTAGCCAGGAAGAACATTAATATTCCGAATCCAAGCCACAATCCGAAAACCCACGCAAAATATTTTCCGGTGGTTTGGGATTTGAACATTTTAGCCAGACCTATTGAGAATACTGCATAGAACCAAATCGAAAACGGATCGATTTTTCCCATAATAAAATTAAGGAAACTCCCCTGCTCGAAATCCATAAAAGTGGCGACACTTGTTCCCATTAAAAATTTTCCCATTACCATCGATAGGATTACCATTACTATTCCTTGAATAACACCTATGTAATGCGGAAGTCCGTATGCCACCATTGCGGTTGAGTAGTTACCGTCTCCTTTAAGAGCCAACTTAGCGACGAGCAGAAATATCGCGGCAATAATGAAGAAAAATATCAGCTGCCCAATTACAATTCCGATTACGGCAAATATCATTCCCATTGCACCCTGTCCTTCCATAAATTCACGGGTACGCTCCAATTGCTCGTCAGCTTGTTCCTGCGATATTTGACCGGCATCAACCTGCTCTTGAAATTGTTCTTCGATCTGTTTCATTTGTTCTGCTGTCATCGCATATTTAATTGTTGGATTACTCATTAACACGATGTACCCGGCAATTGAAACAATTATTACGAATAAAATCGGGAGCAACCAGTCCATAGCACGCGGTGGAAACTTTGCAGCTTTCGAAAACATGCTTACCGGTTCGGCAAACACACCAACAATTTTATCGGTGTGCGATAATTCAATTTCTTCTTCCTGTGCTTTTTCTGCATTGGATTGAAGCAATTCTTCGTTGATTTCTTCCATTTTTCACTCCGGTTTATAATGATTTGATTTTCTTATACATGCAATCATTCTAAAAATAATATTTTTTTCCCCAACAGCACAATGTTTTATTTAAATAACATTCGATTTTTTCACGCGTAATTAGACGGAATCAATCCGAATAAGATTCCATACTCGGATATTATTTTTATTTTTGAAGTAGTAATTAATAATAATGGGACAATAAATGAGAACTATAATCGAGCCGTTCAAAATCAAATCTGTTGAACCAATTCGATTCACAACAAAAGAAGAAAGGCAACAAATTATTAAAGAAGCCGGATACAATCCTTTCCTTATTCATGCCGATAATGTGCTTATCGATTTACTAACCGACAGCGGAACCTCTGCAATGAGCGCTAAGCAGTGGGCAGGAATAATGGAAGGCGACGAAGCCTATGCGGGATCGAAAAGTTTTTACAAATTCGAATCGGCTGTTAAAAAAATTACAGGGCACAAATTTATAATTCCAACCCACCAGGGACGAGCCGCAGAAAAAATATTGTTTTCAATTGTTGGCGGCGAAGGGAAATTCATTCCCAACAATACTCACTTCGATACAACACGCGCCAATATTGAATTCACCGGCGCGGAAGCTGTTGACCTCTTAAATGAAATTGGGAAACATCCGGAGGTGCGGGCGGATTTTAAAGGTAACATGGATGTCGAAGCACTTGAGAATTTTATTAACAAAGTTGGCGTTGAAAATATCCCGCTTGTAATGATTACGGTTACGAACAATTCCGGCGGCGGGCAACCTGTTTCGATGCAGAATATTCGCGATGTAAAAAGTGTCTGTACTAAATTCGGTCTCCCGCTATTCATTGATGCATGCCGGTTTGCTGAGAATGCGTATTTCATAAAAATTCGGGAAGAAGGATACAAGGATAAATCAGTATTAGAGATTTGTCAGGAAATGTTTTCATACTCCGATGGAGCTACAATGAGCGCTAAAAAAGATGCGCTCGTAAACATCGGCGGATTTTTATCGGTGAATGATGATAACCTCGCAATGTTGTGCCGTAATCTTTTAATTGTTACGGAAGGATTTCCAACTTACGGCGGATTAGCCGGACGCGATCTCGAAGCGGTTGCGCAGGGACTTGAAGAAGTAATGGACGAAAATTATCTCCATTACAGAATTCGGAGTATTGAATATCTCGGCGAAAAGATGATTGCGAACGGAATCCCAATAATAGAACCGCCCGGCGGACATGCAATTTATATTGATGCAAAGAGATTCCTTCCGCAAATTCCGCCCGATCAATATCCCGGGCAATCAATAGTGTGCGAACTTTATGTTGAAGGCGGCATACGCGGAGTTGAGATTGGCAGCGTAATGTTCGGCAAGCACGATCATAAAACAAATAAACTAATTTCACCGCCTATGGAACTTGTACGGCTCGCAATACCGCGAAGAGTTTACACTCAAAGCCATATCGATTATGTACTGGAAGTTTTAATAGAGGTTTATAAAAACAGGAACAACTTACGTGGAATGAAAATAATTTACGAAGCTCCAATGCTGCGGCATTTTACCGCAAGATTTGATTATCTATAAAAGAATTAAGCCCGGCTATTATATCCAACCGGGCTTTTTAATAAATTATATTTTCCCAAATATTTATCAGGACTCACCGAAAATTTTCGGAATAACTACTCCATTCGCGTTCACTGCTTGAACCAGATCCCAATTGTTATTTTGTATTTGTTTCTTAAAACAATTGGTACGGTAAATAGTATGATGCAATATTTCATTCGTATGTGTCTTCAACCAGTTGTGCCGCGCTGTAACGTACTGCTCAATCCAAATCTTTTCGTTACCGCCGTTTATAGGAGGACGTTCCGGAAATCTTTGACGAAGAAAAGATAATATTCCACCCGAATGAATAAAGCTGTCATAAATTACAAGCAAGCTGAGAGCTTCGGCAAACTCATGCCCCTCGAACCAGATGAATGCAGGCTGGTAATAATAGAGGTCGAAAAAATCATCCTGCGTTTGGCGCATTATTTCATCTTCTCTCGCAGAGGTTTTTAAAAGATCCTTAAAATTCTGATCCTTCCTAAGCGAGGGCTGCTTACCAATCTTATTAACATAGGGTGAAAACTGGCTGCTGAATGTCCCGTTGTTAGCAATGTAACTTTCAATAAGCCGTTTCAAGTTACCGTATTCTGTTGTTTGGCTGCGTCCGTATGTGATTTGATAAATCTTCTCTCCGTTTATAACGGGACCGTCTTTGTAAATTGAAATGTTGTCGTACTTGCCGTCCGGCGTCCCGGTTTCAAATACATTAACAATTTTTAAAATCTTGGATTTTTGTTCGGTTGATATTGGCATGTTGATTCCCTTCTGATTTGTTCCGTGATAAAGATACGGGATTTAAAAACTTTGTACAAGCCTCAAAAATAAATCAAAAATTATTTAACGTAGATTAATGAGAAAAATGCTTATAAATATCCTTTCTGTGGAGAACTCTAATAAATTCAACTGTATTTTCTAAAATCCGAATGCCCAATCGATATTCACCGAGACGAATACGATAAAAATTTTCTTCGCCATGCAGTTTCTTTACGTTTTTGATTTGCTTAAAATTACCTGCCATTTGGATTTCTTCGATGCAGTCGGCAATTTTTGCGAGAAGTTGTCTGTCTTTTATTTTTTTTGTGTCTTTTACGAAAGATGAGTCGATTTTAATTATCATTTGCGTAATTTTTTTATAAATGATTTTGTATCGACAAATTTTCCGGTTCGGCCGTTTTTTATAGCATATAACATTCCAATATCTTCCATTTCGGATTCGCTAAGTACTTTTACTTTAATTCCGATCTTTTTGGCAATATCCAAAAGAAGTTTCAAATCCGTTTTTGAACTACTGTTTACAATTGCTGTTTCCATAAAATCTCCTTCGGTGCAAAGATACAAAAAATATCATGTTTGTTGTAATCGAAATATCTTTTACAATTACACATTGTTTATTAAAATCCGTGTATTGTAGAAGTAATCGTATAATTATATTTTAATACTGTTAATATTCCGATTGGTTAATGAAACTCAAAAAACATTTTTTCTTCTCAGATAAAAACCAGGTATGGCGGATACTTATTTCCGATTCCGAAAAACTGATTATCGAGACACGCGATGTAGAACAAAAACAAGTTTACTTTCACTGCATCGATCTGCCGCGCGGAAAGAAGCTGTTCGACGGATTACAGCTTGAAGAAAAATACTGGATCGGCATCGAGACAATTTACAAGGATATCATTTTCTTCCACAGGTTCGCCTCGCCCGATATGCCGCGACACAAAGAAATTATCGCTTTCGATATCAATACAAAAAAAGAATTGTGGAGAGATGATAACTACTCCTTCCTCTTTGTATTTGAAGACAAAATTTATTGCAGCAAGCAGCTATTTGAAGGATGGAAATTTTATTCCCTCGATTTCCGCACCGGCGAACTAATTGAAGAGCTTGCAGACAAAAGCGAATACGTTAATGAGCTTCGTGAAAAAGCCGGACAATCAATCAGTTATGATAGTTATTTATTTCCGGTCCGCTTTGATAGGAATCCTGATACCGAAAGTAAAGCCACGAAGTGGATACACGACAAAATAAATCCGCTTGATATTATCGGCGAAGTTGAATATACTGAGTACGGCTCGTTATTGTTATTTAATTTTCATGAGAAAAAGGATGGCATAATTATGAATAGATTTTTTATTGTTGATACCGATAAAGGGAAAGAAATATTCACAGAGACATTGAATACTATTGCAAACGGTTATATACCCGACTCGTTTTTTATTTATAGAAATATGCTAATCATGCTAAAAGAAAAGAAGGAAGTATTGATTTATAAAATAGAGTGACAAAATGGAACTGACTATAAAAGAAAAACAAACTCTAATTGCCGTCGCAAGAGAATCAATTGAAAGATTGTTCACACAAAAAGAGACCACACCAATTAATTTCGAGATACATCCGGTATTACAAACCAACGCGGGCGCGTTTGTAACACTTACCATCGGGGGAAGACTCCGTGGCTGCATCGGGTATATTGTTTCGGATCAACCGTTATACGATACTGTTCGCGATGCGGCAGTGCAGGCAGCTACCGGCGATCCCAGGTTTCATCCGTTAACCGAGAAAGAGCTTGCAAAAATTGAAATCGAAATTTCAGTGCTCTCGCCTCCATTCCCGATGGAGAGTTATGACGATATCGTAATTGGTAAACACGGACTTATTCTTGAGGAACGTGGGAGACACGCGCTGCTGCTGCCACAAGTACCGGTCGAACATAATATGAACCGTGACCAATTTTTAGCGGCCTTATGTGAAAAGGGTGGATTCTCCCGGAACATGTGGAAAGAAAAGCAGGTGAAGCTGAGTGCATTTACTGCGCTCGTTTTTTCGGAAGAGGAGCTGGAGAAGGGAAATGACACTGATTAGAAAACCGGCTGTGGCCGGAATGTTTTATCCTGCCAAAAAGGAAAAATTGCGGGAACTCATTACCGAACTTTTGGAGTCATCGAAGGGGGATGAAAAAATAGAAAATATTTTCGGAATTATTGCGCCGCACGCAGGATATTTATATTCAGGTAAAACCGCAGCGGCGGCTTATAATTTAATATCAGGAACTATATATAAAACTGTAGTTGTCATCTCCCCAAGTCACCGGGAATATTTTCCCGGCGCATCAATTTATAACGGCGATTTTTACCAAACACCTCTTGGCGATATTCCGATTGATAAAGAGTTGAGTGCAAAAATATTAGATGGCAGCAAATTTATTTTTGAAGGTGCAGAAGGACACCGTCAGGAACATGCACTCGAAGTACAACTTCCGTTTCTTCAAACTGTGCTTGGTGATTTTTCACTCGTTCCAATGGTAATGGGCAATCAGGGTGCAAAATTCATCGATGATATCGCACAACAGATTTCGAAAGTAGTAAATGAGGATTTTTTAATTGTAGCAAGTTCGGACCTATCTCATTTTCATTCGAAAGAGGAAGCCGTTCGACTTGATTCAATAATCGTCGACAAAATTAACGCCTTCGATTACGATGGATTGATGACAGCAATTGATCGTAAAAATTGCGAAGCCTGTGGCGGCGGACCAATAATAGCAATGATGAAAACAGCAGCTATGAAAAACCGGAAACATTCCCGCGTAGTTGCCCGCTGCGATTCCGGAGATGTGACTGGGGATTCTTCGGAGGTTGTTGGATATTTATCTGCAGTAATATACTAATCAATAAAAGATAAATTAAAGCAAATAGCACACTGATTCCGAAAAAACTGGAATACACAGATGATACTGATTTTCGCTGATCTGCGTAAATCTTTTAAATCAGTGTATTCGATGAAATCGAATTAGTGTGCTGTTAAACGGAGGATAATTATGAACGAAGAATATTTACACCAAAATCTAACGTCACAAATCTTGTCTGCATTTTATAAGGTGTATAACACTCTCGGTTTCGGTTTTCTTGAAAAGGTTTATGAAAATTCACTGAAAATCGAACTTGAAAATCATGGACTTAAAGTCGAGAGACAAAAGCAAATCAACGTCTACTATCAGACCAAACTTGTGGGTGAGTATTATGCCGATCTGATAGTAAATGATTTAGTGATCATTGAACTAAAAGCAGCGGAGGGGATAGTGGAAGAACATGAACATCAACTTCTTAATTATCTGAAGGCAACAGATATCGAAGTAGGTCTGCTGTTAAATTTTGGAAAGAAACCGGAAGTAAGAAGAAAAATATATACGAATGAAAATAAAAAGTTGCGTTAGCCACATAATAGCACGCTGATTCCGAAAAAACCGGAATACACAGATGATACTGATTTTCGCTGATCTGTGGTAATCTGCTCAATCAGCGTATTCGATGAAATCGAATCTGTGTGCTATGCAATGATGATCTTTAGAAAAATATTTCATCAACCGGTTTTGCTCCCGGGAAATGGGAGAGCAGTTTGTTCAGCACATCATCAACCACAGCATCGGGACATGACGCGCCGCTTGTAAGCACAATGCTCACTTTATCTTTAACCGGCAGATAATTTTCCGTAAGTCTCTCTTCCTTCGCATGAATATCTAAGTGACTAATGACCTTATCCGAGATTATTTTTTCATCTGACGAAATAAAATATGTAACAAATTTATCCTCCAACAATTCAACAATGTGGGATGTATTGGAACTATTGTATCCCCCCACAACTATTGCAAGATCGGCATTTTTCTCCATCAATCCGTATGTTGCTTGCTGGTTATCGTTAGTTGCGTAACACAGCGTATCGCGTGTATCTGCAAAGTGATCTGCAATATTTCCCTCCCCAAATTTTTTAATCATTGTCTGCTTCAGATAGTCAACGATTGCCTGTGTTTCGGTTGCGAGCATAGTAGTTTGATTTACGACTCCAATGCGGTTAAAATCTTTATTGATATCGAATCCATTGGAAAACTTCCCTGCAAAGAAATGATTAAATTCTTCTTGAGTAATTTCTCCCGATATTGCCTTTGAGAGAAGTTTGGCTTCCTGCATATCCCGAATAATTACCGACGGGGAATTTTTATTACTGTGAGAAAATGTCGCTCTTGTTTCTTCGTGATTATATTTACCATGAATAACAATTGTATAATCTTGTGTACCGAGTACCGCAGCTTTATTCCAGACCTTTTCAACGAACGGGCAAGTAGTATTGTATTTTTTTGTATTAATGCCCATCGATTCAAGTTTTGATTCAATCTCAAGCGTAGTTCCGAATGCAGGAATAATCACAATATCATCGCTTTTTAGTTCGCTCCAATCAACATACTTGTTTCCCTCTTCATCCATTATAAACTTAATGTCGCTTTCAAGCAAGTCATTGTTGACGATAGGATTATGAATCATTTCACTCAGAAGAAAAATCCTTTTACCGGGATTTTCATCGAGAGTTTTGTATGCTATCTCGATAGCGTTTTCAACACCATAACAGAATCCAAAATGTCGGGCGATGAAAAATTTAACGGGACCGAAATCCAATTCGGTTGGAGTAAAATCTTTTTTACGCGGATCAGTTAACTGGCGCTGTTCTTTGATTCGCGAGATTATCGAGCTTTTATAAAATGACGGTATATTGAACTTCTTCATCTTCCTGCTTAACAACAATTAAAAATAATTAGTGCCTTAGAGGAAAGAAAAACCACTAAGGCACTTAGAACACTCAGAAACACTTAGTTCTCTATTTAAAACTAACCTCCACTTTCTGGTTAAATTCCATTTTAATGCCGGGTATGTCTTTCAGCATTTCTTTGGCCTCTTCGAATGATTTCGGATTATGCTTTTTTAATTCATCGAACTTTCCGGGCTGCTCTAATATTTTCCCGAAGTCCATTTCCATAAGTGTTATCACATTATTCTCAACATTTGTAGCATTGGTAGATGTAATCGTTCCCATCGGTTGAACCAAAATTGCAATGTGCATATCCTTCATCATCGTTTTTGCCTGCTCTTCCCAGGCCGGATCCATTGCTTGTGCAGTATCTTCTACAGCTTGCTCATCGTCTATTCCGCTTTTATCAAATTCGGGCAGTATAATAGTTAATTTTGATGTTGTACCTTTCTCAAAAGCAAACGTAATTGGTTTTTTCTCCTGGGGTTCCTGGTCGCTCATACTCATTGCATCGGAGGGTACTTTGCTCACGGGATCTTCATCAATTTTTAATTTAGTTATATCTGTAAAACTGAATACGGCTTTGTAACCGCTTTTTCCGCCGGCATCTATTTTCTCACCCTTCAGGTATTTAACACCCTCTCCATATTCAGCGGCTTCATTCATCAATTCATCTTCTTTGAAAATCTCGAACTTTTGAGTCCCGGTTGTATCCATAAAGGACATCATTTGATTCATCATCTCGATAAAAGTCCCGCCCATTAAAACGGTTTCTTCTATCACTCCGGATCCGTCGGGATTTACTTTTACTTTCATTGTAACATCGATACAGCCGGAAAGCAATGACATCATTGCAACCACAAAAAATAATTTTGCAATTTTTTTCATCTTTGTTTCTCCTTTTATGTATGATTAAATTTTTTCGATAAAATATGGCAGCATCTTCCGCCATGTCGGCCAATCGTGCGGCATATCGTGTCCCCATAAATCAAACCAATGCGGTATGCCTTTCGAATAAAGAATCTCCGAAAGCTGTTTTGATTTTGCCGGATCTTCAAATGAGCCTTGCCCGGTTGCGATTACTATTGAACTTTTCCGCATTTGATTTAGCGTTTGTTCATCGTTCAAGTTAGGCATGAAATCAATCGGCGAGTTATAATAGCAGTGATCATCATAATAACTCTTTGTGTAATATTTGATGTCGTAAACTCCGCTCATGGCAATCATTCCGCTAAAAATATCGGGGCGGCGGAGAAATATATTCGCCGCGTGATATGCCCCCACGGACGCACCGGTGGTAACGACTGGAACCAAACCATTACATTGTGAATGAATAAACGAAACAACTTCAGATAGGACATAATTATTGAATTGTCCGTGCCTTATGGATCTGTGCGAAGATTCCATGGAATAATTCAATAGCGATTCATTGTTGACCGTATTGATTGAGAAAACTTTTATTTTCCCCGCGTCAATGTGATGAGCAATCGAATCGATCAATTGAAACCGTTCGTATTCAAGGAAATCTGCCGCTGCCGTGGGGAACATTAACAACGCATAACCGTGATGTCCGTAAACCGCAATCTCCATATCTTTATAGAGAGCGTTGCTGTACCATTTATGTATTTCACGTTTCATGTCTTTTAGCCTCCAATTATAACCAATGATACTCGTTACTGGTTTCTTGTTACTAGCAAAAGCGTATTATTCAAATATCCAGCATCCAGCCTGCCACGGCGTAGATGTTCTTTATCTAAGCCGGGCATCAAGTAACCAGTTTTATAATAGCGTATATACAATTCCAAGCTGAAGCGCTTGCTTCATCTGCGCTGTCGGCGATTGATCAAGCTGATAAACCAGCAGATATGTAAAATTTACATTCAGCCAATCATTAACTTTTGCTGTGATGGTATTATCCCACCAAACATCCCAAACATCGAGACTTTCAAATCGCGAGAACAAACGTAGTTTTGTTTTACCCATAATATTTTCCGCAAGCACCGTCTGGGCATCGGTAACGCTTTCAAGACCGGTCTCAAATTTGAATTTTTCAATTTCGGTTGTTTCTGGATCATCCGAGTAACCGGTGAATTTATTCGTGATAACTTCCTGAATAGCAACACCAAGACGGGTAACAAAATTTTCATTCCGGTCATATGCAAAGCCCAAAGATTGCGTAATGTAGCCCGGATCGAACATGTCTGAAATTTGTGTCTTTGTTGCATCTTTCAAATCGTATCCTTTTGTAATCTGTGTTCTCACAGTATTACTGAAATAAGGATCTATAATCCAGCCGATGTTTTTCGAAACCACACTTTCGAGATAGAGTTCATTGTCGTTTGTTATAAATTCATCGCTGCCGACTTTTGTTTGTCCGTAAGATGACTTTAACTGGTTCTTAAAATTCCAATCGAGGCTTTTATAAGCAATTAAAAAATCTTCCGTTAAAGACCATGTAATAGAATTTGTTCCGCCTTTTGTCCAATTGCTGAAAGCAATCTGGTTAATATTAAAACCCGTAACTAATGACGGCGTCCATTTATTAAGTGTAGAATCCGTTTCCTGCGCGAAACCGATGGAAGCGGTCAAAATTAACAATAGTAACATCCTCTTCATTTAATATCTCCCAAAATTTTTAATTAGATTTAGAAAAGCCGCACAAAGCTAATGATTTTTACTTTTACGGGGTAGAAAATTATGCCCGCACAAATTGATTTTGACTCCGTTTCGAAAGTCCAATTAAATTATATTTGAGTCCTTGATTTTAACTATCCGGGTGAAGATGAAAAAATTTGAATTGGTCTCAAGCTATCAGCCGTCGGGCGACCAGCCGAACGCGATTAAGGAATTAACCGAAGGACTTGAAAGAGGTTACAAACACCAGGTGCTGCTCGGCGTAACGGGCAGCGGTAAAACATATACTATGTCCAACGTAATTGCAAATGTAAACAGACCTACGCTGATAATTTCGCACAATAAAACTTTGGCGGCACAGTTGTATTCCGAGTTCAAATCGTTCTTCCCGAATAACGCGGTGGAGTTTTTTATTAGTTATTACGATTACTACCAACCGGAAGCATACGTTGTAAAGCGCGATCTTTATATCGAAAAGGACTTTGCCGTGAACGAGGAAATTGACCGCCTCCGATTGAAAGCGACGACTGCATTGATTGAGGGAAGGAGCGATGTAATAATAATTGCAAGCGTTAGCTGCATTTACGGCATCGGCGCCCCACAGGAATTTGCAAATCAAATAGTTATCTTAAAGAAAGGCGACAGCATCGGCAGGAAGCAGTTGATGCGGCGATTGATTGATATTTATTTCACAAGAAACGATGTTGAGTTTACACGCGGCACATTTCGCGCGCGGGGAGATGTGATTGAAATAATCCCGGCATATCAATATGAGGAAGCAGTGCGTGTTGAGTTATGGGGCGACGAAATTGAACGATTGTCAATCATCGATTCATTATCGGGCAAGGTAATTAATGAGGTGGAATCGGTTCCGATTTACCCGGCAAAATATTTTGTCACGAATAAAGATAAAGTCAAAACTGCTATCCAAACTATGGAAGATGAATTGAAAGAGCAGCTGCAGTATTTTTGGTCGCAGGAAAAATATGTTGAAGCGCAGCGGCTCGAACAACGTACCAAGTTTGATATCGAGATGATAAAAGAAATTGGTTATTGTTCCGGCATCGAAAACTACTCGCGTCATATGGATGGGAGACCGCCTGGATCCCGACCAGCATGTTTATTCGATTATTTTCCAAAAGATTTTTTGTTAATCATCGATGAATCGCATGTTACGGTACCGCAAATTCGAGGGATGTACCTTGGAGACAGATCCCGTAAGGGAACGCTTGTTGAGTACGGTTTCCGGCTTCCGTCTGCAATGGATAATCGTCCGTTGAAGTTCGAGGAATATGAAGAGCTTGTAAACCAGGTAATTTACGTTAGTGCAACACCCTCCGATTTTGAATTGACGAAAAGCGGCGGTTCATATGTTGAGCAGATAATTCGTCCAACGGGATTGATCGATCCTAAAATTGAAGTACGCCCTGTTAAAAACCAGATTGATGATTTGATCGGCGAAATAAGAAAAAGAGCCGCGCTGCATGAGCGCGTTCTCGTTACAACACTAACCAAAAAGATGGCGGAAGATTTAAGCGATTATCTTGATAAAATAAATATCAAAGTGCGTTACATACACAGCGATATCGATGCGCTTGAACGTGTCGAAATTATCCGTGATCTGCGTATAGGCGATTTTGATGTACTGGTCGGGGTCAACCTCTTACGCGAAGGACTCGACTTACCCGAAGTTTCTCTCGTTGCGATAATCGACGCGGATAAAGAAGGTTTTCTCCGCAGTGAAAGATCGTTGATGCAGACTGCGGGAAGAACAGCGCGTAACGTGAACGGAATAGTAATTATGTATGCCGACAAAATCACCGACTCGATGCAGAAAACAATAAACGAGACCGAACGAAGAAGAAAAATTCAGTTGGAGTACAATGAGAAACACGGCATCACTCCAAAGACGATTTATAAAAGCCGTGATGAGATTCTTTCATCTACAAGTATTGCAGATATCCGTAAATACGATGACGAGAAAGAACAGTCGTATTTTGCCAAAGCCGCTGAGCCGGTAATTAAATACATGACTAACGATCAACGGAATGATTTGATCGAGCAGATGACGGAAGAAATGTTGAACGCCGCAAAGGATCTTGAGTTTGAACGCGCCGCAAAACTGCGGGATGAAATAGAGAAATTAAAAAAGGTGATGAAGTAAAGAAATTGAACGCGGATCATTATGATTTTTTAAGATCATAAGTATCATAAAAACATACCCGTCGATAGACGGATCTGCGTTCCATAAAAATTTCCAAAGACATGCTAAATAATAAACTAAAATATTATCTCGTCAATAAACCCTACGGTGTGCTCACTCAATTTACCGATCCCGACGGAAGGAAAACGCTGAAAGATTTGTTCGACTTCCCGAAAGATGTTTATCCGATAGGTCGGCTCGATCTTGACAGTGAAGGATTGCTTCTATTATCAAATGACAAATCTATTGTGGACTATTTGCTTAATCCCGCCCACGGACACGAGCGCGAATATTATGCGCAAGTGGAAGGGATTCCCAATGAAGATGATTTAAAAAAATTTGAAGACGGAATTTTAATTAAGGGAATAAAAACTCTACCTGCTAAAACAAAATTAATTTCTGATCCCGGTTTCCCTGAGCGAATTCCACCGATACGAGAAAGAAGAAACATCCCTACATCGTGGATAAGCATTACTCTGAATGAAGGGAAATTCCATCAAG
This sequence comes from bacterium, assembly GCA_043808235.1. Lineage (GTDB taxonomy): Bacteria > Bacteroidota > Ignavibacteria > Ignavibacteriales > Melioribacteraceae > JAZDFC01. The sequence goes on from JAZDFC010000091.1 coordinate 60,247, forward strand.
TGCGGAAGATGACTGCGGCAATCGGTTACCCAACATTGAGACTTGTGAGAGTAAGAATCAAAGAATTGAAACTTGGCGATATGCCGCCCGGCGCTGTACGTGAATTGACAGCAGTTGAAATCGAATCATTACGTTCTTAATATAATTATCTAAATTTTTGGGGCAATAATTTTATCGCTTTGTCTTTTGTGATTTGTTTATTGAAATTTCCGATTAGGCATTACATCAAATCCACAAGCGAACTGTAATCCGGATCGAACAAGCGTTTATAATTTCTTACGGCGAATGAATCCGTCATCCCGGCAATATAATCACAAACCAATCGAGCACGATTCATTTTATCTTTTTCTTCAACAATAAGTTTATGAGTAAAATCGAGAAGCAGTTTTGTGTGCTTGACATCGGTGATGTAATATTCTTCGAGCAGCGAGAAGATTTTATTAATCATGTAATCGCCCTTCAATTCCATCTGTTTCAGGTGCGGCGATTTGAAAACAAGATCGACGGCGATTTTTTTATATAGTTCTGCCTGCTCAATGATGGATGGATCAACTTTCAATAAATATTTATACCGGTTTGTTTTTCCATCCAGAAAAGTTTTCCTTTGCTCAATCTCGCATGCCGCAATAAATTCACCTACATGCGTCCCGAAAATTCGTTTAAAATTTCCTTCCGTAATTGCTTTAATAATTTCATTGATGTGCCTGTCCCTTCCGCAGGCAACACGCTCCGGATTATCCTCTGCCCACTTGGTCAATTTATTTATTGTTATAAATCCGCCGGAGATACTGTCAACAATATCGTTGATCGCATACGCGGTATCATCCGCCCAATCCATAATCTGGCATTCAATACTTTGAAATGAATTGAGATCATCGCCTTTATTTACAATAGAATTGATTTCGAATCCGGCAAAAATAAAATCAATAAATTCCTTCTGGTATTCATATAGAAAATGGTTTTCAGGATCATCGAAATGCGAGAGCAGCGATTTATATTTTATGATGCTGTCGAGAAATGCGCGCGTTGGATTCATCCCGCGTCTTCCGTGCGTATCTGTATAAAACGTTTCCGCGATTAACCTCAACGTTTGCGCGTTGCCCTCAAATCCGCCGTATGGTTTCATCAGCCGGTGCAGAGTTCTTTCTCCCGCATGCCCGAACGGAGGATGACCTAGATCGTGCGCGAGACATGCGGACTCAACCAGATCGGGATCAATAAAGTACTCGTCGTTGAACAAATCTTTTTCTTTGTAAAGAATGAAATGACAAATCGATCTTCCTATCTGCGCAACCTCGATTGAGTGAGTGAGGCGCGTCCGGTAAAAATCATACTCGCCCGGTAAAAACACCTGCGTTTTTCCCTGCAGTCTGCGGAATTCGGATGAATGAATAATTCTATCCCTGTCAATTTGAAACGGCGAACGGTAATCGTCGGTGCGTTTACTTTCTTTTAACCGGGTGAGATCGAAATCGGTGTAAAACTTATTTTTTGTGTGCATATTATTTTATTGGCTGACAGTTATTTTTATTGTTCACGAGACGATACTTAATTTATTCATTTAATTCCGATAGCAATCTTCTCCCATGATATACTCTTAAAATAAAAACATTAATATTTTCGACTCGATAAATGATTCGGTAATCTTTAAATAAAAGATGCCGGTAAGTTGTATTAAAATATTCATTTTCCTGTAATAATGGATTGCGTTCAGGAAAGTTTTTTAATCCTGTTATTTTCTTTTCTATTTCGGAGATAAAAATCTTCGCATTTTTCGTAGAGTCGCTGGCTATGTATTCGTAAATTTCACTGATATCGTTTTGCGCTGACCGGGTTATAAAAACATTATATTTTCTTTGCACTTTTAAATTCTCTAAAATATGATTCAGCTGAAATAAATTTTTGAGATTTAATTTCTTTTTCGGCAAATGATATGTCTTTCATAAGTTTCATCGCATTTCGAATATTTTGATACTCTTTAGCGCTTAATAGAACGGCTTCTGCTCTGCCGTTAATAGTAAGCACTATAGGTCTGCCGGTACTTTTTATCTGCTTCATCAAAGTGCCGGATTTTTGTTTCAATTCCGTAATTGACATTATATCTTCTGCAAAATTAATATCCATTTTTAATACCTAATTCAATTTTTATTCGACTCCAATATAATACCATATTCCGTCTCAATCAAATTCCGTTTTCAAGGATCCTAACTTTTTTTTTTCAGTTAACCATAATTTGCTAAAAAGCAATTCTCCTGAATAATTTGAAAATTCATTTAGTGGGACAGCAGTGTGTTTCTTCAAATCCCAAATATCCGGCGGAAGGTACAATTCGCGGTCGATCAATTCCTTTAAAATCCGTTCTGTTAATTTCTCTTCCGGCGCCTCATCGGTTATCGAATAAACAATTCCAATTATCGAAGTTGCGCAATCCACGTCGCATCATGCGATAATGCCGTTTATCAAACCAATCCGCGAAAGAGTGGATAGAAAAAACCATTTCTCAATTCCACTTAAAATTGTTATTTTTTATTGTAAATGTTCTTTGAATTAATTAAAGAGCAACTCGGCAGTGTCCGCCAGACACTTAGCTCCACCGGCGCGATTGTTAGTGGACAGGACTATTACCCTTACGGCGCTTACCTACGCTCTTATGTAAGCGGCTCGGATGCGAATGGTAAATACAAGTTCACAGAAAAGGAACGTGACGCTCTTACGAATTATGATTACTTCGGTGCGAGGTATTACATAAGCCGCCTCGGCAGATGGATGGCGGTGGACCCGCTGGCGGCGAAATATCCTGGTTGGAGTCCATATAATTATGCTTCATGTAATCCGTTACGTTTTATAGACCCTACTGGTGAGGGAATTTGGGACTTTCTGAAAGGAGTTGTAAAGGGTACTGTAAAAACAGTTGCGAACACAGCTTTGGATATTGGGGAGGCTATAGCAAATGGACCAATTCAAAATCCATTAACGATTCAAAAAAATGGAATGGCTCTCCAACAAATAGCCGAAAATCCAATGCAGATTGTCGAAGGAATTGAAAATAAAGTTAATACATTTGCCAGTGGATTTTTAGAAACTGAGGAAAGCGGGGAGGTACTTGGTGAGGGAATTGGAATTGCGCTTGAATTAGCTGCCTTCAAGAAAGCTAATTCACTTTTAAACAGGGCTGATAAACTACTTGAAATTTCAAAGGGGACTGGTAATTTTGGAATCGGCGAGGCGACTTCAAAAGAATCAATGAAACTCGGTGAAAAATGGGTTGGAAAAGGTTATACTACTTCCAAAGATGGTAATATTTTAATTAGCAAAGATAAATTAAGACAATATCGCAAGCCCTCATATAAACCAAAATTAAATAAGAATCAAGCAAACTTTGAATCTCGTTCACAACCATCAGGTAAATGGGAAAATAACGGGCATTTGGATGTCAATGATTAATAATAAATGGAGAATTTAAAATGAAAGCAATCATAAAAAAATATCATAGTCCTGATATTCTTGATCTAGAAAATTATATGCCAAACGACAGAGAATATTTTTCATACCTTCTACAGATTTTAGTTGGGCCAGATTTATTGAATGGAGAGGAATCATTTGATATCCAAATATGCTCACCTAAATGGATAAATGATAATTATTCAAAAGAAGATGTGATTCTAGGTCGACACATGATTATTCAAAAGGAGTATAATTTTTCAAGAATAAAATCGTTTTTAATCAATTATATTGATAATATAAACGGTGCTAAGTGGGAAGAAATAGCCCTTAAGATAAGTAGGATTGGAAAATGGGAATTCGAAGATTACAAGGGCCAAGTATAAAAAAAGTATAGAAATATTTTGATTATGTACTTTAAAGTATCATTAATTGTACTTGGCAATCTGAATGTATAATTGTTCTTTCAAATAAAATGTACGTTTCGCATGATTCTTTCTCATGGATGCGAATGGTAAATATAAGTTTACAGAAAAGGAACGTGATGCACTTACGAATTACGACTATTTCGGCGCAAGGTATTACATAAGCCGCCTCGGCAGATGGATGACGGTGGACCCGCTGGCGGATGACTTTTACGGATGGTCGCCTTATAACTACACCATGTGTAATCCACTTAATTTGGTTGACATTGATGGACAAGTGCCCGCGGATCCACTAACCCTCACAGCTGGAGCAGCTACAGCAGTTGTTATTGGCGGAGCAATAATTGCGACCGCAGCAGCAATTGAAATTACGGAAAACACAAAAAATACTGGAAGAGTCCCAACCCAACTTGAGATGGGTATGGTATTAACTAAAAAAGCAGTTGATCTTTGGAATGATTTTACTAATCTTTTTAGCGATGATGAGAAGCAGACTGGTGGAGGAGGCGGAAGTGAAGAAAATTCAAAAGGAGGCACTCAAACAAAAGAACAATTGGAACAAGCAAAAGCTTCACATGAAGGAAGAATTAATGAGCACAAAGAAAAGCTTGAACAGTATAAAAATAATCCAGAATCATGCGATAATAAGGGCAAACTTAAAAACGCAAAACCAGAGCACAAAGAAAAAATAATTGAAGGTAGAAAAAAAGTACTTGAAAAGGCAATAAAAAAACATGAAGGTGAATTGAAAAAAGTTATTGATGCTTTAAATAAGTTTTAAATGGAGGAAAAAATATGAGTATAAAAATAGAAGTAAATGAAATAAACGAAATATTTAGATTAATTATGGAAAAATTTAAGAAAGATAATATTATAAGTATTGAGTTGGAGGAAGATTTATATTGGCTGATAAATACTGACAATTGGGATGTAAATATCGAGAAACCTGAACTTGAGGTTGGTTCAATAAAAGAAGATTGGGAATATTTGCTAAAATGTAAAAATAATAATGAAATCTTCTCTTATATTGAATTTGATAGAATGGCAACTATTTTACGAGCGATAAGTGAGCGAATAGCACCAATTAATTAAAGTAATTCTTATTGGGGTTTGATTCTTTTGTAAACTGATATTATTGTTCCTTGAAATTATAATTATGCAACCGAATTTATCGAATAATAAACCAGTCTGGCAGCATAGTAAGCGGACAAGATTACTTCCCATACGGCACTTACCTTCGCTCTTACGTAAGTGGCTCGGATGCGGATAGCAAGTACAACCCGCCTTCATATAAAGCATTGCGGCGGGCAGGATTTACCGCCTGTCACGGCGAAGTGTTTATTTGCGAAGCCGGGGCGCGAGGCATTACATAAGCAAACTCGGCAGATGGATGACGGTGGACCCGCTGGCAGCGAAATATCCTGGTTGGAGTACGTATAATTATGTGAAGTGTAATCCATTGATTTTACTTGATTTAAAAGGTGAAGAAGTATGGGTTTCGTCAGTATATACTGAAAAAAAATGAGGATGGAAGTTACAAAAATCCGGAGTTAGCAGAAGCATGGGAAAAGTTTGCAACTTCAAAGAGGGTATTGCCTTTTTAGCTCAATTTGCAAAAGCAGGACAAGTCATTGCTGGAATAAAATATTCAACAAGCGGTAAATTTGACTAAGCAGGCATCAATTTAGCGTATATCCGACCTGAAAATTTAGGTATCAGAGATGGGCAAGCGAAAAATGTTGATAATAATATAAGCATTAGTCTTAACATGAAAATGCAAGAAGAAGGTAATGGAACTACGTATAATAACATTCAGACCTTAGTTCATGAGTCATTTATTCATGCCCAATTATGGGCTCTAGATTATCAAAAGGATCAAAAATATGATGATTCTGAAATTCCTAACGGAGTTTATTATTACCGCTATTCAATACATCACCCCTATGCCAAAAAATTTCCTAATAGCTATTTTAACAAAAACGGAATACCCTTAATGGAAAAAATGAATGAAATTTATAAAATTCATAAAAATTCTGAGGAGGTTAAAAATGCGATGTACGATTTTATTGACTAGTTTTTTATTAATAATTGTTTGCATTATGTCCTCATGTACATCTAATGATGAAATGGATATGTTAATTTATGAAAGGTTCGACTTTGCTGGGAAATCCCTAGGTGACAAAGATACTTTATATTTACAAAAACTAAATGACCATACATTGAATGCAACTTTTCTTAAAGAGGGTAAAGAAATATCTTTTTCATTAATAATGGGAAATACGTTTGTAAAAGTAATATCTAAAGATTCAAGTACAATACTATATGATGTTAATTCAAAAGAAATTCATAACAATATTTTGGATGAAAATTATTCATCACCTTTCTTTGCAAAGAATACTAAATATTCGAGCAGTCAAAGTTATAAACTTAGTAATAGAGTGTTTTATGTCCATTTTTTCCGAACTGAGCTTAACACTTCATATAACAACCTAATGTACTATTCGCCAAAATATGGATTTATTTGTTTTTTGGATGAAGGAACAGGATACAAAAGACTATCCTATTCAAGTAACTTATCAAAGTCTGATAAAAATCTATTAAATAATCTAATCGATACCGTTATTAAAGATTCATCCGCATTTAATACTTATTTCGAATAAACGAAAGAAATTATTATATATTATTAGATGAATTATTTATGACAATATTCTAGTTTAGAAGAATCGTTCTTTGAAAGAAAACTGGATTGTACACGCCAAACGATAAACCAGTCCGGCGCAATAGTAAGCGGACAGGATTACTATCCTTACGGCGCTTACCTCCGCTCGTATGTAAGCGGCTCGGATGCGAATGGTAAGTACAAGTTCACAGAGAAAGAGAGAGACGCTCTTACGAATTACGACTATTTTGGTGCCCGTTATTACATAAGCCGCCTCGGCAGATGGATGATGGTGGACACGCTGGCGGATAAACTTTTTCTGAGCTAGCCGAAAAATATCCTGGTTGGTTCGAATGGAAAAGTTTCCAATCAAATCGAAAGCCGTCTGAACAATTTGAAATCATTAAGAAATTTATTTAGTGGGATAGCAGCGTGTTTTTTCAAATCCCAAGTATCCGGAAGAAGGTACAATTCGCGATCAATCAATTCCTTTAAAATCCATTCTGTTAATTCGGTTTCAGGAATTTCATCCGATGTTGAACAAATCACACCTATCATTGAGGTAGCGCAGTCCACATCGCATCCGGCAATAATGCCGTTAATTAAATGCATGTGGGAAGAATTCTTAGCGTTGGATTTTAATGTTTCATAACGGATCTTAAATAATTCCATAGCCTGACCGAGTATCATTTCGCGCAATGCTCCAAGTCCCTGCTTACTTGGACGATAAACAACGAGTTTTTTTTCATTCATTGGATTTCTCCTTCATCTATTAAACAGTAACAACAAATACCATATCACCGTAATTACTATATTCGATAATTGAAAATAAACCGGGAAAAGTTAGACGGGATGGGTACTAATCGTCGTTCATTAGAGGTTACATCACATAAAAACAAGTCCATGACTGTGACTCCATTTTATTTGCTAGTAAAAGACATCAACATTTTTAGGAATATTATCTATTCAAAGCATAAAATTATTGTCATGAGACTGCAGTAATTTAAAACCGAATAAAAGCATATTGTTATCATACGAAAGCGAGACAGAAACATCGATCCCGATGGCAAAATACATATTTCTTTTTATTTCATCAATAAAAATTCTTGGAACGTACTAATAATCAGATGAAGGAATACATTCCAGAATTTGTCTTTCGATTCAATTTCTACCGTAATTATTGAATAATATATTATTCCGGTTCACTCACTAATATATTTTTCAGTTCCTCCGGAATTTCGGAGTTAATTTTTATTGTTTTTCCATCCGGATTTTTAAATTCAATTTCAGCAGCATGAAGCATTAATCTGGAAAAATTTCTTTGAATCTCTTTTTCGCCATATATCATATCGCCAACAATAGCATGACCAATTGAATATAAATGCACTCTTATTTGATGCCGTCTTCCAGTCCAAGGGTAAGCATTGAGGATAGAAAAATTATCCGACGATTTAACAACTTCAAACTGGGTCAAACTTCTTTTAGCCGATCCCGGATCAATCCCCATTCTGCCCGATCCGAATTGACGTATTGGTTGATCAATTACGCCGCCGCCCGGTTTCATCTTGCCGTGAACAACGGCAAAATATTTTTTCTTCACTTCCCTATCTTCAAATTGAAGCGAAAGATATTTATGAGTTTCCGCATTCTTAGCAAACACAATAACACCGCTTACTTCCTTATCCAAACGATGAACGACAAATAACTTTTGTTCGCACTGCACTTCCAATTGTGACCGCAAATCCGGTTCATCCTTTTTGCCCCCAGGAATGCTTTGTAATCCGCAAGGTTTATCAACAGCAATTAAGTTTTCATTTTCGAATAACACTTTCAGCATTGATCATTCCTATTCACTTCTGAATTTTGTTTCGGTTCGAGTACCTTAATGTGTTTTATTATAAAAAGAAAGATCGCAGCAATAAGACCCGTAACAATAAACAGAAACCCGGATATTTCCACATCTGCAAATAATAGTCCCGCGCCGTTATTGATACGTTCAATTATACACGTTATAAAAACATATAACATAATCATCGATGCCAATAAAAACATTAAGGTCATTATTAAAAGAATTATTCTGATAATTTGCAGTATGCGCATTTCATTCTTCATATCAAGAAATTCCTTGTTTCCAGCTGTTTGAAATAATTTATATCTTCAGCTAAAAGAGTTTCCATTCCAATTCGTTTTTTAATAAACTTGCATCTAAAGAAATGAATTAGTTGAATTTGTAAGCGCCAAAGTAATAATCTATTTCGATAAAAACCGGAGATAATAATTATGCGTAATATTTTTTTAATGCTTATTCTTGTTTTAACATTAACTACATTCGGTTCATTCGCACAGGAATCTGTGTTCAAAAATTTTATTACTGCTAAGGATGGGAAACTATGGGATGGTTCAAAGGAATTTCGGTTTATTTCTTTCAACATCCCTAACCTCAATTACATAGAGGATGAATTCGGATATGTCAAGAAACAACCTTACCGTTTTCCGGATTCATTCGAAATGACGGATGCGATGGAAAGTATAAAACAACTTGGCGGAAATGTAATACGGAATTATACTTTTCCCGTGAGAAACATACACGAAGAACCTTACCCGACATATATACTTGCGCCGGGAAAGTTTGATGAAGAAGCTTTTAAAACAATGGATACTCTGCTTGCAATTGCAAATAAAGTTGGAGTCCGTGTAATACTTCCGTTCGTTAATTGCTGGCAATGGATGGGCGGCAGACCACAGTATGCTGACTTCAGAAATAAAACCGAAGATGAATTTTGGACCGACTTTGAATTAATTGAAGATGTGAAGGCGACAATCAATTTTGTAATCAATCGCATTAACACAGTAACGGGAACTGTTTACAAAGATGAAAAAGCAATTCTATGCTGGGAAACAGGCAACGAGCTTACCGCGCCGTTTTCGTGGACGCAAACAATGACACGCTATATTAAAAGTCTTGATTCGAATCATCTCGTGTTCGACGGCTACAATGCAATTAACAATGTTCCGATTCTGGAGGATGCGTTAAACGAACCCTCCATTGATATTGTCAGCACACATCATTACGAAGAAGACCCCTTCGAATTCATCACGAATATTTTAAATCATGTTAAAGAAATCAGTGGACGAAAAGCCTACATCGTTGGCGAGTTTGGTTTTATGGGTACACCTGCAATTGAAGAAGCGTTGAACATGATTATAGGCAGCAACATTTCCGGCGCAATGATTTGGAGTTTGCGCTCTCACAGGAGAGAAGGGGGATTTTATTGGCACTCTGAACCTCTTGGAATGGGAATTTACAAAGCATATCACTATCCGGGTTTCACATCCGGTTTGGAATACGATGAAACCAACATGCTGAATTTGATGCGACAAAAAGCATTCGCAATTCAAAACTTACCCGTGCCGTCGATTGAAGCGCCTAAAGCGCCTTTGCTACTGCCGATCAAAGACGCATCTCAAATTTCATGGCAGGGTTCAGTCGGCGCGGCGTTTTACGATGTTGAGCGATCAGCAAATGAAAGTGGTCCGTGGGAAATTATCGGGTTCAATGTTACAGATGCAGACGCGCAATATTTCCCTTTATTCTGCGACAACACCGTAGAAATTGGCGAAGAATATTTTTATCGTGTGATTGCAAAAAACCAGGCGGGAAATTCACAATCCTCAAACATAGTTGGTCCGGTAAGGGTTGAGCACAAATGTTTGATTGATGAGATGATCAACTTTGGACAAATTTTTAATAAGACCGGAAACGTCGAACTGAAAACCGATAACGATAGAGTGTTCAGGGAAAAGAAAAGCCGGTTACAGGGTGACGTTAATTCCGAAATAATTTACATAATCCCAGGTGAGTTACAGAGCGGAAAAGTTTTTGCGTTTACTGAAAAGGATGATTCAACTCTCGAGTTTTTTATTTCGGAAGATAACTTAATATATTCATCTTTACCCGCAGAACGCGCCTCGCTCTATTCCGGCAAGGGAAGTTACGGTTACTGGGTGCCGGGAATTTATTCATTCAATTTATCTGTTGTTTCCGACGGCTCAAAAAGCCCAACTTCTGACGGAAACGACAACAGAGAAGTTGGGCTTTTACAGGCTGGCGTTCGATACATAAAATTAGTATTCAAAGAAACAACTCAGCTTCAGCGGGCAGAATTTTATTACACCGAGTGAAAAACTATGAATGATGAGTGAAGAACGAAGAATTTTTTAGTAATAGAACTACAATTTTTGTTCATTTTATTGGTTCAGAGAAACCATAAAAACATGAGTACAAGGAGATCTTGATATAAAAATATTTCTAATATATATTGTTAACAGTATAATTTAGAAATATTATGAACTATCTAAAATTCAGACAAGAACTAAAGGATTACACTTCATTCTCCTTGAACGATATCAAAAAGCTCAAGGAAAAAGTATATCATCACCGATTGATTGAATGGCAGAAAACCGGATATATCATTAGAATAGCCAATGGTATTTATGTTTTCGCAGAGACCAACATCAATGAATTTGTTTTATACTATCTTGCAAACCGGATTTATGAACCTTCTTACGTCTCTCTTGAATCAGCGTTATCTTATTATAGCTTCATCCCGGAATCAGTATATTCGATAACTTCTGTTACGGCAAAAAAAACTACGAGTTTCAAATCACCGATGGCATCTTTTACATATCGAAAAATTAGAAACGTTCTAATGTTCGGCTACGAGTTGCAAAGAAAAGATAACTTCGTTTTTAAAATCGCTGAGCCGGAAAAGGCAATTTTAGATTTCTTTTATTTCAATCCGCATTTGTCATCACCGGATAATTTTTTAGAAATGAGATTCAACCTTATCTCGTTTGACGAGAAAATCGACAAAGAAAAGCTACTCAATTACTTGTCACTTTTCGGTAACACTAGGTTAAATAAAAGAGTTACAAAATTTCTTAAATGGATTGAACATGCTAAATATTAAAGATATTGAAAAGTTTTATCCCGAGAATGAAAAGGTTTTTAAAAGAAATCTTTTAAGAGAATATTTGCAATATAAAATTCTACAGATAATTTATAATTCCAATTATGCCGGCAAACTAAATTTCATGGGGGGAACATGCCTAAGAGTTGTATATGGCACACAGAGGTTTTCGGAAGATCTTGATTTTGACAATATCAATCTATCAGAAAATGAATTAGAAATTATTTCCTCGCTTGTAAAAAAGACACTTGAATTGGAGGGATATCTTGTTGAGATACGAAATGTTTTTAAAGGAGCATTTAGATGTTACTTAAGATTACCCGGACTTTTATTTTCAAACAAACTCTCCGGGTATCACGACGAAAAAATTCTTATTCAACTTGATACCGAATCTCAGGGCTTTATTTATAAAAAGGAAACATTTCTTCTAAATAAGTTCGATATCTTTTCGCAAATATTCATTACACCAAAAGATATTCTTTTATCGCAAAAATTGTGGGCGATATTAAACCGGAAAGTTTTAAAAGGAAGGGATTTCTATGATGCTGTTTATCTGTTTGCCTTAACAAAACCGAATTACGACTATCTTACTGTTAAAGCGAATATTCGGAATATTGGAGAGCTTAAAGATAATTTGTTTGAGATTTTGGATAAGGTAAAAATGGAATCATTGGCTAAAGATGTCGAACCGTTTTTAATTAATAAGAATGAGATAGCAAGGATCACCAAGTTCAAAGAATATTTACTCGGGCTTAAATAAGTATTCGATTTACACTAATGATATTGTCATATGTTGAAAAATAAATGATGAATGTAGAATTGAGGTGAGTTTAACAGCCCAACCTCTGACCCCTAAAATAGAGATGGAGAGGTTGAGCTTTTCTGAAAACTGATTACTGTAAACTATTCACTGCATACTGCGCGCTGCTATCTGCCAGCTTACTTACACGTAATCATCACTACCGACTTAGCCGGCATCTTTATTTTCAGCAAATTATCTTTCATCGAGAAATCTAAAAAATCTTTCTACACAACATCGTTTTGATTTTCAAAAGTATTATAGGATGCAATTTCTTTTGCTGTAATAATCTCTCCATCGACACTGTTCACTTTTAATCCACGGGCAGCGCAGGTTACTTCGACATCCGCATTCGGATTGACATTAACGAGAATAATATGCACAACTCCTTTTTTATCTTTGGAAGCGGATGCATTGATTAATGTATTCCTCTATCTGCAAACACTTTTCTATAGTTGGAAGGTAACGCTGAGGAAGAATATACTTATTAAAATTACTCTGCGCAATCTTCTATAGAAGATAAATACCAGCCCAAAAAATTCTACTCAAAATACGAATAATGGATTCCAACTTGCACGATTCTCGGTTTATCTATTCCTGCAACTCCGGCATACTTAAAAATTTGATCATCAAGTTCTCTTTTTTGTGCTTTTTGAATAATTATTTGCTTCGCGCCGGTTAATAATTCCCAAAACACGTAAGCCTGCGGCTGTATAGTCGAATCCGGGCTGAAATTAAAATCAACATCAACATTTCTCAAATAAGCATGCCCGTCGGAGTCTGTTATCCAAAATTCGTCAAGCACAGTACCCGATGCAATTTCCTTCAGGTGATTATTTATTTCTTTGCTGATGAGTCCTGCCGCTTCTGCAATGGCAACAAGATGAGCTGCGACCGATGCCTCGACAACCATCAGATCTCCAACGGCATCTTCAATATCTTTATCTGTTTTTAATTTCTCAGCATTCAAACCAACCTGTACAATTCTCCTTTTATCAATTCCGGCGACACCGACATATTTATATATTTGATCATCGAGTTCCCTCTTTTGAGCGGTTTGAACAATCACATTTTTTTTACCAGTAATTAAATCCCAAAACACATAAGCCTGTGGCTGGACTTTGGGGTCGGGGCTAAAGGAAAAATTAATTCCTGTATTTGTGAGGTACGCATGTCCTGTTTCATCCGTTATCCAAAATTCGGAAAGCACAGTATTGTCGGTTATTGCCTTTAAATGCGAATTTATTTGTTCGGTAGTTAGTCCCGCTTTTTCTGCTATTGCCACCATGTGAGCAGTAATTTTAGCTGTTACAACCATCTGTTCACCAACAGCAATTTCCAAATTTGGATCAATCGATTCTTTTGGTTCGATAGGACTATCACACCCGTTAATGAAAATTAAAAAAAAGGCAATGAGTAATGCGGCGGCAATAGGATGTAAGCTTATCGATTGATTGTACGAGATATCACTTTTCATTTTTCCTCCTTCTCAGAAAATGTTAGAATATTTTCTTAAACGAGTATGGTGCAACCAGAATGCATTTGAATACAACAGACATGCGAAGTTATATTTTTATATGTTGCGTGTCAAGTCTTCTTTGTGGTTGTTTAGAGTTTACATCGAAGAATACTACCGCCATTGAAAACCAATGCTGCCTAATTTTTTTTTCTTTCAAATTTTCGCTTTGTTGCATCACTTGTAATATCTTTGATTGTATCGTTTGCTATCCATCGTGCGGATTTTGATTCGCTTGTTTTCAAATCGTTTGCGAATTTAAGTACTGCTGAATTGAGAGATGAGTTTCGCTTGCCGATGTTCCGTAGTGCCCAGCTTACCGCTTTCTTTACGTAGTTACGTTCATCGGTTGCGGCTTTTTTAATGAGCGGAAAATAATTTTCGAACACTTCATCGTTGGAAGTTTTATCGTGAACGGCTTGCCCGGCAATTATTGCAAACGCCGAACGCTTTACGTACTCCTCATCTCTCTTCGCCCATTCTTTAATTTTTTTCTTCGTGAATCTTGTCTGCTCGAATAATCCGGTGCTCACCTGGTCGCACACGTCCCATGTGTCGAACTCAGCCGCCCACTCTTCCATTTGTCCCTCTGTAACTTCAGCGGGAATGTCGATGAACGATGCAAGCATGCGCGCTTCCTGGTATCCGGTGCGCCATAATTCAACAGCAAGTTGATGATCCGATTCGATTTCCTTTGCAATTTTTCTAATCTCCCACATCGATATTCCGAGCCGGTTGGTTAATGACATTCCGTACCGAGCCATTCCAGCGAGTTCTTTACTGTTCGCCATTGATTTTAATTTTTGGATTACAGAATCAACATTACTTTTTTTCATGATAACTATTTAGATTATTTAGTTATTCAAATTTATGAAGAATTGCACACAGATTTAACCGATGCAACTGATAATAACAGATTTTATTCTGAAACTGGGTGACGTAAAATTGTTTTCATCTTTTCCTGCTTTGCTTTTCGAGGATCGCTCAAATAAATCTCGTGATGCATCCCGTTAAATTTATATCCGTTCTTAGCAATAAATTTATTCATCTTCGCTACAGTTTCCGGTTCGGTAGAATATGGGCCAATGTGCATCATTTGAACCGACAATCCTTCTTTGAACTTACCGAAAAAAGTTTTGTCAATCGATGGATTATTTTTCTTTTTATTCAAAACGGACTTTGTCTGTTTGAACATTTCCTCGGTGATAAAATCCGGCTGTAAAATCCTAACCGACCAAAACCAGTTGTCTTTTATATTGATATCGAAGTTTCCGTCTTCCACCCACCACAAACCTTCGAGCGGCATTACAGAATAATCGACTGGATTTTCGTCTCTCTTCTTCGCCATAAATTTGAGAGTATATGACAAACCGTACAACGCTTCAACCGCTTCTGCAAATGAAGGCGAGTTGCCGGGTTCCATTCCTTTTTCAATCGCGCCGTCGATCATTATAAAATTAAATTCAGGTACATCAATTAACTCAACTTCTTTTGAAGAAGGAGAGTACAATTTCTTGTACTCTCTTTTTAAATCTATCTTTTCCATCCAGCTATCCTTCGATCAACATTTGGATTTCGGTAAGATAGTTATTTGGATTACCTTTGAAAATCATTCCCGGACCTTTTATATATACTTCTCTCGAAGGAATGATTGTCTTATACCCCTTTTCATTAATGTAACTGTAAATCCTTTTATATGATTTACCCAGGTTTTCATATGGGCCTTTGTGGATTAGGCTGACGCATTTACCTCCTTTCAACTCACGCACTGATATTCCGGGTTCATCCGAACCTTTGCGGATTGGGAAACATCCTTCGAAGTCCGCATCGTTTTCTTTGTACTCGCCATCGTAATACAACGTCATTGCTTTGCCGTTTATATGCCTGCCGAATTTTTTTGCTATCATCCCGAATGCGTCTCCCACATCTGAATATTTTCCTTTCATTCTATGGCCGGCGATTAGAATTGTATCCAATTCTTTCTGTTCAATTTCGAAGTCTTCTTTTGCACTCATGGTATTCTCCTTTTCTTTCTGAATGACTAACTCAATGGAACGGGAGACTTCTTTATAACGGTTTATTTTCTTTTCGATTTCTTCGCGCTTTTTCAAAAGCTGCTCGACCAATTCCGATTCGTCATTACACTCATCGAGTATTTCTTTTATCTCTGCAAGCGAGAAATCATAATCCTTTAGAATTCTGATTGTTCTCGCTGTTTCGATGTTTGCTTCGTTATAATAACGATAGCCGGTAAAGTCGTCAATCACCGAAGGGACTAAAATTTCTTTTTCATGATAAAGCCGCAGCGATTTAATCGACAGTGAAGTTATCCTCGAAAATTCACCGATACTGAATTTCATAAATCTCCCTTATTGTTAATATAACAAAGCCGGCGCCGACTTACATTCGAAATATAAGGTCTGCCCATGGGGAAGAGTCAAGAGGAATTTTAAAATAAAAAACCGCCTGCAAAATTTATAATTCATTTTACAAGCGGCAAGTTCATTCGCCAAAAGTATTTATTGTATCATTCTAATGCGGAACTAATTTCCCATTCTTTCTTACTGCATAATGGGAGTAATTTGATTCATCGTTAATATTAAATTTTGAGATTGACTCTGCGAGTTCGCCAGTAAGATTATTTAATTTCTCGGCAGACTGTGCAATTCCCTGGATACCCGATGCACTTTCATTCGTAACGTTGTTTATGCTTTCAATGTTTTTGCTTATCTGTTCGGCAGCAGCAGATTGTTCTTCACTTGCGGCTGCTACCTGTTGAACCATATCTGCAACTTTGTTATTCCTGTCTTGTATCTCCACTAAAACTTCCCCAACGCCCTCAGTCATTTTAAGTCCTTCTTCCACGGAGCTAACGGCATCGAGCATGGCTGAATCTGCTTCTTTGGCTTCTTTCTGAATTGTCTTTATTGTTTCTGCAATTTCTTTTGTAGCCTTTGTTGTTCGCTCGGCAAGTTTTCTAACTTCATCTGCAACTACTGCAAATCCGCGTCCTTGCTCGCCAGCTCTTGCCGCTTCGATGGCAGCATTTAGAGCAAGTAAGTTTGTTTGGTCCGCAATATCGTCAATCACTCTTGCTATTTCTCCAATCTGATCGGTTTTATTGCTCAACGAAGAAATAATTTTACCCGTGTCTTTTGTAGCACGGACAATTTTTTCCATCCCGGTTTTTGTTTCTTCGATTTTCTGAGACCCCTTTCGAGCAGTATCATTTGCTATTTTTGAATTTTCTGCGGCAGTCGAAGCATTTTTAGATGTATCGGAAATGGTGCGCGTCATTTCCTCAACAGCGCTTGCTACATCTGCAGTTTGCGCGCCTTGTTCTTGTGCGCCTGAGGATATTTCTTCCGACGATGCTGCGATTTCCCGCGTAGCCTGGGAAGTGGCTTGTATCGCTTCGGCAATTCCATATACGAGCTGTTTAATATTCTCAACTGCGTGATTGAATCCGGAATATAGTTTCCCGATCTCATCATTTTGTTGAACTGCCAATTTTACAGTTAGATCTCCATTAGCAAATTTTTCAACTTCCTTGAGCATTCCTTCAATACTAACAAATAGATATTTATTCTGATATACCCGGCAATTTTCTTTTTTGTTTAGTCCGTTTATTATTGCCGTAGCCATTTGTTCACATGTATCATATCCACAACCGCTACAGTTTAAAATATCTTCCTTTGAGGTTTTCAGCATATCCGAAAATATACTATTGACTTCCGATTGCGAAGGTATTTTTGTTTTGGACTCAAACGTGGTCCCGTGTAAATTTTTATAATTGCGATTATACAATCCGGCTTCCCAAAATTTATTAATGCTTTTGTGAAGTCTCCGATAAATTAATTTCTTGATCTTAATAAAGAATTTCGATTCATGTTTTTTTAGCATCTCGTGATTTCTTTTTTCAATCGCCGCTTCAACTTCATCCATCGATTTTTTGTTGTCTGTACCGGTTCCGCCATTGCAACCGAGCTCACAATTTAAGCAGTCGATAAGAAGCGGGGCTACTTTTTTATCAATATTGCTTTTTAAGTCATCCAAATATTTATATATAGTCTTAGGGCCTTCAATTTTACGTGCGAGATTAACAATATCCGGGAATTCCCTTTGAGCCGTCCGTAGTAATCCGCCGGGAGTTGAAAATAAAACCGCCCGCTCAGCAGGATCATTATCGAAATCAACTTTAGGATAACTTGATAAATTGATATTATTTGTTTTTATATAACTTTGAAGACTTGTAATTGTTACATTATACTCACCGAGACCAACAGCGGCAAATTCTCTTTTCTTAGCAATGCAAGGCGAGATAACCATTATCTTATGATTGCGGTATTTTTCGTAGAACCGTTTTATCATTTTTATAGTGTGCATCATCGGGCTGTCTGCAGGCGCTAAATATTGCAACAATTCCGGTTTATATATTTCGATATACGAAACAATTGCCGGACACGGCTGCGCAATCACTGCTTTCGGTTTATTATTTTTGATATGTTCGAGATAACTTTTAACAGTGAGCTCCGCACCAAAACTAACATCAAAAACCGCTTCAACGCCAAGTGATTTTAACCATCCGTTAAAATTTAGATATGTATCCGGGAAGGATGCGGCTATAGCGGGCGCTACTATAGCGACAACTTTTTCTCTGGATTTTAAAGCTTTTAGCGCCGGTTCAAAATCATCAATTAATTTGCGGGCATTATGCGGACAAGAATGAACACATTCACCGCATCCAATACAAAATTCATCTCTAATGGTCACATGGTTTCCACTTCCGTCATTTGCATATTTAACCGGGCAAACAGAAATACATTTGTGACAATTCAAGCATAAAGTCTCATCGACTTCAATAATTTTTGAGGTTACCATTTCTCTCTCTCCATAAAATTGGTACTTCATTATCGATTAATATGCTTTAAATATTAGTTTACCGGGTAAAGCATTGGAAAGGATTTCGCGACTTTTGACTGAATTGAAACATGAATTATTTTTGTAAAGCCCTATAAACCGGGGAAAGGTTCATTCAAAATATAGTCAAATATGTTAACCCTCAATGAAACAAATGAATATCAAAATCGTATTTTTGTAAAGAACATTTTATTTCGATTATGAATAAAACAACAAATTATCCTGTAATAAGTCTCGACGAAATCATTAGACCAACCCATGTGATCGTCAATTTGAATGTACTAAAAAATAATTTCATCGCCATCAAAGAACATGTTGCGCCGGCTAAAGTAATGCCGGTTCTCAAAGCCAATGCTTACGGACATGGACTTATTCGTGTAGCTCAATTAATGCAGGAATTAAAAGCCGATTACCTGGGAGTTGCTGTTTTGGAAGAAGGCATTCTTCTTCGGGAGAATGGAATAAATATTCCAATCCTCGTACTCGGCGGAATTTGGGGCAACCAGATCCCGATTTTTCTAAAACATGATTTATCAATTACCGCATCATCAATTGAAAAGCTTAATCAAGTTGATGAGCTTGCAAAAACGATGAACAAAAGAGGAAAAGTCCATCTTAAAATTGATACCGGAATGGAACGGATTGGCGTGCATTATTACAGCGCCGAAAAATTTCTTGAGGCGGCAATGCGATGCCGCAACATCGACGTCGAAGGAATATTTACTCATTTCGCCAATTCGGAATTGAGTGATAAAAGTTTTACCAAACTTCAATTGGAAAGATTTAACGAAGTACTGCATTTCTTTGAAAAACATTCACTCCCAATGCCGATACGTCATGCTTCAAACTCCGGCGGCATACTACAATTTCCCGAAGCTAATTTCGATATGGTTCGCCCGGGGATTTTGCTTTACGGAGTTTACCCTTCCGGCGAAGTTTTAAAATCCGTGGCAGTGGAACCGGCATTAACATGGAAATCACTGATTGTTTACTTCAAAGTAATCAAAGCTGGTCAGCCGGTTGGTTACGGCTCAACATGGGCGCCCGACCATGATGTTCGCGCTGTAACTGTTCCCGTCGGTTACGGTGACGGATATTTCAGAAGCACCTCTCACAAAGCAAAAGTACTTATTAATGGAAACCGTTATCCGGTTATCGGAACGATTTCTATGGATCAGATTGTTGTAAATATTGAGAAAGACAGCGCTT
This sequence comes from bacterium, assembly GCA_043808235.1. Lineage (GTDB taxonomy): Bacteria > Bacteroidota > Ignavibacteria > Ignavibacteriales > Melioribacteraceae > JAZDFC01. The sequence goes on from JAZDFC010000091.1 coordinate 80,186, forward strand.
TCAACGGCGACGAAGCAATTTTAATTGGAAAGAACGGATCGCAGTCTATCTCGGTTGAGGAACTTGCTGAATGGGCAGGGACAATCCCGTATGAAATTTTAACAAATATAAACACACGCGTACCAAGGCTTTATATTAAATAGTACGTTAGATTACTTAAAAAAATATTTTCAAAAATATAATCGAGACAAGCACATGAAATCTTCATTTATAAAAAACATTCTACTCCTCATCGTCATGTCTTTCATATCATCAAATTCATTTGCACAGCATATGAAGGATGAGTATTTCAAACTGACGGTTTGCGAAGGCAATTCCATAATCAATTCAAAAACAACTCAAACCGATTTGATTAAAAAATTCGGAAAGGATAAAGTAACAATACAGAAACAATATTACGCCGAAGGCACAGAGGAATACGAGTGTACAATCCTCTTCCCCGGCACACCGGATTCTCTAATTATCAAGTGGAAAGAGGGAAACCAATTTATCGCGCCGGAATTTATTGAATTTAACGGCGCTAATTCAAATTGGATTTTGAGCAACGGAATTAAGATCGGGACAACACTCAAAGAACTTGTTAAACTTAACGGCAAAGATTTTACGTTCTCCGGTTTCGGATGGGATTACGGCGGGTACCCCAATTTCGACGAAGGTGAGCTGATGTCCGATTGTTATTACATGCGGCTCGGTTTTGATTGGAATGAAAATTACTCTGATGATTTGATTCAAAAAATTTCCGGCGATATAGAAGTATCCACAAAAAACGAAGCTTTAAAAAAAGTAAATGTGTATGTTGATAAGGTGACTCTTAGACTTAATTAGCTTGTGATTTATTGCCGACTATTCTTATTTTAAGTATCGACAACCAACGAGAAATTTTTTTCCGGTGCACTCGGCTTAATGAAATAGTTGATTGTCTTTTAAGTAAAAATCTTCAGCGCGAATTATTTTTGAAACAAATATAAATCTAACTTTTTCTTAATTTTCTAATGCTAAATTTAAAGCGCTACTGGTTGTTCTTTTCTATCCCGAGCATATTAATTGCCCAATCCACAGATATTAAATTCGAGCATTACTCGATTGATGAAGGTCTTTCACAAACACAGGTTAATTGCATTATCCAGGACAAAGAAGGCTTTCTATGGATATGCACTTTTGACGGTTTAAACAAATTCGATGGGTATAACTTTACTGTTTATTACCACGATCCATTCGATAGTAATTCTATCTCGAGTAATGATATTAATTGTATATATGAAGACAAAAAGGGAGTCTTATGGATTGGAACGTATGATAATGGTGTCGACATTCTTGATAAGACGACAAATAAATTTAGGCATCTAAATTATAGCTTGGGAAATTCCGATGATTTAAACTATAAAAATATTTGGACTATTAACGAAGATAATGACGGAATTATATGGATGGGGACTCAGGGAGGCGGACTTATTAAATATGATAGATACAAAAATAAATTTATGCATTTCAAAAACGATTCCAATGATCCGTATAGTTTAAGTGATAATACGGTTTATGCGATTATAGAGGACCAGCAGCAAACGCTTTGGATTGGAACAAAAGACGGTCTGAACATTCTTGATAGAGCAACCAATAAGTTTTTTAATTACAAGAATGATAAAGGATTATTTCTTCAACAAAGAGAAAACTATATCTCAATCTTATATTTAGATAAACAAAATAATTTGTGGGTAGGAGCTAATCATTACCTTGCCAGATTTGATAGATTAAAGAATAAATTTCAAAATTTCGATATTACTTTCAAAGGAGATACGGATGCACAGGGGTATCGGTTCTGGTCGATTTTCAAAGATATCTCAGGAACTCTTTGGATGGGAACAACACGCGGATTACAAAAATTTGATGAGAAACAAAATCAATTTTCATTTTATTGTAACAATCCGTCTGACCCGCATAGTTTATCCAATAATTATGTTTGGACCGGGATTCAGGATTTCAGCGGTAATATTTGGATAGGAACAGATATTGGCATAAATAAATTTAATCTTGAGAATACTAAATTTCTGCAAGTTGGAGGTAAGAAAATGGGCGGACCTCTTGAGAGATTAACATATGTTTGGGCAATTTACGAGGACAACAAAGGCATCATTTGGATTGGAACCGAAACCGGGCTTTTCAGATGGAACAGAAAGACTAACGAATGCATAGAATATAATCATTCTCCTAAGGATAAAAATTCAATTTGCAACAATCTTATATATTCTATCGCCGGAGATTCGAAGGACAATATATGGATTGCTACTGTTAACGGATTAGATAGATACGACTATAATGGTGACAAATTTTTTCACTACACCGACACTCCGGGATGGAAGAAATATATTGCGGACAATGTAATCTATAAAATCTTTATCGATCACAAAGGAATAGTTTGGTTTGGTGTAGGTAAAGTTGGATTAGTCCAATATAATCCGGAGACACAGAAATTTTCCAATTTTAATAGCAACTCTATTGTTGAGAATAACAAATATTTGGCAACAGCAATTAGATTTTTTGAAGATAGTGAGCACAATGTTTGGATTAGTTCTGAAAATGGACTGATAAAATATATTCGCGATAACAATAAATTCATAGCATACAGACACGATCCCTATAATCCAAATACAATTAGTAGTAACAAAATTATGTCTATCTTCGAAGATCATGCGGGGAATATGTGGATAGGAACCGACGGGAATGGTCTTAATTATTTTGATAAGAACAAGCAAATTTTCAAATGTTATTTAAGGAGAGACGGTTTTCCTTCCAATACAATTTACGGTATTCTTGAAGATGCTAAGGGTAATCTTTGGTTGAGTTCCAATAACGGATTATCAAAATATAATCCCGACAATATGAGCATCACAAATTTTGATGTGTCCGATGGATTGCAGAGTAAAGAATTCAATGCCGGTGCGTACTTTAAAAACAATAAAGGAGAAATGTTTTTTGGCGGTATAAACGGAATGAATGTATTTCATCCGGATAGTATAAAATATAACACTCATATACCCCAAGTAGTAATTACGGAAATCAAAATAATGAATAAACAAATACCGGAAGCCTCGATATTAAGTGCCGGTATTCTGGAAGTATCCTACTCCCAAAATTTCATTTCTTTCCAGTTTGCAGCGCTCGATTTCACAAGTCCTAATAAAAATCAGTACAAGTATAAAATGGAAGGATTTGATAAAGAATGGATCTACGCCGGAAGCAAACGATTTGTCGATTATACTAATCTTGATCCGGGAGAATATACATTTAAAGTCATTGCTTCAAACAATGACGGCGTCTGGAATAGAACCGGAACTTCACTTTCAATAATTGTACATCCGCCTTATTGGATGACCTGGTGGTTCCGATTTTTGGCGATTGGATTTCTTGGTTTGATTGCCGCTTATGCATATCAAAGACGAATTAATAATTTGAAAAAAGGAACGATAGCCCAGCAAAAATTTTCTCAACAATTAATTGACTCGCAGGAAAATGAAAGAAAGCGAATGGCATCCGAACTGCATGACGGACTTGGACAAAATCTGCTCATCATCAACAACCGGGCAAAAATGGCGTTAAAAAAACCCGACTTTGATACAGCTAAAACACAGATTGAATCAATTTCCGAAATTGCGCTCGAATCAATTAATGATGTGAGAAAAATTGCTTACAATTTGCATCCATATCATTTGGATGAACTGGGTTTGACAAAAACCATTCAATCGATTATTGGCAAATCGTTTGAAACTACCGACATTAGAATCTCCCAATCCGTAGATTTTATCGACAGCATTTTCAAACCGGAAGCGGAAATAAATATTTTCAGAATTATCCAGGAAGGAATAAACAATATTATTAAACATTCAGCGGCAAAAAATGCCATCATTACTATTATCAACGAAGATGAGCAGATTAAAATAAAATTAATTGATGACGGTAACGGGATGAGTAAGGAATTTATCGGCAACTGTTTAAAAAGCAGTGTTGGATTTGGATTAAAAGGAATGTACGAAAGGGCGCGATTATTAAGTGGAAATTTACAGATAGGTTCAGGCGAAGAAAAAGGCACAACATTATTAATCACCATTCCCAAGGTATGGAAAGATGAATGAAATTAAACTTACCATTGCTGATGACCACCCCATTTTCCTGAAAGGATTACTCGATGTAATAAGCGAGGATAATTCATTGGATATTATATCCTCCGCTACAGATGGAGAGCAAGTTCTGAGTCAAATACTTACTTCCCAACCTGCTATCGCCATTCTCGATATAAACATGCCCGGGTTAACCGGGTTTGAAGTTGTGAAAAAGCTTTGCGAAAAAAAATCCGCAACGAAAATAATTTTTT
>JAZDFC010000092.1:0-70747 GCA_043808235.1 bacterium
GAGTTATAAAAAATTAATTTTGTACATGGCTTACATGAATACTATTCCCGGTTTGCCTGTAATCTATTACGGCAGCGAGTTCGGAATGAGCGGCGCCACCGATCCCGATAACAGACGGATGATGCGCTTCAATGAAAATTTAAGCGACGGCGAAAAGAATACGCTTCAGCAAGTCAGGCAGATTATAAATCTAAGGAAAGAACACAGCGCACTGCGTTACGGTGATTTTTACACTATCCGGGCTGATCAAAAAATATTTGCTTATGTACGCTCGGATGCCAACGAAATAATTTTAGTTGTATTAAATAAAAGTAATAATCCGCAGGAACTAAATTTCAATTTGCCGGTTTATTACGAGTTAAAAGAGCTGGAAAGTCTAAAAGACAAAAGCCGAATTAGAACGGAAGGAAACACAGTTAAATTCAAAATAGATTCTCGTGATTGGCAGGTATTCATTCTAAGATAAAACAGACTGTAATTCCGCATCATCAAAAATAGATTTTGTTACCGGGGAATAAATCAAAAATTTATTTCGCGGGGGCATATAATCAGTTAAACCCGCTGATGATACTTCTGTGTCTAATCCGAAGTAAATAATCCCTAATTCTGTATGTGAAAGGAGAAGTAATGAAGTACTTTTATATTATGTTGTTCGCACTATTAATCTTATCGATTTCGAATAATGCAAATGCTCAGGAGCGACCGGGCAATATGAATCGACCAATGAATTCAATCAAAGGAAAAGTTTTAGATACTAATTCCAAAGTGCCGATGGAATATGCCAATGCCGCTCTTTTCTCAGTGAATGAAGATAAATTACTAACGGGCTCAATAACCGGTAACGACGGTACATTTGAAATTTCACCTGTTCGACCGGGCGAGTATTATTTGAAAGTAAGCTTCATTGGATTCCAGGAAAAAACTGTTGATTCTATTTCAATTGGGAGAGGAACAAATCTCGATCTCGGCGAAATATTTCTCGAACCGGAAAACTACAGTACAGATGAAGTTATTGTGAGTGGTGAAAAGGCTCCCATTACCTATCAAATAGATAAAAAAGTTATTAACGTCAACCAGCAGATTACCACTTTATCCGGTACTGCTGTGGATGTGCTCGAGAATGTTCCATCGATAACCGTTGATATTGACGGGAATGTGAGTCTGCGGGGTAGCACAAATTTTACACTGTTGATTGACGGACGCCCTTCGTTAATCGGCGGAAGTGAGGCGCTTCAGCAAATTCCGGCAGGCTCAATCGAGAATATTGAGATTATCACTAATCCTTCTGCTAAATATAATCCCGAAGGAACAGCAGGCATTATTAACGTTATTCTAAAAAAGAATGAAATGAATGGAATTAGCGGCGTACTGACTTTGAATGGCGGATTAAATAATAAATACGGTTCGGAGGGTTTGTTTAGTTACAAAGTCTCGGATGTTGAATTCATACTCGGTGTGGATTATAACAAACGAATGATGGAATCGGAAAGTAAAAGTGAAAGCTGGACAATATTTGAGGGGAATCAATTTTTTAATAATTCTTCAGGCAGTGGAACAAGGGGAAGGGAATCTTACGGTTTACGCGGATCGATTGGATTTAGTTTATGGGAAAACAGTGCATTGACTTTCAACGGAAGATACAGCAACCGGAAAATGAAAATGGGCTCCGGATTACTCTATACCGAATGGAATAATTTGAGCTCTGCGCAACAGAATTATAAAACCGACAGCCAGCGTGAAAGAGGCGGTGATAATTTTTCTCTGGGTTTTAATTTTAATCAGAAATTTTCGAAAGACGGGCATGAACTTTACGGTGAAGCCTATTTAGAGAAAGGGACTACCGAGGAATCATCTTTTTATAACAGAATGAACAGCCTCTCCGAAATAGTCAGCGGTCAAAAAGATTCAGGCTCGGATCCGGAAAACGAATTTAGAATTAAGGCGGATTATGTTTTGCCTTTAAGTGAAGAAAGTAAATTCGAAGCAGGATTCCAGAGTGAGTTAGAAAATTCGGAGGAGAATACGGAATATTTTGAATACGATCCTGATATTCTTGATTACATGTATAATGATTTATATAGTAAATCAGCCGAGTACAAAATGAATACGCACTCAATTTATTCAATGTATTCTGGAAAAATTTTATCTATCGGATTTCAAGCCGGATTGCGAGCCGAGTACACAGATCAAAAAATTACTCCGGCTAAAGAAAATCAATCATATATAATTGATAGGTGGGATTATTTTCCGACTCTTCATTTTTCATATAAGATCGATGAAGTTAACCAGATGATGATGAGTTATACCCGACGCATTCATCGTCCGCATGGATGGCAGCTCGAACCGTTTATAACGTGGATGGATGCGTATAATGTTCGTAAAGGAAATCCATCGCTTCTCCCGGAATTTATTGATTCATACGAGATGAGTTACCAATTGCTTTTTGGTAAAAGCATAATCTCAACGGATATTTATTACAGAATAAATAATAACAAGATTGAACAAATTCAATCGGTATATGATGATAACATTAACTTGTCTTCCCCGGTGAACATTGGAAAGGACTTTGCTTTTGGCACCGAACTGCTGATTAATTTCGATCCTCTGATTTTCTGGAATGTGAATTTGATGGGCAATCTTTACAAATACTGGATTGAAGGACAATACGATGATGAGTCATTTGATAAAAATAGTTTTAACTGGAATACGAGGTTGAATAATAGTTTTAAAATATCCGATGCAACGGTTCTTCAGATTAATGGAATGTACAACAGTCCCTCTGTTTCCGCTCAGGGAGAACGAAAAGGATTTTTCTCGTTGGATTTTGCAGTAAAACAGGATTTATTCGAGAAACAATTATCGTTAACGCTGCAAGCAAGAAATTTGTTTGGAACGATGAAATGGGAATCAACATCCCAATCGGACAATTTTTACAGATACTCGCAGGGTCTGCCGGAATCGCCCATGCTGATGTTGAATGCACGATTCAATTTTAACAATTATAAAAATGGCGAAAAGAAAGACAGAAACGGCGATGATATGAACGGCGGAGATGTTGAATTTTAATAGGAAAAATTGTCGTGTACTATAAATTCTTAGGTTGCTATTTTTTATAGGTAACACTAAATTTAATCAACGAGTTAGAGTAAAAAATGAGACAGGTAATTATTCATCCGGGTGAAGATGGTTTCTGGATAGCCGAGTGTCCAAGCCTTCCCGGATGTATTAGTCAGGGTGAAAGTAAAGAAGCAGCAGTTACAAATATCCGAGAAGCAATACAAGCCTATATTGAAGTCCTCATTGAAGATAATCTTCCAGTGCCCTTATCTAATTAAATAAATTTCTTCCTGCATCGGAGAAATAAACTCGCATCCATTCTTCGTTACAATTACTTCTTCTTCAATTGTTGCAATCCCGTAACCCGGAATTGTCAATCTCGGTTCGAGTGTAAATACATTGCCTTCTTCAATTTTTAAATACGGAAGATTTCCGTATCTCTCCCATTTCGGACCAAGGAAAGCGCCGCCATCGTGAGCAACTCTGCCAAGCTGATGACCGAGTCCATGCGGGTATTCATCGTATCCGTTTCTAGTAATGTATCCTCTTGCGATTTCGTCAATTTCCCATCCTTCTCTACCGGGTTTTAATTCCTTGGCTGCAAAGTGGATTGCATCTTTGATAACATTAAATCCACGCATTACCTCCTTGGGCGGTTTTTCTTCACCGTCACGCAAGACGTACCATGTCCGCTGTAAATCGGAACAGTATCCATTAATCTTCACGCCGAAGTCCATATTTATTACATGACCTCTTTCAATCATACGTTCGGTTGGACCGGCATGAGCGCCCGCAGTCTCAGGGCCTGAGAAAACCGATGGGCAATATTCTTTATCCCATGCTAATTCAAATTCTCTTTCGAAAACTAATTTTTGGACAAAGTCCGCTACTTCTTTTTCTTTCATACCTGGTTTAATAAAGGAGGTTACTTCATCAAAAATTTTTAGCGCCTCTTTTATAGCTTCTTTCATCAATTGTACTTCGGCTGGTGATTTTCTTCCTCTTAATGCGGCAACAATTTCTTCGGAACTTATAAGTCTTTCCGCGAATGGAGTGTCTTTTAAGTGATCTAATAATTCAAGATACAATCCATATGGCAACCCGTCCGCAAGCGTGGAATTCCTTGAAAAGTTTATTGCAATGCTTTGGGGATCGTATTTGAACAGAACATCGAGCAAATTTTCTTTGATGGATTTCAAATATCCAATTACATTTCGAAATGTACCGACTGCTCTCATATTCCCAAGCTCCAGCGAACCGATTATTGCAGCGGTGTCGCCGTTCTTTGTGATAATGAAAGCTGATTGCCATGTTGCTCCGGTACCAACAATCATATCAAGCATTGGATCTTTTATATTGCTTGTCTCACGCACAAATGTTAACCACATATCTATATTTTTTTCTCTCAATATTTCGGCAGCCTGCGCCTGCTTTTCAAGAATCATTTCTTTGGACATTTTTACTCCATTTTCTTCGAATTAAATTTTTATATAACTAAATCGTTTTCGAGTCGGCAAAAAATACTTATTTGACCGGCTTTTAGCAACCTAAGATTTGAGGGAGATTGATTTGATCTGCATTAGCTACGTTGGATGATAATGTTTATATTTTCGCCTCAAAATTTGAATGTATCTGAAAGGAGATTTTTTTGAGTTCGACAACTATAAATATTGCGGTAATAGATCTGTACAACAACGAAGTAAACCAGGGGATGAGATGCATTAAGGATTTATTGCATGAATTTGACTGCCGCTATAAAAATATTTCGGTTCAATATAAAGTTTATGATGCAAGATATAAAGACGAAATACCTTCCGACAAATATGATGTTTATATTTCATCCGGCGGACCGGGCAGTCCGTTCGAAGGTGAAGGTTCCGCCTGGGAGAAAAAATATTTCGAGTTGATAGATAAAATTTGGAATCACAATCAAAAAAACTCTACCGGCAAAAAATACATTTTCTTTATCTGTCATTCATTTCAGTTGATGGCGCGCCATTTCAAATTCGGCGAGGTAACAAAAAGAAATTCAAAATCATTCGGTGTTATGCCGGTCCACAAAACGGAAGACGGATTGAATGAATCGATTTTGAAAGGATTGCCAGTACCTTTTTATGGTGCTGACTTTCGTGATTTCCAGGTTGTGCAGCCGAATAAAAAAGTGATTGATGAATTTGGCGCCAGGATAATCGCTCTCGAAAAAATCCGCCCACATATTGCATTGGAACGTGCAATAATGGGTGTTAGAATTTCAAATGAGATTGTCGGCACACAGTTCCATCCGGAAGCTGATCCCGCAAGTATGTATTATCACTTTCGCCAGCCGGAAAGAAAAGAACATGTAGTTTCAAATTACGGTGAAGAAAAATATTTCGAAATGCTCCGGCTTCTCGAAGAACCGATGAGTATTCCGTTAACCCGAAAAACCGTTATCCCTAATTTTCTTACAAATGCAATAAAAGAATTACGACCGGAGGAAAGCAGCGAATAAAATAACGCACGATTTTTAATTACGTCTATAATTAGCCAAAGTGTTATTACTTCACTAAATTTATCATGCATTAAAAAGAAAGGTGGATATAATGCCAAACAAGAAACAATTTACGGCTATTATTGAACGCGAGGATGATATGTATGTTGGATTGTGTCCCGAATTAGATATCGCAAGCCAGGGTTATTCAGTAGAAGAAGCGCGTTTAAATCTGAAAGAGGCAATTGAGTTATTCTTTGAAACAGCCTCTCCAAATGAAATTAGCGAAAGACTGCACGACGAAGTATTTATTACACGTCTTGAGGTTGCTGTTGGGTAGGCTAAAAGTTTTATCTGCTTAAGAAGTTTGCGCAATATTTGAAAAGCATGGATTCATATCTATTCGACAGAAGGGCAGCCACATAATTATGCAAAAGAAATTGACGGAAACTACGATTACAGTACCAATACCAAATCATAAAGAAATTAAAATAGGCACTCTCAAATCAATAATTAGACAATCGCAAATATCTGTAAGGGAATTCGAAAATTAATTGACAGCTGGATTAATTCACACTATCTATCCATTAAATTCTCTAACTCAATTTTCATACTTCTTCGAAGCCTTCCTCAGCCTGTCCATTATCGCAAGCCCCAATCCCGTTTCCGGCACCGGCTCAACAAGAATTACTTCCACATTTTCTTTTTCAAATTCATGAAGATATTTGAAAAGATTTGCAGCGGCTTCTTTTAAATTCCCGGTTGATGATAAAACTTTTCCAGATGTAAACTCATAATCACTATGCAACGTATCAAAAAACAACACGCCGATTTTGTGATTACGATATTTGTGCAACTTCTCCACCGTTAAAAAAAACAATGGAATATTCGGAGAGTAATGAAAAGGAAGCTGCCCCGGTGAATTTGGTTTTGCTGCACTTTTTTTCTTTAATTTAATCTCGTCGATTTCATTTTCAATTTCTTCTTTCGATAAACCGCCGGGACGTAATAAGATAATTCCGCTTTCGTTTACTTCGAGTATGGTTGATTCAACACCGACTGTGCATTTCCCGCCGTCAAGAATCAAATCAACTTTATCACCGAGACTTTTTGCTACATGCTGCGCATCGGTCGGACTCAAATGCCCGAACTTGTTTGCACTCGGCGCTGCAATTGGAGTTCCGCTTTCTTCAATTAATTTTAGAGCAACAGGATGATCCGGCATTCGCACAGCAACCGTTTCATTGCCGGAAGTAACGATGTCCGGAACCACGTCTGTTTTGGGTAGGACCAATGTTAATGGTCCCGGCCAGAATTTATTGATTAGCTGATATACTCTTTCGTCATTGAAAACAGTTAACTTCTTGAGCCAATCGATGTTGTAGATATGTAAAATCAACGGATTGAACGCAGGACGTTTTTTGGCTTCGAATATTTTTGCTACGGCGATTGGATTAAGTCCGTCGGCTCCCAAACCATACACAGTCTCGGTTGGGAAAGCAACGAGTCCGCCGCTTTTAATAATTGCTGCGGCTTCTTTTATATTTTCAGGATTTGCATCAACTAATTTCATATTATCCGAAATATACTCAAATAGAAAATGATACTGTATTCACGCGAGTTTATTAAATTTGAATGCGGTTTATTTTTAAGACTTATACTCATAATATTAAAGGGTGAAAATGGACGAATTAACAACCATCAAAAATTTTTCGAGGGTGCTTGCCGAAGAAAGCGGCAAAATTATCCGGCAATATTTTCGATCAGAGATAGCAGTCGAATCGAAAGCCGATGAATCACCAGTGACTATCGCGGATAAAAAGGCTGAAGAGGAAATGCGTGAATTGATAATGAAGGAATTTCCAACGCATGGAATCATAGGCGAAGAATTCGGTAATCACAACGAGAGCGCGGAGTACAAATGGGTGCTCGATCCGATTGACGGTACAAAAAGTTTTATCTGCGGCGCGGTTACGTTCGGCACTTTGATAGCTCTAATGAAAAACGGGAAACCGATTCTGGGAGTAATCAATCAGCCTGTCCTGAATGAATTTTTGATTGGAGATAATCTTACTTCGGAATTAAATGGAAAGTTAGTTCAGGTGCGTGAGTGCAGTAATCTTTCTTCGGCTGTGCTGCTTACAACCGATCATTTGAACATAGATCAATTTCAAAATCTTACTAAGTTCGAAAACCTGATGAGAAAAGTTAAGCTGTACAGGCAGTGGGGTGACTGCTACGGTTACTATCTTTTAGCTACCGGTTATGCGGATATTATGATTGACCCAATCATGTCGCTGTGGGATTTGATGGCATTGATTCCGGTTGTGAAAGGAGCAGGCGGAGTAATAACCGATTATCGCGGAAATGACGCAGTGAAAGGAAATAGCATCGTTGCATCCGGTGGGAAAATTCACCGCGAAGTGATTAAGATTCTGAATTAGAGTAGTTATAAATAAATCTCAAGCTGTGTTTTGAACAGCCAAATTTCTGAAGCTCGAAATTGGATTAGTAGAAAGAGACAATAGCCTCTGCTCCAGTTCTTCAAGTTCCTCTCTCATTTTCTCTTTTACTTTACCGGGTTCTTCAATCATTTCCGGGATAAGATTTCTGTAATAATTTATTCCGTCCATCAAATTATTTGTAAAAGTATTGAGATTGGCTTCTACTTGCGCCGAAAAAGATTTTGTGTTGTCCTCAATCTTTTTCTTGAGGAACTCGATATAAATTGATAGTTCCTTTACGAACATATTCGGACGGGAGGAATGAGTAATTAAATTTATTCGTCCGTAAATATGATCCGCCATTTCCTTAAGCGTACTTACTTTCGAAAAATATGCAAGATTGGGTCCGGGACAAACGGAGGTTGCCCGACTTTGTTTTGGACTTTCAATATTATTAACAATCAATGCGGGAACGGTTAGTCCTTCGCAGAGGCATACTTTATCGACGGCTTTGTTATACTGTTCTTCAAATTCGTTTTGAGTCATATCGCTTTCTTTAAGAGCGGCAATTTTATTTTTCAGGTACGTTATCGAAGCAGTGCACAATGGTTTGTCGGAATATTCCTTGCTTGAAACTAAGTATTTGATCTTACATGCGCTACCCGGTTTGTTATTTGCTACCCGCTGCTGTTTTTCGATATCTTTACTATTATCTCGCAAATTATTAAATGGAACACCGAGCGGAGAAACTTCACTTAAATAAATATCGTCCTCGCCTGCATCGCAAAGTTTTTGAAGTGTGTATTCATCAACATTCATCACTTCCGGCACCAATAAAAACGGACTTCCCCAGCCAACGGAGTTTACTTCGTAATACCTGAGAAGAAACTCCTGCTCCGAATTTATTCCCACTCCACCCTGAACGGTAACCTCAAAATTCATTGATTCACCGTCAACAATAATTCCTTTTTTCGATAGAGCAGGCAAATAAATTTCTAACAGCGACTGAAGCAATTCCGATTTTCTATTTTTAAATTCCTCGAGGATGGGACCTAATAAGAGACCATCAGTTGCGAATGCGTGCCCGCCGCAGTTCAATCCTGATTCGATACGAAACTCGGAAATCCACAATCCCTTTTTAGCTAAAAATTTTCCCTGGATTAATGCCGAGCGGAAATCACTGACTTTAATCGTGATTTTCTTTTTTATACTGCCGTCAGCTTTGGGATAAAAATCATCAAAGGTTTCGATGTAACTATATAAACGTGGATTCATTCCGGCGGAAAATACTATCGAACTTTCGAGATCGCTTTTTGCGAAACCCCGCAATGCGGAATGAGCATCATTAAATTCAGGGGGCAGAGGATTTCCGGCACTGTCGTAATTAACTTTATCCAACTTCGTCATAATGTTCACATCGATTGAGCCTGGCTCAATTAGTTCGCATAGTTGATTTTGAATTTCCATTTTTTGTTTTTGATCTTCTTCGCCGAGCATTCTGTTATATAAAATTTTTAATTCCGAACGATTCGGAAGCATTTCAAAAAACCTGGTAAGGTCGCTGCTTTTTTCAAGAACTGAATTTTTTAATTTTATGATTTGATCTTTTACGAGCAGATTTACAGTGTTAAGATATTCAGTTATTCTACGCGCGCGCGAATCCTCTTCCGACGATTGAATTCGTTCATAAGGTTGACCAATCTTTTCTAAATAATGTTTGCGAAGTTCTTCCATTATGCCGTCATCTACGAGCGAGATAACGGAAGAGATACCGTACTTTGCTACTTTAACCGGTGCATCTACCGAGTAGCCGACTCCAAGCACAGGTATGTGAAATTTGTGTTGTCTAAATGTTGCCATGTTGTATCTCGAAGCTGATAAATGATGCGGTTCAAATCTTAATTGCGGGAGGACAATTAGCGCGAGCTGTTATTTTCCAATAAAATAAGAAGAACCATTTATTTTATACTAATGTAATGATATTATTAGAAAAGATTATTCCGTACGGCAGGTAAATAGGTCTTTAAGGGATAGTTTTACATTTCTTTTACAAATGAGATGCGTGAATTGCAATAGAATGGCAATGATAGAGAATACACGCAATAATTGGTGTAGTTCAAAAAGCAAAGCAATTTAATATGAATTTGGATTGAAATTAGTTAGAATAATTTTATTTCCCTCTTTCAATCGACTTGCGCGCTGTGTTGTCCACGAGCTGCGGGGCTATTAGCTTCATCCACAATCCAAGTTTCGCTTTTGATGTCATCACCAATTCGCGTTTACGTTTTGATATTGCCTCGATGATTAATGCGGCACATTTTTCAACGCTCATTACTTTTGTTTCATCAAGATGACTTTTACCGAGTGGTTTTCCATCAGAGCCAAATGCTCGTTCGCGCATTTCGGTGGCAACAAATCCGGGATAAATCATTGATACTGAGACGCCGGAGTCCGCCAATTCGATTCGCAGTGAATCGAAGAATCCAGCCATTGCGTGTTTGCTAGCAGAATAAGCGGTGCGGGTTGGAACGCCCGTTTTTCCGGTTAAACTTGATATGCCGACAATTCTTCCCTTCGTTTGTTTGAGATAGGGGAGAGCATAATAAGTACAGTAAACGCTCCCGAGATAATTTACCCTCATAATTTTTTCAAACAGATCGAGATCGGTAATTTGATCGAACCGCGCCCACATTGATAGTCCGGCATTATTGAACAAACAATCAACTCTTCCGAATTCCGAAATAGTTTTATCGATAAGATTTTTACATTGATCTTTTTCGGCAACATCAGTTTGAACTGCCAGAACATTCGCGCCAAGGTTTTTGCATTCGGCAGCGACTTCATATAACCTGTTTATATCCCTCGCGGCTATTGAAAGCAGAGCCCCCTGCTTTGCCAGTTGCTTTGCCATCTCTTTTCCAATACCTGTAGAAGCGCCGGTGATAATAACTACATTATTTTTGAATGTCATAAATTGCTCTCAAGTTTATTTTAAATCCATTTATCTTATTCTTGCTCATATTCTTAATCATAATCTTATTCTTGATCTTCCACTCCTATGTCTTCATTCCAAAGCTGCGGTTTGTCCTTAATAAATTTGCTCATCATTTTAATGCATGTTTCATCATTCAATACCGTAACTTCAACTCCTCTTGAGATTAATAATTCTTCCTCGCCCATAAAAGTTTTGTTCTCGCCTATAATCACTCTCGGAATTCCATACAGTAGAATAGCGCCTGAACACATTGAGCATGGGGATAGAGTAGTATATAAAACAGATTCTTTATAAATTGATGCCGGTTGTCTTCCGGCATTTTCCAGAGCATCTATTTCACCGTGAAGGATAGCGCTTCCTTTTTGAACGCGTCGGTTATGTCCCCGCCCAATAATTTTTCTGTTATGAACAATCACCGAACCGATTGGAATTCCACCTTCGTCCAATCCTTTTTGCGCTTCGTCAATAGCGGCTTGCATAAACTTATCCATTAATACCTCATTGATTGATTAACTAACTCAGTATATTAAGTTAAGAGCATAATTCAAAATGAAAATTTTAGAAATGATTATTACACGAAAAAAGGTTGTTATAAAAATTCCCGGAATTTTTATCATTGCATACCAAATCAAATTCCGGGAATCTAAAACAAACATCTATTTAACAGTGAATAGCTATTTCACCTCTACGATAGCAACAGCAAAAGGTTTCGCCATTTCATATGCAATGGGGATGACTTCTTTTCCTTGGTTGTAATCCCAGAATTTGTCTTCGGGGCAGTTGCGTCTGAATCCTACAGTATGAAGAATATACAATTGCCACCCCGGTTTAGCGGATGATAGCCAGTTGCCAACATCCATCTGCATATCATTTCCTTCGGTATCAGTCCAATCAACACCTGAGGTAATCCAATCGCGAATTCCGCTTGTTGTATTATAAGTTATAAAACACAACGGTTGATTTGCATGAAGCATTTCCTCGGAATCCGACGGCCATTTATCGAAAAGTTTATTTCCAACAAAATCGTAGTTGGAATAAATCTTCCAATAAACAAGTTCTTCAGTCATCTTGCTAAATTCTTTGTGTTTATTGTTGAACTGTTTCAACAAATCATCGTAAGTTTTCCCTTGCGGGCAAAGCGCTCTAAGATTTATTGACCCGCCAGTTTCAACAAAGAATTTGCCGCCGGTGAATTCAAACTGCGAAGCATCATAAAAATCTTTTTGTGGGTAACCAGCTTTTGAAACGCAAATAGAACTGTAGCCGAATGCTTTAATGTACCCCTGATCGAGCTCGGCAAACGTAAAAGCTAAAAATGATATAATAAAAACGAGCAAAGTGGAAATGAAAATTTTGTTACTTCTCATAACTGCTCCATTTTATAATTGGTGAATGAGTTCGTTTATAAAATACTATTTTTTCCGACATATTATTTCATTAATAACATTCCGCCGAAATTATTTTAACGGAGTAGAATCATTTTCTTTACGTCGGTAAAATTTCCCGATGTTAATTTATAAAAATATACACCGCTCGGTAATGATTCTGCATTCCATGTAATTGAATATGTACCTGCAGGTTTTTCTGCTTCAACAAGCGTTGCTACTTCTCTCCCAAGTATATCAAATATTTTTAACGATACATGTTGTAGAGACGGGATATATCCCGTCTCTACGGCGGGTAATGCGTATTTAATAGTTGTCGTCGGATTAAACGGATTGGGGTAGTTTTGATACAAATAAAAATCATTCGGTAACTCGTTAATATTATCTTCAACAGATACTGTACCACCCGGTATGCCCGTAATTAATATACTTTTTTTAAGAGTCGAGAACTCACTCATAATTACTTCAATGCTTACGGTATCAACAGTGGTTTCGGCAAGGTTTTCCGTAATTTCATAATCCAAGCTAAACGTAAATATATCCCATGACTCAACCATTCCGGTCTGAGCTGTAACAGGCTCTACCCATCCTAAAACTGAGCTTATCGAGTAAGAGAAATCTTTAGCGAATGAACATTGATTTTTGAAGAACGCCTCTATTTGTCCGGAGATACCGCTGGAATCACTGAAGTCTTCCGCAAGAATAAGTCCACCGTAAGAATCGGTTCCGCCTGCATTAATCTGAGGTGGAATTGAACATAAATTAGCTAATCCCCCCGCCGGTTCAATAAGGTTGTTGCTTAAAAACGAAATCAAATTTTCGGATACTATTGTTCCCGCAAAATTGTTTTCCGAAAAATCCATAAATGCATTTTCGTTATTAGTATTCGAAACATATATGCTTTGTGTCCCGATTAATGTAGTCCCGGATCCGAATGCGCCCATATTACCGAAAGACAATTCTTTCCCTTCAATGAAAACTGCATCAGCTTCAATTTTAAAAAACTCACTCATGGGTAAAACCATATCACTGGAATTATACGCCGACTTTTTAGGGCTGTCGTTAAAAACCGGGTTATGCCTAAATACTTGACACAAAAAACTGATTTCGCTAAACGGAGAATAAATTACGCCGGCATTGTCGATTTTGTTGGAAAACACCGATACATTTCCTCCCGGATCAATAAAGCCATTACCGGGAAGACCGGCATTAATAAATCCCCTGTTTCGAAAATCATCGGTGTGGAAATAGATGTTATCGCCTCCCATTCCCGGGGCGCCGTTACCGCCTTGAATTGTACCCATATTATAAAAAAGCGCTGTTCCTTCAGGGTTTATACAATTAATATTTATATCACCCTGAAATATAAATGGGACTCCATTTGAATCACACGATGCAATTTTCCCAAAATTATAAAATTGCTCATTTGAACTTATGGTTAAGCCAAATCTGGAAAAAATATTATTATTATTATCAATCGATGCTGCATCAATCCATGTATGATATCCGCCGTGTATGGTCCCGAGATTATTAAATAACCGGTTCCTTGCAGAAAGTGAAATACCATTTGAATCACAAGATATGATTCCGTCGTTTTCAATATTGTCTGCTGCTTCTATCCACAAACCGGAATAGTCCCATCCGGATATGGAGCCGGAGTTTATAAGTGTTCCCGATTGGATGAAATTCACATTCTTAAGTAAACCGCTGTTATTTACTTGATCTCCCACAAAAAGGGAAACCCCATTCGAATCACATGTTATTAAACCGTTGTTTTCAATATTATCTCTTACCAAAAACAACAATTCAGAACCTTCTCTGGCGGCTATCGAGCCGGAGTTAACCAATGTTCCGGACTCTATCGAACTAGCATATTCCAAGAAACCGTTGTTTTCTAGTCTATTTATTTGTACATGATTATTGTTCAACTGCACCGTAACTGAAGGTGGAATTATTACATCATCAATAACATCCGGAACTCCAACTGGAGACCAGTTGTTCGGATTAAGCCATGCCCCATCCCCGGATGCATTAGTAAAAGTTTTTGTTGTTTGAGCATTTGTAAGATTGGCAAATAAAAAGAATGCTATTGAGAGGAAAAAACAAGTGTGCTTTTTCATTGGAGTGTTCTCTATTTATGTTGGTAAAATATTTTGCATACAAACAATATTACTCAACAAATTGAAGGGTAAAAAACTATAAACATGGGTATCATCAAAAAAAATATTCGAAACTCTATTTGAAGTTAGGACATTATGTGCATATGTGCAACAATGACAATTATAATTTTCATCAAGCTATTATTGAATTATGGCAAGTAAAATACCTCCAGGATTTTATGTTTATGTGGGCAGTTTAAAATCCTGGAGGTACAATGGCAAGTTACTTTAACAGCATCAATTTCTTCGAACTTACAAACGTACCGGCGCGAAGTTGATAAATGTACATGCCGCTCGAAAGACTCGAAGCGTCAAAATTTACTTCGTATGTACCGGCAGATTTCTTTTCATCAATAAGCGTAGCAACTTCTCTTCCAAGTACATCATACACCTTTAACGTGACATGTTGTAGAGACGCCATATATGGCGTCTCTACACCCGGGATGGAATATTTTATTGTTGTGGTCGGATTAAACGGATTCGGGTAATTCTGATAAAGAATAAAATCTATTGGCAACTCTGATCCGGCAGTAACACCGGTCGTCGAAAAAGCGAATTCATAGGTTGTATTCAAAATATTGCCTTCATCATCTTTACCGCCAAATAAAATAACTCTATCGTTTGGTTCATCATACACTGCAGCAGAGTACGATATTTTTTTTGGCAGATTCGGCATTTCGCTCCATTTGAATTCGTCCGGCGAAAATTTCCAAACACCATCTACAGTTTCATAACCTTTCTGATTATATTCTTCACCTCCTATTACCAATAGACCATGCTCTTTCGCGTCGCAGCATGGAGCCTTGTCCAGCCATCCCGGCACAGGATCATCAAGTTCGAAACTAAATATGGTATATGCGTCAGCTACTTCTTCATAGACATACATCCTTTCGGGTGCTTTATAAACTTGAAGGTTATAAACTAAACCAACCCGTGGTAACATTCTCTGATGATATGAAGTAAACGGAGGGTCATTTTTCCTTGTAAATTGATTAGTGGAAGTGTTATACATCCACGCATCTTTAATGTATCCGGAACTATTATAATTTCGGAGTCCGTCGACAATAAGAACCTCTCCATTTTCCAAAACGGCGGAAGAATGTGAAAAACGGGCTTCCGGTTTCTCGCCGTTAATTGTTACTTCATCCCATCTGTTCAAGAAAGAATCATAACACCACATATCATCGAATAAATTACCATCATTATCACGCCCCCCGTGAATGTAAAATTTATTTTCCTCAACCCAGGAAGCGAAGTCTTTCCGCGGCGTTGGAGGACTATTGCCGGGTGTAATTTCACTCCAATCATTCTGTTCAAACACAAAAAGATCGTTAAATAAATCCTGTTCCGGTACACCTCCTCCAAAAAGCAATATTCCTCCGCTTGGCAAGGTTGCCATAGCTGCGCCTTCTCTAGCAGAAGGAGCATTAGATGTATTGACCTCATTCCATGTTTGAGCTATAGGCGCCGATGAAAATAATATGAAGATTATAAGCGAATTGATACAGAAGATAAAGTATAAATTATTAGAGCTGTTCAGTTTCATTATTGTATCCCCATTATTACAATTAAATGTTTAGACAATTTTAATTCTCACTAAAAAGCTATAACAAAATATACATCTCCGTTTATTTAGTTACAAGTTTACCAACCATTCGAATGCTTAATTTGGCACTATTTAATTAACAACATTTTCTTCACATCAACAAAATCATAAGCTTCAATTCTGAAGAAGTAAACACCCGAAGCGAAATTCGCTGCATCAAAAGTAACTTCGTAATTACCCGGATTCTGAGTTTCATTTACAAGCGTTTTTACTTCTCTTCCGAGCACATCATAAACTTTTAACGTGACATGTTGTAGAGACGCCATATATGGCGTCTCTACGCCCGGGATGGAATATTGTATTGTTGTACTCGGATTAAACGGATTGGGATAGTTTTGATGTAGCATGAATGTAACCGGAATTTCGGAAGATTCTCGGACAGATGTTATATTCGTTGGGTATGATGTAATATAACTTACAGATTTACTTGTGAATAATCCCGGAACAGAAAGCTCCACTGTTACTTCATCCGTTAAAGTATCGCCGTTAACCGGTATCGAATAATTTAGTAACAGAGTCGTAAATTCAAACGGCTGAAGCTCACTTGTTGTAGTTTGAGTTTCTGCTACCCAGCCAAGAACAGATGTAATTCCCACATTAAATGTTTTTGCCGCCATACTTTGATTTTGAATTATAAGTTCAAATGTTCCGGAGCTTCCTGCCGAATCCGTAACAGTTGTTTCTGAAATATATCCATCTGTTATGGAAACATCCGAAGGATACATTTCAGGAGGCCAATTTTGACTAAAGCCGCCGGCAGGGGGAATTATATTATCAGAAAAAATTTTGATTTTATAATTGAGTCCTCCAGTAAAATCCTCTATATCCTGCCGACCTGAAAAATCCACAGTGCCGCCCGGAGGGGTTTGGATAATTAATAATTCATCAACATAAATGAATCCGAATCCGGGATTATCGGAGAACTTTATATAATTTCCCATAATCTTCAAAGTATCTGCACTAATTTTTACGGAGTCTCCTTCAACAATAATACTATCAGCGGCAATCGTTATATTATTAAAGTAGACTTCTTTATCAAGCTTTGAAATTGAATTATTCAATTGTGTTAATTCTGGTTTATACGGAATAGTAGTCTTTTTTCCTGAGGAACCTGCGCTAACTTTTCCCATAATGGTAGAACTTTTTGCAGATATTTTTACCTTTCCATCCTTTGCGTATTCTGAATATGATGCACTACCCGCTGTAATTTGTGAATTTTTGGAGGCAAAAAGACTATTACCGGCATTTATCCAAACATTTCCTGCATCAGAATTTTCACAATCTCCCGCTTTTACGGTCCCATCAATCCATACATTATTTTTACTGGTTATAGTAAAGTTTCCTCCATGCCCATATTCACTATTTCCAGATTCAACTGTTCCGGTTATTTCAACATTATTTGCTTTAATATAAACATCACCTCCATTATTCGGGGAGCTGGCTGCTGTTCCAGCGAGTACTACATTATTTTCACACTGTACACCAAAATGATCGCCCGTCTTCATATTTCCGGTTTGGGTATTAGTAAAGCTTCCTGAAGTAATAATTATACTACCTGTGCTTCCGGCTGTCATATTACCTGAATTTGTAACGACACTATTTGAATTCATGTGATTGCAGATAATAATAGAGCCGCTAATCGTTCCTTCGGAAGTATTTGAAACTTCACTACAATTTTCCACTCCAAGGTAAGTTGTGCTTATTGTTCCATTATTGGTAAATGTGGACGTATATTCATTACTGCCTTTTACCTCCAGTTTTTTACCGCTTATTGAACCTTCATTTACAAACTCAGTAACTCCATCGAGCAATCCAATCGTAGTACTCTCGGTGACTGTCACATTTCCATCCTGTGTATTCTCAAATTTATGCGTTTGTACATTAACAGTTTCAACAACAAGTTCTCCTTCATTTCTTATAGATTTAGAGAAGAGATATGTGTTAATGTTAGTATGATGATTACCATATACACATGTAGGAGAACCTTTGGGTATAACTACATCGTCATTCTGCGAGGGAATTTTTCCATTGCTCCAGTTTTGCGGATTATCCCAATACTTATCGCCTGCCCCCGTCCAGGTAACCGTTTCTTTGGGTGACGAGCTGCCTATAAATAATGATAAGCCAATTATTAAGACAATGATCTTTTTCATAACTACCTCTGCTTGTTAAGTTATCACTTCCGCAATAAGGTTATGAAGATGGAGAATTGAAGCGCCACAAAGATAAGGATTATTTCAATTCTCCATTACATTAAAGATTTTAAAATTGTTTCATTTATAGCCCGGTTCAAAAATGGAACTGGTTACTTCATTAACAACATTTTCTTCACATCAACAAAATCATAAGCTTCAATTCTGTAGAAGTATACACCCGAAGAAAAACAGGACGCATTAAAAGTAACTTCATAGTTACCCGGTGATTGCATTTCGTTTACGAGTGTTCTTACTTCTCTTCCAAGCACATCATAAATTTTTAACGTTACATGTTGTAAAGACGGGGCACCCGTCAATTGCCGGGCAAGTTGCCCCGTCTCTACGCCCGGGATGGAATATTTTATTGTTGTTGTTGGATTAAACGGATTAGGGTAATTTTGAAAAAGCTCAAAATCCGTCGGCATTTGTGATGATGAATTTGCATCAATTCCTGTTGGTGGAGAAGGAATACCTGTGGAAGTAATTGTTGTGGTTATTGATTTTGAAAATCCGCCGATGGAAGCAGTAATATCAATAATATCAGCACTGCCTTGTTCTGCATTTTCCGGAATTACAAAATCTATTTTAAGTGTATCGGATTCAAAAAAGGACAGGGATTTAGTATTTCCGGTTGAAGCATTAAGCCAGCCTTTTTGAGATGTTATCGTGTAATTGATAGCCTTATCAGAAAGACAGTGATTTTTAAGTATGACTGAAAGAATTCCGCTTCCGCCGGCATTTGAATACACCGGATTTGCAGTTACTATCAAATCGACGATTCCTGCGTCGGCGGGAAATATTTCAGGCGCTAAATCAAAAATAAAATTTAATCCTTCTACCGGTGGAATAACATTATTACTGTGAATGATAGATTTAAATCCAACTCCGCCGCTTATACCTCCCTGTGTGTGAACACCCGATAAATCCACAATACCGTTGGCTGAGGTATTAAAATCAATTTCCTTTTCCATATAAATTGTTGCATAGTCCGTGAAATCCGAAAACATGATATGATTTCCAATTAGTTTTAGCGTATCGGCTAACATAAAACCTGTCTCGTTGGGTCTAAAAATTATTGAATCGGCAACAATAATAATATTCCCCAGAGTATTTTGATTTGCAGAAGAATTATTAGCTCTCCTACCCGGGCTATCGCCGCTACTAATCGATCCTTCGTTATCAATAACCTTGGCGGAAGCTTTAACAAAGCCGGTTCCTAAAGCACCGCTTCCTGCCTGAATGGATGCACTGTTAAGGATATATGACGAATTAATAGTTACATTCCCTGCACATCCTTCGGATGAGTTACCGCTGTTTATATTTCCATAATTGTGAACTGTATTTGCTGAATTAATGAAAACCGATCCCCCATCCTCACCGGAACCGGTACTTTCGCGTCCTGAAATTGATGAGTTGATTCCGAATGTGCATGTGCCCGGTTCCACATTTTCGGGAGGGGAATCGGATCCATTCGGAGAATAGCAATTCATATATACTGTGTTTCCCTGAACTGATGCCGATTCATTGTTATCAATTTGACTGACGTTACAAAATACCGTGTTTGCGTTTATCGAGCCCGAATTCGTCAAAGGGAAAAAACAACTGTTTGAACTTTGTGAAACTGCAAAGATCGCATTGTCACCGCTAACGCTTCCCATATTTATAAAACCGCTTGTAAGAGGATTATAACCACTGCCGTCACCATTTTGTGTAATAAAAAAGTTGCTGGTAACGGATATTATTCCCGCATTAATAACTACTCCGGTAGATAAACTTGTTTGATTAATCTGTAACATACCCTGATTGGTAAGTGAACCCACAGCAATAGAACCGTCCGGGACATGACAAAGAGGCGAGCCGCCCGGGATAAAAACCCCATCTTTTGCACCCGGGACTCCGGCCGGATCCCAATTATTTGCATCTCCCCAACTCGAACCGTGGCTGCCGGTCCAGGTTTTTTGAACTTGAGACATCGTGTTGGACGCTAAAAGAATAACAAACATTAAACAATAAATAATCGTTTTCATGATAGCCCCGTTTATTTTTTTAATCTAAAAATCACTTTCATCATAAAAGAAAATTTTTTTTATGCTGTTTATTTTAGCAGCATTAATTTTTTCGCTTCGCGATAATGCTGTGTTTCCAACCTGCAGATGTATAACCCGCTTGCTAAGCCTGTTGCGTTGAATTTAACTTGGTATGTACCAGGATTTTGAATTTCGTTCACAAGTGTTACCATTTCTCTTCCAAGCATATCATACACCTTTAACGTGACATGTTGTAGAGACGCCATATATGGCGTCTTTACGCCCGGGATGGAATATTTTATTGTTGTGGTCGGATTAAACGGGTTGGGATAGTTTTGATACAATTTAAATTCATTCGGCAGAACCGGATTATCTTCTACATCGGTAAGATCGGCTAAAATAACCTGGGTAAAATTGGAATAAGTTATCGGCGCGTATCCTTCAATAGTTATTGTGTTTCCGTCATCCACAGCATTTAATCCCATTTTATCAACTATGATTGTATCTACTCCTTTACCGCTTCCGCCGCCATCAATAAATCTTGGAACATCAAGTGGCTTCACTGTAATTTTATCATTTTCCGCTCCGCCGTAAAAATATTCGAATTGCCCGTCGAGGATTATCGTCCAGCCAGTTTCATCAACAACTTGCGGAACTCCGTACAAATCAAGATTGATTGTGTGGTCGAGATCATCCCCACTAAAGTTCAATGTATCGATACCGCCCTCATCAAAAATAGAATCCGGGACTGCATTATTAAACAGAAGAGGCAGATTATCTTTAGAAAGATTCCCGGAAGTGTTTACCGGAAGTTTGTTGAGACAATCATTCCCCAAACCGGTAAATACGTAATCGTTATATCCAAAGTAGATAGTATTATTGCCGTTACCCGCATTTAAATAACAGTGCGATTCATTGTTGCCGTATAATATATCATCCCCAGTATAGGTTGTAACATAAGTGCCGAGTCTGCTTGCAATTACTTGTGTGTTTTCGAATTCGCAATCAACAAGAATATTGTAAACCGGATCATGTTCAATTGTTGTTGGCTCGTCTTCTTTACTCGCCAATATATTCGGAAAATGTTCTGTGCTAATCCCGGAAAGATCAATCAATGTTATGTTTTCAAAAGTTATGTCTGAGTTTCTTTCTATTGCCGGGGTCGTTAAAAATTTTCCCTTGAATTTCTTTGGTGAATGCCGATCAGATCGTACTATTACTCCTTCGACCGAACCAGATGGAATCTTTTTGCCATTTTGATCGGTTACTGTGTGTCCATCGACCGTAATATATCCTTCCGAATTGGCGCCAACAACCACAGGAAGACCGAATGATGTTGTCACTGTTAATACACCATGATCCATGGTAACTGATACAATAGTTTGATTTGAAATTTTTAATTTTTTCACCCCTGGACTTTTTTGTGAAGCGCCGGCAACAATTTGACCTGTTGGATTTTGATTATCATATTGAATGGCTGCATTTGATGTTTGAGTTTGTCTATATGCTTTGATATTGTAAAAAGGATTCTCATCTACAAAAGTTGCACCTGCCGCAAACTCGTTTGTTTCGGGCAGATAAACAAATGAGAGAACTTGATTTTGAATAACTAGTAAAATCAGTCCGTCAACCATTGCCATTAGTTTTCCCTCCGTTTCCGATCCTGCTTCGGTATTTGAAATTAGTTGTTTTTTAAGAAGTGTTGGCGGATTTGCATTAGCATTATACGATGATAGATATGTTGAGCCGCCTTCGGTCGAAAGTGCAATCAGATAATCGCCGTCATAACCAAGCCCTACTGCCGTACCGCTAATCGGGATTGTGTTTACAAGAGTAGGATTCGTAAGTGTTTCAATAAAATAGGTTGAAATCCCGTTCCCGTGTGCAACGGAAATATTATTTATTTTCACCGGTGAAACAGCGAATGCCTGCGCGCCCAATTCAACTTGAGCCAGCGGCTTGCGGGGCCATTGAGCGCCGGGAGCCACATCTTCGGTTCGCGAAAATATTTCGAGATTTTGTCCGCCAACAGCATAACATGCCGCGCTGCTGAATGTCATATCGATAAAATTAGCCGTCGCCGTTGCAATTGATTGGTAATGCCCTACTTCGTTTGTCAAATCAATCAAATCAAATATTTTAATTTCTTTTGTATCATTTGCGATGAAGCATTGTCCCTCGTAAATAAAAACTTTTTGAGCGCCGGCAACATTTCCAGTACTAACAAGCGTCATATCTTCGGGATCGGTAAAGCTGTACGAAAAAATATCACCGAGGTCGTCAATAACAACCATGCTGTGATTATTTATATCGTGGTCGACTGTAACACGCGGGCATAATAATTCACCGGATAAAACAATATTCGCAAGATTTGAAACATCGATAGTTCCGAACTTGCCGTCGGAGGTAAAGTAAATTTTATTGTTCGAAACTCCCCAAATTTCGAAATCAATCAGATTGAATGTTCCCTTACCAATTATTTGCGGATCGACGCCGGGCACGCCGCCGGTTGGAGTAATATCGATTACTATTACTTCGCCCCAATTTCTTGCGTACAATTTATTTCCTTTAATTATCATTTTATCGAAATCCTGGAGCGCTCGAAATCTTTCCAAATAGATAGTTGCCGGATCGGTGCGAAGTAGAACTTTTAAACCATCGTTGCTTACATCACTCTTACAACCGGCATAAATAAAACCATTATCGAATCCCACGCATGTGATATTTTCGATGGCGATAGAAGCCGATTCAACCGGATTCGATTTGTTTGTTGTGTTGATGGTAACAAGTTTATCCGTTCCGTTAAAATCTCCTGCAACATAAATTACATTATCATCAACTGCAAAATCATATATCGAAGCATTGCCGGGGTTGTATGTGCCAACAGGTCCGTTTGAGTTTGGTCCGCCCGTCCAATCAAAAATAAAAATCTTTTTTGCATCGAGGAAATCGCCGAGTTCTGCAACGTATAAATAACCATTTTTCAACACGATGCGGAAAATTCCATTAATGCCGGAAAGCGCTGCGTACTGGAAGTTTTCAACATCCGCTTTCGATCCGGGTACAAATGTAGAAATGGTTGTTTTGTTTGTTTCTGGCCAAACAAAATAACTGCAGACAACTCTGCCATTCTCGTAAGTAATACTTCTTGCCTCGCCGAGAATTTGAGTTGATGAATTGATCTCGACAGGATAGCTTAATACAGCATTATGAACGAGATTGGATTGGGAAATAAAAATATTGCCCGCTCCGTCATCAGCGGCTGTGTTTATCCACCCGCCTATACCGTGGATTTCAATAATTTCTTCCGGCAGTTCGTCAATCGTTCCGCAAATGGAATTGTTGTTTGTGGTTTTCTGTGCAAAAAGACTGGAACACAATAATATCAGTACAAAAAGGTAAAAATTCGTTTTCATGTTTCCTCCATCATTTTGATTTTAGAGTTATTTTAATGACGTTATATTTTCCACCGTGTAAATTCATCGCTAAATTAAACAAAATTTCTACTGCCAAGATAAATTCCAGGAAAAGTTTTCTCCACTCAGAATGCGACATAAGCTAACTCAAATGCGACAAACGGAATTGTGGAGCTGTTTTTGTAATTTTTACTGCGTTATCTTCGTTTAAGATCGGAGGTTGCAGGGTTAACTTCTATTTAGGGCTGTTGCAAATTTTATTTGAGCATCTTCGACATGGTGGCCTTAGTGCATCCATAGTGAACTTTGTGGTTAAGCTATTAGAGCGGCATGTTTTTTAACCACAAGGGACACAAAGAAAGCACAAAGATCACAAGAAAATACATATTGCCTTCATAGTGAGAATTGTGGTTAGCTCATTTAAAATATTTGATTAAATTAACTCTATGGGATTTGACTTTTTCTTAGTCGTTATGGTTGATAAATAATCGGTGTATAATTTTTTATAATAGATATATAATCAACATCGGAACGGACATGAAAAAATATTTATCGGTTTTATTGTTGATTTTCTCAACCTCTCTTATTGCTCAATCGAGGCTAATCGATAGTCTTAAAAATGAACTTCAAAAACCGCTTCCCGATTCCACAAAGTGCGACATCTATCTCAAAATTAGCGATGAGTATTTTAAATCGAATTTCGATGAGGCGCTGTTGTTTTCAGAAAAGGCTTTTGAACTCTCGATTAAAATTAATGATTTGAAACGGATAGTGAATTGCCGCCGATTTGTTGGCGATGCACATCGAAACATCGGAAATTACAACGAAGCCGAAAAACTATATACTATGAATCTTGACGATTCGAAAAAGCTGGGCGATACATTACTATTACGCCGGGCTTACCAGGACATGGGAGTAATTTACAATAATCTCGGCGAGTTTGATAAATCGGTTTCATACTTAATCCAATCAGCTGAACTTGCCAAGCAGATGAATGATAAAAACGGCTTAGCCGGTTTATACGCTAATATTGGACTGGGATTGATAGCAAACCAAAATCCCGACAAAGCTCTTAGCTATCTTAAGCAATCGCTGGATTTATATATCGAACTTGGCAACAAGATACAAATTGCGGGTGGAAATCTTCGGATAGCACGATTGTATTTTTCTAAAAAGGAATATGAAAAAGCGCTTGAGTATGATCTTAAAGCGCTTAAAGTTGCCGAAGCCGCAGGCAATAAAAATATGCTGAGCATTACCTACGGTGAACTCGCTGCAACTTATCTTGACTTAAATAAATTGAATGAGGCGAAAAATTATGCGGGAAAGTCTCTTGCAATAAAAAGAGAAATGGGAAATAAACGCGGTATTTCGGCAAGTCTTTATACTCTCGGCGGTATTCACATTGAACTAAAAAACTATTCCGAAGCCGAAAAGTTCCTGCTTGAAGCTTATCAAATGTTTACGGAGATGGATGCAAAAGAACAGATTATGGAAGGGAGGAAAACTCTTTCAACTCTGTACCGTGAATGGGGCAAGTATAAAGATGCTTATAGCTACTTTCGTAGTTATTCCGAATTGCGCGATAGCATATTGAATGAACAAAACTCTAAACAAATTTTGGATATTGAAGCAAAGTACCGGGTAAAAGAAAAGGAGGACTCGCTCGCAATTCAACAAACACAATTGGAACTAAACGAAACTGCTATTTCGAATCAGCGGATTATTTTAATCGGGGCAATTGTAATTGTGCTGCTACTGCTTGCGCTATGGATTTTAACCAATCGGAATTTGAAACAACGAAAACGAATTAACGAACAGTTAACCGAACTCGATGAATCGAAGTCGAGATTTTTTGCAAATATCTCTCACGAACTGAGAACTCCGCTAACTTTGATTTTAGCGCCGCTCCAAAGTTTAATTGATAAATGCAAAGATAAATCATTTCAATGGGAATTGAAATTGATGCAAAAGAACAGTCAAAATTTATTGCAATTAACCGAGGAGGTTTTTGAATTATCAAAACTCGAAACCGGGAAAATCGCTGTTAACAAAAGTTCGGTAAATCTGCATAATATCTGTAAAAGAATTTTCTTCGCTTATCAATCGCTCGCCCAATTCCGAAAATTGAGTTACGAATTTTCATTCAATATTAATAATGATACTACGGTACTTCTCGATGTTAATAAATTTGAAAAGATATTGAACAATTTGATTTCGAACGCTTTTAAATATTCTTACTCCGGTGGAACAATCTCGTTGAGTGTTGCGCAAAAGAATGGCGAAATTCAATTTTCAGTTAGTGATAACGGACAGGGAATTCATCCGGATGATCTTCCGAATATTTTCAACAGATATTATCAAACAAGAAGAAAAGATCAGCCGGATAGAGGAGGAGCGGGAATAGGGCTGGCAATTTCAAAAGAATTCGCGCGTCTGCTAGGAGGCGATATAACGGTCGGAAGCGAATGGGGAAAGGGAAGCATGTTTACTCTTTCACTTCCTTTCGAAAAGGGAGAACAAATAATTCTACCGGAATTTGAAATAACCGAAGAAAATAATTTTATTGATAAGGGACAGGGTTATCAGCCAGTTTTAATAGGCGGGCAGCGTCCAAGAATATTAGTTGTAGAAGATAATCTTGAAATGAGCAGATATCTGCTAAGCATCCTTTCCGAATTTTATTTGTGTGCTGCCGCGCCGGATGGGAGAGAAGCTTTGAATATTATGGAGAAAGAAAAATTTGATTTAGTTGTTTCCGACATAATGATGCCTAATATGGACGGATTTGAATTCCGTGAAAACGTAATCAAAAATGACGAATGGAAATTAACACCGTTTATTATGCTCACTGCTCGAACGCCCGAAGAGGATAAAATAAAAGGGTTCCAGCTTGGCGTTGATGATTACATTACAAAGCCTTTCAACTTGAATGAACTACTTGCTCGAATTCAGAATTTGTTGACGAACAAATCCGAACGCGATCTATGGAAATCCGAAAATCCCGAAGGAATAGAAGAAGAACAAATACTTCCGGTTGAGAAAAAACTTTTATCGGATGCGGAAGAACATATATTGAAGAATCTTGACAATGTCAGCTTCACCGCATCGGAATTGGCGGAAAATCTTGCGTACAGTCAACGGCAATTGGAGAGATTATTAAAAAAATACACCGGACTTTCACCCAACGCATTCATCCGTGAGATACGATTGCACAAAGCTTATCAGATGCTGGAGAAGCGGCAGTTCAATACAGTGCTGGAAGTTTGTTACTCGGTTGGGATCGAGAATCCGTCGTACTTCAGTAAAAAATTCTACGAACGATTTGGGAAGAAACCCAGCGAGGTGATTACATATAATTAACATTTGTAACCATATGCCCGACTTTTTATTCAAAATAAAGACGGAGAAGTCGGGCATTTTATCAATCAAACTTATTTCAGTAACATCAGTTTCTTAACTGTGCAAAAGCCGCCTACTCGCAATTCGTAAAAATAAATTCCACTTGCTAATCCGTTTGCGTTAAATTCAAATTGGTATGTTCCCGGATTTTGAATTTCGTTTACAAGTGTTGTTACTTCTCTTCCCAGCACATCATAAATTTTTAAAGTTACATGTTGTAAAGACGGGGCATGCCCCGTCTCTACGCCCGGGATGGAATATTGTATTGTTGTTGCCGGATTAAACGGATTGGGATAATTTTGTAACAACTGAAATCCTTCCGGTGTAATAACATCATGTTGCGGAATTTCCGTAATAGACACGTTACCAAGAATTGCCAGTCCACCGCTTTCTGTTCCAATCCAAACATTGCCATTTGCATCAATATCCAAATCGGTTATATGATTTTCAGATAGTCCGGAATTTTCGCGGTTGTATATTGCCATGTTGCTTGGGTTATCAAATATGGCAAGACCTTCTGTTGTTCCCACATATTTTTTGCCCGAGTTGTCAATAACTATTTTAGTAATTGTATTGCCTGGCAGGTCTGAGTTTCCTGTATAATAATTAGTAAAATCTGTGCCGTCAAATTTTGTAATTCCTCCGGTTTTTGATAGATAGGGAGTTGCGCCAATCCACAGTGTATTCCCTTCTTTTGCAATACAAGTCGTTATCAGTTGATTGAGTTCATTAAAGTAGCCAACTGTGCTGGTCCCATTAAACTTTTCCAAATGCCAGCCGGTAATCCAAATATTACCGTTATCGTCCAATAACATATCGCTTATGTTTGTTGTTTGAATTCCGTAAGGATTTTCGGGGAAAGCCGTCCAGACCGAGTCATCAAAACTTCTCAGGCCAGCTTGCTCACCGCCAAGCCAAAGCATTCCGTGAACTTCGGAGAGAGGTTCCCATAATAAACAGTTAATATTTGCATCGGATATACCCGAATTAAAATAATTATATTCTGTCCAGCCGTCAATTTTTTTAACCGAAATTCCACCGCCGCTTGCAGTTGACACCCAAACCGTTCCAAATTGATCTGTGATAATGTCGCTTATTGGATAATTGTAGCTAAAAGGAGTTTCCGAGGATATATAATCGTTGTTACCGGAAAATTCGTAAATTTTTCCAACAGTACTTATGTATTTATCGTTGGCGTTATTCCTGTTAATATATACTGCCGAAATAGCATTCCCTTCAAGAGGCGAGTTGGTTATGTCATATTCATTGAAAAGGGTTTCTTTTTGGGAATTGTCTATAGTAAAAAATCCATCATAACATCCGGCGGCAACATAGTTTTTGTTAATAACTAATACCCTGCTTATCAGATCACTCGGAGTATCATATGCCGGCGACTGGTATATCCACCAGGTTCCGTCTGCCATTCGAACCCACACTCCGTAATAGCCGCTGCCAAACCATACATTGTTTGATTCATCAATATCCAAACTGGAAAAATTGTTATCCTGAAACGGCGAATTATAAGTGTTATATTCAGTCCAATTGTAGCCGTCCCAGCTCAAAATTCCTTCACCCCACGTTGAAACCCATAAGTTTATTGAACCATCTTTTTTCATCGCCGTAATGTTTCGCGTACCTGCCGGTGTCGACAGGTTTATCCAAATTTGTCCGTCACTGCGAAATACGTTCCCGCCTGCGGCTGCATATAAACTATTTATACTCTCAACATAAACTGTATTAATGTAAAAATTAACATCATCATATACATCCCAATTACTACCGGAGAGTAATACAGCACCAACGTTTGTCCCAATCAATACGATGTTGCTTTCGTGATAATCTAAACATGTTATTTGGTTTGAGGGAAGCGGTGTATTATCCGTATTATACAGTTCCCATGCCTGCTGACGGTTATAAACTGCTATCCCCTCAACTGTGCCGATCCAGATACTTAATCCGTCATATGTATTAATATCAATACATGTAAGATTATTCGAGGGAAGCGGGGAGTTTGCATGATTGAAAACGGTTTTTGTACCATCAGCTATATTAATTTTTATAAGTCCGCCGGTAGTTGCTATCCACCAATTATTTCCATCGCTAACAACTCCGGTAACATTTCTGCTGTCGGTATAATTTTGCCAGCCGTCATGCTGTGAAAAAGCAGGCGTTGTAATAATTAGCAACAGGAGAATGAATGAAAATTTTTTGTTTGACATAAGAACTCCTTTTGTATAATCAATATAGTTATAATACCTCATGGTCAATACCGCTCACTTCACAAGGCATAAAAATCAAATTACTATTTAATTAGTAACATCTTTTTTGAAATGGATTTCCCTTGAATCATTAACCGGTAAACATAAATTCCAGTGTTAAATTCTTCCGCTGAGAATTCCACTGAATAATTACCCGCAGGTCGTTCTTGATTAATTAGTTGAGCGACTTTCCTTCCAAGAATATCGTAAACTGATAAATTCACAAAATTTCTCTCCGGCAGAGAATACGCAATTGTGGTAGTTGGATTGAAAGGATTCGGATAGTTTTGGAACAACTCAAATTTTTCAGGCTGTGTATTATTTTCATCTTCAATGTCAGTAATTAAGTCATTAATATTAATCTTAGCCTCTTTGAATGTGACGGGCTGATTATATGGCCATTCTTTATACCCGTCAAAATAGTATATATAAACAAAGTCATTTAATATGGTGAAGTCATTAATAATACATCCATAATTATGAGGAATAAAAGTGTAACCCGCATCGCCATTCTCTTTTATCCAGCTAATTCGCGGACCACTGGAGATAACGAATGCAGTATTGTAAGAGTCAACACACAAATTCGAGCCGGTCAATTGTCCAATTAAAAGATAACCTGGGAGATAATTTATCGTTTGCTGCTCCCACCCTTTATTTGAGTATTTGAAGAAACGGGGTAGGGAAGTATTTGTTAAATTGTGCAGCAGATATGGATTCCCTCCCGGTGAAGACCCAATCATTGCATGTAATCCGTCTATTCCTCCTCCTGCATATGGAATTTCCATTAGATCAACTAACGATTCAGACCAATTCTCGTCCTCTTTCACAAAAACTCTTGTAATTAAACTATCGGGGTATCGCCCTTCACCGAAGGATAAAAATACTTTATTTGCGGATTTAACAACACTTACATTTGTTCTGTATGGATAGGTAATATCTGTGAAATTATAAATCTCCCAATGATCAGTGACCCACTTAGCGTATTTTATTGTTTGTGCATTCGTATAACGACCTTTTCCCTGGTAACCAAATCCAATTTCACCGGATCCATCGACAAAAGACGAAACACGTTTCCAATCTCCGGTTTCATCAACAAAAAAGTATTCCCACCCAGATTTTGTTTCCCTAAATGAGCCAATAATCCGGTCAGGATAAGAATAAAATCCAGCGTGAATCCATTTATTTCCGTTTCCGTCAAATTGAAGCGTTGTTGAATTGCCAAAGGAATTGTATTCGGTAATAAGAGCTACAGTATCAGTGGACAATGTTTTGCCGTCTCTTACTGAATACATTAAATGAGTTACGCTATTCTGATCTGTATAATAATAAGTAAGGTGAATTTGGTTATTGTAAGTGACCGAGTTTAATCCCGAAACTCCCTGACCACCCCCCGTGCTAAGAAACGAATCAATAGCAGTAATTTCGAAATTGGCCTGTGATAAAATTTGTGAGTAGATCATTACAAATAGAGCTGCTAATATCGTTTTCATTTTATCTCCTTTAATGAAGAATTTTCAGGATTTGGTTTATATGGACTGCCGCATATTCCGCAATATTTAGCATACGGATAAGTAATAGGATTGCGACAAACATCGCATTCTGTTTTCAACTTTGTGCCGCAGTTTGGACAATAATTTTTTTCTTCCTTTGTGTTGCAGAAGTAATCGCACTTTGGACAAAGTTTATAAGTATGTGATTTTATATTGGTCATTGGAAATGTGTCCAATTTTATCTATTCGGGTTACGAGAATTTGAATTATCGTGATGAGTTCTTGGCCAGCCAGAAGAAGCCAATGGTTTGTCGCCCTGTATTGCGATTAGTTTACCCGGATTACCTTCACCCGAAGCATATATAGTCCCATCATTTCCGATTGCGGAGCATTCACCTTTTGTATCAACGTATAAAGCCCAAACCATATTTCCGTCAGCACTAAAGCATTGAAAAGTACCCAGGCGGTTATAATCAAAGCCGGTTACATAAATTTTTCCATCGGAATCAATTGCGACGCCATGTGTCCCGGATAAGGGATTCCCGATATTCCATTTCAAATCGCCGGCTGAATTGTAGCAATAAAGTCCCGCATTAAAACCGAACATCAGAATATCACTATTTGGAGCAATGGAGGGATAACCGGTAATTGCACTTTTCTTCCAGATAATACTGCCATCAGAGGAATTTATTAGTAGTAAATTATTTGGATTTGCCGTGCTCACAATCAGGTCTCCGCTCAACGTTACGGCTATTCCCTGACTACTATACATATAGCTTTCATCAGGAATTTCAGTCGACCAGATTACTGCACCCGAAGTTGGATTGACCGCCACAATGCTTCTGATATCTCTAAAGAGTTCCGGGCTCCATTTGTACCAGTAAAGAAATAAATTCCCATTTATTCCAACTGTTAAATGAATTGCACAA
This sequence comes from bacterium, assembly GCA_043808235.1. Lineage (GTDB taxonomy): Bacteria > Bacteroidota > Ignavibacteria > Ignavibacteriales > Melioribacteraceae > JAZDFC01. The sequence continues at coordinate 31,834 of JAZDFC010000092.1, forward strand.
TAGCCATCGACAATCCACTTTGTTTGTCCCTGTGGTGTTACTGCAAATAATTTTCTTATATAAGATCCGGCTCCGATATTTGAGAAGAATATTGTACCATCATTGCCAATTGCAAGGCAGCCGATTTGTGCATGCTGGGGATCCTGTACTTCCCATGTCCATTTGAAACTGCCGTTAGATGGATCGATGGCGTACAAAGTGTAGTAACCAATAACGTAGATTGTACCGTCTGTACCAATACAAATTTCACTGCTGATAGCATTGTGATCGAGTTCATCCGATTTCCATTTCAGCGTGCTGTCGGGATTAATTGCATAAACTCGTGCGGGAGTCCAGTGAGTTGTACCGCCACCGGCAGCCAGGTAAATTGTTCCATCAGGTCCAATTGCAGCAGAACCGAAGGAATAAAGATTAGCGTCGAATTCGTAAGTCCATTTTAATTTGCCCACATTTTCTTGGGGAACTTCTTCGGGATTATCATCCTTAGGATCTAACAAATCACACGAACACAAAACCGAAAAAGATAACAGGATGCAAGCAAAATAATTGATAATTACTTTATTCATCGCAAGCTCCTTTTATTTGTTTTCTTATCCGGCAGATATTAATCAATTACTGTTCCCTTCTATTGGATTTTGAATTCTGCTAATTTTCAAACAAAAGGATTTCAAACCTTGTTAAATTCGTCATCCAGCAAAACCACACTGTAGCTCTTTGGAGCAACAAATGGCTGAATTTAATTTCTTTTTTATGTAACTTGTTTTTGAGATGAAAGCGTCAACAATTTCAATATTACTTTTTATTGGGTTACTCACATTAATTCACGCACAAAAAAAGTACGTCGTCTGGGAAAAGTTAGATTCTCCAGTAAATCGAAATTGTATTCTTATCTACGGTGAATCAAAAAATAATTTTTGGATTCTTGACGAACCTGGAATTCTCTACCATTTAGTAAAAGGGAAATGGAATCTTTATCCGCTTCCCGGAAAACAATATCTGACAAATCTTCGAGTTGCAATCCTGGGATCAGAAAATTTCATTCTCACAGGAATAGATACAGAGTGGCGTACTCATATTTTTAGATTTGAAAACTCAAAATGGTATAAAGATCAACTTATAATTGATAATCCTGTTACAAAAATTATTTCATACGGTGAAGAGTTAATTTTTTTTACCGGTGACTGGGCTACTTTTTACAAATGGCAAAATAGAAAATGGGAAAAGATTAAAACACCTTTTATTAATCATATCAACTCATTTGGTACAAAGGATACGACAATCTGGTTAACCGTTCGTGGGGGAGGTATTTATAGTTTTAAAAACAACAAGTTCACCAAATTTGAAATTGAAGATAATATTAAAAGTGATTTTTATGGTCTCTCTTTGAACGAAGGAGGAGAAGTTACTTTTACAATCGCAACCGGAATTGTTTACAAATTTGACGGCAACAAATTCATTAGGGATGTATCGGCAAATCTTAATATAAATTCATTGGTAATAGAGAGGAGTATCAATTCATACCAACTGAATCCAAAATATATTTCGTTCTCATCCCCGGAATTGTTAGTACCGCGCGGATTGATAATAAAAGAATTCATAGAATTGAGTAACAAGTCTATTCTCTTAGTTACGAAGAACAATGATCTTTACATTGGCAAAACAATAGATCATAATTATTTCTGCGATCTCGCCGTCACATATCACATCGAAGGGCATAATGATTCGCACTCAACCGGCGCAGCTTTTTTTGATTCCAACAACGATCATATGCCCGATTTATTCGTTTTAAATTCAAATCCGTTAGAGTATTCGGAATTTTATCAAAATCGGAATAGCCTTCCCTTCGTTGACATTACTACCGATAAAGGATTATCAAATACCACTCAAATTGAAAATTTTACTATCGGTGAATTGAACAACGATTCATTCAATGATTTTGTGATAATGAATGATTCACAATTCGGTTCCGAGATAAAAATCTTTTTGTCCGACACTAACGGCAAATTACTGCTTGATGAAGTGTTTTGTGCGCCAAAGGGATTTGAACAAAAACCGTTAACAAATTTGTGGCTTGGTGATTTTTTTAAATCTGGAAATCTTGACATAGATATAACGTCATATTATGGGCCGGATATCACGAAAGGAGGTCAATTTATAATACGGAACAGTGGATTAACCGGAATGTGTGAGCTTGATTCAAATTATTTTCAAATGACACGCGGCTGGAATGCGCAGTCAATCTTTATGGATTTTAACAACGACGGATCAAATGACTGGTTAATTATTAATCAATGGCAGCAACTGCGATTATTTTTTCAGAACAAAGACGATGATATGAGCTTTGAGAAACCAATAAAATTTGGGGACGCATCATCGGCTGTTCAGGGGGCATTCGCATTTGATTACGATAATGACGGCGACCTCGATATTTTTACATCGTCGGACAAAGAATTAATATCTGTTTATCGAAATGATGGTAATGGGAATTTTATTGATGTTGATTCTCAACTCGGACTGAGTGAATACAACACAAAAAAATATCCGCCTTCAATTTTTCGTAGTATGAATTGCAGCGATTTTAATAACGACGGATTTATCGATCTCTTTCTTACTGCAAACGAGCACGGTAATCCGCGCAATTATTTCTGGATAAACGATTCGGCGAAAAATTTTATTGAAATGTCGAAGGAATACTTAATTGATCAGCCGTATGTCAAAGGATCAATCACTGGGGATATTGACTGCGATGGCGACATAGATATTTACGGATTCAAAGACGGTTTAAATGTATTGTGGAATAATTTTCGCGATGATAAAGATTATTTGGCTGTTATACCTGTTGGAGTTAAGTCCAATAAAAATGCAATAGGAACAAAAGTAAGTGTGTTCCGAACCGGCAGCGGATTCAATAAAAAGGAATTGATCGGTTACAGGCAGATTGGGAGCGACGATTACGGGAAGAATCAACTCAATCAAAGGATTGCGCATTTCGGATTACCGAATACTTTAATGGTTGATCTGAAAATTGAATTTTATAACGGTGATACGAAAACATTCACAAATGTTAAAACCGGACAAACATTGATCGTATATGAACTGGAAGGATTTTCCGCATTTATTTACAAACTGCCGGGTAACACTGTTAGATTTTTATTATCAACTCAAAACCAATTGTACGTTTTAACAATATTCGTTTCGCTAATTATTTTATTTATCGGCACACGAAGCGGAATTAAGAAATACAAATGGAGTCCCTCCACATCACTTTCGATTGTAATAATTAATATTTCGCTTTTTTGGATAATCATCCTCCTTACGCTGGATGCAAAAAATTATTTCATCAAATATCTACTGCCGTTTGCAATTTTATTTTCTGGAATCGCTCTGCCTCATTTTATTTTCCTCACCTCTCGCAAGTATTCTTTTTCGGGTAAATCGAAAGAAGAAATCGAGGAATATCTTTTCACTAATTTAATGCAGTTCACACACGGAGAATGGGCGTTGCGTAATATCGGTGGACTTCAACTTCTAATTCAAAATTACAATCCGCAAATCGATAATCGGGAGAAATTCTATCATCTTATAGCTGACCGGATAAAAACTTATTACGAATTAACATTACCATTAATTAGAAAAATCATAGAAACTCTTGAAATTTTGAAAATGGATAAAGGAACAATTTCGGCGCTCAGACAAACGAGCAAAAATATACTCCACTCAATTGACAAAATATTGAAAGACGATTCGACCGATATCGACATTCAAAAAGGATTGGTCTATTCTTTCAACCAATTACGCGAAGAAATAAAAATGTTGAAAGAAAATATATTTAGAATGTTTTCCACTGTGCCTGAAGATGTAATAAAAGAATTATCAAAGGAATTCACAGTGATTCTGGAAAGAAAAAACATAATATTGAATAAGTACAAAGAGTACGACGATGAAAAAAAGGTATTGATTAAAAACTATGATCTTGCGATTGTGCTTGATAATTGTCTGCAAAATTCAATTCGCGCTCTTACCAATGGTGTAAATCCCAAAATTGAAATAAAGCTGAAAAACAGATCACCAAAAATTTTTTTAGAAGTAACCGACAACGGTAGTGGAATTCCTAAAGAATTATGGGATAAAATTTTTGAGCAGGGTTATTCGGCAAGCGGCAGTACCGGAAGCGGTCTTCACAATTCGAAGAAAATTCTTGAAAAATATAACGGAAGAATTTTTGTGAAAGAAAGTGAACCAAATAAAGGAACAACGATTTCAATTGAATTAAATGAAGGCGTTTAATATGAAACCGATACTTTTGATAATTGACGACGACAAACAATTTGCCGATGAATTTCAATATTTACTTGAAAAAGATTTTGAATGTGTGCACGCATACAATTCAAACGAAAGCATAAATATTATAAAAAGCCATTCAGTTGATGTAATCCTTCTCGATTTAATGCTAGGAAAAGAAAATGGTATCGATATTTTAAAAGAGATAAAAAAAATTGAAGAGGATATTCCTGTAATAATGATTACCGAATATGCTTCGATACCGACTGCAATTGAAGCTATGAAACTCGGTGCGGAAGATTACATTTCAAAAACACCCGATCTTAACGAACTAAAAATAATTATCGAAAAATCGATCAAACAAAAATCTTACAGACTAAAAACAAAAGTATTGACCGATGAGATCAAAAAACCATACAATAAAATTGTAGGTGTTAGTAAGGCAATTGAAAATCTCAAAGAAAAGATAAATTTAATTGCTGCAAACGACAGCACGGTTTTAATTACAGGCGAGAGCGGAACAGGCAAAGAATTGGTAGCCCGGCAAATACACGAACTAAGCGATAGAAAAAATGAATTATTCGTTGCCGTGAACTGCGGAGCAATCCCGGTTAATTTAATAGAGAGTGAATTATTCGGTCATGAACAAGGCGCTTTTACCGGCGCCATAAAAAAGAGCATCGGTAAATTTGAAGCCGCTTCGGGCGGAACAATATTTCTTGATGAAATTTCGGAATTAGAACCCGATGCGCAGGTTAAATTGATGAGAGTGCTTCAGGAAAAAGAATTTAATCGGCTTGGAGGGAATAAAACAATAAAAACCAATGCGCGGGTTATTGCCGCTACGAATAAAAATTTGTTCCAACTTGTAAACACAGGAAAATTTAGAGAAGATCTATACTACCGATTGGATGTATTCCCGATTGAGTTACCGCCATTGAGGGAAAGGAAAGAAGATATTCCGGAATTGATCAGACATTTTTCTAAAAGTATCAGCCTGGAATTGAATAAAAAACCTCCGACATTTAATGATGAGAGTGTTGCTCTTTTTATAAAATACGAATGGCCGGGGAATATACGTGAATTAATAAATTATATTACACGGGCAATTATTTTGTGCAGGGGAGAAAAAATAACACCTGAATTTTTGAGTCAGCCGTTGCTGAAAGTGCAAAACGAAGTTGAATTAAAAGAAGAAATATCACTCAAATGGGAAGAAATGGACATACAGCGTAAACATGCCGCCGAATCAGCTTCTCGGAAAATTGAAGCGGCTTATGTTAAAAAATTAATGGAACACTTCAACGGCAATATTACAAAAGCAGCTGAATATTCAGGAATTAATAGAACCAATTTGCATAAGCTGATAAAACGCTGCGGATACTGAATCTAAAAAATTATCTACGTAAAAATATTATCGGATATTCTATACTTCCTTTCTCTTATAATTATTTAAGCAGCAAGAGTTTTTTTGCTGAGGAAAAACTTCCGGCAGTTAATTTGTAAAAATATACACCGCTTGCAAGATGCGATGCGTCAAACTCAACTTCATAATATCCCGGCTCTTTTCGTTCATTAACAAGAGTCGCGATTTCGTTACCGAGTATATCATAAACTCGTAAAGATGCCATAACATGTCCCGATCTGTCGGGATATGGTGTCTCTACACCAGACGGGATTGAGTATTTTATTCTCGTTGTAGGATTAAACGGATTGGGATAATTCTGACTCAAATAGAATTCGTGAATAACCTCTTCATCCTCAACCGAAACGGGAGTTTGTACTGTAAAAACCGCATCGCTTTCATCAATGTTTGTTGCATCATTTACATCAGTGAGTTTTACCAAACAATTTACCGAAGGAGTATTAGGAACTGTCCACGCAAATGAACTTCCATCAGCGCCTGTTTGAGCGATTATCTCAATCCAATTTGTTCCGTTATTAGTAGAATATTCGATTTTGATATTTTCTATTCCGCTGCTTTCCCATTCAATATTAAATACTGAACCTGCATCAACTATCTCACCGCCATTGGGCTTAGTAAGTTTTATTCCGGGCATCTGCAAGAATTCAACATCGTTTGTTCCCATAAGCGGGATAGCGAGAACATTGTTTTCAGTATCGTAAAAAATATCGGCAGGGCCGGCTAAATCTTCGAAAATTAATTCGGGTCCGATTGTGAAATCTTGATTGAATTTATAAACGGCAGCTTCGCCCCACGCAGAAATATAAAAATTACCTTTTGTATCGGTGGTTATCCCGTCAAGAAAATTGAGATTGGTAATAAGGATATCTGTAATTACCGCGGTTGTTAAATCGACCGCTCTTATTGGTGCATTCGCAGCCCAGCATAAAACAATCAGTCGATTATTTGCTTCATCAACGTAAAGTCCGTTTGGATTATCAGTGCCCATGTCTGCAAACATTGAAACGGAATGAGTAGCGGCATCGAGTTTATAAACTTTATGCCCTCCGTCATCCGATACAAAAATATTTCCATCAGAGTCGACGGCGATATCATTCAAAAATAATGAACCGGCAATAGGGTAAGTAGCTGAATTGGTTCCGGATAATATATCGAAAACTTTAACACCCTCGTCACAAGCGGCATATAATTGACTGTTATAAATTGTAATGCCTCGAATCGATGTCGACGCATGTTCGTTGAAATATGTAAAGTAGCCGCTGCTGAATTTGGTTATTAGTTTTCCATCACCTGCATTTGAAATAATATACCAGTTGTTTTCATAATCGTAAACCACACTTTCAGGGGAATTATAAATCAATTCGGATATGGAAGAGAACTGAAGCACCCTGTTGTTCTCTTCATCGGTGATAATTAACTTGTTGCCAAAATTATCAATTACAGCGCCGTTAGGAAAGCTAAAGATATTTTGCTGTGCATTTGGTGTGGTGTTTGAAAAATCAACCTGACCTAAAACATGATTGGCATTGGCTCCATTTCCTTTCGACATTGCATCGTAAAAAATTAAACATCTTCTGTTTAGCTGATCCGAAACATATAATCTGCCTGCCCGGTCATGCTCTACTTTGAATGGTTGATTGAGTGTGCTCTGACCAGCAGCCCCGCCTTTATTGGGCTCTCCCGAAGTATAGTTATCCTGGCCCAAAACGCCGTCAGCATTAGCGCCGTTTGCTTTTTGAAGGGCATCCTTGAATCTGATTACCCTGTTATTCGCCATATCAGCGACAAATAAATTTCCTTCGAAATTAGATACTCCGCTTGGTCCCATCATTCCGGACTGAGATGTAGCGGGGAAAGAATTAGTAAAATTAGTCTGACCAAGAACTCCATCGGCATTCGCGCCATTGCTTTTATTACTTGCATTATCAAATCTTAATATCCGGTTGTTTGACATATCCGCAACCCAAAGATTTCCGTTCCAGTCAAAAGTGATATCGTAAGGGCTAAAAAATTTATTTTGGACTGTTCCGGGAGCGCTCGAAGTAAAATCTGGCTGCCCTAAAACAACATCGGCATTTGGACCATTACTATTTAACGAAGCGGCATCACTAAATTTTAGGATACGATGGTTGGCTTGATCGCATATCCAAAGCGCCCCACTATATACAGCAACCGCGGTTGGATAGAAAAGAGTATTTGCAGCTGTTGTTCCGTTTCTGTTGGGACCATTCGATGTCATATCCGGTTGACCGAAAACCAGGTCGGCTGCAGGTTGGTTACCGGTAATTGGATAATTGAAACGTAGCACTCGATGGTTTACAAGGTCAACGACATACATTTTCCCATGATCAATATCGAGTGATACATCATACGGAAGATCGAAGGAAGATGCAGAAACTCCTGCTGTGTTTGTTTGAAAATCGGGCTGTCCTATAACATATTCGGCATCCATTCCATTAGTCCACTGAGCAAAAATTTGAATTGTTGAAATAAAACAAATTAGAATGGCGAGTGATAACTTTTTCATTTTGACCTCTGATTTAAGAGTAACATTTATTTTAATAGTAAAAGTTTTTTTGTCGCTATGAAATTACCAGCTGCTAATTTATAAAAATAAATTCCCGAAGCCAATCCGCTTGCGTTGAATTCGATAGAATAGTAACCAGGCTTCTGCTCTTTGTTTACAAGCGTTGTTACTTCCTGCCCGAGGATGTTGTAAATCTTTAACGTAACGTGTTGTAACCCACCCCTAAATCCCCTCCCGTGGAGGGTACTTTCAAATGCATGGATGGAGTATTTTATTGTTGTTGTTGGGTTAAACGGATTGGGGTAGTTTTGATATAGCTCAAATTCATCCGGTATATTTGTGTTGTCGCTTATTATTTGAGGTTGCTGTCTATTAGCCTTTAAATTTTTCATTCCAGAACTCGATTGCGCTAATGCAATAAATATAGAGGGAAAAATTAAATTCTCTTTGTTTAAAACAGGTTGTTTCGATAAAGTCAAAGGAAGGTAGGCTTTGATATTATAAAAGTCCGATGCATCTTCGTATGTTGCGCCAGCGGCGAATTCATTAGTTGCCGGTAAATATACATAGGATAGTACCTTGTTTTTTACAATTAAAAAAATCAAACCGCCAACCATATCCATTACTTTAGAATAATCATTTACCGAGGCAACTTCGTCAGCAACTTTTTCTGTTTTCAATAAAGTCGGAGGTCGAACACTCACCTCGAACGCCGATAAATATGTTGAAGCGCCGTCGGTGGAACTTACAATAAAACAACTACCGTCGTTATCGATGTTCATGGCTGTTGATTCCATTGTAATATTATCGAGGATAGTCGGATTAGTTACGTCCGAAATATTTAAAGTTGTTATACCATTTTCATGTGCAACATAAAATAATAGATTATCCTGACAAATCGAAACGGCATGCGCACCCAGGTCAACTTGAGACAATGCCTTCCTTGGCGGGTGGCCTCTGGGATATTCATCATCGGTACGCGAGAATATTTCGAGATTGTTTCCACATAGTGCATAGCAGTAAAGCGAGTTAAACACCATGTCAATAAAATTTGCCTGGACTACTGAAGTTGATACATAATACCCGACTTCAGTAGTGAGATTATCCACATCGAAGATGTGCAAACCAAAAGATCTATCAGTGATGAAACATTGATCCTCATACATAAAAACTCTTTCAGCGGTTGGTAATTCGCCGTAGCTCATAAGTACAGGTTTAGCTGGATCGGTAATATCATACGAATAAATACCATCGCCAACTATCACCATTCGATTGTTATTCATTTCCTGATCGAAAACCATTCTTGGGGAAATATAAGTTGTTGAAAGTTGTATGTTAGTATATGAAGTAATATCGATGGTGCCGAATTGACCGTCGTTCGTATAATAAAGCTTATTTCCGTCAACTCCGCCTATTGTAAAATTCCATTGACTCATATCGCTGAAAGTAGCTTGACCCAATACATCCGTTTCCAATCCGACATCATGATGAGTTATATCTATAATGATAACATTTTTACTGTCGCGAGCGAATAGTCTATCTCCTCGAACTAGTATTTGATCAAAATCGATTAATGAAGTAAAAGCTTCTTTAAAAATTGTTGATATATCGCTTTGAAGCAATATCTTCAGTCCATCATTGCCGGTTCCGCTTTTACAACCCACATAGATATAAACATCATCGAATCCAACCGAGGTAGCATTTTCAATATCTATAGATCCCGCCTCTACGGGATTAGTTTTATTTGTGACATCAAGAGCAACAAGTTTTCCAATATTATTAAAGGTTCCAACGATGAAAATTGTGTTACCCGAAATTGCGAAATCAAGAATATTAGCATTAACTGGATTGTATACGCCGATAGGTTCGTTTGAATTTGGCCCGGTTGTCCAATCGAGAATATGAATCATTGACGGCTTGTAATCTGAATTTAGCTCTGTTATGTAAAGATAATCCCCGTCCAAATCGACACGGTCAATTCCATTCCCGCCTGATAAAGTATATTTGAAATTATCAACCGTTGCCGATTCCGAACCGGTAAGAAATGTGGTCACATAGTCGCTCATTGTTCCGCAGACTAATCGACCGTTATTGTAATCAATACTAAACGCTTCCTCCAGAATTGGGACAGAATAAGTAATACCAATAGCACCGTTTAAATGCGCGTTATGAACAACGTTTCCCTGCGGAAAAAATACATTTCCATTTCCATCGTCTTTGGCGCAATTAATAAATCCGCCGATATGATCGAGTGGAACGATTGAAGTTGGAAGTTCATCGATACTTCCGCAAATTGAAAAATTAGGCTGTTCGGTTTGAGTAAAAAGAGTGGATGACAAAACAAACAATACAATAAAAGTAAAAATCGTTTTCATAATTACTCCATAATAAATATTTATAGAGGTTTATTTTAATATCATCATCTTCTTCACATTGCAAAAATCTTTTATATGAATTCGATAGAAATAAACACCCGAAGCCAATCCGCCTGCATTGAATGTAACCGAATAGTTGCCAGGCTTTTGTTCTTTGTTTACAAGCGTTGTTACTTCTTGACCAAGTATGTCATAAATTTTTAACGTAACTAAATCCCCCTCGGCTTCGCCGCTTCCCCCTTTAATAAAGGGGGACAAAGGGGGATTTGATGGTACTGCGTATTTAATTGTTGTTGTTGGATTAAAGGGATTAGGATAGTTCTGGCATAACTTGAATTCTGTTGGAACAGAATATTCTTCAACATTAACTATTACATCGCCTACAATCACTTGCGAAAAATTAGCATACGTTATTGGTTCATATCCTTCCACAGTAATTGTTGAGCCGTCGTCAACTGCATTAAGTCCATCGGTATCAAAATAAAGTGTATCGGTTGCTTTGCTTCCACCACCGTCAATGTATCGTGCTGCATCAGCCAAAGGTTTTACGGTTACTACATCAACCCCATCTCCACCAATAAAACATTCTATCTGAGCATTCAGTACTATTCGTAAACCGATATTATCTATAGTTTGGGCAACACCGGGCAAGTCTAAATTGATTTTTCGGTTTACAGGATTTTGACCAAAATTAAGTGTATCTGTACCCGATTCATCATCCAGCCCAATGGGATCTTCAGCAGAATTTGATTTGGAAACTAATTCACTGTAACTATGATTTTTATTATTGCTAAATGAATTAGCTGGTTGATTAATAAATGTGTCGTCTCCGCTCCCGCCATTTAATTGATCGTTTCCGCCATAATAAAGATAATCGTTACCGCTGCCGCCGGAGAGATTATCAACGCCGCTACCGCCGATTAGCACATCGTTTCCCAAAGATCCCGTGATTGAAACACCCGAATTACCTGCAATAACTTTTTCATTACCTCCTCCGCAATTCACAGTTGTGTTATTTTCGGTTAATGTATTTGGCGGAAGGTTTGGAAAAGTGGTTGAATTTACATCGCTAAAATCAATTTCGTTTGAATATGATCCATTATCATTAAATTTGATACTAGTTACCTGATCTGCAGGAATTGGATTCCCGGATTCATCAACCGCACGCTGCCCGTTAATTGTTACATAACCCTGAGAGTCTCTTCCGATCTTAATATCTATATCGTCATCGCTTGCGATAATAAGTTTTCCGCCCGTAAAGTAAGCGTGTGTTCCACCAAGCATCTGCAATCTTTTTGCGCCATAACTTTGTCGAGCTCCACCGGCATGTCTTTTTTTCTTTCGTTTCTTTTCAGTATCATCATATCCATTCTTTATTTTTTTTTCATCATCCGGCGGTGCGTATGCTTTAATATTATCCAATCCATGATCATCGGTATAAATTGGTCCGACTGCAAATTCATTACTCTCCGGGATATAAACAAATGATTGTACGGTATTTTGGATTGTCACAAGAATTAATCCATCTATCAGATCCATTACTTTTTGGAAACCGATACCCAGCGGAGCGGAATCGGCAATATTTTGTTTTTTAAGAAAGGTTGGAGGATTAGTAACTGCATCATACGCCGAAAGATATGTTGAACCGTTCTCCACATTACATACAATATAAAAATTTTCGTCCTTACCGAGACCAGCGGCTCCGGGGATATTAATTGTATTAAATAATGTTGGATCTGTTGGACTCATAACGTTATAAATTGAAAGACCGTTCTCGTGCGCTACATATAAAAAATTTCCATCTAATAAAACGGAGGAAGCAAATGCGCCAATTTCAGTCCGGGACATAAGTTTTCTCGGCCATGTGCCTCCCGGATATTCGTCTTCGGTGCGTGAGAATATTTCGAGATTATCATCGCAGATCGCATAGCAATATGCGGAATTAAACGCCATGTCAACAAAATTAGCCTGATCCGGTGATTTCGAAACATAGTGCCCGACTTGTGTCCCAAGATTATCAATATCAAAAATGTACATTCCAAAAGTGTTGTTAGCAACGAAACATTGATTATCATACATAAAGACTTTTTGCGCGCCATCCAATTCGCCATTACTAATTAGTTGTGGGTCTGCCGGATCGGTAATGTTATATGAATAAATCCCGTCGCCAACTAAAACCATCCGATTATTATCCATTTCCAAATCCCAAACCACCCTCGGAGAAATAAATTTGCCGGCTAAAAAAATCTGTGCTAATGAGGTAATATCAATAATTCCGAATTGACCGCTGTCCGTAAAGTAAAGATTATTACCTACTACACCACCAATCGTAAAACTCCATTGACTAAAATCCGTAAAGCCAGCCTGACCTAAAACCACGGGTTCAACACCTGTATCGTAATGAGTAATATTTATAACAATAAGATTTATTCCGTCGCGGACGAACATCCGGTTGCCCTGGATAAATATTTGATCGAAATCGATTAACGACCTGAATACATCCCTAAATACAGTCGCAATATTACTGCGGAGAAATACTCTTAGTCCGTCATTGCCTGTTTGGCTTTTACATCCCACAAAAACATATACATCATCAAATCCAACCGAGGTTGCATTTTCGATATCAACTGAAGCTGCTTCAACCGGATTATTTTTATTTGTAACATCCAGCACCACAAGTTTATCAACGCCATCAAACTTGCCGACTATGAATATTGTATTACCATCAATTTTAAAATCTTTGATCTCTGTATTGGTAGGATGGTAGGAACCAATTGGCTCATTTGAATTAGGTCCGTTTGTCCAGTCAAGTATATGAATCATATCGGGATAGTAATTCGAATTCATTTCAAGTATATATAGATAATCCGCATCAAGATCAACGCGGTCTATACCGATGCCGCCTGAAAGATTGTATTGGAAATTTTCGACGAAAGCCGAAGACGAACCGGGAAGGAAAGTCGTAACATAATCGCCCATAGTGCCGCATACAATCCTTCCGTTGTTATAGTCAATACTTATCGCTTCTTCCATTACAGGTACTGAATATGTAATATCAATACCTCCGTTGAGATGGGCGTTGTGTACAAGATCCGATTGTGAGATGAATACATTTCCATGTCCGTCGTCAGTGGCGCAGTTTATCCATCCGCCGAGACCGTTAACTGGAATTATTGACAAAGGTACTTCATCGATAGAACCGCAAATAGAAAAATCAGTTTGATTTTTTTGAGCAAAAAGACTGGAAGACAATATCAACAGAACAATAAAGTAAAATTTGGTTTTCATTATTACTCCGTTATAATTATTTGTTTTGTATCTATTTTAAAATGATCATCTTTTTCACATCGCTGAAATCATTTGTCTGCAGCCGGTAAAAATAAACTCCCGAAGGCAATCCGCTTGCGTTGAATTCAACTGAATAGTATCCCGATCCGCCAAAGGCGGATTGTTCTTTGTTTAAAAGTGTCGCAACTTCACGTCCAAGCACATCATAAATTTTTAACGTAACATGTTGTAGAGACGCCATATATGGCGTCTCTACAGTGGGTACTGCAAATTTAATAGTAGTAGATGAATTGAACGGGTTGGGAAAGTTTTGTTCAAGTCCGAAAGTTGAAGGGTGCAAGTCGCAAGTTACTTCCACGATATCCGAATATGTGAAAGAACCATCTGTGTCAATTTGTTTTAAACGATAAGAATATTTTCGCGCTGTTATATCTTCATCAATAAACGAGTACTCTTTTAGTGAATTGCTGTTCCCACTTCCTTCCACAAAACCAATTGTTGAAAAACCTCCAAGGTTTGAGCCTTCTTTACTATTCGTTAAACCTTGGAGGTTTGTTGAACGCTCAACCTCAAATCCGTAATTATTCACTTCAGTTGCAGTCTGCCAGTATAGGATAACACCATCATTTGAAATGAAAGCAGTGAATGATACCAACTCAACTGGAACGGGTGTATCGGGATCTACTCCAATCGTCCATTCGTATGCACCTAAATCAATAGTAGTACTTTGAATACGGGTTTGTCCACGAATATCGGAAAGTTGAGAATTATAACTGTTGTAGCCCACATTTTTGCATGGAGAATTTCCAGAAATACGATAATCTCCACCAACTGTATTTACAAATTGAGGATCGGAAGTAATATCATTATTTGTAGCCGTAAATGTTCCACCCGCAAATACAAATACATTACCTGATGCGTTTCCATAACAAGAATAATTCAATGTAATTTTTGAACCACCTTCTTCAATATATAATTCATCTCCATCTGAGTTTGCTGAATTACCCCAAATGATACAGTTGTTGAGTGTTGTCGTATGAGAGGGATTACCGCTATTGTATATTCCTCCGCCTTTTCCACCGGAGGTCGTGTTTAATGCGATAGTGCAATTAATATATGTTGGCGAAGAAGATGAATTGACTATACCACCACCAGCTACACCGGCAGTATTTGTTGAAAACAAACAATTAGTAAAAGTTGGAAAACCACCCCAATTCTCGATTCCACCTCCATTATTGCTGCTGTTCGACGAGAACGTACAGTTGACGAAGTTTGGAGAAGAACCATTATATATTCCGCCACCATCCCAAGCGCCGGTATTCGAAGTAAATGAACAATTAGTAAATGTTGAGATACAAGTATTCAGAATTGAAATCCCACCGCCAATAAGAGCATAGTTAAATGTAAATGTGCAATTAGTGATCGTAGGACTAGAATTGGAATTAAACATCCCACCGCCGGAATTAAGTTCTCCATCACCATTTGCATTCCCGTCTTTTATGGTAAAACCATCTAAAATGGCAGAACTTGTCAAACTTAAAGGAGACTGATGATAGAACACATGATAACAGTTGTCGGAGTTATTACCGACAGTACCAATATCGCCGCTTAAAATAGTTTCATTGGTCCCGCCAACACCATAATCATTACGATCAGTAAGTTCATCTTCTCCTCCTGCAAAGCCGCCGTAGATTGAAACTCCATCTTTCATTCGGAAATGAAAATCGCGATCGCCAATAATCACTAAATCATAAGGACTTGATGGTTTGTATGTCCCTTTTGCCACCCATATTTGATCACCAGACGCTGCAGCAGTAAGAGCCGCTTGCAATCCTTCGTATGCATTATCCCAGTTTGTACCATTTTTCGAACCCGCACCTGTCATAGTCACATAACGGGGGACTGCCATTGTATTTTGCATGAATAATCCTGCAAGGATAAACAGAGTATATAAAAACCAATTATATCTTTTTTTCTTAGTCATGGTAATTTCCAATTCATTTTAAAAGAATCATCTTCTTTGTTTCAGTGAACATGCCGCTTTTAATACAATAGAAATAAACTCCACTAGTTAGAGATGTTGCACCCGTCAAGCGCTGGGCAAGTTGCAACGTCTCTACGTAAACACCGGGGGATTTCAATTCATCAATGAGTGTCGCAACTTCACGTCCAAGCACATCATAAATTTTTAACGTAACATGTTGTAACCCACCCCTTTCGTTCCCCTCCCAAGAGGGGGAAACAGCCGCCGGAATGGAGTATTTTACTGTTGTTGTTGGATTGAAAGGATTGGGATAGTTCTGAAAAAGAAAGAAGCGATTCAGAATTGCCGGATCATAATTGATTTCATTTAACATCGAACGCATGTCAACTATATACGCATCCACGCTTGTAACGGCGCTTATGTTTTCACTCCAATTGCTGCCGAAAATTATTCTTGTCCCGTCGCAGCTCACTGAAGCATGTGGTTCAGCCCAATATACGCTGTTGTCTCTATCGGGTGTTTCGGGTGAAAATCTCCGGCTGTGATGATGAGCTATTCTTTGAACATCTCCGCTGCCATCGAGTTTAAGCGCGAATATTTCATCTTCGAAGGGAAGCCAATTTGCTGCATCGTGAGTAAGCCGCGCTTCACCGTCGAATGTACTGATGAAACACCATTCGGAGCGTTCCTCGTTTCTGCATGAAATGTGTGAATCGAACTGCCACGAAAATTCTATGAGATTTGTTTCTGTGCCATCAGCCAATCGAAACTTTTTTACAAAAATAGAATTAGTATTCTCGTCGTAATAATCCATCACCAATACTTCATCTCCCGATGCGTCAATGGTTAAATCGCTATGTCCGGCGCCAAGAGGCTTTTGCCAAATAAAATTGAAATTGCGGTCATATACTTCCACTCCTTCGAAACGTCCGGTTTCTGCTGTTGCGTAATCAACAACAACATAATTTCCATTTGTCGATATTGACACCCAATCGAAATCGGTTAGTGAAACGGGAAGCGCAAGTGTGGCGACAACAGAATTTTGTTGAATATCATATACGACAAGATCTTTGTAATGTGTATCGGTATCATAAGTTTGTCCAACGAACGCATAATATTTTGCATCCCGCGACAGGTTTCCTTCACCACGAGTATTTATCCATGTATATTCGGGGAATTCTCTCAACTGTGTTATTTGCCCGGACTCGATATCATATGTAGATAACACATTATCCGATGCAAAAATTATCTGCTGCGGATTAGTTGGATGCCAGAAAATATCTTCACCCCAAAGCCCGGGTAATTCTTTGATGTAGGAATATGAATTACCGTCAAATAAAAAACTTCTCCCGTCATCGCTGAATAAAAGCATTCTTGATTCATCGGCGTTCCATGCCTGCCGTTTTGAATATTGCGGGAAAAATCCTGGGGTTGGAAAATTTAATGCATCGGTAATTCTAATTACGTTCGTTCCAAATATCGGATCGGTATAATAAACGTCTGCATTTGGTTTTGCGAACTCCGGCTGGGGTAGAGCATCATGATTTGTAATCCATTGAGCTGACAATGGATGAACAGAAGTAAATACTATTCCAACGAGATATAAATATACTTTTCTCATATTAACTCCCGGAAGAAAAAATTATCTATTTCAGAAATAGAAGTTTTATAACTGCTGAAAAATTACCGGCTTCGAATTTGCATAAATATATTCCGCTTGGGAATTTGGAAGCATCCCATTCAACTTCATAATTCCCGGGCACATGTTCTTTGTTTACGAGCGTGGTTATTTCTCTTCCAAGAACATCACATATCTTTAACGTAATGAGTTGTAGAGACGGGATATATCCCGTCTCTACAGTGGGTATTGCGTACCTAATTGTTGTTGTTGGATTGAACGGGTTGGGATAGTTCTGATAAAG
The DNA here is from genome assembly GCA_043808235.1 of bacterium. Taxonomy (GTDB): domain Bacteria; phylum Bacteroidota; class Ignavibacteria; order Ignavibacteriales; family Melioribacteraceae; genus JAZDFC01. The sequence goes on from JAZDFC010000092.1 coordinate 49,637, forward strand.
TTTGAACTCAGCAGGCAATATTCCCGTATCATCAATATCCGTTAAAACCTCACTTGCATCAAATGTTAATTCTTTGAAAGTAATAAAATCGGTTGATTCGCCATAAGGCACCCAAGCGCCGCCGCTTACTAAAAATATGTGTCCGCAATTATCGGGTGTAATAACAAAATCTAATAGTCCAACCCCATACGGATGTTCGTGGTAGGGAATTAAATTGCTCGAATATTCACCTTGAAACGATCTCCAATTTATAGTTGGAGAAAATCCTGCATGAGATGAAATTGAGAATGTATAATCCTCGGCAGAGAAGTAAAGGTTTTCCGACTTAAAAAAGGAGCCCATGTCTGCAAGAGCCGTAGGGTGTTTTTGCCATTCACTTCCCTCTTTAATAAAGTAATTGGATAATGAGCCACAAGATTTCTGCCAAAGATGAAGTTTCCCGTCATTCGAAATTCCAAGAATTGCCTGGTCGCCGATATTACCGTAACCATTTCCAACCCAATGAGTAAACTCTCTCTCCCAACCCTTGCCATTTTTAACAAATACAGAACAATAAGTCGAGTCCGGCGGGATAACATGCGTTACCGCAGCATAAAGAACATTATTAAATACGATAGGCGATATTACTCCACCGGAATTACTGAAACCATCGTCCACTGCTTCGTAATTCCACGAATTCCCGGACCAGTACGTATGTCTAAGTCCCCACTTCCATTCAGGCAGATAGATATACCAATAAAATATTCCAAGATTAGATCCGCTGTTTTTAATACATGTTATTCCGGGTACAACACCCACCGAATCTATCTTGGTTGCGGTCCATCCTTTAGCTGTTCGTTTGTAGCAAAATATCTCGTAATTTAAAGAGAGATACACCCAGGGATTTTTATTCTCATCCAACTGAATAGCTGAATAACCAGAGTAAGGTACATCAAGAGTTGCAATATCTTCCAAAAAAAATACCGAACCCGATGTGATAGCATATTTTAATACCGACGGCTCCGCATTTTTGGTGTAAAGATACGAAAGATGAATTGTACCCTCATCCTCAACGGCATCCAATCCGGTTACGCCGGAATAATAAGAGCCATATGTAATAGTAAAAGAGTCTATTGTAGTTGTATTGAAGTGGAGTTGTGCAGTAGATTTAGAAAGTATTAAAATGAAGAACGCGAATATATATATAACTTTCTTCATGACATCACCCCGCAAGAAGAATTAGAAAATCATTTATTATGTGATAACTTCAAAAACTTCTTTTATATAAAACGGATTATCGGTTATGCCGGTATTCTGGACAGAAAAAAGAGAAGAGGATTAACCAAAATTTTTTTTGACAATCCGAAATTGTCTGGCAACATTAAATCGATAAACTGAACGATAACGCTACCTCGCCTTGTGGGAAGGGTTTAAGTGCAAGAGTTGAAAATCTATGAGAAGAACAACTCTTCCACGCAAGATGGGGTGAATAATAAAATTACAATGGCAACATAATTCTGTTTCTTTAGAATATCAATATGGGCGGGTACATAAAAATGCCGCTTACAATAGAAAGTTGCATTTCGAAAGTTATTTATAAAGGATAATTACAATTGTGTTTGTAACTATAAACTGTGCCCGAAATCTATGTGAATTTTTTAGAACAAAAATAAAATGTTGTAAAAGCAATCGGGACGCATTTGTAATTTTGTTAAGGTATAATTGGCGAAGAGAAAATTTTGAGAGATTATATTTTACTCCGCAAACATTTTGTATTGTTCATACATTGCCGCGGCAGAATCAAAATCGAATCGGGTGCGGATAAGGAACGCCTCATCTCGCTTGGCTTTCGGCAGTTCTTCCTCCCATTCCATGTTCGAATTTAGCACCTTGCCTGTAGTCATATCTTCTATTGCCCAGGAACCACCGGTGCTCTTCCTTGATTTCATTACAAGAAAAATTAGTCCGTCCAATTGAAATTTAACGGCCCGTTCGAACCATTGTATCTTTTCTTTATCGCTGAGCATATTCAAAAATATTGTTTGTACTGCATTATCGGAAAAGAATCTGAAAAATTTAAATGGCTGAAGGAATAAAAATCCGAAGCAGTTTTAAACGACTTCGGCTCTTTTAAGAAGGTTTATAATTTATTTTAGAAGTACTAATTTTTTGGCGGAGGAAAAATACTTTCCCCGGCGATGCGAAGCATTATCCACCGTAAGTTTGTCCGAATGGATTTCTATGCGATAAAAATATACTCCGCTTGATAGCTGGCTGCCGTCGAACTCAACTTCGTAATTTCCCGGTTCTTTTTGCTCATTCACCAGGGTTACTACTTCGTTACCAAGCATATCATAGATTTTCAACGTTGTTTGTAAAGACGGGGCACCCGTCAATTGCCGGGCAAGTTGCCCCGTCTCTACGCTGGTTGGGATGGAATATTTTATTGTTGTAGTTGGATTAAACGGGTTGGGATAATTCTGAAATAAATTAAAATCATTCAGCATTGTTTTTCTGTCTTCAATTCCGGTGGGAGTATCTTCGAATCGGAATTTCTCCGAAAGTCGCGGCAGCATAAATTGCTCAATTCTATTCCTAAGCTGATCTGCATGATCGCCGTTGAATGATACCAATTGATGAGGAATATTTTCATCGGTGAGAATTTGGGACATGTAAGTACATCCCCGACAAATCCATCGGAAATAGTCACGCGTGCCGTAATCAATTGTGAAATCAATCAGCGAAAGTAAATTGTTTTTAAATTCTACAACCTCTTCGGCTATTCCGCCAAATCCGTTTTCATAATTATGAAGAAAAGTCGAGTCACATTTTAAAACATTATTTTCAAGATAGTACGGAAATTTCAGAAACGGCGGATACGCATCCGGATCGGGTGAAAATGCGGCTCCATAGCCGTAAGTAAAACAAGTAAACCAATCGCCGGAAGTGCGTCTTTGAGTTATAAATGTTCTAAAAGCTGCAAGCGCCTCGGATTTTTCCATTTGTTTCCACTCATTGAACTTAGTTAGGTATGCCCGGATTGTATTTTCGCTCGCAAACATACCCTGGTCTTTTAATCCGTTAAAGTCAAACAAACCCGGACTCAATGAATAAACCGCACCGAAAGTTTCTGAATTTTTCATCCCGATATTGACCGCTCCAAAACCACCCATCGAATGACCGGTGATAGCGCGCGATTCCCGTACCGGGAGTGTTCTATAATTGTTATCAATGTATGAGACTACATCGTTAACCACCCAGTCCCGCCAATTACCGGTAACCGGGGAATTTTCATAAAAACTTCCGTCAAGTAAATTCATGCCGTCAAGCAGAACAAAAATCATTTCCTTGATTGTTCCGGCATTTATTAGGTTATCCATAGAAGTCTTTACAGTGAATCCCTGGATAACACCGTTCAAGAAGGCATTTATATTATCATCATGCCCGACGAGGAAATACACAACAGGGTAATGCTTTTCGCTTGTAGCATACGATGGTGGAAGATAAACGGCAATGTTTTTGGTTGCGGGGTCCCCGATTATATTATTGCTAAGAGATGGGGAGTCGATGCTTAATCTAATAAGTTGACCTGTACCGGATTGACCGATTGACACGGAAACGGTTAAAAGGGAAATAAGAAAAATCAAAATCGCTTTGTTCATAATTATCCTCATAGAAATATTTTGGAAATTGATGGGACAAAAATGAAAGATTCACCGACTTTTATCGTCGGAGTTAATAAGGTCGGACGTTGGAAAGCGTATTCCCGTACGAATTTTTTAAAAATTTAGTTGAACCGGACTCTTTTTCTGAAGTCAGAAGGGGTCTGCCCTGTAAATTTTTTAAATGAATCGTTGAAGACGGATTTAGAATTGAAGCCGCACTCAAATGCGATTTCCAGAATATTCTTTGATTTGTGTGTTCTGGTACCGAGTAATTTTTTACATTCTTCTATCCTGTAGGAATTTACATAATCGTAGAAGTTCTTTCCGAACCCGGTATTAATAAGTTGGGAAACAACATGGTTTTGGACTTTCAATTTTTCGGCAAGGTCAGCCAATCCAAGCGTACTTGAAAGGTAGACTTTTTCTTCTGCCATCAGTTTATTTAATTGCTCAAGGTAAGTTTCCTTCTCATTTTCCTGAAGTAGAGTTTTTTCGTATTTACGTTTTATGACCGGAATTTTATTCTGAAATATTTCGGGATACCTCACAGCAATGATTACAGTCATGTTTGAGAATAAAAAGATGCCGCCGATTGTAATTAAAAAGAGTACATCCCCGAATATCCCGGCGGGTTTTAAAAATATTGCGACAATATTAACCGCCCAAATAATTATAAATCCGCCCAATAAAAGCTCAAGCCATTTTAAAAGATTAATATGCGCCTGCGAGTAATTGTTTTTAAGATATTCTTTGTAATTGACGAGTAACCTTACACTAAAGATTGAGTAAACAACAAAATGTGTGTAAATAATAATGTTTATGAAGTCATCTATATTAATAACATCGAACACCCTGATACCGAAAAAATGGCTTTTGACTAAATCCATTTGAGTGAGACAAAAAAAACCGGTGACGAGAAATGTAATGGAGAAAGGAATGAAATGAGCAAAAAAATATTTATCGAATTTCACCTCGTTGAAAGTCGATTTTTTAATATAGAAATAAATTGAAGGACCGAGCAGTAAATCGAGTGAATATGAAATAAGGGCAAAGAAGAACAAACTCATTTCCTCTCCGCCAAAAATCCAGCTTAAACCACCCCAAAAGCAAATTGCTTTTGATACCAGGAATAACGAAAGAAATCTGTTTGCTGCCGTATTGCCGGATTTGATGAATAATAATATCACTCCAACGAGCAATAATTGGAGAATCGAGAAGAGAAGCAGGGCATCATAAAATCCAAGCATAAGCAACCGGATAATAATTTTTTGAAAATTGATTACGGCAAATTTCCAATATGAGAATTTAAGATACAAGTGCGGAAGAAAAATTTATGCGGGCAATTTTATTCGCAGGTATAAAAATGCCGCACTCAGATGAATACGGCATCCGTAAAATCGGGTAATGTTACTTCATCAAAATCATCTTTTTCGTTTCAATAAAGTTGCCGCTTTGAATGCGGTAAAAGTACACGCCGCTTCTAAAACTATCCGCGTTGAAATTAACTGCATGCACACCCGAGGATATATTCCCCTGGAGGAGTGTCGCGATTTCACTTCCGAGAACATCGTATACTTTCAATGTAACAAATCCGGATACCGGAATGGAAAATTGTATTTTTGTCGATGGGTTGAATGGGTTCGGATAATTCTGTGCCAACTGGTATTGTGCCGGATTCAATGAAATATTTTTATCATCAACACCGCTTATATTCGGCCATTGAATATCTGTGAAATCTGTATTGTGTGTGAAGTTCTGTACAAAATTTCCGGTTGTGCTGTTAAATGTCAATCGCCATGCATGGTCGTTTGGGGGAGCTTCGTACTGTCCTGAAAGGTTAAGGTCTGCATAAAAATCAACCCGGTAATCGGTATCCTTTTCAATGCCCGGTATTGAAATCGAGAATAGAGCGCCGTTAATAGAAGTTAAAGAATATCTGCCAACCTCTTCATCGGTTGTGTTTTTTACAACACGGATTTCAAAAAATTGACCTGCGTGCGGAGTCATTCCGGTGAAATTAAGTGTATATAGATATTTCCAATCGATGTTCACAAAATTTGTATTATGTGTAAAAGGCAATTCAACATTTCCTGTATTGTTTGTGAAAGTTAATTCATACGAATGGTCGGCGGGAGGCGCATCATAAACACCATTTTTATTAGCATCGGCATAAATGAATAATTTATATTCCTTACCGAGTTCAATTCCGGGGATAGCAACGTTGAATGCATCGGACGGTATCAACTCAATTCGTTTTCTTCCGGCTTCCAGCCCGGTTGAATTATCAACTACTCTCATCTCAAGTAATTGACCGATATGAACGGTCATTCCGCTTAGTTGAACCGTCAACAAATAGGGCCATTTGATATCCGTAAAATTTGTATTGTGGGAAAAATCAAGCTGGTCGCTTCCGGCAGCATTGTTGAGTTCCATTCGCCATGCATGATCCGCCGGCGGTGCATCGTAAAATCCATTGCCATTGTGATCGGCAAAAAAGTCGACGAAATAACTGTGGCCTGGCAAAACTGCATTTAGGCTGATGGTGAAATCGGAAGTAATTGAAGGTACTTCTGTTCTTCCAACTTCCATCATATTTAATTTGTCAAATACCCGTAAAAATAATTTCTGCCCGACATGCGGTGTCATTCCGCTAAACGCGATACCGAGCATAGAAAGCTGGTTGCTGCTTGATGAACCGGGTTGAGAAACAAGGGCTGAATTACCCGGCGCAGTTGAACCGGTTGTCCATAGTCCAAATGGATCCTGAAGTTCTTCGCCATTAGTAACACCATCGTTATCGGCATCGAGACTTGCAAGTAACGGACCCCAGTTAACATTGCTTGAAACGAGAAATTTTGCCTCAATTAATTTTCCGAAGTCGTTTCTCGCGCCACCTCCGGCTGGATTAGTATGGCAATTCTGACATGAATTTACTCCGCCGTTCGGAATTTGGCTCACCCTAAAACTGCGGGATACAAGTGTTGTAATTGAAAACAACACAATTATGAATCCCGAATAAATAGCTATCTTTTTCATAAACAAACCTTTATAAATTTATTATGATTTTTGTTGTTTCGTTTTGCATGTTGAAATTCCGAACGGCATATAAGCCGGGCACCATCCAATGGAAGCGGTAATAATAGGTACAATTCCAATTAGTCCGAACCAGCTTTTAAAATAAAAACCGAGTCCGATGATTACTGCGCCAAGTATATATCTAAAATATTTATCTGCACTTCCAACGTTCTGTTTCATTGCTTTATCTCCTTTGTTATTAATTGTTTCTATAATTGTAAAAGTCGTGTAATGTTAAAACCGATTCTCCAGTTCTTTGCCGTGATATCGAGGTCGGAACCGCCGAGATAGTGTGAAGTATTCAAACTTACGTTGTTTGTAAAAATTATTTTAAAAAAATGTCCGCCGGTTTCCAACTCAAAACCGAACGACATAGAATCATATTTATTTCGAAATCCCGAAAGTGTCGGGTTCCATTCGGCAAGTAAACTGAATAGTGATGAAACATAATACTGAATATTTGTCCCGAGCGTGATTGAATATTTTTTACACGAGCAGTAAATGTTGCTGTTGTACAAATACGAAGGCACTATTCCGATACCGAGTTTTTTATCGATCATTGTGTTTACAACAAGTTGCCCATAATATTGAAAATTCATATTGTTACTTGCGTCTCTACCGATAGGACCCGTGTTCCAGACAGCGGCGCCTCTAACAGCTACTACAACAGGAAGAAAATCATTTTCGAACTCTGTTGCCCTGTATTTAAAAATCATCTCGAGGTTATCATTTACATTGCTTCTTGAAATTGCTGCAACTAAATCATCAGTTATTCCGTAACTCAACGCTAGCTTAATATTTGCCGGACCGTCAAATCCAAATAAATTTTTTGAACCATCGCTGACAGTTGGCAGAAACCGATGAGATACTTCAAATTCGAGATCGCCTTGCTGAAGCGTCTCGGTCGTTGGTAAAATTACCGAATGAGTTGAATGAAATAATTGAATTGGGAGTTTTGTTTCTTCATCGCTGCGTTGCCACGATACTTGCCCCGATGTTAAAACCGGTTGCAGTAAAAATAAAGTTAATAATAATGTGGAAATACTTAAAAATTTCTTATTCATATTTACTCCGGAAATTTTATTTCTTTTGTTTCATAAAAAAATCAACATGTAGTTCCATTACTTCACTAATTTTCACAAACATCAATTTTGGAACTTCAATTTGATAGTCGGTGAGTTTTACATCAAACTGACTTAGAATTCGGTACCCGTTATCTGTCTTTATCATCTTTCCTTTCACCGGTAAAGTTTTGGTTATACCGTGGATATTCATTGTCCCGTCAACCTCAACCTCAAATTCGCTATCGGAGATTTTCCTGATGCTTTTAAATTTTCCTTCATAACTCGAATACTTGAATTTATCCGTCTCCAAATAATTATCACGCATATGCCTGTTACGCAGACCTATACCTGTATCGAGTGTCGTCAAATCAACTTCAAAATAGAGTATTGATTTGTTCATCATATCGTCACCTTCCCAATACATGTAGCCGTCGATGATATCGGTTACTCCTTCGAAATCCTCCACCGGCGCATCTGAAATAAATTTTACCATATTCTTTTTTGATTTATCTACATTAAACTCGGTTGCGAAAATCGAGGTGTGAATCAGTAAAAGAGTAACAAGATTTATAATTGTTTTCTTCATAGGAATTCTCTCCATTAATCGTTTAGCGCGCCTTTATCAATCCACGCAGCAATTGAATCTATTACAGAATCATTTAGTTTCCCTGTTGGCGGCATCTGCGAACTTCCGTCGCCGGAATTACGAAGCATTTTTATAAGAAAACTGTTCTGGCTGTCACCCGGTTTTACCCGTTTGAAATTCGGATTTAGTAGGCTTGTAATGTTGATTAATGCATTGTATGAACTGCCATCCGACAAATCAAGGTTTGCCTGAACTGAAGAACCGGCATGACACCCCGTTGTTGCGCACGATGGTGTAAATACCTGTTTTTGAATTTCGCTAAAGTTAATCAGCGTTTTTGTACCCGGAATTGGTGTAACAGGATCGCAGTCACATTCGGTTGAAACATTTTCGGAACAGCTTGTAATTATTACGCTCGATGCAATAATCAGCAACATAAGGTATTTTGTTGTTATAAAAAATAATTTTATGGTTGATTTCATCTTTATTCTCCGGTGTCAAATATCTTAAAATTTTCCAATCGAATACGAATTAGAAATCACTTGTTAAAGTGCCAAAATTGTATTACTTGAATTATTATTTAAAACACCTGGAGTATATGATTTAGTTCAATAAGGAAAGAATTCCAACGGAAAATCAGTTTATAAAAATAAAATTTCAGGATTACTTAGAAAATAATTTCTATTCCTTCCTGCCGGACGGTTTCAAGTAAAGGTGAGTAATCATCATCTAAAAATTTCTTTTCGCCAACTGCATGAGGTTCAATTTTATAATTAACATCAGCCGCTATCAGCCAGAGCTGTGCGTGAAGTTTATCGTTTCTCTCTTCAAATAACGGCGAGATCAATAGCAAATCGATATCACTATCTTCGGTAGCCGCACCCCGGGCGTAGCTTCCGTAAAGGAACGCTTTGGTAATAAGGATTCCCTTTTTCGAAATTTCACGAAGGTAGCAGTTTATAATTTCTATAATTTCTCTATTAACCATTTTAATAAGTCTTTAGTTTTTGTGAGGTATTCTTTTGCAACTTCAACTTTAGGGGACTTGATGGTTGTTTCAGGATATCTGCCTTCGATTTGATAAATCATAAGGATTCCCAAAAATTCTTTTTGCCCGGAATTTAATTGAATATCAATGTTGTCAGACAAATATCTTAATGAATGTGTCTTTGGAGCCAACTTGTTATTCGCTTTTACGTAATGAGCTTTTAATGCTTTTTCAATAACGAGATGACAAAAGAAGAGTCCGTGAATGTATTTCCCTTTCTCTATTAATATCTCCGCCGATTCGATATCGTAAAGTGCTGTATCGCGCCAATAAGTTATTTGTTTTAAACGTCGAACATTTTTATCTCAATTTCCAATTAAAGATAATTAAAAATAGAAACGAAGAAAAGGAATATTTAAATAATACACATTGCAATTTGCAATTTATGATATAATTGCAAGACTTATTCGTATCCTTTGTAATCAAGCTTAAAAAAGAATTGCCACGAATTGCACGAATTAACACAAATTTAATAATAGCGCTATTCGTGAAAATCTGTGGAATTAGTGGCTATATTATTTTTTATACCGCGAAATAAACTTCTTCACTTTTATTTGTTGATTTTTCTTCTAAACAGCGCGGCATATTATATACATAATCAAGATGATTGCACTTGCTTTTTAATATTCTGAGAAAACTATTAATCCTATCGTTATATTCAATCCAATAATCCTCATGCAATTTTTTCTTAATTAAATTTAAAAGTCTATTTGTTGTAATTGCTAATTTTGAATCAAAAACAGTCCAGCATGTTCCTAAATGTTCTGAAAATGTATCAAATACAGTAGTTAGTAAAAACAATAGTAAATCCGCTTCTAACTTTTTATCTTTTGTTGTCTTGGCGAAATGGTTTACTATTTTGATTGATTGGCTAATTGCTTTTGCGAGATGTTTTTGAATTATACCTCGATTAAGATTACTAAAAATATTCTCAATATTGTCTTTAGCATCTTCAAAAAGATCAATAACGGAATTGTTTTGAAGGTAATCGAAGCACAAAGAATCGTACATTTCCTTGTTTTTTTGGAAAATTTGAGAACTATTTTTTCCAATTCTTCGTGCGGTAACGATTTAATTACTTCCTTAAATTCAGAACTAAGTTTAGCCATAGAATTAGTATTTATTTTAAAATTAAAGTCTGTTCAAGTATGATTATTCCGCTATTAACTGTTAAGTAAATTTTGATTCCTATTATTTTTTATACCGCGAAATAAACTCTTCCACTTCGGGAATTCCACCCTGGTAAATTAAATATCCGTTACTCGGTTCGCGTTCGGTTATTTCTCCGGCGATAGGTTTCAGCATAATCTCTTTTACTTTTTCGAGATCGTGCGTTTGACCGAGCGCCCAGCCGAGTTTTACATATGCAACTTCGGGCAGCATATTAGCCCCGGGAATTACACCAAGTTCCATCATATCGCGACCGGTATCGTAAACGTACATCTGCACGTATCCCCAAAGAGTCTGCACAGTCATATAAACCGCAACGCCTTTCTCTTGCGCTTTTTTTAATGCAGGGTACAATGGTTTGTTAACATGACCGAGTCCGGTGCCGGCGATTACAATCCCGGAATAATTATTGTCTATCAAGGCTTCGATGATATCGGGTTTCATATTGGGATAGTAATAAACGATGCTAACGTTTTCATCGAACGCAGTGTTGATTGTTACGTTCCTATCTTTTCTTCTTCGTTTATAATCCGAACGAAGCGGGGTGATTTCATCACGGCTCACTTGAGCGATTGGAATATCGCCAATGGTGCGAAATGTTGATCGATAACTCGAATGCATTTTTCGCACGCGAGTTCCGCGGTGGAGTAATCCGTAATTATCCGAAGTTGGTCCGAACATACAAACCATAACTTCTGCGATGTCGCTTTCGGCAGCAGTCTTTACGCTATGCATCAAATTTAATGCGGCATCTGATGAAGGTCTGTCACTCGACCTTTGTGAGCCAACCATAACAATTGGTATTGGAGAATTCTGCACCATAAACGAAAGTATAGCGGATGTGTGATGCATTGTATCCGTGCCGTGACCAATTACAATTCCATCAACTCCTTTTTCAATTTCGCGCCCGATTGCCTCTGCTGTGCCGATCCATTGTTCGGGTCCCATGTTCTCGCTAAATACGCCATAAAGTTTTTCTGTTTCAAGATTGCAATAATCAGCAAGCTCCGGAACCGATCCGTAAAGTTCACCGGGAGAAAATGCGGGAATAACAGCTCCCGTCCTATAATCAAGCCGGCTTGCAATTGTGCCGCCAGTTCCGAGTAATTTCACTTTTGGTTTCCTCGGTTCGTACGGGAAATCCTTTTCTGGAATCTTGTAATGCGCTTCTTTCCGTCCGGAAATTTTAATATCAATCACAGAATCGGCAGCCAAACCGATGTTGTAACCAACTTGTAGTTTTATCACTATATGTAAGGGATCGGCGGTTTCAGATCGGGGAAGTATAATTCCTTTGAATGAACCTTTGTTTGTAATAATCTCAACATCGCTCCAAACCATCGCTCCGAACTGCCTGAGTGTATCGAGGGCTTTGCCACGGTAACCTTTGTAATCATTATCTGACATATATAAATCCTAATTTTATCAAAATGAATGCTCAACAATTTCGGCAACTATCTTTCCACCAATCCTCATCCTGACTTTTTCCATAACATTTCCAAGCAGCACAGGTTTGTAATTTTCTTCGCATCGTATCGGCAAATTTTTAATTTCTTCGGTTGTCTCACTGATTATCTGGTCGAGTTCTCTCATCGTTAAAGGTCTCGGCAATAACTCGGGATAAAATTTTCCTTTCTCTAGAGATTTTACAAGAACAAGTAAAATTCCATCGCGCGAAAGGAGACCATTTTTGTATGAATCGAAAATATCTTTTAACATCTCTTCCGTAATTAGCGAGGGATTGAACCCCTTCTTTCTTAATCGCTTTGGGTATTGGATTAAAACTACTGAAGCAAGAACCGGATTAATCCCCCATTCATTAACAAAATATTTAAACAAGTTTGCGAATCGAGAGATTGAAAGTTCGTGTGCAATATCTGCCGGGACATTCAAAGTCTGATACCAGGCTAATCTATCCCAGAATTTTTCAGGTAAATCAAAACTTAGTTTTTGCTGTCGCTCAACAGTAATTCTTTTTGGAGGAAGATCTGTATCGGGATACATTCTGTCGGCTCCCGGTAAAATTCGTTCGAATCCGTTTGTACCGTCGCGAAGCGCCTGTCGCGTTTCCGAAGGAACGCCGATTGTTGCTTCTTTTGCACGGATAATTATTTCTTTGACAGCAGCTTCCGAATCAATTTCGTTGCCCCAAACTAAAACCACAGTATCATCATCGGTGGCGCCGACGGCACGTTTAACATTCACCCATTCGGCGGATGCTAAATTTTCTCCTTTGCTATCCGAGTGAATGATGTTTGGAATTGTTGTTAAGCATGCGATTACCCGAACTCTATCGGATATCTCTTTCGAGAAATATGTATCGGTTTGTGTTTTCCAGTGAAGTAATCCGGCAAATCCTTTTAACAAAACGCACTTGATAATTAATTGATTGTCGATTGCGGTTCGAATAGGATTAAAATAAACTTTCTTCAAAATTTTAGTAACATTCTCTGACCTTGCCTGGAAAGTTTCAGCAGTAATTCCTCTTCGGTGAAGCTCCTCGCGAAGCCGCAATAAATTCCATTGTCGCATTGCTTCGTTATAGGTCAATAAGGGAATCCTGCCGATTTTGGGAACACCTTTTATTTCGATACGGGTTCCGCCTTCAACGCTTACATTCACGTCCTCGCGGGCAGAACCAATGCCGCGCCTTACTTTATTTGTGCTGCGAACAACCGAGCTGCAAATCCATGCAACCTCGGCAACTTCCTGAGGAGTTTTCATATCCGGAGCCGTAACTGTTTCAATCAAAGGCATTCCGAGTCTGTCTGTTAGGTACACCCTATAATGTCCATTATCACTAACCTCACGGCATGAATCTTCTTCAATCGACATCTGTAAAATCTTTACTTTTCTGTTTTTGTAGGGTATCTCACCGTCTAACGCGAAAATCGCAGTTCGCTGAAATCCAGTTGGAATACTACCATCGAGATATTGTTTGCGCGCAATGTGTAATTCATCAACCAATGAACAATCGAAAAGTAATCCGCACTGAAGTGCGATGTCGAGCGCTTCCTCATTAATTAAAAATGGGGGAGTATCATCCATTTCATAAGTGCAGACGGTTTCGCGCTTTATTCTATAAATAATTTCTTTCTTTGTTTTGAATTCCATCAGTGCAGTCCCATCGTATTCGCCAAGTTCGGAAAGAGTCGGGCGCATGTGCCGGAGAATTTCTGCGTCGTAGATTTCGCTGTAATGACCGGCAGGGCAGCGGCAGAATAATTTTTTTTCAGTTAATAACTGTTGATGAATTTCCAATCCGGATTTGAACCCGACAGTTTCATAATCCGCGGGAGTCATTTCATCGAACGGTTTAAAAATAAAGTCTTTCATTCTTGTCTCTTTGAATTCTGGATAGGGGAGGCCCTAAAGTGTGTTTATGGAGGTATTTTAAATACAATAAAATTTTATTTGGCAAAACTAAAAATTTCCATCGTTCGGATAAATCAGTATAACTTCTTGTGAAAACTTAGTTACTCGGCGATAAAGAAGCAAGAATCGATTACGGGCTTATTTTAAGTAAAATTCGAAATTATTAAGATAGAGCATACAAGAAAAATAAAATAGTATTCGTTATATTTAACAAGACGTTTAGAGAAAAAGCAAATGGATAAAGATGCAGTTTATTTAGTACAGGAAATCAATTCTGAATTGAAAAGAAAGTACCCAGACTTTCAAGGCATATATTTTTTTGGTTCGCGTGTAAATGGGCTTTTTCGAAAGGATTCGGATGTTGATATCGCTTTGATTTTTAAAAGAGTAATAGATTGGCGGTTTCAAAAGGAAATTTTAACAGTCCTCTATGAATTGGAGCTTAAGTATAATGTGATAATCGATTTTACTGTGCTTACCGAACAGGATATAATTGATCCGAATACATTCTTTAAAGTAAATATTAAGAACGAAGGCATTTATTATGCCGCTTGATAAAAATTCGATTATTAAATACAGAATCGAACGATCAAATGAAACAGCCATAGAAGCAGCCGAAGCAATTGCAAATAAACATTTTCACTTAGCGGTAAATCGAATTTATTATTCAATTTTTTACATCGTAACTGCGCTTGCAGTTAAGTTTGATTTTTCCACTTCCAAGCATAATCAATTACTATTATGGTTTAATCAGAATTTTGTTAATATGAGCAAAGTTGAAAAGGAAATAGGCAGAATATATAAGGATGCATTCAATCGAAGACTTAAAGGAGACTATGATGATTTTATCAATTACTCCGATGAAGAAATAGATGATTATTTCAACAACATGAAAAAATTTATCGACAGAATTAAAGATATAATAGCATCAATATAGATTTACAGTAGGTTGCTTGCCAATTCCGAAAGCTGCGATCTCTCCCCTTTCAATAAATTAATATGTCCGTATAATTTTTGTCCTTTGAATCTGTCAATTAAATACGAGAGTCCGTTTGACTGTGCGTCGAGATAAGGATGATCAATTTGATAAACATCGCCAGTTAAAACTATCTTAGCGCCTTCGCCTGCGCGAGTGATGATGGTCTTGATTTCGTGCGGAGTTAAATTCTGCGCTTCATCTACAATAAAAAATATTCGTTGCAAACTTCGTCCGCGGATGTAACTTAACGGTTCGATCACAAGTTTATTCTCTTTTACCATGCTGTTGATGGCAATATAGTTCTTATCGGTTTCCTTATACTGATCCTGGATTACTTTTAAATTATCCCACAAGGGTTGCATATACGGCGCGAGCTTACTATCTACATCTCCCGGCAAATACCCGATGTCTTTATTGCTGAGTGGCACTACCGGGCGGGCAATGTATATTTGTCTGTAATTTTTCTTCACATTCAAAGCGCTCGCAAGCGCAAGTAAAGTTTTGCCCGTACCGGCTTTACCGGTTAACGAAACCAAAGGAATCTCGGGATTTATCAGCGCATCAATTGCAAAAGTTTGCTCGGCGTTTCGCGGGAGTATTCCATAAACATTTTCTTTATCAATCCGCCTGAAGATTGTCATGTCGGAATTCAAGTGAGCTAAAACCGAGCGGTGTGAATTTCGCAGAATGAAATATTTGTTTGGTACGAACTCGCATTTTGTCAATTTCCTAATTTCATCGGCAGGGACATCGAACGGTGGCGTGTAAAATTTTTGCAATACGATATCATCGAAATCCTCAATAAATTCCTTCCCGCTGTAAAGTTCTTCAATACTGCCAATTCTGTCGGTTGTGTAATCCTCTGCATTCACTCCGATGGCTTTGGCTTTCATCCGAAGATTAACATCTTTCGTAACAAGAATTACTTTGCGTTTTGCGCCGATCTTGTTTTGAGTTTCGAAGGCAACACTTAACACGCGATGGTCTGTGTTATCTTCGCGAAAGATATTTTGTATTTCCTTTGAAAGTCCTTTTGTAATTACAACACGAACTTTACCTTTGCCTTTCCCGAGAGATACACCGCCGTTGAATATTGCACTGCCGGTTAAATTGTCGAGTGTACGGGTAAATTCGCGTGCATTAAGATTTATTACCTGATTGCCGCGTTTAAAATGATCAATTTCCTCGATTACGGCGAGAGGTATGATGATATCGTTTTCTTGAAATTGTTTAATACATGTTGGGTCGTGTAAAATTACGTTCGTATCGAGAATGAACGTCTTTGGAGTGCGGGATTTACTCATCATTAGTCGCAATTGTTTTCTGATGAGCAAATATATTCATTTTTTACAAAAACCGGAATGAAGTTTTTAACAACAAGTTGCCAAGTCAAGAATGATCGACTTTTTTCTGCTCGATTAAATCGTGTTCGAATTTAATTTTTCTTGCTGCATAAATGATCATTCCCCAGCCGATTAAAAAGGATATTCCCCCAAAAGGAGTAACATATGCGAAAATCGTTATTTGGCTAATTGAATATAAGTACAATGAAAAAGAAAATAGCAATATTCCGGTAAGAATAAAAATGAACGATTTGTTAAACTCGCTTCTCTTTGCAAACGCCAACACGAGCAATACAATTGAATGAATTAAATGATAGTTAACTCCCGTTTTGAAGGTTTCGAGCATTGTCTCATCAACCATGGATTTTAAACTGTGCGCGCCAAATGCACCGAGTGCGACTGCAAACAAACCGGAGATTCCGGCAATTATTAATTTGATTTTGGTTGACATACGAGTCCTCAAAATTTTCTGATTCAAAATACAAAATTTTCTATTTTGCATGCGGAAAGAATTAATCACACTTAATGAAGAGTTCGAAATGGCAATTCAATCAATTAATCCTACAAACGGTAAACTCATCAAATCCTTTAACGAAATTAATTTGTCCGAAGTTCATAAAATAATTGAAAATACAAATCAAGCATTTTTGAAATGGCGGGAGGTACCGATAGCTGCTCGATGTAAATTACTGAAGAGTGCTGCCGATGTTTTATTGAAGAATAAAAATCAATATGCCGAAGCGATGACACTCGAAATGGGGAAGCCAATTACGCAGGCAATTGCCGAAGTTGAAAAATGTGCATTGGTTTGTAATTACTATTCCAAAAATGCGGAGAAGATATTAGCAAACGAAGTTATTAAAACAGATGCATCGGAAAGTTATGTTTGCTTCGATCCGCTCGGAATAATATTAGCAGTAATGCCGTGGAATTTTCCATTCTGGCAGGTGTTCCGTTTCGCCGCGCCGGCATTGGCTGCGGGGAATGTTGGATTATTGAAGCATGCATCCAATGTTCCGATGTGTGCGCTTGCGATTGAAGATGTTTTCCGTCAAGCAGGATTCCCTGAGTATGTATTTAAAACATTATTGATTGGTTCATCATTAGTCGACGAAGTCGTTAATCATCCGTTCGTAAAAGCAGCGACATTAACGGGCAGCGAACCGGCAGGAAGAAGTGTGGCTTCTGCATGTGGAAAATTATTAAAGAAAACCGTGATGGAGTTAGGCGGCAGCGATCCGTTCATAATTTTAGCTGATGCTAATTTAGATGAAGCCGTTAAAGTTGCGGTGAAAGCCAGATTATTAAACAACGGACAAAGTTGTATAGCAGCGAAACGATTTATTGTCATTCAAGAAGTTTTCAATCAATTCGAAAAAATGTTTGTTACGGAAATGGAGAAAACCAAAATCGGTGATCCGATGAATATCGCAACCGAACTCGGTCCGATTGCACGGAAAGATTTACGGATTGAACTTCATGAACAGGTAAAAGCGTCAATTAGCGCCGGTGCAAAATTACTGCTCGGTGGAAAGATGATTGAAGGAGATGGATATTTTTATCCGCCGACGATTTTATCCGGGGTAAAAAAAGGAATGCCTGCTTACGAACAGGAAATCTTTGGACCGGTTGCAACTGTAATAAAAGCTAGAGATGAAGAAGACGCGCTCAGAATTGCCAACGATACTGATTTCGGATTAGGTGCTTCGCTTTGGACGTCGGATATCGAGAAAGCAAAACAACTTGCATCTCGCATTGAAGCCGGTGCAGTGTTTATTAATGGAATGGTAAAATCCGATCCGCGACTTCCGTTCGGTGGAATAAAAACTTCCGGTTATGGGAGAGAACTTTCGCATTACGGAATAAAGGAGTTTGTGAATATTAAAACGGTGTGGGTGAAGTAGCTTGCAGTCCGCCGTGGCGGAGCAGCAAGCAGTTGGCAGATTGCAGTAAACAATTCTTGTACGGCAGTCGCGAACCATTTCGCGACTGTGTTATGGGTTATAATGGAGATCATTCGGTTCTTTTTGTTGATACGAAATATTTATGAATTGAAATGAAATAGGTGCATACCTCTGTCATGGTGTGGACCATGACAGCCCAGAAATAGCTTGCAGATAGCAGAATGCAGATAGTTTAAATTACTTTCAAACACTATTGATCTAATTCATTTCATTTCCCGATGGGATATAGCCTTTATTGGAGGCGAATGTACATGAGGATTCTGCAATTTGTTTTATCAGAGATTTATTTTGTAAAACATACAATGTTTCCTGCTCTCTTTCCCAATCTTCGGCGCTAATAACAATAAAATCTTTACCAGCCCGTCTGGTTACTTTCAGCGGAATATGATCGGTGAGAGTTTTTTCAATATATTTTTTTAAGTTTGCTCGGAATTTATTTACGGATAGTTCAACCATGTTCTTCTCTAATTTGATTTTTCCAAATGTACCATATAAACTGTACGTAAATCAAGTTAGTATTTCTATGAACTTTGTTTAAGTCAAAGTCGTTTTGCAATATAAAAAGCAAAGATTATTAAATTTGATTATAAGGAAGGAAATAAAATGAAGACAAACTTTACAGCCCAAGTTGAAATTGAAATAAGTAGTATCCCTTCAAAAGTTTGGGACGCGTTAACTAATCCCGACATGATTAAACAATATTTTTTTGGTACGGAAGCCGTTTCCGATTGGAAAGTTGGAAGCCCACTATTATTCAAAGGCGTGTGGGAGGACACCGAGTATCTTGACAAAGGGATAATTCTGAAAATGGAAATTGAAAAATTATTTCAGTACTCATACCTAAGTTCATTTTCAAATCTACCGGATATTCCTGAAAACTATGCAACTATAACTTATGAATTATCCCCTTCGGAGAAAGGGACAAAGTTAGTTGTAACTCAGGACAATATCGCAAGCGAAGAAGCTCAAAAGCATTCTGAACAAAGTTGGTTAAGTGTATTAAGCGGATTGAAAAATTTAGTTGAGGCAAAATAAACCTATGCCACAATTTTTCAAAACATCGTCCGGGTTACGTAAATGGTTCGAAAAGAATCATGACAAAAAAAACGAAATTTTTATCGGTTTTTATAAAAAGGGAACAGGTAAACCCGGCGTTACCTATCCGGAATCCGTTGATCAGGCATTGTGCTTTGGATGGATTGATGGGATAGGAAGATCAATTAATGAGGAGAGTTATTGCGTCAGGTTCACACCACGGAGACCTAAAAGTAACTGGAGCGCGGTGAATATCAAGAAGGTAGAAGAACTGAAAAAATTGGGATTGATGACTCCGGCAGGACTTGCAGCTTTCGAAAAATTTGATGTAAAGAATTCCAAGATTTACTCTTATGAAAATGAAACTATCCAGCTTGATGAAGACTACGAGAAACAATTTAAGAAAAATAAAAAGGCGTGGGATAATTTTTTGATTATGGCGCCTTCGTACAGAAAGATTACTATCCGCTGGGTGATGAGCGCCAAACAGGATGGGACGAAAGTTAAACGTCTTCAGAGATTGATTTCTGACAGCAAAGCAAATAATAAAATAAAAGAAATGAGTTACGGAAAAAACAAGGGGAATTCATGAACTCACCAAAAGCAATTCAAGAGAAAATAGAATCACTTGTTAATCAATGGCAAAGTGAACTTGAGCGCTACAATGAAGATCAGTTTATTCGCAAACCCGCTGATAATTCGTGGTCAATCGGACAAGTATATGTTCATCTGGCAGGTGCGGCAAAATATTTTCAATTGAAAAATGTTGAACTGTGTGTTACCAATAAAGGTGAAGAAATTAAAGGCGGAAAAAAAATACCGGGGAAAATTTCTTTTTTACTCGGAATGTTTCCACCGGTAAAAATTAAAGTTCCTGCTTCGCCGGAATACACTCCCAACCAACCGGCAGGTAAGGAAGAGGTTACCCTAATGCTTAATGAAGTTTTAGCTCTTGTTAAAAATGCGGTACCGCTGGTAGAAAAATCATCCCCGTCGCATAAAACTTTACATCCGGCATTAGGTTCCTTGAACGCACGAGAATGGTATGAGCTAATCCCGATGCATTTTAAACACCATTTGCGACAGAAAAGCAGATTAGATAAATTTCTCGGAGTACAGTCATGATAACACGCTGTGGATGGTCCACAAACGATCCGATTTATATTCAATATCATGATGAAGAATGGGGAGTTCCCGTTCACGACGATAGAAAACTTTTTGAATTCTTAATTCTCGATGCATTCCAGGCGGGATTAAGCTGGTTAACAATTTTAAAGAAGAGAGAAAATTTTAGAAAGGCATTCGACAATTTCGATGCGCAGAAAATTTCAAAGTACAGTCAAAAGAAAATCGATAAGCTATTGAGCGATGAAGGCATTATCCGCAACAAATTGAAAGTGCATGCGGCTGTATCCAATGCCAAAGCATATTTATTAATTCAAAAAGAATTTGGATCATTCGATAAATATATCTGGCAATTTACCGGCGGCAAAACAATAATCAATAAATGGAAAACACTGAAAGAAATTCCTCCGCGTACGGAAGAGTCGGATGCGATGAGTAAAGATTTGAAAAAGAGAGGATTCAAATTTGTGGGCTCTACAATTTGTTACGCTTTTATGCAAGCTGCGGGGATGGTGAATGATCACGTTGTAGATTGCTTCCGTTATAAACCGTTATTAAAATAAAAGGGAGTGTAAATAATTTTGTGTAAATGGTTAAAGTAGAAAGAGAGGCTAAGCGGAGTGGAGCGTAGCGAAACGGAGCTTAGCCTCTCGAAAATCGCGCTTGCATTAGGCGAAAATATTTAACAAATTCTTTAACCATT
>JAZDFC010000093.1:0-4209 GCA_043808235.1 bacterium
ATCCATCCTTATGAAGATAAAGTCGTATTCCAAATAGAAAGAGGAGCTTATTTAAATATGTTAAACTTGGAAAGTGCAACCTTAGAAAAAGCTAAGACTGAAATTCTTACACGATTAGAAGTATATTTAACAGCGCAATTACAAGAAGTTCAAGAATTATTAAAATAGTTAGTGACAAAAGCAGAACAAAAAAAGGCAAAATGTCCGAATACAGTTTAATAACCTTAATGCTATTCGTATGGATTACCTTCCGATTTTTCCAGCGAATAGTAGAATATCAAATGTCAAAGGAGTCAAAAGATGAGTGAAGATTTTCCCGATGGAATGAGCCAGCGTGCGTGGATTGCACTTGGCTATCTTGACAATCCGGACAACCGCAGTGATGCAATCTGGAATCGTTTAGAGCAAGAATGTGAGGACGAGGGATGGTCAAAAGAAAGCGAGGCGGAAGATGAATAACAAAGAAATCATTCTGCAATCACGAGCGATTGAATTCGCTGAAGAGATGTACGATTTATTAGTAAAAATATCCGAATGCGAAACAGCAGGGGATTTGTCGAAACTTTGTGTATTATCTTGCGAAGTCGATGCACTGTTAGATAAGATAAGGGGGAAATGATGAATATAACAGCGAATCAAGTTAAGCAGAAATTTTTGAGTCGATTTACCGGGATGGACATTATTATCCCGGAATTCGGGTATTACGATGGAATGCGAGGCACAATCGTATTAGATTTGATTAGATTCGATTTAACAAAACATCGAATTATAGGATATGAAATCAAGTTGACCCGGGAAGATTTGCGCAAAGATGACAAATGGTATTTATATAGTGATTTATGTCAGAAGTTTTATTTTATCGTTCCTGAAGAATTGGTAAAATCCACCAGAGAATTAATTCCCGAGGAAGTAGGCGTTATAGGCATCTCAGAAGTAAAACATAGTTGGAAAAAAGAGCCGGATTGGGAATTTAAAATTAGACGGCGGGGTAAAAATTTAAGCGGGGATTTTAAAAACCGATTAGAATATATACATTACAGCAAATTATTGGAATTAGCTCTGCATAAATTGTTCTATCGAGGTGCGTTAAGCACAATGATTGACAAACTCAGCAAATCGATATGGACAAGCAATTGGGGGGAATATGAAGGAATGGGTAAAGGATCGAGGGGGGAATTGGAATGAAGTGTAAATGCGGGTCAACTAATTTCACGCCTTTAGGACGGCAGGAAGTTCCGCCGCAGTGGGATGGTAAAATGTGGATTTATACAAAGCCAATATATTTAACAAATTGCTGTAACTGTGGAACGACTAAATCTTGCAGTAAGCGGTTCTATAATTGGTTAAAATTCAAGGAAATATTTAAACAGCCGGAAGGGGGAGAGTAAAATGAGCATAATCTTTGAAGTTCCCGGTAAAGTGCGGGGGAAACAGCGTCCGCTCGTAACTAAACACGGAACTTTCACCCCCAAGCAAACTGTCAATGCAGAAGCGACCATTAAACTCTTCGCTCGTCAAGCGGGATGCGAGCCGAATATCAATCCAATTGCTTTAGATGTGATGGCGCTGAGGCAGATACCCAAATCATTCAGTAAGTCGAAACGGATAGATGCACTGGCGGGGCGGATATTTCCACTGACCCCGCCGGATGTAGATAATACCGATAAACTTGTAAGCGATGCGCTAAATTGGATTGCCTATGAGGACGATAGACAAATTGTCGATAGTTGAGGACACAAACGCTTCGGAGAGTCCGAAGCTCTAATCATAACCGTAACGGAATATTAGGAGAACAAAAATGGACGACCAAAAATTAGAACATTTTTACCGGATGAAGGAAACAATCGCCTTCTGTCAAGGTTATTTCACCGCCATTGACCAAACGGTAAAGATTATCGGCAAATTAGATGAAATCAAGCAATTTATCTCATCGCAAATCAATGCGGAGAAAGATAAATGAAACAAGAAGATAGATTAAAGCCCGGACACTGCCCGGATTGTGGCGATGACTTGGGAATGGCTTATTTTAATCACGGATTTATAATTGTAAAAGATAACCGATGGAGTCAGAAGTTTTTAAAATATATCAAAGCCGAGCCCGGTCAAAGTTGGCAAGCGGTCTTTTGCGCTTGCGGCGATCGTCATATTAAACTTGACACCGATTGGACAAAGGGGTAAAAAATGAACGACCAAATCCAGACGCTTCGGCTTGAGCGAAGCCGATACTGTGATGACTGCAAGCACCGAACGGAACTGCACCGCGAAAACGGCTTACCGCACTGCGCACTCCCGGAATACATAGACGAGGATTGCGGCGGCGAACATTACGAATGGGACGGAGTGAGCGATTATGAATAAGATAAAATATGTAAGCAATGTCATCAACAGTTAGAACGAAAAGGATAGAATGCTAATCAACGACCATTTTCAAAATTATAAAGTCTATAATATCCCTAAAGCACAATTAGTTATCGCGGACATTCCGTTTAATATCGGCGTAAATGCCTATGGCTCAAACCCTAAGTGGTATATCGATGGGGATAATAAAAACGGCGAATCGGAGTTTGCTAAATCCGAATTTTTTGATACTGATAAGGATTTTCGACCAGCCGAATTTATGCACTTTTGCAGTAAAATGATGCGCAAGGAAGGGAAAAACAGGAACGACGCTCCTTGTATGATTGTTTTCTGTGAATATGAACAGCAGTTTTATTTAATCGGATTAGCGCGCAGGTATGGTATTAACAATTATATCAATCTTGTATTTAGGAAAAACTTTTCGGCGCAGGTGCTTAAAGCAAATATGCGAGTTGTAGGGAACGCTGAATATGGATTACTGCTTTACCGGGAAAAACTTCCTAAATTTAATAATAATGGGAAAATGGTATTTAATATTATCGATGTAGAACGTGATACAAAATCGCCAAAAATTCACCCAACCCAAAAATCAGTGCCTTTATTAAAATACCTAATTTCTATCTTTTCAGACGAGGGTGATGTAGTTATTGACCCGGTGGCAGGAAGCGGCGCAACTTTAGTCGCCGCTGAATCGTTAAACCGGACTGCCTATGGGTTTGAGATTAAGAAAGACTTCTTTAAAAATGCTCAAGAGTGGATTGAAAGAGAAAAGGGTCAAAAGGATTTAATCTATAATCAGCGAAAAGAAAGATACCGCTCAGTAGATACAATTAAAATGGACATTTAAAATGACCACACCCGCCGGGCGGTATATGGGAAAACTGCGAACATTAAATTGAGGCAAAGAATGACTAAATCCTGTCCACAATGCAAACGGCTAAAAGCCGAACTCCGGGAACGAGCGGAGGTGCTTGACGATATGTCTAATCGCTACTTTGATATTACTTGGCGAGTCATCCAGAACCGGAACGAACACGTTGAAAACCTTAAACTATACGGCGTGATTAAAGAACGCACCTCGAACTGAATGTCTGTGGATTAAACCGCAACTTAACAATAGAGGACTTTTTGAATGCGAAAATTAACACCATCACAACAGAAATACCTTGAACGGCGTAAAAAGTGTCCCCTCTGTAAGGGTCTTGGCTATTTCAAAGGGTCGAAAAATGCTCGTCCTTGCTATGACTGCAACGGGACAGGCATAATCATTAAACATCTAAGACAGAAGTCAAAATGAGCGATATAGCATTCTGCCAAGGCAAGACTTTTGTTCTGCCACAGGAAATAGTGTATTGCCCGCATTACGACAAGTGCGAGAAGCAACACGATGTATCAGAGGTAACAGACCCGTATCAAGTGTGGATAAAGACACCGGGCGATATGGAGAATTGTAAGTATTACGAATCTAAGGAGTCAAAATGACTGAGACTGAGCGTATAATTAATTCCCCACATCTTACAGAAGGGGAAATAGTGTATAAAAAAATGATGGCAAACTCTACCTCTAATGAAGATTATTATATTCCGATTGGAATAATTCAATGGACGAATGAAAATGAAATATCAGTAAAAAGAAGAAAAATATTGCACACAATCAAAAAATATTGAAGGGGTCAAAATGACAGATACCGAGCGCATAATCAATATCACAAGCGTTGAAGGAACGGCTATGACCTATCCTGACGGCTACATCGACAACCGAAACCTTAAGGAGATACTTGATACGGTGATTTGTGGAGATGCCTTGAGCATACTCAAAACGCTACCGGACGAATGTGCCGATTGCGTAATC
>JAZDFC010000094.1:0-2975 GCA_043808235.1 bacterium
ATTGAAATGTTGGAAACCGAGCTTCTAACACTTCTAACATTTTTTATCTTTTAGGAAAAATTTGATACGATTAGTATTAATAAAGCTAAATTAAAATACTATGGTTAAATCCATCAAATTAAAACTTTCAAAAATAAAATATAGTGGAGCTTCCATTGGTGGCGACATTAGAATGGAAATTGAAATATTAGATAAGTTTTTCCGAGTTGATAAAAAAATAAAAGCTGGCGCAACGGCAGAAATCAACAATAAGATAGGTGAATTTGAAACAGATCAGAAATTATTTAAAGCCAATGCAAAAATCACTATTATTGAAAAAGATATATTGTTTAATGACATTGGTATTATAAGTGGCGAAATAGAAATTGACACAAATACTACAAAACCAAAACAATTTGTTTTTGAAATACAAGTGAAAGAAAGCCGTTCCCTATTTAGTAGATTGTTCTGGGGGAAAAGAACAGCGATTTTTGAAGTAACTTTGGAGGCGCAAATAGGGGGAATTGAACGATATACGCCAGATATAGAGGATGGTTGGCTTGTGGCGCAAACTGACCAAGGCAAACAAGTGTCATTGCCGGCATATATTATAGTGTATCCAAAATCTATTAAAGATGGTCGTGAATATTTTATTCCATCTGAAGGAATAAATCGCGGTGAATTACTATCGGCTCCGTTAAAAGATGATAATTCATCGTATCTAATAGCTAATGTCAAACATGAATCAATGATTAGCGCCGAATATTCAATTTCTGAAAAAATTTTCATGCTCAATGGAAAGAAATACAAGGTGGCAGATTATCCCGAAGCTCCTTGGAAGAAGGGGATATACGACATTGGTATTCCGGACTATCCCCACGGAAGCAATAATGCTTATGCTGAAGCAATCAGGCAAAAGGTCTGGTTTCCGATAAATTTTGAAAGCGCAAGATATTTGCATGTGGGTGCGAGATCAGCCGGATGCATGACAATTATAGAAACCACTCGGTGGATGGAAATTTACAATGTTCTTATTAAAGCGCGTAAAGGCGATTTCAAAAATGTTGGCACACTAAAAGTTATTGATTGATGTCTATATCTAAAAAATTTTTTATTCTTGTGACTGTGATGATGGCATTGGCTATTTTAGGTGGTTTATTTTATTGGTTTAAATGGCGTGATAATAAAATTGTGAATAGCGATGCTGCGATTCTTAATCAGCCAATTGTAAAATGGCAAGAAATAACAGTTACAGAATCAGAGCAAAATATTGACATGCATATGCGCGTGCCTAGAATAATTATCTATGATAATTATCGCGTTAATAGTGAGGTTAATCGGGTAATAATGCGATGCGTTGAATCTTTAAAGGGTGATTTTATATCTGCTGTAAGCACTGCGGCAGAAGATAATGGGGAGGTAAATATTCTGAATGTTGAAACTGAGGTATTGCTTGTTACTCCGAGATTAATCTCCCTTGCTTTTACAGCAACCGAACATTTAGCCGGCATTAATGATGACGATCCTGAACGAACATTTATCATTTTTGATCTTGTAAAGGGAGAGTTGATGATGGAAAGCATCGAATTATTTCACGATGAAATAGCATGGTCAAGGGCGGTAAAAATAATGAAAAATTATTTACTTACCGATTACCAAGGAGATCCGAGTTGTGATTTGTCTTTCGCGCCGAAATATAAGGGCTTTGCCGCATCTTGCATTGGCATTGACAGGAGTCGCAGAGGGGAACATCTTTCTATTACGAAAGACATTCCAATATCTATGATTCAGGAATTTCTCACTCCATCAGTATTGTCTGATATTATTCAATGAAGAATGTTGGAAACCGAGCTTCTAACATTCTAACATTCTTGACTTAATTGTCGGGATGTATTAGATTATCGCAAGGTTTTATTACTGAAAATAAAGCATTGGGAGGAAAAGAGATGATCTTTGATAATGTAAAGAAAGCTGTTTTTATCGGCGCTCATACCGATGACGAAATGGTTGCCGCCGGAACTTTGAGAAAACTTGTTAAAAGTGGCATTAAAGTTGACGTGTTAGCATTCTCCTGCGCTCCGATTCCCAAAAAGTCACAAGAAGAAGCGGAAAAAATTCTTAAACGGGAATTTGCAAAAGCAATGAAAGCAATCGGCGCTTCATTTGAAAGCTACTCGCTAATGGACTTTGACCCTCGTTCTTTTTCAAAAGATGAGGATGAAATTAGGCAAATTCTTTATGATTATATCGTCAAAGAGAAGCCGGATATCGCTTTTGTTTTGTCGCCGGAAGACGACCATCAAAGCCACGCGATAGTTGGGAAATCAGCCGAACGCGTAATGAAAAATAGGGTTCCATTCGTATTAAGATGCCATTATCCGTGGAATTTCATTAATCCCGGCAGGCGTAATTTTTTCGTTAAGCTGGCGCAAGATGAATTTGAAACAAAACTTGCGGTCATTCGCGCTTACAAATCCCAACATTTCCGCTACGATTATGAAAATCTTTACACGGCGCTTGCGAGAGTTGACGGTTTGGCTACCAAAAATGAGTTGGCGGAAGCTTTTGAAATTACCTATCTTATTGCGTAAGGGAGGAGAATGAATATGGTTAGTGCAAAAGAAATCAGAAATTTTTTGGGCATAGGAGGTATTTCCGGTAATCCGGAAAGGGTGACACTAAAAATTTCCAAGATTATTCCTGGTGAACATAATTCATTATCGTTTTGCAAATATGAAGAAGAAAAAGCGGTACATCTTATAAAAAAATCCAGATCGTCGGTTATTATTTGCTCTTCACTAATGATTAATTTATTTTTTGACAACAAAACATTAATTTTAGTTCCTCGGCCGCGGCTGGCTTTTATGAAAGCGGCAAACGAATTTTTTCCATGGAGAGATACTCCGGAAATCCATCCGACAGCCGTTATTTCAAACGCTAAAATTGGCAAAAATGTTAGAATTGGAGCCAATACGGTTGTCGGCGGCGAAGGTTTC
>JAZDFC010000095.1:0-284496 GCA_043808235.1 bacterium
GCGAAAATCATCATTATCATAATAAATCTGCGTTCCATTTTTTGACTTTATAAAGCGACCCTATCTATCTGTTCAAATGATTAAGTAATAGTATTAACAAGTAATCTAATGATTTTAAAAAATATTAGTCGGTTAGTAGTGTAAAAATATATTTTGTTCTCAGCGTCTCAGTTTTCACCGCTGAAAGTTTAAATGAGAATTTTAGGGTAACATCCTTTAGGATGCCTGCCCGGCAAAAGACGGGATTTTTTCGAATAGCGCTTTCGTTTACGCCAGCCGGGCTTAGACCGGGCAGCGCGGTTTTATACCGTGTTAACACCCATCCATAATTGATATATTCCATAGCTCGTTAATGCAATAACTGAAAGCCCAATCATGATACGACTTACTTTTGGTCCCAATTTTCCGGCGAAAGCAAATAGTAAAATAATCCCGGCTAAAGATATTATCATGGTAACATAAAATCCCACGAGCAAGGCAATACCGTTAGCCATTGATTCATGATATCCTTTTAAGAAAAGCGGTCCCAAAACCAAACTCCAGCTTAAATAAGGGTTAGGATTTAACAGATTTACAAATGCAGCTTTGAATAATGTTTGAGTACCGGAAATGGAATCGGTTCGGGTATCCGAGTTAAACTTCTTCCAGGATTTATACGCATCGTAAGCAAGATAAAATAAAAATAACGCTCCTCCAAAATGAAGAAACCGAACAAAGTCTGGCGGGACTTTACTCAATAAAAATAAGACAAGAATAATAATCGGCCCATCACTAATTAACGGTGCGAATGCGGCAAGAATTGTTTTACGCCATCCCTTGCTTAAAGTTTGTGAGATGAGAAATGTTTGAAACGGACCGGGTTGCACCGCTGCTGCAAACGCAAAAGTAATTCCTAGAATCAAGTAACTTAGCATGTTAGTTGAGAGCTAATTCATAAATGTTAATTTTCATTTTTTCTATATCTAACATAAATCCAATTGATTCTATACTCTGTTCGTTTGCTTTTCTTGCCAAAGCGAGCCTGATAAAACGAAATATCAAATTAATATTGCTGCAAATTAAATTGATACCCAGCTGAGTGGGTATCAATTTAATTTCTATCCGTAAATAAATTTATTAAGCAGAAGCTTCCTCATTCTTATGACCAAACTTTCTTCTCCAAAATCCTTTTATCCTATCTTCCAATCTTTCGAAGTAAATGTAAAGGATAGGAATGATAATAAGAGTTAACGCGGTTGTTGTTGTTAATCCTCCAATAACCGCGCGGGCAAGCGGCGTCCATGTTTCAGACCCCGAACCCATTTCAATTGCAAGCGGAACCATACCAAGAATTGTAGTTAAAGCTGTCATTAAAACAGGGCGCATTCTGGCTGCGCATGCAATTCTTACTGCTTCATAAAGTTCTGTTCCTTGTCTTCGTATTTGATTAGTAAAATCAACAAGCACAATTCCGTTATTTACCGCAATACCAACAAGCATTACCAATCCAACCAAAGCCATAACACTTATATCAGTTCCGGTTAATGTAAGGAAGAAGAATACTCCGATAACCGATAGCGGAACGGTAAACATTATTATGAACGGATCGACAAATGATTCGAACTGAGCAGCCATAATCATATATACTAATAAAATCGCGGCTATAAATGCGAGTCCGAGATAAAAGAACGCTTCCTGCTGGTCTTCAGCCGTTCCGCCGATTATAACTTGAAATTCCGAAGGAATTGGAGTTTCGCTAACTATTTTTTTTACTTCCTTTGTGGCAGCAGATAAATCGATTCCTGAAAGAGTGATTCCAACCGAGATAAATCTGCTCTGGTTCTCACGGAATATGGTTGGTGAAGATTGTTCTTCTGAAATCATAGCTATCTGTTTCAACTGAATATTTTCACCTGTTGGAAGCGGAATCTGCATATTTTCAACCGACTCTTTTTGGCTCCTATATTTTTTATCATATTGAATTCTAATTTCGTACTCGTCTCCCTCTTCCCTGTATTGTGAAACTACTTTTCCCTGCATTGCCGTAGAGATATTGCTTGCCACTCCGAGAGTGGAAAGTTTCAACTCATTCAAGATATCTTTATTAAGGTGAACCTGTAATTCAGGAGTCGTTTCCCTGGTGTTTAGCGCAACATCAACAAATCCATTCACTTTTTCAAATTTGTTTTTAAGCTGATTTGCAATAACCTTTGCGCTCTCAACATCGAAACCAACAAGTTTTACTTCAATATCCTTTTCCGTCGAAAAGGACATATTCTCCTGGAAGTAATATGTAACTCCGGGAATGTTATCCAGGCGTTGCCGTAATGAATCCTGAATAGCCAAAGAACTTATACTTCGCTCTTCCTTTGGTTTCAATTTAATAATTGTTTCAATTGTACTCGATGTTGTTCCGAAAGCGCCCATTCCTTCCCTTTCTCCATAAAAAATAGCCATCGATTCCATTGCATCCTTTGGAACTATCTCTTTAATGATATCCTCAATTTGATAAGCATAAATTCTTGTTGCCTCAATCGGTGTTCCCGCAGGCGATTCAACAAAGAAATCCAGAAATCCTTGATCGCTCTTTGGCAAAAATTCTCCGCCAAGCAAGCTTGCAAGTATAATTGAAATAACAAACAGTACAGTGACAATTCCCAAAACGGTTTTCTTACGGTTTAACGACCAGTTTAAAATTCGCGCATAGAATTCATTTAACTTTTCGAGGGTGCTGTTTATTTTTGCCTTCATTTTTCCGTAAAAAGTTGTACCGAATTTATGCTCAACATGAAGAAAATTTGAAGCCAGCATCGGTACAACGGTTAGAGCTACAACCAACGATACAATTAGGCTGAACGTAATTGTAAGAACGAGATCTTTAAACAATTCACCTGTAATATTCGGAACAAATAATACAGGCACGAAAACCGCAATTGTTGTTAATGTTGATGCCATGATTGCCATTCCAACTTCGGAAGCTCCTTTATCGGCTGATGTAAATCTGTCCTCACCAAGTTCACGGTGCCTGTAAACATTTTCCAGCACAACTATGGAGTTATCGCAGAGCATACCTATTGCCAGCGCAAGCCCTGCCATCGAAATAATATTCAACGTAACATTTACAGCGTACAAAACTGCGAATGTTACAATTACCGAAAGCGGGATTGATATTCCCATTATTATACTTCCGCGTATGTTAAGCAGGAATATATAAATTACAATGAATGCAAGGATAAACGCAAAAATAGCTGTATCGCTTAGGTTACTTACCGAAAGCATTATGAAGTCAGCTTGATCCCACATTTTGGTTAATTTAGTTCCTTGCGGAAGCCGCTTAAGTATTTCGGGTAAACTTTCAACAACACGCCGGGAAGTTAAAACAGTATTCGCGTCGGATTGCTTCATAACAAACAATAGTACGCCTTCGCCGTAGTCTGCGCGGACTTCCGCAGCATTTTCTTTGAAAGCATCCTCAACCTTAGCAACATCTTTTACAAGTACCGGGTTGGTTCCACGTATAGTTATAATTGTATTTTCAATTTGCTCAAGAGTACGGTACTCGCTAAACACTCTTAAATTATAATTCTTATGTTTTGTTTCAATCGTTCCGCCCGGTAAAAGTCCGCTACCTGTTTGGATTGCATTTGCAACATCATCAGGCGAAATTCCGTACGTGGCTAATGCAGTCGGATTCAAATTAACGTTTATTTGTCTTTGCAAACCGCCGTTTGTTTGAACCGAAGCTACTCCATCGACTCTTTCAATTAACGGTTCGATTGTTTCCTCTGCCAATCTTCTTAATTCAGCCGAACCAAGATATTGCGAACTTAGATTTAAGAACAATATCGGACTCATCGAAGGATCGAAAACGAAAACGACCGGCTCATTTGCATCCGCCGGTAAATAGTCACGGATATAATCGAGATTTTTACGAATATCATTTTCAGCCTGATTCATATCTGTTCCGTATTTGAATTCAAGCGTAACAATCGATGCGCCTTTAAAAGATTGCGAGTTAACTTTCTCAATATTCTTTACCGAAGACACAGCCTCTTCAATCGGGCGGGAGAGAAGGTTTTCAATATCTTCAGGACCAACACCCGAATAATTCGTAATCACACCGGCAATTGGAAATGTAATATCCGGGAAAAAATCGATTTTCAATTGAGAGAACGAGAACAAACTGAATCCAATCACAACCGCATAAAACATTAGCAGTGTAACTTGTCTTTTCAACGAAAACTTTGTTAGTATCATTTGTCATCTCACTTTATTCAATGATTTTTACTTTATCACCGGTCTTTACAATATTTTGACCCATCACAATAATTACATCGCCAATATTTAAACCGGATTGAATTTCAATTCTACCATCGTTGCTTATTCCGGTAATTACCTCAACCAAATCAGCTTTACCGTCTTTTACGGTGAATGCAAAATATTTTCTTATCGAATTTTGAACACCGGTTTGCCGGTCAATAATTACTTCAGTTCTGCTTTGAATTGCATTTTCGGGAACAACAATGCAATCTTTTTTAACCGAAGTTTCAATTAGAAAATCACCGAACATTCCCGATTTAATATTTGCATCTGCGTTTTTAATCAAAACTTCAACTTGAAGATTTTTCGAAATAGGATCAACAGCCTGATCAATTTGCGAAATTATTCCATCGAAAGTCTTGTTTGGTACAGATGGGAACATTATTTGTACAGGCTGACTTTTAAACACTTTCGAAATATCCTCCGACGGTACTTTTATTTTCGCTTTCATGGAATTTGAATTAATAACCTGAGCCACCGGTTGCCCGGCCATTAACATTTGACCCGGATCAACATAGATCGAAGCAACAATTCCAGAAAATGGAGCTTTAATAAAACAGTATTCATATTGCTCCTTCGCTTGCTTCAACTGAACTTTGGCTTGATTCAAACCAAGTTCGGCAGATTCATTTTGAGTTTTGATTTGATCATACTGCTGCGGGCTAATCGCTTTTTGATCAAAAAGCTTCTTCATTCTTTCATAGTCTTGTTTAACCTGGTTTAATTGTGTATCCGCTGTTTTAACCGCTGTTTCCGCCGCCTCAACTCCTTGTTTGTAAATTGCATTGTACTGCGCTGCAATAGTTTGACCTTGCGAAATTCTATCACCCGGTTTAACAAATATCTTTTCAATCTTCTCACTCACTTTTGCAAATACAACCGCATCTTCACCAGCAGTAACATTTCCGGTAATCTTCAAAAAGCTGCCGATGTTTTCCGGCATCACTTTGTAAATTTTAACCGGTACCGACTTTTCGGTTTTCTTTTCAGTTTCCTGCGAACATGAAGTTAAAAAGACTGCGGAAATAAGTAACGATACAATAATAAGTCGTTTCATTTTATCCTCTTAATTATTATTCCCAAATTTTTTCCAACAAACCTATTGACGTCAATAGATTCAATTGACTGATGTTGTAATTAAAAATTCCATAGTAATACTGCATCTGATTCGAAGTATTCAAGAGTTGGGCATTTAGCACATCTAATTGAGTACTCATACCTTCCGCATACAACAAGTTGGAAAGGCGCAAACTTTCTTTTGATTGAAGCATAGCCTCGTTTAGACTTTCAAGATTTTTTATTGCTTCTTTGTAAGAGAAATAACTCTCTTCCACATTGAGCGTTCGACCCTTATCAGCTTGCTCGAATAATATTTTCATCTGATCTGTATGAATTTTAGCCTGCTGATAATTTAGAATTCTTCTTCCGCCTTCGAATAAAGGCCAAATAACGGAAAGTGAAATAGATTTTGATCGGATATAATCATGCCACCTCACGTTTGAATTTTCAAGCTGTGCCTGATGTGCTATGTTAGCCGATACAGCTATTGTTGGAGCAAAAGTACCGAGAGCAATATTCTCACCCTGCTCAGTGGCTTCCAACTTGTAAGCTAATGATTTGATATCCGAACGATTTTCCGCAGATAGGTCTTTTAGTTCGTCGAGATTTGATGATTTATATTCCTTTAAAAAATCCCGTGTAACTAACGAGTCACTAACAACAAGCGAATCTTCAAATGGAATATTTAATAAATATTTCAGCCGCTGCATGCTAAGAATGTTTTCCGCTTTAGCTCTTTCAAATTCCGGTAACGACGCTGCATATTGAGCTTTCGACCTTTGAAGGTCGAGTTCGGTTGCAGTGCCCGCTGAATAAAATTTCTTCACTTGTTCAAGATTGGCTTTCGCGGCTTCCACAGCTTCTGCTGAAGTTTTAAGAACTGATTTTGCCAGGATGATTCCATAATAAGCTTGCAGCGCTTGCACAACAACTTCTTCTTCTTTCCCCTTCAATTCCTCGCTTAGGGATTTTTTAATGCTTTTTTGAATGCTTACATTAAACCAGCGCGAGCCACCGGTAAAAAGCGGCAGAGTCAAATCAAGTGAATGTTGGAAAGTAAATTTGGTTCCTACAACAAACTGCTGACCCATAAATACAAAAACAGGTAACTCAAGATTGTTCGTCGCGAATCCCTGGTAGGATATACTTGGTAGAAAATTGGAAAGCGCTTTCCATTCTTCCAAATTTTGTGCATCGTACTCGAGTAATTTTGATTTGAGCGATAAATTATCCATTCTTGATTTTCCAATCACTTCATCCATGGTAAGGTAAATAATATTCCCGGATGAAGATTGTGCCATTACAATTTGTCCGAATAAAAAAATCAATAGAACGATGATCTGCAAAATTCTCATCATAATTTCGTCTCCATAGTATCTTTTTTATTAAAAGTTATTATCCAGATTTCAAAACATTATTCCTTTCACAATGTAACTGTTCATTGCTGCTTCGGTAGAGCAAATATCTGCTAACAGGAATAATGTAAATTATTTTTTTAAATTTACTTACCATTGAATATAAACGCAATTTTAGACGGGAAACTTTAAACCAAGTTTGTAAACTGATGAGAGGCTTGTAATTTTAATAACAACTTAAACCAGCTTATGGTTTTATAAAAGGCACATAACCAAAACTTCTGATATAGCTTGCCGTGATGCTCATTTCATACTCTTGATACAGAAACGATCCAAATATACCATATCCCCCATCAACATTCGAACCATCAATTTCATCCAATCGGATAGAGTAAGGATCCAGGTAATTAGAAGTTATAAAATAGCTCGATAAATTTTTATCGTAGGTATATAATTGGATAAAAGTATTGGAAATGTAATAGTTCTCTTTATCCGGATCATCCCCCGAAATTTCTTTCATTGCTTTATCAAATACACTGATGTTAAATTCAACTGAATGTTGGAAAGTCGGTGAGCTGTAATACTCAACTTCGGTTCCATCGATTGATTGAAATCCTAAAGGAACCTGCTTAATGTGCTGTACAAATTCACCAGCTTCCTTTTTGTAGTAAATAATATTTATCCTTGGATCAAAAAGAATATCCACAAAATCATAATCCCAAAACACCAGAATTTCGCTCTCATCTTCTGACGGTATCTTCGTATCGCTCTCACTAAGATTAAAAGTAGGCGATTTAGGAATTTGAGTTTCAGCTTTTAATACGGTTCCACCTTCAAGCTCAGCAGTAATTTCAATAATTTGCTCTCTTTCCGGCTCAAAATTTTCTAAATAATAATAGCTTACCGGAAATTTATATCTTGCAGTATCCTTACGAGCTTTAAATCCTTCGAGGAATTCGTATTCAATATTTCGTTGATTCAAAATTATCTTCGCACCTTTGATTGCCTTGTCGGTTGCATCCTGCCACGGAGTTATACCAAATTGATTGTATGTGCGCGATAATGTTGCGACATGATAATTTGAATCGCCTCTAATGATGCATGTTAGAACATAACCTTGCTCAAGTTCGCTTTTAACTTCAAAATCCTCCTCGCAGGAAATTAATAAAACAAAAAATCCCAAAGCCAATATCATTTTAAATAATCTCATATCTCGGCTCGCATGGTTGCTGTAATAAGGAATGGAAGCATATTTACTCTTTCGCCGGTATCCCGCTTAAAATAGAACAGATTATGCCTGTCATAAACATTCAGCACACTTAAATCAAATGTCATCTTTACAAAATCGATTGCAAATTTTTTCGAAATACTAAAATCGAGACGATGATATGCCGGAAGTCTTTGAGAATTCCTCTCGCCCAGAATTATAAACGGTTCGTACGATTCGTAAATATCCCACATTGAAAAATCTGATGAGTGAAATTTATCATAATATCCCGCCGTTGGTGTGAAAGGATAACCTGTATTGAAAGTCCATGTTACAGAGGATAGCCATCCAGC
The DNA here is from genome assembly GCA_043808235.1 of bacterium. Taxonomy (GTDB): domain Bacteria; phylum Bacteroidota; class Ignavibacteria; order Ignavibacteriales; family Melioribacteraceae; genus JAZDFC01. Next base: position 8,274 of record JAZDFC010000095.1, read on the forward strand.
GCCAATATTCAGCTCGAATAATGTCTTAATGGAATGCCTGGAATCGTAACGAGGGTAAAATTCTTCATCTCCGATTTTTTCTTTCACCCAGCTAAGTGTATAGGATGTACCGAAACTTACAGGATCCTTCTCGTATCTTGCCATGAATTCCATTCCGTATGAATTTCCCGAAGCTTCAACCAGGTCGGGATCTTGAAATGATTTTTTTTCAAGATTAATTACGGGAATATGTTTCATATCTTTGAAATACCCTTCGATATTTGTCGTCACATTTTCCATGAGTTTGATATCAAAACCAAGGTTGTAATGAGTAGCGCGTGCCGGAACTAAATATCCCGGGGTAATAAAGTAAGGCTCAAAAAGAGGAACAACATCATTCTCATTAGTTATCGTTGTAATTCCCTGCTGATAAACTCCCCACGAACCAACCACCGCAAAGCCGGGGAAAAAGCGATAGTTCAGATTAACGCGCGGTTCGAAAAAGAAATTGCCTCCTTCGTGATACGATTCGAGATTAATTCGAAGTCCCGCATCCACTCCAAAATTATCAAAGCGCAAGAATTTATATTTGCCATAGATATTTATATTCGCGCCGAAATCGGAGATATCTGTAAAAACACCGTTCCTATTTTGCAAATAGAGCGATGTTCGTATTCCTGTAATCATCATTCCCACGCTCAGCTCATCCCGGCTATCATAAATGTAAGTAAAATCCATCCTCAATGAAAAATCTTCAACTGTATTCTTCATCGCTCTCGTCTTACTTAATTTTGGATTCAACTCTGCATTGAATTTACTCGCTGAAACACTTAATTCCGAATATAATGGTGCATCGTAAACCTGAAATCTTTTAAACCCAATCATGCTATTTGTCCAACTAAATTCTTCCTTAGCCGGATCATCACTTTCAAGTCTATCTCCGCTAAAAAATCCATGAATGGTGAATTTTGAGTTGTCAAAAAATTTTCGATTGTTATTATGATAATTAACTCGAAATGAAAGATCCCAGAAATTGAAAGGGATATCTTCGTTATTCAAAAACTTCTTTAGAATATCACTCGAATAACTTTTGCGTCCGGTTAAAATAAATGAACCGTGAGGAAACGGTCCTTCTACCGAACCTTTGAAAGTAAGTAAACTAAGACTTGCCGAGCCGCCAAAATTATTCTTATTCCCTTCCCTTGTTGTTATTTTGAGAATAGAAGAAATTCTTCCGCCGTGTTCGGAGGGAAACCCGGCTTTATAAAATTCCACGTTGTTTATCATTTCAGGATCGATAACACTGAATAATCCAAAAGCATGAAACGGATTATACAGCGTTACTCCATCCAACAAGACTAAATTCTGATTGCTGGTTCCGCCTCTAACATAGTATCTTGATGAAACATCTCCCACAGACTGCACACCCGGTAAATATTGAAGCGCCCGCATCAAATCGGTTTCCACTCCTTTGGGAATTTTTTCGAGATCTTGTATTGTTATTCTGTGCATTCCGATATCCGTAGCGTTACTCTCATCTATTCTGTAACCTACTTTTTCGATTGTCTGCAGCTCGATACTCGTCGGTGTTAATTTTATATTGACATCCACAACCTGTTCATCAAGAATTTTAACCGTTACTGTTTTTGTTTCGTAACCAATATATGAGACGCGAACGCTATAGTTTTTACGTCTCGGTAAAGAAGTGATAATGAAGTAACCTCTATTATTTGTAATGGCTCCGGTTTTGGCTTCTTTTATAAATATGTTCGCGAATGCTAAAACCTCTCCGTTGGTTGAATCAGTAACGAGCCCTCTAATTGTGCCGGTTTGCTGCGTGAAAATTTCAGTTGCCGATATTGCTAAAATTAATAATGCAAGCAGAAGAATATGTTTGAAAGATATTTTCAATTAATACGATATTTTTTGTGGGAAAATATTAAAAATATCCGTAATAAAAACGCCGTAATAAATTTTGCACTATTACTTTAGTATGTCATTCCTTTGTACTTTACTAATCCGCCATCAAATGTTGTTATCCACAGATATCCTTGCTCATCCTGCGCAATACCGGTTACAAAAGGATTTTTAATCCCGCTGTTTTTGTAATTATACGTGATAAAACTTGTACCGCTTTTATATTTCACAAGACCTTTTAATGTGCCTAACCATTTGGTCCCATCTCTCGAAACAAATATCTGATTAATGGTATTATCATCTATCACAATATTCAAAAGCCATTTTCCACTTTTAAATGAAGCAAGTCGGGTGGTGTTTTCATAACTGGAACCAAACCATTTATCGCCTACTAACCCATCACCAATTGCAGTAAAGGCGCCCTTCAAAACATTTATACTCGGATGGTTTTTTCTTAAAAGTGGGTATGTTGTCCATGAAGTTTCTCCATCTGCAGTACAAAGAAATCGGCCAAGTTTCCCTATAACTGTTGTTATCCAAAATCCGTTTGTGCTATCAAATTTTACTTTGGTAATCCAATTACCTGGAATCTTAGAATTATCTCTTGTTAGAATCACCCACCTTGTCCCAAAATATCTCGCGAGTCCGCCTTTTGTACCAATTAATACATCGCCGTTTATCCCAACATCTACAGAGGTTGTAAAATCATGCGGTAACGGCGAATTTGATGTATTAAACCACTGCCAGTTTCCGTTATCGATAATTACGAAACCATAATCTGTTGTAAATAATAATCTACCTTGTTGATCACAGAGAACTGCAGTTACATAATTACTTGGCATTGACGAATTGCTCATATTATATTCTGTCCATGTCCGCCTGTCATATTTTATCAATCCTTTCCCATCAGTTCCAACCCAAATATTATTTTGCTTATCGACTGCAACACAAGTCAATTTCTCCGTAGGAATTGCTGAAGTGAGTGAATCATACCGGACCCAAATGCTTGTATCTTCCAATGTAACTGTTGTTTCAGTCATGAATAGACTTTTAACTATAACCTGCTTCTCACCGGGATAATATCCATCGTGTTTACAAACTACTTTGTGCTTGCCAGGTATTATTTTCTGCAGAATTGCGGGAGTGTAAAGATTAGTAACAGAATCATCAATAATTATTTGTGAATTTTCCGGAACCGAGAAAACTTCAATTTTACCGAGCATATTAGGATTCGATAGAAAATTAATATCGAGATTCTTGCGCTGATTATCACTCAGCTCAACATTTATAATTGTGTCCCGATAAAGGTCTTTTCGCAATTTGATTTGATGAGTAGTATAGTTTAAAAAGAAAAGACTATCCGGCGTATAATCCCCTCTCCATTTTCCGTCAATGTAAATTTTGAATCCTATGGGAGTTGAGGTTATGAATACATTACCTTCGTGAGCGGGTTTTTCAACTGGCGGAGTGGATAATTCTTTATCACATTGAGTAAATAATATACTTACAACTATTGATATACATAAATTCAGGAATAAAGATTTGTATTTTAAAAACAATTCTCTCATTAAATTCCATCATCTATTACTGGAGACTTCTAATTCTTCTTTTTAGTTAAACCGCCTCCGAGTGTTGTAATCCACATTATTCCATTTCTATCTTTAGCAATATCGGTGACGACTAAATTTCGTAATCCGCTATTCAAAATATTATAATGAGTAAACGGAGAAACATTCAATCGATATTTAATAAGTCCTTTATATGTGCAAAGCCAAACGTAATCTTGATCATCAACGAAAATTGTATTTATTGTATTGGAACCCAACGGGAATGGAATCGACCATTCACCATTGTTGTATAAAAGTAAATTAGCTGATTGATTATCGTTGCTACAAAACCAGACTTTACCATTTTGTCCGAATCCGACTGCAGAAATCGATTTAAACATTTCCGTAGGCAACGGATCTTTCCAACTTCCTCCGGACGGATCCATTGGATTCGGATACCCATAAGTCTTCCACTGACCTTCTTTGAATCTCGCCAAGCCTACATGGAGCAAAGCCGCCCAAAAATCCGAATCAGTCTGATATTTAATTTCATTAACCCATGAAGAGGGCATTGCTGAATTATCGTCATTTAAAAGCAACCACCTATCATCGCTTGCAAAATATCTTACAAGTCCGGCTTGAGTTCCAATCATCATATCGCCATTGGAATTAATATCTAGTGTGCTGATAAAATTACTTGGCAGAATTGAATTATCGGAATTAATAATTCTCCATGAATCACCATCAATTATAACAAGTCCGTCACCGGTACCAATATATTTTTTATAATCAGTATCGATAAGAATGAAAGTAATATAATTATCCGGCAGCAGTGAATTTTCTTTTGTCAATTGTTTCCATGAAATCTCATCATATAATATTATTCCGTCTTCCGTTGTACCAATCCATTTAGTGTTGTTCTCATCAATCTCAATGCATGTTAATTCCGGTGAAGCAATTCCGGAATTCGATATATCGAAAGTAACCCATACCGAAGTATCTTCGAGCGCCAATTGAGCAAGGCTAATTTGGTTACTCTTTACTAATACATTTTTTGAACCTTCCCAGTATCCGGTTTTTCCGTAAGTGACTGAATGGTTTCCTGGAATTATCGATGGTATTGTAACCGGAGTTAATAAACCGGTAGAAACTCCATCAATATAAACGAGCGCATTTTCAGGATCAGATACACAATTAATTTTACCAAACATTAACGGGTTTTGTAAATACTGAATATCGACAACATTTCTGGTTCCTTTTGCCGTTGTTACTTGAAACGAAGTATCCCTATACAAACTCTTTTTCAGAGTAATCGTTTGTGTACCATCTTTTAGCCAGGTAATAGAATCGGGAGTAAAACTGCCCGTTCGTCTTCCATTTAGAAATATTTCAGCTTTCTCAGGATAAGAGGAGATAAAAATAAAACCATCGTCGGGTTTGGATTCTTCAGGTGCAACGGATAATTCTTTTTCACATGAATAAGCAAATAGCGTAATGCATGCGATAAATATTGTAAAAACAATTTTATTAGTCATTTTTATTGTCATGAATTTCTTATTCAATTTTTTTTCTAAAATTTTGGTTCATATCCGAAAGATCTAACATATTCTGATTCAAAAAATAAGGTGACATTCCTTTTTGTAACAGATGCAAAAAGGCCATAACCGCCGTCGATATTAGTAACATCAATTTGGTCAAGTCTAATCGAATATTCATCAAGGATCTGATTTGTTGAAGCATAGTATGTCGTAAGATTTTTATCGAACGCCAATATATCAATATTACAAAGTATTATTGTATAATTGCCTTTATTTTCATCTCCCTCCGAAATTTCCTGCATGGCCCGGTCCATCACATCCATCTTTACAACAAGTGACATTTCTTTTGACGCTGAAGGATAAATTGGTATGTATTTATCTCCTTCGAGATAATAATCGATAGGAACCTGTTTGTACCTTCTTTCAATTCCATTTGAAGTTTTTACTTCATAGATAATTTTCATCTGTTTGGCATGAAGTAGATTAGCAACATCATTCCGCCAGTACACACCAATAAAATCTTTGTCATCAGCCGGAATAAAAAAGTCCGAATACTCGGTATTAACCTTGATATCTCCGGGTGTGGTAGTCGCTGATTTTAATCTTTTACCGTTTGGAAGTAAAGCCTCTATCTCAACACTCTGTCCAAAATCGGGTCTAAAATTTTCGACAAAATAATAATAGTAATCCGATTTATATCGCGAAGTATCGGTCCGGGCAATGGTAGTATCGCGCATTCGGTACACAGTATCTTTATACCATATACGAATATCGGCACCCATAATTGCCGGATCGATTGTATTGGTGTAAGGATCGGTTCCCTCAACCGCATAATTTTTTGAGATGACTGCCGATTGCACAGCGGTATCGCCCCTTAGCACACAATTTAGAATATAGATATTTCTGAATTCGGCATTGGGACTAAATTCTTCTTCGCAAGAATAAATTAAAAAAGCTAATACAATAAACAACACAAGATTAAGCGCTAATTTCATATTTCAACCTTTATGGTAGCAGTAGGTAAGAATGGCAACATGTTCACACGCCTTCCGGTATCTCTTTCAAAATAGAACAGATTTTTTCTATCATATGCATTGATGATATTAAAATCGAGTTCAATGCGTATAAAATTAAAATCAAATTTCTTTGAAAGATTAAGATCGAGTCGATGATAAACAGGGAGTCTTCCTAAATTTTTAGAATCGAGTAATTGATACGGACTAAAATATTGATTATAAATAATTGGTGAAGCAATGTTGGTAAGGAATAATTTATCGTAATAACCCAATAATTGTGTAAACGGCAAACCGCTATTGTAAACCCAAACTACACTTGCCTGCCATCCGGCTCCAATATTATACTCCAAACTTAGATTTATATTATGCCGGGAATCATATTTGGGTAAATAAACCCATCCATTAACTTCTTTATAAGCCCAACTTAATGTATAAGCAGCAGAGAATTTGAGCCGGTCAAGTTCATATTTCAGAGCAAATTCCCATCCATATGAATCGCCCTTTCCTGCGAGCAAATCAGGATCAGTATCATATCTTTTTTCATCATTCAATGCCGGGAAGTTATCTATCTTTTTATAATATCCTTCAACGTCAACTGAGAGATTGTCGAAAAATTTGGTTTCGACACCGAATGTATAATGCACCGCAGTAGCCGGTTTAATATAGTTAGGAGTAATTATCCAAGGTTCAAATAAAGAAATAACCTCACTTTCATCTGAGATTGTGGTTAATTCCTGCAAATAAGATCCACATGCGGCTTTAAAAACCAACTGAGGCATAAACTGGTAAGTAAAGCTCGCTCTCGGCTCTAAAATACTGCTGCCGCCTTCAGATAGCCCAATTAAATTAATCCTCGAACCGAGATCTATTCCGAGGGATTCAAATTGCAATAATTTGTACTTGACATACATGCTGAAATTCGCCGATTGATCAAACAGATCGGTAACAATTCCACGCTGGTTAATTTGATACAATTTTGTTTTAATTGTTTTAATGCTCATTCCAACACGCATTTCATCTTTACTATCCCATAGGTAAGTAAAATCCATTTTCAAAGAAACATCCTCCAATTTATTTTCTCTTGGATTTGATTCACTATAATTAGGAATTACTTTTCCCTGGAATGAACTGGCGGAGACATCGAATTCGGAATAAAACGGATTATCATAAACCTGGAACCATTTGAATCCCAATATATTATTGGACCAGTTAAAGTCTTCTCTCGTCGGATTTTCATCATCTAAATTATCATTACTGATAAATCCGTGCAGTTCAAATCTCGAACCTTTGATAAAATTGGGATCGGAAAAATTTATTTTATAAGAAACATCATAAAAATCGAACGGTGGACTTTTTTCGTCAAGAAATTTTTTCATTATTTCATTGCGGTAACTCTTTCTTCCCGTTAGAATAAAAGAACCTGACGGGAGTGGTCCCTCAACCGAAACTTTGCCGGTAAGATAACTACTACTTGCCGAAGCGCTGAATCGGTTTCTATTTCCATCTTTTGTAATTACTTTCAGTACTGATGAAAGCCGATCACCAAATTCTGCTGTATATCCGCCTTTATAAAATTCAATGCTATTAATCATTTCGGGATCGATAACGCTGAAAAGACCAAGTGCATGGAATGGATTGTAAATAGTAGATCCGTTGAGCAAAACAAGATTTTGATTACTGGCGCCTCCTCTTACATAATATCTTGCAGATATATCGCCGGTACTCTGAACTCCGGTAACGTATTGAAGCGATCTGAAGATATCGGTTTCCACCCCTTTAGGCAGGCTTTCCAATTGCTTAATAGAGATACGCTGCAAACCAAGATCGGTTTCATTTTCACGAATAATTTTTTCTCCAACCTTTTCGAAGGCTTGCAGAACAATATCCTCGGTTAATAAATTAACATCCAACTCAGTTATTTTATCACTTTCAAATGATACTGAAAACGATCTCGATTCATACCCCATATAGGTAAATAAAACTGTGTATGTTTTATTCACCGGAATTGAGGGAATAAAATAATAACCTTTATCGTTGGTCGTAACGCCAATTTTCGCTTCTTTGATGAAGACGTTCGCATAAATTAAGGCCTCGCCACTCAATGAGTCTCTTACAAAACCACGTAATTTTCCGGTACCTTGTCCTGTAGTTCCGTTAGAATATAAGATTAAAAATAGGAGAGAAAAGAACAGTAAATATTTTTTCATTTATATCTCAATAATAGAATTTTTGCGAGGCAAATTTAGAGAAATTCTTTTTGATAAGTAGTGTAAAAATACGGTATATATTTACCTATCGAATTAAATTCCAATTAAAGATTTAGGATATCTTAAAATTAGATAAGTCAATTTGCCCTCCATTCGGAATTTCTATTATTGACGATCATTCTTCCAGCGTTGAGAGGTTGCCGGGATCAACTCCCATAGTTCGTGCTTTTAATACTCTTCTCATAATTTTTCCGCTTCTCGTTTTGGGGAGTGAATCTACAAATTCAATTTTTTCCGGTTTTGCAATTGGACCAACTTCATGACCGACATGCTTTTTTAATTCTTCGGCCAGAGCGTCGCTTTTTTCAACTCCTTGGCGAAGTATCACATATGAATAAATTGCATTCCCTTTAATTTCGTGTGGAATGCCGATTGCTGCTGCCTCAGCTACTGAATTATGACTAACTAGAGCGCTTTCAATTTCGGCTGTACCAAGTCTGTACCCTGAGACTTTGATTACATCATCGACACGACCAATAATCCAGTAATAACCGTCTTCATCTCTTCTTGCGCTGTCACCAGTTAGATATAGCCCAGGAAATTTACTCCAATATTGCTCAACAAATCTTTCCGGATCTTTGTAAATGGTTCTCATCATTGCAGGCCAGGGTGTTTTAATAACAAGAAAGCCTTCTTCATTTGCCGCAACCGGTTTACCATCTTCAGTCAAAATATCCATCTGAATACCTGGAAAGGGTCTCGTTCCCGAACCCGGTTTTAGCGGTACCGATGGCATAGGTGTTATCATAAACATTCCGGTTTCAGTCTGCCACCATGTATCCATGATCGGGCAATTTTCTTTGCCTACTACACGATGATACCATTTCCAAGCTTCAGGATTAATTGGCTCGCCGACCGAACCAAGTAAACGTAATGAAGTAAGATCATGACGATTTACCCAGGCTTCGCCAAATCGCATCAATCCCCTTATAGCTGTTGGCGCCGTATATAAAATATTAATACCATACTTTTCGATCATCTGCCACCATCTATTTGGATATGGAAATGTGGGCGCGCCTTCATACAGAAAAGACGTGGCTCCATTTAACAGGGGACCATAAACAATATAACTATGCCCGGTAATCCAACCGGGATCCGCGGCACACCAGTATCTATCTTCTTCTTTAAAATCAAAAACATATTTTAATGTTGTGTATGCGCCAACCATGTATCCGCCATGAGTATGCAAGATGGCTTTCGGTTTGCCCGTAGTTCCCGATGTGTATAGAATAAACAGGGGATCTTCAGCGTCCATTTCTTCAATAGAACAACCGCGTGTAGCAATGGGCATATTTATCAATTCATGATACCACATATCACGGCCGGTTTCCATATTTACTTTTTGACCTGTTCTCTTTACCACAAGCACATGTTCAACCGTTGCAGCCCGTTGTAAAGCTTCATCGGCAATTTCTTTTAAAGGTACAATTTTACCACGCTGATATGCGCCATCCGCAACAATTAAAACTTTAGATTGGCTATCTTCCAATCGTTCATGGAGAGCTTCAACAGAAAAACCTCCGTAAACGACTGAATGAATTGCACCAATTCGTGCACATGCAAGCATGGCCATTACAATCTCAGGAATTCTTCCCATATAAATTGTGACTCTATCACCTTTCTGCACACCAAGCGCTTTCAAAATATTTGCAAACTTGCAAGTTTCTCTATGTAAAGCAAAGTAAGACATAGCTTTAAATTCGCCATTCTCCCCTTCCCAAATAAATGCGAGTTTATTACGCCGGGCAGTCTTTACATGAACATCAAGGCAGTTATAGACAATATTGGTTTTTGCACCGACAAACCATTTATAAAACGGTTTATTTGAATCATCCAATACTTTCGTCCATGGTTTGAACCAATTCAATTCGAAAGCCCGCTCCTCCCAAAACCGTTCATAATTTTCGGAAGCAAATCGATTTAATTCATCCCAATTCTGGATGTTCGCGTTATTTACAACTTCCGTCGATGGATAAAATACTTCCCCGGATAATTTTTTGTGATCCATATGAACTCCCTTTAGCTGATGTGATGAGTTTTTAAAGTCAGTTTTTAGTTAATCGGCAATAATAAATTCAACCGCAATTTCGCAAAAGTGATTTTACTATTGGCTTTTTTCTGTTATATTTGCACTGCTTTTTTAACAACAATGTTCTCGAAAATATAATTCAAAATTAGTTTAGTCATTCCTGGAGAGGTGGGTGAGTGGCTGAAACCAACGGTTTGCTAAACCGTCGTAGGGGTTAAACTCTACCGCGAGTTCGAATCTCGCCCTCTCCGCTTGAAACCCGATCAAATTATGATCGGGTTTTGTGTTTTAAAATTTCTATTGAATTACAATTTTTCTGGTGAATGCATGTGCTAAATTTATTCTGAGATTACAAATAAAATTATTTTCAGCAATCAATGCGCTGGAGGGGAAATAATTCATGTTTAATGAGAATGTTACGGGAACACTCTTAAAGTGGATATCAAGTTAGGGTTGTCCTGAATGGACATCACAACATACATAATGTACCTTTTCCTTCATTGACATTGTATTCAAATTGAAGTATTTTCTCGATGTAATTGGTATTAAAATAACAGTGTTTTTATAAAAAATTACATGTAGTTGGTTACTAATTATCATACCCAATATTTAATATCGTATCAAAGATATGTTTTCGCAATCATAGATAAGACGTAGATGTAAAAATCGATTGTTCTTTCACATTTGGTGAGAAGTATCTGAACTATTAAACTTACTTTTAGGCTCTCTTTTATCTGCATTTTTTCTGTTGATATATATTGTTCTGTTGCAGAATTGTACGTACGTAAATAAAATTATTTATAAATAGAGAATTAGCATCTTCAATTCCCGAAAATTAGATTTGTCACCGGAATAAGGTTTTACAAATAGGTGACTCACGGGGCGGAGCTTTAACTAAACCTACACTTTATAAAATACACTACCAACTATGCAGATTAAATTAACGATCACGAGTCAAACCGACCCATATTTTAAAAATGATCTATCAACAGATAAATTTCCGATTACAATCGGCCGAGATGAGAGTTCTTCCTTGCAATTGCATGACCCGAAGAAAATGATTTCCCGATTGCATGCCAAGATTGTATTTGAAGACAATGCATTTAAAATTCTTGATATGAACAGTAGGAACTTTACTTTTTTGAATGATCAAAAACTTAATCCGGAAATCGGTTATCCATTAGAAGATGGTAATGTTATCAAGATGAGTGATTTTAGGATATTGGTAAAAATAGAGAAACAAAAACCGGTTGAGAATAACGACGATAGGACTATGCTATTTGCCAATCCATTTTCCGAGGAGGTCGAAGCGCTTGCTAAAAGCATAAGGCAAGTATTTGATAAATACCACACAACCGATGATGATTTCAAAAAGGAAGCGCTTCAACTAAGTTTAATAAATATATTTTCTCAATTGGAGAAAAATGAAGCCGGAATACTAATTGCTCAGCATATTGCCGATCAATTCTTATCTTCATCGGATTTTTCAAAAAGCAGCAATTCGATTAAAGCAGCTATTCCGGCCGTACAACCTGAGCAATTGAGTCATAGCCGCCAGTCTGGTATTCAATCGACAAGCTATTCATTCAAGGCACAAATCTCCCGTGTTTACGATGTTATGTTTGATACATTGATAAAATTGTTGCAAGGGTTCTGGCATTTTCGACAGGAATTCTTCGGTGTAACAATTTATCAAACCTTGCCTGCTAATTCGGTTGATAGTATAAAAGAATTTCTTTTCAGTGAAAGTATTTCTGTCGAAGAAGAAAATAAAAGGCTACAGACATTCGATGAAGAGATGCAAAAAATTCTCTTGCATCAAGTAGGATTATTGGAAGGTTATAAGTTATCCCTCGACGATGGAATTAAACAATTGTTGATTTCCCTTGATCCGGGTGCGATTGAGAATGAATTAAAAGAACAAAAAGTGAAATTAGGCCCGGTTCAGATTCCTTACCGGTTCATACCTTTCTACATAAAAATAAAAACTATTCAAATTGCAAAAGCTCGCCATGTAAAAATATTTTCCGATCTAACTTCGGTTGAAAAGAAATATTTCAGGCAGCCTTTTATGAAAGGTTATCAAATACGTTTATCGTCAAGAAAATAAAAACAATTTCAAAATAATATTTTCCCGGAGTCGATTATGAAACTCGGCAATAATCTTTTAGGATTCAAACTTTTTAAAAACACAATTTGTATAATCGGATTTTTTCTATTTCTTTCCGCTTGCGGAGCGGATACAGTAAATATCACAATGAAAAGTTCTGATGACTGCAATGATAAGAACGCTATTGTGGTAAAAGTATTCCAGCTAAAAAGTGACGAGAAAATAAAGCGATCAACACGCGATGCATTGTTACGAAACATCGAGACCACGCTCGCGAACGATTTAATACCAAATACCAAGATTGAGAAAACAATGGTACCGGGAAACTATATTTCACTCGATGATATTGAAATTAAAGAAGAAGCTGCTTTTATTGGTTTCGTTGCGGATTTCCATTCCCCCGCTACCGATGGATGGCTTCTTGTCTTTCCATTGTCGTCTGGCGAAGATGACATCAAAGTACTCGTCGAAAGAAATTATCTTGCATTAGAAAAAGAGTAACCAAATCTAATTTATAAATAAAAACCTACTACCGAACATTTGGAGATTTGAAGGTGATAAAAAATCAGAAAGTTGTATGGTACGAGGGGATGAAACTCGATCCCCATCATTTTCAGCAGAACGATAAGTATTTTCACTATCTCATCAATTCACGAATGAATGCAATAACGCAGAATGACTGGGGTTTTAAAGAACTGCAAATAGATGTTTCATCTTTGGCAAAAGGTAATTTTGGTCTGGTAAAATGCTCTGGGATTATGCCCGATGGACTTGTGTTTAATATGCCTGTCAACGATCCTCTTCCAAAAGTCAGATCATTCGAAGGGCTTTTCCCGGCAACGGAGGAAAAGTTGGAAGTATTTCTCGCAATTCCAACCGAACGTATTACCGGTAATAACTGTCAATTAACTGATGAAGCCCCTCACAATCCAACACGGTTTACCATTCAGAATATTGATGTACTTGACGATAACAGCGGAGTGAATTTAAGAAATGTCGGAATGGTTAGATCCAATTTCTTTATTCGTTTTGGTGATGAATCTATGGAAGATTTTACATCAATAAAAATTTGTGAAATAAATAGAGTGTCTTCCGGGACTTACGCATTGAATAAGGATTTTATTCCGACGTCTGTTTCAATTTCAGCTTCGGAAGTATTGCAAAACTATATTAATGAAATACTGGGTGCGCTTGTATCAAAGGGCAGAGAACTGCAGTATCAACTTGTCTCGCCAAAAAAAGAAATTACGATTACGGATATCGAGATACTAATGCTTTATCAAACAGTTAATACATACATACCGAATTTGAACCAATTTCACAATTGTAAAAACCTTCATCCGGAATCGGTTTATACTTTTTTACTGTCTCTCGGCGGACAATTAACAACATTTTCATACGGCAGTCAAATTCAAGCTCAGGATTTTCTTCCATATGATCATAAAAACATAACTACAATCTTCAAACAGATTTATGATCAGTTAATGACCTTGTTAAGAGTAGAGAAGAAAATAATCCGGCGAGACATCAACATTCCATTAAAGAAACAAACTGAGTCATTGTACATTGGTCAATTAGCTGATGAGCATATCGCGGCACAACTATTTTTAATCGTTAAGAGCGAAATGCCCGAGAGCAAAGTTGTATCCGGCATCCCCAAAAATATCAAGATAGCCGCCGGCGAAGAAATATTAGCCGTGCATCAAGCAGGGATTCAAGGTGTTAGTCTTAGTTATGTTGCGCGTCCACCGGCAGGACTCTCGGAAGATCCGCAGCTTCACTATTTCCGGATTAATAAAGAAGGAAGATTTTGGGATAAAGTTGTTGATAAAAAATCTATCGCGTTCTTCCTTGCATCGGAATACATTTCCGTTAAAATGGAATTAGTTGCTTTAATGCCGGGGAAATAAAAAAATATTTCGTTACTGATGGAACTTCATTTTTATTTTATTTATATGTTTTATAAATATCCCGTCCCTAACGGGACTAATAATTTATTAGAGGAATTATTGATAGAAGGAATTGTCCCTTTAGGGACAACATATTTATAGAATAGAATTTACAACATAAAGACCAAGTCCCGTATGGGACGTGATAGTAAAAATGATATTTGCCTGTAATTTGGATTTTACCCTTTGGAATTTATTTCCCGTGCCATCAAACTAAAAAAACAAATAAATCTAATTAGGAAATTTTTATGCCGCAAATAAACGTTGATATCGATAGAGGAAAAAAGCTATCCGATATCTGTTCGGACTGCTTGCTGCTGATTCTTCAACTAAGATCGATAAAAGAATTTGGCGATCCGGTGCAGCTGCGCGAGCGGATAATTAATCTGCTGGAGAAAATTGAAAAGGATGCTCACATTAACGGCATCAATAGTGAAAAAGTACAAATGGCAAAATTCGCACTCGCTGCATTTATCGATGAAACAATTGTGGGATCCGAATGGACTAAAAAGAACTCATGGCTTTCGGAACCGCTCCAATTAAAATTATTCAATTCTTTCAACGCGGGCGAGGAATTTTTTACAAGATTAAGTCAACTCCGGCAGCGCATAAAAGAAAACGCAGATGTGGTTGAGGTCTATTATCTATGTCTGGCGCTTGGTTTCAGGGGGAAATACCAAATCGAATCACCGGAGTATGTCCGGAGTATTATCGAAGGTTTGTATAATGATCTGTATTTGACATCATTAAAAACAGCCGATGTTTTAGCTCCAAACGGTAAACCGCATGATGAATTTGTCCATTCGGTAAAAGAGCGCGTGCCTCTCTGGGTAATCGGTATTGTTGCGGCTGCAGTCGCCGTTTGTTTCTTTATCGTAATGTCGTTTCTAATCTCCGAAAATGCCGATGATGTGGTTAAAATTGTCCAAGGATTAATTTCTTAACTAAATAATAGATGCATGGCTGCATTGTTTAATTGTAAAAAAGCCATTAAGCCATTTAGCTATTCAACAATTGTTTTTCAATTCACAAGCAACTAACAAAAATTTCTATACGGTCTTAACATGAATATCTTTTCCGGTCTATTAAAAAATAAAGGGATTGCAGTTGTTATTGGAGTAATCCTGCTTATCATTTTAATTTTCACTCTTGGTTCGAAATTGGGTCTTGCTTCAACCGAGAAAATATTTATCTCGGTATTTCTTGTTTTAGTTTTGGTCATTTATATGCTGTACCTGCAGATGAAAGCGATAAAGAATGCGGGACAGATTGAGCAATCAATCCGCGCACAAGCTAATGCACAACTTCAGGGAGTTCGACCTGAAAAGAAAGCCGAAATAGAACAGTTGAAGAAGCAATTGGAAGCTGCAATTAATTCTTTAAATAAATCTAAACTCGGACGCGGAGGCGTTGGCAAATCTGCCCTTTATGCGCTTCCCTGGTACATGATGATTGGTCCATCCGCTGCCGGTAAAACAACAGCTATCCAAAATTCCGGACTCGAATTCCCATTCGGTAAAGACGAACTAAAAGGCGTTGGCGGAACAAGAAATTGCGACTGGTTTTTTTCGAACAAAGCAATTTTTTTAGATACTGCAGGCCGATATACAACTCAAGTTGAAGATAGAGAAGAATGGCTTTCGTTTTTAGATGTGCTCAAAGTTAATCGAAAGAAAAAACCAATCAACGGTATTGTGATTGGAATAAACGTTGATGAATTGATCAACGGCAGTAAAGACAAAATAGATACGCATGCAAGAAATATCAGGCAAAGGATTGACGAACTGATTGCCCAACTCGGAGTTCGATTCCCCGTCTATCTTGTTTTCACAAAATGTGATCTGATCCAAGGTTTTATTGAGTTCTTTGGAGATTTTAGTCAATCCGAACGGAACCAGATTTGGGGCTGCACACTTACGCACGAGCAGCAAATCAGTTCCGATCTAAGAACAATATTCAAAAGTGAATTTAAAATACTCACCGACAAACTTTCTCTTATGAGAAAGATGCGTTTATCAACACCGCTAAAGAGAGAGCAGCGAAGAAAGGTTTACCTATTCCCTCTTCAGTTTGCATCGCTCGAGGAAAAGCTATCGTATTTTGTGAGTGAACTATTTCAGGCAAATCCATACCAGGACACACCAATATTCAGAGGATTTTATTTTACAAGCGGTACCCAGGAAGGAATGCCGCTCGATGTAGCAATCAAAAAAATAGCCGAGCAATTCGGTCTGCCTCCGGTTATCGAAGAAAAAACAGGCGAACTCGTCGAGACGAAGAATTATTTCATTAAGGATTTCTTCAGCGGTGTTTTGATACATGATCAAAATCTGATGGTTGCTCGAACTGCAACTGTTGTTCGTAAAAATAGATACTGGCGTTATGCTTTGATGGCAGTAATCGCACTCGCGCTGACGGGATTTGTAATCGGAGTAACCAACGATTTTATCGATAGCAAATCTCAGATGGCTGGGATCGAAAATATTTCAAAGCAAGTCGAAAATATAAATTGGCAGGGCGATATCCTTGAGAATCTAAAATTGACGGACACTTTAAGGTCGCATATCGAAGCAATTCAGCAAAGAGAGGAAGATGGTCCATTTATAAGTTTTGGGATGAACAGAGGCAGCGATTTACTTCAACCGGCGCTAAAACTGTATAATAATAAGATGAGCAGTTTTTATAATCAATATATTTTCGGTGAACTTCTTCGAAGGTTGGACGCATTTAATTTCGGTCAGGAATTCCCGCGCGAAACGATTTATAATAGTCTGAAAGCATATCTACTAATCGGCGATGAAAAGTCCCGGCTTGATACACTTGGACAAAAATTTCTTATTCGAGAATTCACTTCAATTGCCGATTCCAAAATACTACAGCTAATTCCTACTAATGCTTCCGTAAGAAAAGATGAACTGCGCTCGTTGCTTTATAAACATATCAGATTTTACGTCGAGAACATAGGCAAGCCGGATATGATTTATATTAAAAATGATGAATCGCTGGTTCAATCGATCAGGCAAAAAATAATGCTGCGGCCGAGCATCGAAGGAGTTTATGCAAGGATAAAACAGCAGTTCTTCGATAAGATGCCTGCATCGTTAAATCTCACTCAGCTTATCGGCTCAGGTTATCCATCGAATATACAGAGCACATACGAGATTCCTGAATTCTTTACAAAGAAAGCATGGACGAGTTACGTTAAAAATGAAATCGAACTCGCAAGTGAAAATCCAGGTAAAGAAGATTGGGTTTTGGGAGGCGCGGTTATCGGCGCCATTCCATCTGAAATGCAGGACAAAGAACAAATGATTCGAAATCTTAAGTCGATGTATTTTGCGGACTATTCACGTATGTGGATGGAGTTTTTAAAGAGCATCTCTTTTACAGACTTTGGCGATGTATCTACTGCTTCTCAAGTTATATATAATCTTAGCATACCAAACAGTTCGCCCCTTTTGCAGTTATTCAAAAATGTATATGAAGAGACAAAATTTGAACCGGCTCAACTTGGCAGCGATACTACTTCAAGCGGATTGAGTCCGATGGATACTGAATTTTCCGAACTGCATAATTTTGTGTATGCATCGCCCGATAAAAAGGCTCCGGGAAAAATTTCTATTTGTTTGCAGCAGTACGGTATAATCAACGGGATATTGGAATCACTCAAAGGCGATGAAGAAGCATCGAAAAATTATGCCGCACAGATTATTAAAAAAGGTTCCGGCGAATATCCGAATGCGCTCCGTGAGATACAGAACTCTTTGTATCCGAATCTTACAGCGCTGAAAAATATTTTTGAGGCTCCGGTTAGACTTGCATGGCATTCCGTTTTGAAAGATGCGGGAGAATATTTAAACAATCAATGGAAACTCAGGGTATATGATCCGTATAAAAGAACGCTGGCAAGTTTCTATCCGTTTAATAATGGTGGAATGGACGCACCGGTTGAGGATTTTGAGGAATTTTTTAATCCGCAGAGCGGAATAATTTGGAGTTTCTACACCGAAGAGTTAAGCGATTTTATAAACAAAGATCCGTGGCGGGCAAATAAATGGGAAGATGCAGGAGTAAACATTTCCAATGAGATGATTAACTTTTTGAGTAAAGCCGATGATATCGGTGAAGCGATGTTTAACAACGGAGTTCTGAATCTATCATTCCAATTAAAACCTATTCTCCCTGTTTCAAAAACGATAAACGACAGAAAGCCAATTGTTGAGCAAGTTTACATTTATATAAATGGAATCGAGAATTATTACCAGATGGGTTCGCCGTTTTATTTGGATTTTTCGTGGCCAGTTAGTCAGGGAACCGTCGGTGTAAAATTAAATGCGACGATAACCGGCATTGGTACCGCCGACGAAATAAATTATGACGGCGAATGGGCGTTGTTCAGATTGCTTGACAAAGCAATCATTGAGAAAAAATCAACCCGTCAATACCAGCTAAGCTGGAATTTTAAGCGAGAAAGACTTTTCGATATAAGTATAATTTATGAATTGCGCGCAAGTAGCACAAAAAATCCTTTTCAGCGAAATTATTTCGGTACATTAAATTTGCCGGCAAAAATAAATTAAGAGTATGAACCAAACCGAATCTACTATAGGATACTTCGGCAAGCTGCCGAACTTTGCGGATTTTGTCTCGTTCAATTCCGCCAATGATGAGATTAATAATTTCGATCAATGGCTGCAAAAGGG
Organism: bacterium; assembly: GCA_043808235.1. Lineage (GTDB taxonomy): Bacteria > Bacteroidota > Ignavibacteria > Ignavibacteriales > Melioribacteraceae > JAZDFC01. The sequence continues at coordinate 27,329 of JAZDFC010000095.1, forward strand.
ATTGATGATTGCAAAGAGCAGACTTGTAAATAAATTCGACGAAAATTATTTAGCGATGCCTTCGTACAGATTCCTCTTCCCCTCGGTAAATAACTCATACTCGCTGATAGGGACTTTGTATCCGGGTCGAGATTTAAGCGGGCGCAAATTCCCATTCATCACTTACAGTCGATTTATAAACTCAAACTTTTACGCTGGCAGTTTTAAATTTTTGCCGCTTTTATCACGTGATTTGTTTTTAGCTTCCGACAATTTTTTTAATGAAGCTAAAAATGAATCTGCCAGTTTTGAACTTTCCGAAACTCTTAATTCGATTTACTTCCCCAGCCTTTCGAATAATAATGAGTGCATGGATGATTATCAAAATTATTTGAACGAAACTTCCATAAATCAATTTTGGATAGATTCTTTTCCGGATGGAAAAGATAAATATGCGGTTATAAAATATTTGTTGGAACTTTTAACTCCTCTTCGAAACAATTACAGTTCAAATTTCCTGCCGGGTGTTAAACTACCCTTTCAGTATGGATTAGGCAGTGATACACATAATATCTGTGTCTGGATTGAAATTATTGCAGCATTGATAAAAGACAATTCTATGAAACCATTTTTGTTTTGGACTACCGCTAATATTGACAGCTATGCATATCTCTATCTTTATCTCAATAAGCCAATGCCGGAGAATTTTGTTTCATTTATAGTTCATGATAATATCGTGGATAGCCTTTGCGATTTGACTGCACTAAATAAGATTGAATATAATTCGGATTTGCCGGCTGATTACAAATCATTGCTCGATGAGTATCAAATAACAATCAGAGAATTTATTGAACGGTTAGACTAATGAGTGAAACGAACACAATTACAATCCCTTCTTTAGTTGAAGAACTTTTAAAACCAATTGCCGGAGATAATCCTTGCGGCGCCGATGTTGCGAATGATGAAGATTATTTCAAATTGAATATGGAAATTGGAAAGGTGACGCCGGATTATAAACTTTGCATTGAGCTTGCAAATACAATATTATCAACTAAGGCAAAGGATTTGTGGGTCGCTGACTGGCTTTGCTTCTCTTGGTATCGCTCCGAAAATATTGGCGGATTAAAAAACGGATTATTACTGATTATAAATCTTTTAACAGAATTTGGCGACAAACTTTTTCCTGCGAAGCCTATGCATCGCAGCAAGGCTATACAGTTCTTAAATTCGAGCAGGTTTACAAGACTGCTTGAAACAGAAGTGATTGATTCGAAGAACTCTCAAGATGTAATTGAAGCGCTGCAAATATTTATGCGGTTGAAAGCGGAATGCGAAAAACAATTCAAAGAAAATATTCCGGTTCTTAAAGCTTTCGAACAAGTACTGAAAGATCATTCGGAAAAAGTTGTAAAGCCGGCAGCAGCGCCAAAAGAAGAAGTCAATAAAGAAACTACGACGGTAAGCTCGCAAGAAATTACAAAAACGGAAACATCTGCGCGTATAGTTGAACCGGTCAGGAAAACTGTCGATACTGCAAGTCCGGCAGTTACCGCCGAAAGTAAGGACACAAAACTTACATCCGAAAAAGATACGACAGCTATAATACGAAAATCAATTTCGTTTTTCTTTGAAGAGAGCGGCGAGAATAAAACCATAAAAATCCCCTCAGATCCCACTGTGTTTGGTCTATCGAGATCTTTGATGTGGGGGAAATTATTAATGCCGGTAAATAAAGATGAAATAACACAAATCGATCCGCCGAACAAGGTAATACAAAATAAAATTCAGGAATGGCTGTCGTGCAATGATTGGGATATGCTTATCTCTAAAATCGAAATAAACTTTCTAAAACCCGATAGCGGATTTGCGTTTTGGTTTGATTCACAACGATTTGTTGTTCATGCATTACAGCAAAAAGGCGGAGCTTATTCGAACGCTGCAGAAGAAATAAAATTTCAATTGGCAAAATTGCTTTACCGTCTGCCTGGGCTGCTAAAATTGAAATTCAAAAATAAAATTACAGCTTTCGCTGACAGCGATACAATGGTTTGGATTGATAATGAAATTAGTAACGTCTTCTCAGGTTCGAAAGAAAAGAAACCGGTTGTACTTCCACCCATAATGGGTGAGGATTATGATCCGATCAACAAAGATTATGAAGAAGCATGCAGCCAGCTTCCGGAAAATTTTGAAGTAAATCTCGCAAAGATGCAGAAAGAAATCAGCGGTGAAACGAGAAGAAAAGGTCGTTTCCTCAGAGAATTGAATATGGCAAATTTCTGTATCCAGGCAAGGCATCATCAATTGGCAAAAGTACATCTGTCGCAGCTCATAAATAAAGTTGATGAATACAATCTTGCCGGATGGGAACCGGCGCTATGTGTTTCAGTTTGGCAGTCGCTGTTTCTTGTTAACGCCAAACTTCTTGAAATAGAAAAAAATGATGAACATAAATTAATACTGGAAAACCAGCAAAAGGAATTGTTCGCAAAGATTGCAAATTATGATGGAGTATTAGCAATAAAATTATCTAACATAAACCAATTAGGAGGAAATTAAAGTATGGCAAGACCAACAGCACCAAAAATCGCTCAACGGGTTAAGGTGTCAATTCTTCCGAGCAGCGATGCCAAAGAGAGTGTCGAGCTTGATTACAGGATGCTTATAACCGGAGACTTCAGTAAAAGCGAACCGGGCTCACAGGGAATGCTAAGAGACCGGAGAATCAGAACAATCTCGAAACGGGGAGATTTTAAAGAAGTATTGAAGGACATTCATCCGACAATTAAGCTGAATGTAGCCAACAAACTTTCGGATGATCCGGAAGCGCAGATGGATGTCAAACTGGATTTCCAGGATATGAAAGATTTTCATCCCGATGAGATTGTTAAAAAAGTAGAACCGCTTCAAAAATTGCTTGCAGCGAGAGAAAGATTGAAACAATTAAAACTGGCTGTTCTAAAGGATGTAAATCTTAAAAAAGCCATTGAGGGAGTATTAAAAGAAGGCGGCGGAAGTATTGATGAGCTGATGTCGAAATTAGCTGCACAGGACACAAAAAAATAATCCGCTAACTTAAAAATTGAAAAGAAAAATAAAAGGAGTATAAAACATGGCTGAAGATAAAAATACTTCCACAGAACAGGAACAGCAAAAAGAAGAAAGTACGGTTGACAAACTTCTTTCAATGCTTGATGCCGAAAAGAAAAGCGCCGTCGCTGAATTCATCGGCAAAGTCGGTAAAGAAGCCGAAGTTTTTAGAATAACCGGCGCCGTAGTAGATGCATACATCGCTGATATCGATACCGTCCTCAGCGCACAAATGGATGTCATTCTTCACAATCCGGAATTTCAAGCGCTCGAATCCACATGGCGCGGTTTGCATTTTTTAGTTCAGAATACTGAATTCACAAAACCTATAAAACTCGAATTGCTCGATGTTAGTAAAGAAGAACTTTTCGATGACCTGAATGAAGCAGCAATGGAAGAAGGTTACGAGAAAAGTTCGGGACTGTTCCATCATATCTATTGGGGCGCTTACGATAAAGTCGGTGGTCATCCCTACACTGCGATTGTTGCAGATTATGCATTTAACAACACAGCACAGGATATTAAATTCCTGCAGCATCTTTCCGTACTTGGCGAAACAGCACAGATACCATTTATTTCTAATGCTGATGCCAAATTCTTTGGCGAGGAAAATATGGGCGATGTGATGAATAACCGATTTCTTGTTGAACAAGTTAACGACAGCGCTCAGTACACCGCATGGCGTTCGTTCCGTGATGATGACAGATCTAAATATGTGGGATTGACTCTCCCCCGTTTCTTAGGTCGTCTTCCTTACAGCGCCGAAGCGGAGCCAACTAAAAACTTCAATTATACCGAAACCACAATGCTCGGCAAAGATGATCAAAGTCTCTGGTGCCATGCATCGTATGCTCTCGCTTCAAACATGGTTCGCAGTTTCGAAAACTGGGGCTGGAGTGTAAAGATTGTCGGTGTGGATTCCGGCGGAAGAGTGGAAAATTTACCGACGCCGACATACGAAGAACATGGTCAGAAGAAATTAAAAGTTCCGGTTGAAGCCTCCGTTGGTCAGGCTAAAGATCAGGAATTATGCGACCTCGGGTTTATTCCTCTTGCTCATTGGGATAGAACCGATTATGCATGTTTCTTTGAAGTGCCTTCGATAAACAGACCGAAGGAAATTAAAAATGATCCGGAAGCAACAGCTAATTACGCTGTCGGCGCAAGACTGCAATATACAATGCTTGTAACAAGGATTGCCCATTATCTCAAGTATCGTCAGTTAAGCTTTGTCGGAAAAAATGCAGGCGCAGGCGATATCGAGAAAGATTTGAAAACATGGCTCGATACTCTCGTTGCGGACTATCCTAACGCTCCGGAAAAGGTAATTGCACAGCGACCGTTGAGGTCTTACGATCTTCATGTTGAAGAATTGAAAGAGAAACCGGGATTCTTCCAGATCAGCGCAGAGTTTAGACCGCATGTTGCAATTACCGGAATGGATGTTAAATTGCGATTGGTTGCATTCCATTCGAAAGAAGAAAAGTAAATTAATGTAAAATGGAAGATGGATGATGGAAAATGTAGAGTGAAGAATGATGAATGTAGAAATTAAAACTTGTTGCATTCTGATTCTTTTCTCATTTACTATTAACCATTTCCCATCAACAGTTTTTTTAAAGTAGAACCAATAAATTCCGTTACTGTTTAAATAACTAAATTCTTTTAACAAGCAGGAGGAAATCTCATGGCAGTAAAAGGTGAAATCATGATTTGGAATCATGAGGGAAACCAGTTAGAAGGACCTCGTGAGAACAAAAGTAGTCTGGTTTTTGAATTCAATCATCAGGTTTATCTACCGTATGATAAAGAAGAAAACAAAATCCAGGGTTCAAGAAGAATTTCTGCGTTTTCGATTGTAAAGGATATCGATAAACTTACTCCACAGTTATACGATATTGTATGCAACGGACGCAAGTGCACAAAAATTCAAATTGTTTTGTACCGCATTGCCGCCGATACCGGCGAAGAGGAGGAATATTTCCACTATCTCCTTGAGGACGCCAAGATTATTTCTGTTGAGAATTGGATGCCATCAACGAAAATAGAGGCGAATGAAAATATCGGGCATCTTGAAAAAGTGAACATGCTGGCGAGGACATTTGCCTGGAAATACCTTGACGGCGGAATTGAATACCAGGAATCTGCTTTCTAGTTTATATTCCTTTGTTTCTTAGTGAACAGAGTGTTTTGATGGTACATCGAATTTTATCATCGAGATACAATGTTCACTAAGGATATTTTGTGGAATTCATATTGATGAATATATCGTCCCTACGGGACTCGATCGGTATTTTGTAATTGTTGTGCTATAAATATTACGTCCCTAACGGGACTTCATTATTTCTCACGGATTATTTTTCTATAAATATTTCGTTCCTAACGGAACTGGACAAATGAAACGATGTTAATAGCTTTTAACGAATGTAACATCGCGACTGGACTGAATTTAGATTTAGGGATTGTTGTGCTAGAAATATTTCGTTCCCATCGGAACTTCACAAAAAAGAATAATGACAGATATAACATTTCTATTCTTATTTTTTCTCAAAAAATTGTAGCACACAGATATTGAATTTGATTTTTGTCCCTTTAGGGACAACATATTTATAGCAGAATATTTCCCGCATGAAAATTCAAGTCCCGTAGGGACGAAATAGAAAAATTAACACATGGACTAATTTTTGGAAAACCTTAGCATTTACGATTTATTAGTCGGGCAGTTTATCTCCGAATCTCCCTATTCGGATAGCGTTGATCCAGGCGAGTTTGATAATCTTTCCGAAGATGAAAAACTACGGCAAAGCATCATTGAAAACCTACGGATGGTTTTAAAAACCAGGCAAGGCTCCGTAGTGCATCTCCCGGATTTTGGAATGCCCGATATACTGCAAATTTATTTTGAGTCCGGGAATTCCATTGAACCGATCAAAAAGAAAATTAGAGATACGGTTCTAAAATATGAACCGCGTATTGGCGATGTACAAGTTCAGAAATCCGATTTCGATCAAAAGAATATGAGCATTTCATTGAAGATTATTGCAACAATAAAAGAGAATCCAAACAAGGAAATTTTACTAACGGAATTTTCGACTACCGGCTGGTCAAAAATTGTATTCGAAAAGGATGCAAAATGAGTACTGATAAATATTTCGAACGGGAATATAATTTTTTACAAACAGCAGGCGAAGAGTTTGCGAAGAAGCATCCCACATTGGGTTCATTGCTGCATCTAAGCGAGCGGCAAAGAAAAGATCCGTTTGTTGAAAGACTGCTTGAGGGATTTGCATTTCTTGCCGGGAGAATTCATGAACGGCTTGATGATGAGTTTCCCGAAATTGCCGGCGGTCTTCTCGAAATTTTATTTCCTCATTTCCTGCGTCCTTTCCCTTCATGCGCGATACTTCAGGCAAAGCACAGACCGGGCGCGGTAACTCAGCCGGTTCAAATAAAAAGAGGAAGCGAAGTTCAAACTCCGATGGGGAAATACAAAGTAAAGTATAAAGTTTACGCAGGTCCGAATGAGAAAGCGCGTGTGACCGAAAAGGAAGAACCTGCCGAATTCATATTTAGAACTACGCAAGATTTAACTGTTCGACCGATGAAAATTGAGGATGTATTCGTACTTGATACGAAAGAAGGAAACTCCGAGCTTGTAATTCGCATTCAACCGGATCGAAATATTAATTACGAAACTCTCAATTTGGATAATCTGCAAATTTATCTCCACGGACAATCGACATTAAAAAATAACCTGCTGCTATATTTAACGCGTTATGTAAGTTCGATTTCTGTTCGCGAGGTGATTGATAAACAATCTGAATTTGTATCAATCGGAAAATATAAAATCGGAATTCCCGAATTATCAACCGAACTGAATTATAATGCTGAAGATTTTGCGATTCTTCCTTATGCAAAACAAACCTTCTCGGGATTCCGCTTGCTTCAGGAATACTTTTCATTCCCGGAACGTTTTTTCTTTGTGAACATCGAAGGATTGAATCAATACAAAGGAAGCAAAGAGAGCTATCCAATAGAAATTAAATTTGAATTCAATCGTAAGCTCAATCCCGAAAGATTTCCGAAAAAAGAAAACATTCTCCTACACTGCGCGCCGATAGTAAATTTATTCTCCCGATCAACCGAAGAAGTAATTTTAACCCAGCGGATGCCGGAATATTACATCATCCCGGATTTGTCCCGCAGAAAATGCCGCGAGATTTATTCCATCGATAAAGTAGTCGGAATAGGCGAAGACAAAATTGAGCATTATAAATATACGCCCATCACCACTCACTACATTGCGGATACGACCGATTACGAAAGTGATTATAAACGATTTTTCTCGCTCTTCCGCCGTCCTATAAAAGGTGATATGGCTGAAACGTATATCAGAGTTTTCGGGACAAGTATGGAACTTGATCTGTTTCCAAAAGAAATACTTAGTTTGCAATCGACACTCTCAAATGGATTTTTACCGCCGGCTTATCTCGATGTTGGAACAATAAACCAGCCGTTAAATTTTCCGACAGGCATTGAAGTTTCAAACATCACTTTGCCGAGTGAGGTTATGGAGTGTCCCGATTTTCAAAATTTTCTTTGGTCAATTATTGCGCATCTTTCAGTAAGTTACAATTCTCTTGCCGATACCGAGACTCTCAAAAGTATTCTTCATCTTTATAATTGGGCAAAGTCGCACAACCATCCGAACAAGAAAAAAATCGAAGGCATCAGTAAAGTTTTACCACCGGTTGTAAAAAGTGTTATAAAAAATCAGAGTTTAATCCGCGGTATTGAATTTAGAATTGAAATCGATCCCGATAAATATGAATCCGGCGAAGGCGAAATTCATCTACTTGGAATGGTGCTAAATCGTTTTCTATCACAGTACGTTACATTGAACTCGTATGTATTTCTAACTATTACAGAATTAGGAACTAACAGGCAATATAAATGGGAACCGATCCCGGGCGAAATTTTACCCGTTTAATAGAAGATCTTACTAAAAACGCTCCATCATACAATGTTTGGTACGCCGTTTATCTCTCGGAGATAATCACAAAAAAACTGCATCCCGACCGCAAAGATTTTATGCTGGACCAAAAAGGATTGTCTTTTAAGCCATATGAAAATTATGTGTTCCCTCCGAAAGATATTCGTTCTGTATCTTTCGAAGAAGATACGATAACATTTATTTTAAATTTCCTTGGACTTTATGGAATCAACTCTCCCCTGCCGCGATGCTATCATGAACAAATTCCGCTTCAGCAGAATGTTTATAGCCCCGGGAATGTTCCGCTGCAGAACTTCCTCGATATTTTTAATAACAGGTTTTATTGGCTATACTATCAATCATGGAAAAAATATAGATTCAATCTGTACTTCAAAGAGGGATTTGAAAATAAAGTAATACAAAGGATAAATTCGTTCACGGGAATCTCATCATCCTCGCAAGAAAACGTTTCTCATATTTCTCCTTTCAGTCGCTTAGTATTTTCAGGAATATTATGTCAGCGTGTTAGGAACAAGGCAGGTTTATCGCTTATTCTTTCGAATTACTTTTTCAATTATAATGTGAAGATAAAAGAATTTATTCCAAAGTGGGTAAAATTATCAGAGATCCCCAAAATGGGTGGGAACGATGAAGACAGTCATAGGCTTGGATTGAATAGTTTTATCGGCGAATCTGCTTTGGATTATATGAGCAGAATCTGCATTGAAATCGGTCCGATTTCTTATGAGGACTTTCTGAAATTTACTCCGCTTTCGACAAATGCACTTCAACTCAAAGAGCTTCTTGAACTTTATTTGAATGACGGATTGGAATTTGATGTAAAAATTAAAATAAAGACGGAGACAATTACAACCGACTCTTGGGCTGATGACCGTCTGCGTCTCGGGAAAAATTTATGGCTTGGGAAACCCGAACATGAGTTTGTGGATGTTTATTATCCGTACGAAGAATACGCTGCTTAATAAGATTTAGAATAAGAATAAGATCAAGAATAAGAAAAAGAGAATAGACTAGAAAATCCGATTATAATATTTTTTTATCAATAAGCTGGAGACAGCCATGCAAATAAAAGATTTAAAATCGCTGCTATTAAAACTGAATAATTACCTTGTCCGTAATCTTGATACTGCTACCGGTTACGGAATTAAGAGAAACCATTATGAAATTACTTATGAACATTTACTCATGTCTCTTCTTGAAGAAGGGCAGGGAGATGTGCCGCTCATATTACGATATTTTGGAATTGATGCCGGAGATGTACAGAAGTTATGTACCAAGAATCTAAACGAAATGGAATCCGGGAATCCCGGCAAACCAAAACTGTCGCGGCTGTTAACAGATTTACTTGAGCAGGCATGGATAACGAGTTCGGTTAATTTACACGAAACTAAAATTCGTTCCGGCGCACTGTTCTCGTCGTTCATATCGTCGGAATCTGTTATCAGTTCCGGCATGATGGACACATTTTCTCCCATCAAACAGGATGATTTAAAAACCGACTTTTATAAAATCGTGCAGGGTTCGGCTGAATCCGAATCCGCAGGAATGGAAGAATTGCCGCAGGAAACGGCGAAAGAAATTCCCGCCGACGGAACAGTGCTTGATGTTTACACAGCTAATTTAACCGTCCAGGCAAAGGAAGGAAAAATTGATCCGATACTTGGACGCGATGAAGAGATTATTCAGATGATCGAAATACTGAGCCGCAGAAAAAAATCAAATCCGATTTTACTCGGTGAACCTGGTGTTGGAAAAACTGCTGTGGTTGAGGGACTTGCGCTTAAGGTTGCGGCGGACGAAGTTCCCGACACATTAAAAAATGTACAGATACATGCGCTTGATATGGGCGCTCTGCAAGCCGGTACAAAGATGCGCGGTGAATTTGAGAAGAGATTGAAAGCGGTTATCAACGAGGTTTCAAATTCAACCAAGCCGATGATTCTTTTTATAGATGAAGCGCATACACTTATCGGCGCTGGCGCTTCTGCCGGCGGCAGTGATGCAGCGAATCTATTAAAACCTGCTCTTGCACGTGGAGCTTTTAAAGCTATAGCAGCCACGACGTACCTCGAATACAATAAATATTTTGCAAAGGATGCCGCGCTCGAAAGAAGATTTCAACCGATACATATTGGAGAACCAGATAACGATAAAGCAATGTTGATGTTGCGAGGAATTAAAAATAAATATGAAAGTTACCACGGAATACATATTACAGACGAAGCTGTTGCAGCGGCAGTAAAACTTAGCAGAAAATATATTGCCGGAAGACAACTCCCGGACAAAGCGGTTGATTTGCTTGATACAGCAGCGACACGCGTTAAAATGTCGTTAACAAGTAAACCGCCCGTGCTTGAATTGGAAATAAGCAGATTGAATTCGATTAATATGGAAATAGCCTCAATCGAAAAAGATCATAAATTGGAGATCGGAGATCATAAGGAAATTCTGACTGAATTGAATGATAAAAAAACAAGGTTAGAAACGGAGATTAAACTCAATGAAGTGAAATGGACAAAAGAATGTGCTTTTGTAAAACAACTGATGGAATTGAGGAAGAAAAAATTTGATATTGAAACTCTGGAAATCGAATATCCACGAATTGATGCAGAGATCAAAAAAGTCAAAGTTGATTTGAAAGAATTGCAAGGAGAAAAACCGCAGGTTTTCGCTGATGTAACAGCGCACACTGTTGCAGAAGTAATTGAGGCATGGACGGGAATTCAAGTTGGAAATATGACGAAAGATGAAATGACTATTCTGATTCACCTTGAAGATGAGTTAAGGAAAAGAGTTGTTGGACAGGATCATGCAGTAAAGCAAATATCCGATATAATCCGCGGCGCTAAGGTCGGAGTAAAAAAAGAGGAAGGACCAATGGGAGTATTTTTGTTGGTCGGTCCAAGCGGCGTTGGTAAAACAGAATTAGCAAGAGCCGTTGCAGAGTCTCTATTCGGTGACGAAAGGTTTATGGTTACATTGAACATGACCGAATATCAAAACGAATATAATACATCACGATTAATCGGCGCCGATCCGGGATTGGTTGGATACGGCGAGGGCGGCGCTCTCAGCGAACCGGTTCGAAGAAGACCATATTGCGTTGTACTCCTTGATGAAATTGAAAAAGCAAATCCATCCGTGATTGATTTGTTTATGCAGGTGTTTGACCGTGGGATGCTGCAGGATGCGGACAGACGAAACATTGATTTTTCCAACACAATAATTTTTATGACTTCTAATCTTGCATCCGATATTTTATTTGAAAAGTACAACGAGGGAATGACATCTCCCGATGATCTCCTCGAAGAATTAAGACCTTACATGAATAAATATTTCCGTCCCGAATTTTTAGGAAGAGTGAAACCGATTGTCTTTCTGCCGTTGGTTTCCGATGTAATGAAAATGATAGTTGAGATGAAATTAGGTAAGCTGAAGAAGCGGCTATATACAAATCAGAAAATGGAATTGGAATTTTCAAAACCGGTGATTGATGATATTGTACAGTCATGCACAAGAGCCGAAACCGGTGCAAGGAATGTCGATGCAATCATCGACAGAAAATTAGCGCCTGAAATTTCAGCTAAGCTGCTCGGATTTATGGCAGAAGGAAAATCTCCTTCGCACCTTTCCGTTACGCAAGGAAAGGACGGCGCGTACAAATACAAATTCACGTAAGAGTAATTTAATAGTTTGATTTGACTTTATTCGGATGTTTTAAGGTAAGACAAAGGTCTTAGTGTCCGCCGCGGCGGATTTGTGTTCTCAGTGCCTTAGTGGTTTAAGATTTACCACTAAGACACGCAGTACACTAAGAAGCACTAAGCGACCAATTTTACAATTTTTATCAATATCAAATCGCGAGGTCGCCGATGGTTGAGTATCGACATAACGAACCTTATTACAAATTGGAGTTCATCGAACTCGAAGAAGATGTTTTAAAAATTCTCTCCTTCCAGGGAGAAGAACAAATTTCGGGACTATTCGAATATCGTTTCGAACTGCTTTCCGATCAACCCGACATCGACGCATCGCAAATCTTAAATAAAAAAGCGACGTTCATAATAACACGCGGCGAAGAAGATCCGTTAAAAATTCACGGGATAATTTCGCACTTTGAACAGAGAGGAAGAACGCCGGATTATGTTTCGTACTTTGCCGTGCTTGTACCGAAGATGTGGCGATTGAAGTTAACATATCAGAACGAGATTTATAAGAACATGAATATGGAGCAGTTAGTCGGCGAGGTGTTGAAGAATTCCGGATTTGGTAATGAAGATTATAGATTTGATTTGACCGAATCATATCCTGAGAATGAGTACATCGTACAATACCAGGAAACAAATTTCAATTTCATCAGCCGTAAATTAGAAGCCGATGGAATATTTTATTTTATTGAGCACCAGGAAGACAATGATGTCATCGTCTTTACCGACTCGAACGACAAGATTCAAAAGATCAATCAACAGGAAGACATCTTCTACAATCCGAACAAGGATCCACTCAGCGAAAAAGAAACCATTAGCGAGCTTACTTACCAGGAAAAAGTCGTTACTGGATTAGTACGATTGAAAGATTACAATTATCTCTACCCCGAAAAACAATTGATGGCGGAAAGTCAAATCAACTCGGATCATCCGGGAATATATTATCATTTCGGCGATGGATTTAATGATGAGACACAAGCCGCATTTTACGCGAGGGTTCGTAACCAGGAAATTCTCGCGGAATGCAAAACTTTCAAAGGCAAAAGCGACTGCCGGTTATTCCGTGCGGGATTCAGTTTTACAATGGGCAGACATTACCGCGATGACTGGAACAGTGAGTATATCCTAACAAAAGTTTTTTCCCGAGGGATACAATATGGATTGTTCGGGATACTTCCCCCTTCATCCAAAATACATCCGACATTCGAAAATTATTTTGAGGCAATTCCTGTCGACGTTGATTACAGACCGCCGAGAGTAACCCCAACACCGCAAGTTTACGGAATAATGAGCGCAAAAGTGGAATCGGGTTCGAACGACGAATACGGATTCATCGACGATCACGGCAGATACAAGGCGAAAATGCACTTCGATCTTTCGGACAGAAGTAACGGTGAAGCAACCTTGCCTATCAGAATGTCGCAGCCATATTCGGGTACAAGTTACGGCATTCATTTTCCAAATCATGCCGGAACAGAATTAGTTTGGAGCTGTCTCGATGGAAATATTGATAGACCGGTTGGTTTGGGGACTATTCCAAATCCATCACAGCCTTCGCCGGTAACGTCGCAGAACAGAACTCAGAATCTTATCCGAACTGCTTCGGGAAATGAAATATTGATGGATGATGTGACGGGTTCATGCAACATAGCTCTTTCTACACCCGATGCAAATAGAGTATTGCTTGATGATAAGGATGATAAAATTGATATAGTATCAAAAGACAAATATCAGGTGACGCTCGATGATAAGAACGAAAACATAACCGTCAAATCGAAGAATGGTCACGTACTAATTCTTGATGATAAAAACACAAAGATAACATGTCAAAGTAAAGACGGGCACATGATTAGCATTGACGACGGCAATTCAAATATAACATTGATTGACAGCGGCGGCGGGAATAAAATTGTGATTGATATTTCTGCAGGTAAAATCGTAATCAATAGTGATGACGGCAATATCGATTTGCATGCGCCGAACGGGAAGATAGATATCCTTGCGAAGGAATTAAATGTTGAAACATCCGGCGATACGAAAATGAAATCCGCCAACATGACTACCGAAGTAACAAGCGATTTGAAAATGACTGCAACTAATATTACTGAAGAAGCAAGCATGGATATGAAAACGAGAGGAATGAATGTACAATGTAAAGGCGATATGGAAGTTAAGCTTGAAGCCGGATTAACGATGGGCGTTAAAGGAACAATGACATCGGTTGAAGGCAGCATGACCGCTGAATTGAAAGGCGGAGCAAAAACCGCAATTACCGGCGGGATAGTGATGATAAACTGATGCTGGTTCCTTGTTTCTGGATTCTTGATACTCGCAATAATCGAGTATCAAAAAACGAACATCATGTATCCAGTTTTAAGAAACCAGTAAACCAGTATCCAGAAATAAGAGTCAAGTAACCAGTAACGAGAAACCAGAATGGGTCAACCAGCAGCAAGAATTGGAGATATGACAGCACACGGCGGAGCGATTACCGTCGGATTCCCAACAGTGTTAATCGGTGGAATGCCCGCCGCGCGTCTCGGGGATATGCACCTTTGTCCTATGGTTACACCAGGAGTCCCGCCGATACCGCATGTAGGCGGACCGGTGATGTTAGGAAGCATGGGAGTATTCATCGGTGGAATGCCCGCCGCAAGAATGGGCGATATGCTTGTATGTGTGGGCCCACCGGATATTATTGCAATGGGTTGCCCAACTGTTTTAATTGGCGACATGATGCCTGGCGGTGGAGGCGGTGGTGGAACCGGCTCACCCGCAGTAGCGGCTGCGCAAGCCGGTGCTGCAACAGCACAGTCGGCAAATACCGAAACGACAACAAAAATTAAAAATTGGATTGAGTTCGAGTTCGTTGATAAAACCGGAAATCCGGTCAGCGGAGTTCATTATAAATTTACTGATACTGAAAGTAAAGTCTCAGAAAGCTTTCTGCGTTTGGATGGAAAGGTTTGCAGAGATGCAATTTCCGAAGGCGAATGCAAAGTTGTTTTAAAAGATTTGTTCCAGGCAAAGTGGTCAGCAGAAAATGCTAAAGTCGGTGACAAGATTAAGTTGTCGGTAAAATCACTCGGAATTGAAGACGGAGAAAAAGTCGAGTTCAATCTTTTTGTAAAAGATATTAATTATACCGACCGCGAATTAACAAAATTAGAAACTCAAATCAGCGGTGATAAAGCCGAGATTGAGTGGGAATTAAAAGTTGAAGAAGAATTTATCAAGATAGCCGAAGAGAAAGAAACAAATTTTAAATACTCGCAGCCGTTCTTTTATTTCGATGCATACTGCAGCGAAATGATTACAAAGTCTCCCCTCCTCTACTATGTTGACTGGATTGAACTGCAATTCAAAGATGAGGATGGAAACATTCTCGCTGACAAAGAATACAAAATATATCTATCTACCGGCGAAATAAAAGAAGGCAAGTTGGACGGAGAAGGTAAAACTAAAATTGAAAACCTGCCTCCGGGCAAAATTAAAATAACAATGAAGCCTTAATGATGGGAAATGGAAGATGGAAAATGTTGAGGATAAATGAGTAACGGAAGCACAAATACCATCGAAGTGATTTATAATAAGATTTTCGGCAGCGGAAAATCATCGGCTGTTACAAATAAGAATTACGAAATAATTCTTAAAAAAGTAAAAATGTATATCCTCGAAATGGAAGATGTGCTTTTCCATTTGAATAGCGCCGTGATGATGCCGGAAGATCCGCAGGGCAAAAGTTCGACAGATGGGAATATGGATCAATCGGATGAATGTCTGAAAGTTTCCGGTTTAAAAGCATTGGCGCTTGCGTATAAGCAGATTGAATCCGATCCTAATAAACTATTGATCATTGCGGGCCACACGGATACATCCGGCACAGACGAATTTAATTTCAAATTGTCGGAAGAACGGGCTGAAAATATTTTATACCTTCTAACAGTTACCAAAGAGGAATGGGCGGCAAATTGCTATGCGCGGCATAAAATTGAAGACTACCAGCAGATAATGAAACACTTCGAAAAGAAATTGGTGTGCGGCTGCGATCCCGGAGACGTAGATGATAAATGGGGACCGAATACAAAAACAGCCACAAAAAATTTCTTTGAAAAGACTGTTCCCGAAAAAGCCGCAGCATTGTTAACCAAAGTAGAAAACGATTATAAAAAAAGATGGCCTGAAGATGCATGGCTGCCCGTATATGATCTTTATAGCGAAGAAATTGCCGAAGCACTCGAGATAAGCACCGGCGATTTGGATATTCTCAGAATTTCCGGTGTGCATTTTGTTGATCCTTCAACTCCATACGTTGGATGCGGCGAGAGTTTCCCTATTGAAGAAAAAGAAAAAAGCAATTATCGGTCACAACGGAACAGAAGAGTGGAACTAATCTTTTTTGATAAAGATGAAGTCCCCGAGATGAAATGTCCTGCGGATAGGAAAAAAGTACATAAGGAAGAAGATTGCCCTCTTTGGAGAAAGTATTACTTCATCCCGGTGTATCTCGATCCCAATGATTTGAAGTCGGCTGTTTATCATCTTCAATTTGTTTACTTCGATAAAATTAAAAAGAAACAGCTTCCTGTTCCTCAAGGATTAGCAATCAAAGTTTACGAAGACGGGCACAAGCAAATCCCTTCCGAAACAAATTATAAAGATGGGATATATTATATCAAAGTGAAGTTTGGAAAGAAGTTAAAAGACCCGGCAAGAACAAAATTATATTTTGAATTCAGTGCGGTTGATAATTGGGTGTTCACAGATAAAGAAGATACCGAACCAACTATTTTTGTAAAAACAAGAGCGGAGTACAACAACTTACCGGCAATAGACAAACTCAAGTATTATGATCTTCCGCAATCGTGGTCTTCGCGAAATTACTGGACAAGGTATGACGGCGATATTAACAAGGGCGACAGATTTGAAAAAGTATTTAAAGAAAATCTAAAACTGAAACCTTTCGATAACAACACAACCAAACCCAACTCACCATTGGTGTTCTCGCTCGATGATATTGTACTTGCAGATTCTTCGAGGAGTCAGGTTCTATCCGATAAAAATTCGAGCGGTACTACTATTCCTCTCGATGATAATTCGAGATATACCGCATTTTTTATCGATTACGATACAAAAGAAAATATCAATGGTGTGGAAAAGAATCTCCGTAAACTGAAAATCCATAATCCTGAAGAAACACAGCCTGTCTTTACGAATTTTAAATTCAATAAGAATTTAATTCACGAAGTCCCTCTGTATATTCGCGTAGTTTATTTCAGCAACGATTTTTACGATGTAGAGCATAAAAGGTCGGCGCCGACCGACACAAGTTTTAATTATGAGAACGGGCATGTAGCCGGAGCGCGACTGGCAATTAAAAATGATACGGATGTTCATGTTTCCAAAAGTGTAATTGCAACCAATTCGGACGATCTTGCTAAGGCTTATGCCGAGCCCAATTGCGGAAATTTCGAACTGCATTATTTTAATGATTGTACGGAACTGGACGGAAAACCACTGAATTATCTTTTTGTTTATTGGTCGTGCAGGTTTACATTGCTGCCATCTCCCGGCGGCGGCGATGCTAATGATATTGCCAACCATCGCAAGCATGGAATGGTGAATGCGATGACGAGACTTAATAAAAATTATCTATTTGAAAAACTCGCCGGTGACAAAGATATTTACATTCGTCCGTTCCATTTCATGGAAGCAAAGAACGATACAAACGGCGGTGTACATAAAGCTATGGTAGATGTTGTCGGGAATGCTCATGGGGCTTGGATGATGATTAATACTGCCCGCTTAAGGAAACGTGATTACCGGAATGACCCGACATACCTTGGCAATCCTGATCCTATTAACAATATGAAGGATACGGACGGCAGCACTTATCAAGTGTTGACCAACGCCCACGAGATGGGTCATGCAACCGGCAACTGGGATAATTATCTCTATAATTATGAAGACTCTTCGGGATTCAATTGGACTGGTCTCCCCCGTTATAATCAGCCTTTTTCTGCCATCGGCGGGCCATATACCTGTGATGAACTTTCGCGTATGTATCATAATCGGACTCCCCGTTTAAGAAATTTTTGGAAATTTGCATTGTGGATGAATGATGAAACAGCAGCGGGAAAATCGCTCAATAAATTTTTCAACGGGACGACATTTAAAATCACTTTCCAGGGTGAAACGCATAAACATGAATTTAGTTTTGCCGATCAATATAAGAATCCCGAAATTGCATTCCGATCTCAACTTGATCATCAAATATGCGATTGGGCGCATGTGGATTTGCATCTGTATAAATTGGGCGACGATGAATTATCGCGACTAATAAAATCCGGGCAGGTGTTTGACGGAATACTTGTTGTAAAAATCAGACTTGCTTTGAAGTTTGTTGATGGTTCGAGCGATTGGGGAAATGATAAATTACCTTGGGCGCAGCAGTTAAACAATGATTTTAAAAGTATGCTAAATCAAAAATTCAGATTCGAAACAACTGCCAATAACGATTTTAAAAATGTGTACGTACTTTTCTCGCCATGTTTCCAGGTATATTCCGGCTGGTTCGATCCGGGTGACTCGCAATTCGATATCGAAATATCGCACGATACCGGCGGCGAATTTGAGACAGATGATGAGGATATCGAAGTAAAAAGAGATACAAATAAAAATCGAATTATCAGATATTGTTTTGGGAGAACTACCGGTACGGGGAATTTAACAAAAGATGATTTTAGTACAATCCTAAATTGGCTTGGAAGCCCTTCGGTTTGCAATGCTGCTTATACTTCACATAATTTATAATATATTTTTTATGAGCGAATTATACACACATTATTATGCCAACTCGCGGCATGATGGTTTTATTAATGCCGCGGCAAATTGCACAGGGAAAGTAGCGCGGGAATATATACTTCCCGCAGAACCCGACAAATTTATCGAAGCCCGTTTGATTTTGGCAAGCGATAATTTTTTGGTTGTTGATGCGATGACGGAAATTTTTTGTCTCGATGACAAACAAAATCTATTGTGGCGAAGAGAAAAATATTACGGAAGTCCAATTGTAATAAGCAATGGATTAATTTACTTTCAATCGCCGGCGCGGAAAGACAGAATGGAGGCGGTTGATTTTCAGAACCGGATGATCATTTCAGACTTTGTGATTTTTGAAATTATCGACGGTTCATTCCTTCGATTATTTGAACCAACGAAAGAAGGATTGATTGCTAATGTTCAATATACCGGCATGCCGGAAGTCTCTTCCGATCAATTTATTGTTTATCGAACCGATAGAGAAAGTTTGGGATATGAATGGAGTAAAAGATATTTAAATGATTACATTAGTTTTCTTCCGCTTGTAAATTTTGAAGCCGGATTTCTTGTAACTTCAAATTCAAAGGATGTATTAATCTTCGATATCGACAGCAAAGCCGGCGACACCGAACCGAAAAATACTTTCCCTCTGCCGTCATCTTCGGAAGATATTTTTGTAAGCAGCGACAAAAGAGGATTAATTTATTTTGGATATTGCGGGAGAGAGAAAATCGTATTGAAATGTTTTGACTCCAGCGGAAAAGAAATTTACGAAACGACCGCGCCGGAAAAATTTTACGGCATCGATAAAGTTATTGCCCCACCGATTTTAGCGAATGATTATATCTATTTATTGTCGGCATACAATCTGGTCTGTTTTAAAAATACAAAAGTGGAATGGCAAAAAGCCGCCGATGGATTTACATTTTCGTATGCGACTGCGCTGAGCGATAATTCAATTTTAGTCGCACGGGAAAATATACTGTCGCATTTCGATTCAAATGGAACATTATTATTCTCTATCAATCTTGATGATAAAATAACCGCGCCGCCGGTTGTAAATGAAAAAGGCAGAGTATTTATTTGTACCAAATCAAAAATTATTTCGATAAAATAAATGGTCGAGCACAAAGGAAATACAAATCAAACCAACACCGTCAAACTCGAGTCATCAATTGATCGGGTTGTTTGGGAAAGAGGCATTGCCGCAACCGGCGCGAACGTTGGTTTAGCAGTGGATACTCACTTTGTCGGAAATAATTCTGAAATGGAAATCAAACTTGAGGACAGCGACGGAAAATCGTTCGGGAAATTCAAAGATAAAATTTCGGCAAACAAGTTTTGGTGCACACTTCAAATTCCCGAAGACTGCGGAAGAATTTTATATGCAACGGTGAAACTTCCCAAACACGGACTGGAAATGAAATCGAATCCGCTGCTCGTAATTCCGATAAAAATAAAAAATGCAAAGTGGGATAAAGAAGAAGCCCGGCGCGGTGATGTATTAAAATTAACCGCCTATGTCGAAAAAGCAGAAGACGGGATGGAAGGCGAGATTCAAATCTATGAGCACGATGCCGACGGCGCACATGATTTAATTACCAAAATTCCTGTTGTTGTAAAAAGCCAAAAAGTGGAAACCGAATGGGCGTTTGAATATCACGAGGATACTGATGATATTGTTCGCAATGAAGAAAGCGAATTAGGTTACAATCCGCCGGAGTATTTTTTCCGGGTGGATATTTTGGGAGTTACTGCCGATTCCGGTCTGCTGAGATTTAAGGATTGGCTAAGAATTGAATTGCTGGATTATGCTGGAAACCCGATTCCAAATGCTGAATATGTTTTACACATGCCGGACGGCTCGGATAAAGAAGGAACTTTGGATGACGAGGGGAAAGCGATCGAGGAAAATTTACCTCCCGGACGAATAGATGTGGAATTTAGAAATGTTCAAAATAGTCAATCAACAAACAGGCAATAATAATAATGAGTAACGGGCGAACTGATACCAACAGAGAAATGCAATCTTATTCAGATCGATTGCCGAGCGGTGAAAGGTATCGATTAACTTTAGATACGCGATTGAAAATTCAGGTGATGAATAAATACGGTCAGCCAATTATCAATAAGGATTACGTAATAATGAGGGGTGATCATGAAATTACAGGTATTACAGATGACGAAGGCTGGATTAAACATCCCGATGTTAGAGCGAGCGATGTAACTGTTAGATTAGCTGATGGCAGTATGCTTTATATTCCAGAAAATCAAGAAGATATAAATTATGCATCTCAATCACCAGAAGCTGAAGAGGAATCTGAAGCTGAGGAGGTTAGTCCTCTTGAAACAGGTGACAAAGTGCAGGGAATAAATGATGATCCGGATGTTTGGCAGCAGGATGTGTTTGAGAAAAGGATTGTAAGTCTTGGCTTTGATGATGAAGATGAATCACAATAATTAATTGATAATTATTAAGAGATTTAAATGAGCATGTATTTTTGTATTAACCCTGAATGTCAAGATTTTTTGAATACTATTGAAATTGAAGGTGAACCACAATGCCCTCGATGCTGTGAAACTCTAAGTCTGTATGAAGACTGCCAACCTACGGAAGAAGCTCATCATCCAAGAGGGATAACTGCTATCGCTATTACAGCTTTACCTTACGGAGGTTTTCAATTGACTTACACTGATTGTGATGATACAAGAAGATGGGGCGGACAGGTTCGAACTGGAACTAATCTTCATGTACGTGAACTTAAAAATGATCTGCAAGTTTTAGGTTATTATGGTCCAGCAAGATTTTTTTCTGATACTACAGGAAGAGAAAACTTATTTGACTGGCATCTTGTTGGAGCCGTTCTTGGTTTTAAATATGACTTGGTTAGATATCTTGGAGTTCGCAGCCAGGCAAATCCTCCATTTACTGCTCCACCAGACAATCTTAGAGCCGAACATCCAATTCATTATACAAATCTTACTAATCCATACAGAAGCGAAGCTTGCATAAATGTTATTGTTAAATTGTTCGAAATACCAGAACTTAGTATTAACTTTCAACAGCTTCAAAATGATATAAATCGCGCAGTGCAGCAGCTTTCTAGAAATCCAGACCGTGTTGGTAATTTTACTAACCAGCAAAGATTGAATAATATTTTACGCGGTATTGATGGAATAGTGGAGGACTTAAATGCCGCACTTCAGGCTGTTGGTGGAAACACTCCGCCAGAACCAAATTATGAAGTAGAAATTAATTCTTCTCTTGAAAGAACAGAAGGATCTACAAATAGGGAAAGTACAGATCTTGGGCCAATGCGTTCAGAGGTAGTATTCCCAGCTAATACATATAACCCAAATATTCCAGTAGATTTACAAGAGCATTTAAGGGACGTCGATCAGTCCTATCATAATATGATGACCGCCGCGAATAGATTAGACCGGGATTCTGCTCAAGGAGCAGCATGGCTTAGATCTGATATTGCTAGGTTAAGAGGTATGGAAAGCCCGCCTGGTAATAGAGATCAGATTATTGAGAATAGAATAACACATCTTGAGCGCCTAGTAAATTTAAGAAATCCAATTTCGACACTTATCAGAAAACTAGCTGTTGTTATCGCCCGTGCTGGAAATTATTTTAATTCTATACCTGGTGAAGAATATTATGATCGGCTGAAATTATACGGTACTGTAGACTGGTCAACTGCGCTTTACATAAAACAAATAGTTATAAATGGCGCTTTAGTTTATGGCAGACCGGTTTATCGTCTGCCGATTGATGATGAGATAAGCGAGGTTGTTGATAAAACCACCAATCAAATTATCAGGCAATATTGTAATGATACCCAATCAATCAGGGTCAGCAACCATGTCCCGGAATTTATGATGGTCTCAATTATGGGGCATGAATCTGGAGGAAAGCATACTTTTACCTATCCACGCCGTAACCCGCTGCAAATTAGAACTCCAATTCTTGGTGTTGATTGGAATAATAATTCACCGCCTAGAAGACATAAATTTCAACCCTGGAATACAGTTCCCGGTCCATGGATATGGTCCAGAGGTTGGGGAACATCTCAATTTACTCCGAGAGAAATTGAAATTGATAATGTTCAGTTTCATTCCGGTCTGCCTTTTTCAGATGAAGGTGATTCTGATCCGCCAGAAGCAGATTTTATTCAAAGCCAGGAAAGAAATATTAGAAGAGGTATTGAACTATACAGGGACAAGTTCGATAACAGAAGCCAAACGCAGGGGAACACATGCTCATACAGCGAAGATCAGTATAATTGTTTGAAATGTATGAGAAGGTTTCAATCTGGTGATATTCTCACTCAGGGGAATTCATTTTCAATGTTACGGAGTTATTTGCAGGTATCTGTTACGTTCAGCAGAGCGTTAGATGTAACTGGTACAACATTAGCAAACTCCATCACTGACACTAAACCATTTATTCCTTCCGTTGCAGAATCGCTATTGAATTCTAGAAATCAAATTAGAAATATGCCAACAACACAATTAGAAAGAATTCTTGAACAAAGACTTAATGCTCGTCAGCGGAGCGGTGCAATTGATTTGCTTGGTGGGAATTCCCGGTTACAAAGCCTGCATGCTCAAATTATGGGAAGCAGAACGGACGAGTCTTTTACTGCTAACGTGAAAGCGTTATTCACTAGATCTTCATCTAGTGCAGTTACTGCGATACAATTATTTGCAGAAGATGATGCAAATTGTGTCGCACAACCTTGGCCAGCAAGTGAAACTAGCAATGCAGAAGAACAATATCCATGTTCTTGGTTAAAGGCAATTATTTTATATGCCGGCGGTGGAAGGCAGGGTCGTGAATACTTATCTAAACATGTAGCATCATTTCGAACGACTTTTGCTCTTGGGGGAATTGCATTCAACCAGGATTTAAATCAATTCAAACAAAATGTTAGAACAGCAATAACAAGTACGCGATCATCTGATCCTGATTTCCCTAGAGAACCTGCTGATGTGAACACAATTGTAAATGATTCCAATATTCAGGGCGTTCATTCAGATTTAGTTGGGCTACAGCCTCAACCTTCTGGTAATGTTAATTTATATTTAAGATTTACTTCGCAAACACCGCTGCATAGGTTTATGACATAATCTTCCACGAAATCCTTAATTACAAGTGAGAGAAATTATGAATCCAGAGTTTGACGAAAAAAAATTTGATTCTCAATATTATGGGAATCAATTTACTATTGATCTTTACAAAGATTGGAAAGACAAAACAATTTACACAATCGCCGGTCCGGTATCCGACGGCATTCAACACAATATAATTATCACTGTTGATTATGAAGCTAAGTACAACTCGGTTGTGGATTTTGCAGAATGGCAGATAAAAACTCTTGAAGATAATTTGAAAGGTTGTCTTCTCTTAAAGAAAGGAAATAAGATTTTACTAAACAAGATGCCTGCGTACGAAGCAATATTCAGATGGTATCCAACCGATAAACTCAGATTATATCAACATCAGATTTATATTCTTCACGAAACAATCGGCTTTCAACTTACGGCTTCTTTCACAAAGAAAACAAGAAAGATGTTTGGACCCCCAGTTGAACGTATGATGCTCAGTTTTAATCCACAAAAAAAATAAAAATATTTTTCATCCATCATCCTTTAGGATGATTTTTTCGAATAGCGTTACCGTTTACGGTAACGCGGTCTAAAACAAAAAACAACAATGCCAACACATCCAACAGTTCTAAAAGTAATAATAGAAAAAGGAACATCTCCGCAGAAGGAATATTTCTTTTCCAATTCATTTCAAATCGGCAGAGATGAAACATGCGAGATTCAAATCAAAGACGGAATTGTAAGCCGGATACACACGAAAGTCTCACTTGAAGACGGCGAATGGTGGATAACTGATGAGTTAAGCAGCAACGGTACATTTGTAAACGGCGAACAAATCGAGCTGATAAAATTAGAATCCGATTCAAGTCTTCAACTTGGCACCGACGGACCGATATTACATCTATCATTCGAAGAAGCAACGAAATCAAAATTATACGCAGTTGCTGAAGATGCATCTGTTACAAAATATATAAAACACTATTTTGATAAAAACGCGAAGAGCTCGGGCGAGCATACAAAGATGATCCGGCAGGCGTTTGAAGTTGTCCAAAAAAAGCAATCTTCGAAATATGTAAAGATTATTGCTGCGGTTGTTTTTGTTGCTTTGGTGATTACCGGTTACGCTGTTTACCAGCACTTTAAATCAATTGAGCAGAAGCAGCTTGCGCAGGATATGTTTTATGAGATGAAGACGATGGAAATCGAGTTGTCGAAGTTATATACTTTAGTGTCGCAAACTGCAGACGAAAAAACCATGCAGACTCTAAACAGCTTGCGGGCGCGATATGAATCGATGAATAAAAAGTACGACAACTATTTGAACGAACTTGATATTTACGACATGGATGAAAAAACAAAGTTGATTTATAAGATTGCAAGAATGTTCGGTGAATGTGAGCTTAATATGCCCGAAGGATTTATCGACGAAGTTAAATCGTACATAAAAAAATGGCAGTCAACTGATCGTTACTACAAAGCAATTACAAAAGCAAAACAGAATGGATACCCGGAAGTGGTATCGCAAAAGATGCTGGCGCAGCATTTACCACCGCAATTTTTTTATCTCGCTTTACAGGAAAGTAATTTCAATCCGACAGTCGTTGGACCTGCAACAAGATACGGCTACGCAAAAGGAATGTGGCAATTTATACCTGCGACTGCGATACGATATGGATTGAGCACGGGACCTTTAGTCGAGCTTCCACAATATGATGCCCGCGACGAACGTTATGATTTTAGAAAAGCAACAAGCGCTGCCGCAAGGTACCTCGGCGATATTTATAATACCGAAGCGCAGGCATCGGGACTATTGGTTATGGCTTCGTATAATTGGGGTGAAGGCAATGTACGTAAATGGATTTTAAAATTACCCGGAAATCCCAAAGAAAGAAATTTTTGGAAACTGCTCGATAGATATCGTGATAAAACACCCGACGAAACTTATAAATATGTTTATTATATTTTCTCGGCAGCAGTGATCGGAGAAAATCCGCGTTTGTTCGGAATTGATATGGATAATCCTCTCAAGAATGTTAATTAAATTTTGAACCGTAATAATTTGTCACTACGGAGGTTGTCTCAAAAGAATTTTTCTTCGTGTCTTCGTGACTTTGCGGCAAACTCAAAATCCATTTTTTACGAAATTTATCTTTTTGCCACCAAGACTCAAAGGCACAAAGTTACGCTAATTATTTTCACATCTTTTTAGATCTATGGATTCAATTAACAACAAAAATAATCTGAAAATTGTGTACGCCGGCAAATCCGATGTCGGATTGGTGAGATCCGAGAATCAGGACAGCTTTGGAAAATTTCCCGAAGACAATAATGATATGTACAGCGAGAAAGGTGTCCTTTTTATTGTCGCCGATGGAATCGGTGGACATTCAAACGGGAAAGAAGCAAGTCAACTTGCAATTGATACTGTAAAGGAAAAATATTTTTCCTCTAGTGTAGATGGTAGTCCGGGCAGTTTGAGACTTGCAATCGAAGAAGCAAACACAAATATATTCAGCAAGTCGTCTACTGATTCGCAATTCAAAAGAATGGGAACCACATGCTCAACTCTGGTAATCCGCAACGAAAATGGATTCGTAGGGCATGTCGGAGATAGCAAGGTATTTCATATCTCAAAGAACAATATAACACAGCTAACTCGCGATCATACTCTTGTTGGCGAAATGATGAAGCACGGGATTATTTCAAACAAGGAAGCAAAGCAGCATCCGGACCGATCCACATTACTAAGAGCGCTTGGTGGCGAACCCGCAGTCGATGTTGATATAATTGAAAATTTTTCTGTCCAAGCCGGAGATCGATTCGTATTGTGTACCGATGGATTGGCGAATGTTAACAGCGCTGAGATTAAAGAAATTGCATGCAGCCTTTCCCCTTACGATGCATGTGATAAATTGATTGGATTGGCTAAGGATCGCGGCGGAAAAGACAATGTGACGGTTTTAGTAATTGAGATTGCCGTCGAAAACATTAAACGGCAAACTGCGCCGCCATTTACAAAAAAGATATTCCCCTCAAAAATATTTATAGGTGCAATCCTTTTTATCATGGCAGTCATCTTCTTTTCTTTAATAAATGTAAAAGATAAATCCCCGGTTGAAACTTTACCTATTGTTCATGATTCGAATAATGACTTAAATGATGAAGCAAATGTAGAAGGAAATAGCAATTCCAATGTTGAACAATTATTCCAATCCGGCGTTAAATTTCAAAAACAAGGTAAGTTGAATTCGGCGGTGAAAAAATATCAGGCTGTTTTAAAAATTAGTCCGACGCATCTCGGTGCAATCGATGGTATGGCACAGATAGCTGAAGAGTATAAAAGGTTAGGAAAAAAATTACAATCAAACCGTAAATATTCCGAAGCTATTCTGATGTATGAAAAATCGACAAATCTTAATCCGACTGATACCGAGATACCGGATTTAATTAACCGTTGCAAATTTTTGCAAAACAAAAATGTTGCAGAATAGCATTTGTTATGCAATTCGAAGCATAGCTTCGAAAAATAATATTGCGTAAATAATCGGAGCTATCGCTTCGATTTACAAATATGGGGAAATTATGGATTCTTTAATCGGCAAGACAATTGATAACTATCGTATCATTGAAATTATTGGTCGGGGCGGAATGGGAGTTGTATTCAAAGCGCTGGATATTACTCTCGATAAAACTGTAGCATTGAAAATGATTGATCCCTCTCTTGCGAAGGATGAGAATTTTCTGAAGCGGTTTCAAACTGAAGCGAGAGCGCTTGCGAGGCTTGAGCACGAGAATATCGTTAAGGTACATGCACTTCGCGAAACCGAAGTCGGATTTTTTATGGTGATGGAATACTTCGAAGCGAAAACCATCGGAGATTTTCTAAAAGATAGAGGCGCTTTTTCGGTTGAAGAAACTCTGTCAATCAGCAGACAAGTTTTGGATGCAATTAATCATGCGCATAAAGTAGGCGTGATACATCGCGATATTAAACCGAATAATGTTTTGTTTAGCAAGGGCGGGAAAGCAAAGGTGATGGATTTCGGTCTGGCAAAAGTTATGCGTTCCCACGACGGCGCAAGTACAGTAACGCAAATGAGAGCGGGAACGTTGTATTACATGTCACCCGAGCAGATAAAGGGACTGGCTAATGTTGATAAACGAAGCGATATTTATTCTTTGGGAATGACATTCTATGAAATGTTAACCGGCAGAGTGCCGTTCGATAAAGATGATTCTGAGTTCGTAATTCAAAAACAGATTGTTGATGGGAAAATTACATCGCCGTTAAAATATGATCCGATGATTCCGAAGGCGCTCGTAAAAATAATTATGAAATCAATTGATAAAGACCCGGATAAACGATATCAATCGGTTGAAGAAATGAACTTAGCATTGCGCCAGTATGAAGACCGCGGACAGTCAATTCAATCTGCGGTTAAAAAGGAGTTCACAGAGAAGCCTGTCGTGACGAAAGGAAGCGCGGTAAAGAATATTTTAATAGGAACCGCAGCTGTTGTAATTCTTGTAATCGCATCCATTTTTATTTACAAAGAATTTATAAAAGAAAAGGATGTAATAATTAAAAATGGGAATGAGCAAGAAGAGGAAGTAATTATTCCGACTAATAATGAGGGAAATCCGCCGAAGTTATTTAGTAAGTTAGAAATAAGCTCAAATCCCCCCGGTGCACAGGTTTTGATTAATGACCGGGTTGCCGGGACAACAACATTCTTCAAGGATTCGCTTACCGAAGAATTCTATTCCATAAAAATTACAAAAGAAGGATATGAAGATTGGTACGACACACAGGTCTACGTTGATCTCGGTGAAACTAAAAAATTAAATGTTAATCTCGTAGCAACCGGCGGGACGCAACAAATCAAACCGCTCGAAACTACAACCACTACCACAACTACATCTTCCGCCAAAGCTACGCTGGTACTCGACATGTCTCCTTCGGGTGCAATTTATATTGATGGAAAAAAGAAGAGTGTTGAGGAAGGAGAAAAATTGCGGATTACGGTTGACGCAGGAAATCACAGCATTAAATTCGAACATCCCGAATACGGAACGAAAATTACAAGTATGGATTTACGGGGTGGAGAGGAGAAAATTCTGACGTGCTATTTTCAACAGCGGGTAAACATCCAATCATTGAATGAAACAGGGCAGCCGTTTTGGGGTGTTGTGTATATCAATGAAAAAATTACTGATCTTGTTACCCCATGCAACACGCAGCTATCGCCGGGTAATTATAAAATATCGGTAAAGAGAAGCGGATATATGACGGAAGAAAATTATAAAATGGTTAGCGTTTCTCCATCGTTTGAAAAGAAACCCCAATCGCTTGTTTTCCATTTGAAGGCGGCGAAGTAAAGAACAGTAATCAGTTTTCAGTTGTCAGTAATTATAATAGGCTTGAAAAAGGATTTTAAAAATATTATAGCGCAGCAAGCCGCAATGGATGATGGGAAAATCATATTAAATATCTTGACACAAAAAAACAAAAACTTGAGTGCCAATACTATATCTGTCCAAGATAGATTTTTATATTGCTCAAACACCATAGAATATTAATGTCCCGTATGGGACGAAATAAAAGACATTGAATTAATGACAACGAATTATTCATAAATGGGAGGAATTAAAATGGTACCTCGCAAATTAAACGGTTACATTTTTGCGTGCATAATATTTTTTAGTTTCACATTCGCCATTCTTGCACAAAGCGATCCTCAATCGAAGTTGACTGAAGCTGAGAATTATTATAAATCAGCTCAGTTTGATGAGGCGATTGAAATACTGAATCAGTTATCGTATGACGAAAGTATGGATATCGAAATTAGAAAGGATGCACTGAGATTTTTAGGAAGAGCCTGTACCGCCAAGGGACAGTTAGATAAGGCGAAAGAAGCATTGATAAAATTGTTGGAACTTGAGCCGCCGATGGTCATATTCAATCCGGATTATGAATCACCGCCATTTATGCGAGTTTATTATGATTCCAGGAAAACTCGCACCGGTTCTTATGAAATTGAGCGACCGGATCCCGGAATGAAGACCATGGCTATCATTGATTTCATGAATAGCTCTGTCGATGAAAAAGAAAGATTCGATCCGATGGAAAAGGGATTTGCCGATTTACTGATCCATAGATTGAACAATGCAACTAATTTAAAAGTCGTTGAACGCGAACGGATCAACTGGCTGTTAAATGAAATTGAGATACAGGATAAGTACAGCATGGAAGGCGCGGTTAGAATCGGAAAAATGCTCGGCGCTCAAACGGTATTAATCGGCAGCTTCATAATATTCAACGATGAAATTTGGCTTGGCGCCCGCTTGGTAAAAGTTGAAACAGGCGAGATACTGCTTACCGATGAAATTAAAGGCGACATCGATGAGTTCTTCGATCTTGCCGCGCAATTGAGCGAGAAAATTGCTGTTAAGATTGGCGAAACAATTACTTCGCCCGAAACTGCCGTATCTACAGAAACTAAGCAGCTTGACGCAATTCTCTCTTACTCGAAAGGATTGAGCTACCTTGAGAAAGGCGATTACCAGAATGCGTATCAAATGTTTACGGAAGCTTTGCAGCACGATCCGACTTACGAAATAGCCAGGATAAAAGCCGAGAGCATTAAACCGTACTTGTGATAAACGAAGGCTAAGGAGAATAAGAATAAACTTATAGTAGATGAACTCTCCAACTTTTATTCTTATTCTTTTTCTTACTCATAATCTTACTCTGTAAGTATCATGGTTAAGATGTATGCAAAGAATATCATCAATCAAAAAATCAGAATACAATCATGAATAAAATAATTTTATTTATTGCTTTAGTGTTTCTTTATTCCTGTTCCTCCCAACAAATCTTTGAAGATCCTGCCGCCCATCAGGATGAAATCCAGTCATTGGAAAATAAAATTGACTTCGACTCCAGCAACTCTAATGCAATAAAAGATCTGGCTTTGATCCTGGTAAGGACAAAACAGAGCGCGAAAGCCGAAAGCGTTTTACTCAAAGCGCTGGAAAGATTTCCGGGCGATCCGGAATTGATCTTCCATTTAGGACTGAATTACGAACTGTTGAATGATAAAGCCAGAGCCCTCGAATATTACAAACAATATCCCGCAGTCCCATCGGATTCTCCTTATAAAGAATTAATGTACGGAAGGTATTTGTATCTCAGTCGTGAAGTTGCTTATGCCGAAATTAAAGAAATGGTTAAGCAGGAGCAGAGTATAAGTCAAACTAAATTATCCAAAGATACACTCGCTGTATTTCCGTTGAAGTATTTGGGACCACAGGATAATTACAGCCCGCTCGGACGTGGTTTTAGCGAAATGATAAGTATGGATCTCGCTAAAGTGGATAAGTTAACGGTATTGGAGAGAGTTCGTCTTCAGGCGATTATGGATGAATTGAAACTCGGGCAATCGCCGCAGATGGATGAATCCACAGCGCCGCGCACCGGGAAAATATTACGGGCTGGACTTGTATATTCAGGCTCATATAATGTCAGCGAAGACGGTCAATTAAAAGTCGATATCGGGTCGTGGGAAGTTGAAACCGGCAGCGAAAGCGAATGGGTAAGTAAATCGGATGATGTGCATTATCTATTTCAACTCGAAAAGGATTTGGTCTTCAGGATTATTCAGGATTTAGAGATTGAGCTTACTTCAGAAGAGCGGCAGCAGATAGAATATATACCTACTGAAAATATCGAAGCGTTTCTTGCATTCTCACGCGGATTAATTTCCGAAGATGGTGGCATGTTTGGCGAGGCTGCTTCGCATTACCAGGAAGCTGTCAATATCGATCCTCAGTTTAATACTGCACGTATAAAATTAGAATCAGTGTCAACATTAAATCTTGGAAGCGGATCAACCGAACAATTTTTAGGAGTATCTTTGGGCTTTCAGCCAGAAACAGAACCCGGCAAGAATGAATTAGTTGGAAGCAGAATCACTAATTTAAGTAACGCTATACGTTCAAATTTTTTACCGGGAGTCGATAATCGTAAAGGCGCACAAGAAGAATCAAACGCTGAAGATTTAGGAACACTTCCCTCTCCCCCGCCACCACCGGGGAGATAGTAAATGTGCAAAAAGTAATTCATGAGGTTAAAAATGAATAAAGTTTTTGTCGGGATGATTTTATTGCTTTGGCAGATTGTTTTACCAATGTCTGCGCAACAGTTCCCAACTGACCAAAATAAAGATTTAGTAATATCTATTATTCCTGTAATTCAAGCATGGAAAATAAAAAGCGAATCTGATTTTTCACAGCTCAGCAGTTATCTAAATATTAATTATAATTTCTTGCGATATACAAAATTGACTATTAATGGAGCGTTTGCATCAACAACCGGAGACGTTGAAAAGTTAAATGGATTTTCTGATTCTCAAATTGCACTAAGTCAAAAGTTTGACAAATTGAATTTGGTTTTAGATGCCGGTGTAAATATACCAAGCGGTAAAACAAAATTGAATGATGAAGAATTTTCAACATCAAAATTGATTGGCCAGGATTTCTTTAATATGCGCGTATCAAATTACGGGCAAGGATTGAACTTATATTTCGGAGGTCTCTGGGCATTTTCAGCAAGTGATAATGTAGTACTTGGATTAGGCACTTCGTATCAAATAAGAGGAGAATATGAACCATATCAGGACGACAGCTCAACCTACAAACCTTCCGATGAATTGCTCATTACTGCTGGTGCTGATTTTCAACTTGGCAAAGACAATGCGCTAACGACAGATATTACAGCAATATTTTACGGCAGCGATAAAATCAACGATGAAGCTTTATTTGATTCGGGAGATCGAATAGTAATTACAACATTATACAAACAATTTTTCGGACTAAGTACATTATATATTCTCGCAGGATACCGCCACCAGATGTTGAGTCATTTTAATGAAGATTATATAACGATAGAAGATGAGAAAGTGAATCCCGACAACATCTTTGTACTTGTTCAGTACATTCAACACCTATCAAAATTTATTTCTCTCGGATTTTCTCTTAAAGGAAACTTTTATGAATCAACACCTTCCGAATATTCGGGCTATAATATTTTCGAATACGGATTGAGCCCAATTTTTAGTCTTTCAAAAAATATTCAACTCCCCTTCACTTTCAAATTCATTAGCGGTTCAACCGAAGACAAACCGAACATATTAGGATACGAAGCGGGTTTCGCACTAAAGTTTTTATTTTAACTCTCTGCCACTCTACTCGTATCATAGAAACACTTTTTATTATTAAGACAAGGAATCAAAAATGCACATAAGAAGTTATGTTCTTTTTGCACTTGTTATCATTTCATGCTCAATAGTGAACGCCCAGACCTTTTCGTTTGATGATGGAACGTTGCAGGACTGGAGTTTATTGGGACCATACGATGATCTTGGTTATGGACCATATTTTTCAAATTTCTCTCCAATGGAATGGTCAGATAATACAAATTACCCGTATCCAGTATGGAGTGATAGTATCGATGATTACCATGGATCGGCATCATTCGGAATTTATGGCCCGCATGGAATAACCGGGTCCCCAGGTACTTATTGGATAATGCATATGATATCGCCTCTTGTTTCAGAAGAAACCGATTGGCAATGGTCGGATGGATTTACGGTAAAGTGTACGCATACAATGGGATTACAAATGGCTTTGCCAATATGGGCTCAACTCGGCGTTACAGTACTCGATATCGACTCAAACAAGGTGCGTAAATTCGTTAACGGAGTAGCAGAGTATATTCAACCGACAAGATGGGATACTCTTCAATTTAACTGGTCGGATATTCCAAGTTTCCCCCAAAATTACATTATTCAAAGAATTTCAGTACTCGTTTGGGGAAAGTTGGATCTATATTATTACGGAAATGTCTTTTTAGATGATGTTACTCCGATAATTGGCAATAGAATTAAAGTGACCTCTCCCAACGGTGGTGAAATTTGGCAATCAAATACAAACCAGACTATAACTTGGAATACACTCGATGTTAGGGAGGTTAATATAGAATACTCAACTGACAGCGGTCAGAGTTGGTATGCAATTGCAACCTCTGTACCGGCAGAATTGAGAGCATTTACATTTCTTCTTCCAAACGTGTCTTCTAATACTTGTCTTGTAAGAATAACAGATTCATCGAATCCGAAATTGTACGATATAAGCGACAGCTTTTTTTCAATCACTATCTCTCAATCAATATTAATTCAAAATCCAAATTCAGGTTCAGTCTGGTTAACTGGTCAGCAGAATTTTATAAAATGGACGGATAATATTACTGAGAAAGTTTTGATTGAACTTAATTTAGCATCTACTCTCGTGAAGACTATTACATCAAGCACTGAGAGCGATGGTAATTACTCCTGGGTCGTTCCATCGGATTTGACCCCGGGGAGAGGTTATAGAATAAAAATTACAAGTACAGTCAACAGCAATATCACTAATTTCAGTAAGAGTTTTAGTATCGAGTTAGCACCGTATATTAATATTACTTCTCCTTCGGCTTCCACTTTATGGGAAATGGAAACAACTCAACTTATTTCATGGGACGACAATATTGCTGAAAGTGTAAAAATCGATTTGTTTAAGGAAGGTATATACAACTCAAGTATTGTGGATTCGACAGCAAGTGATGGTAGTTTTTCATACAACATTCCATCAAACCTGTCCCCTGGAACCGACTACCAGGTTAGAATTATCAGCACAACGAATCCACAAGCAGAAGACTTTAGCGAAAATTTTTCAGTTGCTTTGGGTCCATTTATTACAATAATGTCCCCCACTCCTTCAACGGTTTGGTACATTGGAGAGAATCAAAATATTTTGTGGGATGATAACATCTCTGAAGCAGTGCGAATAGATTTTTTTAAGGGAGGCGCATATCTCTCAACTATTATAGGTTCAACAGAAAGCGACGGTAGTTATTCATTTGATATTCCGCTTAACCTTGGGATAGGTTCTGATTATCAAATCAGAATTGCCAGTACTACAAATCAAAAGATTGAAGACTACAGCGAGAATTTTCAAATAACTATGCTGCCCCCTGTAGCCGAATTCGAAGGTGCGCCGAGATTTGGTGCGGACACACTTACTGTTCAATTTAATGATTTGTCAACCGGACAAATTGTTAGCCGTTATTGGGACTTTGGCGACGGTGGAACAAGTACAGAAACAAATCCGGTTCATTTCTACGGGGCAATCGGTTCATATACAGTTTCATTAACTGTAACGGGGCCCGGTGGATCGGATACAAAGAGGCAAACAAATTATATAAATGTTGCGGCATTTTCTGTTTCCATACCCAATGAAAATTATGTAGGTTTGAGTATTCCATTAACGGTTGGATTTCCAACAGATTTTAATCCAACGGTCAGTAAAGTTTATTATAGGCGCGGCGGTGAATCAAACTTTATTTCGAACAACTTAACACGAAGCGGAAATTTATTACTCGGTGCAATTGCTACTGAATTTGTAACAATTAGAGGTATCGAGTTTTACATCACCATTTCTGACGGACAAAATAGCTTTACTTACCCGGCGACAAATCCTCAAATTCAACCGGCAATAATCCGGATTCGGGCTCAGAATATGACGGCTCAGAAGAATTTGTCCAATCAAAAATATCAAATGATCTCTATTCCTCTTGAATTATCGGATCCAGGTTTCATTCCCGTTTTAGGCGATGACTTTGGAAATTATGATGTAAATAATTGGAGAGTTTTCCGTTACCAACCATCTATCTTCGATTATCTCGAATATCCAAACATTGAGACCGGACTTGTTCCAGGTGCAGCTTTTTGGCTCATTGCACGAGATGCAGCTTCGTTTGATGTTGACAATGCTATTTCTCTCGAAACAACAAATGCATATCCAGTCACTTTACAACCCGGTTGGAATCAAGTTGCAAATCCCTTTCCCTTCCCGGTATCGTGGTCAAGCATCGGTAATATGCAAATTCTTAATCAAGCCCCGGTTTACTGGAATGCGAATGATGAGGCTTATAAATATAATCAAACTACCATTCAACCATGGGAAGGATATTTTGTTTACAATGATCCTTCGAATGGGACATTTGAAATTTATTTTCCGCCAAAGGAAAGTGTTGGTTTCCAAAAGTCCGGAGAGGTTATTTACTCCACTGTGGAAAACGAATTTGTCATACAATTAAGCGCTTGTGGAATTAAATCCGGTGAAAAAGATACGTACAATTTTATTGGAATGCTTGAATCAGCAAAAGATGATTTAGATATCAAGGATTTTTTAGAGGCTCCCTCGATAAAAAATGTTACTCAACTTAGTATCATAAGGGATAAACAAAAATTCGCCGGTAATTTTGTTTCGACCTCGGACGAAGGAATTTACTGGGATCTGGAATTAAAGACTATTTACGATGATGATGTGGAATTGAACATTGAATATATTTCACAGTTACCTGCGGGATTTAAAATTTATTTAGTCGATCAGAATGAACAGAAAATCCTTCCATTATTTGATTCCTCGGTTCATATTAGTTCATCAAATGATGAGATTCGATACTTACGAATAATTATCGGAACTAACGAATACGCAGAAAAATTTACAACGGGATTTACCCCCATGATTGAAAAATTTGAACTCAGCCAAAATTATCCGAATCCTTTTAATCCGGAAACAGTAATCAGTTATCAGTTACCAGTTATCAGTAATGTACAATTAAAAGTATACGACATTCTCGGGAATGAAGTAGCAACACTGGTTAATAAAACACAAGAGCCGGGCGTTTACGAAGTTGAATTTGACGGAAGCAGTTTTGCAAGCGGCGTTTATTTCTATCAGATTAAAGCCGGTAATTTCATTGAGACAAAGAAGATGATTCTTCTTGAATAATTTTTGGATTGATAGGAATTGAAAAATTGAAGGGAGGTTTGATGCTTCCCTTTTCTATTTTAAATTGCTTACCAGGCGAATATGGATAAGGAGTTTATTAAAAGTAAAATAGTCAATTAAGGTAAAAGTGATTCACCGGTTTCGGAATTAAAATAATGTATCTTGTCGATATTAAAACAGAGTTTTGCTTTTTCAGATTGTTTTAATTGAACTCCGGATGTAATCCTTGCAATAAACTGTTCATTATCCATCGTAAAATAAACGAGTGTTTCATTGCCAAGCGGTTCAATAAGATCAACGTTAACAGACATTGACTGATATTCTTTCTTTGAATCACTATCGATCGAAATATTCTCAGGCCGGATGCCGATTGTGATTTTCTTATTTACATATTCTTTCAATCTTGGGAATATCTTATCTGTCAAACCAATGGTGAGTGTTTCTTTATTGCTAATGAAAACCGGTTTGTCTGCCTCTTTTATTGTACCTTCAATAAAATTCATTGCCGGGCTTCCGATGAATCCTGCTACAAATTTATTCGCTGGAGTGGAATATAAATTCATTGGTGTGTCTATCTGCTGAATAACACCGTCTTTCAAAACTACAATCCTATCTCCCATCGTCATTGCTTCGGTTTGATCGTGAGTAACATAAATCATTGTAGCGCCAAGCTGATGATGTAGGCGGGATATTTCAGTTCTCATTTGCACTCGTAGTTTTGCGTCAAGGTTACTCAAAGGTTCATCGAATAAAAATACTTTCGGTTTACGTACGATTGCTCTTCCAACCGCAACTCGCTGCCGCTGCCCACCCGAAAGCGCTTTCGGTTTTCTATTTAAATATTCCGTTAATCCGAGTGTGTCTGCCGCGAACTTTACTCTCTCATCGATTTCAGTTTTATTAAACTTTCTAAGCTTGAGACCGAATGCCATATTTTCGTAAACCGTCATGTGCGGATAAAGAGCGTAATTCTGAAATACCATAGCGATGTCGCGATTCTTTGGCTGAACGTTATTAACAAGATTACCATCAATAACAATTTCGCCTTCGGAAATTTCTTCCAGTCCGGCAATCATTCGCAGCAACGTTGATTTACCGCAACCAGAAGGACCGACAAGCACAACAAACTCTCCATCTTTAATTTCAATATTAGCGCTCCGAACTGCACGAATATTGCCATCATAAACTTTGGATACGTTTTTTAATTTAACTACCGCCATTTTATTTCCTCTTTCTTAGTGTAACTTAGTGCGCTCCGTGTCTTCGTGGTAAATCCTTTAAAACCAAATTCACAAGAATGCTAAGGTTCACTTAGTTAATTATCATCCTTCACAAAGCCAATTGCGTCAACCATCTTTTTAATTTCGGGATTCGACATAAACAAATTCCAGATCAATTCTGTTCTGTAATTTTCAATCATCACTGTAATTGGCGCTTGATTTAATCCCATGTAAATCGGCGCTATCCAATTTTCTGTTTGATTAAACGCATCACGAAAACCGTAGATTCCCCAAAGCGACGAACCAAGTTCGCGATAGAAATATTTCAAAGCTTTCATCGATTCTTCCGGAGTGTACGGAAAAGATGCAAGCGCGCCGGTTGGAGTGATGGTTCCGTTATCGTCTGTTTCGTCAGCTTCATGCGGATAATAACCCCATGGATCATCACTCGCGGTTAATCCCCAGCATGAATCGCTGTAGCCTACAAATTTATTCGGGTTAGCAGTGCAGTAAGCGTGATTGATTAATGCAATGTTCCGGTTATTTAAAAAGTAGTTTGTGTATTTATCTTTTTTAGCAAGCGGGTCAAATCCCAAAAACGAATAATGTGTAAAGAAAAGCGGTCCACCGGTTCCAACGGCAACATCGAGTTTGATTCCATAATATTCATTACTGTTGTAATAATGATCGCCGTCGGTTGTTTGTCCCCACGCCTGCCGGTACTTGATTGCTCTTTCTGATTGTCCGGCCCACCCGGAATAATACATCGAAGCCGGCATCGGATGTGTTGGTGAAGCTATCGCGAGAAGATATACAATCATAGTTTCATTCCATCCAATAAGCGGATGGTCGCTAATCCATTCTTTATCGGGCGACCAATGCCAAAAAAGGAAATCGCTGTCCAGACTTCTCCGAAACCAATCCCATTCAACGGCTTCCCACAACTCGGTTATATTTTTTCTAAGTAGAGTTTCCGTTTCATTTTCATAATTGAAATACTGTCTTGCAGTAAGTAATCCTTGTATGAGAAAAGCAGTCTCCACGATGTCGGCTCCGTTATCTCGTTCACCGAAAAGTGGAATTACTTTTCCATTTCGTCCATCCATGAAATGCGGAAACGCTCCATGAAATCTATCGGCCGTTTTTAGAAACTCAGTCATCTTCAGCATTCGTTCAGCGGCTTCATTTCGATCGATAAAATTTCTTTCAACAGCAGTAACAATCGCCATAATCCCGAAGCCGGTCGCACCAACGGCGATAAGATTTTCATCGCCCGGAATATTTTCGAGCGCCATAAAACAGTCGGGATGAGCCGAATCCCAATAGTATCGGAAACATGCTGCCTGCACCATCGACAATAATTCATCATCCGTAATTTCATGGGTCAATGAGAAAATGGCATTTGATAATTCGGATTCGTTATTCAAAATATCTCTGAAAGCAATTTTGTAATAAGATATTTTGTCAACTTGACCTATGTAATCCGAATATCTTTCGAATCCTTTTTTTTGAATTCCAACAGGTTGGAAATCAATTCCATCGAAAGATCGATAAATAATAATTGAATGTACATCCTTCGATTCGGGAGCTTCCCATTCGATATCGATATGTCGCTCATATCCCTTAGCTTGTTTTAATTTTGGAACCGGAAGGTTTGTTAACTCCACATACGAATCGTCCATTATTTGTATCTCATCGATAAAAATTTCATGCTCATTTTCATCAGCGATGTTCTGTAAAAAACGAACCACTCTTAATTTACTTAAATCAAGTCCGGTACCCATCGTTCCAAATATTTTCAATGGGATTTTAATTTGCGTCCATCGGTTCGCTGAAATATCCTGTATCAAGTCATCCAACACAACTGCTTTGGTTGTATTTCCATCGTAATCTTCAAGTTCTATTTTGGGAAGTCCGCTAACTCTCATTTCATTTTTTGAATAGCACCAAAATGAAAGAGTGTTTCCAATAAAATTAAAATCACGATTGCGCCACTTCCCCGCCTCAATATTCATTTCCCAAACGCCGCAGTCTTTCGAAATCCATTTTAAAATCAATGAATTTGGCGGTGATAAAAATATATTTTCATCTATCGGGCATTTTCTATTTTTTAATTCTAAATTTGATGGAGCATCGCTCGAACCGGAACTGAAGAAATAATTTGATTCGTTTAAACTATTGTCGAAAAAAACATGGTTATCGTAGTTAGACTGTGAATTCATCGAAGTAACTATCATTAGAAATATCCCAATAAACCTGAGATTCGTAATCATTTTAAACCTGTCATTTTATTCTTTCACTCCTCCCATCATTATTCCTTTGATATAATATTTTTGCAAAACAAGGAAGACAATTAATATCGGCATAATTGTTAGCACCGATCCAGCCATCATAAGTTCTGGGTCCTTTGTGTGTTCGCCCATTAAGTTAGCAAGCGCAACCGGCATTGTGTACATTGAGTTATCCGGTAACGCAATTAACGGCCAAAGAAAATCATTCCAGGTTCCCATGAATGTAAAAAGCGCAAGAGTTACTAGAATCGGAAGTGCAAGCGGTAAAATTACGATGCGGTAAATTTGGAAATCCGAAGCGCCGTCCATCCGCGCCGCTTCTATCAAACTATCGGGTATCGCTTCAACGTATTGTTTGATTAAAAATATTCCGAAGATATTCGCCATGCCCGGAATTATTATCGCCATGTATGTATTGATAAATCCCATCGATTTTAATAAAAGGAAAAGCGGCAGCATTGTTACCTGTGACGGAATAATCATCGAGCTGAGGAGAAGTTTGAAAAGTTTTTCCTTACCGGCAAACCGGTATTTAGCGAAAGCGAATCCCGCCATCGAATTAAAGAAAAGCGAAATAATTGTGACAGAAACCGAGAGCACGAGACTATTAAAAAAATTCCTGGATACATTTTGCCGCGCGAACAAATCGATATATTGGATGAACGTCATTTCATCCGGTATAAATCGCGGCGGATAAACATTAGCATGACCCTCGTACATAAACGAAGCAGAAATCATCCAGATGAATGGAGCGAGAGTAATCAATCCCGAAACAATTAAAAATGTGTATAGAATTGTTTTCTTCACTCTTAATTAATCTCCGTGCTTTTCTGAATTCTAAATTGAATCAATGTTACAATCATTATTATGAAGAAAAGTATGAATGCGATTGCTGCGGAGTAGCCCATGTTCCACCATCTAAAACCTTCCTGGTACATGTACAGCACAATGCTCAACGTGCTGTTGAGCGGACCGCCTTGTGTCATCACGTAAGGCTCCGCAAATAATTGGAAGTAACCAATCATTGTAATAATAGTAATGAACATAGTTGTCGGCGCCAGCATCGGAATCGTAATTGATTTGAATTTCTGCCACGCATTCGCGCCTTCAATATCAGCGGCTTCGTATAATTGCTCAGGAATATTCTGCAAACCCGCAATGAATATTATCATATTATATCCGAAACTTTTCCACACCGCCATCAAAATTATTGCAGGCATTGACCAGTTCGGGTCGCCAAGCCAATCAATCTCGCTGATGCCGAAAAACCCAAGAAAATAATTTAGTACCCCAAACCGGGGATGATAAATAAAACGCCATACGATTGCAACGGCGACTAAAGTTGTTACCACCGGGATGAAATACGTCAACCGGAAAATGGATTTGTACTTAACAAGTTTCGAATTTAAAAGTAGCGCTGCGCCGAGAGAAACCGCAATTGACAATGGTCCGCCGGCAATTACAAAATAAAATGTATTCTTTAATGCCGTCCAAAAAAGCGGATCTTCAAACAGCCGGGAGTAGTTTTTGAATCCGATAAACCGGGCATTCGAATAACTTGATAAAGCGTAAATATCAAAATCAGTGAAGCTGATAATGAATGCAGCGATTACCGGGATAAAGAAGAAAACAAAAATAGCAGTGAGCGCTGGTGCGAGAAAAAAATAAGCAGCCCTGTTGCTGAACTTGAATTGCTGAACATTTTCTAACGGATGATTTACTTTTCCCTTTTTCATTCCTTACCCAGCATCCATCTTCGTTTTTCGAGAATTAGATTAACATCTGTATCAAGCGCTTTCAACGCTTCGTCAATTGTCATCGTTCCGCGCGATGCAATTTCAGCGTACTGCTGAATTTTTGAAAACGCGATCTGTTCCCATTCCGGAATTTTTGGAGTTGCAACAACATGAAAGAATTGTTCATAAAATGCGTGGATGTATTTGTCATTCGAGAATGTACTGTCATTCCATGCTTCCTTTACTGCAGGTAAATCGTTCACGAGTTTGTAAAATTCAATTTGAGTTTCCGGTTCCGATAGATACTCGATAAATTTCCAGACAAGCTCTTTTTTTTCTGAAACGGCAAACACCACCAAGCTGGAACCACCTGCCAGCGAAACGCCGGGAGTCGATTCATCCGGACCGGGTAATGGCGCGGTCATCCATTTGTCGCTCAAATCATCCTTCATCCATTTTTTAAATTCGTTGATATTCCATGGACCGGAGATATACATATTGATATATTTATCGACGAACGCCTGGTAAATATTCGTTACTTGCGAGATCCCGATTGGTGCAAGTTTTTGTTTATGAAAATCAATGAGATACTCAAATGATTTTTTAAATGCTGCACCGGAGAAATTTCCATAGCAGCCGTTATTTTTTAAAATGGACGAACCAGCCTGCAATCCAAAAATTACAAACGGCGCCCATTCATTTGTTGGAAGATAGATGGGATATTTATCTTCTCCGGCAAAATTCTTTTTTATTTTTTTTGATGCATCCAGCAGTTCAGCCCATGTTTTCGGCGGTTCTGCATAACCTGCATCTTCAAGAACATCTTTCCTGTA
This sequence comes from bacterium, assembly GCA_043808235.1. Lineage (GTDB taxonomy): Bacteria > Bacteroidota > Ignavibacteria > Ignavibacteriales > Melioribacteraceae > JAZDFC01. Next base: position 70,030 of record JAZDFC010000095.1, read on the forward strand.
AAACAAAACCCGTGTGTCGATGTACCAGGGGATTCCGTAAACAAGAGAATCGATTAAGTTCGTATCCCAGATTCCTTCGAAGTAATTTTCTTTTTTTAGGGAAGAAGACTTTTTAACGAAATCATTAAGCGGCAAGATGGCTTTCAGTGCAGCGAATTGCGGAACCCATGTGTTGCCAAGCTGACAAATATCGGGAGTGTTGCCGCTTGCAAATGCTGTGATGAGCTTTTCTTGCGCAGCAGTCCATGGTATCATCTGCACTTTTACTCTTATACCCGGATTCTTTTTTTCGAACCCGGGTACAAGTTTGGAAACAAATTCACCTTCGGCGCCCATCGCCCAAAAGTCGATTACCTTTTCATCTTTCTTGGATGAACATGCTGTTAATATTACAACTGAGCAAAGAAAAAATTTGAATAATATTGCATCCCTAAAGGGATTTCGAATTCTGTGTTTTATCATTATCCTAGAAATATTTCATCCCTACCGGGATTACAAATGTTTAATAGCGTTAACCACATGTTTTTGTAAACCGTTAAAACGGTTAATATTCTTTTTTGTTTTTTATATTAACCCACGACTTAAGTCGTGGGCTGATAAAATTAAACCACATCTTGCGACCGTTTCAACGGTTTCATACACCTTGTTGATATAAGCAGTCAATTTGAGAATATTTAATCAAGTTGTATTTAGTAACACTTCTACATAGCCCCGATATTTATGTCGGGGAGTAAATTGAAAACAAGGTATGGCTTTAGCCAAATTTGTAAAAAAATAATTGGGCTGAAGCCCGGTTTTCTTTGGTTTATTAAATCCCCGCCATAAATGGCGGGGTTATTATCCATAAAATCGCAAAAGGATGAGAAGAAAAACAAATAATAAAAACCATAATGATATTAAATACTGCTTTACTCTTTCGCAATCGAATCATATTATTTTTGTAGTATCATTTTACCTGATAACAATTTATCGCCGTTTGATACGGTATAAATATAAATCCCGGAACTAACATTTGCATTAATATTATTAGTGCCATCCCACGTAACTTCTTTTAAACCGGAAGTCATCTCGCCGTTAAATATCTCTTTAACTTTTCTTCCAAGCATATCATAAACAGTGACTTTGATATTCTGTTTTTCCGGCAGGGAGAATTTTATAATCGTAGATGGATTAAACGGATTTGGATAATTACCAACTAATTCGAAAACGCCTGGCAGAGTTTCAACTTCATCATCTATATCATCTACAACATCTGTAAAACCGATAGCGGTTAGCGCAGTTTGAATTTCCTCGTTAGCCATAAACGATTCCCAAATTTTTCCGCTGCGGTAGTTCTCAACCATAATTACAATCGGTCCCTGATCTATTGCAAGATAACTTGTTGCAAACCAGTTCTGCTGTGGATTAAACGCATCTTTGAATCCGTAAACTCCCCACAGCTTATCGCCGTAATTGTGATAGAAATTCTTAAACGCTGCCATTGATTCCGTTGGAGTATATGGGAATGAAGATAATGCCGCTGTTGGAGAAATAGTGCCGTTATCTGTACTAAACGGTTCATGTGCAAGATACCCGAAAGGATCATCGGACGCAGTCAATCCCCATGTGTCTTCGTCATAACCCGCATATCCTTTTGGATTATCAATACAGTATGCTCTATTTATAAGTGTTGTGTTTCTGTTGTTCATAAAATAACTGCAGAAGTTGTCGCGTTTATTACGCGGATCAAATCCAAAGAATGAATAATGCGCAAAGAATAATGGACCGCCATAATCCCAGCCAACATAAATAGGGATGCCGTAAAAACTATTTCCATTTGCATAATTATTAGAGCTTGTCCAGCCATTATGATAAAGACTTGCCGGCACGCCGTGAGTTGTAGAAGCTATACCAAGCAAATAGGTTATCATTGTTTCGTTCCAACCGATTAACGGAAAATTCATTTGCCATGCATAGTCCGGCGACCAATGCCAGTATAGATAATTTGTCGGCGGATCTTTGCGATACCAATCCCATTCAACGGCATTCCATAAATTGGTCGCTAAAATACCAAGAACTACTTCAGTAGCATTAGCCTGATTATTAAAATATTTTCTTGCTGCTAAAATACCCTGCATCAAATATGCGGTTTCGACGAGATCGCCGCCGTTATCATATTGACTAAAGGGAATGGTTTTACCTGTTTCACCATTCAACCAATGCGGAAATGCACCGTGAAATTTATCAGCTTTAGTTGCAAGGAAATTGAACATTTGCAATAATCGTTGAACACCTTCTTCTCTTGTAATAAATCCTCTTTCAACTCCAACGATGATCGCCATAATTCCAAAACCGGAACCGCCGGAGGTTACAGTGTTTCCGGAACCGGATCGCTCTCTTGCCAACCCAGATGTTGGATGTGCGTAATCCCAGAAATATCTGAAATTGGCTTCTTGAAGCATTGTTAAAAGTTCATCATCCGTCATTGCATAAGTTGTACTGCTCGCTTCGGTGCTCATATCCGATTCATTTAAGCTGCCGTCATATGCGCTGACTTTATATGTGCCGGTTACTCCCTGTCCAATAAAATCGGAAAAGCGAATATCGTCTTTTCCAACAGCGCCGGCTAAAACATAATTCGCTCCGTCAAGCATATAAATCTTGTAACCGTAAAGATCATCCTCGGTATTTGCATTCCATTTTATATCAAAATGACTGTCGTAAGCAATTACAGAAACACCGGTTGGAACAGCAGGCGGAATGAGATCGACTGTTCCCCCGCCGGAAATCATTCTTATTTCGTCTAGGAATAATGTATGGTCTGCAGCATCATTAACATCGGTATCCTGCCCGAAAAAGATTGTCTTGATAATCGTAAAGTCTGTACCGGATGAACCTGCAGGAATATCTGCGAGCGGAATAGAAATTTTCACCCAAGTGTTCGCAGGAATGTTGTTAGCATAACTTGCTAATTTAACTTTTGCAGATTTTTTATTTGTATTATCCTCCAAATAAATCAAAGGCAAATTTTCTTTTGCCAAATCAGTTTCAGAATAAACCCAAATAATGAGTGAGTCCTTGGTTGTGATATCATGTGTGGGCCATGGAGTGCCTTCCTCTGCAACTGCAATTCCCCAATCACCGCCGGCTTCGGAGCGCCAGGTTAGCCGCAAACTGTTTGTGCCCGAAAGTGCATGATCTAATGATACCGGAAATTTATCACCGATTTTATCAAGATTACTTGGAGCGTTAAAGAATCCCCAACTCCAATCGTAAAATGTTTCGTCGGGGCTGTCATCAAAAAAGACAAAATCCTGCGCGCTAATATTGATGGCAAATATCAACATCGCAAAAAGTATGAAGTATTTTTTCATATTGATTCTCCGTGTATTATTTGGTTGCTGAATAATTTCCTACTTAAAAACAATTTTTTCGGAAGCATCTTTTCTTGATACTCCAACTCATTTCCTTTTTATAACCTTACATGAAAAAGGCTTCATCGTGTATTGAGTGGAACCAACTTTAAAAGTCTTTTTCTGATTATGATAGTTTATTAAAAACAAATAAGAATATTTTTTGCCGCGACGAACAACGAATTGAATATCCGGATCCGATACCTTTGCTTGTCTTTTTATCTTGTCTAATGAAATTAGTTTCTCAATCAGATGCAGATGTTCATCGCATGAATATCCGAAACCATATCCTAATAATGTTATCAATCCTTTGCCGACATTCTTCCTAATTCCGCACACTTCCCCTGCTTTTGTTTTTGATATGGCTTCCGCAGCATCCGTTTGAAAAATTTGCTTCTCCGTAAATATTGTAAACACCTCTTCAATACCTAAAGCCTCAACCTTATTGGAACTTACGGATTTTTGGAATTGGATTTTAAGTTCATCCTGTAAAACTGTGCAAGGATTGAGATAAGTATCCAATGTTGGAAGAGCGGGATACATAACTAAGTGCCCGCCTCTCTTAATATAGTCCGCTAGAAAATGCTGGGTATCGCAATCCATAAATTCTGTAGTTACGACCCAAAGCTGATTGTACTTTAACATGTCTTCAACAGAACTGTTTTCCAAATCGCGGATATCATAATTATAATTCAAAGTCTGAAGGCTGCGGAGTAATCCGTTAAAGAAAATTTCTTCGCGAACAAAACGAGGATCGAGTGACAAACCCAACTTCTCAACAAATAGTCTTTTATCTTTTAGCAGTTGAGATGTAGTAAGCTCGGTATAGAAATACGGTTTATAAAATCCAACACAAATATTGGCTTTTGTTTCACTTAGTAGAAGATTATCTTTTTCGTTTTTAATGAAATTGTTTACTCTTTTTATTGATTTGAACAACTTTGATTTCTTGGCATCGTAATCGAGCGGGGTTTTGTAATAAAACGTCTTTCCGTAAAATCCTTTTCCATCCGGGTTCACTCCCTGCGAGAACATGTAGTAATTAAAACTTTTCAAACCATGCGCAAGCGATGCATAATAAAATGTTTCCAAATCATTCGCGTCGCACTTTACCTGGTGCTCGCGAGTGCCTGCTTGAAATTCCGCTGCCCACACCGGTCCATACGGCTGCATAGCTTCAAGTATTTTATTGCAAGCTAAATCCGAATGTGCATTCCTGTACGATGTGAATTCAGGTATGTGATCGAGTCCAAAGATAACATCGGTACGAATTCTCATAATTTCTTCGTATGTGCTGATGAGCATTGGCAGCTCGGCTGCATTGCCGTATATCCAACCCGGAATATTGTGTGTAAGTTGTACATCTATCCCGTAGCTTTTGATTTTCTTTATCAATGTATTGAGATATAAAGCGTAGTAATGCCGGTAGAAAAGATGGAAGTCATAATACGCGCAGTAGTCCTGCTTATTGCCGATTATTCCGACCGGCGCAGAAATATTTTCAAATGAAGAATATTTTGATCCATAAATTTTATTCAGCTCCTCTATTGATTTGTACTTATCAATGAGGAACTCTTTGTAAAGCATGACAACGGAATCATTGTAATCAATTTTACCTGAAAGCCATTGAAATACTCCAACTTCATTGCAAACCTGCATCATAATAATCGGACCATTATTACTCTGTTGGTTTTTCGCAATGAGCGGCATTACTTGATCATACCAAAGGAATGAGTGGTGCAAAAATTCATCTGACATGTAAGACATTAAATCCGGGGAAATAATGTTGCCATGCTTGTCAAGTGCGTGAGTATCTTTCCTCGCTTTCTTTATGAACCATGCCGGCAAGCCCTGGTATTCATACTCGGCAAGGATGTAGGGACCGGGCTTAACAATTAAATCCAACCCCACTTTTTTACAAAGCTGAATGAACCTAACTAAATTTTTTGCCGGATTGGTTTCACCGGTAAAATCAAATTTGTTCTCTTCATATTCATGCCAGTCCCATGGAATGTAAGTTGATACAGTATTGGCGCCGGTTTGTTTTAATAAGGTTAAGTGCTTTTCCCATAATTTTGATTGAAGCCGGAAGTAATGAATTTCTCCCGACATAACAAAATGCGGTTTCCCGTTTTTTAAAAAAGATCCATGCGTTGCGAAAAAACTCAAAATATTTCTCCAAAATAAAATTTCTGGTTTTGCTAATCCTTGTTTCTAATTCTAATTTCTAACATCAGCTATTTTAAAACTTCTCACTAATCGCTAAATAAAAATTCATTCTTCCCTTTCACAATACAATAGCATTTTTCTTTTCCGGCGTGAATTGTTTTCAATAAAAATTCACCATCAGATTGAACGGTAATTTTAATTGTGTCGTCTATTGGTTCGGCAACCAAATGAACTACATGTCCATTGAATCTAAATTTCTCACACCCATTACGCATATTGGAATTTATTTCCCAAACTAATTCATTCTTTGGCGCATTTGGTTTCAATCCGATTATCTGTTCTATAAAATGAAGAATGGGAGTAACGCCGCTGAAGCCAACCATATCTTTTACAACAGCGGCTCCATTTGTGTTTACACCTTCCTTAATAAAATCAGCAGCATAATTTTCCCAAATCGTATCAGTCTGCTTGTAAACAACCGCCATCGCATCTATATGCTTTAGTGCAATTTCATATGCAAATTCATTATAACCATATTCTTGCAAACCTTTTATTATCATTGTGTTCGTGGTAATCCATACAGCACCTGACCAATAACCGCCTTGCGGATAGTACTCATCCTCATCCGCAGCGAGGGAAGGAACCGGATGAAGTCTTCCGAATGTATTGGGATTCTTCAACTGTTCAACAAGCATCTCTGCTCTTTCTGAAGTCGCTGTTTTTGAAAGGAGAGTCCAGAATGCTGCAATTGTTTTTATCGGACAAAATCCTTCATTTAAAGTCAGATCGAAATAAAATCTCTTTTCATCATCCCACATCTTCGCGTTAATAATTGCAGCAAGATTATCTGCTTCGTCATTAAAATTCCGTGAGTCCTCATCGTAGTTTAACTCCGCCGAGAGTTCAGCTAAATTTCTAGCAAAGAGAACCATCTCGGCTGAAATATCGATTGCAGTTCCTCCTTTATCGAGGCATGGAGTTCTTGGTGAATTATCCATGCTTGCCCAATCGGTTATATATAATCCATTTCCCTGGCGAATATATTTTTTTAATGCTTCATAATATTTAATCAACGGTAGTCTAACTAATTCCAAGCGATTTTTATCACCCGTCCATTTGTAACTTTCCATTTCTGCCCATGCTGCAATGGGATGATTTAACGCATCAAGTGTTAATTCGGGATTAGGAACTGGTGTTCCCCTTCCTTTATATATAACATCAACACGCTGCTGATTAAAATATTCATCAAAACCCCAACGGCTGAACAAGGGAAGATTTTCAACATTGCTCCATGGTTCAAAATCAATTCCGGTGCTTCTGTTAATTTCTCTGCATATCTCTCCAGTCGAATGTTGTTTTGCATAGAAGTTATCGAGAGAAGAAATACCCGGTGTCAATGAATCCGAGACATTTAGAAACATCGTCATTATTGCCGTATCCCATAAGAATATGTTTGCGTTAAACGCGGCATCAATAAACTGAGATACGAAGCCTGCTCCTTCATTTGGTTCGTGAAAATTTTTAAATGCAAGTTCCCAGGTTTTCCAATACATTTCTACATAAAGAGGATTTTCATCATATATTGGAGACGGGAGTAAATCCCTAGTTTCATAATACTTTGAAAGCGGATGCGGTTGATATTTCTTTTTAGAAAAAAACATTCCCTGAGCATCAACATTCTGAGTAAAGAACGCTTTCCAACAAATAAAAAAAGTAATTAGTAATAAATATGTGGATTTCACTTTCATAACATTCTATTGGCTTAATAATAAATAAACACCGTTGCCGGAAAAGTTATAACATTTATTTTATCATTTGTAAAGTCAGTCGATTCTATTCCATTAATAATCACTTTCTCAGGTACCTTCTTTGAATTAAAATTCTTAATTACTATTCCTCCTCCCGGAAGATTTAGTTCCCCAAATAAATTTATCTTATACATATTATCATGCTTGCTGATTGCATAGGAAAGTTCTCCATAATAAGTCGGTATGTTTTCAATAGACATTCCATTTGGTGAATCAATCCAATCTTGATAAAGTCCGGCGCCGATAACGAGCGTTGAATCAAAATCATTTTCATAAACAAACATTGCGCGCATCGAATTAATAAAATCCGAGCCAACCCAGGTGTGCGGCATGTCGCCGATAAATCTTGGAAGCCGTTTATCTTTCCACACAACTTCAGCCCAATGATTCCATCCTTGCGGACGCTGATCGTTCAAAAAATAATCAATCAACAAATGTGCGCGTTCCGGTTGATCCAAAAATATAAATGATCCGATTGTACGTACTTCGTACGGCGTGTAAGCATCCCATTTGGTTGAAGGCAATGAACGATTTTGCACGAAGTTCCAATATCTATTAAAAGTATTTTGGAGAAGGTCGGTGGGAAGATTATTTCTCTCGTTACAAGGATATAATGCAATAGTCGTTGATGTTGCGTCAAAATCTCCAAGTTCTACACAACCGGGAATGTAATTTATTCCATGAAGTTTTGTTGCCAGTGAAATGGAATTATACAGATTCAATTTAAAGTCATCTCTGATTTTTTTGAATCTCACGACTTCATTTTTATCGCCCACAATCTCTGCAATATCCACCGCGTCTTTTAAGCCCTTCATTCCCCAAAAACTGTCCCAATAAGAATGGCGCGGTTTATCGCTGTAACCTTCATGAGAAATTGATTCGGGTAAAATTCCATAGTAAGCACGGAGGCTGTCGTTACCATTTTTATAATAATCTGTTGACCGCTGGTTGATGAGACTCTGCATGTAATCAACAGTTTTTACGATACTTGAAAATTTAGTTCGAAGCCACGTTGTATCTTTTGTGTAATTAAAAAACTGTTTGATGAGATAAATAAATTCACCGTGACTGTCATTTTCGGGAACGGGATCGGGACCACGCCTATCAACAACACATGGAACTTTTCCGTTCTCAAAAAGATGGGAACAATACCACTCAATATATTCTTTCACTTCATCAACAATTCCGTTTTTTAGCAATGCTGAAGAAGTCAAAGCGCCGTCTCGAATCCAGGAACGCTCATACGAGCGTGAGCCGGGTTGAATTCCAAAATTATCCCTGTTGATGAGAATGTTCGCAAGGTTTGTGCGGATTGTATTTACAATTTTATCTGCCGATGGCGGCAAATGAAATTTAATATGAGTAACTTTTTCTTCCCAAAACTTCTTCGACTCATCAAACTTTTTAGAAACAATTATCTCATCAAGCTTTTCCAATTCTTCCGGAATACTGTAAAATGGAACTGCGACTATGTATTGCTTTTCTTCTTGTGGTTTTAGGGCGAACGAATACTTGATTGCAGCAGAGGCTAATCCGTTTTCATCGTTCACTGCTTTATCAATCGGGATTTTATCTTCACACAAATAAGTTATTATTTCACCGTTATCAAAATTTGTAGCGCCGATTTCCGTTGGATCGGTTATTGGAATAACAGTCTTCTCATTGTTGACAAGAATATTTCCGTTTTTAATCTCAATCGATTTTACCTTTGCAAATCCACCGGTGATGTTTAACCACTGATAGTATGGATTAACCTGGAATGGACGCAAAGCGACGTAGAAATTTCCTTCTTGTTTATCCACGCCCACATTTTTTAAGGAATAAATCAAATAGAGCACTGATGATTTATTCGCTTCGCCGTCTGCGAAGGCTTTCACTTCAAGTTCTATATTACCGGAGCGTTTAACTTTTGGAATCGGCAAATAATTATTTTCGAGCGACTGCACATTTTCAAAGTCATTCCACGTTTGCAATTTCCCATCGACAAAAAGGAAAGGCTCAAGCGAAAAGTTTTGATTATCAACCTCGACCATGCCTTCTTCGTTAATCAACGCTTCCTTGTAATCGCTGTTCACTCCAACGATCGTCCAATAAGATTTTTCTTCATTCAAATATCGCGGGAAATATCCACGCGGGAAATCTTTTGCTATGTTGATTAAAAATCTATTTATATCTGCAGAATAATCGGCTTCCAGGAGTATGATTTCTTTAATACCGATGCCTTGTTTACGTGCGCTGTTTTCAAATATCAGTTTGATGAATGCTGACTCCGTTTCGGGCAATCGGACATAATTAGTTTTAGAATTATCTTTTTCAGCGGTGTAAACTTTTTCCCAACTCACATTGTCGTCAGATATAAATGCTGTAAAATTCTGCGCAAAATCTTTTTCATCCCATTCAATTTTTAATCCGCCGAATTCTTTGCTGCCCTTCAAATCAAAAATTAACGATTGGTTTTCTTCTGTTTCTGAAAACCAGGATGTATTCAGATCATTGTCGCTTAGGTTTTCAACCAGATAATTTCCTAATGATGATGATGGAATTATTTTATAATCTGACAAATTACCCGTGGCAATTGCTTTCGACTCAAACTTCAATTCGTCAATAAATATAGTTCCTTTGCCGCCGTTGTATGATGCAATTGTAAATTCGAGTCGTTCGGTTTTCTTTAGCAATTTGTCTTGTGTTGGACCCCATGCAAATTCAATTTTTCTTTTTTTGATTACATACTTTTTCCATTCATGCGGGAATTCATAATTGCGGTTATTATACCACCAAACATTTTCTCCCCCGCTGTCAGCCAATTTAAATTCGAGATTATTATTTGGCGATTCCGCTTTGATATAAAATGAAAATTGAAAATTCACCGGGAAATCAATAGGGATAAGTTTTTGAATTCCTCCGTAACCGGAACCTTTCGTAAAGTTATAATCTATGCGAATACATTTACCGCTAAATCCGTCAGCCGTTGAAATATTTAGCTCAACCCCATCGCTCGCATAAACCTTCCAGCCATCCGTTGAATTGAATTCATCAAGAATTTTACTTTGCGCATTCACCTTCAAAGTGATCGAAAGAATAAGCAACAAGAAGATCGGCAGTATTAATTTTTTCACTTTCATTTCTATCACTGATAACTCTTTTAATTTTCCAACTTCTCAAATCCGAGCATCTTCATTCCTTTCCGTATGACTTCATCTTTCATAAAGTACTTCCACACGAATCCGGAATTATAATTTTCTATCATTATCACGATTGGACCTTGATCTAATCCAAGATAGGCATCGTCAATCCAATTAGCAGTTGGATTGAATGCATCAACAAATCCGTATTTTCCCCATAAGCCTTCGTAGCCATATTTTTCTTTCATATTCATCAATGTCGGGATTACAATTTCAGGTGCAAAAACAATTGAAGCAGCGGCTGCCGTCGGGGCAATTGTACCATCATCAAAATCAAATTTACTGCTGCATACGGCGCCTCGTGCAGCATAAGAATAAAATTCTTTGTTATCAAAATTGTATTGTTTGCCGGGGCCATCGCAAGCTGTTAATCCCCAAGTTAATGAATCATAACCAATTCGCTCATTCGGATTTTCAATTGCAAAATTTCTCTGTGAATATACTGCGCGCCGTGAATTTTCAAAATAGTCAATCCTTTTTTCCTTGAGATATGAATCGGCAACACCTCTCATATCAATAAACATATGCGTGAACTGATGCCCGAACAAAGGCGGAAATATCACATGCCCCAAACCAGGATATGATTCTTTCCATTCATAAGTTTTCAACCATGTTTGGTAGGCTTTATCGGAATTCGGCATTCCACAGCCTGCAGCTAGAATGTAAAGAAGTTGAGCTTCGGTATAACCGAACCAACCCCATGGATGAAAACCTTTCTCGGTTGTCCATGCAAAATTAATTGCGTAGGGAAATTTCGAATCAGACGACATTTGAAAAAACTTCCAATCAACGCGGTTGATAATTTTATATGCCAAATCACGAATGGATTTTTCGGATTCATTTTCTTTATCAAAATATTGCCGTGCAAAAATTATCCCGGCTAATAACCAGCCGGTATCGACCGTTGATAATTCGCATTTCCATTCGCGCAAACCGTCATTCATTCTTAGATAATGATAGTACCATCCTTTGTAACCGGTTGAAGATGTATCATCACTTTGTTCGGAAGTGAATAGAAACTGCAGCAGAGCCGATGTAAGACTCACTGCTTTCTCGCGGGTAATCCAATTCTTTTCAATACCGATTGCCCAAACCGGAATAGCAAAACCCGATGCGGCAATGCTTGCAGGCGACCAACTTGCAGAACGGTCTTTAACTAATCCGTTTACCGGATTTACTTCGTTTATAAAATAGAGAAAGGTTTTATATTGCAGAGTATCGAGGAATGTTTTTTCATCATCGCTCATTATATAATTTTGCTTTTCATATGACGGATAATCTGTCGTTCCGGTTTGGCAGAAAGTTATTCTGCCTAAAAGGACGATAATTATTGTCAACGTAATTTTATTCATCTTTTTAAATTGTTCAAGTCAACCAATTATTTAGGTAAACCGTTAAAACGGTTAATAATCTTTATTCTTTTTCAAATTAGCCCACGACTTAAGTCGTGGGCTAATAAAATCAAATCATATTTTATAACCATTTTAACTACCCATAAAAACATCGACGGCAACTTTACAGCGAGAGAGTGGAGGCACTATATTCGAATTGATTTTATTGCCGTCGATTAATATATATTTTACACCCTGGGAAACATGTTCATCATTATTAACCGTTATGTGATATTCGCAACCACGGTAACTACGTTTTACAAAAAATTTATCCCATTCTTTCGGAATATTCGGATCAATTAACAAACCATCGCCGGTAGCTCTAATCCCTAATATCCAATCAACAATCACTTTTTGGAACCACGCAGCAGAGCCTGTGTACCATGTCCATCCAGCCATACCGTAATTCGGAGAATCCGGTCCGTCAATATTTCCCGGCATTACATACGGTTCGGCTACATATTTATCCGGATTCATTCCGCTATATATCGGGCAGAGGCGTTTAAATATTTCGTAAGGCATTTCAGGCTCTCCCATTAAGGCATAAGCCCAAATCGACCAGGCAGCTGCATGAGAATATACACCACCGTTCTCACGTTTGCCGGCAGCGTAGCGCGAAAGGTAGCCGATATATTTATCGGGAGTTGAATACGCTGGCGCTAATAAAAGCGTTCCGTTATCCCGCAGAAGATGTTTGGTTACGGAATCCATGGCAGTTTTTTTTCTTTCGGCATCGGTGATGTCGGCTATAACTGCCCATGTTTGAGTATTGAGATAAATCTTTCCTTCCAATGATTCTTTACTGCCGAGTTTTTCTCCGCTGTCTTTTGTTGCGCCGATAAACCATTCACCATCCCATGAATGTTGAGTAAATGCCGATTTTAATTCAGCAGATTTGGAAATACATCTTGCAGCATAATCTTTTTGATCGAGATGTTCTGCCACTTCCGAAAATCTATTCATAATTAAAAATAAAAATTCAGCAAGCCACATCGATTCACCTTTCATGTCCAAACCGACTGCGCTTAATCCGTCGTTCCAATCGCCTGCTCCGATTAATGGAATTCCACGTTCACTAAATCGGGACAGAACAATTTCGATTGCCCGCCGGCAATGCTCGAATAGAGTTGCACTGTCGGCACTATTATAAAATGGTTCCACCTCATCCAAAATCGAATAGTCTCCGGTTTCATCAATGTAATTAATAATTACAAACGGAAGCCATAATAAATCGTCCGTCATCTTTGTTTGTAATCCAATTTCGGAAATTGGATGCCACCAATGTAGTACAGTTCCATCTTCATTTTGATGACGTGCGTGAAGTTTAATTTGCTTCTTTGTTAGTGAAGGATCGATTGGCAGAAAAACCAAACTGTCCTGTAATTGATCGCGATACCCGAGAGCGCCGCTCTGCTGATAATAAGCGGTTCTACCCCACAACCTTCCGGCAATTGCCTGGTAGCGAAACCATTTATTAACCGTAAAGTTCATCGAGTCATCCGGCGTAATAATTTCAAGCGGAGAAAGGATTTGAGACCATCTGTTTTTTACTCCTTCGAATGAATCGTCAACAGCTTGAAATGATTTGTATTTTTCAATTGTTTGTGAGATTTCATTTTTATCGTGCTTCAATCCAAGATAAAAACATACTCTCTCTGAAGTCTTTTGATCCAACGTAACATCAATTTTAAAGGATGCAATTGAATCATTGAAGTGACCTGTCCTTCCTGCAAGTTTTCCATCTTTAAAAGCAATTGGATTTTGAATGCCGCCATACTGCCCGATGAATGATTCCTTGTCTCCGTCGTAACCTGAAACAGTTTTATTGCAAGAAAAGAAACCGGTGTATTCATAATCAATATTCCAGTGTCCCCTATCGCCGAGAGGGATATCCCACAACCTTTTTTTCGCTGTAATAGCGTTTAGCTTTTCATCAAACTCTGTCTCTAAAAATAATTTATGAAATTCGCGGTGATAGTCGTTCGAAGAGCCGAGTACCCATTCAAAATATGTGAACACAGAAAGATTAACAGATTTTTTGGAATCATTAAAAATTTTCAAATCCCATATTTCAAGAGTATCATCGAACGGTACGAAAAAAGTTAATTCCACTCGTATCTTCTTGTATGATGAAAAAAACTTTGTGTATCCCAACCCGACGTGACATTCATATTCATCCAGTTCCGTTTTTACCGGCATCCATGTTGGACTCCATATTTCACCGGTATCATTATTTTTAATATAGATGTATTTGCCCCAGTTATCCTGTATTAAATCCTGGTGCCAGCGTGTGATGCGATTAAACTCAGAGTGATTAAGCCAACTGAAACCTCCTCCGGCCTGTGAAATCGTCATACCGTATTCGCCATTCGATATTACATTTATCCAGGGTTTAGGTGTGCGAGGAGTTTTGATAACATATTCATTGCCGTCTTTTGAGAAATATCCGTACTTTGTATCAAATTTTTTCATTAATAAATCTTATCCTAATAATTCAAAAAGTTATATAAGAGTGTGACTATCAAATAATTTCATTAAATAATTATTGACCTCCTCCACTTTTTTAATAGTCTTCAAAATGAGGTGTAGACTATTGGAAGAGGTCAATGGAGTAACACAGGATGAAACAGAACTTAACTAAAATCCAAATTCAACAGTGAACCGATGAATTGCATTCAATCTGCCGAAATCAGCGTAGGCATAATCAACTTTTACTGGAACTGATTCTGTGATGTAATAGACTAATCCGGCTCCTGCAGTAAGCCCTTCTTCGCTTTCCATTTTAAATAATGATTTGTAACCGGCTCTAAGGAACAACCTATCTCTAAAACTATATTCAATACCGGCATTTACGCTTTCATTGTAATCGGATGGATGGATTGCATCTGTGCTGATAATAATGTTGTGCATATCAGCAACAGTCATTTTATAAGATATCCCAACTCTAAAAATCAACGGTAAATCCCATTCATCCATTTTAATATCCGCATACACTTTATCGTTTGTACCGTTTTCTTCGGGATCGACATCATAATAGATGAAAGAGTCGTCGCCTTCGTATTTCATTTTACCGCCGATGTTGGAGATGCACATACCAAGGTCGAGACCTTCGATAGGTGTGTCATAGTGTACTCCCGCATCAAATGCAATTGCAGATGCAGTCATGTGCCAGATGCTTTGCCCGATATATTTCCCGGTGAATCCGATACTAAATGCATTAGTGATATTTAATGCATAAGTAATTCCAAGCGTATAATCCGAAGCGCTGAAAAATTCTCCGGTTCCTTCCTGGTAAAATTCATCGCGCACAGCCATATCCGGCATTGTGAGTGCGGTGTAACTTAGTCCAACGGCATGATCATCGCTTAATTTAATAACAAGTCCGGCAAAATCATGACTCGTTTCAGCAAGCCAGTACGTATGCGAAAAAGTAACGGCATTTCCGTTCAGCCGCGCTATTCCGGATGGATTCCAATAAATAGCCGAAGCATCGTTGGCAAGCGATACAAACGCACCGCCCATGGAAACTGAACGCGCTCCAGGTTCTATTTTTAAAAATTGCGCAGTAGTAGTACCTGTGAATACCTGAGCAAAATAAATTTGATTTGCCAATAATAAAACCGATATAATTATTAAAACTCGTTTCATAGTTGTGCCTTATTATTTAAGAATGGCGAATCTTCCAATTTTTTCTCCAAGTCCCGGTGCGTCTACATGGAAAATATAAACGCCCGGCGCTATCGCAAGACCTCCTTTATTAGTTAGATCCCATGATAATTTGCCATCAAGGAGATTTGAATTATGTTCGAGAGTGATTACATGATCACCGCTGATTGTGTAAATCCTGATAGTTGCTTCCTGAGGTAAATGAATGAAATAAATTCTTCTATCGGCTCTGCCGGTTCTCGTTAATCTTTGAGGTTCCCACCGCGCTGTGCCTACATACGGATTTGGTACTACAGCGATATCGTCCAATCCTTCTTTTGCAGCAACTTCATCAACTTTATGAGCTTGGGTAGTAAAAGTATAAACATCATCGTATCTGAACGGAGTTTTTATAAAAATTTGTCCAATGTCCTGGGACGGAAGAATGGGTACTTCATCCGCTTTAACTGTAAACTTAAGTCGCCAAATTTCTTTCCAGCTGTTATTAATCCGGTCATATATTTTGAGTTCTTCGTTATCTGAAATCATTCCATCTGGTGTTCCTTGCTCTGCTAACTGGAATCTGACTTTTTTACTGTTTTGTATATCCCATACTAAAAAGTCTGTCTCACGCATAAAAACAAACGGCGACCACGAAGAGTCCCTTTCCCCAACCCGGATTTCAAAACTAGAGGGATTTATTGTCGGTGTATTTTGAGTTTTGCTTGCCGTTATAACCAGGTTGGAAGAATTATTTTTCCAACCGGATCTATCAAAATCAAAATCGACTTCATCATTTATTACAGCGAGTTTTATTCCATCAAACAGTGGATTTGAATCTTCTCCGGAAACGTATGATGAATTTTCGAAAATGGATATTGTATCATTACCGGTAATTTCTCTTAATGAATACAATGTTGTATCATCGTCCGATTGAGCAAATGAAAGTAAATACTTTTTGTCTTTTACTTCGTAAGGATTAATTACAACAGGAACTACTTGACCCGACGCATATCCGGATAAATGCATTACGGAGTCAGGAAATGCCGGCGCTACATATCCGGCAACCGCGGTTCCGGGTGTGGCGTATACAGTATTAACATCAGTGAAAATATTTCCTGCAAGATCGCGTGTAATTACTTTATTACATTCGGATGGATACAACCCGATTGATGCGTCGCCACGGTCGTATGCTGCAACTGCATAGAAATAAGTTTGCCCGTTAATTACATCTGTATCAGTCCATGAGTGCTGCAATCCTTTGTTATCGCCCATATAATATTTAACGCCCTGGTAATCCAAATCGAAGAAGCCTTTAACATCATTCACAATATCGAACTGGGCTGAAGGCTTGTAAAGAGTTGCATCGCCGTATCCGCTTGAAATTTGATAAGCGTCAATAAACGCCGGATCGGTGCTTCTGTAAATCCGGTAGCCTTCGAAATCATATCTCTTAAGAAATGAATCGAAGGAATATTCGGCTTCATTATCCCAATAGAGCGTAACCTGACCATCGCCTGTAACAACCGATACTTTCGGTTTGTCGGGCGGACGCGCAAAGTTATAATTGTTGTCGTAAATCTGTTGAACAACTTGTTTGTTCCGTAAAATGTCATTTAAATCATTTCCGAAAAGCAAACCAAGTGAAAATCTTTCGGTTGTTCCAGAAGGTAAAATGAAAGGTCCAGATCCAAATAGAAATGCAATGTTTCCATTCTGAAGACGAGTATCGAAATGGCTGTAAGAAATTCTTTCCCACACGCGGTCATCATTATAAAATAGAATTCCCGATCCGATATAAAAAACATCAAAAGCAGTTAAGCCGATTTGATCAGATTCGTTAATATCGGTTTTATCAATTCGCGGTTCACCCGGTTGACCGGTATTAACAAGTCCAAATCTATTTACGGGACTTTCTGGCGCTCCCGGAACAACTCCAACAGGCTGCCATCCTGAAGTTGGTTTACCGTCGCCTTCTCCAAAATCACCGGAACCAGCTAAGCCATCCAAACCAACATCGTCTGTCGCAACATCCCAATTACTATTATTATCAATGCCGTCGTCTCTCGATTCATCAATCATTTCATCGTTCAAACCATCACCGTCGTTGTCTTCTCCATCGGCGTATTTCATTCCGATATTAAGTTCTGCTTCATCTACCAAACCGTTTGCGTTATCATCAATGCCATTGCCTGGTATTTCACCAACAAGCATTGATTCGGTAACAGTCGGGCTGCCTTCTTCACCGTCGTAATCATCATCGGCTTTATTAAACGGATTTCCCGGACTTTCTAAGAAGGCATAACCTGCGTAACCGGTTGGCGACCAGCCTCCATCACCTATTCCGTCGTGATCAAAACTGTAAGTTATATTTGTACTTTTCTCGAATGAAGCATAGTCGTCATTGGAATCCATCTGTCCGCCAACTCCACAATCCACGTACATTCCAAAAATTATTTTGTTAAAATCATATGTCCCTTCGTCGGTAATTTCATAATGCCAAAAGATTAAGTCTTCGGATAAAACATTGGACCATTGAAAACCTCTAACAGCAACGCTTAAACCAAGCCCTCTGCGGGTTTCGTCTGTTGCATCGGGATAAAATTCTTGTGCGTCGTCGCAATTATCATCCATTACAAAATAACTTTCCTGGTCGGCATTTGTTCTCTTTCCAAAATATCCATCCCAATAACCGTTCCATGATTCGTCTTTGCCTGGCCAACTGCCTGGCCATGTAATAGGATTATCGCTCATTGCAATATTATCTTGATTAGGATTTGTATAACCGGGTCGCGGTTGCCAGCCTCTTTCAGTACCGTCCGGAGCTACATCCATATTCTCCCGGTAGCCAGCTTCAGCCATATGAATTGTGTTTCCGTTAGCATCCACCACTTCAGCAATAACAAGGGGAGTAATACCATCCATATAAGTATGCCCGGAACCTTTAGGCCACACGCCGGATGGTTCTCTTCCCCACCAGGCAACTTCGCCGAAGTTATAAAAAATCGTTTCTACAAGATTGCCGTTGTGAATTCCTTCTTTACGGTATTTTCTGTTGCCGCGCTGATCAATGGGAACTGTTATTTGCGCTGCAACTTCAATAGAAAAGATTGTAATAAGCAGAAATATTATTATTCCGATTTTGCGCATTACTCAACCTATCTAAAAATTAAAATTGTAGTTTATTCCTAATACTATTCTTCTCGGTTCGGAATACATCGATGGATTTGTTAAATATTCCGTTAATGAATTCGGACCTTGATATTCCGGTGTGTACCGGCTTATAAGCGAATAACCCGCTCTGCCAGTATCGCTGTAAACACCGATCTCGTTTTTTGTATCGAGCAGATTATATACTCTGCAGAATATCGAGAATTGCTGATCGGCAATGAATAATTCTTTTGTGAATTGCAGATCGACATAGACTTTATTGGGCATACGGGCATTGTTTTCGAAACTTATTTGACTGGATTGGTTCCAGGTAGTATAAGGGAACCCGCTTTCGAATTTACCGATTATGCCGAAATCTAAATTATCCGGTATGGTATAGAATACCGAAAGATTTATGGTATGACGCTGATCCCAATTTAAAGGGATAACCTGGATGTTAGTTTTTTGTGGAGGATTTCCCTGAGCTTTATTAAATGCATCATTCGGATCGGAGGCATTTCCTTCTGAAACTTGCAGCGTATAGTCAAGCGAAACAGAAAGATGGTTATCCAATGTAGGGCGTTTAAAAAGCGAAATCGTAATTCCCTTCGTTTTACCGTAATCAAGGTTTGTGTATAATGCAAATCTGTCGCCTGCAACGTAAGTGTTGTATATCTCGGTACCGAGTAGGTTGCTTACATCTTTAAAGTAACCGATGACCTCTAAACCGACTGTTTCAAAAAATTTGTAGTGAAGACCTAATTCATAAGCAGTAGTCGATTCGGCATTCAAATTTGCATTCCCCATCAAAGTATAAAGTCCACCGGGACCGACCCTAAAATTCCGGTTGGTATATAAATATTCGTAATCTGGAATTCTGAAGAAATGTCCGTAACTAAAATGAATACTTCCATCAGCGGAAATAGGAAATGCAACACCTATCCGTGGACTTAATTGCGTTTGAATATCCGAGTCAACCTTTTCGGAATTTTCCGGATCTCTATAATCCGTTGGAATCTTACCCTTCGAATCAAAATAGTCGAAACGAACACCTGCGTTAATTATAATGCTCTCATATTCTATCTTATCCTGAATATAAAAAGCTATCGTCATCGGAGTATATTCGAATTCTCCGCCGTTTAAAAACCTGTTAAAATCAAATATTGATGAAGGCTTACCATTGAATAAGGCATCCTGATTATTAAGAAATATTTTGTCGAGCCTTAATTCAAACCCACTTTTAAATTCATTGAACTTACCGATTTGCGCAAGGAAATCTCCTTTTATAATATTTGATGTAGTCTCGCGTGTATCGTTAGTTCTTTCTGTTCCGCCGGTAAGAAAACTATATGCCGTAAGTTTTCGTAAGAGTTCAGGATTTGCATAACGCGGATCATCGATGTTTTCGAAAACATAAGATCGGTTCTTAGTAAAACCAAAGGAATGTTTCAGAGTTAAAAAAGCCCTATCGGATAAAACATAGGTTAAAGAAAAAATATTGTTGAATGAGTTTTTAAAATGTTTTGTCAAACCATCGGGATTGTATTTGAACTCATGATTGTACCATTGATTGTCGGATTTATCGAACAGAAATAAATTAGAGAGTTTAATACTTGAGGACGGATCAAAATTAATTTTACCCTGGAAATTATATAACGTCGATGTATTCAAAGAAACAATTTCCTTATCCCCTGTTGCAACAATAGAGTAAGTATCGCCGGCTTGGTAAGAGCTGTCCTTCGGATTAAACCGTCTTTGTCCGAACAAGTATCCTTCATTATAATAGCGGCGGAATGATAAATTGTAATTCAGTTTCCCGCCGAATAAATTTATAGGTCCGCTTATATTACCTTTGACATCATTTATTGCCGCAGGTTTAATTTCATCTATATTGATAAAGATACTCTTATTTGAGCTGATATAATCGCCGGTGGAAACGTTGATATTACCGGTCAACTTATCGCTGCCTTGCTTAGTAATAATATCAACTATTCCCGACATTGCCTGTCCGTACTCGGCATTAAAAACTCCGCTTATAACTTTCACTTCTTCCATAAATTGAACATCGACATCTGTCGAACGGTCGCCGGTATAATTATCGGTTACAGAAATCCCGTCAATTAAATAACCTACTTCGGAAGTTCTGCCGCCGCGGATATGGATACCGCCTCCGGCATCAGTAACAACACCGGCTTTTAATTTTAATATATCACCCAGATTTTCGACCGGTAATTTTTTTATCTCTTCAGCCGAAACTGATAGCTCGCTCGAGGTCAAGTCTTTTTTAATTATCTCTCGATTTGCGGTAACTATTACTTCGTCCTGCACAATTGCCGAGCTTTCCATTTCAATATCGATGGTAGTGGTCTTGCCAGATGAAACTTTAACATCTTGAATTTTTGTATGCCGATATCCAAGCATCGATGCCACAACCGTATAGGTACCGGGATGAACATTAAGTAGAACATAATATCCATCGAGTTCGGCCGCTGCGCCGGTGTTCTTATTTTCTAATACAATGATTGCGCCGAACAGCGGCTCACCGGTTAATTTATCTTTAACATATCCCGCAACTTTTCCTTGTTGCTGCGAATATACATCCGGTGCGCTGATTGAACCGAGGATTAAAAACAAAAACGAAAGGGTAAAAATTATTTTTTTCATATCTAACCAAAAAATTCTTACAAGAACTTTTTAAATTTTTGTTAGTACTGCAAGGGTGTTACCCCATAAAACTTTAAAACCGCACTCACAATTGATCAATAACTAACTATGTAAATAAGGCATTTCCAATCCTGTGAATAAACTAATCGGGATTAAAAGAATATTTTATAGAACACTTCAAAAGTAAAACCAGGGACGGTATCATATTTCAGATACCGTCCCGCGGTAAAAACTATTTAACTAAAAGCATTTTGCGGGTTTGAATAAAATTATTTGTTCTGAGAGTATAGAAATAAACACCGCTGGTTAGATTTTTAGCATCGAATGAAACGTTGTAAGAACCCTTGTTTTGGCTCTGGCTAACGAGTCTCGAAACTTCATTCCCGAGTATATCGTAAACAATTAGAGAGACATAAGAATTTTCAGGAATTGAATAATTGATTACTGTTGTCGGGTTGAATGGATTAGGATAATTCTGCTGTAAATTATACGAAGTTACGACACTGCCTTCGATTGGTTCAACAGAGTTTGGATCCGGCGAGAGTGTAACAGCGCGATACAAAAAGTATTTTTCGAAACCAGGATCGACCCATTGAGTTCCCCACCAATTTGGTGCATAATCCGAAACTTGTGCATCAAAGGCAACTGCATCAGCTCTATCCATATCCCAGATTACAACGCTAAGAACTACATCATCGCCAACAGAATAACCGAAATATTCGGTATGAACAACAGTTTCAAGAGTATAGCCAGCGTCATCGCCACCTATTTCAGTGTGTGATACTGTTCCGGCAGGAGTCCAACTCGCACCCTCGGCGCCTCCGGCGGGAACATTTCCGTTCACTTCAAATACAGCGGTTGATCCAATTGCATCATTGAAAAACATATTTTTAACTTCCATTCTCGAAGCGCCGTCAGGTATCTCTCCTTTGTTTGTCATCCAAAGGAATAATCCATCAGCTTCCCATCCGGGCGACCATTTGCAAACCGATTTATCATCGGAAGAAACGCCTATGTAAAGATCGGTTCCATTATGCATAAATTTTACATTTGCCATGCTTTGATCTTCATAGGCATTTAAAGTATCATTCCATTGCATGTACCAACCGCCCGAGCTGCTTCCACTGCCTTTACCAACGGTTACACTTTCAGCAGAATTCCAAAAACCTTCTGTTAATTGACCATCGAGTGTAATGGTTTGGTCTGTTGCGTATGCAGTTTTCTTTGGAGGATCAGCTAATTTTAACTTTCTATAAACTCCTCCCCATTCGCTTCCCCACCATTCTTTGTAATAAGAACCGATGGTCCATTCTTCACCGGCTGTACCGGTTTGTTTATCTGGATCGAATATGTTCATCGCAACTGAAACTTCGCCAAAAGGATCAGTAAAGCCAAGAACATCAAGGTGGATAACTATTTCGGCTGTATAACCGGCATCTATCTGCGTAGTATCATTTACTACTGTTCCCGGCATTTTATATCCAACACCTTCAACAGCTCCTGCAGATGCATTTGTTTCAAAAACCATATCAGGATTTACTCCTCCGGCATTAAAATACATTTTAACTTCTTTATCCGTGCCAGTGGCATCCTGGATTTTCATAAACAATCCATCGCCTTCCCAGCTGCCGCCCCATTTATTTACATATTTGTCATTTGAATTAAGAGATATGTAAAGATCCAATCCATCGTGCATGATCATTACAATCGTTGTTGAGGAATCAACAACAGCGTCGCCATCAACTACCAATCCGCCGGTTGTTGTATAGCTTACGTCTCCAGGTAAAGTACCCGGGCCAAATACAAGATAATCAAATCTTCTTGCCCATTCGTTTTCGGTCAATTGACCATCGAGTGTTATTGTGTTCTCCACTGATACAACTTGAATAAATTCAGGATCAGCATGTTGTGCTTTTACGCCTGAATTAAAGAAGAATAGCATTACTCCCATGCTAATAAAAATCATGGTTTGTAGTTTTTTCATATTACCTCCCGTTTGATTTAAGTTAATTCTAACAACTAATTATTCAATATATTTCTACAAGAATCTCCGATAATAATTCCGGTTGATATTTTTATATGTTGTACAGCTGTTTGATTTTTATTTAAGATACGGTTCAGTAAAATATTTGCGGCTGTCTTTCCTATTTCTGCCGTTGGCACGTGTACGGTAGTTAGTTTCGGATATACATAATTCGATAGCATAGTATGATCGAATCCTGCCACGCCGATATCATCAGGAATTTTTTGACCAAGCGAACTGATAATGCTATAACATCCAACAGCCATCATATCGTTCGAGGCAAATATTACATCGGGTTTGTCAATAAGACTTAGTAACCTACTGGCTGCAATTTTCCCACCTTCAATAGTAAAATCACCCCCTATCATCCATTCTTCTCTAATATCAATTCTATTCTCGCGCAATGCTGAGATATATCCCTCGGTTCTTTCGATCGCATCGTTGTTACTTGACGGACCTTTTATTAAAGCTATCTTTTTATAACCATAAGAATTGATAAGAAAATTAACTATTGAAAATGAGCCTTGAAAATTATCAATACTCACTGTATCCAAATTCTGAAGTTCGGTTTTTCCATTAACTAATATTATTGGCGTGTTGCTATTTGTTACGACTTCTTTTAACTGGTTAGTTAAGGATGGAATCATTAAAATTACACCATCAACCATGCTCTGACCCATAAAATTCATGATTGATTCGAAAATATTTCTTTCGCTGTGTGAGCTGGCAACAATCACATGATAACCACCTTTATAAGCAATTTCATCAACACCTCTGACAATTTCAGTATAGAAATCACCTTGGATATCAGGAAGGACAAGCCCAATAATTTTTGTATTCTGTCTTACAAGATTTCGAGCTGAGATATTCGGTTTGTAATCTAATTCTTTTGCGATGGATAATACTTTTTGGAGCGTAGCATTGTTTACTTTCTTATCACCATTTATAGCGCGGGAAACGGTTGCAATAGAAACTCCAGCTGCTTTTGCTAAATCTTTAATTGTTATTTTCATTTGGCTCAGAAAGTTGTAAACGTTTACATTCTAAAATAATTTAAAGATTTTCTTTTGTCAAGATAAATTTTCGCATATTCAAAATAAGTTTAAGAAGTGGTTATTTCATATCAATTAACAAATATTTACTATTATAATGAATAGTAACACTTATTTTTTCATTATAGTTCCGATTCAATATAATGAAAATTTTACATTTCTTATGTAATTTTACAACAGTAAACGCATTTGAATTTACAAAATGATACTGTAAATTCTTTTATATATTCGGAGTATCAGGAATAATTAGTACAATTTGCTGACACGGTTTCCACAAGAACGCATTAAATGATTGGAGAAGAAAATTAAGTTAAGTGTCGACAACGCGGAATAATTCGAAAGTGGAATAATCGCTTCCATACGAAAATGACAATAGAAATGAGAAGCAAAAAACATCCAATGATGCATGTTTTTATAAAAGTCTCATTCAATCCATTTACAAAATAGTAAAAATAAATATTTTTGTGATTAAGGAATTCTTAGTTAGTTTTCTCCAACTAATTTGTTTTAGTTTTGATTAAATGTCATGACTCTCATGACAATATTTATCAATTTCGGAGATTACATGAAAATTTATTTATTTCTAATATTTCTGCCTATTTACGTTCATGCGGCAATTGGGGTTGGTTATTCAAGCGCAGGCCATATTCCCGTCGAACTTACATCGTTCACCGCTAATTTTAAAAATGAAAATGTTGTTCTTAGTTGGCAAACTGCAACCGAGTTGAATAATGCCGGATTTGATATTGAACGGTCATATGATATGCAATGTTGGAATGCAATCGGATATATCCAAGGAAATGGAACAACAACCGAGATATCGAATTATTCATTTGTTGATTTCCCCTCGTTGACATTTCAAAATATCTACTATAGATTAAAACAGAATAATTTCGATGGAACTTACTCCTATTCAAGTATTATTGCAGTAACAGATAAATTTACCCCTACAGAATTTTTACTTAATCAAAACTACCCGAATCCTTTCAATCCTACTACTACTATTGAATTTTTTATTCCGACTTCGAATAGAGTTACTTTGAAGGTTTATGATATTTTAGGCAGAGAAGTAGCGGAATTGCTAATTGATGTTCAAAAGGAAGCTGGTAAATACGTTGTTGAATTCGATGCAACGAGCTTATCTTCCGGAACATATATTTATCGATTAACTGCCGGGACGTATGTTTCAAATAAGAAAATGATTGTTGTAAAATAAGGTAAGTATAATGAAACTAAAAATATTCTTTCTGATGATTTTATTAAATGGAGTCTTAGTTGATAGCTTCTCCCAAAATTCAGCTCCGGTAGTAAGTAATGTAACTTTCACAGAATTAAATGGGATTGTTGACATATATTATGACCTTAATGATCCGGATGGTGATTTAATGATAGTTCATATTTTAGTATCCGATAACGGAGGCGCTACATTTGATTTTCCTTGTACACAAACTACTGGAGATATTGGAAATGGGATTTCAAATGGAATAGAAAAACATATTATTTGGAATTATGTTCTTGAACCTGGCAGCCACAGTGGTGATAACTTTATCATAAAAATTATTGCGAATGATGGTGTGGGAGATGGGCCGCCTTGTGCAGGCATCTCAACAGTCACTTATTACGATAAAATTTATAACACAGTACAAATTGGTGACCAATGCTGGTTAAAAGAAAACCTTGATGTTGGAACAATGATAAACGGTGAGGATGATCAGACCGATAACGGTATCATTGAAAAATATTGTTATAATAATCTTGAGACTAATTGTACAACTTACGGTGGTTTTTACCAATGGACTGAAGCAATGCAGTATAGCACGACGCCGGGCACACAAGGCATTTGTCCACCTAACTGGCATATCCCAACTAAAACAGAATTCGATATTCTGACAGCTGTTGTTAACAATGATGGTAACAAATTAAAAGCTATTGGAGAAGGATCAGGCGCCGGAGCCGGAACTAATACAAGCGGTTTTACTGCGTTGTTGGCAGGCTTCAGAAACAACTTTGGATTCTTTTATAATTTAGATAATTACTCTTACTTTTGGAGTTCCACTGAGTACGATTCAAATAATGCATACTATATGTATTTGTTAAATAGTAATAGCAATATAAACCTTATTAACAATATCAAGCTTTTTGGTTTCAATATTCGTTGCCTTAAGAACTAATTACCAAATATTAAAAACATAATTGAGGAGACGCATGAATAAAATTTCTTTACTTTTTCTTTTAATGTTATTACAAATATCCACTGTCTTTTTTGCTCAATCTCCGTGTCCTGATGCGCCATATGTTTCACATGAAGGGAAAGTATATCACACAGTTCAGATCGGAAATCAATGTTGGTTAAAAGAGAATTTAAATGTTGGAATTATGATAGATTTAGTAAAAAATGCATCGTATAATAAAATAGTTGAGAAATATTGTTATGGCAACGATACAAACAATTGTAATATTTACGGCGGACTTTACCAATGGAAAGAAGCGATGCAATATGCAACAATCCCCCGCTCAAAAGGTATTTGCCCGGATGAATGGCATATCCCAACGTTAGCAGAATTTCAAACATTGGAAGCATATGTAAATAATAACGCAGATGCCTTAAAAGCAAATGGTCAAGAAATGAGTATTGGGGATGACAAAAACTCAAGCGGTTTTTCAGCATTATTTGGAGGATACCGATCAGGTAATGTTACATTCGAGAATTTAAATTACAGCACACATTATTGGACCTCCACCGAGTACAGTGGAACTTACACCTACTTCATGTATTTGAGTAACGATAAAAGCATTATTTATTTCAACCGCTTCAATAATCAAAAAGGTAATGGTTTGAGTGTCCGATGTATCAAGGACTGAGCGGTTCGATTTTTCTTTTTTCATCATGTACGTGTTAAAAAATATTTTAGTTATTTCACTGTCAAAATATTTTTGAATCCGCTAATAGGCGGGTTTTTTTTCTAACTGCAATAAAGCATTTCCCTTGTTGTATTAAAGAAATTCCAAAAAAAAAATATTTTTGTCTTTTGACCCGCTTGACTTATTGATATAAGAGAGATAGGTAAAGCGACATTAATTGATAATGTATTCACAACCACGCTCCACTTTAATTTATCGCTTATCTCCAAATTTTTCATTCAAATCAACAATAATTGTTGTTACAAATTATTACAATTCGGAAATAATAACTTAACATTTCAAAAGTAGATTGCTCACTGAAATTATAATAATTAACAAACAGAGGTAAACAATGTCACGTTCAAAATTATTTCTCACCGCCAGTGTTATCGCAGTCATTCTATTTAGTTCATTCGGTTGCTCGCGTCATAGATGCAGTCACTTTTCGATGGACACACGCGAAAAAATGATTGAGTTCGCAATGGAAAAAATATCCGACGAATTACAATTGACTGAAGAACAGCAGACGAGATTGAATCAAATTAAGGATGAAATAGTTACAAAGCACAAACCGATG
This sequence comes from bacterium, assembly GCA_043808235.1. Classification (GTDB taxonomy): domain Bacteria; phylum Bacteroidota; class Ignavibacteria; order Ignavibacteriales; family Melioribacteraceae; genus JAZDFC01. Next base: position 97,984 of record JAZDFC010000095.1, read on the forward strand.
CAAACTAAAATGGAAGATGCTTTCGACTTTCTGCAATCGGAAATCAAGAAAGATCGGATTGACGAAACTCTCTTGAAAAATAAAATGGAGGATATTCACGCCGGCAAAGAAGAAATGCATTCGTTCATGCTTTCGAAGTTCGTTGAATTTCATACGCTTCTTACGAAAGAACAAAAAGAAATTCTTGCGGGAAAGTTGAATAAATTCAATGAATATTTCTTTAATAAATAGGGAATCGGCAATGAAAAGGATTTTGGTTTTAATGGCGTATCTAATTTGTTCAAATGTATTTGGAGAATCAGGGAAATCCGGGTCATTGGAAGGCATAGTGATCGAGAAATCTACAAAGCAACCTTTGCCGAGCGCTAATGTTATTATCAAAGGAACAACGATGGGCGCTGCAACAGACGACGAAGGTAAATTTACAATCACCAATATTTCTGCGGGTATTTATCAGATATCCGTTTCGATGCTGGGATATGAGACAATAAATAATCCGGAAGTAATTATCTCGCAAAACCGTGTAACTAAACTCAAATTCGAATTAAATCCGATTTCGATTGAATTGGATAAGTCGGTGATTGTTTCATCGGGATACTTTGAAATGGATCCTGAGAAAAATATCAGTACTAAAAAATTATCTTTGCAAGATATAAAATCCTCTCCAGGTTCGGCTGAAGATGTATTTAGAGTTATTCATACAATGCCGGGAGTTACAACAGGAAGTATGGCTAATTCCAACTTAATTGTAAGAGGTGGAGCGCCGGATGAAAACCTGGCTCTGCTCGATAACATTGAAATCTATAGTCCGTTGCATTTTGGCAGGATGGATGCAAGCATGGGAACCATAAGTATAATCAACCCCGATTTACTTGAATCAGTCGAATTCTCAAGCGGAGCTTTTCCTGCTGAGTTCGGAGGCAAGCTATCTTCTCTCTTCGAACTGAAAATGAGAGAAGGAAACGCAACTTCGTTCAATACAAATATTGATTTAAACATGGCAGGATTCGGTTTATACGCAGATGGTCCGATCAATCAAAACAGTAATATTGTTTTCTCCGCCCGCAGAGGAATATTTGATCTGATTACAAAGATGATGGGGAGAGATGTGATGCCGCGCTTTTGGGATGCCGCCGGTAAAATTACTTATAACATGGATAAGAATAATAAAATTTCGCTGATTGGATTTTATTACGAAGATGATGTTGAAAGAGACAAAATAGATGAAAGCGGCCATTTTGCGCAAGGCAGAAAATATGAATACATCAAGTACGATGTTTACGGAAGTGCAATCGGATTGAATTGGAATTACCTTTTCAGCAGTAATGGATATTCACTTACAACTGCATCAATGACAAATAACGGATGGCAGACGAGCTCCGGTACTAAACTCAATAAAAATTTGAACGGTGCAGATTTATTGGAACAGGAATTCACTTTGAAAAATGAATCAGTTTTTAAGTTGAACAATTTTGTGGAATTAAAAGGCGGTGCATTTATAAAATCGGGTAACACGGATCATTTTATTTGGAGGGAGGCAGATACTACCAACACAGGTTTTATTTTACCCGCCGACACAATAAATTATTATCCTCCCATTTCAAATAAATACGGCGGATTCATTCAAACAACATTACGTCCAATCAATAAATTAGTTTTAACTGCAGGATTACGATATGACTATTTTGATCTTACTAATGAAAACGTTTTGGGTCCCCGCTTAGCTTTACGTTACAAGCTAACAGATAATTTCATTCTAAATGCCGGCTACGCCTATTTAAACCAGGATCCTGCTGCTTATCAGATTCGAGACCATGAACTGAACAAAAATCTAAAAAGCGCGAAGGCAGACCAGTTCATAATAGGTTTGGACAATTTCTTTTCCGAAGATATCAAAATAAGTTTGGAAGCTTACTATAAAAATCTTACTAACACATTCGTTTACTCGGATACATCGAAAATTATTACAAACAACGGTTCCGGTAATATTTGGGGAATTGAATTTTTCCTTCAGAAAAAGATGTTGGATAATCTTGTGGGAAGTTTATCCTATACTTATTCGGTATCAAAAAGAAAAGATGAAGACTATCTATCGGAATATTATTTCGATTATGATAGGACGCATAATTTCAACTTAGTCAGCAGTTATAAGATTTCTAATGACTGGCAGATTGGTATAAAGTACTCTTACAGCACAGGAACACCATACTCACCCGCGATTGGAACGGTTCCCATAGGCGGTGAATATTATATAGTGAAAGGAGAAAAAAATTCCGATAGACTTCCAGACTACCATGAACTTGATTTAAGAATCGATAAAAAATTCGAATTCGATAGCTGGACACTTAATATCTATTTTGACATTTGGAATGTTTACAACCGTTACAATATTGTAGAATATGTTTATGATGCCGACCAAAACGGAACTATCATTCGAAAGGAAATATTCGATTACAAGATTATGCCGATCTTTGGAATTAGTGCACAATTATAAATTTTTATTTGCCGGAAAGATATTCTAAGGAAGTTCTCTTTCCGGCTTACTTCTTAATAATTATTAATCTGTTTTTTAATATTTTAGTTTGAGAAGAAATTCAACTTAGCGGATATTGAATGAATAGTGAAAAAACAATATTAATCATTGACGACGATGAGAAACTGAATAATCTTCTCGCCGATTATCTCGCGAAATTTAATTACAAAGTTCTAAAATCATTTTCTGCCGAAGAAGGATTTCGGAAATTGAAGAACGGTTATCCAGACATAATTATATTGGATATTATGCTTCCGGGAAAGGATGGATTTGAAATTTGCCGAACCATTCGAAAAGATAATTCGATACCAATAATTATGTTAACTGCACGCGGGGATGTAACTGACCGCATTGTTGGTTTGGAATTGGGTGCGGATGATTATCTTCCAAAACCTTTTGAACCGCGGGAGCTTGTAGCAAGAATTCAATCTGTTTTGCGAAGGACAGATAATTTGAGCTGTCCTGAAATTATTAACACGGGCGTTCTCAATATTAATTTTAATAGTCAAAAAGTAATGCTCGCGGATAAAACTGTTGACTTAACTACGATGGAGTTCGCACTTCTTTCGTTATTTATTAAAAATCCCGGCAAAGTATATTCACGAGAGAAAATAATGGATACCCTCAAAGGTATGGATTGGGAAGCGTATGACAGATCAATAGATGTACTAATCAGCCGTCTGCGCCAAAAATTGAATGATGATCCCCGTAATCCGGATTATATCAAAACCGTTTGGGGTGCGGGCTATAAATTTATAGGAATAGAAAATTGAAAATAAATTTAAAAGCATTTCGTCATTCTATTTTTTTCAAGCTACTTGCTGTAATTATTTTAGCCGGTGCGCTGACAATAATCTTTTTCACAATATTTTTCCGTGTTCATTTCAGTTCCCGAATAAAAGAACAGTTTAATATTAATATCCACAATTACTTTACATATATTGCGGAAGATATTGGCTCTCCACCGGATACATCTTTGGCAAGACAGATAGCATCAAAATATTCAATCGGAATAAAATACCACTCACAAAAGTTATACTGGAATTCTGAAGAACTAAAGCAGACAAAAAGAAAAGGTTTTATCGATAAGTTTCTCGATCTCATAAAGGATCGCGAATTTGTTGTTGTCAACCCGGATGGAAGCAGATTTATTTTCGATTCAGATTTTCACAGAACTTTGCATCCCAGGCAACAGGAAATAATTATTCTCATTGTGGCTTTATTTGGTGTGATGTTTTTAAGTTATAAATTGGTGAAAAAAATATTAAATCCGATAATTCTACTTTCCAACGGAGTTGCCGAAGTAAGCAAAGGAAATTTTTCTCATCGAATTCACGTCTCAACCAATGATGAACTCTCATCCCTTTCCGATTCATTCAATGAAATGACATCAAGAATAAAGGATATGATTTCAGCGAGAGACCAACTGCTGCTTGATGTGAGTCATGAACTTAGAACGCCAATCACCAGAATAAAATTAGCGCTCGAATTTCTTGAGAATTCAAAAAGCAAGGAAAGTATTTCTGCCGATATAAAAGAAATCGAGATAATGATTACCGAAATACTCGAGACAGAAAGAGTCCGCGGGATTGCTGGAAATCTAAAATTGGAAATAAATGATCTCACTCAGTTGATGAACGAAATTATAAATAATTATTCCAAAGAATTCCCTGGAATTACAACAGAAAATATTCCGGAAACATTTCCATTCACTTTTAACTATGAATGGCTGAAGATTGCATTTAAAAATATTATTGAAAATGCACTAAAATATTCCACTCCGAAAAGTAAGCCGATAAGTGTTTCATTTAATTCAGATAAAGAATTCGTTGAATTAAAAATAAAGGACGACGGTATTGGGATCCCGGAAGCTGATTTACCTTTTATCTTCGAACCGTTTTATCGAGCCGATCGATCCCGTTCAAAAACTATAAAAGGATTCGGATTAGGACTTAGCATCAGTAAAAAAATTATCGAAGCACATGGAGGCACTATCACGGTAACTAACAATCCTGGCAGTGGAGTTACTGTTATAGTTAGGTTGAAACAAGAAATTAAAGAGAACAATATATGAGTTTGATGGACACCAACATAAAAATTAAAAAACGGGCAGCTTACCTTTCCCTATTCATAGGATTAGGAATGTTTGCCGGAAAAATATCCGCTTATTTAATAACAGGCTCAAGTGCAATTTTCTCCGATGCTGCTGAGTCGATTGTTCATGTAATGGCTACATCGATGGCTTTATTTAGTATCATCACAAGTTCGAAACCGGCCGATAAATCTCATTTGTATGGATATGGAAACATCGAATACTTCTCCGCAGGTACAGAAGGATTATTAATTATAATTGCCGCTATTACAATTATTTATTATTCCATTCATGATCTTCTGTTTGGTGTAGAAATTAATCGTCTTGATACAGGTACATTAATCATCGCCTTTGCTGGCGCTGTTAATTTATGGTTGGGATTCTACTTGATACGGAAAGGCAAAACTACCAACTCTCTTGCACTTGTTGCAGATGGGAAACACGTTCTAACCGACTCGTACACAAGCATAGCAGTTGTTGTTGGATTAGTACTGGTATTGATAACAGGGATAAAAATATTCGATCCGATAATCGCTCTTTTTGTTGCTACAAATATTATAGTTACCGGATATAAGTTGATGAGAGAATCCTTCGGCGGTTTAATGAATAAAACAGATAAGGAAATTCTCGAAAAAATTTATAAAGTATTAACCGAAAAAAGGAAGCCTTATTGGATAGATATTCATCATCTTAAATTTCTAAAATCATCCGAGAAGGTTTTTATCGATTTCCATCTTTCGATTCCGCATTATTTCACTGTAAAAGAATCGCACCGGGAAGAGAATTATATTGAGCGACAGTTACTCGAGTCGCTTCCCCACTCACAAGTCAGAATTCATTTTGACGATTGTGCACCCATATTCTGCAAATACTGTCGGCACTTTGAATGCAATTTGAGACATGAACCTTTTTCGAAAGAAGTAAAATGTACTGTGGAAAAAATGCTTGGGGATCCGGTTGAATTTCCGGTAAGAGATTATAAATAGATCGCAGATTTAACATATCGAACAGATAAAAATTGATTCAAATCTGTAGTTATCTGTTCAAATAGTGTGCAATTAAAGTGATTACTCAACCTTCAGATTATCATTCTTACGAAAAGATTCTTCTGCGATTTTTATTTTATATGCTTTTAATTTTTCTTGCACTTCCTTATCGCCGGTAGCTATAATCTGGATAGCCAGAATTGCAGCGTTCTTTGCGCCATCTACTGCAACGGTAGCTACGGGAACTCCCGGAGGCATCTGAACAATTGATAGAAGAGCATCCATTCCTTCAAAGGCTTTACCTTTTATCGGAACTCCGATAACCGGCAAAATAGTATGAGCTGCAGTTACTCCCGGTAAATGTGCCGCACCCCCGGCAGCGGCAATTATAACTTTTAATCCCCTGTCAAAAGCAGTTTTAGAATATTCTGAATGTTGGTCCGGTGTGCGATGAGCCGAAAGGATTTTCATTTCATGTGCGATATCAAACTCTTTACAAACTTCCACAGCCTTCATCATTATCGGAAGGTCTGAGTCACTCCCCATTATTATCCCGATCTTAGGTTTAGTATCCATTTGAATTCCACAATTTTTTTTCGATTTATTTTATATATCAAAGATATTAAAAGAGAGTGAATATCTCGATAGGATAATCAAAGAATAAAGGCATTACGATAAACAAAAACGGATCAAGCAATTTGTCTCAATCCGTATTAATTTGCTAATCAGTAAAAATGCTATACAATTTTGTTTAATCTTCCTGATCCTTCCGGTTAATTGAGCCGACACCGGAAACATTAGAATTAATTCTCGTGGGATTGCCCAAATAGTCAATTGATCCTACTCCTGAAACTGATGCATCAAGGGAATTAATTGCGTAAACGTCAGCACTACAAGCCCCACTGATAGAGACTGAAACATCTTCTGCTCTTAAATTATCCGCGTCGAGACTTCCAGCTCCAGACATTTCAACATGAAGTTCTTTAGTTTCGCCTTTCAAATCGATGCTGCCTGCGCCAGATAAATAAACCGAGAGTTCGTCATTCTTAAAATTTATTGCAGAGATACTGCTGGCTCCGGAGGAAACGATTTTTTCTAAATCCGGAGTTGTAATATTTATTGTTATTCCCTTCCTCGGTCTGATGTTTTTTCTTGTATCAATTTCGAGAGTATTACCTTTGACACGAGTGCGGATATATTGCAATAAATTATCATCACCCTTTATCTCTAATGATGTTTTTTCACCAACTTTAATGTAAACATCAAAGGCGCCTCCGATTTCAACTTCATCGAAATTTTCAATTTCCCTCGTTACACTTTTTAAATCGCCACTTCCTTTTATACCTCGCCAATTACACCCGGCAAGCATGATTACAGTCATGGCTGCGAATAATATGTATTTGTATTTCATAATTACTCCTTCATTTGAGATTTTAGACGTAATAACTCTAAAATAAGTTACTAAAATATTCGATAATGAAAGTGATTTATTGTATTCGTATATTTATAAATAATAATCGAAAGGATTCGATTGACGCAATCAGAAATAAATAAATTGCTGGATGAGGCATACGAACATCTCTGGAACGGAAGATTTAGAATGGCTCTTCCCCTTGCCGAAAAAGTTTTTGACGAAAAGTCTGATGACAGCGACACGGCTATTTGTTATGCATGGGCTTTGCTTGAAAATGGAGATCCCGTAAAAGCAATGGAACATGCGAATCTCGCGGTAGAACTTAAAGGTGATTCGATTCGAGCAAAATTATACCGCGGTTATTTATTAATGCGTATGAGCATTTTTGAAGGTTCCATCTCCGATTTAAATCAATCAATTGACAAACAACGCGAACTGCTCGGTTGGTCGTATATGAACAAAGCGCGTGCACTTGCCGGACTGAATAAATTCGACGAGGCTAAAAAATCTCTTGAGCTTGCATTACTAATTGACAGCGGTAAAAATGCTGATTGGAAAAATTCTAAGAAATGGTTTCTAAAAGGAAAAGAAATATTTTTTGAGAATACACAAATAAATCCAAAGAATGCTTGGCTTCTTTTGAACGAAGCAAAGGAAGCAATAAAAGAAAAGGAATATTGGTACGCCTTATTGGTTTCAAGAAAAATTCAAGAAAAGATAACATCGAAAAAAGAAACTCTTTTCTGCGAACTCATTGAACTCGAAGCGATGTTCAACTTATTTCAGTTCCGTCCGGCAATGAAAAAAGCGGAGGAATTAAAACCCAAATTGAAGAAGAATGAAAAATTCATGAGCATATATAATGCGTTGCTCAAGTATCAGCAGCGTAGTCTTGAATCGAAGAAAAGTATGAAGGAAACAACTGCTGATGAACCCTTGAAAGATGATAATATTTATTCCACACCTGCAGCAATTGAGGCTACGAAATTAAGATCTGATAGTAAATTTTATCCAAATAAATTTGTCGATTTCTTTAGCGCAAATGTTTTTGATGTACAGCAAGAATTCGATGAAGGAACAAAAAAATATTATTCACAATTCAATGCGGAAAAAATCAAACAAGTCGGAATCGAGCTGATTTTTAATAATCCTGCTTACAAAAAAGAAAGTATTTCATACAGATGTAAAGCGGTATGGTATATAAATGATTTCGAGATTGGAAAAAATGATTTTGTTTTGAGTGTAAAAAAAGTATGGGACTCGGTGATATTTGCACAGACCTGGGGCGCAGATAGTTGGAAATCCGGACAGGGTAAAGTTGAAATCTATTTCAATGGATTGAAAGTAGTGAAAAAATGGTTCGGTTTAGCAGATGAATCGATTATCCAAGTTGAGGAACCGATAAGAAATAATGCAGGCGCGGATACACAAAAACAAAAACCGGATGCACCAAAATCTTATCAGATTTACGAGCCACAATTACAAACTCTTGATGAATTATTAGCTGAATTAAATAGTTACATTGGACTTCAAACCGTAAAAAAATCAGTTCGTGATTTTATCGATTATATCGAGTTTGTTAAAGAAAGAAGAAGACTTGGCCTTAAGTCTGAAGAAGGTATTTCGATCAATTCAACTTTTTTAGGAAATCCAGGCACAGGCAAAACAACAATTGCACGTCTTCTTGGAAAAATATTCAAAGCAATGGGGATATTATCGAAAGGACATGTTGTAGAAGTTGATCGTGCTGCTCTCGTTGGTCAGTATGTTGGAGAAACCGCTCAGAAAACAGAGCGCATTATCACCGAGGCTAAGGGTGGCGTTCTGCTTATTGATGAAGCATATACGTTAGTAAAAAAAGGCGGTGCCGGTCAGGATTTCGGACAGGAGGCCGTTGATATACTTCTAAAAAGAATGGAAGATAACCGGAATGAATTTGTTGTAATTGCTGCTGGTTATCCCGAAGAAATGGATACATTCTTAAATTCGAATCCGGGACTCAAATCAAGGTTCGCTCAAAATTTTATTTTTGATGATTTTGCACCTGATGAATTAATGCAAATATTTGAATTAATGTTGAAAAAAGAAGAGTACTCTATTTCAGAAAGTGCAAAAGAGATTATCCTAAAAGAATTTTTTAAAGTATTTAGAAAACGAGATAAAACTTTTGGTAATGCAAGGTTGGCACGAAGATTTTTTGATGAAGCAAAGTTAAAACTAAGTAAGAGATTTATTAAGCTTACGGGAAGTGATAGAACAAAAGAAGCGCTTACTACAATTATTGATGAAGATGTAAAATCCATCGTATCTCACAGTTCTGCTGAGGGAGTAGTAATTCCTATTAACGAAGAAGCTTTAACAGAGGCGATGAATGAATTAAATTCTTTGATTGGACTCGATTCTATAAAAAAAGAAGTAATGGATTTGATTAAGCTCGCAAGATATTATCATGAACAAAACGAAAATTTGACGGATAAATTTGGATCACATATTCTCTTCTTAGGAAATCCAGGGACAGGTAAAACTACCGTAGCAAGAATTTTTAGTAAAATCTATTCTGCTCTGGGCATTTTGGCCAAAGGTCACCTCGTTGAAATTGATAGACAGGGATTGGTTGCAGGTTACATTGGGCAGACGGCTGAAAAAACTACCGCCAAAATAAACGAAGCGATGGGTGGGACTCTCTTTATTGACGAAGCCTATTCTCTAGTCACTTCTGGAAATAATTCTTCGGATTTTGGCAAAGAAGCTATTGATACGCTTTTAAAGAGAATGGAAGATGACCGGGGTAAATTTATTGTTATTGCAGCAGGTTATACAGATGAAATGAAAAAATTTGTTGAAAGTAATCCGGGTATTCAATCACGCTTCAATAAAACATTTACTTTTGAGGATTATTCACCGGATGAATTATTTGAAATAACCCAAAGAAAACTAACAGCAGAAATGATCAAATTATCTGAGGGAGCTGAAATTGAGCTCAAAAAATATTATAATGAAATATTCAGGAATAGGGATAAAGCATTTGGTAATGGTAGAACTGTACGAGATTTAGTAGAAAAGGCAAAAAGGAATATGCTCCTTCGTTTAGCCGATTTAACTGTCGAAGAGAGAAAAGCATCCGACACAAAAATCATCTTAATAGAGGATATCATCGAATTACTAAATATTGAAGCTCCAACACGCAGATATGAAATTAAGGGTGATCCTGAAAAACTTATTGAAAATATGACTGAATTAAACAATTTAGTTGGGCTCGAAAATATTAAAGCTAGTGTGGATAAATTAATCGGTAGTATCAAAATTTCGAAATTGCGTAAAGAGCGTGGATTCAATGTAATGGACAAAAGTCTTCATTCAGTCTTTATCGGAAATCCTGGCACGGGGAAAACAACTGTTGCAAGGATTTTAAGTAAAATTTATAAAGAAATGGGACTTCTCGAGAAAGGTCATCTTGTCGAAGTTAGTAGAGCCGACTTAGTGGCAGGTTATCAAGGTCAAACAGCAATCAAAACCGATCATGTGATTGAGCAAGCTTTGGGTGGGATGTTATTTATTGATGAAGCTTACACTTTAGTTTCCGGTCCAAATGATTTTGGAATTGAAGCCATCAATACATTATTAAAACGAATGGAGGATTATGAAGGTCAATTTATTGTTATTGTTGGAGGTTATCCAGACGAAATGAAGTATTTCATTGATGGTAATCCAGGATTAAAATCAAGGTTTACGAATTTCTTTTTATATGATGACTATAATTCTCGGCAACTTTTAGAAATTGCTGTTGGGATTGCAGATGTGAACGGATATAAATTGGATGAGGGAGCATTACAACAATTACTAGAACTATTTGATAGACTATATAACAACCGGGACAAGAATTTTGGTAATGCCAGAACAGCAAAGAATATTTTATATAAGGCTATTAGTAATCAAGAAGAACGAATTGCAAAAAATTATGACCATTCTGATGAAGATCTTAATACACTAATCTTTGAGGATTTTGAAAATATTACTCCACTTGAGTTTTGATTATACTGAAATCTAATGAAATCGATCTTAAATTTGCGCAGAATTCATCAATTAGATGCCTCACGAATTGAGTTAATTTCCACCTTGCTACCAATACTATATTTATCTTTTTAATTAAAAGTGAAATCGCACATCAATCTTTAATTCCTTATGAATGCCCAATTATTAATCTCTTGTTTTCATATTTTTCAATGTACATATTTACTCTCAAACTTAAACTGAGATAAAAGATTTACAAAAAATAATAAAAAAAATATGTATAATTGCCTCGAATTTTTTATAAATTTTTGTAAACTTTTGCTGGATCAAACGGTATTTATATTTCTACTTTAGCTCGGCATAAATTCTATTTATCGTAAAAGTGATTTCTGGAGCAGAAATAACTCTGAATGATCAAGCAAGATTATTTTAAATAACTAAAGGTATTTTAGATGACTAATAAAAATGTTTGTGAATCAACTTCCTCAGATGTTAATAAAATAAAAATTGAGGATAAAGAATATATAATCATTGGAACAGCGCACATATCAAAAAAGTCGGCTGAATTGGTACATGATATTATTTTAAAAGAAGAACCAGATGCTGTATGTATAGAATTAGATAATCAAAGATTTGCTGCTCTTTCTGAACAGCATAGATGGGACGCAATGGATTTAAAAGAGATAATTAAAAAGAAACAGTTAACTACTCTATTTATAAATATTTTATTGGCAGCATATCAGAAAAAATTAGGTGTTAAATTAGGCACCACGCCTGGAATTGAACTTATTGAAGCAGTTAAAACAGCACAAAGTTTGAATATCCCTGTTGTACTTTGCGATAGAGATGTAAAAATTACACTACGCCGTACTTGGAATTCGATGTCCTTTTGGCAAAAAATAAAATTCCTCTCAGTATCTATTGCCAGTTTATTTGACAAACGGGAGATCACTGAAGAAAAACTAAATGAAATAAAAGATAAAGACATTATTTCGGAATTAATAAATGATCTCGGAGCACAACTGCCAGTTCTGAAACGAGTGCTTATTGATGAGAGAGATGTTTATATTTCTCAAAAAATGCTTGAAACTAAGGGAAGAAAAATTGTATCTGTTGTGGGTGCCGGTCACGTTGAAGGAATAATGCAAAAATTAAACACACGCTTAAATTCTGATTTAACACTTTTAGATCAAATTCCTAATTCTAGCAATTTTCTCAAAATATTTGGCTGGTCGTTTCCTCTGTTAGTTCTTGCTTCACTAATTTATATTGGTTTTGATCAAGGTGTATCCACAGCAAGTAATAATCTTATTTATTGGATTTTAATTACAGGTATTCCAAGTGCTATTGGAGCAATTTTTGCTTTTGCTCATCCTTTAACCATACTATCATCTTTTTTTGCAGCACCAATAACTAGCCTTTCTCCTGTGCTTGGTGTTGGATATGTTGCGGCCCTTGTTCAGGCTTTACTTTCTCCTCCAAGAGTTAAGGAATTTCACTCAGTTACTGATGATATAAATAAATTTAAGTTATGGTGGGAAAATAAGTTATTGAGAGTTTTATTAGTATTTATTTTGAGCAGTATCGGTGGTGTAATAGGTACCTATCTAGGCACCTATGAAATTTTGACGAATGCACTAAATTAAAAGAAAATTATATCATTTCGGATAATAATTCGGGTCGCGGTTGTGGAATAACAACTTTATTCACTAGTAATCCTTTTTCGGCTATAATTTTTGCCCCGGTTTCAACTGCACTTCGCACTGCAGCTACCTCGCCTGTTAAAGTGACAAATGCTTTGCCACCAAGCGCCATCGCTAATCGTATTTCAATTATTCTTACATTAGCTGATTTAACCGCAGCATCTGCTCCTTCAATTAAGGATGCAACAGAAAATGATTCGATGATCCCAAGTGCTTCAAGAGATTCGATATTTGAATGACCTGATAATGCAGGGAAAATATCCTTATGAACATTCGGTATAACAAACTTATCTATGATGCAGTAATCAATTATAAGTGCTGCACGATCGATTGCAGCTTGCACAGCAGCAACGTCTCCACCAACAAGTACAATATATTTACCGGAACAAATTGTCCGTGATAATATTAATCTTACTTCTGATGTTTTGAGCATTGAATCGCATGCTTCCATACCTGCTGCAATACTTGTCATTTCTATCAATCCAATTGAATTCATTTCCATTGTCTTCCTTTCCTAAGAAATTATGATATGATTTGTATATATTCTTCTGTAATTTGTTTTATTTCTCCTTCAATTGGAGAATGTAGCGATGCACCTAATTTTCCAGTTTCGCAATCAGCAATTTTATCACCGGCTTTAATTTGTGCACCCAATTTAACAATCGCTTTTGCTGGATTCCCTATATGCTGTTTTAATAATAACTTAACACTATTTGTTTTGGGTTTATTATCGAAAAATGGTGTCTTCTTTTCATAATCTTCAATGTCCAATCTTATTCGTAGTTGCTTCAGTGGTACCCGTCTACCTTCTTTGATTGGGTGAACTTTAACTTCCCTTTCCTGATGATACCGGATATTGTTCGTTTTCATCTCCCTTTTACTTTGATCGCAAGCTTCCCTGGGATATAAATCTTCAGGGCAAGAATAAAGGGAGCATAATCCGCAAGAGCAACAAAGATCAGCAAATTGATTCCACACGGCTGTTCCGGAAGTCGAAAAAACTAATGATCGCATAACCTTATGCGGTTGAACATCATAGCCTAATAAATATCGTGGACAAAATTCAGTGCAGTAAGAGCATTGATCGCAAGCAGATTTTCCGATTCTGTTCATATCTTTAACCGATCTACTCATTCTCTTCACAAGATAGTGCTCATTGGGGAGAACGATAAGTCCGGCATGTGTTTTTGTAACTACCTCACTCAAATCATTCGTAAACTTTCCCATAAGGATTCCACTAACGAAAAGGCTATAATCTTTGACTGTTGTTCCACCAACAAATTCGATTAATTCTCTGAAAGAAATGCCCAGTGGTGCAAAAAAAGAAGACGGTTTTTTTACAGCACCGGTAACTGATAAAAATTTATGTGTAACGGGAATTTTCTTTTCAGCTTGAGAGATATTAAATAATGTTTCTACATTATTGACTACACAGCCAACATCTAAAGGCAAACCGTGGGGTGGAATTAACTTTTTAGTTGCTGCATAAACAAGTTCGTATTCATCCCCGGAAGGATAAAAATCACCAAGGAGACACATCTCGATATTATTATTACCTAAATACTTCCCAATGGCATCAATTGCTTTAACATTCTTTTCTTTTATTCCGAAATATCCTTTTCTTGAGTTAACACTCTTCATCATCAATTCCATTCCATGTACAATTTCTTCAGGAAAGTTAACCATCAATTCGTAGTCTTTGTGTATTAGCGGTTCACATTCCGCTCCGTTTGCAAGAACATATTCTACATTGGATTTTGCTTTCACATACGTTGGGAAACCAGCGCCACCCGCTCCAACAACCCCTGCTTCAAATATTTTTTCTTCGAGATTCATTTCAGTCCTTTCGTTTTATTACAACGAGAGTTTTATCATCCTGATACATACTATTTGGAGTCGAAAATTTTATAACATCCTCTAATATCGCCAGCGCAATTTCTTTTGGTGTCTTATGATGAACAGACAATAACTTTTTAATTAGTCTCTTCTCCTCATAAAATTCGAATTTCGCATTCGCACTTTCTACCACACCATCCGAATAAATTACTAAAACATCGCCATCATTAAAATTAATATGATCTGTTTCATATTTTGACGAAGGCGCGGGTCCCAATAACGGACCGGTTGATTGCAAATAACTTATTTCTTTTGTTTTTGCCTTTATAAAAATCGGAGGCGGATGACCCGCATTAGCGTATAGGAATAATCCTTTTCTATCCTGTGACAACTCACCATAAAATAACGTCGTAAACTTATCGTCGCTAAATATTTTATTTACAAGCTCATTTATTCTTCTCATAAATAAAGAGATTTTTATTTGGAAGGTGCTTGCCATACGGATAGCCCCGGAAATATACATTGCTTCAGCGGCAGCAGCAAGTCCTTTCGAGGCTGCATCCCCTACGGTAACGCCAACTCTTTCCTCGTCATCGCCAACTTTCAAATAATCGAAAAAATCTCCGCCGATTATATCCGCCGGAACAGTAATTCCGAAGAGATCATAAAAGTGGAATCTATATTCGTGACCCGGCAAAATACTTTTCTGAAGTTCCTTTGCTTTATCGATATCGGCAATCAAACTTTTTCGAGCCGCGGATAATCTTCTTTCTTTAATTTTAGACGTGAGTACGGTTGCCACAACATTTAGCGTGTCTCGCAGTTCCTCGTCAACATTATCACTGTTCACTGCAATCAGATACTCGTAAAAAGTATTTCCTCCAATATTAATTTTACTGCCTACACCTGACGCTGAATAACGAAAAATGCCCTTTTCTTTCAATATATGGTTTGTTTCATCGGCGAGAATGGTTCTCTGTTTAAAAATTTCTGTAAATATCGGATAGTCTTTAACATCCAGAAAAAATCCTTTTTTTATCTTCTGAACTCGACCGGTCTGATACAGTAATTTATAACCAGAATTCTCAGAATCTAATTGCCAGATTCTGCCACCTGAAATTTTAGTATCGGTCGTATCTGTTAATTTATTTACGACTGTGGAGAGAAGTTCGAGATCATCCTTAAAACTGCTTGAAGCTGCGGTCTCAATTGTCCTAAATAACTGCCTTTGGTTCATAAATTCCTATTATTTCTCTGAATCAATATACATATTTAATATTTTTATTAGGGCTTTTTTTGACGCAAGATTAAATTCGCCCGCAGCTAATGTTCGCATAATACTGTCGTATGAAGCCCGGTAAACACCCTTTGTAACGTAACCCCCGCCTTCAAAAGCGCCAAGCTTTAATTTCTCTTGAATTGATTTTAACTCGTATGAACCGTCAACCGGAGTTGGAATTAAAGTACCTTCTTCCAAGAGACTTTTCCACTTGGAATCAAAATCTACGAGAGTTGTAATATTTTCTTCCCATGGTTCAACATCCAGGGGATACATATCGACATACGAGACATCGCCGGCATATTCATCTGCAAGCCCGGCCATTCCATGACCAAATTCATGAATAAATACTCTACCTGCTCCATTACAATCAACGGCTAAGGCGGAATAAAAATTATAAATGGCTCCACCGCCATACTTTGCAGAATTTACTAATATATAAATTTGATCATACGGTGCATTGGAAGCGAGATCCCTAACTTTTTTATAATCTGAAGTCATCACATATCGTTCGCTGTCGAAAGTATAATAGGTTGAGTTCAGAATCGAATTTTTCCATTTATTTTCCGCCGGAATATCGACACCTGTATCCTGCGAATAAGCCTCTACCGCCCAAATGTTAATATTACCTTCGTTCTCCTGGAATGGAGAATAGTTAAAAAGTGTATCAGCGAATCGTTTGCAATCGTGAATATACTTTTCCTTCTCATTTATGGAATAACCTTCGGGTAAGAAAACAATATCAAGCTTGTTTTGCGGCTCGCCGGAATAATGAACTTTAAAATTCTCATATTTCATCCGCCTTTCCTTCGAAATGAAATAATTCTCCGGATTAATTTCGTATTCAAATAATTTCTGAAAAATATTTTTCTTATCACGCTTGTAAATTTCTAATATTGATGTCGTTGCCGGGTAAGGAAAAACTATCGAACCTTCGAAGGTTCTGCTTAAATGCATTGCTTCTTCGGTGGTCTGCCACTCCTGGAATAATGTTGAAAATCCACGCGAGTAAATGAGTTGCTTGCTTTCTTTATCGAATAATTTGAAAAAGTAATTCCCGTAATTTGTATCGTCGATTAAATCAGTTTTCGAGCCACCCCATTCCGGTTCTTCAATTATTTCATCAAACACTATTTGCTCTTTGTCTTTATTACCGACGTGGAAGAAATCAAATCGCATTGTTTTTTCTAAAAAATACTTATCGTAATTTGACCGGGCGAAAATCATGACCGGACATAACAAAATAAATAAAAGAGACTTCATTTCAAGCTCCAACTTATTTACGAAATAGATTAATAATTGATTGCCAAAATAATAAAAAGGCTTTTCAATTTGGTGTGATAAATAATCCTCGTGAATTAAAACATCCTTTCAATAGCGGCGGCTAATTCGATATCCTTGCCCGTCACACCGTCTTCGCTATGAGTAGATAAAGTGATTTTCACTTTATTCCATGAATGTAAAAAAAGATCGGGATGATGATCCAGCTTCTCAGCTTCAATTGCTATTTTGACAATGAAAGCAACAGCCGATGAAAAATCCATTGTCGTGAATGTTTTGTGTATGGTATTATTGAAGAACTCCCATTGCGGGAGTTCTTTTAATTCTTCATTAAGTTGTTGTTCCGAAATAACCGGCAAAGGTTATCCTTTCAAGTATATTTTAATTCTCCTGACCAAGCTTCAATTCGGCTTCATCTTTGCTCTTCGATTCCGAATTCAAATCCTCCATTACAAAGTATAATTCATCGGTTTCCGGTTTTCTCTTAACATGAATCTTAGCGCCTTCCTTTATTGAATTTAAAAGCATTTCTTCTGCGAGTGGATCTTCTACATATTTTTGAATTGCTCTCTTTAAAGGTCGTGCGCCAAATTTTGGATCAAATCCTTTGTCAGCAAGAAAATCTTGAGCGTCTTCCTCTATAACAATTTCCATTTTATTGTTCTTAAGATTCTTTATCAAATCTTTCATTTCAATGCTGATGATCTGTTTGATGTCTTCCCTATCGAGATTTCTGAATACAATAGTCTCATCAATTCTGTTTAGGAACTCTGGATTAAACAAGCGTTTCATCGCATCTTCAACTGTGTTTTTCAAATTATCATAACTATCTTTTCCTTCTTCGCCAGAGAAACCGAAACCACCGGTGGTTTTAATTTCCCTAGTACCAACATTCGAAGTCATGATAATGATGGTATTCTTGAAATCTACTTTTCGACCAAGACTGTCAGTCAATGTTCCGTCGTCGAGCACCTGTAATAATATATTAAAAACATCCGGATGGGCTTTTTCAATCTCATCGAACAAAACTACCGAATAAGGTTTCCTTCGTACACGTTCGGTCAACTGTCCGCCTTCTTCGTATCCAACGTAACCCGGAGGTGCTCCTACAAGCCGCGACACGGAAAACTTTTCCATATACTCGCTCATGTCAATCCGAATTAGTGCATTCTCCGAATCGAACAAATAACGCGCAAGTTCTTTTGCAAGTTCGGTTTTACCAACGCCGGTTGGACCAAGGAATATAAAACTTCCAATTGGTTTTGTCGGACTTTTCAATCCGGCGCGTGTTCTTCGAATCGCTTTCGTCAATTTTGTAACGGCTACATCCTGCCCAACAATTCTCTTCTTCAAAGAATCTTCCATCTTCATCAACTTTTCCGATTCCGCTTGAACAACTCGAGTTACAGGAATTCCCGTCATCATCGAGACAACAGTAGCAATATCATCTTCAGTAACATCGTAGACCAATTTACTTGTTTCATTATCCCATTCTCGTTTCGCGATTTCGAGATCGGATTGGAAATTCCTCTCCTTGTCGCGCAACCGTGCAGCCTCTTCGTAATCCTGCCGTTTCACTACTTCTATCTTCTGCTGCTTTACTTTTTCTATTTCTTCTTCGAGATGAAGAATTTCTTCCGACACTTTAAAATTTCCCATGTGAACGCGTGAGCCTGCTTCATCCAAAACATCGATTGCTTTATCGGGAAGATGCCTGTCAGTGATATATCTGTCGCTCAATTTTACTGATAACTCAACGGCATCTTTAGAATATTTTACGTGATGATGTTCCTCGTATTTGAATTTGATATATTCAAGAATTTTTATCGTCTCATCAACAGATGGCGGTTCAACCATTACTTTTTGAAAACGTCTGTCAAGCGCGCCATCGGTTTCTATATATTTTCTATATTCATCAAGTGTTGTTGCGCCGATGCACTGGATATCGCCGCGGGCGAGAGCAGGTTTAAACATGTTCGATGCATCAAGCGAGCCTGAAGCGCCGCCGGCGCCAACGATTGTATGTAATTCATCAATAAATAAAATTACATCATCGGCTTTCTCAAGTTCGTTCATCAACGCTTTCATTCTCTCTTCAAACTGACCGCGGTATTTTGTGCCGGCAACAAGTCCGGCTAAATCAAGCGTTACAACTCTTTTATCCTGCAAAATTCTTGGCACTTTTCTTTGAATTATTTTTAATGCCAATCCTTCCGCAATTGCAGTTTTACCAACGCCGGGTTCGCCAATCAATACAGGATTATTTTTCTTTCTTCGGCTTAATACCTGCGCAACGCGCTCAATTTCCTTTTCCCTGCCCACCACCGGGTCAAGTTTATCATCAATTGCTAATTTGGTTAAATCCCTTCCGAAATTATCGAGCACCGGAGTTTTGGTTTTCTCTGTTTTCTTTGAAAGCGGAGGAGGAGGAGGTGTAAATTTATCAGCATTTTTCGTACTTAAAATATTATTTAACTCTGCTCGCGCGTTTTCATACGTCACATTGAATTGATGAAGGATCTGTGTGGCTATATTATCTTCATCACGTAAAAGAGATAACAAAATATGCTCTGTGCCAATTACATCCGATTTATAAATCTTCGATTCTATCTGCGTAATTTTAAGTACTTTTTCAGCTTGTTTCGTAAGTGGAATATTTCCAATAGTGAGCGTCCCGCCCGATGTTCTTACTGTATCTTCAATCGCCTTTTTCAATTTTACGAGATCGCATTCAAGGTTGCGTAATATTCTTACTGCAACGCCTTGCCCTTCGCGAATAATTCCAAGTAAAAGATGCTCTGTACCAATATAATCATGACCTAATCGTAAAGCTTCTTCACGGCTTAGTCTAATTACTTCCTGGACACGTTCCGAAAAGTTACCGTCCATTATAATTTCCTTATAGTTTTTATCCTAAACAAAGTTTTATGCATAAACGTTTCCTGCAATATAAATATTGAATAATGCTCAATCAAGGGCATAAATTTCATTAAAACACCCGGTGAACAATACTTGCTTTTTACATGATTATTATCGTGGATTATCATGAACATTTGAAAAAAATCTCATCAATCATTCAAAAAAGTAATATATTGCAGCCATTCATCTAACCAATTATCAAAAAAATTGTTTTAGTTCACCCGAATTTTTAATTTTGACTCGGTTGTATAATACGAATTTTGTTCACTTGAATAGGAGACAAAAATGGAAGCATTAACCGGTTTCTCTTTATTAATAATTGTTGCAGTAATCTTTTTCTTGATAATCTTTTTATACTTTGTTCCAGTAGGATTATTTATTACGGCTTATTTCTCAGGCGTTAAAGTAAAAATATTCCGCGATTTGATTGGAATGAGACTACGAAAAGTTTCCCCGCAAGTAATTGTCCGGAGTTTAATCATGGCAACCAAAGCAGGAATTCCGCTGAGCACTCCATTACTCGAAGCTCATTACCTTGCAGGCGGTAACGTAATTAAAGTTACAAATGCGCTTATCTCTGCTAACAAGGCAAATCTGGAATTGACTTTCACCAAAGCCGCTGCAATTGATCTTGCCGGACGCGATGTTCTGGAAGCAGTAAAAATGTCCGTTCTTCCAAAGGTAATTGAAACGCCTCTCGTTTCCGGTGTTGCTAAAGACGGTATTCAGTTAAAAGCAATGGCAAGAGTTACTGTCCGCACTAACCTCGAAAGATTAGTCGGCGGCGCCGGCGAAGCCACAATCCTTGCACGCGTTGGCGAAGGAATTGTTTCGACAATCGGTTCAAGTACCTCTCACAAAGAAGTTTTGGAAAACCCGGATAAAATTTCGAAAGTAGTATTAGCCAAAGGTTTGGATGCCGGAACAGCCTACGAAATTCTTTCGATTGACATTGCCGATGTGGATGTTGGCTCGAATATCGGGGCTATTCTGCAAACTAACCAGGCAGAAGCAGATTTGAAAGTTGCACGCGCCAAAGCCGAAGAAAGACGCGCAGCGGCAGTCGCCCTTGAACAGGAAATGAGAGCTACAGTTGTAAAAGCCGAAGCCGAAATTCCGCAGGCTATGGCAGAAGCTTTCCGTAGCGGAAGACTCGGTATTATGGATTATTACAATATGAAAAATATCCAGGCTGATACCGATATGAGAAATTCAATTTCAAAACCGGAAGATAAAAAAGGATAAAACTCAAAATGGATAACCTTTTTGATGTTCTCATCGTAATATTTTTTGTTGTCAGTATCTTCGGTTCACTATTTAAAAAGAAGAAGCCGCAACATCAGCAGCAGATGCCTCAACGATCTCAGACACCGGATACCGGAAGACAACTACCTAAAAAACGGGATGCTGAAATTTTACAGGATTTATTCGGATTAAAACTTCCACAACCAGTTCCCGAACCGGCAAAACCCAAATACGATACACGGAATTTGGGAAACGAAGTTTCGTGGGATCCGGAGAAGGAGTTTAAAGAACCTGTAAGTGTTGAACAACAAGCATCGGTTGAAAGTAAACCTGCAAAGTACTACGATATACCCGATGTTAATTACGATAAACTTGTTGTTGAATATCAGGCGCTTGAAAAAGCAGCGTACAAAGTTCCAGAATCAGCAAGCGCGGATTCTGAAAAATTGGAATTGAGTCAGCATGGAATCGATGTCAAACGTCTGATTAAGAAACCGGGAAATCTCAACGATTTAATTATTATTTCGGAAATTCTGAAAAAACCCTTAGCGTTCCGAAGGTAATGGCAAAAAAATACGTTATTTCAAAAGTTAACAAACCGGGCTTCGATCATCTTGCAAAAGGCGAAGCCCATTTTACTATCGATTATTTCCGCGAATTGAATGCATCGCAGTATGAGGCGGCAACAGCTGTTGAAGGAGCCTATCTTGTTATTGCGGGAGCCGGAACCGGCAAAACTCGTACTCTCGTTTATCGCGTTGCACGATTGGTTGAATCGGGTTACGATCCCCGCTCAATTCTTCTGCTTACCTTTACCCGCAAGGCTGCAAAGGAAATGATGGATCGGGCAGCGATTCTACTTGACACAAGATGCTCAAAAATAAACGGCGGGACCTTTCATTCGTTCGCAAACCTAACGCTTCGCAAATATGCTAAAGCAATTAATCTCGATCCGAATTTTACCATTATCGATCAAGGCGACAGCGAAGATATTATCAATCTTATTCGCGGACAATTAAATCTCGGCGAATTAAAAAAGAGATTTCCGAATAAAGCCACGATTTTAAAAGTACTTTCGCTTGCCGTGAATACCGGCAGAAGTGTTGATGTAATTATTGATGAAGACTATCCTCACTTCGGCGAGTACTTAGATAAAATTATGGATATTCAAAAAGTTTATCTCGCATATAAGTATAAAAACAATATGCTTGATTACGACGACCTGCTGCTTTTCCTTCGCAGGTTTCTTGAAGATTTTGGACCAGGCGCAAAAGCATTACTCTCCGAATTAAAATTTATTATGGTGGATGAATACCAGGACACGAATAAACTTCAGTCCGACATTGTGAAAGGGCTTGCCCGGCTGCGTAACAACGTAATGGTCGTCGGCGATGATTCACAATCGATATATTCTTTTAGAGGCGCGAACTTTAAAAATATAATGGAATTCCCTTCCCTCTTCGCAGATGTGAAATTGATTAAGCTCGAGGAGAATTACCGCAGTACACAGGAAATTTTGAATTTCGCCAATCATATTATCCAGGCTGCTATTGAAAAATATCCGAAGTTTCTTTACACCCGGAAAACCGGCGGCGAATTGCCGGGCATCGTTCCCGCGCGGAATGATAAAATGCAATCCATGTTTATTGTTGATAGGATTTTAAATCTGCACGAGGAAGGAGTCTCGCTCAATGATATGGCTGTGTTGTTCCGTTCATCCTACTTTTCTTTCGACCTCGAAATTGAATTGAATAAGGCTCACATCCCGTTTGTAAAGTTCGGCGGTATGAAGTTCATCGAAACCGCGCATGTAAAAGATGTGCTTGCGTTTTTGCGAATCATTGTGAATCCGAATGACTTTGTAAGTTGGTATCGCGTACTTCTTTTGCACGAAGGAGTTGGTCCAAAGAAAGCACAGAGAATTTTGGATGCGATTTCCACCGGGCAAATCTCGATTACAACTATCCCTGACGCATCATTAAAAAAATTAGTCGATGAAAATCTTCTGCCGATGTTCAAACTTTTGAACACACTTTACCACAACAATGGGCTGCCGACCGAAAAAGCGCAGCTTGTGATGGAATATTACGAGCCGATATTCCAGCTTACTTACGATGATTTTAATAAACGTAAAAAAGATCTCGAAATATTTTTGAACATATCCGAGAACTACAGATCGATGGACAGTTTCCTCGCAGATATGGCTCTCGACCCGCCGCTTGACAGCGCTATCGACGTTGCCGCAACCGACCAGGAAAAGGAATATCTAACACTGTCAACAATCCACTCGGCAAAAGGATTGGAATGGCACACGGTGTTTGTAATGCATGCGCTTGAGGGATTTTTCCCCTCGAGTCAAACATTTAAAAACATGGATTCAATTGAGGAAGAGCGCCGATTGATGTACGTTGCGGTAACTCGCGCCAAGCAGCATCTTTACGTCTGCTACCCGATGAATATTTTCGACCGGCAAAGCGGAATGACATTCTCAATGCCCTCACGTTTTCTCAACGGAATAAACGAAACATTGGCGGATGATTATACTTTGTTGGATGATGATTTTTAAATCCTCCAAAGAATTCCCCCTTTAATAAAGGGGGTGGCAAGCAAAGCTTGACGGGGGATTTAGAATGCCGGTTTGTGCACAAAATAAAATTTTACGCATCACAACTCTACAATATTTCAAATACTTCCCCAGACTTCTTCTGATACTCCCTTTCTCGCCCAGTAGCGGATTGGTGTATTACGCGTTGCCTTTTTTAAATTATTGTTGGTATATCTGCGCAAAAGCCCAACTTTTCTGTCTTCATGTTGGATTAAAAGTTGGGGTTTTCACCAATAATTTATCCTTTATCAACCGGCAAGTTAAAATTAAAAAATATTCTGGCTCTTTATTATGTTCTGTTAAATATGCTTGCCAAAAGGCTTTCCTTTTAGAATCAATTGCACGCTGCCATAAAATGGATCATGGCAGTTGAGAAAATATAAAATTATTTATCATTTTTAAAAAAATACAAAATAACCTTTAATAGTCTTTAATATTTCGTATAAACTCTTCTAATTTCAATAAATTCTCTTTTTTATCAACAAATATCACTCTGATTTTTTTTTTCTGTTCAATGGAAATATAGATTCTAAATAATAATATTTGAATAAAGATTTCCATTTCCAATTTATCATTAATAAAATAATTCATGCTATTCTGAATAACAAGATATTTACATTTAAATTCAAGCCAACTTAAGTCTCGAATACATTCATCAAATGCATCCCAATTAAATCCGAAATAATTTGGAAATTTCATTTTCTCTATAAAGACAGAAAATAATTCTCTTGTTGAAGTCACATTATTAATGTCAATTTCTATTAGTCCAGGATTATTGGTTTTGGTATACAGGTTATCTTTTATTTTTTTATATTCATCAAAATCGAATATATATATCTTCTTTATTTTATAATTAAGGAAATTTCTCATATTCATTTCTATTTAATTCGGATAAAAGAATATTTTGCATAATGATTAATCGTAAAATAAACTTCACCTCCTTGACCTACAACTAGTCTAAAGGCCTGTCTGCCAAGTAAGTTTGGTGTTGGTACAGTTATTTCTCGATAATAACCCAATGATTTGGTAGGTAAAACACCGGTATTATTCTTAAATATTTTTGCTGAATTCGAAAATAATTTATTAAAATCTGTACTTTTATAAGAGCCAGTAATATTTTTCCAAATGGAATTATTATTAATTGGGCTTGAGGGAAGTTCACCCTTCGAAATTAACCTTAGTGTTGTTGGACCCTCTAGCGATTCGCCAGCTCCCCTAGTGGGATTCTGCATTGAAACCTTACCGGGTGCGTTTAATTTAGCTTGTGTTTTGGGTATTGCTTCCGGATCAATTTGTTGAAGTGCAGGTATTCCAGGTATTGTTGGACCAGGAACACTTCCAAACCATCCCCAAAATGGATTTAATCCCATTTCTTTGGCTAACGCCCAGCCTTGCATACCTCCGCCAACTGTTCCAAATATTGCCGAACCCCAAAATCCACACCAGAAATCATCACCGTACACTAAATTTGTTAATCCACCTACTGTTCCATAAAACCCAAGTCCTGTTAATGCCCCTGGTATCAAACCTGGTGCTATATAGGGCCCCCGACTAAAATACATCCCATGGTTGCTGTAGCAGCTTTAGCTCCACCTATAAGAAAATCGCCAATAGCTGTCGGCCAATTACCATTTTTGTATTTGCCTGCAATTGCGTTCTGAATTACATCAATAACTCCACCGACCACAAATGCAACTCCAATAGCTGCCAAAATTGGATTTTTTCCATCCCTATCAACACATATCACCGGGTTATTCCCGCAATAGGCGTATTGTGCAAATCCTTGCCCGGCGGGGTCAACGGCGTAAAAGATACCGAGTTCGCTGTCGTAAAAGCGCGCGCGGAAGTTATGTAATGCCTTGTAATCGTCGTATTCCTGCTCGGTAAATCCGTATGGCATTTCAACACTTTCGGTCGAGTTAATTATGCAGCCGTAAGCATCGTAATTATTAACGGAAGAGTATGTGCCGTTCTGTTGCACAACGCGGCGGACTGAGCCGAAGGGTCTTTCAAATAACTCAAAGAACATTGCTACTAAAAATTAACAATTTTAAGTTGGATTGGGAAATAAATTTTCAACTCCCATCGAAAGACTACTGTAATTTGAATTCATTATTATATCCATCCGCGAAAAAAGAATTCAAAATAATCCTCAAATAAGATATATTTGCCATGGCTCTTTGAAAACACATGATAATTGGAAATAGGAAAGATTTATATTTCTCATGTTTCACATTTTACATCTTCCATTTACCATTTTACATATTCTTGCGCCCGTAGCTTAATGGATAGAGCATTTGACTTCGGATCAAAGGGTTGGGGGTTCGACTCCCTCCGGGCGTACCAAATAAAATTGCAGATTTTAGATTGTGGAATGTCAACTCTTCGAATAGTCATTAAGCTGTTACAATCCGGAATCTGCAATTTGAGCTGTATTAAATCTGCACTCTTAAACCAACAATTCGAAATTAATTTATGTTATTCGACGAACAAGTATATAGATTTATGTTTGCCGCTTTAGCCGAGGCTGAAAAGGCTCTCGAAATAGATGAGGTACCGATTGGGGCAGTCGTCGTTCATGAAAACAAAATAATCGGCAAGGGATTTAACCAGACAGAGCTGCTTAAGGATTCAGCCGCACATGCTGAGATGCTTGCAATTACAGCCGCATCGAATCATCTTCAAAATAAATTGCTTGAAAATTGTACATTATATGTAACCGCAGAACCATGTTTGATGTGTGCAGGGGCAATATTATTATCCCGGATTCCTATCGTTTACTTCGGCGCTCACGAGCCAAAATTCGGCGCAGCGGGATCAATTTTTAACGTACTTGAAAGCGGTAAGTATAATCATTCGGTGAAGGTTTATTCGGGAATTTACGCTCAAGAGAGTCAATTCATGTTGAAAAACTTTTTTGAAAATAAACGAATTCCGAACCCTGACAAACAAAATTAATTATTAAATTTGACTAAGATTTTATAACATTTATGGCGATAACTTAATGGAAAAATTACCTCTTATTATTTTTGGTGCGCCCGGCGTTGGGAAAGGCACACAAGCTAAAATTATAGCAGAGAAACTAAACCTATTCCACATTTCTACAGGCGATATTCTTAGAAGAGCAGTTGGTAACAAAACCGAGATGGGGATGAAGGCTCAATCATATATGGATAAAGGTGAACTCGTCCCCGATGAAATTATGGCCGGAATTATTAAAGATGCTTTGAATGATAAAAGTGCCGAACATGGATTCATATTAGATGGATTTCCAAGAAACGTTGACCAAGCCGAACTGCTTGATAAAACATTCGCTCAAACAGAAATTAGTCACCCCATGGTAATTTCACTCGACGCCGATGATGAGGTAATTATCGGAAGATTATCACAGCGAAGACAGTGCAGTTCTTGCAGTAATATTGTTAGTTTAGCATTGCTCGAAGATAAATCCAAATGCCCCATATGCGGTGCTGAAAATAGTTTTATTAAAAGAAGAGACGATGAGGAAGGCGTTATCAGAAACCGTCTTAGAGTATTCCACGAACAAACTACACCTGTTCTGGAATTTTATAAGAAAAAGTGTGATGTTATTTTTGTTGACGGTACTGCCGAAATTGACGTTGTTACCGATTCGATTTTGAAAGCGATTACAATTAAGTAGTCTTTTTCTTAAAGACTACTTTTACCGCTTTACCATCAACAAGTTTGATGATTCTATGGTTTGTTTGTTTCACCAATTCATAATTATGTGTTGCAAAAATTACAGATGTTCCCCTTTCATTAATCTTCTTCAGATTATCAAGTATTTCTTTTGATGTATCCGGATCGAGATTCCCGGTTGGTTCATCTGCTAAAATTATCGAAGGATCGTTAAGCATTGCCCTTGCAATAGCGACTCTCTGTTGCTCGCCACCGGACAATTGATGAGGCATATTTTTTTGTTTGTGCGAAAGTCCGACATCCGATAAAACATGATAAATTTTTCTTTTAATCTGGCTGCGTGGAGTTCCGGTTACTTCAAGAACAAACGCGAGGTTATCATAAACGTTGCGATCCTTCAACAGCTTAAAATCCTGAAATACTATTCCTACACTTCTTCGTAAGAAAGGCAGCGATTTGGGTTTGATAGTATCGCTGTTATATTCACCTATTTTTACATATCCCGATTGAGGCAACAGATTCATGTAAACCAATTGTAATAATGTTGTTTTACCTGAACCGCTTTGTCCAATTAAAAAAACAAATTCGCCCTGGTCAACTTCCAAATTAAGTTCTGTAAATACAGACTGGTTAGGATATTTGAAAGCAACATCTTTGAATATAAGCATCAATTCTTCCTCTTTCTTATTATGAACTGCGCTCTGTCCGACTTTCCGTGTGCATTATCAAATGTGAACGCATTGAAACATTCGGACACATACAAATTTGTTTTTTCTACTACATCAAAGTATTCAAAGAAATCAAAAATTTTTTGCGCATGCGTTTCTTCAATAATTTCACCCGATTCGAGTTTTACTTTGAAGTAATTGAAATGAATTTTTTCTTGCTCATCAAAATGACTTTTTTGCGAATATTTAATTCCGTTATGAATCCCCTTCCTATTTAGATGCCGTAAATTTTTTTTACTGTTAGTTATTAAACTCACATCGAAAGTGAGAATTCCATTGTCAGTCAATAATGGTTCGATATTCGAAAAAAATCTATACAGCATTTCCATATTCAATAAATAATTCACGCTGTCAAAAGTACTATAAATAAAACTAAATTTCTTTTTGATTGGCAGATTTGTCATATCCGCACAGATTTTTAGAAGTGATTCGGAAGTAAATTCTCTGAGCATTTCTTTCGACACATCGACTACGACAATATTTTTAAAATGTTGAGAGAGATGCTTTGCCACATTGCAGGTACCCGCTCCTATCTCTAGAATGGATTCTGCCTTTATTCCAAAATACGTATAGATGGAATAAATATAATCCGCCCAGTCTTTATAATCTATAAAGCGCATGAGATGATCGTAGATCCGTGAGATTAGCGAGTATGGCTTAACCATATATGGAAAAACTTTTTCTATTCTGTAAAATCCTTTCGGCAAAATTGAATGCACTAATAATGCTTCCCGGATGAGCTATCATTTCCCCCGCAATATCAAACGCAGTTCCATGATCGGGCGATGTTCGAATTATTGGTAAGCCTGCAGTATAATTTACTCCCTCATCGAAACTCATCATCTTAAAGGGTATGAGAATTTGGTCGTGATACATACCGAGCGTTAAGTCATATTTTCGATACATTTTAGTGGCAAAGTACGCATCCGGTGAAAACGGGCCGACTAATTTTTGATCTATCATGGATGCAATAATCGGTTTGATAACTCTTTCTTCTTCCATTCCGATCCTTCCATTTTCACCAGCATGTGGATTTAATCCGAGCACTGCAATTTTTGGTGATGTTATGCCGAAATCAGATCGAAGACTTTTTAGAGCGACATTAATCGATTGTTTCAATCTATTCCGAGTTAATAAGGAAGCGATTTTTTTAATAGGCTCGTGAATAGTTACTAATCCCATTTTATATTTACGCGATAGAAACATCATCATAAATTTTTCTGTTCCGCACCATTCCGCAAGCATTTCCGAATGACCCGGATATTTTATTCCGGCCAATTCAAATGCATGTTTCGAAATCGGCGCAGTAATCATCGCACCATTTCCGTGTAACTGGTTGGTTAATATATTATATGCGGTTTCAATGGCTATGAATGAAGCTTCGCCAGATTGATAAGTAGGGTTGCCTAATAAGAATTTATTTTTCTCCGGACTAATAATGCATACTTCCGGACTATCAATCGAATGTTGATTGAATTTATTAAATACTTCGAACGGGAAAGTGAGAGAGAGTCGTTTGTAATAGTACTCGAAGACGTTACTGGAGCAAATAAAAAATAATTTTCTTTTATGAGGAGAATAAATTTTGTTGATACATTTCAGCGATATCTCCGGCCCGATACCGTTAATATCACCGCAGGTAAAAATGAAATTATTCATTCCGGACTAAAATAAAATTTCCTAATCCTGTGTTATCTGCAAAAATAAATTGCTTATTTATTTTTTCGTACTTCCAAATTTCCAATATATTATCCTTATCAGAATAATTCCTCTCAATTGAATCCGGTTCGCCGAATTTTATTAGTATCTCTCCTCTATCCGTATCGGCTCCCATTTTATTATCAGTAGTTTGAAATCGAAGATTTGCATCATCGATGCGCCGATAAAATTCATTCATTAATTCGTTAAATGCTGTTTCATTAACCGGATCTTTGCTCTTCCAATATTTAAATAATTCTTCAGCATAAACTTCCGTATCATTCGAAAGCAATGAATCAACGGTCTTTTTATTCTCGATGATTCTCAATCTCTCAATTGCAAATTCCGGATTCATAAGCGACCTTGGTTTATCAATCCAACGAACATCAAAAAAATACTCGTACTCTTTGTCTCCCTCTTTCACAATAAGTTTGGCCGGACCTTCCTCTAATATATTCGAGACATTATCAATAACTATCATTTCGGAATTGATATCGCCATTCGGCTTCAGAATGATATTTCCGGAACATTTGGTAGGAGTTGCTAATTTCGAAATAGCTGGTGCAATGTTTTTCTCAAATATCGTTTTTTCTTTTTGCACAAATTTTACCAGCGCTTCTTTTATCGCTGTATCGCGTATTTGTAATAGAATGGAATAATCATCGGGTGAAAATGGTATTGAGTTGCTGTGGTTAACCAATCTATATAATGAGTCCTTATTGCATATAACTTTTCCCTGATACACAATGAACGGAGAGAGAATCTTTGTTCTGTATTCTTCTTCAATTTTAATATCAAATTTTTCTAATTGAATTGAGACTTGAGTGTTTTGGATTTCAAGCTCAGGCTGAATTGTGTATGTACCCTTTTTCAATTCAAATTCGATTAAACCTTCCAAAGAATGATTTTTGGAATTCGTCAATTCGTAATCGGTTATAGAAATGGTATCCGTACATGTTTCCCTTGCTATGATTTGCTCATCGTTGAATACATTAAAAGAAACTGAAACAGAACCGGTGTAATGGCTATTGGATTTAACAAATACCAAATTATTGTAAGGAATTTTGTAAGAAATAAACAGTTTGGATGTCGAATCGCCGGGGAAGATATGATGTTCGAAAATGATGGGTTTAAACAAACCCTGCTCCGCTCTCATTTCTTTATCTCTGTGAGGTTGCGCGAAGCAGGAAATAGTATTTATAAACAGGCTAAATAGAAAATATGAGAACAATAAAGCGAACTTTATTCTTGACTGCGTGTTTATATTCTCAGAATAATTTTTTAACATGCACACAATATTCTATTGATTCATACTATCTAAAAATTCTTTATTGTTTTTTGTTCCTCTCATTTTATCAAGAATAAAATCCATAGCTTCAATGGAATCGTATTCACTTAGGAGTTTCCTTAGAATCCATACTTTATTTAACTCCTCTTCGGTTAGGAGAAGCTCTTCTTTTCTTGTACTGGATCTGTTTACATTTATCGCCGGGAAAATTCGTCTATCCGCGAGATCGCGGTCAAGAACAAGTTCACTGTTACCCGTACCTTTAAATTCTTCGAAAATAACTTCATCCATTCTGCTACCGGTATCTACAAGTGCAGTTCCGATGATTGTTAAACTTCCGCCGTCTTCGATATTTCTTGCAGCGCCGAAGAATCTCTTTGGTTTGTGCAAAGCATTTGAATCCACACCGCCCGAAAGTATTCTGCCGCTATGCGGTATTACGGTGTTGTGCGCTCGTGCAAGCCTTGTAATACTATCGAGTAAAATAACTACATCATCGCCGGCTTCAACCATTCTTTTAGCTTTTTCAATAACCATATTCGCAACTTGTACGTGGCGTTCAGCAGGTTCATCGAATGTGGAACTTAAAACTTCAGCTTGAACCGACCTTTGCATATCGGTTACTTCTTCAGGTCTTTCATCAATTAACAAAATAATTAATTTTATTTCGGGATGGTTTCTGGTTATCGAGTTCGCAATTTTTTGGAGTAATATTGTTTTTCCGCTTTTCGGTGGAGAAACAATCATTCCTCTTTGACCTTTACCAATTGGTGAAAGTAAATCCATAATTCTCATGGAATATTCACCAGGGGCAGATTCCAGTTTAATTCTCCTTGTAGGATAAACCGGTGTAAGATTATCGAACAAGGTTCGTTCGCGAATTGCTTCTGGATCCTTTCCGTTAACAGCCTCAACCCTTAGAAGAGCGAAAAATCTTTCACCTTCTTTCGGAGGTCTTACCTGTCCACTCACATAATCGCCGGTTCTTAAATTAAACCGTTTTATTTGTGAAGGTGAAACATATATATCATCCGGAGAAGGCAGATAATTATAATCCGCTGACCGTAAAAACCCATATCCGTCGGCTAAAACTTCCAGCACACCTTTCGAAAAAGTTAAACCATCTTTCTGAGTTTGCGCTTCGAGTATTTTGAAAATGAGTTCTTGTTTCCGGTAATCACTGTAACCGGAAAGATCTAAGTCCTTTGCGATTTGATAGAGATCAACAATTTTCTTAGACTGGAGTTCTGAAATATCCATTGGCATGTTTACTTCCTAATATTGATTAGTATATATTTTTTTATGATTTTATTTATCAAAAGAAGAATTCGGGGACTACTTAATTATTTGAAAAATATTGAACTATTAGTACTTGTCGAAAGGAACAAGAGGTTCATAAGAAAATTAGTTTTATTGAGTAAAAATGTCAAGAGTTTTTTCCGTCATTATTCTATCTTTAATTTTGCCCAATAAATACATACTCCCGAGCACTACCAGGCACCCGTCCGGTTTACTGAGATAAAAATCGGTTATTAATTGAACAGGATCGTCACATCGTTCAGTAATGATGCTCTGTTCATGGGCTACGGCCAATAATTCCTCTATACTAAAGGCTCTTTCGTTTTCGAATGAGGTCAAATATATTTTATTAAAATACTTATTTAGAAGGTTCAGCATGCCGGCAGCATCTTTGTCATTTTTGATACCTATTAATAGATTGGTTTCTGCGTATCTCCTATATTCCTTCTCAAATTCTTTCGTGAATACTTCTACACCTTCCGAATTATGCGCTGAATCGAAGATAATCATCGGTTCTTTATTTACCCGTTCATACCTGCATTGAATGCCGGTATTCTTAATTACGTTTTGGATCCCTTTGTTATAGCTTTTCACACTGTCAATATTCAAAGTGTTATTAATCGTAAGAACTGCGAGCGCCGAGTTATAAAGCTGATGTTCCCCAGGTAGTGGAGTTGAATAAAGGTTATAATCGTTTCTATTCAACCGTACTGAGAGATAACCTTCTTCAGTAACTATATAATCCTTCAAATGGAAAATTTCACAATTTCGTTCCTTACTTATCCCTATCAAAACTCTTTCAGCTTGTTGCGGTAATTTTGCTAGATATACTTTTGACCTATTTTTAATTATGCCGCCTTTTTCAAAAGCAATTTTCGCAAGTTCATCACCAAGAATGTTTGTATGTTCAAGACTAATAGAAGTTATAACGGAGGCAAGTGGATTAATGACATTTGTTGCATCCAATCTTCCACCCAATCCTGTCTCAATCACGGCATAATCTATATTATTCTCGTTAAAATATTTGAAAGCCATTGCCGTAGTCAATTCAAAAAATGTCGGTGAGTGTTCATCTATATAATCATTCAAATCATTCATGAAATCAACAATGTAACCATCTTCAATTTCCTTTCCGTTAATTCTGATCCTTTCGTTGAACCGGACAAAATGAGGTGACGTGTACAACCCGGTTTTATATCCCGCTTCGGTTAATATACTTGCAATAAAACTTGATGTGCTTCCCTTTCCGTTTGAACCTGCAATGTGAATTGTTTTCAAATCTTTGTGAGGATTCCCAATAAAATCCAGCAACCGGATTATATTGTCCAAACCAAGTTTAATTCCGAATTGATGCAGTGAATAAAGTTTTTTGAGCGAGAGATCGAGATTCATTTTATAATATATACGATGCCGTCAATTCGGAAATTTTCGATATTCCGGATTCAAGGCAGTATTTTTTTAATCCTTCTATTATTTCTAATCCAGCATTAGGATTAATAAAATTGACAGTACCTATCTGGAAAGCTGACGCACCGGCAATCATGAATTCGACAGCATCTTTCCAATCCATAATACCTCCAATTCCTATGATAGGTATATCCACGTTGCGGCTTATCTCCAGTACTTTTGCAAGAGCAACCGGTTTGATAGCCGGTCCGGAGAGTCCGCCGGTTATATTTTTAATTTTAGGTTTGCGCGTTTTGATATCGAACGCAGTACCTACTAAAGTATTAATTGCTGAGACAGCATCTCCGCCTTCCTTCTTTACAATCTTAGCAAATTCGGAAATGTTGGAAACATTTGGAGAGAGTTTTATTATTACCGGTTTGTTGGTTGCCGCACGCACCTTTGAAGTAACTTCGGCAACGGCGTTCAAATCGTGACCGAACATTAATCCGCCTTCTTTTACATTCGGGCATGAAATGTTTATTTCAAAACCTTTTACCGTATCACAATCATTAAGTGACTTTGTACATTCTACATATTCTTCAATTGTATTCGCAGCGATATTGCAAATTACGGTTGAATGTAGTTTTTCGAGGAAAGGAATTTTTTCATTGATGAATGCCTCGAGCCCAACGTTTGCCAGCCCGATGGCATTCAACATACCCGATGGAGTTTCAACAATTCGTTGCGGTGGATTTCCTTTGCGCGGTTTCAATGAAACGGATTTTGTTACAATCGCTCCTATCTTACTCAGGTCAGTGAAATTGGAAATTTCATTACCGTAACCAACAGTCCCCGAAGCAAGCATCAACGGATTTTTTAATTCAAGTTTCCCAATTTTTACAGAGAGATCAATACTACTCATAATATTACATCCTTCGCATTGAATATGGGTCCGTCTTTACATACTAATAAATATTTATCTTTATCTGAAGATTCGATTGCGCATCCCTGGCAAATTCCAAATCCGCAGGCCATAGCACACTCGGTTGAAATCTGGCAGTCAATATCATTCTTTATACAAAACTCTTGCAATGTTTTTAGCATTGCGTTAGGACCACAGGCAAATACTCTAATTTTTATATTTTCAAAT
This sequence comes from bacterium, assembly GCA_043808235.1. Taxonomy (GTDB): domain Bacteria; phylum Bacteroidota; class Ignavibacteria; order Ignavibacteriales; family Melioribacteraceae; genus JAZDFC01. The sequence goes on from JAZDFC010000095.1 coordinate 133,100, forward strand.
CGTTTGAATTCCGATTCAAATAGCGCTACTACATTTCCTTTGAATCCCATCGATCCGTCATCAGTTGCAATATATACATTTTCCAATCCGTAGGTAATTACTTCCTTTTGGGATCTGCCTCCCACGAATGAAAATATTTTTTTCTCTGCTTTCAATCTTTTTGTAAGAAAAGGAAACGGCGCTGAACCCATCCCGCCTGCAATGATAATTGCTGTATTATAATCTCCATCCACCGAAAATCCATTACCAAGAGGACCAAGTATGTCGAGCAAGTCGCCTTTCCTTTTTTGTGCTATCTGCTTTGTACCCTCACCGTGAACGTTGAACATAAAGTAAATATAATTATCATCAACATCACAAATACTGAAAGGTCTGCGGAGCAACGGAAAGTTGGTTTCGGATACTTTTATATTACAAAACTGACCCGGTTTGAGCTGGCTTGCGTGTTCCCGGCATAATATTTTTAATAAATATATTCCGCTTTGCAATTGCTGGATTGAATCGACGTGAGCTTTAATTATCTGCAAATTCTTTCTTTAATAATTTGAAAAATCGGTTCGAAATTTAACGATAGGTCTTTTATTGTCAAATATAGTTATTATTTTTTCCTTATAAACTTTTCTTCGATACTTTTGATTTTATCGAGACGTTTCTGATGTCTCCCACCTTCATATTTTGAATTGAGAAACACATCAAGAATTTCTTTAATCCTGTTGAGCTCAAGAGTTTTAGCGCCGAGTACAATAACATTTGCATCATTGTGTTCCTTTGCGCTTTTCGCTGAAACTGTATCATAGACTGTGGCGGCTCTAATTCCGGGCACTTTATTAGCGGTTATTGCCGAAGGAATACCAGTCGCGTCGAAAATAATTCCGAGTTGCACTTCTTTTAATGCGACTGATTTAGCCACGAGAAATGCGAAATCCGGATAATCACATGAATCTTTAGTGTAAGTTCCGTGATCTAAAATTTTATATGCCTTCTCTTTGAGATACTTGACAATTTCATTCTTAGTATCAAGTCCGGTATGGTCGCATCCCAAAGCAATATTTACATGTTCATGTTTTGATTCTACAGTCTCAGATTTTTCGATGATCGAAATACCGAGCGAACGAATTCTATCTACTGCAAGAGGCGTGAAGATAGTCCCGCTATCACAATAAATTTCTTTTTTACCTTCCCTGCCAAACTGTAAAATATCTGCTTCGGTAATTAATTTCTTCATCAGATCAAATCGTTCTTGTGATTCATTTTTAGAAAGTCCACAACTTCTTTTACTTTCTGCGCATCCGCACGATTGCAAATTAAAAGAGCTTCCCTCGTGTCAACAACAATAATGTTATCCAAACCGATAATAGCAGTAAATTTTTTCGGTGAGAAAATATATGAGTTATTCGAATTTCGAGTATAAACGTCGCCAATTACGGCATTGCCGGTTGAATCTTTTTCAGATAATTCATAAACCGCTTCCCAACTCCCGACATCGCTCCAAAGGAACGTACCTTTGGTTACAAAAACTCTATCGGATTTTTCCATTATACCATAATCGATGGAGACATTTCTTAATTGTCCGTAAACCTGAGTTAAAGTTTTTTCGAATTCACCGGTTCCGAGACTATCTTTAATTTTCACAAAACCTTCAAAATGATCCGGCATATGTTTCTTCAACTCTTCAAGAATTACATCAACACGCCAAATAAATATACCGGAATTCCATAGAAAATCTCCCGAAGCCATGAACATTTCGGCAGTCTCTTTATTCGGTTTCTCGGCGAAAGTAAGAACAGGATAAATCTGTTTATTATCAATCTCATCACCAAGTTGAATGTAACCATAACCGGTTTCCGGACGATTCGGGCTGATGCCGATTGTCATCAATCCTTTCGATTCATTCGCAAAGTCACATGATTTTTTAAGGGTGTCAATAAATCTTTCATTCATAGAAATAGTATGGTCAGCCGGTAAGGTGATCATTACCGCATCATCGCATTGTTTCGAAATAACCACTGCTGCTAATCCTATACAAGCGGCTGTATTTTTTCCAAACGGCTCGTCGATGATATTCTCTTCAGGTAATTCATGCAGTAATTCTTTTACTCTTGGTTTTTGCATTCTGTTTGTAATTACAAAAATATTTTTCTTCTCCACCAAACCGTCGAGTCTCTCAACGGTTTCTTCAATCATCGATTTCTCACCAAGAATCCTGATAAGCTGTTTAGGTTTCCGTTCACGGCTCCGCGGCCAAAATCTCGAACCGACGCCGCCTGCCATTATTACTGCATAAACTGTCATTTATCCTCCTCAGGATATTTTCTTTAATTCAATACTAAAAGTTTCTGCTTTTTTTAAATAACTATTTATATCAACATCTTTGCTTCTAACAACCGCAACAATTACTATCAAACACGACCGCATTCTTTCAATCAATTCCTTAGTTGGTATTATCTTCCCATCCGAAATTAGATTCAACGCACGTAAAAATATTTCATGCATCCGGGAAATTATCTCGAATCCGGTTTTCTCCGAAAGTATTAAATTTTCCTCAAAGATATCAATATATTTTTGCAATTCATAAATATCGAAATTATTGATAGCAAGTTTTTTTAACAATGGTTCAATCTGTTTTATCGGCTCAACTATTTTTCGCTCAAAATCATCGAATAAAAATTCTTCATCCTCAACATTTTCTTCATGAGCCGGATTACTATTAACTATTTGTTCTTCTCTTTTCGAAAAAGATTTATCTTTTAATTCCGATTGATTTACACTTTCCTGCTTGATATCGGTAATCATTTTATCCAAACGCTCGGAACTAATATTGCTTTCGCCAAGCACCACTTGAACATCTTTATTTTCCAGCTTTGTGAGAATTGCTCTAAAAATTTGCGGCGTGAGTATATCTAACACAACACTCAAATCACGTATTAGAGAATGGCTGTGCTCTTTAAAATCATCCGACAATTTCAGAAAATCAATTTTAGTGCTGCTCATGTGAGTATAAATTTCGCCAAGTTTAATGGCAAATTTTGATAACTCAGTAATTTTTTTCATACTTCGAATATGCTCGGATGTGTTTTCTGCTTTGGCGATACTCTCTTTTAATAACGCAACCACTTCAATTTTTTCAGAACTCAATCGAAGACTGTTCGCAGCAGTAATAATACACTGAACCAAATATTGTTTAATTATATCCATAAAAATAAAATGCGGAAGCTCGTTTGATTTTTATTTCAATTGGCAGAATTTACATTTCTTAGTAAAATCAAATAGACCATTAATAATCCGGTAGAAATTTAGCAAATTTTATTGATTTATGCGGTGAGCATTATTTTGAGAATAGTGGGAAATAAAATACAGTTGGCCAGGGAGTCGTATAGTTCAAGAACGGATTATGAGACAAATTTCTTCAGAAGCAATATTCCGTTAAGATGATTAATTTTAGTGCGCGATAGTAATTCTTAATAAACTAAAGGAAATGAAATGCTGATCACAACAACAAACACAGTCGAAGGACAAAAAATTGTTAAATATCTCGGATTGGTAACAGGCGAGGCTATACTTGGGGCAAACATTTTCAAAGATATTTTTGCCGGAATAAGAGATATTGTCGGTGGACGATCTGCTGCATATGAGCGTGAACTGAAACAAGCAAAAGATATAGCTCTACAGGAGATGACCGAGCAAGCCCGATCGTTAGGCGGAAACGCTGTTATTGGTGTTGATTTGGATTACGAAACGGTTGGTCAGTCCGGCAGTATGTTGATGGTTTCAGCAAGCGGTACCGCTGTTGTAATCGAATGATATTATTAAATTTAAATCGATCACTGTTGGGAAAAGAGTGAACCTAATTATCAAAAACGGCTGACACATTTGCCAGCCGTCTTTTTTTTACTAAAAGTCAGTATTCAGGGGTACTATTTCATCAATAGCATCTTGCGCGTTAATGACTGAAACGAGCCGTCAATCCCTTCGGCAGTTATCCGATATAAGTAAATACCGCTTGAAAGATTCTCCGCATAAAAATCAATTTTATGCACGCCTGGCTCAATGTTTCCATCGACTAATTCTGCAACCTCATTTCCTAATATGTCGTAAATTGACAATCTAACATGACTTTGAACAGCTAAACTATAAATGATGAAAGTCTTTGGATTAAATGGATTCGGGTAATTCTGTTCCAATGAAAATTGAGAGGGAGTAATCGAAACCGAAACTTCGTCGCTGTAAGTTGCCGTGCCGTCGTAATCGATTTGCTTTAACCGGTATAAAATTTTATCCGCAGAAGTTCTAATTGAATTATCAAAAAATCTGTATTCGGAAATTTCGCTGGTTGTACCGTGTCCTTCAATAAATCCAACCTTCATCCAATCACCTACGGTAGATTTTCGTTCGACATCAAATCCTAGATTATTCTGTTCCGTAGCAGTCTGCCAATTTAATTCAACTATATTATTATTCGATGCTGCGGTGAAAGCTGTAAGTTCAACCGGCCAAATACTATTATAAGTTATTGTTAATTTGAGTCCTGTAAGTGCGACGGTAATAGGATTAGAAAAGACATTATCTCCTTCATAAAAATTTTGATTAATTATAGACCCGCCGGCTAAATCTTGAATATTCAATTCAATACCAGAATAGGGCGGGATAGAAATATTAAGAGTTAAACCTGGCGAACCGGATTCTAACTGATAAATTAGGCGATGTATATAAGTACCAACAAATACAGCGTTCCCATTTCTATAATCTCTGTACGAGGCCATATTAAATGCTGGATCAGGAAAAACAAATCGAACATCAAAACCTGGTGCAGCAGGTGGTAAATCGGATTCACCTAATGACTCATCAATATTGTTTGTGGCAGTCGGGTCCAAACCTGCGAATAATGAGATAGTAGATGAACTTACTCCATCTAAAGCTAAAATCGAAATTTCAAGTGAAGCATTCTGAATTACTTCATTTTCTTGATAATATCTAGCCAATGTCTGGTTATAATTATTGAAAATTAATTCCCCTGACTGACTTGTTTTTATCCAATATCCTTTACCCATTTTTAAGGTATCCTCGGAAAAGTAGCTAGCATTGTATCCGAAAAAGTCCGAGACTAGTAATCCGGCAGGTTGCGTTGTAATATTAGCAACAAGTAAATCTCTGTCAAATGGACCTATTAAATTCCAGCCCTGATTAACTGTAACTATATTGCCGACAGCGGCACCATTAATTGGTGTGATACCTGCACTGTTAAATTTAAGCCAGTATCCTTTACCATTTTCAAAAGTTGTTACTGCATTGTAACTTCCTTTGTATTCGAAAGCAGAACTTTCGGCTCCGGGAAATAACGACGAAACACTCATATCGGAAGTTTCAGAAGGTATCGAAATGATATTCCATCCATTTTGGACAACAACATTCCTTAAAACAATTTCAGAGTACTCGATATTTAGAGCTGTCACAGAAGCATTATTTAAAATAAATGTGTCGGTTGATTTCATATCTACATGTACCAGACTTCCTGAGATCTGATCACTCAGATAAAAATCACCCGGAGGCAATGTATTTGGATCCCACTTAAACGTTATTGGATATCCCGAAGGTCCGGGTTGAAATTTCAGATCCCAAGTAATGGATGAAAGATTACGATTCCGAAAATCTTTTAATGATTTACTGCCATCGGGCAATAAGAAACGGACATCAAAAACACCAACAGTAGGATTTGTTGTGATATTCACTTCACCGAGCGAAGCATCAATTCCATTGGTGGCGGTAAGCGCTTTTCCAAACACAACTGCTTGATTCGATTCTAATCCTGCTGCATCATTAATCGTAATTGTGGTCTGCCAATCGGTTAATGCTGGAGAAATAAGTTGGACATTAAGATCTACTGTTGCTTGATCGGTAACAACAATATTGTTAAAAGTCTGCGAAGTATAACCATCAGCGCTAAAAGTTATATTATAAGTTCCTGCTTTGATTGGACGGTGATAATTTCCGTTACTGGCACTTGAAAAGACCGATGAATTATCTATATCATGACCTGTGATACTCACTTCCGCTTTTATAGGAGCTCCGGTTTGATTGGTAATAATACCTCTTACACCATAAAGACATTGTTCCATATGATTTAGAAATGATCGTTTATTGTATTCCCAATGTGCCGGAAGCAGTGAAGCAGATAATAACTTTGTATCTGAAATTTCAATCGTTATTTCTCTACCACGTGCAAAATATGTGTAATAATCCTGTCTGCCGCCTACAACCCGATACCATGCATATCCGTTTGTTATTCCGTCATCAAATCCGCTCATATAACTCGAAGGCGAATGTGCATGTACCGTATCAGCATACTGACGACTAATATATTGAAACCAGTTATCGTCGGCATGCAGCCTTGACCATGTATCCCAAGGATAATTAACTACCTCGGCTCCTCCATGAAAATTGCATGATAAAACAAAATTATTTTGATCAGCAAGATTCATCATAATTATGGTCTCTGGTTGATATGGTCCACTCGGATTTTCACCTTCGTCCGGATCTCTAAAATTTCTGTTTATATCATATCCATTGCCATTGTATCGCCTTGCGCCATTAACAGTATTATTCCCACCATAATAAGTACCGTCCGGATTGCCATTTGGATTGATCCATATTTCCGCGTTATTGATCAAATTAGTTATGCGTGAACTGTTACCATAAGAGGTTAATAATGAATCGATAAGTCTCAACATCAGAACGTAACCTGTAGTTTCATCACCGTGCATAGTCGAGGTGTACATGAATTGAGGTTCTGCTTCGCGTTGAGCAACATTGTCAGATATTTTTACAAATAAAATCTTACGGTTATTCACGGTGGTTCCCGCATCAATTAACTGACAGATGTTTGGATAATCTGAAGCAAATTGAGTCATCATAGCCACATAAGCTTCGTAAGTAGGATACGTATTCCAAGCCATTACATCTTTGGTCCGTGATGCCATCTTTACTTCGCCAACGTCACCGGGATGCGGAAGAACAGTATATTCGTACCCCGTATTTAAAAAGTCAGTATATTCTTTAAAATTTGCGTATGCGTAAACTTCGTTACCTTTCACGTTATCAATTGAAATGATTCTTGTTAAGGAAGATAACTCAGCTTTATTGAAAACAGTGAATTTAAAATAGACTTCCCTATTCTGATCGAAGTAATCTTGCGAGAGCTGCTGGCCGTAGATAAAAGTACAAAACACAAAGAAGACAAGAGTAGCCGAAAATAGTCTGAAAAATTTCATTGAAGAACCTTATAATTTTTTTATAAGAAATATACCGAATTCTCAATGTTGGATGAAATGTTTCATGATTTAAAAGCAGGTTTCTATCACTTAGTATCATCAACGATTAAACAAGTAAAAATCCGGTAAAGTACTTAGCAATTTTATTTGATTAGAAGCATCTTTTTTGTACTGATAAAATTTCCGCTTCTTAATTGATAGTAGTACACGCCACTTGCCAGATTGCTGCCATCAAATTCGACCTGATACAGCCCGGATTTTTGTTCGACGTTTACCAGAACTGCAACTTCCCTTCCAAGCACATCAAATATTTCTAATGATACATGTTGTAGAGACGGGATATATCCCGTCTCTACGGTGGGGATGTAATATTTTATTGTTGTAGTCGGATTGAATGGATTTGGATAATTCTGCGATAAATAAAATCTTTCCGGTAAAATTGATATACTTTCATCGATATCTGTTGTTTTATCAATTAACTGATCCGAAGGCGTATAACCTGCATCCCAATAAATCCAATAAGAGCCTAATCGAAAATAAATCTTGTTATTGCTGTCGAATAATTGCGCATCAAAAAGAAGTGAACCGGCATCCGAATTGCTTGTGTGCATTTCAACAGCTATTATATTTTGTCCATTCTTCATGTATTCTAAACCGTTTTGGGCGTTAATCATAATCATCTTGTTCAGCGACATAGGCTCAATTGCAAAAGTGTTATAATCAATAATTTCATCTGTAAATAAATTGATCCGTCCTACTTCATGCCCATTTAAATACGCAACGGTTCCATCGTTTCCTTTTATTAGTAATCCGAAACCGGTAATACTTTCAAGATTTTCAACCGTTATCGGCATTCTAAAATAAGCAGTAGTTACATCTGCTATTTCCGTGTTATGACTTGAAGCCGAGGCAATCCCCAGCGGCGCGGCGCCAACCATCCACCAAGAATCGTTGAAGAATCGCTCTTTCCAGGAGACAAGTAATTTTGTTGTATCTACAGTAAAAGACACAATTGAAGAAGCTGCCATAGCATTTCCAAATAGATCCGCTGCCTTTATATAATAGATGTTTTGCATACCATGTTCGCATGGAAGCGTAATAGAATGTTCACGCTTTCCGGTAATAGTGAATTCATTCTCCATTTCTGCAAACGATTTATCTGTGGTGCTGTATTTAACAGTTGAGTATGAATCAGTTTCTACATTTAATAAATACGAGGTATCGTAAACAGTAAACGGCGATGAAGGAACTTTCGTGAATACCGGCGGCTTTGTATCATCATATGGTTCCCATGGATTCATTCCGTCGATTGCCGATATAAGCCGATCAGCAATTTTATAATGCGTCTCAACATTAGGATGACCATTATTTACATAACCTCCATCATAATATGGAAAGAACTGATAGAATACATCGTTGTTTCCTGCAGCATTTTCATCATTCACTACTTGTTGAACATTTGTTTGAATCCAATCTACATGAGCTGCAACGGCAAGTATTTTAACGCCTGGATAGTAATCACGGATAACCTGGATAAACTCGTGATACCGTTCCCTGAAAAGTGCAGATTCATCATCAGCTACACCACCGCTCCAACCGCCGAATCCTGAATAGTCATTTAATCCGAGAGTAATTACAACCACGTTCGGAATCCATAGACTGAAATCCCATTTGGGAGAAGCCGAAGAATAGAGCAGGCTTCTATCAAACTTCGATGGTATGTTGCCGCTGTAACTGCTTTGATAATCAAGCACCAATCCGATACCCGATTCACTGGTGAGATGATATTGGGCTTCGAAATGTCTTGCAGTAATTGCACCAAATCCTTCATAAGTATTTGTGTATTGTTCAACAGCAGTTGGAGCGCTTTCCTCCGTCCATTCGTTACCTGAAGCGCTTGTGAATGAGTCGCCGATGAATTCAATCTTCCTAACCGGTTTCTCCGGCGGAGGCAATAGACTTTTTCCATCGTCAAGTACAAATCCGTTGAATGAAAATTCCGTCCAGGCGGTTTCATTTCTTTTTGTAATAAGAATTGTATGCTCAGTATTGGTCAACCCGGATGCGAGTGTATAAGTAGTTAGTCCATTTGTAGTTCCGTGAAAAACATTTCTAAATTCACCATCGATGAAAACATTGAAATAATCGAAATTGTCGTTTAATTTAATCCCGATACTTGTCCCTTCGAATCTTGCGAAAATATAAACTCCCGGCCATGAATGTGCCGGTGATGTTACATTCGAAAAATCCCATCTGCCGAAATATTGAATGTATGGATGGTCGGCAGGAATTTCCGTAGCTGCATTATTTACAACAGCACTAATTAAAAGGAGTACAAAAACAAGTAAAGTTAAAAATCGTTTCATAAAATTATTCCAAATAATCTTTCTTAAAATTAATTTTGAAAAATGCCCGAAGCATCAATCGCTTTGATAATTTGATCTGCCATCTTTGCATGTGTTTCAACTGTGGGATGCCCGTTCGCTACATACCCGCCTTCGAAATAATCGAAGTAAGTGTAGTAGATGTCATTGTTCCCTTTTGAAGTCTCTTCATCAACAACCTGCTGTACGTTTTTCTGAATCCATTCCGGGAAAGCCGCAACGGCAAATATTTTCACTCCCGGATAGTTTGCTCGAATGCGTGTAATAAATTCGTGATACTTTTCGCGAAATAATTCCGAATTTTCGTCGGATACATTTCCGTCTTTGTCTTTCAACCCGGAATGATCATTTAATCCCAGACAGATAACTACCAAATCGGGTATCCAACTTTTAAAATCCCATTTCGGTTCCGGCTTTTCCATTAATGTCCTGTCGTAAAGATTGGGAATCGAAAATTCTTTATTCCCCTGCCAATCGCAAGCCATACCGCAGCCAGATCGGCAAATGGTATGATAATCCGCGTCATAATAACGTGCAATCACCGTTGCAAATCCTTTATCAATATTCGTAACCGGGAAACGCGCATTCCATTCGAGTTCCTGCTCAACCGCTTCGTTGCTCTCGGCAGCTGTAAACGAATCGCCTATAAATTCAATTTTTCTGATTGCATTAGAAGTCCGGGTAATCAGAGTTGCGTTATCATCCAAAATTAATCCGGAGAACGAGAACACTTCATCAAATACAATGTTGCGTTTGCTAAACCGGAATGAATGATTTCCATTTTCAAGATTATCCGCGAGAATGTAATCCGCCTCCCCCGCTTTGTTACCGTGAAATACAGAATGAAAACGCTCGTCGATAAAAACATTATAGTAATTTACATTATCCGTCAATCGCACTCCGATACTCGTGCCCGTGAAATTGGCGCATATAAAAACTCCCGGCCATGAGTGTTGCGGATGATGGATATCGGTTTTATCCCACCGCCCGAAGTAACGGATGTTTTCATTTTCGGCAGAAACAAATGTTGATGCATTCATTGATGTAATCCAAAGAATAGTTAACAATATTATACTGAAAGACGAACGGAAATTAATCATAAGTGATTTTCCTTGTAAAGTGTTTTTATATTTTTTTTCACTACTAACCGACTAGAAAATAGAACGCTGATGCCACTGATTTTTATGATTTGTTAAGATTTGATTATCAGCGAAAATCATCATTATCATAATAAATCTGCGTTCCATTTTTTGACTTTATAAAGCGACCCTATCTATCTGTTCAAATGATTAAGTAATAGTATTAACAACTAATCTAATGATTTTAAAAATATTAGCCGGTTAGTAGTGATTTTTTTAAAACGTAAAGAGTTTTCCTTTTAGAAACAAGCAGAATTTCCATCCAACAAAATGTTTTAAATCTCCTTCTAAAAAATACAACATATCGTTATCTTTCTGACGAATTAATTACCATTTGCTTCAATAATACGGTTTAGAATATTGACCTGGCTTTTACTTCTAATTTTGTTTTTAATATTGCTAATAAACTGCGGATTGCTTTTATCGGTTTTATCCATCCGCACTCATCCGGATTCAATTGTCCCTCATCTTAAAATTTCTGTAGTCATCGCAGCGAAGAATGAAGAGAGAAATATTCCCGGATTAATTTCCTCATTGAAAAATATCGATTATTCGATGGATTTATTTGAAGTTATTATTGTTGATGATAACTCGACCGATAACACCTTCACATCTTTAGCTGGAAGTATCTCTCAAAATGAAAATATAAAATACTTCCGGTTACCGAAAGAAAATGCAGCGGGGAAAAAGAATGCTTTGACTTTTGGAATTAGCAAGTCATCGCATGATTGTATCCTAATCACCGACGCCGATTGCAACCCTTCGCCAGGCTGGATAAAATCATTCGCAAAAAAATTTTATGATGGGAATGAATTGGTTTTTGGAGTTGCACCTTACCGCCAATCAAAAGGAATTCTAAACAAAATTATTTGCTTCGAGAATCTGAGAGCGCACATCCTAACATTCGGCGCTGCCAAAACCGGATTCGCATATTCTGGCGCCGCAAGAAGTTTGGGATTCAGGAAAGAATTTTTTATTAAGATTGGCGGATATGCAGCCACCAATGAATTGAAAAGCGGCGACGATGATTTACTGATACGTGAAGTAATCAGAAATAAATTGAAAATTGGAGTAGTAGCAGATGAAAGTGCATTTGTTTTTACCGAGTCGAAATCAGTCATAAGTGAATACTTTTCTCAAAAATCGAGGCATACTTCTACTTCCAACTATTATCTTTTTCGACATAAATTGTTTCTTTCGGTTTGGCATTTTTCAAATATCTTGATAATCTTTTCTCCACTACTATTATGGTTTTCATACTATTCATTTTTCATTTTAGCTGCAAAATTGTTGATGGATTTTTTGATTGTGCTTATTCTGCAAAAGAAGTTCAGTTACGCGTTTAAGATTCATGAAATACTCCTCCTTCAGATTACTTACGAGCTTTTATTGATAGTGCACTATATAAATTCTATTCACGGCAAAAAGCGAGTTTGGAAGTAATTCATGGTTTGAATTTAGTGTGTAATAGCATATTTTTGCCACTACTTAAAAAGTTAGAGATAACATGGATTACAAGGAATTAGTCAACCTCGCTGCGGACGCCAGGAAAAAATCAATTTCTCCGTATTCTAATTTTAAAGTTGGAGCAGCGCTATTAACCGAAGATGGAAAAGTTTATGAAGGTGCCAATATCGAAAATGCTACTTACGGATTGACTATTTGTGCCGAACGAACCGCTTTATTCGCTGCCCTCCTTGCCGGTGAAAGAAAATTCAAGGCTATTTCGGTAATAGGAGATGACGGTGGATTTTGTCCACCTTGCGGTCCATGCAGGCAATTGTTAGTTGAATTTTGCGGACCCGAACTTGATGTTATTTTAAGAAAATCAGAAGGCGATTTACAAATAATTAAAATGAAAGAATTACTTCCACTATCATTCGATGGAACATTTCTAAAATAATATGAACGAATTTACTCCCCACTCAACACCAAGAGATACCGGCTGGATTGAAGTAATAGCCGGTTGTATGTTCAGCGGCAAAACGGAAGAATTAATCCGTCGGCTTCGTCGCGCACAAATTGCAAAACAGAAAGTACAAATATTTAAACCGACAATTGATGATCGCTATAAATCGAAAGATATCGTTTCTCATAATTCGCAGTCGCTTCCTTCGACGATTATTAATCACGCAAGTGAAATTTTGGATTTGGTTGGAGATGCGCAAGTTCTTGGAATTGACGAAGCTCAATTTTTTGATGTGAGCATCGTTGATATCGCCAATCAATTAGCAAACGAAGGAAGACGCGTTATAATCGCCGGATTGGATCAGGATTACACCGGCAAGCCTTTTGAGCCAATGCCGCAGCTGCTTGCGATAGCTGAGTACATAACTAAGACGCTTGCGATTTGTATGGTTTGCGGAAATCCGGCAGATAAAACTCAAAGAAAAATTGTCTCTTCGGAGAGGGTCTTAGTCGGCGCTGCAGATAGTTACGAAGCGCGCTGCCGTAAATGTCATTACATACCATAATCATTTTTAGAGGTTAGATGGATTTAGTCATTTCAATTTTCCGCGGAATAATCGGATTAACTATTTTAGTAGGAATCGCATTCCTTATTTCAAACAATAAAAAAAGAATTAACTGGAAGTTAGTTGTTAACGGACTTACTCTTCAACTAATTCTTGCAGTATTCCTTATTAAAGGTAACACTCTTGAACAATGGTTTTCACCACTTGGCTGGCCAAAAAGATTCTTCGAATGGATTAGTCTTGGCTTCGTAAAAATACTTGATTTCTCCAATGCTGGGGCGTCTTTTTTGTTTGGTGATCTTGCAAAAGCTGTCGGCGTTGAAGGAAGTATGGGTGCATTCTTCGCATTCCAGGTTTTACCAACAATCATTTTTTTCGCCAGCTTTATGTCAATTTTATATTACCTCGGAATTATGCAGAGAATCGTTCAAGGCATGGCTTGGGTGATGGCAAAATTTATGGGAACGAGCGGAGCCGAATCTCTTTCGGTTACGGCAGATATTTTTGTTGGGCAAACTGAAGCCCCGCTTATTATTCGTCCTTTTTTAAAAGGAATGACCGACAGTGAATTGTTAACAATTATGACCGGCGGTTTAGCTACAATTGCCGGCGGTGTAATGGCAGCTTATATTCAAATGCTCGGAAGTACATCAGCTGAAATTTTAGGTGTACCTCTCGAAACAGCGAAAGTAATTTTCGCATCGCATTTACTATGCGCCAGCGTAATGGCAGCGCCTGCTGCTCTTGTGCTTGCGAAAATTATAATTCCCGAAACCGAAGAACCCGAAACAAAAGGTAGTGTTAAAATTGTAATTGAAAAAAACGGCAGTAATATTGCTGAAGCTGCCGCAAACGGCGCATCGGACGGTTTGCAGCTCGCACTCAACGTTGGCGCTATGCTTATTGCTTTTATTGCTTTGGTCGCAATGTGTAACGCCGGTATTCAATACCTGGGTGATTTATTTGGATGGAACGGTTATTTCATCAGCACATTTGGTCAGCCTTTAAATTTACAATTGATGTTCGGGCTAGTGCTTCAATTCGTTGCATACGGAATAGGCGTACCCTGGCATGATTCAATTCATTTCGGAAGTCTGCTCGGAACAAAAATGGTTTTAAATGAATTTGTGGCTTACTCCGATTTCAGCAAAATGCTTCAAATAAAATCCATAACAGATGTAAAAACTATTGTAATGGCAACCTACGCTTTATGCGGTTTCGCAAATATCGGTTCAATTGGAATTCTGATTGGAGGTATATCACCATTAGCGCCAAACAAAAAAAGTACAATTGCTAAACTTGGTGTTAGAGCATTAATTGCAGGTACATTAGCTACATTAATGACGGCAACTCTTGCAGGAATACTTTACTAATGGTTGACCTCGATTTTAAATACAATGAACTAATTGAGAAATTAAAATCGGTAATCCCTTTTCAACCGGAGTTGGGAATAATACTCGGAAGCGGACTCGGAGACTTTGCAGAATCAGTATCGACTGAATTATCAATCCCTACTTCATCCCTACCCGGATATCCTTCATCAACAGTGCAGGGACATAAAGGTTACATTCACTTTTCAACTTACAAAGGGAAGAAATTAATTTTATTTCAGGGTAGGATTCACCCTTACGAAGGATATCCTCTTTCGGAATGTATTCTTCCTGCATATATCGCAGTAGCCTTCAAAATAAAAAATCTCATCGTTACAAATGCAGCGGGAGGAATGAATTCACTTTTCCGTCCCGGCGATTTGATGCTGATTTCTTCTTTCAATTTAATTGCAATGAAGAAAGAACTATCACAACTGCTTGGCACAGGAACAATTGAGCAAAAAAACCGAATGCTGAATTTTCCCTCCGTTTCTCTTAATTCAACAATTGAAAAAGCTGCTACTGAAGAAATGATTAAACTCCGTCATGGAGTATATTGCTATGCGAAAGGACCTTCGTACGAAACTCCTTCCGAAATTAAAATGATGCGTTCAATGGGAAGCGATGCAGCAGGTATGTCAACAGTTCACGAAGCATTATTTGCAGCAATCTCCGGGATCGAAGTCAGCGCCATTTCGTGCATAACAAATTTCGCAGCTGGCATATCCGGCGAGAAACTCTCCCACAAAGAAGTAATGGAAACAGCAGATAGAGCGCGATTGACATTCGAGCGACTGTTAAAGAAGGCAATAGAGTTGATATAACATATGCGCTTGTTTTTTTCTTTCCCAGGTTGGCGTGAACCATTTTACGATAGGAACTATTCTGTATGCTTATTTTATCAATTGAATGTTTCGCTGCTTTGCAGCTTCTTCCCCTTTTTGCTTTATTTCTTTCTATCAATCTTCCGCTGCTCTGCAGTTTTTCAATTCATTCACAGTAGGTTGACTCTTGAATTTAAACAAAGATATTCCAGCAAGCCGCAGAGCGGTGTAACATCAGTAACAAAAATATAATTCTGAATGATGAAGCTTCGGAGAAGCGACACACGAAATTATGACTGCGATAGAATTGATGCGGCGCTAATTATCGCCGTCTCGGAGCGTAGGCGGTTGCCGGTAAGCTTCAGCTTCAATTCTTCATTCATCATTCTAAATTCTTCGTTACTAAAACCACCTTCAGGACCGAAGAGCAAAAAGAAGTTTTCAGTTGTCAGTTTACAGTCGTCAGTAAAAGATGAAAATGATTGAGAGGAGTTTTGGTCGAAGATGATTTTCTTACCTTCCATTTTCAGAATTTCGGAAAGAAATTTTTTGTATTGGATTTTGGGAAGATAGGCGCGAAGTGATTGTTTCATTGCACCAGTTGCTATTTTTTGCCAGCGTTCTAATTTCTCCCCTTTCGCTATCGTTCTTTCCGATTCGAATACAATGAAATTTGTTATGCCGAGTTCAACACATTTCTCGATCGCGAATTCGAATCTATCGGCGTGCTTTAATCGCGGGATACAAAAAATAAAATTGGAAAGTATGTTCTCGTATTCTGTTGTGGAGACAATTTTTGTAATGAGACTTTTCTTTTTTATTTCATCAATCCCGGTTTTATAAATCTTACCTTTACCATCGGTGACATATAATTCATCACCGCAATTATGCCGCATCACATCCACAATATGATGGAATTCCTCGCCGTCTATTTCAATTGTGCCGGCGGAAAGATTAATGGAATAATATAACTCAACCTCAGAAAGAAAAGCCTGTTCCAAAGAGAAATTCTCCTTTTCCAAATTCATTAAGTGCATACTCGAAACGTAAAGCGTTATGCGGAAGAAAGAGGATTGATAATCCCCATCCATACCCGCTGTTGAAGTTATTCAGTGCGACTTTTTCATCATTCTCAAAAGTAAAACCTGTATCGCCGAAAATATTTATGTGAATATCAATCCTTGCTGTTGTAAGTCGTTTTGGAAGCAGCGGCAGATCGAGACTGATTTCCCAATCTTTAATTATAGGATAAGCAATTTCAACTGATGCGATAAATGAATTATTTCCTTCACGACTCTCATCACTGTGTCCCCTTACAAATTCATCATAGCCAAGATATGAGTAATCATAAAAAGGTATCAATTTCCCGAATGAATGACGTCCGTATAATCTGAATTTCGAAGTGAAGGTATCCAAAATCAAACGGTACTTCCTAAAATCAACATAAGAAAGATTGTAATTGATGTTGTTGATACCAAATCCTTTATGCGTGTATAGCACAGAAGCATAAGTCCCCTCTTTAGGAAACTGAGCCAAATCTCTTGTATCGTACACATAAATGAATCCAAGGGAATATATTCTGTCAATCTGTTCGCCGCTGGCTGTAATTCCAAGTTCGGGATTTTCGGGTCCCTGTATATACTGGAAATGGAAATATGAATAAATTGAATTAAACGGATTTAGTCTTTTCCCGATTTGAATCTGTCCGGAATAAGTGTTGTAGTTAAAATCCTCGCCGTATAATTTTAACGCGCGGCTGCTTTTGTTGCTTGATTTTCTAATTGTAAAACTGCTGCTCAAACTTATTTCATTTTCATAATCGAATGCGGGACTAATGTAGTTAAGACTAATGCTTGGATCGAAACCGAATGAAAAGTTAAGGATGAGCGTTTCGTTTCTTCCACGGAAATTTTTGTACTTAAAATCCAATCCATAGATAGATTTGTTAAAATCATTATTCTTGTAATAGAAAAAAGGAACCGGGTAGATATACCAGCTTTCGCTTACATTAATTTCAAGAATATTCAAACTGTCATTTGCTTGCGGAATAAAATTGACATCGTTAAAAATCCGAAGACTGAAAATACGCTCTTTATTGAAATCAACTGATTTTTGATTGATAGTATCTCCAATCGCAAAAGTAAGTTCACGCAGTATGATGTAATCTTCTGTGGTATCATTGCCGGTAATTTTTATTGAATCCACTCTAAATGGGAAATTCATTTTTACCAAAACCGAATCGGTGGATTGAGCTAAAGCAGAGCTCCCGAAAACAATACAACTTATAATGATACAGATATATAAATAGGATTTTATCAAATTCTCTTCAGAGATTTTATGAATTGTTATTTTTAAAAATGGGATAGAGATACAAATCGTTCAATAACTATATATTAGTTTGATGTTCGACCATGATGCATCTATCCTGGATAGTAATGATGCCGTTTTTAATAACAGGTTTAACCGCTTCATCATTGCGAATTCCACTTTGAAGCCATAGCACTTTAGGATTTTTTGCAAGTACATCGTCGATAATTTGAGGAATATTTTCCGATCTCATAAACACATTTACAATTTCTATTTCGCCAGGAATGTCCTGTAGCTTTGGATAAACCTTAATACCGTCAGCATCAGTAAATGCGGGATTTACACCAACAACATCAAAACCATTATCAAGTAGATACTCGGCAATCTGCCGGCTAATTTTAAATGGCTGCCGTGATATTCCAACGACAGCCACTTTTTTGAAACGCGTTAGTATTTCGGGAATACTCAATTCGTGCAAATCTATTCTTCCCCTTTTAAATAATCACTGACTGGTGTACAAGCGCAAATAAGATTTCTATCTCCGTAGGCATTATCTATTCTGCCAACTGTAGCCCAAATTTTGTTTTCGCGTAAATAAGGAACCGGGTATGCGGCTTTCTCTCGTGAATACGAATGATTCCAGTTATCCGCCGTAACATCAATCGATGTATGCGGTGCATTTTTGAACACGTTATCGGATTTGTCAAATTTACCTTCGACTATTTCATCAATCTCTTTCCTGATAGAAATCATCGCGTTGCAAAATTTATCAAGTTCGGCTTTCGATTCGCTTTCAGTCGGTTCGACCATCAATGTACCATGTACCGGGAAAGAAACTGTCGGGGCATGATAACCATAGTCCATCAATCTTTTGGCTATGTCCTCTACTTCAACATTTGCGCTGGCTTTAAATTCATGCATGTCGAATATTAGTTCGTGTGCAACTGTTCCGTTCTTCCCGGTATATAACACTTTGTAATAAGGTTCTAATTTCGCTTTGAGATAATTCGCGTTTAGAATAGCAGCTTTAGTTGCCAATGTTAATCCTTCGCCGCCCATCATTGTTATATACGCGAAAGAGATTGGTAAAACACTGGCACTACCCCATGGGGCTGATGATACAGCAGTTATACTTTTCTCTCTATTAATATTTACTACCGAATGACCCGGCAAAAAAGGAACGAGATGTTCTGCCACTGCTATTGGACCTACACCCGGACCGCCGCCGCCATGGGGGATAGCGAAAGTTTTATGCAGGTTAAGATGACAAACATCTGCACCGATTATGAATGGACTTGTTAACCCAACCTGCGCATTCATATTGGCTCCATCCATGTAAACCAAACCACCGTTGTCGTGAATGATTCTACATATTTCAACAATCTCTTCTTCAAATACACCATGTGTTGAGGGATATGTAACCATAAGCGCACAGAGATTATCTTTATACTGAACTGCTTTTTGCTTCAGATCCTCTAAATCGATATTACCATTGTTATCACACTTTATTATCACAACCTTATCACCAGCCATAACTGCGCTTGCCGGATTAGTGCCGTGCGCCGAAGAAGGAATTAGTACAACGTCTCTATGATGATCTCCTTTGTTTTCATGATATGCTTTGATAACCATCAGTCCGGTGTACTCGCCTTGAGCGCCTGAATTAGGTTGAAGAGATACAGCTGAAAATCCGGTTATTTTGCATAATGCATCCTCGAGACCGTTGAATAATTCCATGTAACCTGCCGCTTGATCTTCGGGCACAAATGGATGCAACTGAGAAAATTCAGGCCATGTTATTCCGAGCATTTCGGTTGCTGCGTTTAATTTCATTGTGCACGAGCCGAGGGAAATCATTGAATGAGTTAATGAAATATCTTTGTTTTCCAATCTCCTCAAATAACGCATTAATTCAGTTTCGGTATGGTATAAACTAAACACAGGATGAGTTAAGTATTCCGTCTGCCGAGTAAGGTTTTGCGGTATAGCTGAAAATTTCAACTCACTCGAATCCAAATCCAAAGGTTCATCAGCTTTGCCCATTGCAACAGCGAACGAATAGAGAAGTGTATCAACATCGTCGAATTCGGAAATTTCATCAAGTGAGATTCCAACAATATTTTTATATGAGAAATTTAGATTGATTTTTCTCTTTGCTGTTTCAGTTTTAATTCTTTCAATCAAATCTTCGTCATCAATTTTAATTGAGAGTGTATCAAAGAAATTTATATTTACCTGGTTTAGTCCAAGTTTTTTCAATCCACCGTTTAACAATTTTGTAAGATCATGTATCTTTTCTGCGATGGCTTTTATTCCATTCTGGCCATGATATACTGCATACATAGCGGCAATTACCGCAAGCAAAACTTGAGATGTACAAATATTGCTCGTAGCTTTTTCGCGCTTGATATGCTGCTCGCGAGTTTGAAGCGCCATACGATATGCTTTCCTTCCGTAAACATCTACTGAAACACCAATTATCCTTCCAGGCATCTTCCGTTTAAATTCATCTTTGGTAGCAAAAAAAGCCGCATGTGGGCCGCCGAATCCCATCGGTACGCCAAATCTTTGCGATGAACCTACAACAACATCAGCATCGAATTCCCCTGGAGGAGTTAATAATGCAAGGCTCATAAGATCTGCCGCCACAACTTTATAAATATCTTTTGATGCAGCCTGTTTGAAATAATCGGAATAATCAACCACTTCGCCAAAGGCATTCGGGTATTGAACTAACACGCCGAAAATATTTTCATCAAGTTCTACTTTAGTATGATCGCCAACAAGGATTTTTATCCCGAATGGTTTTGAACGTGTTTTTAATACATTGATTGTTTGAGGGAAACAATCCTGCGAAACAAAAAAAGTATCCGCATTTTTCTTACCTGGTTTCTTCGCAGCAAACAACATTGTCATCGCTTCGGCAGCCGCAGTACCTTCATCAAGCAGCGAAGCATTTGCAATCGGCAGACCCGTCATATCAACAATCATAGTTTGGAAATTTAAAAGCGCTTCAAGTCGTCCTTGCGAAATTTCTGCTTGATAAGGTGTGTAAGCAGTGTACCATCCCGGATTCTCTAATATATTCCTTAAAATAACCGATGGTGTTTTGGTGCCATAATAACCCAATCCAATAAATGATTTGAATATTTCGTTTTTGTTGGCAATTTCCTTTAGTCTAATCAAAAAATCGTATTCCGAGAGCGGTTTGTTTAATTCTAATTTTTGTGAAGTTCTAATTCCTGAAGGTATTGTTTTATCAATCAAATCGTCGAGTGAATTTACTCTTATTGTCTTGCACATTTCTGAAATGTCGTTACTGTTGACTCCAATATGCCTGTTTACAAATTGGTCTGTTGAATCGAAAAGTGACATAAAATTTCTCTTAATTATTCGAAAATTCTTATTTATTAAGTGAAAATATACTCAAATAAGTCTTCAAAATTATCTACAAAAAAAGTATAAGAAAATTGATGTGATAGGAAAAATGCGGGAAAATTTATTCAACAAGTTTTAGTTTTTTGAGGGCTTCCAATGCGGCTAATTGTTCGGCTGATTTTTTATTCTTGCCGGTACCAACTCCATAGGATTCGCCATCAATCCAAACTTCAATAGTGAAATTTTTACTGTGTTCGGGTCCTTCTTCTTTAACAACACGATATGACGGTTGAGCCATCCTGGTCGAATGGGAATATTCCAAAAGCTGCCCTTTGAAATTCAAATCGATCTCGTATTTACCCGTTTTAAGATTTGGGAATAAAATCCACCTGAAGATAAATTCTCGAGCCTTTTCAAATCCACCCTCAATATAAATCGCGCCGATAAGCGCTTCAACAGCGTCGGCGAGTATTGTTTTCATGCCGTAGTGCGAGCCGTTAAGGAATTTTTCATTGTAAAATATCAGGTTTTGCAATTCCATCTTCTCTCCGCATTCGGCAAGTATATCTTTGTTCACAAGATGGGAACGGATTTTTGTAAGGTAGCCCTCGCCTTCTTTCGGAAACTTTACAAAAAGTTTATCTGCAATAACTAAATTTAAAACGGCATCCCCCAAAAATTCCAACCGCTCATTCGATTGGAAATAATCATATTGCCCTTCGGGAGCCGATCTATGAGTTAATGCATTTAGGTAAGGAACAGTATCTCCAACAGAAAAACCAATAAGTTTTTCCAGCGATTTTATTTTCCCACCAATTTGAAACTCGCTTTTATTTTCTTTTCTGAAAAACTTCCAGCGAAGTTTCGAAAAAAATCCTACAGACAAGATTTATCCGGAATATTTTTTAAACAACAGAGTAGCGTTGTGTCCGCCGAATCCAAATGTATTGCTAAGCGCATATGTAATATCTTTTTCAACAGCTTTCTTAGGAGTATAATCCAAATCGCATTCATGATCGGGTTCATCCAGGTTAATAGTCGGAGGAATTAAGCTATTTTTAATAGCAAGAATTGTAGCAACAGATTCAATAGCTCCGGCAGCGCCAAGAAGGTGTCCCGTCATTGATTTGGTTGAACTGATTTTCAATTTATATGCATGTTCACCGAAAAGGTTTTTAATGGCTTTGGTTTCGTTGAGATCATTCAGTTCAGTTGAGGTACCATGGGCATTGATATAATCAACTTGATCTTTTTCAATGCCGCCATCACGCAAGGCTTCACGCATAGAACGGAAGGCACCTTCGCCTTCAGGTGCAGGAGCCGTAACATGGAATGCATCGCCGGTCATACCAACACCGATAATCTCCGCATAAATCTTAGCGCCTCTTTTAACGGCGTGACCATACTCTTCGAGAATAAGTGTACCGGCGCCTTCAGCCATAACAAAACCGTTGCGGTCCTTATCAAAAGGTCTTGATGCTTCGTGATATCGATCATTCCAATTTGATATCGCTTTTGCCGAACCAAATCCTGCTATGGTTAATCCGGTAATTGCAGATTCGGAACCACCGCAAGCCATTAAGTCAGCAGAACCTCTTTGAATATGAATGAATGCATCACCTATAGCATGGGTAGATGTTGCACATGCAGATGTAGTTGCGTAGTTAGGTCCCTTCAAACCAAATTCAATAGAAATTAAACCAGCGGCAATATCGGAAATCATCATCGGAACGAGGAAAGGACTTACGCGTTTTGGACCACCGTTCAAATAATTTATATGTTGCGCTTCGAAGATATTCATTCCACCAATCCCGGATCCGTAAATAACTCCGAATCGTTCTCTATCGACTTTTTCAAGATCAATTTCGGAATCGCGCATGGCCATTACAGCCGATGCCACACCTAATTGAGCATATATATCCATACGCCGCAGCGCTTTTTTATCAACATATATAGAAGGATCGAAATTTTTTACTTCACATGCGAACTTTGTGGAATGTTCGGACGTATCAAATCTAGTAATTAATTCGGCTCCGCTTTTTCCTTCAATAAGAGCTTTCCAAAATTCATCGACATTATTCCCAATTGGTGTTACCACGCCCATGCCGGTAACAACAACCCGTCTTTTTTCCATACAAACACCGGTTAGGTTATAGATTATATTATTTATTTAAATAAAAAAAAGAGGTTGTTCTTTTCGATTACAATTCACTCTTTGGAAAAATTTTTACAGTAAGAATGAATAATAAACAACCTCATTTTTAACTAAGCTTTTACTTTCTCTTTCAAATAATTTATTGCCGAACCAACTGTAGTTAGTTTTTCGGCATCTTCATCGGGTACAGAGATTGAGAATTCTTGTTCAAATCCCATAACGAGTTCAACTATATCGAGGGAATCTGCACCAAGATCGTTAGTAAAAGAAGCTTCAGGTGTAATTTGTGATTCTTCTACACCAAGTTTGTCCATTATTATCTCTTTTACTTTTGCTTCAATATCCATTTGAATCTCCTATGAATATGTTATTGTTTAATTTAATTAATTATAAATATGTTTGTTTACATTACCATTCCGCCATCGATGGCGATTACTTGTCCCGTAACATAATCCGCGTCCTCGCTGCAAAGGAATGCAACAACACGGGCTATATCTTCGGGCTTGCCCATTCTTCCCATTGGAATATTTTGAGCTAAGGCTTCTTTTTGTTTGTCATTAAGTTTATTCGTCATATCCGTTTCAATAAACCCGGGAGCTACGGCATTAACATTAATATTTCTCGATGCAACTTCTTTTGCTATTGATTTTGTGAATCCGATTACACCGGCTTTGGATGCAGAGTAATTCGATTGACCGGCATTCCCTATCAACCCAACTACCGAAGCCACATTTACAATCTTGCCTGACCTTTGCGAAATCATGTGTTTGATTGCTGCTTTTGTATAATTGAATACGCTTTTCAAATTCACATTGATGACAGAATCAAATTCTTGTTCGGTCATTCTTAAAAGAAGATTATCTCTTGTAATTCCGGCATTGTTAATAACGATATCAACTCCGCCCATTTTCTCGATTGCAGCTTGAATTGTTGCCTGTGCATCTTCGAATGAAGTTGCATTAGCTTTAAAACCAAATATTTTTATTTCCGGATTGCCTATTTCTTTTGCAATTTCCGCCGCACATTCATCGGGATTATCATTGGGGAAAGCTATATCAGTAAAAAGGATATGACTACAATTTCTTACCGCTAATTCTTTTACTATTGCTTTGCCAATTCCTCTCGAACCGCCGGTTACAATTGCTTTCTTTGTTTTATTCATATA
The DNA here is from genome assembly GCA_043808235.1 of bacterium. Classification (GTDB taxonomy): domain Bacteria; phylum Bacteroidota; class Ignavibacteria; order Ignavibacteriales; family Melioribacteraceae; genus JAZDFC01. The sequence continues at coordinate 157,561 of JAZDFC010000095.1, forward strand.
ATAAATTTAGTCCTTTTTGCTATTATTTAAATAATGTTCCCGATAATCAACCAATTCTTTAAATCCCTCATCGCCCAGCAAATATTTTATTTCATCCTTACATGCATCAAATAAAGTTGAGGTCTGATTTTCCGGTCTGTTGCAATAATGCATTCTCGCAAGATGATCATCATCAACAGTAATTGCACCATTGTGAATAACGAGCGGAAATAATATACAATATAATGGTTTATATTTCCACTTCAATTCACCGTCTTCCATCGCAATTTTTTGCAATGTACAAAAACCTCTTTTATCTAAAAAAACACATTTCTGATTATAAACTTCGGTTCCAACAGCCATCCCCGATTCAAAGTCTTCGTCTTCTTCGGGTTCTTCAAACCAATCTTCGGGATTTTTGGTCTGCGAATCATCCATCGATTTGATGATTCTGTCTTTTACAGACATTATCTTCTCATAATCTTTGATATCTGCGTAAACACCGTAGTAACAGCATTCGCCGTAACAAATGCAAACATCGCATCCCTTAACAAACTTGAATGTGAAGATTAATGGATCTATGAAATAGCCATTAATTTTTTTTTCAAATTTATCGGACATTTATAAATACCTTTCCAGATCGGAATACTTATCAATACCGGAAATTTTAGCACCCGGATTTATTCGCTTTACTAATCCCTGCAAAACTTTGCCCGGGCCAACCTCAACAAATTCATCAGCGCCATCTTCAATCATATTTAGAATCGTTTCTTCCCATCGCACGGGTGAATTAAGTTGCTCGAATAATAATTTTCTTATTTCATCTTTGTTAACAACGGGTTTTGCTGTAACATTTGCGTACACCGGAACCTTTGCATTGTAAATATTCGTTTCATCAAGTTTTTGTTTCAATCGTACACCGGCGCTTTCCATTAAAGGTGAATGAAATGCACCGCTTACTACCAATTCTTTAACAAGTTTTGCACCGCGGGCTTTGCAAATAACCATCGCAGCATGAACGCCCTCAACCGAACCTGATATTACAATTTGTCCGGGTGAATTAAAGTTTGCGCACTGAACAATTCCTGAAGCGGAAGCTTCTTTACAAATATCTACAAGCACATTTGAATCAAGACCAACAACTGCTGCCATTGTACCGGGTTGATCTATACCGGCTTGCAGCATAGCTTCACCGCGAGTTCGAACTAATTTTATTGCATCATAAAATTGAATTGCCCCGGCGGCAACTAATGCCGAATATTCCCCAAGCGAATGACCTGCAACCATATCAGGTTGGATAATTCTAATCAATGATGATAAAATTACACTGTGGAGAAAAATTGCCGGTTGAGTAATATCAGTCTGTTTTAATGAGTCTTCCGGTCCATTAAACATTATATGCGATAATGCAACGCCTGTCGCCTCTTCGGCAGTTTTAATCATCTCTTTTGCTTCAACCGAATTGTCAAACAAATCCTTAGCCATTCCTACGAATTGCGAACCTTGCCCGGGAAAAATAAATGCAATTTTTCCCATTAGTCCATACTCCAAACGAGATATGTTGAACCCCATGTAAACCCGGCGCCGAAGGCTGCTAAAATTAATTTGTCACCTTTCTTCAATTTTCCATCACGATAATATTCAACGAGACATGATGGAATTGTTGCCGCAGTTGTATTTCCGTATTTATGAATATTTTTCATAACCTTTTCATCAGGAAGTCCCATACGGGCAGCAGTAGCGTCAATAATTCTTAGATTTGCCTGGTGAGGAACAAGATAAGCTACATCTTCAGATTTCAGATTGTTCTTTTCCATAATCTCTACTGAAATATCTGCCATACCTTTAACCGCCACTTTGAATACAGCTTTACCATCCTGAAAAATATAATGTAATTTATTATCAACGGTTTGGTGTGAAGACGGGTTAAGGCTTCCTCCCCCTTTCATATATAAACTTTCTCTTCCGGAGCCATCTATATGGAGAAGTGAATTTTGAATTCCAAACGCCGGAACATCCGACGGTTCCAATAAAATCGCAGCGCCGGCATCGCCAAATAAAATGCAGTTATTTCTATCAGTATAATCTGTTATCGAACTCATTTTATCAGCGCCGACAACAATAACTTTCTTATAATTACCAGACTCAATAAAATTAGCTCCGGTTTGAAGCGCAAAAAGAAATCCGGAACAAGCAGCAGATAGATCGAACCCCCATGCATTAACTGCACCAACATTATCTTGCACGAGACATGCAGTTGCCGGGAAAAACATATCAGGCGTTACTGTAGCTACAATAATAATGTCAATTTCTTCGGGCTTTACTTTGGATGTGTTTAATAAATCTTGAACTGCTCTCGTTGCTAAATCGCTTGTAGCGCCATTCTCAATTATTCTTCTTTCAGAAATTCCGGTTCTTGTTCTTATCCATTCATCGCTTGTATCAACAATCTGCTCAAAATATTTATTGTCCAGAATTTTATCCGGGACGTACATACCCAGACCCGTAATTTTCGCAGTAATTTTCATAATAATTTTTTCTTTTATTTTTTTAAAGATAATTCAAATTTTTGAAGCAGGTTTTTATCGTACATTTCTTTTGCACGATGTATCATATTTTTAATTGCCAGGGGGGTGCTTGAACCATGTCCAATAATGCTGATTCCGTTAACACCAAGCAGTGGTACACCGCCGTGTACTTCATAATTCATATCCGTCAATATATCTTTTAAGACAGATTTAACTATAAGAGCCTTCATTTTGTTAAGAAATCCTTTTCCGGCAAATTGTTTTAATCTGGTTTTAAGAAAAGTCAAAAAACTCTCACCGAATTTAAGAAGTACATTTCCAACGAAACCATCACAAACAACAATATCAACCATTCCATTCAGTATATCACGACCTTCAACATTTCCATAAAAATTGAGTCCGGACTCTTTCAATAATTTCAATGTCGCAAGGGACAGTTCATTCCCTTTTGATTCTTCCTCCCCGACATTCAGTAATCCAACAGAGGGATTTTCGTGACCGAATATTTCTCTCGAAAATATTGAGCCCATTACAGCATATTCAAAAAGATGATGGGGTTTGCTGTCAACACTGGCGCCTACATCAAACACAATGCAAAACTTGTCTTTTGTTGTAGGGAACATTGCCCCTATCGTAGGTCTGCTTGCACCGGGAATTCTACCCATAATTAGAGTAGAGGCAGCCATCATCGCGCCAGTATTTCCGGTACTTACAAAAGCATGTGCTTTCTTTTCTTTAACTAGTTTGGCACCAACAACTAACGAAGAATCTTTTTTATTCTTAATAGCATCTGTCGGTTTATCATGCATATCTATTATTTGCGAAGCATGACAAATTAATTTTTCATCCAGTTCAACATTTTCTTGCCTGGCAACCGCTAATATTTTTTCTTTATCCCCAACGAGAATAATCTCGAAGGAGCTATCAGATTGCATGGCGGAAACAGTGCCAAGAATTTCGTTCTTAGGTGCAAAGTTTCCTCCCATCGCATCTACTGCGATAATGCATTTCTGCCTATCGGAGATTTCGTTCATTGAATTGCTGGATTAGCTCTCGGGAATAAACATTGATCTGCCTGCATAATAGCCGCAGCTTGGGCATGCTCTGTGGTTAAGTTTCAATTCACCGCAATGTGAACATTTACTCAACGTTGGTGCAGTTGCTTTATAATGTGTTCTTCTCTTGTCTCTCCTGGTTTTCGACATTTTTCGTTTCGGATTTGGCATATCATTCCTTCTTGTTTTTTTTATTGTTTATCTTCAAATCTTTCAATCTATCCCATACGGGATTCACTTCGGCTTTTTGACATGAACATTGTTCTAAATTCAAATCTTTGCCGCATTCCGGGCAAAGTCCTTTACAATCTTCCGAGCATAGCTTTTTCATCGGGACTGTTAACAGAGCAAACTGGTTAACATCTTCGCTGATGTCAATTTTATCGGCATCTGGCGATAGAAAATATAAATTTTCTTCCTCGTTTGATTTTAAATTTGGCTCGCATAAATAAATTAGCTTAAATTTGTTTGTTAAATCTATGTCGAATGTTTTCATGCATCTATCGCACTCGAAAGTCGCTCTAACTGTTAATTCATTATTCAGTACAAGCTGGCTATGCGATTTATCCATCCGGCATTTAACTTTAACATTATCAAAGAACGGTTCACCTAAGCCGATTTCGGAACATGGTTCATCAAACATTATTTCATGGACACCGTCCGGGAAATTGTTGAATTTGATTATCATCGGCTAATTTCCGTAAAAATAAGGTTCAAATATATTGAGTTGAGTTTTTAATCGCAAGAAAAGTAGCCTCGTTCAGTGCAATCTTTTATATCGGTCAATTAAAGTGCCTGAATCGTATTTTAATCGAAAAATAAGGTTTCTTTTAAATTATGGTAAATATTTGACATGCTGGAGATTCTGAATCTCACAAAAAATTATAGAAATGTAACGGCTATTGATAATTTATCCTTCACAGTAAACCGTGGAAGAGTCTTTGGATTGCTTGGTCCTAACGGAGCCGGAAAAACAACTACAATTCGTATAATCCTCGATATTATAAAACCATCCGACGGCACGGTTAAATTTGATGGTACTTTGGTTAATAATCGCTTTCAAGATATTGTTGGGTATCTTCCCGAAGAGCGTGGGCTATATAAAAAGAGTAAAGTGATTGATGTTATTGAATATTTGGCAAAATTAAAAAATATGCCCGCGAGGGCCTCCTTATTAAATGCACATGCATTAATGGAAAAGTTAGATGTTTGGCAGTATAAAGACCGTAGAATTGAAGAACTCTCAAAAGGCAATCAACAAAAAATTCAATTCATAACGGCGCTCGTACACAAACCCGAAATTTTAATACTTGACGAACCATTTTCCGGACTCGATCCCATCAATCAAAAAATGATTAGAGAAATACTCCTTGAATTTATTGACAACGGAAAGATTGTTATTTTATCAACACATCTTTTGGAAATGGCAGAATTCATTGTTGAAGATATTCTTTTGTTGAATAATGGAAAAAATATATTGAGTGGTTCACTAAAAGAAATTAAAAAACAGTTTAGTAAAAATTCGTACCGGATAGAATTTACCGGCAATGTGCAAAAACTTGAATCCATTCCCGGAGTAATTATAAAAATCATAGGCAATAATTCCGCAGAAATAACTCTCAGGGATTTAACCAGTAGCCAATTTTTGAAAGATGCTTCCTCACTTATCGATATCAATCATTTTTCATATATAGAACCAACATTGAAAAATATTTTTTTGGAAACGATTAAATGATGGTGGAGCAATGAAAAAATATTTGACAATAGCGGTTTGGGAATTCAAAGAAAAAGTTAAGCGGAAATCTTTTATAATTTCTATGATTATTACTCCCCTGCTGATAATTCTCGTAGGTCTCATCCCTACCCTTGTATCATCAGCTGAAGAAACACGTCCTCAACCAATTGGAATCCTCGATTTGACCGGAAAGTATTTTGATGATTTCGTAGATGCATTATCAAAACTAAAATTGGAAGATGGTCAGCCGGAATTTGTAATTATGGGTTTGCACAATGATAATAGCTCTATTGAGAGGATGCAGAATCGATATGATAAATTTGTCTTCGAGAACGATATAGACGGTTATCTCATAATTAATGAAGACAAAGAAATTACTATCAAATATCGAAGTAATTCGGTAGGGAATTTTACCAAGCTAATGAAACTCGAAAAATCATTTAACGAAGTATTGATTTCGTCAAGACTTCGTGAAGCAAACTTGAAGACAGAACAAATAAAAAACATGCTTTCCAAAACTTATATTAAAACCGTCCAAATTCAGGAATCGGGTAAGGATACCGAAGCCGATTTGTTGAATACATTTTTAAGCGCTTACTTTTTCATAATGGTTTTCATAATGATGATACTATTTACCGGTGGCATGCTTGTACGTAGCTTAATTGAAGAAAAATCCAGCCGGCTGATTGAAGTGCTGCTTTCAAGCTGCACAACCGATGATATATTAAAAGGTAAAATACTCGGTTTAACAATGCTTGGCTTATTCCAAATATCAGTTTGGGCACTCGTTGGATTCTTTGTTTTTGGAACGGGAATATTGAGTATTACTTCGCTTCATAATTCCCATTTGCAACTAATTTACTTTATCCTCGGATATTTTTTATATACTGCAATTTTTGTCGGGGTCGGATCAATAGTAACAACCGACCACGAGGCACAGCAAATTACCGGTTATATTAGTTTTATTCTTATCATACCTATTGTTGTTTCGATACAGGTTATTCAAAACCCGGATTCGCTGCTTGCAACAATATTCACTTACTTCCCGCTAACCACCACACCGTTAATGCTGCTGAAATTAAATATAGTTACTCCCCCGCTTCACGAAATATTAATCACAATCGCGCTCACAATACTGTTTACGATTTTTATAATAAAAATCTCCTCAAAAATTTTTAAGATTGGTATATTGTGGTACGGAAAGAAACCCGGTTTGAAAGAATTAAAAAATTGGTTGTCAAATAATCCTAAATAAAATTGGAAATTTTATGCTGATATTTGCCTCGTTCATCGCCGCTATTGTCCCCATGTTTTTATACCTTATTATTCTCTGGAGAATGGATAGAAACGAAAGAGAATTATTCAGTAATGTTCTCAGACATTTTCTGTGGGGAGCGCTCGGCGCAATATTTTTTGGAATAGTTTTTAGTCAACTACTTTCGATTCCATTCCACATTTTAATCCAGAGTCCCGAAGGCATGTCATTAGCTGGCGCAGTAATAATTGCCCCGTTCGTTGAGGAAATTGCCAAGGGAGCGTTCTTACTCAAAACAGTGCGGAATAAATATTTTGATAACGCTACCGACGGTTTAGTTTACGGCGGCGCAATCGGTCTTGGTTTCGGTATGACGGAAAATTTTCTTTATTTCATTACGTACGGCGATACAATCGTCGGCTGGGTCTTACTTGTAATTATCAGATCAATCTTTTCCGCGGTTATGCACTGCATTGCAACCGCAACATTCGGTTCCTTCCTTGGAAGAGCTAAGTTCGGAACACCAGGCAAAAAATATTTCTACCCGTTAATTGGATTGGGTATTGCAATGTTTCTTCACTTCTTGTGGAATCTCACAGTTAGCTTCCCGGTAACATACCTCTTTGGTTTATTATTTATGATTGCAGCCATCGTTACTTTTTTTGTAATGTTTAATATTTCGGTAAAGCATGAACGCAAATTGATGCTCGTTCATTTGGCTGATGAAAATATTCCGTCAATGCATAAAAATATTTTATCTACCACATCGCGGAATTATCCGGGATGGGTTGAGGAATCCATTAGGAAAGAATATATTAAATGCACTACTAAACTTGCATTCAGAAAAGAGCAGGTAAAATTTTTGGAAGAAGGAAAACGTGAATTATATTCTGCCGAAATCGATTTATTGAGACAGCGCATTAATGCATTATTAACCGGAAATATTTCACCGATGGATAACCCTATACCCGACTAAGGAAGTTCTATGAACGCAATAGGAATTTTTGGCGGTTCTTTCGATCCTGTCCATATCGGACATTTAATTACCGCTCAAAGTCTTCTTGAAGAAAGAAAGTTATCGAAGATAATTTTTATCCCGTGCAACATCTCACCACATAAACCTGCATTCGAATACTCGCTCGGACTTCACAGAATACGGATGCTTGAGGTTTCATTAGAAAACTATGATCAGTTCGAAGTTTCTGATTATGAAATCAACAAAGGTGAAATCTCGTACAGCATCGATACAATAAAGCATTTTAAGGAGCAGTACGATAACGTTGAGTTAATTATCGGTTACGATAATCTTATTGTGTTCGACGAGTGGCATTTACCCGATGAGATAATAAAACTATCAACACTTGTTGTTTTGAAGAGACGAACAGATATGGAGATAAAAAAACTTCATAAATATTTCGGCGAAGCTGTTTATGTAGATACACCTGTAATCGAAATATCTTCTACTGAAATTAGGCAAAGAGTGAAATCAAATCTTTCAATCGATTTTCTTGTTCCATTAAAAGTAAAAGAATACATTCATCAATACGGATTGTACAAACAATAAATAGCCGAATGAATTATACGAACCAAATCGATAAAATTTTTAATAAAGATAAAAAAACTATATCCCGCATAATTACTGCAATCGAAGAAGAATCTACTTCGTCTATTGAAATAATTAATTCAATTCACAAAAAAACCGGTAACGCATATCGAATTGGAATTACCGGTCCGCCCGGCGCAGGTAAATCAACTCTTACTAACCAACTAACAAAGCTATATCGCGGGCAAAACAAAAGTGTTGCTGTGATTGCCGTTGATCCGACGAGTCCATTTACAGGTGGGGCTTTGCTTGGCGATAGAATAAGGATGAATGAGATTAGTAACGATCCCGATGTTTTTATTCGCAGCATGGCTACAAGGGGCAGTCTCGGCGGACTCAGTAAAAAAGCTGTTGATGCAGCGGACGTTCTCGATGCAGCCGAATTTGATATAATTATTTTTGAAACTGTCGGCGTTGGTCAATCCGAACTTGATATTGCACGTGCTGCCGACACAACAATTGTAGTGCTCGTCCCGGAATCCGGCGATTCGATACAAGCGATGAAAGCCGGATTGATGGAGATTGCCGATATATTTGTTTTGAATAAAAGCGACAGGCCCGGCGCCGATTCAGCGCTCACTTCGATTAAAACAATACTTCAGTTCAAACATCATGATGAACATTCATGGATGCCGGAGATAATCCGGGCGATTGCTTCGGAAAATACAGGGATAAATATTATCGCCGATGAAGTAAACCGGCACCGTGAATATTTAGTTGCAAACAGCCTTCTCATTTTGCGTCGGGAAAAAAACCTAAAAATCAGAATAAAAGAAATTGTTGAAAAGATTTTAAGAAATGAATTCTGGAATGAGTCCCGTGAAAATAAATTGGGCAGATTGATATCGGAAGTAGTAACCGGCGAAATATCGCCATACATACTTGCGGATGAACTTGTGAAGCATTACAAAAACGATTTTTAATATCATCATCAAAACGGTGAAGCATGAAAAAAATCGGAAGTCAGATCGAAGAAAATGAATCCTACTTGAAACGCGAGGATTACTATAAAAATCTTTTGCGCAAACTTGGCGCTGTGCGTTCGCAGATTGAACTTGGTGGCGGAAAGAAAGCTATCGAAAAGCAGCATACAAAAGGTAAATTGACAGCCCGCGAAAGAATAAAAAAGCTTATTGATGATGGAAGTAAATTCCTTGAGATAAATACATTTGCCGCACACGATATGTATTCCGAATACGGTGGAGCGCCCGGCTCCGGGACAATCTTCGGTATTGGTAAAATTCATGAGCGGGATGTTGTAATTGTTGCAAATGATGCCACCGTAAAAGCCGGCGCGTGGTTTCCAATCACAGCTAAAAAGAATTTGAGAGCGCAGGAAATTTCTATCGAGAACAGACTGCCGATAATTTACCTTGTTGACAGCGCCGGAGTATTTCTTCCATTGCAAGAGGATATCTTTCCCGATAAAGAACATTTTGGAAGAGTGTTCCGCAATAACGCAGTAATGTCTTCGATGGGGATTCCGCAGATAGCGGCAATTATGGGTCCGTGCGTTGCCGGCGGAGCCTACCTCCCTATTATGAGCGACGAAGTATTAATCGTCGAAGGTGAAGGCAGCGTATTCCTTGCGGGATCGCATCTCGTTAAAGCTGCAATTGGTGAAGTGATGGACAACGAAAGTCTTGGAGGCGCAAGAGTTCATTCGAATATCTCCGGCGTTACAGATTATATAATTAAGAACGATGACGAATGTCTTGAGACTATCCGTAGTCTTGTATCGAAATTTGGTTCAACTGATAAAGCCGGATTCAATCGTATCGAATCACGACCTCCTCTATTTACTCCGAATTCAATTTACGGTTTATTGCCCGAAGAACCGTTAAACCAATATGATATGTACGAACTGATTGCCCGGATAGTGGATGGGAGTGAGATTGACGAATACAAAGCCGGTTACGGTAAAACAATTATTACTGCGTATGCACGAATCGACGGATGGGCTGTTGGCATTGTGGCTAATCAACGAAGCATTGTAAAAACTGAATCGGCAAAAGGCGCCGGTGAAATGCAAATTGGCGGAGTGATTTATTCCGACAGCGCTGATAAAGCCACACGATTTATGATGAACTGCAATCAAAAGAAAATTCCTTTGTTGTTTCTTCAAGATGTAACCGGATTTATGGTTGGAAGTAAAGCGGAACACGGCGGAATAATTAAGGACGGCGCCAAGATGGTAAATGCGGTTGCGAATTCCGTTGTTCCTAAAATTACTATCATTGTAGGAAACAGTTTTGGCGCGGGTAATTATGCAATGTGTGGAAAGGCATACGATCCTCGATTCATTTTCGCCTATCCGAATGCAAAGATTGCAGTAATGGGCGGCGCGCAGGCAAGCAGCGTACTCCTCGATATAAAATTAAAACAGATGCAAAAAGACGACAAAGAATTTTCCGATGCGGAAAGGAAAAAGCTACTTGATGAAATTATAAATTCCTACAATGAAAAAAGTACGCCGTTGCATGCTGCAGCGCGTTTGTGGATTGATGAGATAATCGATCCGGCTCTTACTCGTGAGTACGTTTCGATTGCAATCCAAACTGCGAATAATAATCCGGTCATTCTAAAATTTAATGTGGGTGTGATACAGACATGAGCTGCATTGGAAGATTACTTTCTTTAGGCTACAATCTCACGAAGTTCTTTGAGCAGTGCAGGGAGATTATTTTTAACCGTATTCCAAACAAGATTTATATCGACTTCAAAGTAACCATGAATTAACCTATTCCGCATACCTATTATATCCTTCCATGGTATTTTTGTAAAATTCGATTTGGTTTGATCCGAAATTTTTGAAGCTGCCTCTCCAATAATCTCAATATCTTTTATTACAGATAGTATTAGCTCCCTTCTAAAAGAAAATATTTCTTTATTTATTCCTTTCACAAATGATAACGCTTCCTCTGCAGCGTCAATCATATGCAGGACTCTTATTCTGTCCTCATTTCCCATACTTTACTTGGGCTTCTTTGACAACGTTTTCTCTAAAGTACCTGCTCAATTCATCCGGTGTGCGTAAATCGACTTTTCTTCTAACAATCTCTGTTAATTCATTTTCCATTCTTGATATATCAAGCAATCCGTATTCCATGTTATCTTCAAATTCAACAAGTAAATCTATATCGCTATCAGCATTAAAACTATTTTTACTAAATGAGCCAAATAAGGAAAGTTTTTTTATTCCGTTAGCCTTACAATAATCTCCAATTATTTTTTCATTAAATTCAATCGCCATAATTATTACCCATTGTGCTTAAACAAATTATTCTTTCCATAATAGTCATTTGAAGGATGAGAGCATAATCTGATAAATCCATTCATAAAATATTTAATTCGCATAACAAATAAAAATGTTTTTTCAAGTAAGTCATCCATTGTTAATATAACTTTATAGAGCTTTGAAATATTCAACAAACTATTAATATCATTAGCAATCCAAACCGCGAATATCAATCCTAATATTCCGAAATTTAATGTTGGGGTTTTACAGACATGATATTGTTAATTATGATTTTAGAAATGACATATCTTCGTGAGAAAAGAATGGGTAGATATGTCATTTCTAATTTTAACTACTGCCTTTTGATTCATATTGTTTACTTCAACTTTAGTTCGTTATTCGATATTCCTTAATTTTTTTGAATACTGAACCCGTCTATTCGCCGGGCAGTCCCGTCAAAAAACGCCGGGCAGGTATTGAACGCTGAATTTCGAATGATGAGGTGAATGCTTTTAATTCCATGCTATTTCAAATCCCTCCCCCGACTTCGTCGGGTACTCCCTTTTCAAAAGGGAGACGGTTTAAAACTTACTCCGCGTTATACGTTTCTATAGCCTTTTGCATATTGCCGCCTTTCATTAAATATGGAATCCAGGCAGATATGGCTGTGCCTATCCCAATCGTAAGCATTGCGCCCGATGGCGGTTCTTCCTTACTTGCGCTTGCCATTGTACCGATGGTTAGGCCCAGACCGGTTATTACAAGTCCCCATGAAATTATATTGCATAAGTTGTAACTCTCAAGATATTCTATGCTTACGGGATTGTCCGCTAATTCCTTTTTAAGATTGGCATAGCTTACTGCTTTTATATCTCCGTCGCCTTTGTTGAAATAATCGGAAGACATAAAATTAACTCCGCCGCCGCCGCTTGATACGGTAAACGAGCCGCCCGGAGTACTTACCGTGTGGAATGCAGGCGGTGCGTAGTACGACGAAGTTTCATTGAACAGATTGATTTTACCGACTTTAATTCTGCGTACCACGTTGAAACTGAAATTGCTACGCACAACGCCGAAGTATCCGTCTGCGTTCTCGAAGAACTTTACCTTACTTAACGGAATTTTGGTTGTGTCATTCAGCATTACTCCCTTTTCGCCCAGCAGCGGATTGGTGTATTCCACTTTACCGAAGAGCTTTTCACCGGTGGTTAATATTACATAGCTTTTTTCTACCATTTGGGGAAACAAGTTCGGTGCTGCAAAAAATAATGCGATGAATAATAGTTTTGTGGTTTTCATGTTTGTTGCCTTTATAAATAATTTTGGTCTTTTATTTCCACGCTACTTCAAATCCCTCTCGGCTGAAGCCGCATCTCCTTTTACTAAAGGGAGACTGTTTAAATTTTCCCCCTTTAATAAAGCCTGCCCGGCAATATTGTAAGCCGGGGTGGGTGGCAAGCGAAGCTTGACGGGGGATTTAAAAGTAGCCGAGTTCTTTCTCCCGTAGTTTTATTTGTTCTATAAAATCCTTTTCAACCAAATGAAAATTCCATATCACTTGCTCATCCTGTAATGAAGGATTTTTAATCCGAGTCCATTTAATATCTTGTCTCTATCTTCATCATATTCCTTTTTATCATCGTGACTTGTTCCGTCTATCTCAACAACCAATTTTAGTTTTGCCGAATAGAAATCAACGATGAAATGATAAAGCGGCTTCTGTCGATAAAACTGATACCCGCATTTTTTGTTCTTCAACAACTCACACCAGAATTTAATCTCACCTTTTGTTGAGTTGTTCCGCATCTCTTTTGAACGTTCTTTCAACTTCGGGTTGTAGGGTAAACATCTTAAATTTGTTATGAGATCTTGTCGTTTCATGTATTTATATTATAAAAATATTCTGTCTATTCAAATCACAACCTCTTTACAAATCCCTCTCGGCTGAAGCCGCATCTCCCTTTACTAAAGGGAGACTGTTTAAAATTCCCCCTTTAATAAAGGGGGTGTCAGCCGAAGGCTGACGGGGGATTTGGAATGCCGGTTTGTGCACAAAATAAAATCTTACGCATCACAACTCCACAATATTTCAAATACTTCCCCAGACTTCGTCCGGTACTCCCTTCTCACCCAGCAGCGGATTGTATGAACGAAAAAGCCCAACTTTTCCGCCTGCATTCATGGTTAAAAGTTGGGCTTTTAAATTATTGGTATCAACGAATATTCTATCTATCATAAAGTTCGCTGCGGTCGGAATACTTTTTCCCGCCCATTTCCCAGCTTAATTTTTCAATTTTCGAAAGAGCATAACGGATTATTTGGCTTGTCTTTTCTTTTTTTACTTTCATTGTTTTCTTTTGCTTCATTTTATCCATTTTCATCCCTAATGTTTCTGTACAAAAATAATCATCGTGCATTTAACTTACAATTTGCCATTTCTCCCTTTCCACCGATAAGCGATGTTGGACTCATATACAGTTTAAAACTGTTCTTAAAGGCATAAGTCATCAAAGCAGAGTCAGATATTATAGAACTATCTTCTATAATTAGAACTTTAAAAATGGTTTATAACAATATCCATATTCGATAGTCCTTTATATCAAGATAGATCAATAAATAATAGTATTCCCGCAACAATCATTAATAAACGAGAAATGAAAAAAAGTATTTTGCCCATTCTCGAAAAATATTTTTGAGGAACAATAAAAGAATTGTAAATGTTTACTTTAACTTTTTCTCGATTCTCACGGTACTCTTTTTTTAAAAAACAACAAGATAAAAAATGCATTGACAATGCTAATATTATAGTTAATAAATATACAAGTTCCATTTTTTCATACTAATTTACTATTTAATTTTTTGGGGATTTCCCCAACTCGTTTGAAAAGTAAAATCGAAACCAACATAGGGCATACTTGTACCAGTTCCTGGATTAAAAATACTATAACCTCCTCCTTCTAAATCTAGACTCTTTCGTGATGGATTTTTGATTATAAAAGTATAATTAGAAATTGTAATATCATAAGAATTTTTACTCGATGTTAATTTAGAACCCCAACCGTTTGCTGATGCGAGCGAAGAATTAGGTCTGAGTTGCACTGATGGCCCATAGTTGGAACCCAAACCAGCAGATAATCCCCATGAAGCAAATGTATTCATATATCCGTTCTTTAAATTAATATTATAACCTATAAAATAATTCGCTCCCAATCCGCCAGCATATGATGCACCAAATCCAATTGTCAATATCGGTCCTTTCACATATTCAACTGGCCTAGCAACTCTTTCTGCTTCAATAATTATTGTTGGCAATTCGTATTCAAAAGCAATTGGTTCTGGAGTATTATATAGATAATATTGAGTTATTAAATCCATCGTTACTCTATTAACTTGCCTTCCATCCGGGTCAATCAAATTCACCGGGTTATTGCCAACATAGCAGTACGGGCTGTGGAACTCGTCGGCAGGGTCTCCGTCTTCGCCCGACTTTACGTCGGGATACGCCGGACAAGCATAGTGTGCCCCGTCTCCGTAAAAAACACTTCGCCGGGCAGGCATCGCCCGAGCTGCGGGTCGTAAAAACGCGCTCCGTAATGGTACCAGTACAATCCGTTCTCGTCGTTAAGTTCCTTGCTGTTATACAAATATTTATTTGGCGTACCGGATTCAACAAGAGCTACACGCGTACCAAATGGGTAGTAGTTATTTCGCTGCGTAGCTGTTACAGATTCAATAGCACCCGGCACAAAAGTAAGCCAAACGTTGCCAAGGTGGTCCTTCAATCAATTCAAAGAACATTCACACTTAAAATTAACAATTTCAAGTTGAATTGGGAAATGAATTATCACTTTAGAAATGACATATCTTCGTGAGAAAAGAATGGGTAGATATGTCATTTCTATATTCAAGATTATTTGAGTAAGATCATCTTCTTTGAATCGCTGTATTTCTTGCCGTATCTATCAATCGCAGAAACTTGGTAAATATAAACTCCGCTTACATATCGGGATGCGTTCCAAATTGATTCATGATATCCTGCGGATTCTTCTTTATCAACAAGTGTGGAAATTTCACTTCCGAGCGAATCAAAAATCTTTAACTGTACTTTACTGGAAACCGACAACCAATAACTGATTACCGTTGTCGGATTAAACGGATTAGGGTAATTCGGGAATAAAATAAAATCACCTGGCAAGGAATTGTTCATTCCCATTTCAACATCAGTTATTATCTGACCCATTGCCATTGCTAACTGTCCGCCGTATGCGCCAATATCATTTCGCAGCGTTCCCATGGATGGCGACTTGGCTGCATTTGGATTTCCATTATCTGCTACATCGTTAAATTCTTCTGCCGGATTACCGGCATCAATACAAGGTGAACCGATTGTTAAATAAAAATTCCAAGTATCAAATAATGGATCGGTTGAAATATTTTCTGTCCCGGCAAAACTATCCTGGATATTGTTATATTCAACTGTAGGAGTAGATTGGTAAGCGTGTAATTGTTTGTCTTTGGTTTGAGTGTTGCCCCAAATAATATTGTTCCGGATAATCGGTTTTATACTCCATATTAAAATTCCGCCTCCCCTGCCGGCAGGATTGTAAGAACCTGTGCCCGATGATGAATTACCAAAGATTGTATTGTTTTCAATAACAGGCTGACCATCGGAGCCATTAATCCATAATCCGCCTCCGCCAAAAGTATCGGCATTATTCACAGCCTGATACACTTTGTTGTTATAAATAACGTTATTCTTTACTAATGCCGGGGCGTAATTTAGAACGATTCCTCCACCGTACATAGCTTTGTTGTTCATAATAATATTATTAACGATTGTGGGATTGTCATCCCCGGCTCTAATTCCACCACCGCCCGCACTTGTAATCCCAGCCGATTTTCTGATCGCCTCATTATCGCGGATGATGTTATATCTTATCGTAGGCGAGGATAAAGCAATAATTATTCCGCCGCCTTCAACATAATTCCCCGCGCCGTGCTCGTCTCGCCATTTAGTGCCTTTTCCGCCGGTGATTGTAAAACCTTGCAAAACCGCAGTTTCATTTTCACCTGATATTATTAAAACACAGCTTGCCGTATCAACATTTGCCGGTTGACTTCCATCGATTATCGTAGAAATAATGTCGTTATAATCACCGGAAAAAATAAATTGACTTGTTACAACAATATTTTTTCCTCTGAAATTAATATTTTCATAATAAGTACCTTGCGAAACCAAAACAGTGTCGCCGTTTTGAGCCGCCGATATCGCTTCCTGAATTTTGGAATATTCCGCCGGTACATTTAATATTTTTGCTTGACTTAAAATCGTACAGCAAATTAAGAGTAGAATTGTCCAATTTTTTTTCATGATTTTTCTCCTTTAAAATAAGTGCGATGCGAAAATAAATGTGGACAAGTATTTTTTCGTTCCAGATCAGGAAGTGGTACTAATTTTTTGTAACTAAGTGAGGATTTTTTGGGGTAATTATTCTTCCCTACCGTTTGTTTTCCTAAATTCAGTCGGAGTAATCCCTGTGGTTTTAACGAAAGCCCTGTTAAAGGCTGTCTTTGAATTGAATCCCGATTCATATAATATTTCGAGAACAGTTCTATCTTTTAGAGAAGGATTTTTCAGCATCCCTTTAGCTTCATTTATTCTGAATGAATTTACGAAATCGAAAAAATTCATTTTGTAATTTTCATTTATAACCTGGGATAATGAACGCGCCGGGATATTGGCTTTCTCGGAAAGTTCGGTTATCGTTATGTTGGGAATTAAATATGGCTTTTGGGAATTCATTACCTCTTCGAGCTGCGTTGATAGAGAGTTTTTATCTGTTTCCGTTAATCTGGATTTTTGATATTTCTTTTTAATCTCAAGATCAACGGTTACCTGCTCCACTTGAAAACTTTTTATGAATAGAAATACTGCCATCACAAGATTTGTCGATAGTGAGAGAATCGTAAGTAAATCACTTGTGAAAGAATTGATGAAATTCACACGTAACGATATCAAATGGACGATATCAGCAGCCCACATCGCAATAAATCCGATAAAAATTACAATAAGCCAACTGTAATTCATCTTTTCCATTGATGAAAAGTGTTCTTTTATTTCGGAATCGTATTGCCGGAGAATAATGATTGTGTAAGCGAGGTAACCGATAATGTGAACCTGCATCAACCAATTACAGATATTTCTGATATTGCCGAATGTGACAAGTTGCCCGGATAGGATTAAATTTTTAACAACGAAACCCTGGATTGTATATGAGATGAAAATGAATAGAAAGTAAATTGTAAAGGGAATTAGATGGAAGAGTTTGCCTCCGGAAATCAAATAAGATTTATTATTGATTTTTCGTGCATAGTAGTACAATAAAGGTCCGAATAGAAATCCCGTCGATTTCCCAATAAAATAAAAGCCGGCATAATCAATGTTATAATCCACCAATACCGGGATATAAAAATTGAGAATATAAATTCCATTCGAAAAAAGAAAGAGCGCAAGAATGTACCGCGCCGGGAATTTTTCTTTTTTAAAGGTAAATAGTGAGATCGTGAAAATGAATAGAAGGGATATAGTTATTATAGAAATAATACTTGTAATAGAGTTAATCATTATCTTCTTTTTTTGTCACGTCAAAAATAAGAATTGTTCTCTCTTCTATTCAATGCAATAATTCAGTTTAGCGCTGGCTCGACCAAAATACTGCATCATCGATAGAAATATAAAACCCACCGATAATATTTTTAATTATTATTGAACAACAACTTTACCATTGGGCCGGACTTTATAATCGCTATAAGAATTAGAACTCATTTTAGATGCCAGTTCATTTTCTGTAAATTGAAATTTTGAAATCAATTCTTTGAGATCATTTGTTAATTCATCCAATTTTCCTGCTGAGTGAGCAATCTGTTGAACTCCCGAAGCATTTTCCTGTGTAACATCATTTATCATTACGAGGTTTTTACTAATCTGTTCTGCGGCGCTCGATTGTTCCTGACCGGCAACGGCTACTTGACTTACGGAATCAACTAATTCCTCGGCGCTTCTAATAATTTCATTAAGCGATTCACCGGCTCTATCCGTTAATTTTTTTCCCTTTTCCACTTCCAATGTTCCCTCGTTCATTGACTCTACAGCGCCGGCGGTTTTTTCCTGAATAAGTTTAATCATGCCTGCAATTTCCTTAGTGGCTTTTGTTGTACGTTCGGCAAGCTTTCGAACTTCATCTGCAACCACAGCAAACCCTCTGCCCTGCTCACCAGCTCTTGCGGCTTCGATTGCTGCATTCAATGCAAGCAAATTTGTCTGATCGGCAATATCGTCGATCACTTGAATTATCTCACCTATCTGATCGCTGCTGTTGCCTAATTCCATTACCGTTTGAGCAGCTTTTTGAACAACTCCGGAAATTTTAACCATTCCTTCGATTGTTTCGTTAACTACTTTTCCTCCTTCTTTGGCTATTTCACCCGAGCGTTTAGCCGAACTCGAGGCATTTTCCGTATTCTGCGATGTTTCAAATATCGTCTTCGTCATTTCTTCTACAGCAGCCACAACTTCATTTGCTTGCATTGACTGCTCATTTATTCCGGCGGCAATTTGATTTGAATTGACGCTTATCTGCCTGCTTGATTCCGCCGTGGAGTTAATTGCCTCATTCAAAGTAACTACTAATTTACGAATTGACTTAACTGCTTTATTGAATCCACCAAATAATTTGCCGATTTCGTCATTATTGATAATCTTTAATTCAATATCCAGGTTACCGTTGGCAAATTTTTCAATTCCATTCAGCATTGTATTTACACTTTCATTCAAATATGCATTCTTCAACTCGGATTCCTTAACCGCTAATTCTATTTTTTTATCAACGCTTTCTTTTTCTTTCTTTATCTGTAAAATTGATTCTTGTATCTTTCTTATCATCTGATTAAATACTTCTCCAAGTTTTCCGAGTTCATCAGCAGATTGCAGTTTAATTTCTACATTGTCATCACCGGCAGCAAATTTTTGCGCACTATCGGATAATTCCGAAATTGAGGTTGTAATATTTTTCGAAATAAAGTACACGAAAGAAAGTGTAACCAGCAGCAAAATCCCGATGCTAATCAAAGTGAGATATTTACTACCGGTGAATCCGTCAATTCTTGCCTGAAGGAGTCCGTCGAGTTCAAAAATCGTTGAATCCCAAAATTTAAAATTTTCTTCGATAGCTGAATTGGCAACGGAACGATATGACTCTCCACTAATTGAAAT
Organism: bacterium; assembly: GCA_043808235.1. Taxonomy (GTDB): domain Bacteria; phylum Bacteroidota; class Ignavibacteria; order Ignavibacteriales; family Melioribacteraceae; genus JAZDFC01. Next base: position 177,226 of record JAZDFC010000095.1, read on the forward strand.
AGAGTCCGGCTTTAAAATATTTTCATCGATCATTGATGTAAATCGATTTGTAACCTCAATACACTTTTCAATATTGGCGCCGAGAGCATTTTTTAAATTCGCGGCTGGATTATTATTGAAGGCTACTTTTAAATCGTTGTCGAGTGCAATTGTATTATTCTTTAAAAGACCCAGCTTCACAGTTAATTCCGTCTTTTCATCGGGAGTTAGAAATCCCTTTGAAATCAAACCTTCGACATAAGTAAGTAATTGATATTGAAGATCCCAATTTTCAGGTAATTTTAGCAGTGTAGCGTCCATCAAATAGAAGCTGTCAAGATCCGGATCGAGAATAAGGTTTGACATATCGCCGACATAAGAAATCAATCCACGGATACTTGAATTAAATTTATCCTGTTTCCCGGAATTTTCGATGTTGGTTTTCAGATCATCCCAGCTTGATTTTAATTCGTTTAATTTATCAGTTGTTGTTAGATATTCATTTAGTTCGGCATCAACTTCATCCAATGATTTAAATACATCATCAATTTTCTGTATAATGGTTTGTTGTTCGGTAGAAGAATTCGATATGCCTATACTGCTATTATATTTTATTTGTGGCGCTATTTCAAATAATTGTCGCAGCGGGCGCAAATACTGATCACCATACAACTCCTTTTGACCAAAATCGATTCTAATATTTTGCTCGGTTGTTAACGCATATAATAGGAAAAGTACTGGTAAAATAAATGCAGCCGATATTAAATAAAGCTTGCGTGATACCTTTAAATTGGAAATTAGTTTTTTCATTTTCTCTCCACAAATGAATGTTGTTGCTATAATTCCAAAAAAATATTGAGATTTAACTTACCGAACTGAATATTGCCCTTCTCCTACCATACATCCCAAAGGATATGGTACTTTTAGTTATAATTATCGGATTATATTATGATAAGTTTAATTTAGAAAATGGTTTTATTGAAACTTTTGTTTTATAAAAGTAAAAGGAAAATGTTTAACAGCCAATGTAACGGGAGATAACCAATCGTTGAATTTCGGAAGTTCCTTCGCCGATTTGCAACAATCGTTGATCGCGATAAAATCTTTCGACCTCAAATTCTTTTATTAATCCGTATCCACCGTGAATTTGCACTGCTTCGTCTGTGACTTCTTTTGCGATTTCAGAACAATAAAGTTTTGCCATTGCGGCTTCTTTAGCAAAAGGAAGTCCGTTATCTTTCATCCAGCAAGCCTTATAAAGAAATATTCGCGCGTGTTCAATTTTTACTGCCATATCCGCAAGCTTGAATGCTATTGCTTGAAATTTCGAAATCGAGCTGCCGAACTGTTTTCTTTCCTTTGAATAATTCAACGCAAGTTCGTATGCGCCTTGTGCACAGCCAAGTCCCATCGCTGCTATTGAAAGCCTGCCGTTATCGAGAGTGCTTAACATAATGCGTGAACCCTGTCCCCGCCTGCCAAGTAAATTCGATTCCGGTACATGGCAGTTATCGAAAAATAATTCGGATGTATTCGAAGCACGCCACATCATTTTACCTCTCATGATATTGGCTGAAAAGCCCGGTGTTCCGTTTTCAACAATGATAGTTGAAAATTCTTTTTTTCCGTTCTCTTCATTAGTTACAGCCTGGACGTTGCAGCCCAAAGACAATTCCGATGAACCGTTCGTAATAAAAATCTTTGAGCCGTTAATTATCCAATCACCGTTTTCTAAAGTAGCTTTTGTTTTTGATCCGCGCGAATCGGAACCCGCGTCGGGTTCGGTTAATCCGAATGACCATAAGGCATCACCAGTGCAAAGTTTGGGAAGGTACTTTTCTTTTTGCTCTTCATTTCCATAATAGTAGATAGGTCCTACACCGAGAGAATTATGTGCAGCAAGAGTAGCTGCTTGAGAACCGTCCACCCGCGCTAATTCTTCCACAGCAATAATATAAGAAAGGGTACTCAAATCCTGTCCGCCATATTTTACAGGGAGAGTCATTCCGAATAATCCTAACTCGCCCATTTTTTTAGTTAGAGAAACTGAGAATTCCTCTTTCTCATCCAATTCTCTAGCGGCTGGACGAATTTCTTTCTCCGCAAATTCTCTTACTGTATTGCGGATGAGAACATGTTCATCATCAAAGTTAAAATCCATAACGATCCCTTTAATGGTTTCTGACTATGGTTTAATCAACACTTTAATAATAAGCTGAAATTTTTACTTGAGCAATATTAATTTCAAATTATTTGTGAACTGCCGGTTCGACTCACTCGAATAAGCCTGGAATTTTGCAAAGTAAATTCCGCTTGGATAATTAGATGCATTCCAGGTAATCTCATGATTACCGGCATTCAAGTTACCATCTAATAATTCTTCTATTAATTGACCGAGTGAATTGAATATCGAGATTTTTATTAAACTCTCCTCAGGCAGTCCAAACCGGATCCTTGTTTCGGGATTAAATGGATTAGGATAATTTGGGTAAAGTGTAAATTCACCGGGGATATTATCATTTAATTCTGCCGAAGTGATCTGTGCTGTTTGGAAATTCCAACGATCGGAATACTCGCTGAAAGTAAGTTCGTTCGATGCCTTTACTCGCCAGTAATATTTCTTATTTTCTTCCAGATTTTCAACTTGTTTTTCAGTTGCTGTTATCCCGCCAAATTCAAAATCAACATTGTTGAAAATTACACTTTTCGCAACCTGGACCGAATAATTATTTGCACCGTCAACTGCTTCCCAATCAACTGTAATTGTTGTAGGTAAATCCTTCGAATTATTTTGGGGTAAAGATAACACCGGCTTAGTAAGCTGAGTTATAAAAGTATATCCCTCCGAAAACCCCGATTCTGCACCGGTATTTTCGGATTTAATTCGCCAATAATAAATTGTGTTAAAACTAAGATTAGTTGTAGTTATAGAATTCTCGATTATTCCTTCTTCGTCAATTAGAAAATTCGTAAAACTTTGATCGGTGCTGAGCTGTAAAGAATATGATTCGGCGCCATTAACATGAGCCCATTCCAATTTTGCTAAAATTGTAACACCACCTTCATTATTGACTGGTGAAACAGCTTCGGGTATGGCAAGCTCGTTAATCGCAAATGTTCTATTACTCGAATCGAATATTGCATTATTCTCAGAGTCAGCTACTTTGATTAAACATTCACTCGAATTAAGCTTGGGTACAATCCATGTATGTTCTCGAAGCGATGCATCCAAACCGGTCGCAATGCTTTCCCAACTCAATCCATTATCAGTAGAAAAATCTATATCGACTGATGTAACATCATTACTCCACCATACTATTTTTTGTTGAGTTCCTTCAATCCATGTTTCACTTCCAACCGGGCGCGCTAAATCAATAAATTCTCCGTCGGGTTGAGTAAGATAAACGCGATATGCTGATCTTCCGTGAGTTCCGACCCACAATATTCTTTCATTACCGTAATCTCTGTAATCAAAATCCATCACCGGTACGAATGGAATTTCAAAATTCAGTCGTGTCCATTCCTCCCCTCCATTTATCGAACGATAAACTCCAAAGTCATTGGCGGTATATAAGTGCCCGGGAATTCTCGGATCAATAAATAAATCATTGTGCGGTATGTCCGGCAAATCACCCGATATATTTTCCCAGGATGTTCCAAGATCTTTTGATTTATAAATTTTACCCGAACCGAAGCCTGATCTTACGACATACATTGTATTCTCATCGTAAGGATCACAGACAACTCTTGTAATAGTGCGCCCTGCATCGGGAATATTTGTAGCGATAGTGTACCAATTACTGCCCCCATTAGTTGAAGCGAAGATACGCGTATCATCACCGGCTAACATCATGATATCCGGATTTAATGGACTAATGGCCATCGTTTCTATCGCAGCAGATAAGATTGCATTGGGAGTCATCGGCAACCAATCAGTTCCGCCGTTTGTTGATTTCCATGGCCGATCGGATGCAGTATAAATGATATTATGATCGAAAGGATGAATTAAATAAGGCACTACCCACGCTGATGGTTGATTTCCTTTATCGGGAGTGATATCATTGAAGGAATTGTAAGCACCACCATTCGTGCTTTTATATAAAGTTCCGTATTGAATTGACATATAAACATTGTTTGGATCGGCATAATCTACAAAACATTCCATACCATCTGCAAAAGTAACTGTGCCCCATGTTAAACCACCATCGGTTGTGCGGAAGTTGCTATTATCTTGCGCGCCTCCAAAAACGATTGATGAATTGGAAGGATGAGAAGCGATTCTATAAAATTGAATCGTACTCAGTCCGGTACCAAGGCTCGCCCATGAACTGCCCGAATTTGTACTTTTATATACGCCGCCATCGCAGCCTACATATCTTATTGCTGGATTCGAAGGCGCAAAAACCATGCAATGGAAATCGACATGCATGTCCTGCTGACTGTAACTTCCCCCGACATAACTAAAAGAGCCCCCACCGGTAGTTGATCTTCTTAATTCAGCATCGCCAATATAAACTTCGTTTGCATTGTTAGGATTTACCGCTAAGAGTAAATCGTACCATCCCTGTCCGCTGTCGTAAAGTTGCGAAGCGCTTGCCCAAGTCTCGCCGCTATCTTCGGATTTAAATAATCTCATTTTGTTGCCGCCAAATATGAGTAAATAGATTGTATTTGGCGACGAAACCGAGATGGCGATTTGCATTCTTTCAAGAGCAATTCCGGAAATCATACCTGACGAATTTCTCCATGTTTCGCCATTATCAGTCGAGATATAAAATCCACCAGCGCCGCCAGCATAAACTCTATTTGGCACAACCGGATCCGGCAGAATATCGAAAGTATCATCATTGGGAAGAACATTTGTCCAGGTCAATCCGGCATCGGTACTTTTCCATACTCCCTCATTTCCGGGATTCATATTAAAAGAATAACCGCTCGCCAATGTGGCAAAAATTATATTCGAATTACCGGGACTTACTTCAAGAGATGAAAAATGAGTTCTATCACCGAAGTCATCATTTATTAAATCCCATGAATTACCGCCATTGGTGGATTTAAATAAACCTCGACCATCGTAAGTAGTCGAATTAAAATAACGCATCCATTCGCCGCCGCCGGCATATACATTTTGAGGATTTACCGGATCTATTGCGATAGCGCCGAATGTTAACGAATTCAATTCCTTCCCCATATCCTCCCATGTGCTGCCTCCATCAGTGGATTTCCAAATACCGCCGGAGGCTGCGCCGATATATACAATATTAGGATCGGTAGGATGCACTGCCAATGCTCTAACACGACCACTTACTAATCCCCAATGAGGATGAGATTTCATATCAAGTCCGGCGGGACCTATCGATTCAGTGATTATGTCACTATTCTTGTTTTTATTTATATCGCTATATTTTAATTGCTCATTATTTTTCTGATTAATAAAATATGACATTGGTATTGTATCGAATGGGAAAGCTCTTTGTTTATAAAACCATTCATACCTTTTATATGAGTTTCTATTTAAAACCTTTTCGGGGATATTCTGCACAGTTGATTGTGAGAATATCTCGCCCGATAGAAGCAAAATGATAATAATTAAAAAGCCATTTGTTTTCATTACACATCCCAATAATTAGTACAAATAAAAATATGATTATTTTTGGTTGTAAAATATAGCTGATGATATGATTTTTAGAACCATAAACTTTTGTGCCATACTAATAATATTTTCCTTTGTGGAATTTTCCAACTGCCATGCTCAAAAAGCAAATGATTTGAGTGGAGGCGTGATCTACATTTCCAATTTTATTGCTTCAGATTACTTCTATTCACTAAAGAATGATAATAACGATCTTGCTTTGGTAGATACACTTTTCAATCGATCCTATATTTATTTCGACGGTGATATTTCTGAAGCATTGCTGGCTTTGACTTTCGCTTGTCTGCCTTACAATAAGATGCCGCTCAAATTACCATTGCTGAACATACGAGTTGATATTCCGCTTCCCTCAGTCGAGGAAAGTATTTTCCAAATAAAGATAAAAAATCTGCCGTCGCACTTACTTTACGATTCACCGGAGAACGAGTTTGGAGACAAAGATAAAATCCCCCATTTCTTCGGGAATGCTTTTTTATCTTACAATATCAGTTTCATAAATCTTGCAAAATTTGCAAGCGTTTATGTTGAATTATTCGAATCATCATTCGCCGTTGAAGGTGCAGTAAGTTTGCGGGATATGAGGGTAAATCAATTGGGAGAATTATTCGGCGCCGCTTTAAAAAACAATATAAACCTAAAGCCATCCACTCTATTTTCTCTGTATCAACTTTACTTTAGTATATTTTAAATAGGTTAATTCCAGCTTGATACAACGGATATATTCTCATCCTTCCCAAAGAAAACAAGCACATCTTCCTTTTGAATCAGATAATCCGGACCGGGTACAATTACTTCAGTATCATTATCGGAGAAAAACTGATTCTCCTTTTTAATCATTAGAACTTCCAATCCAAAACGGTTTCTTATGCGAAGCTGAGCTAAAGATTTACCCACAAATTCTGGAAGCGCATAATGTTCAACAATCGAATAACCTTCAGCAACTTTTGATGCTTCAAGTTTTTTGATGGATTTTAATTCTCTTGCCAATCCACCCGCCGCATCATTTTTCAAACTCTCCTGGTTATATGCGGAAATGATATCCTGCTTTTTAATTGTACCGATAATCGTATCGATATCGTCAACTTCAGCAACAGGTAATTCTTCTACGTTTTGTTTGGCGAATAGATTGAGCACATACTCTAAATCATCGTGCGGATGTACAATCACAATTCCCGGTCTGGCAATGTCCCTGGCGACAAGCATTTCACGGAGATATTCGTATTCAGTTATTATCGGTCGCAGTTCGGTTTCGGTAATAATCCCTTTCAATTTGCCGCTTGAATCACTAACATAAAAATTACTGTGAGTGCTGTCCATAATATGCGTTAATAGAGAGTTTAGTGGCATCTCTTCCGAGATGACTTCCACATCCGGTTTCATGAAATCTTCAACGTACAGTGAGCGTAATACTCCGGTGTCCCTTCCTTTGCTTAAATGATATCCTTCATGCTCAAGATGTTTCAGATGCACCGAGCTTTTGAAAACAACTTGAACAAGTGTATTGCTAATCACTACAGCAAGCATTAAAGGTAGAATGAAGGCATATTCTTTTGTCATTTCAAAAAGTATCAGTATCGCTGAAATCGGGATAGAATTGATTCCTCCGAGCATAGCTCCCATTCCAACAAGAATATAAGTGGTTGTATTTAATTCCAATCCGAAGAACGAGTTTAAAAGAGAAGAAAAAATGTAGCCGATACAAGCGCCCATGAATAATGATGGAGCGAAAGTTCCTCCAAATCCGCCGGAATTAAGAACGAGTGGAACTAACAAAAATTTCATAGCTAAAAGGATTAAAACAATATTGATGGGATACTTAACAGCAATAATATTATTTATCCCCTGATACCCGATTCCAAAAATATCCTTGTAAAAAAATCCGCAAAGTCCAACCACTGATCCAACTAAAATCATCACACTCCACTGAGGAAATTTTTTAAATATTCTTTTTTTTAAAAATGATTGAGTAAAGCTGGAATAGCGAATAAACAAAATTGAAACAACTCCGGTCGTGAGTCCTAATATTGCGTAAAGATAAAGCTGTTCATAATTCCCAATAGAAATTGAGTTGAAAACAAAAACTGATAGGTCGCCAAGAAATATACGAGAGATTGCGCTCGCAGTTACAGATGCCAAAATGAGAACAGATAATGTAGGTGTGTGCAAATCATTCAGTAAAATGATTTCGAGCGCAAAGAATATTCCACCGAGCGGTGTGTTGAAAATTGCGGCTATTGCCGCACCCGAACCGGCAGCCGTAAACATTCTTCGTCGTGAATCGGATAATCCCAAAATACTTCCCATCTTACTTGCAACGCCGCCGCCTAATTGAGCTGCCGGGCCTTCGGGACCAACAGTGCCGCCTGAACCGATACAAATAACCGGAGCTAAAAAATGGAAAAGAGTTGTTCGAAACGGGATATAGCCGCCTTTAAGCGCTACGGCTTTTATCACTTCAGCGACTCCTCTTTTTTTAGATACTTCCGGTGCAATCAATATCATCAAATATTGGATCAGCATACCAATGGCAGGAAGCAAAATAACCGCTGCAGTCCCTAAAAAGAACAAACCGCCGGCAGTTTGCTCAAAGAAAATATTATTAAAAAATTCTATCGTATGGTGAAAAAATACGGCGGCTAATCCTGCAATTGCACCGGTAATTACTGCAAAGAAACTGAGTATTGAATAATCCGGGAAAGATAACCTCGAGAGAAATTTCTGTAAGCGAATACGTAGCAGACGAAAATATTTTGTGAATCCATATATTTTTTTTGTCGTTTCCGGTTTCATGCTTTCTATCAATGCGCTATAATTTGGTTATACAAATTTTTCAATCTCTTAGTAGCACTAAATATTTTTAATAATTACCGCCGAGGCTTCTCCTCCTCCAATACAGAGAGATGCAAGACCGAATTCGGAATTTCTTTTTTTCATTTCATGTATCAGCGTTACTAAAATTCTTGCGCCGCTCGCACCAATTGGATGACCGAGCGCTATTGCGCCGCCATTTACATTGACTTTCGATGTATCCAAGCCAAGGAGTTGATTTACAGCAAGCGAAACAACTGCAAAGGCTTCATTTATCTCGAAAAGATTGATATCGTCTTTTGATAAATTGGCTCTCTTTAAAACCTTATTTATTGCATCGGCAGGCGCGGTTGTAAATTGAATAGGTTCTTTCGCAGAGGAGCTTTGAGCTACGATTTCCACTAACGGTTTTAAACCAAACTCCTTCGCTTTTTCTTCCGACATAATCAGCAGGGCAGCCGCACCGTCGTTTATGCTTGATGCATTTGCAGCAGTAATAATTCCCGAATTATCGAATGCTGGTTTTAGTCCACGAACCTTGTCGAAATTTACTTTCTTCGGCTCTTCATCTTCACTTATTATTCTGTCTTCCTTTTTCGATGTAATTTTAACCGGTACAATTTCATCGCTAAATCTTCCGTTCTTTTGTGACTCGAGTGCACGTTTATATGATTCTATTGCGAAATCGTCCACTTGTTCGCGGGTGAATGAAAATTCCTTCGCACAGGTTTCTGCACACTTCCCCATATGAATGTTGTTATAAACATCCCAGAGTCCGTCCTTTATCATCGAATCAATAATTTCTCCGTGACCCATTTTATAACCATTTCGCGCCTTAGGTAAGAGGTAAGGGGCATTTGACATGCTTTCAATGCCACCTGCAATAATTACATCGGCATCACCACATTGAATTGCTTGATGGGCGAGCATAACGGCTTTTAATCCGCTTCCGCACATTTTATTAATTGTTAAGCACTCAACTTTTTCTGGCAGACCCGAGAAAAGGGCAGTTTGTCTCGCCGGCGCTTGACCAATTCCTGCCGACAGTACATTGCCTAAAATGACTTCATCTATTTTTTCCCCGGCGATATTTGTTTCAGCTAATATCGCTTCAAGAACAAATTTACCGAGCTGCGGCGCGGAAAATGACGAAAGTTCTCCCTGGAATGAACCAACGGAAGTCCTTTTCGCAGAGGTAATTACAATTTTTTTCATTTTATACCTTTAACTTTTTTCTTATGAAATATTTGACCGGTCCATATAATTGTTGATGGGGCCGTAAGCATGGAAGAAACCGGTTTTCAATATGGTGTTAACATCTTCTTCATTATTGGCAACTTTATCATGCACAAGTTTCAAAGCAATCTTTCTTGAATAAGCACAATACTTTCTGGCTAATTCTCCGCCAGGAGTATTCAGATTTTCTAATTCATTAAAATATTCTCTTAATATTTTATCCCTATCATCTGCTTTGATGACATTTTTCCATGTTTGAATTTTGGACGGAGTATTCCCGAGTAGGGAATCACACTTCTCTCGAATTTCTGAAATAGGCTGATAATTTTCCCCCGAAAAATCATAAATTGAAATAGGCTGTCCTTTTTCGTATTTCATTATACCATCGCGTTGCGAACCATCAGGATTTTGTCCGCCCTTGATACCAAGTTTAATAAATTTATCAAGGAGCGTACTTTCTAAATTTTCGTCGGGCATATAAGGATTCATCACTTTTAGAATGAACAAAACAACGTCAATCCCAACATAATCAATGAGCTGGAATATTCCCATCGGTCGAATTAAATATTCCTGACTAATTTTATTGATGATAAATACTGATTCCGCAAATGATAATTCTCTATGCAATCCTTCTACTTCGTTAAGAGCGAATAATGCATCCCGCATAAAATGACCATTACCAATAAATCCAGCAACATCGTTTGATGGAACGACAGTCTTTTTTAATTTTTTCGCTAATTGCATAGCAAATTCATGAATTTCTGGTTTGGTTGAGGGACAAGTTATTAATTCAACTAATTTTTGTACAGCCGGTGGATTGTAAAAATGAAATCCGATTATCCTACCGTTTAATACTGCTTTATCATCGAGGTAACCAATCGGCACTGATGAAGTATTTGTAAAATACCATGGATTACAATTGTTCATTCGCTCAATTTTTGTGAACAGATTTATCTTCAACTCAGGATTTTCATTCACTGCTTCAAAGATAATTTTGGATGAGGCTGCAGATTCCATTTTTGTAGAAATATTAATTATTGAAAGCACTTCGCTCACATATTTCTCAATGAGTTTGCCTTCATCATTTTCATCCGGGGAATGCTCTTTAATAAAATCAATTTTTTTCTCGGCAATTTTTCTCGCTTGAGTTTCAACATATTTTAAAACGCCGGTAAGTGCGTTTTCCGATACATCAATCGCATTTAATTTATAATTCGTGTTGCGGGTTTTTATTTTCAAGTCGGTCATTTCCACAGCTGTGAGTAACAGAATACCGCTCCCCATTTTTCCTGCTGCACCAAGAACCGATACATTTTCTAATACTTGTTCGTAGTTCATTTGGAATCTCCCAAAGTGCGTAATTCAATGTGTATTAATTTTTGATTTAATAATACTAATAAATGGGAAATAAAAAAAATGGATGGATTAAAAGAATTTATAACAACGACCGAGTAAAACACTACTATATTTCAAACGAGAGGCAACATTTTAATTTTCCACAAGGTCCGCTCAGTTTAGATAAATTGGATGATAGATTCTGCTCGCTCGCAAACTGTGTTTTAATACGGCGGAAATTATTAATAAACGTAGCACAACAATATTCCCTACCGCACATACCAACACCACCGATTCGTTTTGCTTCATCGCGCACACCAATCTGGCGTAGTTCTATCCTGGTTTTAAATTCTGAAGCAAGGTCTTTAGCCAATTCTCTGAAATCAACTCTTCCATCGGCTGTATAAAAGAAGAATAATTTTTTTCGATCAAATTGAAAATGGATGCTAACTAATTTCATTATCAGATTGTATTTACTTACTTTCTCAGTAAATAAGGGGAAAGCACGCATTTCATCGCAATTATTTCGCTCAAGCCGTTCAAAATCCTCATCATTAAGTTTTCTAAGTATTATAGGAAGTTCCTCTCCGAACAAGCCAAGTTTTTGCCTTCGAATCTTTACAATCTCACCCGTTTCATAAATCTTTGCCACCTCGGTTATATCTTCATTTTGAACAAGTACAAAATCATCCTGAGTAAGTTCAATCTGCTTATCAATATTTAATTCGCAAAAATGACATCCGAGTAATCCGCAGCAGATAACTTCGGAAATATTCCGATCATCGTATGGCGTTCGGTTTTGATATTCCATACCGCAGGCAAGACAGCCGCTGATATTAAGTGAGCCATTCTTAAGATTGGATGAAATTAAGGATTGGTATCGTTCATTACATTTTATTTCGGCTGTTTTGAGGTCAAACATGTCCGAATTACTGTTGTAAAAAGACAGATCTATATTAAACAACGTTTTACCTTTGCGAAATTGTACCCAACTCAAATATAATATTCGAAGCTATAATATTCAAATTAACATTTCGATTTATCGCTTCAATCAAGTTTTCGACGGTAGTAAAAATACGGCTCAAGTCGGCATCTTTGAATTTTTCGTTAAATTTTTCAATTGTATCGAGTTGATTTTTGAAATAATAGTCCCGGAATTCAATTTTATTTTTGATTGTATCGGTAAACCACAACAATACCATTTTCAACATCTGAACGAATACCGGAGCCGGATAATTTTTTAAAATATAAGTTATCTCTTTGAATGCGCTTTCGTACCATTTTACCAGTGAAAACCGAAGAAGAGAAATGGTTTTTTCAATCAATTCATCAATATCATTTTCTATTAATTCGAGCGCGGTGTGAGTAGAACCTCCCGCAAAAAGAGCTACTCTTTCAGCATCGTGCTTTGTCAACTTGAAATAGTCTGTAAGTATTTCAATAATGGTTTGAAAATCAAGCGGTTCAAAATCAACATGCCAACAACGGGAAAGTATTGTTGATAGGAGTTTCTCTTTGTTTGATGTTAAGAGAATAAAAATTATTCCCTCCGGAGGTTCTTCCAAACTTTTAAGTAGGGCATTTTGGGAATCCTCCGTCATAAGATGCGCATCTGAAATTATTATAAATCGCCAGGGTATATCGCTGTAATTCATGCTAATAAATTTTCGGATATCGCGGATGCTGTTGATCTTGATGTTATTGGCTTTATCAACAGTTATTTTATAATATGGATTGGAAATTTTCTTATAAATTTCCTCATTTATTTCCTTTATCTGGGATTCATCAAGTTTATCCAAGGGAGAGTCGTCAGAATTTTCATTTTTGCCCCTGGGCAGAGGCATTACATACTTAATATAAGGTTCCGATAAGTACGTTATTTTATTAAGAACTTGCTCGGAAATATGCAGGTTGTGGGATTGAAATAAATATTTTGCAAATTCAACAGCAACAAGATGTTTTCCAACACCCGAGTTGCCGTTAAATAGCAAAGCATGAGGAATTCTTTTTGAAAAAATAATTTTATTTAAGGTACGAACACTTTTACTTTGACCTAAAATTCCCGCCCCAAATTCTTCCATTAAAAGTACCGCAAAAAATTAATTCATATCGTCTTCATCCGAATAAAAGAATTCATCGTCACTCGGATAATCGGGCCATATATCTTCAATAGATTCAAATACTTCTTCATTGTCTTCTACTTCCTTCAAATTTTCCAAAACCTCAAGAGGAGCGCCGATCCTATCGGCATAATCTAGGAGCTCTTCTTTAGTGACTGGCCATGGAGCATCGTCGAGGTATGAGGCTAATTCCACCGTCCAAATCATATAACTAGTTGACTCCTGTTATTATTTCTTATTAGCGCTTAAGTCGAAGAGTCTTATATCTTCGAACATAAAATTAAGAGGATTAAGAACTATTCCATTATGATGTACTTCGTAGTGAAGATGCGGACCAGTGGTAAGTTCACCGGAATTTCCAGTTAGGGCGATAACATCGCCTCTTTCAACCTTTTGTCCCTCGGTAACTTTTGATTCGGAAAGATGGCCGTACACTGTTTGATAACCAAACCCGTGATCAATTTCGACGACTAATCCGAGACCCCCTCTGTGTCCAACAAATTCAACTCTACCACCACCCGGTGCAAATACTTTTGAGTACATATCGGTTATTAAATCCTGCCCTTCGTGCATTCTATTTATTTTAAGAATGGGGTGAAATCTAACCCCGAATGGGCTTCCGTAAGAACAATCTAACAACGGGCGAATAGCCGGAATGGTTTCGTACAAGCGTTTGTTGTAATCTAATGCATCTTTAATCTCAGCATAGTTATTCTTCTCAAAATTGACTTCTGCTGTAACTTTTTCAAGATAAAAATCGAGTTCTTCCAAAATAGATTTCAATTCACCGGCAGATGAAGGATTAATATCTTCAAAGCTTCTTCCACCCACGCCAACATCTCGATCTTCCGGAGTTAACGGTCGAAGATCAACAGCTAATCTTAAATCGTTATTGTCTTTTGTGATGGATTGAAGATCCTTCGACAGATTTTTATAATTCGCAAGGAGACTATTCAATTTACGCGTAATTTCACGGTTTTTGCTTTGCAGAGCTTTAACTTCTGCATCGGGATTAAAGATTTCTTTTACAACAAAATATCCGCCAAAAACAAAAAAAGAAATTAACGTGGAAAAGAATAGAATTAGAAATACGAACTTGCTATAGAAGTTGCGTATTTCTACGAATTTCAGCTTATTTTTTGAGAAGTAATAAAACTCTTTCATAATTCGGTTGCGAAGTTACTAAATGAATATTTGTTTGTCAATCCGAAAATCACCGCAAAATTTTTATTCAAAATCGTGTTCAAAATACTCTATCGCTCTATTCACTTCGAGTGTTTTACGATTGATTTTCTTGGTTAATCTGTCTTGTAAAATTCTTGCTGCATCATAACCGTAGTGCTTCAATAAATAATTCAATGCAATAACTTCCGAGATTACCGTTATATTTTTACCGGGAACGATTGGTAACTTAATATATGGTATCTCCACATCAAGAATATTTATTTTTGATTCATCGAGACCGGTGCGAGTGTAGTGGGCGTTTTCATCCCAATATTCTAATTCGACTATTACTTCCAATCTTTTTTGAAATCTTATAGCGCGGACACCGAACATGCCGCGGATATCGATTATCCCAACGCCACGAATTTCCATAAAGTGCTTTACCAAATCGGTTCCGCTCCCCATTAATATGCCTTCACCCTTTTTGGTAAGAATTACAACATCATCGGCAACTAAACGGTGACCCCGTTCAATTAAGTCGAGAGCTACTTCACTTTTTCCTACACCAGATTTTCCGACGAAGAGCATTCCAATACCATAAACATCTACAAATGATCCATGAAGCGATAAACGCGGTGTAAACTGATCGTCTAAAAAATCGCTGATTAGATAGGTTAATTTTGTAGTTGAATAACGCGAACCGAAAATAGCTATTTTACGATCTTCTGCTATTCGTAAAAGTTCGGGGAAAGGAACATTGTCATTTGTTATTACTATGCATGGAATTTCAAAATCGCATATTCTTTTAATACTTTCAACTCGTTCTTGAGTTGTAAGTCCGCGAAGATATCTAATCTCCGTATTGCCAAATAGTTGAATTCTATTAAAAGAATATAACTCAACAAACCCGGCTAAGGCTAAGCCGGGTCTGTGTAAGTTTTGATCTGTAATCAATCGATCCATCCCCACTTCGCTAGTGAGAAGTTTAAGACCGAATTTTTCTTTAATGTTTTGATAAAAGAATTGTACAGTAATATTCTCCTTCCGGGAGATATTTTTGTTGGTAATGTGAATCATCTTTTTTTAGCCAAACGCTTGGTTTTAAGTTTTCTCAACTGCCTGGACAATTTATCCACACCAAGACTAACGGATTTATGGAAATCCTCCCCTGTCTCGGAGATTCGCAAAGTATTACCCGGTACTTTCAATGCAATCTCAACATTTTTAATGCTATTGTTTGCATGAATGAAACTGAGTATTACATTTGCCTCCATTATTTCATCGCTAAATCTTTCCAGTGATTTTAATTCGGTGGTGATAAAATCTTTTAGGGTATCCTTTGCCCTAAACTTTCTGGATGTGACTTGGATGTTCATAATATCTCCTTTATGATTTTGGATGCGCTGATTTGTATGATTTTTTTAACTGTTCAATGCTTACATGTGTATATATCTGGGTTGTTGATAAATTCTCATGACCGAGTATTTCCTTAATCGCCATTAAATCCGCTCCCCTATCAAGCATATGTGTAGCTGCAGAATGACGTAAAATATGCGGACTTTTCTTTTCAATATCAGTAACCTTACCAAGGTAAGAATGGACTATGTCGTACACAAATCTCGGATTTAATTTTTTCCCTTTAGATGAAATTAAAAACGGAGCTGAGTATGATTTCTTTTCTCTCGAATTTAGATAATCCAACAAGATTGGCAAACTCTTTGAACCGAGCGGAACAATACGTGTTTTAGAACCTTTACCGAAAACCCTGATGGAACCATTTTGCAAATCAACATCCCCAATTTTTAAATCGCAAATTTCAGAAACACGAAGCGCACAACCGTAAAGCAGTTCGAAAATACATTTCTTCAATCTAGTTGGTTCATTATCGATTTCTTCATCCAATATTTTAATTACTCTTAAATAGGAGTCAATACTTATAATATCCGGGAGTTTTCGTTTGGATTTAGGATTCGGAATTTGAGTTATTGGATTTTTATTGATCGAATCGTTTCGTACTGCGAAATCGAAAAGACCTCGTAATGAAGAAAGCTTGCGAGAGATAGAACTTTTATTATAACCGGATTCGCTTAGATACATCACATATGTACGAATATTTCTTTCCGTTATTTTATCAAGTGAGTTTAAATTTAATGAATCGCAAAAATTAAAAAATTGAGACAGATCATTATTGTACGCAATAATGGTTTTTTCGCTTGCCCGACTAACACCATTGAGCTCGGAAAGGTAATCTTTGATTATTAAGTTCAGCTTAATTTCTTTCATTTATTACAGAACTTTTTTCCAGTTAAACAATCGAAAATTTCTGTGAAGAAATTAAAAATAAATTAACAAAAATATAATAGAACAATATTGAGTAATATTTTATAAGAATAGATTACCAAAATTTTTCACTTAGTTTATTGTATCCGACGAATTAAGCAGCACCCGGCTTCCCGGCAAGATATCGGCATTAAATTCAATTATTGAAATGAACACAAGCCAGTTGATATCTTCTTTGCTTATAGTGTTATAGGGGAACAATAATATCTGTTCAAGAATTAGTTCGAAATCGCCTGTGCCAATCAAACCAACATTCAGTAAGTAAACGAGATAGTTAAAATTATCAACTCCGAGTAATTCCTTTTCATCGTTGGATAACACACGAAAATTTTTGTTTTTACGCGTTTGATTTTTATTCTTAGCTACTTTTTTACTCAGTACTTTATCATAAACTAAACTAAAAGCTGCACTCACAGTCTGCTTGTCAAACTCTTTTTGACTAACAAGCTTCTTATTTATTTCGTCCAATGAAACGTTTTTATTATTCAGATAATCCAGTATTTGAGCAAGAACTTCAACAATTTTTGCTGTCATATCACCGTAAAAAATTTTTCTCTAAATATTTTAATTCCGCCAGAAATTTGTCTTCGAGTAACCTCATTTTACGTTTTTCTGAGGTTTTTATATCGTTATGTCCAAGCATATGCAAAATACCGTGAATTATCAAGCGCAAAATTTCACTTGAATATTTTACGCCGAATTTACGCGAATTTTCTAATGCATCGGTATACGAGATATAAATTTCACCATCCAAAGTATCGATTTCACTAGAATAATTAAAGGTAATAATGTCGGTAGAATAATCATGCCCCAAATACGCCTTATTAATGCGGATAATGTCTTCAACTGAAACAAAATTAATGCCCATACTATTCACTTTAAAATTCAACTTGGTTGAAAGTGCATTCACAGCCTGATGAACTGTTATTTTTCGAAGCTTTTTAAAACTATCGCTTTGTACAATAAGATTCTTCAATGCTTTCTCTCAATTTTAGATAATGAAATTTATAATGAGTCTTTTTTATTTCGAATAGAATTTCGAGAACATCGATTTCGATTTAGGAAGCAATGAAGCAGCCTTCGCAAATTGATTATCGATATCCAGCATAATATAATACCACCCTTCATTCTTCCACAGATCGCGGGCTATATAAGCTTTTAACATAGTTTTGATATAAACTTTGTCTTTATCAAGATCGCTCATCGAAAACGATTTGATTTTTTTACCGGCATAAGATTTAAATTGGGCAAATAGATTCTCATCAATTACAAATTCTCTTTTAAATTTCCTGAGGTCATCGCCAAATAATTTTTTTAACGATTCCCTTTTCCTATCCAAATATTCTCTCACAAACTGATAGAACAAATTTTGTCTTCTTAGTTCGGCGGCTGATTCTGAAATTTCACTTGATGGAATAATGTAATCCGGTGTTATTCCCCCGCCGTTGTAAATATATCTACCGCCTTTGGTTTTTACTGTAATCCTACTTGAATCTTTACTTTCAGTAAGACTTGTATTATCAGTTTCGGTTTCTACCCTTTCCATCACTTCGTTGTAATAATTGCCGTTGTCTTTATACTTTCTCTGAATTTCACGTCCGGCCGGAGTTAAATATTTTGCAATTGTAATTCTAAAGGCAGATGAATCGTTTAGCATGACGGCTCTTTGCACCAAACCTTTGCCAAAAGTAGTTTCACCCACTATTAGTCCCCGATCCCAATCCTGTATTGCCCCGGAAACAATTTCACTTGCTGAAGCGCTGCCGCGATTAACTAAGACAACCATCGGCATTCTTTCGAATGCATATTTTTTCTCAGCGTGAAATTCTTCATTGAATTCTTTCAAACGACCTTTAGTAGAAACAATCAATTTATTATCATTAAGAAAAACATCCGAGACCATCGATGCTTGATCGAGCAATCCACCCGGATTATTTCTAAGATCGAGAACAATATATTTCATTCCCTCCCCTTTTAATTTCTGAAGGGCTTCTATCAACTCATCACCGGTAGTTTCCGAAAAACGAGTAATACTAACATAACCAATACTATCATCGTACATCACTGCAGAATCAATAGAGTATAATGGAATTTTATCGCGCGTTATTTCAAAATCCAAAGTCTTTGAATCGGATGGACGTAAAATGGTGATCGTAACTTTTGTACCTTTTTCGCCCTTTAATTTTTTTAGAACATCCGAATTGGAAAATCCGACACAACTCTTTCCGTTAATTTTTATTATTCTATCACCAGTCAGCACTCCAATTGCCTCGCTTGGTCCTCCGACAATCGGACTAACAACATTTATCGTGTCATCTATTATTTGAAACTCTATTCCAATACCTTCAAAACCTCCTTCGAGCTGCTCTGCTTCACTAACCTGTTCTTCTTTTGAAATATAAACTGAGTGAGGATCTAATTTTTCAAGCAATCCATGAATTGCTGCTTCAGTCAGTTCATTCTCGTTTAAGGTATCCACATAATATTGATTCGTAAGCTGAAGTACTTGTTCGAGTTTACTTACATTGGTATCAACCTGCCTTTTTAAAACTAATTCTTTGAACTCGAAACCGAGAAATATTCCGATGACTAATATCAAAACATATAAAGGTAATTTAACGTCGCTAATTTTCATAGGCTCCTTAACTATATGATTATTCGTAACAATAAACTTGAGTAAATCATTTCATTCCGCTTAGATTTATGTAAATGATCATTGTTGTACATCAGATTAAAAATAACATTGTAATTATTTAACGGCTCATATTGAATACGGAAATTGAGTGAGCGCAAATATTCTTTATCTCCATCCATAAATTTTATTTGTTCCGGATCATTAAGACGGTAGCCAACCGAAATATCCCCACCATGATTTCGGATAATATTTCCCTCTTCATCAACTTCGTTAGCTCCATGAATGGCATACCGGAAACTCAATCCGAATCTTAACCGGTAAAATGGCTGTAGGTAAACAGTCGCTGAGATGCACTGACTATTGGGAGGAATTGAAGTAGCAACCGGCGCCCCCTCGCTTGTAAAATTATTTTCGAGGATACGGTGAGTATAAAAGTAAGGTTCGATCCGTAAATATTGCAAAGAAATATCTACCGGAAATACCTGGTATAGATTCGACGAATAAAGGCCGAAGCTCCACAGAGTTTGATTACCGTACCATCCGTTGCCAATTTTTCCAAAATCGAGATCATCAATTAATACAGCAGCATGTAATTTTAAACCGGGAAGTGAATTGTTGGATGCATCAATAAATAACAATGAATTGTCCCGATCCTGGTTGGCATGTTCAACACTCTTAAAATAATTGAATGGGTTTAAATATGACAAATCAAGACCTCTGCGCGAATAAATTAATGCCTCGCCCGCGCCAAGTGAAAAATGTTTCGAGAAATTGAAGCCGAACCGGTGATATACATAAAATTTATCCGAAACTGTATTCATCTCTCCCTGCAGTGAATCGCTAATCACAGAAATATTTCCGAGTAATTTCCCATGCAGATATGAAAATGAGAATATTGAGTAATTTATATTAAGCGAGAGATAATCCATTGCAGGCATTTCATTACTTAATAAATATTTCTCCCGCCCATACCCTAAAGTTTTTCTATCTCTGCCAATTTTAAATTTTATAAATTCGAAATCGGCGCATAAGAATCCTTCGGTTTCATCATACAATTCACCACCGACCGAGCCGGGTGTTTCCAGGTTGAACTTATAATTGTATCGCAAATTATTCTTGGTCAGCGCGAGGGATTTATCACCTGAAAAAGCGCCAAATCCGGTTTTAAAATAAAATCCATAATTATCAAAAAATGACCCGGTTAATATTCCGTGATAAGAATATAACATCGCATTTGTATTTTTATTTGTCGCCCGGTTATTGGCAAAAAGATTTTCAATATCAACCTGCAAGTTCGCGAAGAATGCTACTTTATTAGTATCGGTATAATAGTAAAGAAATTTTTCCTTCCCCGAAATTAGATTTTCTAAATTGAAGTCCGGGTAAAATGACTGATAACCGGTTGTAGTTTTTTCCACGTCATATTCGAATTCAGACAAAAAATCCGCCAACAAATCTTTATCGACTTGATTGAGTAGATTTTTATTATCCTTGATAGTTCCGAGGAAACCAGCAATTTCTTTTCTTGATTTAGGAAGTTCTGCAGAATCATAATCTTGAATAATATGAAGAACATTCATCCTTTCAAGAAAATCATAAACCGGATGATCGAAGCAGATATATCCGGCCTGGCTGAAAACACTTCCGCTCCAAATTAAAAGCAGAAATAATATTTTTTTCATTACCTGATCTGCTCCCATTCTTTTGATTGAGAACGTCGGAAAAAGAAGATATAAAAACTATTGACGAACCATGACGATAATATTCTAAAATGCCCGTAACGCCTATACCTTCTCGGCGATTCATAAATCACTAAATCCCGAACGAACATTATTTTTCCGATTTTTCTAATACGTCCGTAAAGCTCCATATCTTCACCGGCAGCTAGAATATTTTTATATCCGCCTACTTTTTGAAAAACTTCCTTTCTAATTACCTGGCACTCTCCCCTTCCCATTCCATAGTGAATAATATTTAGTGTATAAAAATAAACATTATAGAATGTGAGGAAAACCTTATCGGAAAATTTTTCTTCCTCCGGAAATACGTAAACACTGCAAGTCATTGCGAGGTATTTACTTGGAATAAATTTATTTTCAATCACTTCAAAAAACTTATGGATATCGGGAATTCCTATGTCGCCGTTCAGAAAAATAAAAAATTGCCCTTCGGCAGCTTTAGCACCTTCGTTTCTTCCTTCGGCAATATTTTGTTTTCGTGCCTCGCTGTGCACAACAATTTTATCGCAATAGTTTTTTGCGATTTCAATCGTTTTATCTTTGCTGCCGCCATCCGATACAATTATTTCATAATCATATTTGTTCTTCAATTCCGGCCGGGCAATCTTCGATAAAAGCCGTCCGATAAGTTTTTCTTCATTTAGAGTCGGGATAATAATACTGTATTTCAATAGTCAACCGTTAAAAACATAATCCAAAAATTGCCGTATTGGGACTGATACGAATTCCCGGCATCGGCATGTGAAAATAATTAAGTGTACTCTTCCAAAACTGCCAAAATTTTCCGTATAGCGGAATTTCTTCGAGGTCCAAATCGAAAGCAATATAAAATTCTTTTGTCCCACCACCGCTGCCATCTAAATTTTTAACGCCGTAACCGGCAGCGAGCTGCAAAATAGCAGGCCAATATTTCGCAATTGATTTTGGAAGCAGTTCCTTCATTTTAAACGAAATCCAAAATTTTTGACCTTCGTAATCATCAAATGTATTTCCGTCATTATGCTGTCCGTTTCTATATTCTTCCGATGGATAATAACTGGCTTTAAGATTGAAATTTTTTAAAACCGGGAATTGATATTGACTAAAGCTATAAGCGGCACCAAGGAAATCACCGGTAGCATCGCCGGGACTAAACCCCCACTGCGCACCAAATCCATCTTCAATCTCAACGTACAATTGAAATGCAAACGCAGCAATTGAAGAATACAAAGCTGCATCTCCGGGATCGAAATTGGATGCTTCCATTCCAACCGCGAAGAAGTGAGATAAAATATGTGCGCCATAAAAGTGTCCTATTTTATCAACCCACAGTGCATAGTCCCAATCATTTTGAAAATGGAAAGCTGTTCTTTGATCTTTCCACCATGCGTTCGCCTGGTAAAAATGTACTATTGTTCCGGCGCCTAAGGCAATAGCTCCTATGCCGGCTAAATTTGTATAATTAATTTCCATTGCCAATGGATCAACTTCAAGTGTATCAACGACATAATCTGTCGGGATGTACACTCCCGTTTCCATTTCAGTTTTTAATCTAAGAAGTGACTCTGTGCGAATACTTATTGAGTCCGGTAAGTCTATAATCGTTTGCGAAAATGTTTGTGACGTAGCAATTAAGAATAATAAAAAGGCAATCGAAAGTTTTCTCATTTTGGTCAGCAATGGATTCAGTGGTTTTAGGATATGCGAATTATTGAAATAATTAAACAAATTTAATTCCGGGTAAAATTTGCAAGACGGATACAAACCGAATCAAACACATAATTAATTAGGTTCGCCGGTACTAAAAAATTATTGGCGATCATAGAAAAAACTATAGGTTCATCGTCGGCCGTTCTCAAGTATCCGGATAGAGTTCTCACTCCGTTCAGGAATCCAGGTTTTGCGCGAACATTATTTTCGGCTTTAGTTTTTAACATTCTATCTGCTAACGTTCCATCGATACCGGCTATGGGTAGTGAACCGTAAAATGTTTCGAATCCATCGCTTTTATACATGTAGCTCAAAAGGTTTACAATCTGTTTGGGCGTTA
This sequence comes from bacterium, assembly GCA_043808235.1. Taxonomy (GTDB): domain Bacteria; phylum Bacteroidota; class Ignavibacteria; order Ignavibacteriales; family Melioribacteraceae; genus JAZDFC01. The sequence continues at coordinate 200,264 of JAZDFC010000095.1, forward strand.
TAAAATTGAGTCGAGAAAGCCCCGAACCATCTACAATTTGAAGATTATCGGAGAAGATTCCCATCAAATCAAATATCTGATTACAAGCTTTTACACCATTTTCAATTGTGCCTTGATTGAACAATTCGAGGCCAATAGTTTTGAATATCTGTTCTGCGAAAAAATTATTACTGTTTTTATTCAATTCTTTTATCATTGAACCAAGTTTTATTGACTTATACGAGAAAAGAGTAACAAGATTGTCCGGTATAATTTCGAATTCTTCTGTATCAAGATCTGCTGTGTAGCCATCTAAAGCTATTCCCTTTCTCTCCAGAGTCTCGTTCAATACCGTTAAAAAATATCTTGTTGGGTCGCCAACAGGAATAAATATTTTTTGCATCTCATCATTCGAATTGATATACCCCGACAATAGTACAAGCTCTGTACTTTTGTCTTTCATAAAGTTGATTGACGTTTTCTTATCGGCAGTTGTAATTATTTTATTTACGATATTAACATAATCTGTATGCGGAATTGTTTTTATTTCTGCAGGCATGTTTGTCGCAGAAGGGCTAATGTTCAGTTCAATAATATTTTCATTGAAACTCAGCCCGCCGGATGGTGAAGCATACCAGAAATTTTCTGTTTCCCATGGCCATTCACTCCCGTATCCGAGATCGTCGAATAAATTATCATCACCGTAAATATTTCCTTTAATGCACTTAATTCCCTTTAGCAGCAATGAATCAGCCCATGCCTCAAAAATATCGCGTGATTTTTGGGGAGGATATTTTAACGATAGCGTAGGATCGCCCGATCCACGAATGATGATATTTCCGAATAATGTATCTTTGACAACATTTCCATCTGTAAAGACAAGGGTTTTATATGTGTAGTTTGAACCCAACAAAAGCAGCGCTGCTGCCGAAGTAAAAAGCTTTACATCGGAGGCAGGGACAAAAAGTTTATCGGAATTTCTTTTATAAATAACCTCGCCGGTTTTAAGTGACTTGATATAAACACCCCAAAAAGCATTGCTGAAATTCGGATCGTTGAATGTATCATCGAGTTGATTACGGAGATCGGGTAAAAGATTTGTAGGATTAATCTTCGGGTAACGTGTCGTATCCGTCTGGGCGTAATTAACGCAGAACGAAAGTAAAATAAAGGCTGTGAAGAAAAATTTATTTAACATTTTTTTTAAGAATTTTATTTAATTCTGATAAACTTACTTTCCGGTAATTACCTACATTCAAATTGCCAACCGTTATTCCGCCAAAGCTGTTTCGATGAAGATGCATTACCTCGTAACCCAAAGCAAAGAACATATTTTTCACAAAATGATTCCTACCTTCTTCAGTAACTACAATAACGCCTTTGTAAAAATCTTTCTTCGGAAATAATATTTTTGTGAATTTGCTTTTTCTTCTTTCGAGGTATATTCCCGTTATAAGTTTTTTACGGTCTTCTTCTGTTAACGGTTTGTCAAGCACGGCATAATATTCGCGCGCAATTTTATGCGAAGGATGGGTAAGGTAATTTGAAAACTCGCCGTCATTGGTTAAGATCAAAACTCCGGTTGTATCATGGTCCAATCTGCCAACAGGAAAAATTTTTTCTTTTGTGTTGATCAAATCGATAACAGTCTTCCGGTCTTTTTCATCCTTTGTTGTAGAAATAAATCCCTTTGGTTTGTTCAAAATGAAATAAACTTTTTGCTTCAGCTTTAATTTTTCGCTATCAAGTTCAATAATGTCTTTAAAAGGATCAACCGTGGTGGATAATTCAACAACAGTTTTCCCATTTACGGAAACACGTCCGTCTTTTATGTATTCTTCCGACTTCCGGCGCGAAGCAATGCCGCATTCCGATAAATATTTATTCAAACGTATCAATATTTTCTCCACTTGTTTCTGTTTCCGATTCGGGATTCATTTCCATTTCTTTTTCCATATCCTCTTCAAGCCCGGTCATCATTATTTTTCTTTTTTGCTCAATAAAATCTTCGTCCTTCATTATCTCTTCTATCTCACGCGGTTTGGGAAGATCAGTCAACGAGAATAATCCAAAATATTTTAAAAATTCATCGGTTGTTGAGTAAAGTAATGGACGACCGACTGTATCCGCTCTTCCTTTAATTGTAATCAGATTTTTTTCAAGAAGAGTGTTTATCATATAATCCGAATTAACACCGCGAATCGATTCAATTTCCGGTTTTGTGATTGGCTGCTTATAAGCGATTATCGCCAATGTTTCCAATGCAGCCTGGCTTAGTCTTCTCTTGCTTTTTTCCATTGAAAGGTAACCGACATATTTTGCATACTCCTGTTTAGTTGCAAAAATATATCCGTGAGCAATTTTTATTATTTTAAATGAGCTTTCTTCACTTGCGTATTTATTGTTTAGTTCATCCACGGTTTTATCAATCGCATCTAAACTTATATCGATGTCATCGCCATCAATTTCTTTAACGGCTTTAATAATTTCATTACCTACAATTGGTTCGTCGGAGGCAAAAATAAGCGATTCGATAACAGACGAATAAATCTTATCCATTCGATATTCCGTATATAATAAAATCGTTAAAATTCGCCGATTCCCTCATTCCAATCCTGCCGACTTTCACCAATTCGAGTAAAGCAATAAACGTAACAATGATTCTCAATTTCTCGTGCATGTCTTGAACCAATAATACGAAATTAATTTCATTTGTCGGATCAAGCAAACCCAGTATATAATCGATTTGTTCATCAATAGTAACATTCAACTTTGTAATGTTATGAATAGCCTCTTTAGGTCTGTCCATTAATACTTTTTTGAAAGCACGCATCAAATCGTATATCGTAATATTTTTCAAAAGCATTTCATAATCGGGTATTTCGATTTTTTCATCTTCCGAAAAATTACCCCGATAACTAACCATTTTCTGGCTTGCTTCGTTGAATGAAAGCTCTTCAGAAACTTCTTTATATCTTTTGTATTCGAGCAGCGCTCTAACCAAATCAGCGCGCGGGTCAACTTCTTCGCCCTTCTCATTTATTTCGCGAGGCAGAAGCATTTTCACTTTTATCTGCATTAAAGTGGCTGCCATCAAAATAAAATCGCCCGCAACTTCAAGATCAAGTTGTTCCATAAGATGTAAATACTCAATGAACTCTTTTGTAATTCGCGAGATTGGGATATCATAAATATCCAGTTCATCTCTTCGAATAAAAAATAAGAGAAGATCCAGCGGACCTTCAAATTGTTCCAGGCGGATTTTGTACAATATTAACCTAACTTCATTTTTTCGCGAACTTCAATCATTGTGGCTACTGCAACTTTGCGGGCTCTATCTTCACCGTCGTGTAAAACTTCTTTTATTTCATCAATATTGGATTCGTAATATTTTCTTTTTTCAATAATCGGTGCAAGAAATTCATTCATTCTTGAGGCACATTTCAATTTGCATTCAACACAGCCAAGCGCACCGCTGCTGCAATTGGCATAAATTTCAGGCGTCTCGGCTTCATTAAATTTTTTATGATAAGTGAATACAAGACAAACTTCCGGTCTGCCGGGATCGTTCCTTCGTAATTTCTGCGGATCGGTTACTGCTTTGCGTAATTTTTGCACCACAGCTTCAGGTTCATCCGAAAGAAGAATTGTATTGCCGATTGATTTGCTCATCTTTGCATTTCCATCAAGACCCGGTAACCGGGCAAAATTAGTAAGAACAGGATCAGGTTCGGGAAAGACTTCGCCATACTGATTATTGAAACGGCGCGCGATTTCGCGGGTTATCTCAACATGAGGTACCTGGTCTTCTCCCACCGGTACTGCATTTCCTTTATATAAAAGAATATCAGCAGCCTGAAGAACCGGATAACCGAGATGTCCGTAAATAGTATTTTCGATGTTCAGATCGCGTACTTGCTCTTTTAAAGTGGGATTCCTTTCAAGACGCGAAGTAGTAATCAGCATCGAGAAAATAAGAAATAATTCTGCATGCTCTTTTATTTGAGACTGTCTAAACATCGGAGCTTTCTCAGGATCAAGACCGGCGGCAAGCCAATCAATAACCATTTGCAATGTATCGTCATAAATCTTGGATGAATCCAAATCTGTTGTGAGCATATGGTAATCTGCCACAAGATGATAACTAAAGTAATCATTCTGAAGTTTTATCCAGTTTTCAAGAGCGCCGACAAAATTACCGAGGTGCAGTTTCCCTGTAGGGCGCATACCGCTTAATATTCTTTTTTTTGGCATTAGGTTCAATAATTTGTGAACAATTAGGTTAATTAAGAAAGTACAAAAATAATATAAATAGCCGAATAATCGAAGTTAATCCTGGAAAAGGTAGGGTTTCCATGAATCATCCAGCCTGCCTGCCGAATGCCTGATAAACATGATATGATTGGGTGCATAAGGTTTAATCTTTAATCTTAACCCGGATTCTTCGGGCGTTCTATCACTTTTTTTATTATTACACTTCAAACAGGCTGCAACTAAATTTTCCCAGGAATCTTCTCCTCCGCGCGCTCTGGGAATTACATGATCGATGGTTAGAGGTAAATCGCCCCTACCGCAATAAGCGCATTTATGACCATCGCGTTTAAGAATATTCTTCCTGGTTAAAATGATTTTCTTGTACGGAACACGAATGAAAGAATGCAGCCGGATTACACTCGGCCATGGATAAGTTTTTGCAATTGAGTGAATATCTTTGCGGTCATCGTTCTTAACTAATTCGGCTTTCCCTAATATCATTAAGACTACAGCTTTTTTTACATTGCAAATCGAAAGCGGCTCATAACTTTGATTCAGTAATAAAACTCTTGCATTTAATGCACCGTTACTACCAAAACTCGAGAAGACTACCTCCTTGTTTTAAAATTTAACACCGGCAAAATTAGGATACTCTTTCATTAAAAAAAATACTTTAATTCAGTTACATTAATATTTACCGAAACTTAATACCGTTATTTCCTCTTTTTGATTATACCTCCGGCGAGCAGATAACCCTGTTCATCGTAAATAACTAAAGATTGTCCGGGTGTAATTGCACTTTTCGGTTCGCTGAATTTTATTTTAAAATGCGAATCGCTGCTTTCAATTACTTCCGCCCTCGTGCGTTTATCGCCATACCGGATTTTCCCAAAAATTATTTCACCGTTTTTTAGACCGGCTGCGCTCACAAAATTTATATCTTCCGCTTCAACAACGTCTTCAAAAAGATCTTCTTTGTCCCCGATAATAATATTGTTGTTTTCAAAATCGATTTCTTTAACATACACCGGTTTACCGAATGCCACGCCGAGTCCGCGCCTTTGACCGACTGTATAAAACGGAATTCCTTTATGTTTACCGGCTTTTTTATCTTTATAAATCAAATCGCCCCTTTCAATTTTGTTAATAACTTCAGGAATTCGATCGCGTAAAAATCTTTCGTAATTATTATCAGCCACAAAACAAATTTCCTGGCTATCGGGTTTTTTCGCAGTTTTTAATTCGAACTTCTCTGCCAATTCCCGTATTTGCGGTTTGGAATAATTTCCGATCGGGAATAATGTACGGCTCAAACTTTCCTGGGTTAATCCCCACAGCGCGTATGATTGATCTTTAAAGTCATCCGCCGAGGTTTTTAAAGTACATCTTTCTATTTCCGAATTATACTCTACAAGCGCATAATGTCCGGTAGCAATATATTTTGCATCCAAAGCATCTGCTTTTGTTAACAGTTCTTCCCATTTTATTTTTCTATTGCAGACAACACATGGATTCGGAGTTCTGCCATGAAGATATTCATCGACAAAGTTTTCGATCACAGCATTTTCAAATGCTTTTGTAAAATCCACAGTGTAATGAGGTATCCCGAATTTGGACGCAACATTTTTAGCATCAAAGATTGCATCGAGCGAACAACATCCGGATTCATATTTCGGCGCTCCGCCTACCTCCATAAATCCCCATGTTTTCATCGTGATTCCGATAACATCATATCCTTGTTCATGTAAAAGTGCAGCGGCAACCGAGGAATCAACTCCACCGCTCATTGCGACTATCACTCTTTTCTCGTTCAGTGTTAAATTCGTATTCACAATAGAAGCCTTTCAATATATTACTTTTTTAGTAACAGCAAATATATGGATTTAGTTTAGTTTGGAAATAAATTGGACGTGAGTAAAATATCATCCTTTCAGTGATGAAAGGATGGCAACGCAGGTTACGTAATTCTCGGAATGACTCATTGAAATTCGCAACTCCTTTTCATCATTCAAATAATCTTTTAGTGGACCATAAAATTTTACTTTCGGAAGTCCGTTTGGCTCATTAAATATTTCTACATCCTGCCAGCTATAAATTTCGTTAGTATCGCTTGATAAAGCTTTATAAATAGCTTCCTTTGCGGCAAAACGGGCAGCGAGATGCTGGTACTTATTTGCTTTAGGCATACTGTAATCGAGCTCAGTCTTCGTATAGATTTTATCAAGAAATTTCTCGCCGAATGTGTCCACACTTTTCTTAATCCGATCTATCTCAATAATATCGATTCCAATTCCGAGTATCATATTAAAATCCTACTGCTAATCCATAACCACGTGTATCTGTTGCTCCGAAAAAAGTACCGGAGCTATTTATCATTATTCCTTCAACCCTACCGAGACTTCTTTCAGATCCAATAATTTGTCCTTTCGCATGCAGAGAAAACATCAAATCTTGTGTAAGGCCAAATTTTTCATAATCAATTTGATCGGGCAGCCATTGATGATGAATGCGCGGCATATCAATCGCTTCCTCGATATTCATCCCGAAGTCAAGACAATTAAGAATTACCTGAAGCACAGAAGTAATAATAGTTGATCCACCGGGTGAACCGACAATCAAATATGGTTTTTCATTTTTCAAAACAATCGTTGGCGTCATCGAGCTCAACATTCGTTTACCGGGTTGAATTGAATTCGCCTGGCTGCCAACCAATCCAAATTGATTCGGCTCTCCTACTTTAGCACTGAAATCATCCATTTCATTATTCAATAGAAATCCGGCGCCTTCAACAATTATTTTATTTCCGAAAGCAGAATTCAATGTTACGGTTGTACTAACAGCGTTTCCGTATTTATCCACAATGCTATAGTGAGTAGTTTCTTCACTTTCGAACGGAATATAAATATTTTCTATTTGATTGGATGAAATTGCCGTATCGCTGATTTTTTGAGCTATCTTCTTGGCGTATGTTTTCGAAAGTAATTGTTCTTTCGGTACTTTTACAAAAGCTTCATCGCCAAGATATTTCACTCTATCTCGATAAACAAATTTCAATGCTTCTACGAGATGATGAATATAAGAACTGCTCCCCCACTCTTCTGTTTTGAATGAAAAATTTTCGAGTATGTTTAATGATTGAATCAGCGCGATTCCGCCGGAAGATGAAGGTCCAATCGATACAATTTCATATCCATGATAATTGCCTGTCACCGGCGCTTTCTCTTCGCATTTATATTCTTCAAGATCCTGATGTGTGATATATCCATTCATCCCGGCAGATTGTTCAATTAATAAATCGGCAATTTTTCCTTTATAAAATCCATCTTTGCCATTATCGCGAATAAGTTTTAGAGTTGCAGCTAAATCCTTCTGTATAAACAAATCACCTTCGCTAAATATTATTCCTTCTTTAGTAAAAATCTTTTTTGAAGATTCGTACTTATTAAATTCATCATTGAAAGTATTGATTGACTCAGCGAGATTGGCATCGAGTGGAAAACCTTCTTCGGCTAATTGGATAGCCGGAGCAATTATCTCAGTAAGTGATTTCGTGCCGTATTTTTCCAATGCATCAATCATTCCAGCAACAGAGCCGGGAACTCCCGAAGAAGTCAATCCGGATAAACTTAGATCGGAATTGTAATTTCCATTTTCATCAAGATACATATCCCGGAAAGATTTTAAAGGGGCTTTCTCCCGAAAATCGAAAGTGGTTTTTTGTCCATCGGATAGACTGATTACCATAAAGCCACCGCCGCCCAAATTGCCAGCTGCAGGGAATGTTACAGCGAGCGCAAATCCAACAGCAACAGCAGCATCAATTGCGTTTCCACCATCTTTTAAAATTCGTAATCCTACTTCCGAGGCAAGGGAACTTGCTGTGACAACCATTCCATTTTTAGCCGTTACGGGATCTTTACACTCAGAATGAATGCCGGAAACCAAAAAAATTAGCAAAATAAACGAAGTTTTAAAAAATGTTAGCATCTACCTTTACGCCGTCGGTTTTTAATTGCTCAACTAAAACTGAGATCATTTCATTAGCTTTTTTAATCATGTCTTTTAGATCAGTTATTAACTGCTCATCGTAAAGCGCTTTACCGAGTGCATTTTTCTGTTCTTTCGTTTCGTCAACAAGCTCGTTTATTTTAGTCAGCAACTTATTAGAATTATTGACAGTTTCTTCAATATGTTTTAGTAAAGTTTTTAACTCATCTTTGTTTTCGTTTATCATCGAATTTGCTGACAGAGCCAGTTCCTTGCCGGAAGTGATGAGTGCGGATATATCATTTTTATTTCTCTCAATCAGTGCAGTTAAAGTCGTAACTGCAACATTCATATTCGTAACGGCATTTTTAATCTGCGCGTTGAAATTCTCGTCGCCCAAAAGCTTATTAACATTATTCAGAGTTACTCTCATCTCCTTAATAATATCGAGCAAATCCGTCTGTACAGAATTAAGCGTAAAAATCATTGTCCCAACATCGCCGGCAAACGATCCGATTTGTGTTTTTTGATAATCGATTTTTACCTTTGACGAACCCGGAGCTATTTCAATTTTTTTACCGCCCATTAAATCAAGCATCATAACATAAAAGCGAGCATCTTCCCTCAAATCAACATTCGGTTCGATATTTGATTTCACCAATACGGAACCATTATTGAATTCAATTTCCTCGACGTGCCCGGCCCGAACTCCATTAACAGTAACTACGTCGCCTGTCTCAAGACCGGCAACGGAATCGAATTTAATCAGTAATATTTTTTTGTCGGAAGTTAAGCTAAGATTTTTTGCCCATCCGAAAATCCAAACAAAAAGTAAAATACCGAGGATAGTAAATATCCCGACTCTAATTTCAGTTTTTCTTGTGTCTCTCATTTTACACTTATAATTTTTTTGAACGAATTAAAATCGATTGAATCTACTTTTTTATCTTCAATTTTAAGTGATAATTCTTGCAACACATCCAATCCCCATCGAAAACCGCTCTCGGAAGTATCCTTGCGAACATCCGAAATAAATGAATTGAATTCGGTTAAAAGCGAATCCCGATAAATATCTTTTTTACATTTCACTAATTCTTCCTTCAAATCATCTGCTGCAATTTCAAATACTTTCGATTTTCCAAAATCAACAATCTTGTTCCCGTATTTTTGAACAATGTAAAATACTGTTGCAATAATAATTGTTACCATCACGATGAAAGAATAAAAACATCCCTTTTTCATTCTACGCTTACATTCAGTTTTTGTACAATCACTTTGTTAATTCTTTTATTCGACACTTCTTTTACAGTAAATTTACAGTTATTAAAAGTAAAGCTATATCCATCTTTGGGAATTTCACCGGAATGGTTAAGAATGAATCCCCCGATCGTATCATAATCATCAATCTCTGAAGAGAAATTACTATCCATTAATTCATTCAGCTCATCAATTGATGTTTTACCGAGAACGAGATATGAATTTCCGTCGAGTTTAACAATATCCTGCTCTTCCTGATCGTATTCATCCCGTATTTCACCAACAATTTCTTCAAGAATGTCTTCGAGTGAGATTAAACCTGCAGTGCCGCCGTATTCATCAACCACAATACCTACATGAGTATTCATTTCCTGGAATTCGTGCATTAATACATTTATTAATTTTGATTCAGGCACGAACACAACCTTTCTGCAAATTTTTCGCAGCGAAAATAATTCCTTCGAATGATCGTCCCTTAGATAAGGCAGTAAATCCTTTGCATAAATAACTCCTACAATGTGATCCAGATTTTCTTCGTACAATGGCAACCGGCTATGACCGGATTCGGTTATTATATTCATTAACTCTTCGAAAGACGTGCCCACCTCAACCGCTGAGATGTCAACTCTCGGAGTCATCACTTCTCTCGCTGTCACGGATTTGATTGATACTAATCCGTGTATAAGCTCATGTTCATCTTCTTCAATTGTTCCTTTTTCCACGCCAAGTGTTGCGAGTTCGGCAAGCTCTGATGAAAGGATGGCAGTCCGTGTTTTATCATATTTTATTCTTGAAAAGAGTGCTTTGATAATATCTGTTAGAATCTTTGCTGGCGGATATAATAAAACACTAATCCAATAAATTGGTATCGCAATAAATTTTGAAAACTTTACAGGATTTTTATTTGCCCAAATTTTGGGTGTTATTTCCCCAATTATTAGTATTAAGATAGTGGTAATAATAATTTGTGAGATAATCACAATATCGATTTCAAGATTCAAATTATTCGCAATTTCGAGCGCGAAAATAACCGAAACCAAGGAGATAGCAACATTTGTTATTGTATTGCCTAAAAGGATTGTAACCAATAATCTTCTCGGATATTCAAGCAAACTTGTAATATAAGTTTCTACAAGACTGTCTTTCTTGAACTCTTTGATTTTCTTTTTATCGAGAGAAAAAAGAGCTACTTCCGAACCCGAAAAAATTGCCGATAAAATTAATAGAAAAAAAAGGACGATCAGATGATAATACGAATCGGTTTCCAAAAATTAATTTATTCCTCTGCTGTTGAACAAAAGATTAAAACGGGAGATCTTCTTCTTCGGCAGAAACGGAATCAAGACGTTCACCTCCAACTTCCGGCCCAACTATCTCGTTATTTTGATGCGAACTGCTGTCTCTGGCATCAAGAGGAATTATACCCGATGACATTGCTACAACCTCGGTAACATATCTTTTAATGCCGTCTTTATCGGTGTAATCTCTTTTGGACAACCTGCCTTCGACATAGAATTTTTTACCTTTCTTCAAACTTTCCTTGTACCAATCCGGTAAGCTAAAAGCGACAACATTATGCCAGGTAGTTTCATTAACCCAGTTACCATCTTTTCCTTTGTAACTATGGGTCGTTGCAAGTGAGAAAGAAGTCACCGATACATTATTTGTTGTAAAACGGGTCTCGGCGTCATTACCAAGATTCCCAATCAATGTTATTTTGTTTAATGAAAAAGCCATAATACACTCTTCTATTTATAAATGATTGTTTGACACTTAAATCTAACCAAATAATGCAATTAATTCACACTTTTTTACAGGGGATTTATTTTCGGCTGGTAATTATTGTAGAATAAGGTAAACAGCACCACAAGCAACGGGAATAAGAATATTGTCTAAATCCCTCGGACTAACAGCTTCAATTATCGTAGAAACCAACGTACAATACAAAATAGTAGTAAAAGGAATCGTTCCTAAAAGTATAAAATGGAATAAGGAGGCTCCAAAAAATCCAAAAATTAAAAACGCCAGACTGCCTTCTATCGTTTTTTCTGCTAATATTTTAAACGGATGTTTTCCAAATTTTTGCCCAAATACGGGTGCGAGTCCGTCACCCCAGCCGAGCAATCCCATACTTGTTATTGCAAAAGGCGTATAGAAAAAAAAAGTACCCATCAAATTCATTATAATGGTAAAATATAAAGGACCCCTTAAAAGTTCTTTTCTATCACCGGTGCGAGTCATAGTTTTTACAGCCTCATCATCGGGCCTGGCAGAAAATCCTTTAATTAAAAGTAATACCGTCCATATGAAAGCAGGTGCGATATTCAAATATTTAGTCCAGTGCGAATGATCGAATAAAAACCAGAAAATAAGCCATGAACCTGCAGCGATATGAATAACTTTTCGGGAGAGATGTTGTGGGAATCCTTTTTTAACGGCGAAATCCATTATAGCAACGACAGCAAAAACATAAATTATTGCAAGCGCTGCCATAAAAACATTGTTTAATTCCGGCGACAATATTATTTCTCCACGGTTAAAATGAAGGCATCTTTGAAGGAACCAATCTGCCATAGTTGGTTCCGCACATCCTCGGCTTCCAATCTTGTATTAAATGCAGGCAGCTGAACCACATACAAATTTACACGGTTGCTGAATGTAATATTTAATTTCCAGGGGATAGCAGCTTGATTCTCTTTTACAAAAGTATCCGCTCTACCCTGCGTTGTAAATGCACCTACCTGCACAAGGTAAAGGAAATCGGGAGTATTTACCTGAGGCTCGACATTAGTTGAATCGTAAGCCGAAACATCATCAAAAACGTAAATTTCCTTTTCCTTTGGAATTTCTTCTGTTTGATTAGTGGTTTGCTGTTGGGGAGTACATCCGCTTATTAATACGAATATTAAAAGCGAAAAGAACAATACAATATTTTTTTTAATAATTCGCATGGATTATTCCTTAAATTAAATCCACATGCCCGGTCACAAAAAAACCAACACCTACGCTCCCAATATAAATAGAAGGCTGATCCTTTTAAAGGGATCAGCCAAATAAAATATTAGAATAAAATATGATCGAAAGTTCCTATTGGGAAAATGGGTAATCCGTTTTTACCAAAAGAAATTTTTCCAAGAACTAAACTACCTGGAATTGTTGCAATATTTATTTGAGGGATGCTGGCTGAGTACTTTGTATTTATAACTTTTATAAATTCATTTGCAATAATTGCATACCCCTGACTTGTGGGATGCACACCGTCAAGACTAAATAATCCACCTTGTACATACTGCGCTGTGAATTTTATACCATCGTAAGTGATGCCGGTTGTTGAAGCTTGCGTAAGAAGTGCATTTATATCTACCACTGCAAATCCATGTGCCGCAGCAACTCCCGAAATTATTTGATTGTAACCGGCTACAACTTGTTTGGCAATTAGAATTTCCGATTCATCAAGGATAACTCCATTTGGTAATGGATTGGTTTGTGAGAGACCTTTTCCGACTGCTAATTCAGCTTGGGCAGTCAAAGTTAAAAGGTTTTTTGTAAGATCAATCGGAACAACCTCATTCAATGCGTTTGTTCCCCATACCACATTAATACCACTTGCCAACAGCGTAGGACCAACAGTATTTAAATAAGCAATGGAAGTAACGTCAGGAATATTTGCAACAACAACTTTTGTCCCGATTGCCGAAAGTGAATCAAGAATAGCATTATACCACAACTGGAAATTGTCCATCGAGGTAACCGGGAATAATCCACCACGAGTTGCGTAGGCAAGAATGTCGTTATTGCCAATCCATACCGTTGCAAAAGTAGGATGCTGCAAAACAGCCTGATGAACTTGAGTTCCAAGCCCGCGTAGCACAGCGTCAAACATCGCATTCGGCGTATTCATTGGCGCTTGAGAGGTATAGCAATTACTTGCTGTAGTAGTGAACAACAAATCATAAAGGAACGCACCTTTAACTCCAAGATTGTTGTATGGAGCCGCATAGGTTAAATTAATGGGAGTACCGGTTGCGGTATTAATTTTTGTTTTAAACGGCGAGATTGTCTCAACTTCAATTCGTCCTCCCGAGCCGGGATCGGAAAATAGAGCTTGTGCGTAAGTAGTTCCAACTTGTTTAGCAATTAAATTCCCAAAAGAATATTCTTGGGCTGATTCATAAACTGAATTTGATTGTTCGCCTTGCGTAAGGCTATTACCAAGGCATACGAACCGTGTAAAATCTGCCGATCCCGTATTTGGTAGTGCAGGTTCTGTTAAATCGCTTCTATCTTCGCATGATGTAAAAACAAGCAATGCGGAAATAAAAATTAAACCTAATAATTTATTTATGTTTTTCATTGAATTATCTCTCCTTAGCATTAAAAGTTATATGAAAAATCAATTCCGAATAAATGAGCATAGGAATTATAAACACCGTCGAAAGGTGCAAGACCATTCATGTAATAAGTTTGCGAATTGGTTATTTCCCTTTCCGTAAATCTTAAGAAGAGATATGCCAGATCGATCGATAAATTTTCGGTTAATTTATAACCCAAACCGATGTTTAATCCAAGTCTATCGGCATCCGGAAGAGTTGGTTCAACTAACTCATCTTTAACCGGATTGTTATCATAAAATAGTCCACCTCTAATATCGAGGCACTCAGTGACTTTATATTCTGCGCCAAGTCTTGCAATAAAAGTATTCTCATACTCTCTTGCAGCCGATGTAGTGGATCCCGCAGAAGTTGGGTAAGATGCAAACTCAACTGATAGACTGTCGTAACTGGACCAGCCGATATATTGAAAATCCGCGGTAACAGTTAATCCGCACATCGGATACGCAGCCACACCAAAAGTGAGATTCATCGGTGTAGTTAATTCTGCACTTATATTGCCCGAAGGAAGATTTGCCAAAATTTGTGAAGGACCTTCCGAAACAGCATCGCCTTCAAATTTCATTGTTGTTTGGCTTCTGAAACTAAGACCGAGAGATAAAATATCGAGTGGTTTGTAAAGCACGCCTGCAGTAAAACCAAAACCTGTTCCATCGCCTTCTAATTTTACTCTGCCCTCAGCATCAAAGATTGGTACTTGCGCAAATTTTTCTATTCGAACATCGCCGAATGCAAATACTCCACCGATACTTACGGATAGCTGATCATTAAATTTGTATCCAATAGCAGGTGTAAAAAAGAATGTTCTAATCTCGGTATCGAGAGCAATATATCTTCCTACCCAATCCTCATCCCATTTAGTGCCGAGACCGTAAGGATTATTTACACCCAAACCCGCGTAAATATCTTCGGTTATTTGCTGGGTATAATAAAAATTGATTGGAGTAAAGAGTTGTTTCTGAAGTTTGTACTCGGTTATTTCAGGCGCGGGTCCTCTGAATGTAGAAAACGGAGTAATAAGAGTAACACCACCCATGAAGTGAGTCCCTTTTAATTGTGTGATACCGGCAGGATTGAAGAACAATGCAGAAGGATCGTTAGCCAAAGCAGTAAATGCACCTGCCATCGCTTGAGCTTTCGCACCATGTTCGTTAATTTGAAATCCACCGGAAAATAATCTACTAGAAAAGATTACCAGCAGAAATAAAACAGCTAGTAGTTTTTTTTGCATGAATCCTCCAAAAGGTTAATTAACATATTTTTAATATAATTAAACGGAGTTTAATTGCAAATTGAACCGTCATTCAATTGTAAAAATTATTTCATCCTTTTCAACCGAGCAGCCCTCTTTAACGTGCATCTCTTTTATTACTCCGCTTGCAGGTGATCTAATTTCATTCTCCATTTTCATTGCTTCAAGAATCACGACCGATTCGCCAATTTCGATTTTTTCTCCCTCTTTCTTCTTTATTTTTAATACGAGTCCGGGCATTGGCGCCCTTACCATATCATGATGAATAAGTTTTTCTTTGTTCTTTAAAAATTCACTCGCCATTTCCTCAAGTTGGCTGCGTATTGTAACATCAAATTGATACCCGTCAATTGACAGCCGGAACTCTTCATTACTTAGCTTGTGAGTGGTAATGTCGAAAACTTTTTCACCAATTTTAAGCAGATAGGAATAATTACTTACTTTTGAAATTGCGGTATCATACTGCTTACCGTTGTACAAAACATTATTGCACTCATCTATTTTTATTTCGTATTTATTCGAATTCACATTAGCAACAAATTCATGCATAATCCGGGCAGCTCCATTTATTTGATGGATGACATTCCAGATTCATGGGGCGAACTTCCTTGTCTTTCGATTTCAGCAAAGCGGCCAATGTAGCCGCAACTAATTCGTATTCCCTGGCTTTATCTGTTTTCCATTTTCCCGGAATCAGCGGAAGTAATTCATTCTCAATAAAATTAATATCAAAAGTACTGTCGATAAATTTCGGATGACTTATTATCCACTTGCACGCGGTAATATTTGTTATTACTCCTGAAATTTGGTATTCGCTTAGGGCTCTGTCCATCCTGCAAATCGCTTCATCCCTATCCCTGCCGTGAGTGGCCAGTTTTGATAATAACGGATCGTAGTAAACAGACACATCGGATAATAAATCGATGCCGCGATCCACACGAATACCTGGTCCTGAAGGCAATTTGTGATGAATTATTTTTCCTATTGACGGCGCAAAGTTGTTATCGATATCTTCTGCATAAATTCTACATTCGATAGAGTGACCGGATATTTTCAAATCATTCTGTTTTACCGGAAGCGGTTCCCCCGCCGCAACTTTAATTTGCAGCTTTACAAGATCGAGTCCTGTTATCATTTCCGTAACCGGATGTTCCACTTGCAACCGGGTATTCATTTCAAGAAAATAATAAATCATATTCTTATCCATCAAAAATTCAACCGTGCCTGCATTATAATAACTGCAAGCTCTTGCGGCTTCAACAGCGGCTGTAGTGATTTTTTCACGTGTAAATTCATCTATGGACGATGAAGGAGCTTCTTCTATAATTTTTTGATGACGCCTCTGAATCGAACATTCTCTTTCGAACATATGAATATAGTTGCCGTGCTTATCGCCGAATATTTGAACTTCAATATGTTTTGGATTCTCAATATATTTTTCAATATAAATATCCGGATTACCAAATGATTTCATCGATTCGTTGCCGGCTCTTTCAAGCGCGGACTGTAACTCATCCTCGCTTGAAACTTTTCTCATACCTTTACCACCGCCGCCGCCGGCAGCTTTTATCATTATCGGATAACCTATTTCATCGGCTATCTTTTTTGCCGCATCAATCCCAATTACCGGTTCGGTTGTTCCGGGCACAATAGGTACGCTTTTCGATTTCATTAATTTTCGGGCAGTGGTTTTTTCTCCCATCAATCGCACGGATCCGGATGACGGGCCTATAAATGTTATTCCGCTTTCTTCAACAAGTTTAATAAAATTATAATTCTCGGAAAGAAATCCGTAACCGGGATGGATCGCCCAAGCGCCGATTTTAACAGCGAGTTCAATAATTTTTTTTGAGTTTAGATATGATTCGGATGCAGGAGATAATCCTATATAATATGCTTCGTCGGCTAAGCGAACATGATTTGAATTTTTATCCGCCTCGGAATAGATCACTGCCGAAGTTATTCCGAGTTCACGACAGGCTTTAATAATCCTTACAGCAATTTCGCCGCGATTAACGATCAGGATTTTTTTTGTCATCAATTAAATTCCACTATCGTAATTCCTTCCCCGCCAAACTCAATATTTGCAAAATAATATTTTTTAACTCCTTTGTAAGATTTCAAAATATCATAAACTACTTTCTTGAGAGCGCCCGTTCCCTTGCCATGCAAAATTTCCACCTGGTTAACAGCCGAAGAATATGCATCGTCAAGGAATTTTATTATCTCGAATTCCGCCTCCTCGGGCTTCTTTCCTCTCAAATCTAAACGATAACTTTTTAATTGGGGACTAAAATGGTAAGAATTATTGAATGATTCAACTCTTTCGTTCATTTTTGATTTTTTTAAATCAGATAATTTTACTTGCATTTTTAGTGCACCACTTAGGATTGTGGCTTTGTCTCTCTCTCTATCAAGGCTTTGAATGGTTCCGCCGGTGTTTGTATTGCTGATAATTACATAATCACCTTCCATTAATTCACCTTGCGGAATTGATTCTTCTTCGAATAACTCGCTCGCAAACTTTTGGTGACTTGTCTTTATTTCTTCAACCTGCTTTTTCTCTTCTTTGATTTTTTCTTTTTGTCCGGCTGACTCTCTGATATTTTTGATTGCAGATTCCACTCTTTTATTTAAATCGAGTAAATACAAATCTGCTTTTTCTTTTGTCTCTTTCAAGATATTCTTTTTCTGCAATTCAAGCCTATGCAGCTTTTCATCGTAAACATTCGTCAGTCCTTTTAACCTCGAATTTTCTATCGCATAATGATCAAGTTGTTCTTGTAATCTTTTTGATTTTTTCTCAAGTTCGATTAGAAAATCTTCGACACGGGTTTTATCAGTATCCAGGTATTCTTTTGCCAAATCGATTATCTTCTTTTCATAACCAATCCGCACAGCAATTTCAAAAGCATAGCTTGAACCAGGTATCCCCTGCTTAAAAACATAAGTCGGTTTTAAATTATCATTGTCAAATTCCATACTCGCGTTTTGAAATCCATCGAGATCATTGGCAATTAATTTTAAATTACCATGATGTGTTGTCGCAAGCACTTTGGCTTTTTTATCTCTTAATGCAATCAGAATTGCAGTAGCGAGCGCCGATCCTTCAGCGGGATCTGTGCCTGTTCCTATCTCATCAATTAAAATAATTGTACGGCTGTTGGATTCACTTAATATGTTTTTAATATTAGAGAGATGAGAACTAAATGTACTCAAATCTTCTTCGATTGATTGTTTATCCCCGATATCGATCAAAACATTTTCTATGAAATGAAAATTTGAATCGGGGTGCGCCGGAATGTGCAAACCTGTCAACACCATCAAAGTCAGCAAACCAACAGTCTTTAGTACAACCGTTTTGCCGCCAGCATTTGGACCTGTTATTAGAATTACGTTGTCAGTGTCAATTTCAAAATTTAGCGGGACAGTATTTTTCAATCCAAGTTTTTTAATTAAAATTGGATGACGTGCATCAATAAAATGAAATTTCATTTTATCGTCTATCTGCGGAAAGGACCCGATAATTTCCATCGAGTATTTTGCAG
Organism: bacterium; assembly: GCA_043808235.1. Lineage (GTDB taxonomy): Bacteria > Bacteroidota > Ignavibacteria > Ignavibacteriales > Melioribacteraceae > JAZDFC01. The sequence goes on from JAZDFC010000095.1 coordinate 218,932, forward strand.
CCGAGAAAATAAAATCCAGATCTGAAATCGCGTTCAAAGATCTCTTAAGCTCGAAACTTGACTCACCAATTTTTTGAGTGAGATTTTTCAGTATCCGATCAATCTCCCGTTTCTCGGCAAAACCAAGTGAAAGAATGTCGTTATTCAATTCGAGAGTTTCTTCCGGTTCGATGTAAACAGTTTGCCCGGTCGCCGATTCCGAATGAATAAATCCTTTTACATGTCGCTTATGTTCGGACTTTACAGGCAACACAATTCTGCCGTCGCGCTGAGTTACATATTCCTCTTGAACTAAATATAACTCGCTCAACTTTTTGAGGAGCCGGTTTACAATGCGTCTAAGCTGGTCGCTTTGTTCTCTAATCTGCTGGCGTATCTCTCTCAGTTTCGGACTTGCATTATCGCTAATCTCACCGGTCTCGGTGAATACGCCTTTCAAATGATGCTCGAAAACTTTGTCCACAAACAGCGCTGGAATTATATCCCGGTTAATTGTTTTGGATTCTTCGCATGTGTGAAGGAATGAAAATACTCTTCGCGATATTTCCGCGAGTCGTAAAATTTGATGAATTTCGTTAACAGTTAATAAAGCGCCTTCAATGGTACTCTTCGAAAGAGCCTCATGAAGATTGGGCAGATATTCAATCGGCGGTAAATCTTTCTTGATGAGTACTTCTTTCGCTTCGGAAATATAAATTCCTCTGGCTTGTATTTCACGGATTTCATCAAACGGCTGGGCATTTAAAATTAATTCTTTGCCGTTTTGAGTCATAGAATATTTCGAAATAAAATCCAGCACTTTGAAATATTCTAGATTTTCTAAGACTTTTTTTGAGATCATTTTATTTTTTTTATGTTTGTTGAATCCGGTTCTTTAATAAGTAATTCTTTATCCTTGCTCTCTATAAAATCACGAAGAAAATCCTTTGCGTCGGGACTCTTACCGAGAATCAGATCAATTGTGAATGGAAGTATGTTATATGTTTTATTATAAAGTAAAGAGGAATTGCGCACATTTTTTGAAGGTACATCAAATATTTTTAGAATAAGTAGAAACGCACTAATGAAATAAAGAATTTGAATAGTGCCCGCAATCCCTCCGAGAAGCTGATTTAAAAATTTATTTACTTTGTCGAGTGGGTGAATAATCCTTTTTACGATTGATGCAATTAAAATGATAGTTAGAAAAATCAATAGACCGGCAATAATTTCTGCCAGGTAAACATCGTCGCTGAAAAATGGACCGATAAATTTTCCAACCTGCGAAGAGAATTTTACGGCGAGATAAAAGCCGAGAGCCAAACCAATCAGTCCGATGATTTTTCTAACTAATCCGTCTTTAAAACCAAGAATAAAACCAATAGCGGTAATAATGATAATTATGAAATCGATATAGTTCAATTAGCTTCCAACAACTTTTCTATCACTTTCCTAATTACACCGCCGTCGGCTTTTCCTTTTAATATTTTCATTGCAGCGGGCATTAATTTCGGAAAGTCTTGTTTGGTTTTCGCTCCGAGTTCATCGGCAATTTTTTTTACTTCAGCTAAAATTTCTTCTTCGCTCAATTGTTTCGGCAAATATTGTTGAATTATTTCAAGCTCCTTTTCTTCCTTTTCAGCAAGTTCCGGTCTGCCGCCGTTTCTAAATTGTTCAATTGATTCTTTCCTCTTTTTTGCTGCGGAGGTTAACATACCAATTTCTTCTTCCGGAGTTAGTTCTTTTTCCTTCCCGCTTTTTTCGTGTTCAAGTATCAGTGCACGAATCGAGCGGACCGTTTCGAGTTTTATTTTATCGCCCGATTTCATGGCTTCTTTCAAATCGTTATTAATTTTTTCTTTGAGACTCATAAAATCCTCTAATTAATTATAAGAGTACCATTCCCGTTTATAAAAATAAAAATATTTCGGCAATCTCCCCTACCGTTCTTCTATGTAATTGTGAACGGTATTTCGAAAATATTGCCGGTTAATGTATCATACTTTGTAAATATTCCGTGAACTAATTCCGCAATTTTATCCGGGTCCACCATCTCACTTTTATCTTTTACCCATTCCCTATTTTCCGGTGAATCAATTATGTAGGGAGCAATAGTATTGGCAGAAAGATTATAAGATTTTCCTTCGAGTGCAAGAACCTTTGTTAAATAATTGAGTCCGCTTTTGGAAATTCCGTATGCGGCATTATTCCTTTCCGGAAATAAACCCGCGCGGGCTCCAATAAAACAAATTGATCCGCCCGAAGAATGTTCCACCAACCGGCTGAAATGCTTGGCGAGTAGGAACGAAGCATTCAAATTATTTTTTTGAAGAGTCAACCAATCTTTATATGCTGTTTCCTTAACGGACTTCCCGCCGATATACCCTCCGATAGTAGAAATAAGGAAATAAAATGCCGAGCGATCCGGAATGATATGCGAAAAAGCTGAGGTCACATTCTCCTCAACGCTAAAGTCTTTAATTTTTATCGCAGTGATCCGCTCATCATGCTCAAGTGAAGATAGATCCCTTGCAAATAGGAAAACGCTTTTATAATCTTTCTCGCAAAGGATTTTGGTGATCCGGGAACCGAGATACCCGGTAGCGCCAAATATTAGAAGATTCTTTTCCATCTGCTGCCTCTTAATTTATTTTATGAATATAAATTTTGAACCAACCGGAAAGTGATCGCTGTAACCACCGAGATATCTTCTACCGCCGTACGTAGGCCATGCGGCGCCTTTAAAATCACCGCTGCGCGTTACCATAAAATTGGGTTTGATTATCTCAAACGAATCGCATTTATACTCCCAACCGGAGTTATCCAAAAAAGAATTAGAAATAATAATTTGATCAAGCATGTTCCAATTTTGCTTGTACAAGTATGTTCCAAGATTTTTTTTATCAAGTTCTGCCGCAAGATTTAACAATGCCGGCTTGCTTGCATCGTCGGCAACGCAATTAAAATTATCAGCGCCGAGAATTTTGGATAATGAGACGTTATCCGGTTCATCATTAAAATCGCCTATAATAATTATTTGTGCATCTTTATCAGCGGCAAATAATTTATCAACTCGTTTTTTCAATACTTCGGCGGCGGCAATCCTTTTAAATTCACTTTCAGCCAATCCTCCTGAACGGGATGGCCAGTGATTAACAAATACATGAAATGATTTTCCGTTATTACTTTGCAAATTCACATGAAGAATATCCCGTGTCTTCGCTCCGCCCGATAGCTTCACTTCATAAATATCGCTTTCGATTACTTTGAACACATCCGCATCATAAATCAGCGCATTATCAATTCCGCGCCCATCGTGCATATCGTAATGAATTATTTCATAATTTCTATCGATGAGATATTCTCCGGTTAGTTCTTCTAAAACAATTCTATTCTCCACTTCAATCAATCCTAAAATATCCGGTCCATCGCCATCGTTCATGAGATTAATTACCTTTGCCAGATTCTTTAATTTATTTTGATACCGTTCAAAAGTCCATTCCTTTTCACCGTATGGTAAAAATTCTTCATCCTCCGTCGCGGGATCATCCTTCGTATCGTAAAAATTTTCAACATTCCATGCCGCGATATAAAAGGATGAATATTTCTTTTGTGCGCAGGAAATTGTCGAAATAACCAACAATGCGATAAAAAAAAGATTGTACACCAAATATATTTTCATTTCAATTCATTTTATATTTAATTTGGAGATAGAAACAATTTATTTGAAAAAGTATGTGCAAATATAAAAAATCATATTGTTACCGGGAGTTTAATTAATTATGCCTAAAAAGAAATTTGTAATAATCGATGCGATGGCGCTGGCTTACAAAGGTTACTTCGCTTTTATCAGTCGTCCCCTAACTACCAAATCGGGTGAGGCTACTTCGGCGGTGTTTGGATTCGTTAGTCAGCTAATTAAAATTATTGAGGATACAAGACCGGACTATATTTCGGTTGCGTTCGATAGCAAGGAAAAAACTTTCCGACATGACCGGTACGAGTTTTACAAATCCAGCCGCGCCAAAATGCCGGATGATATGATTCCGCAGCTTCAACGGATTAAGGATATCGTCGAAGCATTCAACATTCCTATTTACATTCTTCCCGGCTACGAAGCAGATGATATAATGGGCACAGTTTTAAAACGAGCGGAAAAATTGGGCTTCGATTGTTTTGCCTTGACTCCTGATAAAGATTTGATGCAGATAATTAGCGATAATATAAACGTAATAAAACCTGGTAAATCGACTGATGAAATGGACATCATAGATAAGCAGAGAGTACTAAATGATTTGGGATTTGAACCGATACATATGATTGATTATTTGAGTCTCGTGGGAGATTCATCCGATGATATTCCCGGTGTTTCCGGCATCGGGCCAAAAACCGCTTCACCATTGATTCAAGAATTCGGTACAATTGAAAACATTTATGAGAATCTAAAAAAGATTGAAAAGGTTACAACACGCAAAAAACTTGAGAACGGAAAAGAATCTGCATTCCTTTCAAAAGAACTTGCGACTATCGAAATGGACATCCCATTTAAATTTGATATTGAAGCCGCAAAGTTCGAAGCGCCTAAATTGAAGGAACTATTGCAGATATTTACCGATCTCGAGTTCCGTTCATTTGCAAACAAATTGTCTTCTCTCTATTCAAATTCAAATATAGAAATTGAGGAAAAACAAGAAATTATTACTGAAGAGAAAACAAATTTTGACACTGTAGAAACTAAATATTCGCTTATCAGTGATTTTGATGCTGCGCGGAAACTCGCCTACAAATTAGCCAAATGCGAATTATTTGTTTTTGATACCGAAACCGATTCGCTCGATGTGCTGGATTTGAATCTTGCCGGCGTATCATTCTGCATTATGCCGGGTGAAGCATATTTTGTCGCCGTTAATCCGTATCGGAAAGCCGAGACACTTTTCAGCAGCGATCTTTCCGATAGGTTGGATGTGGAAGATTTTGTTGAACTCTTCAAAGACTTGTTTGAGAATGAAAAAATTAAAAAGGTCTGCCAGAACGGGAAATATGATATCGGCGTGTTGAGAAGTTACGGAATTGAGGTTAAGAATTTTTATTTCGATACGATGCTTGCAAGTTACTGCATTGATCCGGATGAGAAACACGGCATGGATGACCTCGCGCAAAAGTATTTGAATTACACACCGATTCCGCTAATCGATCTTATCGGCTCAAAGAAAACGCCTGAAAAAATATTTGAGGCGGATAAGGAAAAGCTCTCTAATTATTCATGCGAAGATGCTGATGTGACATTTAAACTTTACGATATACTTAAGAAGGAACTCGAAAAAGAAGGACTTGAGAAACTCGCCTTCGAAGTTGAATTCCCGCTTGCACCGGTGCTCGAGGATATGGAGAGATTGGGAATAAAAATAGACAAGGATATTTTGAAAGAGCTGAGCAATGATTTGCAAATAAAACTCGAATCCTACACTTCAACTATTTACAAATTAGCCGGCAAGGAATTCAATATCAATTCCCCGAAACAGATGCAGGAAATACTTTTTGATAAATTGCAGCTTCAACCAACGCAAAAAACAAAAACCGGATTTTCCACCGATGCCCGTTCACTTGAAAACTTAAAAGGGCAGCATGAAATTGTAGATGTAATCCTCGACTATCGCCAGGTATCAAAACTAAAATCAACTTATGCCGATTCACTACCGAATTTAATCAATAAAAAAACCGGTAGAGTGCACACAACATTTAGTCAAGCGGCAGTATCCACCGGGCGATTATCGAGCCTTAATCCGAATTTGCAAAACATACCAATCAGAACGGACCTCGGGAAAGAAATTCGCAAGGCATTTGTACCGCGCAATAAAGATTACCTAATACTCAGTTGCGATTACAGTCAAATTGAATTGCGGATAATGGCAAGCATCTGCGAAGATGAAAATTTGATGAATGCTTTTATCAACGGCGAGGATATTCACCGCAGTACGGCAGGTAAAGTATTTAGAGTTCCACCCGAAGAAGTTACACCGGATATGCGTAGAAAAGCAAAGGAAGTTAATTTCGGAATTTTATACGGACTCGGTCCTTTCGGATTGAAAACGAGACTCGGTATCACGCAGACGCATGCAAAAGAAATTATCGATACTTACTTCAGCACTTTCAAAAGTGTAAAAAGATTTATGGAAGATTCCGTGGAAAGGGCAAAGGAAAAAGGATTTGCGGAAACACTTCTCGGCAGACGCCGGTTCCTTCCGAACATTAATAGTAATAACCGGGTTGTCCGTCAATTTGAAGAACGCGTTGCTGTGAATATGCCGATACAGGGTACTGCTGCCGACATGATTAAAATTGCAATGATACGAATCCACGATGAATTAAAAAGCCGGAATGCAAAAACTCAAATGGTTTTACAAGTTCATGACGAATTGGTGTTTGATGCGCATAAAGATGAGATTGATGAAATGGTTCCATTGATAAAACAAATAATGGAGAATGCTCTGCCGTTAAAAGTGCCGGTGGTGGCAGAAACCGGCACCGGTGATAATTGGCTTGACGCGCATTAGTATTGAAATGACGTATCTATCGTACTGCCACAGATATAAATATACATGGCAGTCCCGGTTCACACCGTGACTGCGTTGCATTTTTTATCTAATATCTTAAGTGCATCTGTCACGGAATGGTCCCCCGAGAAGCGGGGCAAGCAGTGACAGCCGAGCCAATGGGTAGAACTGTAAGTGGCAGAACAATAGGTAAATTACAAAATCCAACTTCGCTAATGCAAGGTTGGATCGTCTATTTTACTCTAGCCTCTTTTGGAATCTTAGCGAACTCAATCCCAGCACAAGCACACCCATCCCAAACATAACGAGAAGTTCGTCCCATAATTCGTTCAGTCCGATTCCCTTTAAAATTATTCCGCGGATTGCTATCATAAAATATTTTAATGGAATTAGGTATGTAGTCCACTGTATTACCTGTGGCATATTTTCGATTGGGAATGTAAAGCCGGAAAGAAATACCATCGGCATTAGAATTACAAAAATTGCGATCATCATTGCTTGTTGCTGCGTTTTGGAAATTGTGGATACAAGTATTCCGAAACCAAGCGTGGAAAGTATATATAAAAAACTGCTAAAAAAAAGCAGTGCCATGCTGCCGCGAACGGGTAAATTAAAAATCAGTATCATAACCGTTAACACAATTAGAATAACCACAAAACTCAATATTGCGAAGGGAATAAGTTTTCCCATAATCAATTCACCCGGCTTTATCGGCGTTACTATAATCTGTTCGAGCGTTCCGATTTCTTTTTCTTTAACTATTGCGAGCGATGTTAATATCAGCGTGATGATTGATAGCAGTAATCCGAATATTCCCGGTATCATGAAATTTCTTGTTTTAAGAAGGGGATTGTACCACGCCCGCACTTCTGCTTGAATAGTTGGATTGAAATTTACTTTAGCTCCCCTTGTATCGGAAAGTTTTGCCGCAATTTTTTTTGAATATGTTCCGGTTACACCAACGAGATATCCGGCGGCAATCGCGCCCTTATTTCCGTCGGAGCCGTCGAAAATTGCCTGCATCTCCGCAGTTTCATTCCGGTTTATGTTGTATTCAAAATCAGCCGGCAGAACAAGCCCGACAAGCGCTTCGCCGTCTTCAATCATAGCCTGCAGGTTTTTATAATTATCAACATATTCAACTATTTCAAAATATTTACTGCTTGCGAATTCTTCTAAAAATTCCCTGCTTGTCGAGGACCTGTCATAATCGAGCACGACTGTTTTAACATTCTCGACATCCATATTAACGGCGTAACCGAGAAATATTAATTGAATGACCGGGGCGATTAAAATTATCCCGAACATTTTCGGGTCGCGCCTGAATTGCTGAAATTCTTTTCTAATTATATGAATTATGTTTTTCATTTTGTCGTCACACAGTTTGTAAATTTCTTTTGTTAATTACCGATGCCAAAAGCAGCATCAGGAATGCAAATATCAGCAGGTAAACCAGGTCCATATAAAATACTTGCAGCCCGACGCCCTTCAATATTATCGCTCTTAATGTGGAGATGAAGAATTTTGTAGGCGTAATGTTTGTAAGTACCCGGATTATATACGGCATGCTCTCGATGGGAAATACGAATCCCGATAGAATAAGCGATGGCAGCAGCGAAGCGAAGGTTGCGAGCGAAAATGAAATCTGCTGCGAATCGGATATGGATGAAATCATTATCCCCATGCTTGTGCAAGCAAACAAAAAGATAATTGTGCTGATGAAGAGCAGTAAAAAACTTCCTTTCACTTCAACACCGAACAGAATATAGCCGGCAATCAAAATGAAGATTGCATTAAAAAAAGCAATCATTAAGTACGGAAACGATTTGCCGAGAAGAAGTTCAATTGTTTTGATTGATGAGACATTTATCTGTTCGATTGTTCCGCGTTCCTTCTCGCGCACTATCGAAAGCGAAACCGTAACAACCGATGTAACAATTAATATGATAGCGATTAATCCCGGTATTAAAAACGAGGTTGTTTCCAAATCCGGATTGAACCAGAATGTTGTATTTAAATTCAGCGGCACAAAAGGTTTCATTCCTTTGTCGGCTAAAACTTCCGCCTGTATTTTTTGATTAAACCTCAGCGATGCTGCATTCACATAATTCTGAATTATCATCGCAGTGTTTCCGTCAACGCCGTCGGTTAAAAATTGCAGTTTTGCCGGCTCTTTTGCAGCGATAAGTATTTTCGAAAAGCCGGATGGAATTACAAGAACAGCTTGGGCGTCTTTTTTATCAAGCGTTTCTTTTATTTCACTGTCGCGCTCAATTATCTTTTCAATTGAAAAATATGATGTGGCGGATAATGAATTTATAAACTCACGGCTGACAGTTGATTTATCCAAATCGTACACAGCGAGATGTATGTTTGTTACATCGAAGTTTACCGCGTAGCCGAACATAACAAGCATCAGCACCGGGAAGAAGAATATTACGAACAGCATCCGTTTGTCGCGATACAATTGTTTTATTTCCTTTTTGAAAATCGCTCTCATCCTATGCATTGCTTTTCTCCTTGTCTAACAGGTGAATGAACACATCTTCCAGAGTAGGAACAATTTCACCAATTCGTTTTACCGGAATTCCATTCGCAATTGTCAAAGTCTTTGTCACTAATTCCTTTCCGGTAAACTTTTCATTAACGCTAACATGAATATTATTTCCGAAGATTGATGTTTCGTCCACGTAGTTTTCTTTTTCAAGTATTTCGAGTGCATCCACAACGCGGTCGCATTCTATTTCATAAATTTTATTTTTCAGATAGTTCGTTTTCAATTGCTGCGACGAACCTTCGGCAATTAGTTTCCCGGCGTCGATTAAAATTATGTTGTTGCAGAACTCCGCTTCTTCGAGATAGTGCGTTGTTACAAAAACCGTTGTTCCTTCCGCCGATAAATCATTTATCAAATCCCAAAAGTTTCTACGCGAAATCGGGTCGACACCGCTTGTCGGTTCGTCGAGGAAAACTATTTTGGGCTGATGAATAACCGCCGCGCCGAGCGCAAGCCGTTGTTTAATCCCGCCTGGAAGCGAACCTGTTAACAACGATTCCTTTCCTTCGAGATAAGAAATTTTTAATGCCCACTTTTTTCTTTCTTTGAATAATTTATCTTCGAGTCCGTACACCCCGCCGAAGAAATCGAGATTTTCTCCGACAGTCAAATCATTGTAAAGAGAAAATCTTTGCGACATATAACCTATGTTTTTCTTAACCATATCGGATTCTTTGCTAACACTGTATCCGCCGACAATTGCATCGCCGGAAGTAGGCGCAAGAATACCGCACAACATACGGATAGTTGTAGATTTACCCGCGCCGTTTGCACCAAGGAATCCGAATATCTCGCCCTGTTTTACGGTGAAATTTATATTATCAACGGAAATGAATTTTCCGAATTTTTTTGTCAAGTTTTTTATTTCGATTGAGTTCATGTTTTATCAGGTTTCTTCATAACCATCATAAAAATCTGCGTGCTATTTAATAGAACGCGGATAATTATGATTCTTATGATTTGTTAAGATTAATAAATTCTACGACCAACCGCTTTTTCCAATCTAACTTTTGCAAGCTGATAATCGACAAGTGCGTTGGTTAGTTTTGTTTGTGCGTCCAACAAAGAATTCTCCGCATCAATTAAATCGGTACTCGTTGCAAGCTGCTCGTTATATTTTTCATTTGTGATTCTATAATTTTCTTCCGCTTGAGTCAGAGTTACTTGCGCAACATTTACTTTACTGCTTTCGGAATTCATCCTTAAATAGGATTGATATACTTCTATTTCTATATTGTCCTTCAATATTTTTTCAGTCGATTCGGATTGAATTAATTGCTGTTCAGCCTGGGTAACCTGCGCGGACGTTTGTCCCCAATTCCATAATTCCCAATTCAATACAAGACTAACATCCCACGTGTCGTCGAACTGATCTTTTGAAGGCATTATTCTTTGATTTGGGCGCGCGTAATTATAATTAGCCGCGAGATAAATCGAAGGGAACCAACCTGCCTGCGATGCTGAAAGCATCTCTTTTCCGGCTTCAACTCTGTATCCGGTTGCTTTTAACTCATCGCGGTTGGATAACGCTTCGGTCAACAACGCCGGGTAATCAATTGATGTTTCCGTCAACGATGGATCGATTGTTTGGATTTCAGTATCGCTATTTATTTCAAGTCCTATTGTTTTATTAAACACCGCCTGCGAAATATTCAAATTATTCTGCGCGTCTATTTTCAGCATCTCAAGATTGGAGAGGGTTACCTCCATTTTTAAAACATCGTTCTTTGTAGCCAAACCATTTGCTAAAAAATTCTTTGTGTCTTTCAGATGTTGCGCTATCGACTCGTAGTTATTATTTATTAATTCAAGCACCTTTTGCGCTTTGTAAATATTCCAAAATGATTGATGGATTGCGAAAGCAGTTTCGTTTGCATCTTTGTCGGTATCGGCAAGACTTGCTTTATAATTCAAATCAGATGCGCTTTTTAGCGACACAAGTTTGAAGCCCGTAAACAACGGCTGCTGCAACGACAACTTAATGCCGTAATTATTAAGAATGGCTTCCTGAACGGTTATCGGCGTTGGTGAAATAGGAATTGAAATTTGGAACGGCGGGATATCACTTAGCCTCGTATAATTTGCGCTGAGTGAAATCCTGGGAAGAAGCTGCGCAGCCGTTTCGGAATATTTCGCTTCTGCGTAACTCGATTTTGATTTCGAGATTTGCATCGCATAACTTTTTTCCAAACCGAGTTTTAAACTTTCCTCCAGTGTTAGTTTGGTCGATTGAGCGTACAATCCGAAAGTTGTCAGCATCATTATTAAAAATATTTTTTTCATTTTATCTCCAAATGTTCCGGTACATTTCCGGGTATCTTTTATTTCTTATTTATAAGGTGGATGAAAACATTTTCAAGTGTCGGGGTGATTATGCGTTTATCGTTAACCGCAACAGAGTTATCATCAAACATTTTTTTTATGCGTTTAAAATCTTTTTCCGTATCGTTAATCGCTATATTGATTCTGTCGCCGAACAATTGAACTTCAAATTCAGTTTGTGTCCGCAAAACATGATATGCCTCCCGTATCGGCGAACAGACCACTTCAATAATTTCTTCGGCGATTGAGTCCTTCACTTTTTGCGGAGTGTTGAAAGCGATGATTTTACCTTCGTTCATCAACGCAATGCGGTTGCAGCGTTCGGCTTCATCAAGGTACGGTGTCGACATGAAAATCGTTATTCCTTCTTTTAACAAGCCGGAAAGAATTTTCCAGAAATCGCGGCGCGATACCGGGTCAACGCCGGTTGTAGGTTCGTCGAGAAAAAGTATTTTCGGTTTGTGAATTAGACTGCACGCAAGCGCAAGTTTCTGTCGCATTCCGCCGGATAGTTTTTCTGCAAGCCGGTCGCGGAATGGTTTCAATCTTGTGAATTCAAGCAGCTCGTCGCGTCTTGTTTTATAATTTTTCACATCGTGAATGTCGGCAAAGAATTCAATGTTTTCGTCAATAGTCAAATCACCGTACAGGCTGAACTTTTGCGATAAGTAACCAATTTCTTTTTGAATGTCTTTTTTGTACTTCTTGATTTCCTTTCCGAGTAATTTTACTTCGCCTTCGTCAGCATTAATCAATCCGCACATTGTCCGTATTGTCGTTGTCTTTCCTGCACCGTCGGGACCAACGAGTCCGAACATCTCGCCTTTCCTGACATCCAACGCGACACCATTTACTGCTTTTATCTCGCCATAAGATTTGTGAAGATTATTTATTTCAATTATGTTATCCAAAAACTACTCCTTAATTATAGCTTGTCGACTTGCAACTTTTTAGCTTACTACTATCCGTGCATCCGCCGGCATTCCCGCTTTCAACTCAAAATTCGGATTGCCGATTTTCACTTTCACTTTGAATACAAGTTTTGTTCTTTCATCCTTAGTTTGAATTGTCTTTGGCGTAAACTCCGCAGTTGGCGAGATATATATTACCTTCCCTTCAAATTTTTTATCCGCAAAAGAATCAACCGTGACATCAACTTTTTGATTGAGTTTTACTTTGCCTAAATCGGTTTCGGAAACATAGATTGACATTTCAACATTAGACAAATCTGCAACTTTAATCAGTGATGTCATCGGCACAACCGACTCACCTTCTTCGGCAAATTGTTTTACAATAAATCCCGAAATGGGCGAAGTTACATAACAGTCACGAATGCTTTTTTCGATTATCGCCAATGCTGCTTCTGACCTCTCATAATTCGCTTTTCCCTGTGCTATTTCTTCCGGGCGGGCAATATTTTTAATTTTGATAAGATTTTCTTTTGCGGAATTATACTGAGCCTGAGCAATATCAAATCTTGCCAACGCATCATCGAGTTGTTTGTTTGTTACAGACTGCGAGTGGAAAAGGTTCTCCATTCTTTCTTTATCCGTTTTAGCAAGTTTGTAATTGGTTTCCGCTTGATTCAATCCTTCCGAGGCTTGCTGGATATCTTCTTTGCGTGCGCCCTTCAAAAGCAAATCGTACTGAGCTTTGGCAACATCCCGCAAAGCCGCCGCTTGTTTGTGTTGCAAGTTAAGCGATTCGGTGTCGAGTAGAATCAATGTATCCCCCGCTGTAATCGCCGCGCCTTCATCTTTTAAAATCTTTTCAATTTTACCGGCTACTTGCGAACTAATTACAATTTCCGTCGCTTCGATTGTACCGGATTCATCGATTATATTTTCGTCATTGCCATTGCATCCCGCAATTATAACGACAATTATAGCAATGCCGATTAGTCCAAAAGCTGATTTCAGTTTTTCCATGGTGCATTCTCATTAATAGTTTTATTAAATATATTTTTTCCTTTTTCGGTGGTGATGCCTTCAATTAAAATTCTAAAAACTGTAAGCGCCGCGCTGATGATCGAAAAATTATTATTCAAAATAAACTCGGGATTTACAACTGTTCGTACCGAGCCGACGAGTGTGTACATTATAATAACTGTCGGATAGTCTTTGAACAGTCCTTCCTTTTTTCCCTGCTCAATTACCTTTGTAACATTTGCAAGCATCATCTCTGTGCGGAATTTTTCCACCTCGTCCCATAAGGAAGGAAAGTGTCGTCTCATCTCATCCATCATTTTCGGGCTGATTCTCTGCGATGCCCCGGCGAGAATTTGAATTAGCTGTTCAAGTTTTTCAATTGCATTTTTGTCGCTATTCAATGCTGCGAGGATTTTTGTCTTCATTTTGTTCATGAAAAATTTGGCTATCCCCATTATCAAATCTTCTTTTGAAGGAAAGAATTTGTAGATGGTCTTTTTACTCATTCTCATTTCGGAGGCTACATCATCCATCGTGGTTTTATAAAATCCTTCTCTAAAAAATTTCTCTTCGCCAAGTTCAAGTATTTTTTCTTTTTCGTCCATTCTTCCTCTTGGAAACTATTTTGGTTTTTCTGGTTTCCAAAATAACAAACGGAAACTTATTTGTCAAGCATTAGTTTCCGTAGTTTCCGTAGTTTCCAAAATTATTTAAATAATTTTTTTATTCTCTTTTTTCAATTACATTTTTATAAATATTATTTGAGATGCTTTTTTCTTTTGGGGTTGTCCTTGTTACTATCTATTTTGAACATCCGGTGTTATTTATCTGAATTTTATTAACGGAAAGATTTTAAAAAGTTATCTTTATCATGTTAAAAGATGTTTGTTCGTTTTATTATTAAAAGGAAATGAATGAAAAATTCGAAAAAACAAACTGCCCTTGTCCTTGGCAGCGGTGGCGCGCGTGGATTAGCTCACATCGGAGTTATCAAAGCGCTCGAAGAAAATAACATTCCAATTAATATAATTACCGGCACAAGCATCGGGGCGTTTGTTGGCGGCGTTTACGCTTCCGGCAAAAGCATAAGCGAAATGGAAAAGATTATTAGCGACGTTGACAAACTGATGGTTGCAAAAATTATGATTCCAAAATTATTCGGACCGGGAATAATTGACAACAAACGGGTTATCGAATTTATTAAAGAATTAGTCGGCGATATTAAAATTGAAAATTTGAAAGTTCCGTTTGCATGTGTTGCAACCGATTTTGTTACAGGCGAAGAAGTGATATTTAACAAGGATATGCTTGCAGATGCAATAATGGCAAGCATGGCCATCCCCACAATCTTTCAACCGGTGCTTTCAAACAAAAGGTATTTGCTCGACGGCGGATTAAGCAATCCGCTGCCGATAAGAGTTGCAAAGGAAATGGGCGCCCGCAAAATAATTGCTGTAAATGTATCGCCGAATCCGAAAAGGATTACAAAAAAAATTAAAACGAAAAAAACAAAAGAAGTAAAAGAAATTATTAAAAAACTTCCGTCGAAATTTTATAGTATGCTGCCCGAAAGCATTAGTTTGTTTGCGAAGAACGACGGCAAACAAAAAATTATCGAAAAAATTGAGGGGCAAACCAATTCCCCGTCAATGATGAATGTACTTTTGCAGTCGATATCAATAAGCACAAACAATTTGATCGAGCAGCATCTCCGGCAGGCAAAACCGGATATACTCATTTCACCGAAGATAGAAGATTTTGACATGCTCGAATTCTATAAAGGAATCGATATTATAAAATGCGGATATGATGAGGCAATCAGATTAATGCCGGCAATCAAGAATGCTATAACGCGATAATTTCATTTTTGAAAATGCATGATCGTATTTTTATTTAAGAAGGTAATTACAACCATTCTATTATTCCGAACTTTTTAGTTTTTGAACCGAGAGTCTTACAACCAACTTCGAACAAATTTCAAATCGCCTAACAACTAATCATTACTGCCAAAGCAGTAAATATTGGAATTTTAATTACATTTGGCTGCAAATTAAATTTTAACGCACAATTATTACCGCTTACACGGTAATAATTTGCATTTTAATAATTATTCATTACATTTGCGTTTACAAATTATAAAAATCACCGCTATAACAGTAATAATATGGATAATACAACAAATTTAGCCGGGATAATAAAATTTCACAGAAAAAAGGCCGGGCTAACTCAAAAAGGTTTAGCTGATTTATCCGGCGTCGGCAAAACAGTAATCTTCGATTTGGAAAAGGGGAAAACAAGTGTTCAGTTCGATACTATTCAGAAGGTGTTGAAAGTCCTGAACGTAAAAATAAATTTCGAAAGTCCCATCATGAATTTAATTAGAGTACAAAATGAGAATAATGAAGATTTATAATTTCGGCAAATTTGCAGGCAGATTATTTGAGATTGAAAAAGGGAAATCGTATAAATTTATTTATGATGAAAACTATGATGGTCCATCAATTTCGCAGACGATGCCTGAATCAAAGAAGGAATTTGAATATACAGAGTTCCCACCATTTTTCGATGGACTTCTGCCCGAGGGCAGCCAGTTGGAAAATCTTTTGAGATTGACGAAATCCGACCGGAATGATCTTTTTTTTCATTTGATGACTGTTGGAAAAGATTTGGTAGGAGCAATTACAGCCGGGGAAGAAAAATGAATAGATGCCCGATAACGTACGAACTGTGTGAAGATCAAAAATATTCGGCGAAAGGATTAAAATTATTGTCTCCAAATTTAAAGGGACTAAATGATCTTGAACTGACGCAAGAAGAACTACTACATGAGTCGGCAGCAAGGGCGGTTAAATTATCTATTCAGGGCGTTCAACCCAAACTGAGTGCAAAACTGAATGTTGCCGAAAACAAATTCGAAATTGTCGATAAGTACGGTACTTATATACTTAAACCTCAAAATCCATCTTTTCCCCAGCTTCCTGAAAATGAAGATCTTACAATGCGGATGGCGAAGATCGCTGGAATTGAAATACCAATACATGGAATGATTTATTCGGGAGAGGGCGCACTGACATATTTTATTAAAAGATTCGACAGGTATGGAAAAACCCAAAAGAGAGCGGTTGAAGATTTTGCACAATTAGCCGGAAAATCCAGAGACACCAAATACGATTACAGCATGGAGAAGATTGCGGTTCTTATCGATAAATACTGTACTTTCCCTGTGCTTGAAAAGGTAAAGCTTTTCAGATTGACTCTTTTCAATTACTTAACCGGCAATGAAGACATGCACCTAAAAAATTATTCTATTTTAAGTCGGGAGGACAAAATCGAACTATCACCGGCTTATGATTTACTAAATACAACAATCGCAATAAAGAATCCTCAAGATGAGTTGGCTCTTTCATTAAACGGAAAGAAAAATAAATTGACCAAAAAGGATTTAATTGAATATTGGGGAAAGGAAAGACTTGGCTTATCCGAAAGAAGTATTCGGGGTGTATGTGACCGGATTGTCGATTCATTTCAGAAATGGACGGATTTAATAGAAATAAGCTTTTTATCAAGTGAGATGAAACAGAAATATTCCGATCTATTGGAGAAGAGAAAACAAATTTTATTTTAAATAAATGGAATTACTCCGGTTTAATTCCCACAAAACGAATTACGCTTGCTTCGCCCTTATGGTAATTTCCTTCGTCAAGTTGAACGGATTCTTTTGTGAATTTTTCAAACTCAAGTTCGTTGAACATATTCACAACATCTTCAAGCGAATATAGCAATTCCTGTTCTTTCGGTCCGCCGGATGGTTTGCCGAGTTGCTCTTTTTCAAAAACTTCCATTATTAATTTTCCGCCGGGTTTTAATGCGGAAATAGTTTTAGCGGCAAGTTGAGTTTTCATTTCTTCATTCACATGGATAAAAATTATTCCAATCGCATCGTATTTGTTCCCGGCAAATTCAAGGTCCTCGTATCCTGCAATTACATAATTGATATCTACATTTTTTTCGGCAGCGAGCAATAACGCCTTTCTTTTCCCTTCTTCGCTTTGATCGAATGCATCTACAACCCAACCTTTAACTGCCGCATAAACGGCATTTCTGCCTTCGCCCTCGCCCGGCAGTAAAATTATTCCGGGAAATAATTTCTCGATTTCCTGTTTAAAAAATTCATTCGGCTCTGTTCCGTAAATATATTCCTGCGACGAGTATCTTCTATTCCAGTGTTCTTTCATAATTATTTCTTTTTTTAACAGCTAATTTATTGAAAGATTTCTTTTAAAAACAAAAACGCCGCTGATTAATAATCGAACGGCGTTAACGAAATGGGATTCAAAAAAATTACTTTATTCTTATAATGCGGATGTCCGAGTTGGTGGTTTCTATTCTAATTGTCTGTCCGCCGCCGTTTATTTTTTGATAAACATGAATTTCTTTTTTGTCTTCCGATTTTTTTACAGTCTCATCTTTAAACTCGGAATAATAACTATGTTCTTTCCTATCGGATTTGCTTCCCCTAAGATTAATTGTTGCATCAATTGTAATCCCGGTATTGGCGGGAAGTTTTACAATAATATCACCGCCGTGAGATTTTAACCTGCTGTCGCCTTTTCCCGAAGGAAACAGTTCGGCATGAATTTCTCCGCCGTAAGTTGTAGCATTAATTGCTGCTTTAATATCTTTTAATATAATATCTCCACCTTTCGTTTCAGCCTCAACTTTACCGGTCGATCCGGTTAGATATAAGTCGCCGCCATAAGTGCTCATGTTTACCGAACCGGAAACTTTTTGTAATACAATATCGCCGCCAAATGTGGTTGTATTGGCATTGCCGGTAATCTCGGCAGATTTAATGTCTCCTCCGTAAGTATTAACCGAAACATCCCCATCTACCCGACCAAGGGTTATATCGCCGCCCATCGTATTTAAATTTGCATTCTTACCATTAATATTTCCAGTAGTAATATCTCCGCCCTGTGTATTAAGCGAGAGTTCACCGTTAATATTTCCAACACGAACATCGCCACCGGATGTGTTAACGTTGAGTTGCCCTTGTACGTCTTTTGTAGTAATATCACCGCCGGAAGTATTCAGGTTTACCCTGCCGATAACTTTTGATTTTACAGTTACATCGCCGCCAGTTGTATATGCGTCAACATGAAAGTTAACCGGCATTGTAACGTCAACATCAACTTCTCCGCCCCAGCCGCTTTCGTTGGAAACGATTATTTTGCTGCCGGATTGTTTGATTTCAACATCCTCCATTTCGTCCTCATCAACGCCGCGAACTTTGATTAACACCTCTTCTTTTTCCCATGTGCTTATCGAAATGTCGCCCGGATTAATTTTGATTGACAATTCGCCGCCTTTTGATACCTTGAACGATTTTGTTTTTTCCTGGTAATCGGATGCCGAGCATAGTCCGAAAGCAACGGCAAATATTAAGAGTGTATAAAATATTTTTAAGCTTTTCATTTACTCATCTCCTTTTAGCATATTGGCAGCTCTTAATTTTATAAAATTGTTTTGATCCGCCTCTGCATATTTATTTAATTCATTTTTTATTTTATCATCAATTGATATTCCTTCGAGTTTTAGGTTTGCGAACGCATTTATTGCTGCAACTCTTAACCCTGAATTCTTATCGTGAGAAAGTACAAACAGAAAAGCATCCCTGATTTCATTGTCGAAAGGATACTTCATTAATAAGTTCAACGTTTCCCTGCGAACCGCTGGATTGTCATCGGTTTTTAAAGCAGTTACTAACGCTTTTTTAATTTGGGGATCGATAACTACTTCTACCTCATTCTGTGTTTTGAGTGCATTTATCGTACGAATTCTGTCGCCTGCATTTTCGGAATTAACAAGCGAAGCGGCCAATAGTCTCAATATCATTTGATCGTCAGCCTTACCTTTATAACTAATTGGTTTAACGGCGTCAAAGCTAATCTCAATATCCCCCTCCATCGAAAATGGATTTTCTATTCTTATATTGGAAACATCTATTCCCTTTCTGTCAAAATCATCAAGGTCAATCGATTTTGAAGATGCCGTTATTTCCTCATCAATTGGAGAAGATGGAGCGAACAGCAAATAACCAACAAACAGACCGACCAGAACCATGGCCACACTACCCATTGCATATTTGTAATTAGGCATAAACAGTGCGGAGAATAAATCTAATGTCCTTGTAAAGAAATTGATTTTCTCGTTTTCGGCTTTTATTGTATCCATTAGCTGCTTTCGTGCGCTTTGAAGAACGGCATCATCCACATTATGATTTTGCTGTAATGCTGAATATATGCGTTTAAGATTCTCATATTCGATTCGGTATTCATCCGATTCCAACAGTTTGTTTTCAACCAATATCTTTTCTTCGCCTTCAAGTTCATCCCAAATATATAACTGAAGCAGTTCGAGATATTTTTGATTTTCCATTTTTCTTTGCCTCTTATTAAAAATTTATATTTAAAAAGCCTAATTGCACTTTCAGTTTGTTTGTTGCATTAAAAAGATAACGCTTCACTGTTCCTTCGTTGCAATTCATCATCTCCGCAATTTCTTTTATTTTGTATCCGTGATAAAATTTTAAGTTGACCACCATTTTTTGCTGACCGGATAAATTGTCTATTGCCCGGCTCAAGTATTTCGAGACATCTCCCGCTAAAGTCATCTCGTCTGTTCTGCTTTCCGAAGGAATCATCTCCGCGAGAGTCTCTCCTTCTTCGCCGATTTCGTTATTGATTGATTGGTGGATGTGCTTGCTCTTATTGGTATGAAAAGAAATGCAGACGTTCGTTGTGATTCTATAAAGCCATGTGGAGAATTCGGATTTCGACTGAAAATTTTTCAATCCTTTATAAACCCGCAAAAAAACTTCCTGGTAAATATCCTTTGCATCATCAACATTGTTACGAAACGAAGCGGCAATATTCAATACTTGCCTATCGTATCTGTGAACCAATTGTTCGAATGCTGACATATCGCCGCCTTGAGCTTTTTTAATTAGTTGATCGTCATTTAACATAATTTATTTCTCATACATTTAGTTAGACCGGCTAATTTCTAAAATGGTTGTATCCTGTTTTACACTTTTTTATTCGATGTTTTTATTAATCCCACTCACAATTCACTTGCGACTTTCTTAACTTTCAGACACGAATTCAGCAAGATTATATTACGGAGAAAAAATGAAATCACAAAAATATTTTATTGTAACGGTGATTGTATTATTGAGTTTGACGATTTTGGTAACGGCTCAGAATCATAAAATAAAAGTCGCTTGCATTGGCAACAGCATTACCGATGGCGGACATTCAAGTACGGCTTACCCTGCCCAGCTTGCCGTAAAACTTGGCGAACATTATGAAGTAGAAAATTTTGGAATAAGCGGAACAACTTTGCTGCGTAACGGCGATTTCCCGTACTGGGAAGAAGAATCATTTTTATTGGCGAAAGCATTTAATCCGGATATCGTAATTATTAAACTTGGAACAAATGACAGCAAGCCGCAGAACTGGGCATTCAAAGATGAATTCATAACCGATTACATTGATTTTATTAATGAGTTCAGGCAAAACGGCGCAGACCCTCAAATTTATGTAGCCAATTGCTGCCCGGTTTTTCAGGACGGTTACGGCATAACCGGCTCGATAATTACAAATGAAATAATACCGATGCTTGTTGAAATACGAGAAGCGATGAATACTTTCATGATTGATTTTTACAACGGCATGCTTGAACATGGCGATCTTTTTCCCGATGGAATTCATCCCAACGCAACCGGGTACGGAATAATGGCGGACATAGCCAAAGCCGCAATTCTTAACGGTCCGAGCGGGTTCATCCGTTATTTCAATTCAAAGGATGAAGCCATTGAACTGGGTCAGTCCACAAAAATATATTGGGAAACAACCGCCGGTTCAAATGTTTTTTTCGAAGGAACCGCTGTTGGAGTAATCGACTCATTCGAAGTCTCTCCGGCGCAGGCAACCGAATATACATTGATTGCACAAGGCGAGGTTACCGACACCAACAAAATTACTATTAACTATTTAGCGCCAGGATTGATAAAAAGTTTAAAAGCGAAGCCGACAATGGTTGAGCAAGGAGCTGGCGAATCGAGCGAAATATTTTGGACAACAACAAATGGTTCAACCGTCTCATTCGATGGCGACGCGGTTGCGCAGAACGGTTCTAAAATTGTTACTCCTTCAGTAACTACCACATACACTTTGAACTCAAGCGGCAACGCAACCGATACAAGAACAGTAACCGTACATGTTTTGCCCGCCGAACAAGTAAACCGTGCACTGGAGAGACCGATTACCTCATCAACAACAAAAGTTGGTTTTGAAAAAGAATCGGCCAACGACGGCGACGATAATACTTTTTGGCATTCTGCGGGAGAAGCCAGCGAATGGATAATGATTGACCTTGAAAAAACAATTGAGATTAATCGCGTTGTAATAAAATGGGGAGTAGATTTTGCAACTCAATATGTTTTACACGCTATCGATTCTACCGGCGCTACAAAAGCTATTTATAATACATCGGCTGGCGATGGCGGCACAGATGATATAACTGGATTATCCGCCGCCGCAAGATATCTCCGGGTGTTGTGCATCAAAAATAACGGCGCAGGTTATGCAATCAGCGAAGTGGAAATTTATCATACCTCCGGTACATCGGATATTCCGGATAACGAATCTTTACCGCTGCAATTTTCCCTTGAACAGAATTATCCAAATCCGTTTAATCCAAGCACAACTATTGAATACACATTGCCCGTAGAGACGGGGCATGCCCCGTCTTTACAGCATGTTACACTAAAGGTATTCGATGTGATGGGACGGGAGGCTGCAATTGTTGTGAATGAAAGACAATCGCCGGGAAAACATCAAGTTGAATTTGATGGTTCGGGATTAGCCTCCGGTGTATATTTCTACAAATTGATTGCCGGAGAATTTTCGGCGACAAAGAAGTTTGTGATGTTAAAGTAACCTATAATTCTGAGGAGTCGGACTCTGACCGGGGATGAAGAATCTCTCATTTTCTATTATTTGAAAAATTGCAATCGCCTACTTTGGAAGAAGTCAAATAAAATTGACCTATTATTCAATCGACTAAATCCTATTTTGTATTAACCAATTTTAATGATTTGCATAAATATTATAGAGAATCCATAATCGAAGCACTTTTCATTTAGATTAAATTTTTGGTTAATAACATGATGAGATATATTTTTCTTTTGGGTATAGCGCTTCCGTTTTTACTCGCCATCTTTGGTTGCGATACCGCCGATCCGTTACCTGAAGAACCGGAAAGTATAATTGCGCATTGGCAAAGCCGCCCTGAATTTTCCAGGGATGGAAAGAAGATAGTTTTTGAAGGGAATTACGATAGCGTTTCAGCTATTCACTTTGTCGACATAAAAGGAAATTATATTGGTAATCTTTTTAAACAGAACCCTGACACAGCATACTATGCCGATTTTCCAACGTGGCTTCCCGATAACGAAACAATTGTTTTATCTCTTAACGATGTATTACATACAATTAAATATACCGGCGAAAATTTTACGAAACTAACCGATTCACATCCCGGGGTTTTTATGCATAGTTCCCCGGATGGTAAGTATATTGTTGGAATTCTTAGTGTGTGCAATCCTCAATGCGGTCTTGCGCTCTATGATTTTTCAAAAGATCAATCTAAATTAATTAGACAATATGGTGGTACGGCAAGCTGGTCGGGCGACTCAAAAAATATTTATTTCAGAACCAATGAACATAAAAAAATTGCCGGAACTGATAAAAGTGAATATCTTGGTTTCGTCTTGCGGAGAATAAATGTTTATTCAAGCCAGGAGGATAGCCTTTACTTCCATCAAAACAACACGTCATTTATTAACAGTCTCGCTGTGTCGCCGGACGAAAAAGAAATTGTCTGTTCTGTAGTGGCAGGTTCTCCACCGCAATATAATTTATGGAAATTTATAATCGAGACGAGGCAGCTTATCCAACTTACATTTGAGGGCGGAGACGAACCTTTTTATAGCCCGGATGGTAATTTGATAGTATATATCAATACCAAAATATCCGAAGGAGGTGTATGGATTATGAACCGCGATGGCTCCAATCAACATCGGTTAACAAAGAAAAACAAGTAAGTATAAAAAATAATCTTGAATAAAGTTGGGCAACTTACCAACAACATTTCTGCTAAAACTAATTGTCAAAGAGAAAAATTTTTTACACTAAATTTGAACATGAAAACGATTATTCTTCTGCTAACTCTCGCTGCCGGGATATTATTTCCGCAAGGTTATGTTTTTTCTTTCCTCTTAAAATATGTTTTGATGGGATTGCTTTTATTCGCTTTCCTTGATGTAAGAATTGAAAAAAGTATTATTAAAAAATCACATTTCTATATTCTTGCTTTGAATATATTCATGCCGCTCGCGGCATATTTCCTTCTGAATATTTTTAATCATTTGCTTGCGCAGGCCGCGTTCATTGCTGGGCTTGCCCCGACGGCAATTGCAGCACCAGTTGTAATCAGCATTTTAAAGCGAAAAGTTGAGTATACGGCGTTTTCACTTTTGCTTACTAATATTGTTATCGCATTGCTCGTTCCGTTTCTGTTAACAAATGTTACCGGCGCAGAGAACGACATTGATTTATGGAGCGTACTTTACCCGGTATTAATTGTTTTTTCCATTCCTCTTTTACTAGGACAATTTTTAAAATATTTACTGCCTGTCGTCCATTCATTTCTTTCGAGATTTAAAGACGATTCTTTCTACTTTTTGATGGGAGGAATTTACCTCGGTACTGCGAACGCAAGCCATTATCTGCGCACGGAAATGAATCATTCATTTGATATTGTGTTTTATATCGGCGCAGCAATATTTATAATCTGTTTTTTGAATTTTTCTTTAGGAAGAATTTTGGGCGGGAAAGAATTTTCAATCGAAGCCGGTCAATCGCTCGGGCAAAAGAACAACGCATTTACTGTTTGGCTTGCATTAACATTCATTAATCCGCTCGCAGTTCTTGGACCGGTGTTTTATGTTTTATTTCAAAATTTATTTGTCTCGTGGGAACTGCATCATTATAACAAATCACAAATATCAAAAAGCAAATAACAAACAAAGCCCAATCAACAAACAACAAGCGGGTTGCTTCCACTCTTGAGAGAGCTTGCCCCGACTTGTCGGGGGGAACGGAAGGGGTGTGTCTGCAAAATCCCGGCTTTCTAAACCAAGGAAAGAGAAGACAAATCAACCATTGATCTGAAACCCAACTTTGAAATCATGTCGGACTAAAGTCCAATGGCTATGGAGAAATCAGATACCCCGGCATGAATGCCGGGGCTATTCAAATATTTTTAATAGAAAAATATTGTGTAATTCGAGGATTTTCAAAAATTATTTTTACAGATTGCCATTTGAAGTTTTATTGTGTTCTGGGATTTGCCTTTTTGAATTTTACTTTCAACAAATCTCCAGCATACTTTGAATCGGAAGGCGTGCTTTGGCTGCAAGTTCTTCCGGCACTTTCACTTCGTGAACCTCGTTCAGCAATGAGTTGTAAAGTTTTTCTATCGTAATCATTTTCATGTATTCGCATATTGCGTTTTCGCTTAGCGGGAAAAACTCTTTGCCGGGATTAAATTTTTTCAGCCTGTGAAGAATTCCGGTCTCGGTTGCAATTACAAATTCATTTGCCGGTGATTGCGCCGCATAATTAATCATTCCTTCGGTAGAAAAAATGTGTACATTCTTGCAATCAAAATACATTTGCGATTTCAACAAGCACGATGACGAGCAGCCGCATTCCGGGTGAATTAAAAACTCAGCATCGGGATGTTCTTTTTGTGCTTCTTCAAAACTTACATCGCCAATCTTCTCGTGAACATGACATCCGCCTTCCCAGATAATCAACTCACGGCCTGTTACTGCCTGAACATATCTTCCCAAAAATCTATCCGGCAGAAAAAGAATTTTTTTGTCCGCTGGAATTGCGTTAACAACTTTAACCGCATTTGACGATGTGCAGCAGTAGTCCGTTTCGGCCTTTACATCCGCCGTTGTGTTAACATACGAAACAACCACCGCGCCGGGATTCATCGCTTTCCATGCTTTCAACTGTTCGGCGGTAATACTTGCCGCGAGCGAGCAACCGGCTTCTGAATCTGGAATTAAAACTTTTTTATCCGGTGCAATTATCGAGGCAGTCTCGGCCATAAAATGAACTCCGCAGAAAACAATTATTTCTGCGTCAACGCTCGCAGCCTTTTGCGACAAACCGAGCGAATCACCGACAAAATCCGCAATATCCTGTATCGCACCAATTTGGTAATTATGCGCAAGAATTACCGCATTCTTTTCTTTTTTCAATCTCTGAATTTCTTCGAACATTTCCTTCACGACTATCACAATATTACCTTTCTTTGAATCAATAAATTTACGTTGTGTTATTCTTTCATTTTATAAAGATACGACGTACAGACTAATGTCCATTGCTTTAATGGAATGTGTGATTGCGCCGGTTGAAATATAATCCACGCCTGTTTCGGCAACCGACCGGACATTATCTATTGTAATATTTCCCGAAGCTTCCACCATAACATTTCCATCGATGAATTTTACCGCTTCTTTCATTTGCTCGAGTGTCATATTATCAAGCATTATAATATCGGCGCCGGCTCCGAGCGCTTCTTTTACTTCATTAATATCTTTTGTTTCCACTTCAATTTTCATAGCGGCATGTATTTTTGATTTTATACTTTGAATTGCTTTTGTAATTCCGCCCGCTACCGTAATATGATTATTTTTGATTAACACCATGTCAAACAAACCGATACGGTGGTTAGTACCGCCGCCAATGCTTACGGCATATTTATCAAGCATACGATTGCCGGGCACGGTTTTACGTGTATCTAGAAGTTTGGTATTCAGTCCTTTGAGGCATTCTACATAACGCGAGGTTGTTGTTGCAATGCCCGACATACGCTGCAGAAAATTTAACGCGGTTCTTTCACCGCTTAACAGCGCACGGTACGAGCCTTCAAATTCGGCAATGATGGAATCGGCTTCAACTTTGGCTCCGTCCGAATAAAAATATTTCCATTTGATATCCGGATCAAGTTTTTTAAATACTCGCTCCGCTATTGGCAGCCCGGCAATAATTCCAAATCCTTTTACTTTTAAAACAGCCTTCGCTCTTTTATCGGCGGGAATAATGTTTTCCGTAGTGATGTCGCCGCTGCCGATATCTTCGGTCAACGCCAAATCAATAATTTTTTGAACCGAGTCGGTTTCTAATAAATTATTTTTCATACTCTACTCTATTGATGTAAAAAACTGATTTTCCTTTTTGTTAAAAACTATTCTTTTTATCCACGAATTCTCCTCGTGTGGAAAGTCTTCTCTTAAATGAACACCCCGGCTCTCAGTTCTAAGCAAAGCGGCGCGTGTCATCAATAAACAAATTTGCTTCAGATTTTGTAATCGCATATTGTAATATTCATTTTCAACCGAGATTGAAAAATCGGGAATATTTTCAATTTGACTAATTGCTTTTTTTAAAGATTCTTCAGTCCGTAGGATTCCAACCATATCCATCATTATTTCAGCGATGTCGTTTTTAATTTTCAAAAACATTTCTTCTTTTGAATAATCAATCACAAAATCCGGTTCGGGAAAATCCTCTTTTGACTCCGTAATAATTTCTTTCAATGAAAAATCGATTGCCCGCTTCGCAAAAACAATGCATTCGAGCAGTGAATTACTTGCAAGACGGTTGGCGCCGTTAACGCCGGTTAATGCGGCTTCGCCGAATGAATATAAGCCTTTGATGTTTGTCTCGCCGTTCAACCCGCTTTTAATTCCTCCAACCATGTAGTGCGCTGCCGGAGCAACAGGAATAGGATCTTTTGTAATATCGATGCCGGACTCCATTGCCTGTTCATAAATATTGGCGAAACGCTTTTTTATTTTTTCCGGATTGAGGTGGTCCAATTTCAAAAACACATTTGGTTTGCCCGATGCGTGCATCTCGTTGAATATTGCTTTTGATACTATATCGCGCGGTGCAAGTTCGGCCGCGGGATCAATATCGAGCATAAACCGTTTGCCTTTGTGATTAACAAGATATGCGCCTTCGCCCCGCACCGCTTCGCTGATTAAAAATGTTTCACCGTCCTTTTTATAAAAAGCGGTGGGATGAAACTGCATGAACTCCATATCCGCTACATCACACCCGGCGTTAAAAGCAAGTGAAATACCATCGCCGGTTGTAGTATGCGGATTTGTTGACCGTTCGTAAATACCCGCGCATCCGCCTGTAGCAAGCATTACCCTGCATGATTGAAAAACAAGATTTTCTTCTCTTTCAAAATCATATGCAAAAACGCCGCGACAGATCCCTTCACTTACAATCAATTCATTCACGATACAGTATTCAAATAAATCAATATTATTTTTCTTTTCAACTTGACCGGCTAAAAAAGTAACAAGTTCCTTTCCGGTTGCACTTCCTCCCGCATGAAGTATGCGCCGACGACTGTGTCCGCCTTCCATTCCAAGAGAAAGCTGGCCGTTTGTTTCATCGAAGGGCATTCCGTTTTCAAGTAATTCCTCAACACGAAGTTTTCCTTCTTTCACTAATATTTCGACAGCTTTTGTGTTACATAATCCGCGTCCGGTTTTTAATGTATCTGCAATGTGTGAGTCAATATCCTCGGGCGCATAAACAGCCGCAGCAATACCGCCCTGCGCCCAAAACGAGTTGCTTATTTCAACGGTGGATTTAGTAAGCAAAGCAACGCTGCCGAAATTTGCAGCATACCATGCAGCATATAAACCGGCTGCACCGCTTCCGATAATTAAAAAATCATATTCGTACTTGGCCATAATTAAAATGCAGTTAAGTGAGAATCATGAACGTGGAAAAAATAAAGGTTGGGAAGGTAAGTGTCAAATGGGTTTAACATTTAGATTGCAGCAAACAGCTCGCAGCTGGCAGTTCAAAATCGATATTGGTTTTCAAGGAGTAATGTGATATAAATTTTTGCGTGGACAGGTTTAATCTGGGGTAATTCGTTTGATGTGTTTCTTTATAGATTCTTTAAAGAACTTACCGGTTTTCAAGTCGCTTTTTGCATCGCGAATTGCCGTATCAAGCACACATTCGCTTAGATAATTGTATTTTTCAATCGGGATAATAACATATTTCTTTTTACCTCTGATTGATAAAAAAACTTCATTTCCGTCGGATGCGGCTTCATTAATGGCGGCAACACCGCGCACTTTTAAATCATTTGCTGTAATTGTTTGTTTCATTTTTCAACTATTTCTTTTACGCCGGTAATAGTCATAATAATCATACTTATAATCAAGCGGTTTTTAGATTTATAATAAATCCTCGGAATAGTATTCGTCGCTTATCTTTTCTCCAATATCCACAAAGCGCCGGTTAAGCGCTTATCAATTACCTCGCATTCTTCTTTTTGATTGGCAACATATTCTCTTATTTCTTTTGCATGGGAAGGATGGCGTTCAATAATCTCTTCGCTGCGTTTTTCTATCATTCGCTGATAAGACAGATTTAATTCTCTTGTTTGCTCTTCGGGATAAATATATTCGCGCACAATTTTATCACCGCTGCTTGTAAGCTTTTTAATTGTATCTTCATATGAAAAATAAAGTTCGTAACCGGCGCGGTTTACCGGGGTATCTGTTTTTAAAAATCCATCATCAATTAAAATGTAGCCGCCGATCTTCACCGTGTTTCGCAACTTTTTTACTATCTCGTCGAAT
This sequence comes from bacterium, assembly GCA_043808235.1. Classification (GTDB taxonomy): domain Bacteria; phylum Bacteroidota; class Ignavibacteria; order Ignavibacteriales; family Melioribacteraceae; genus JAZDFC01. The sequence goes on from JAZDFC010000095.1 coordinate 248,095, forward strand.
CCGCCAAGTATGCTTCCAAGTGAAATATACGAAACAAGATCGTAGTCCTTTTCGGTTTTAACGCTTTCGCGCAAATCGCCGAGGACAAATTTGCAAAGATGTTCCACCTTGTACTCTTCCGCTTTTTGAATAGCAATTTCGAGAAATGGTTTGAAGGCATCAATGCCTTTTACTTTTAATCCAAGATTTTTTGCGAGTGTTACCGCCACAGCCCCTTTGCCGCAACCGAGGTCAAGAATTTTTGCGGCTTCTTTGTTGAGATTTAAAGTGGAAACCAATTCAAGAATTGTCTCCGGCTTACTGCCGAGCGCCCATAAATCAACAAGCAACTCTGGCAAAAAGCGCAATAGTTCCGGTTTTGCTTCGAGCGATTGAATCAATGATTCTTCGAGATGTTTTTCCATTTTGGGTGTATCCTTTTTTTTCTCCAACTTTGGACGAACGAACAGCGTCCAAATATCCAAAGTTTTGTTTTTCTATCAAAGATATTAATTAATATCAATTGTTCGTCAGTGCAAATTATCCGTGGTTTATAAATATGAAAAGTAAATACTTATCAGTTGAAAATCTAACAAGTCCGAATGCAATTCTATTTTATTTATCTATCTTCAAGTTTTTGCTTGTGCTAATCTTTGCGGGCAACTATGGTTTATTCCGTGATGAATATTACTATATCGCATGCTCCAAAAATCTTGCTTGGGGATTTGTGGACCAGCCTCCATTTAATGCTTTGATGCTCGCCTTATCCCGAATGTTATTCGGGGAATCGCTTCTCGCTATTAGAATACTTGCCTATATCGCAGGTGCTGCAATTGTGTTTGTATCCGGGTTAATTACCCGTGAATTTGGCGGCGGGAAGTTTGCACAATTTTTAACGGGATTGACTGTAATATTCAGCGGTGTTGTTTTGGGCAACAGCGGGTATTTTTCGATGAACGTATTCGACATTCTTTTTTCATCGATCATGTTTTACTATCTCATTAAACTTTTGAAAACCGGAAATAAAAAACTTTGGATTACAATCGGAATAATCTGTGGCGTTGGACTGATGAACAAGTTGTCGTTTCTGTTTCTTGGATTCGGTTTGGTAGTCGGACTTCTCTTTACAAAGAACAGAAAGTATTTCTTGACCAAAGAGTTATGGATCGGCGGAGCGATTGCCGTATTGATGTTTCTGCCAAATGTTATCTGGCAAATCGTTAACGACTTTCCAACTCTTGAATTCATGCACAACGCAACCATGTATAAAAACACTTCGATGGGTATCGGTGATTTTGCAATGGGAGCTTTGCTTGAGCTTAATCCCGGATATGTCTTGTTTGTTTTTACAGCTCTGTATTTCCTTTTTATAAATAGAGCCGGGAGAGAGTTTGCCGCAATCGGATGGTTGTTTGTTTCGGTGTTTCTTGTTTTCGTATTTAATAACGGGAAGCCATATTATATGGGTGTATTATACCCGGCAATGCTTGCCGCGGGAATCGTCGGCGCGGATTGTTTGATCGAAAGATATTTGAGAAATTGGGTGAGACCGTTATTGCTTGTTTTGTTGATTCCATCGATGGCGTTTGTTACCCCGTTTGCCATTCCAATTCTCGAAGTTGATACATTTGTAAAATATTCGGAATGGCTCGGAATAAAACCGGCAAGCGGAGAGAGGTCGGAACTTGGAATACTTCCACAATTCTATGCCGATAGATTTGGCTGGGAAGAAATGGTTCAAAAGGTTGCAGATGTATATAATGGATTACCTGATGAAGAGAAAAAGAAAGCATTAATTTTTGGACAAAATTACGGCGAAGCAGGCGCGATTGATTACTATGGAAAAAAATACGGGCTTCCGCAAGCAATTTCATCACATAATAATTACGCGTTGTGGGGATATCCGGAAGAATTCGACGGCTCGGTATTAATTGTAATCGGCTCGAATTTGGAAGACAACAGCGGTTTCTTTGAAGAAGTAAAACTGGCGGCAAGTCATTATAACAAATATGGAATGCCTTTCGAAAACATTGATATATTTATCTGCCGGAAACCGAAAATGTCGTTCGAAGAAATATGGAAACGGATAAAACATTTTATTTAGAATGACTCAACGTTTGCGAAACTATCAAGGTATTTTTTGATATAGGAATTTACAGACTTTAGTTTGTACTGCATTATATACCGCGGGTGCTCAAGCGTAATTATTTTTCTGAAAAAATTAATCTCACTGTTAATTTCTTTTAAATAATACTCATTTTTCTTGCCAAGGCAGAAAACAACTTTATTATCGGCGCCGAATTCAATTTGTGATTGAAGTGAACATACAATGTCTTTCTTCAACGATCTATAAATCTCCGGCGAGTCGTAGTAATTATAATTCTTTCCATCCCTAAATAATGCCAGCGGATAAAGGGCTGTGAGAAAGTACTTCGAATAGAATTTATGTACTCCCCCGTATGCTTCTAACACAGAATAAACAAACCGCGAAGACAATTCCGGTCGTTTATAAAAATCATTTTTAATTCCGCAATGCTGTTCCAAATTTATTGGGTCGGTAAAAGCAATTCCAGTAACGCCGCCGCCAAATCTGCCGGGATTAATTCCAACAATAAAAATCCTTTTGTTTTCGTCGGCATAAAATTTTTTATAAAAATGTGATATTACTCTTTTTATTTCTTTGGAAACATACGGATTCATCACTTCGATTGATGAAGGAAGCGTGGTCGGTTTTATAAGGTTGAAAAAATATTTTATAGCTTTTTCGGCGAAAGTCATTTATGCAACAACGAATGAGTAATAATTAACACATGGAATTTATCAAAATCTTTACCGGTATCGAAAACCGACTCGCTCATTAGGAGACAAATATCTTCCTAAAAATATTTTCTCAATTACGAAACCATTCGTAGTTTGAGTCGTCACAATACCTAAACAAAAGAAAATGAAATGAAAAAACAAATTCAAAAACCAACCGAAGCAGAACTTGAGATACTGAATATTTTGTGGGAGAGCGGTCATTCCACGGTAAAATTTGTAAATGATATCTTGAATAAAAAAAGGGAAGTTGGTTACACCACTACTTTGAAAATCATGCAGATAATGGCTGATAAAAAATTGCTTGCTCGAAAGAAAGAAGGCAGGAGTCATGTATACGCACCTCTTGGAAATGAAAACGAAACTAAGATAGCGCTGCTTGATAAAGTTCTCGATTCGGTATTTGCCGGTTCGGCGGCCAAATTGGTTATGCACGCACTCGGCAACAACAAAACTACAAAAGCTGAAATCGAAGAGATAAAAAATTATTTAAACGAAATCGAAGGGAAAATAAAATGAGTCTTGTTACCGGATGGTTTTCAGGAAATTTTATTTCTGCAATGGGCTGGACAGTTGTTCACTCACTTTGGCAGGGCGTGTTAATTGCCGTTGTTCTTTCTCTCCTTTTAACTTTTACGGATAGAGCTAAAAACAATTTGAGATACAGATTTGCGATGTCCGCGTTGATTCTGCAATTCATGCTCTCTTTATTGACATTCAGATTTATCTTTAGTCCGCCGGACAATCCCATTGTCTTTGGCACAACACAAACGATGTCTATTAATCCAACAATGGTACAGTTATCCACACCCAATGATTTTTTAAATTCCAATACACTCGAAATGATAAACGGCTTTTTAAATGCAAACATCAATTTAATTTTTGGAGTTTGGCTGCTGGGCTTCTTTTTCTTTTCTCTTCGATTCATTGGCGGACTAACATATACGCAAAGGTACAAGCGGATTGGAGTTTCATCAATTCCCGAAATGTGGGAGAAGAAAATTCAGGAGCTTTCGAAAAAGATTGAAATACAAAAGATTATTCATACATACGAATCAACCTTAGTGAAAATCCCGATTGTAGTCGGTCATTTCAAACCGATGATATTATTGCCTGTAGGGATGCTTGCCGGTTTGCCTGCAAATCAAATCGAGGCAATAATAATTCACGAACTGGCTCATATTAAACGCGCCGATTTCATAATAAATATTTTTCAATCTGTTCTCGAAGTAATTTTCTTTTTTCATCCTGCCGTTTGGTGGTTCTCTTCAATCATCAGGAAAGAGAGAGAATTTATTTGCGATGAGATCACAATCGGAGCCACAGGCAATCCCGCTGTTTATGCAAAAGCTCTTTTAAATATGACGGAACATGCAACTATAAAATTCGGTTTGGCAATGCCGTTATTAAATAACAGTAAACAATTAATAAGGAGAATAAAAAAAATGTTGGGGGAAAATAAAAAATCGAACATGCGCGGGAGGTATTTCCCGGCAATTATACTATCAATAATACTCGTGACGTTTTTCTTTTGCTATCCGGCAAAGTCAAAGAGCAGCCGCGCTGTTTCTAAAAATAATGTTCCTGTTAAAATAAATGCAGCCTCTGTTCTTTCGATGGATGAGCTTTCGGCTTTCTTCGATAAAGCATCGCAGGATTCCACTTCATGCAAAAGAGAAAAAACATTAGCATTCACCGAAACAGAAAACGGAGAAGACGTTGATTATGAAGTCAACTTTCGCGGGGAGGACATTGTTTCTCTTTACAGAAACGGAGCGAAGGTGCTGGATAACCAAATCGACGATTACAGCGATATGATTTATGAAAAAGTTGACGAATTAAGAGGGCGATACCATCATCTCAAATTTGATATGCACGACTTTAAAGTGAACATGAATGAATTCAAAAAGAACATGCAAGAACTGCGCGAGGAATTGAGTAAAGAAAATTATCATGTTGATTTCGACAAAGACGAATTCAAAAAAGAGATGGAGCAACTTAAAGAAGAATTGAAACAGCTCGACAATGAAAAAATCCGGATTCACTTTGACTCCGAGGAATTCAAAGAGCAAATGCATCAGCTTAAAGAGGAATTGAAGAGCATGAAATTCAAACATCATTTCAATATTACCATTCCCGATGTTGATATTGATATACCGGAGATTGATATTGACATTCCTGAAATTAATATCGACTTCCCGGAAATCGATATCGACATTCCCGAAATTCATATCCCGGAAATAAATATTGATATGTCGGAATTTGAGCGGGACATGAAAAAGTTTGATGAGGAGATGAAAGACTTTTCCGTTGAGATGGAAAAATTTGGAAAGTTTATGGAGTGGATGAAAGACGAGCTTGTAAAAGACGGTTACATTAAAGACAATGACGACGATATTGAATTAGAATTCAATTCGGAGAAAATGGTTGTTAATGGGAAACGCTTGCCGGACGATAAACTTGTCAAGTACAAAAAGTTGTACAGGGAGATTACCGGGAAAGAAATTAGTGAAGATAACTGCATTAAAATAAACCACTAACCAAACGAATACATTTTGCCGGAGGGCTTGTTTAAAATAACCGGCTGATATAAATAAATCGCAAAAATTCTAATTTTGCAACTTCGATCATATCTTCCCCAACTTCTTTAATCATATAATATTGATGCTCTCCCCCAAATGCGCGAATTACATATCCGCCAAAGCAATCACTATAAAACCAGATTTTATTATCCTTTATTTTTTTTAACATTTCTCTTTTAGATAACATATTTGCCTCTATTTTGTTTACTCTGTTTACTTGTATTTCACTGCTTCTTTTTGTTGAACGTAGGATAGAAAAAATAAATTATTGCTCCAATGATCATTCCTCCAAGCATTTCTAACAATGTCCGCACTGGCGGGGTTTCCCAGATTTCTTTAGAACTTGTGATGTTAAATAAAAATCCTCTTTCATAGTACGGGGGAACACCATTTACAGTGTAACATGGGGGAAAAAGAACAACTATTAGACAAATTATAAGACCTACTAATACACTAACTCTTAATTAGTTTGATATTGGTTTCATGTTCTTCCCCTTTAAAATCTTCAGTTAAATTCTCACAAGCAAAGCTACATTCTCAATATGGTAAGTATGTGGAAACATATCAACAGGGCGAATCTTCACCAATTTATAATTCGCGTCGGCAAGTAATTTTATATCGCGTACCTGTGTTGCCGGGTTACAGCTTACGTAAACAATTTTTTGCGGCGATAAACTTAATATATCATTTACTGTTTTGGGATTCATCCCGCTGCGCGGCGGATCTGCAATTATCACATCTGGTTTGGAAATATTCGATTCCTTAATTATTGGAAGAAATGATTTGTTCAAATCCGCTTTAATAAATTCAACATTGTTGATTCCATTCAAACGTAAGTTCGTCAGTCCGTCTTCAACTGCCGGGGCAACGCTTTCGAATCCGTAAATTTTCTTCGCGTGTTTCGATATGAAGATTGCAATTGTGCCCGCGCCGGAATAAAGATCGTAAACTATTTCGTCGCCTTTCAGTTCCGCGTAATCCAGTGCGCATTGATAAAGTTTTTCAGCCTGCAGTGTGTTGGTTTGAAAAAACGAATTGGCGCTGATTCTAAATTTATACTTGCCAATCAAATCGTAATTAAATCCTGCACCGTAAAAAACTTTTTCGTAATCACCAACCGCTACCTGCGATTTTTTCTGATTAATATTATTGATGACCGTCGAGATACCGGGAAATTGTTTTGTGATGAGCGAAGTTAACTCGTTCATCATTTCTTCGTCTTCTGCCGATGTAACAATGTTTACCATCAAATCGTTTGTGTGAGTTGATTTTCTGATAATCAAATTTCTTAAATAACCAACATGAGTTTTGGTCGAATAAATCGTTGAGTTTTTCTCTTTGAAAAAATCACGTGTAAAATTCAAAATTCCGTCGCAAACTTCCGGCTGAAGATAACATTCATCGATGTCGAGCACTTTATCGAAAATACGCGGGATGTGTAAACCCAGCGCAAAATTTCTATCGATAATTTCATCGTTGCCGATTTCATCTTTTGTTAGCCATCGTTTATCCGCGAATGAGAATTCCATCTTATTACGATAACGGAAAATTTCTTTTGATTCCTCAATAGACTCCATCGTAAAACCTTTCAATGCGCCGAGACGTTCGAAGATATCTTTAACTTGATCTTGCTTGTGCTGCAACTGCGCAGAATAATTTAAATTCTGTTGCTTGCAACCGCCGCATGTTCCAAAGTATTTGCACGGCGCGGATGTTCTTTGTTCGGATGCCGAAACAATCTCAATGACAACAGCATCCGCATATGAATTTCTTTTTTTAACAATCTTTGCTTTTACAACATCACCGGGATAAGAACCGTTGACGAAGATTACAAATTTTTTCCCCGTCTCTTCGCTTCCCGGTTCGGTCGGCAAATCTATTTTTGCAATTCCCTTTCCTTCGAAGGCATACGATTCGATTTGCAATTCGAGTATGTCATCTTTCTTTATCACGATTGACTCTTTAAAAGTAAAACGACAAAACCAAAATACTTATCACCGCCCTGTTTCAAATAAACCTGGCTTTCATGACTAATACGGTTAAGCAATTTTTTATAATATGACTTTTCGTTTGTGGTCAATGTTTTCTCTACGGATTTGAAATGATGTAAAATGCTGGAATAATAATCCTTCAGTGTATACGAAAGATTTTCCACTGCCAAAACATCAAATCGCCTTTGTGAATAATAGTCGGTTAATTCATCAATGAACAATGGTTGAAGGCTGGAGCTTTCAAACACATCTTTGATAAAAACCGGAACTTCCTTTTTTAATTTTACTATTTCACCAAGACAAATAATACAATCCGGTTTTCGAATGCGGCGTAGTTCTTTAACAATATTTTTGCGCTTATCGTTTGAAATAGCTCCCTGAGCAAATATGATATCGAAATAATTGTCATGGTAATCGGTAAGCTCAAAATCCATCATTTTTACCGAAATATCCTTTGAGTCACGCAACTCAAAGATTGAGTTCATCATGGAATCATAGTCCTCAACAATAATTTCAATTTTTGCTGTACCTGAGGATTTAAACAACATGGCAATTTTTTCGCTTGAAGATCCCATGAGCAATATTGTTTTGCCAGACGGATCAATATGCTTCAAAAGGAATTCGTATTGGCTATTTCCACCGGGAAGTAAAATCATATCATTTTTTTGCTTGTTCAAATTTTTGTCATAACTCTTTTATACTAAGGCAATATTAAGGAATTTTTTGGGATAATCAATTAAAAATATTTTTAGCAGTATTAAAGTAATTTGAAGTATTATTTAAAATATTGGAATCGATATTGACTTATAAAATCAATCGTTTTATATTTCGACTCACAATGACCAACAGTCAGTAAATTAACGCGGAGTTTGTATGGGAACGGTGGAAAGAAGGGAAAGAGAAAAGGAATCGAGAAAGCAGGCAATTATTGCAGCCGCCGAAGAAGTGATTTTTTCGAAAGGGTATGATCACGCAACAATGGATGATATCGCTGAAAAAGCTGAGTTAAGTAAAGGTACTTTATATCTTTACTTCAAAAGCAAGGAAGAAGTATACATTGCAATAATATTGAGAGCTATGCAAATAATGGGAAGATTATTTGAGGAAGCAGTTACCGGCCAGCCCAATGGCTTATTAAAAGTACGTGCTATCGGCGAGGCATATATGAAATTTCATAGGGAATATCCGAATTACTATCAGGCAATGATGTATTTTTCGAAAATGCAGATAGATGCGGATAGCCCGGCTGGCGCCGAATTGAAAGCCTTTCATAAAAATAAAGACGTAATGGATCTCTTCATAGATTCAATTAAAGAAGGAATAAATGACGGTTCGCTGCGAAGCGATCTTTCACCGGAACATACTGCAATTATTTTATGGGGCGCTACTTCGGGTCTCCTTCAATTAATTACACTGAAAGGGAATGCGCTCGATCATCATTTTAACGTGCTGCCCGAAGATGTAATAAATTATTTTATGAGTTTTATACTCCGCGGACTAAAAACATAGATTAGAATTATGCATATTCAAATAAAAAAAACGTTGTTCGTTTTATTGTGATGGTAGAATTTTTCTAGGCGGAGAGCATTAAAAAATTTTAAATAATAATGACCGATAGTCAGTTTATAGTCTAAATCATAGGTAGATCATGATTAAAAAAATATTCTCGATTCTCTTCATGTTCAATGTAGTGCTTTCTGCGCAAGAAAGTGCTCTCCATAATTACATTATTGAAGGACTAAATAATAACCTTGCCTTCAAACAAAAGGAATTTTTACTAAATAAAAGTCTTGCTGCACTTGATGAAGCAAGAGGCATGTTTTTTCCATCAATAGGAATAAATGCGCGTTACTCACGTGCAGGAGGCGGAAGAACAATCGATATTCCTGTGGGCGATTTGGTTAATCCCATATACCATGGATTGAATCAAATAATCGGAGCCCAACTTTATCCTACAAACATTCCAAATCAATCGGTTAGTTTTTTGCGTGAAGAGGAACAAGAGACAAAAATATCATTGGTTCAACCTGTTTTTCAACCAGCGATATACTTTAATTACAAAATCAAATCGCAGCTGACGGAAATTGAAAAAGCTGAGCGAGACATTTTTGCACGGGCTCTAATTGCTGAAATAAAAACTGCTTACTACAATTATTTGAAAACACAGGAGGTCTGCAATTTATTATATCAAACGAAAGAGTTGATAAACGAAATGCTTAGAATTAGCGAAGTATTAGTAAAAAATGATAAAGCAACTATAGAGGTCGTGTATAAATCAAGAGCCGAACTAAGTGAACTCGAACAAAAGATTACCGAAGCTGAGAATGGAAAAGAATTAGCAAGGTCATATTTTAATTTTCTTTTGAATCGTCCGCTTGATTCACAAATTGAAAGTACTAATAATCAACAAGCCAACGTTATTGAGAATATTAATCTCGATGATTTGGTAAATGCAGCATTAACGAATAGAGAAGAGTTAAATCAAATTAAATCAGCGACGGAAATTGCCTGCAGTACAATTGATCTGGCTAACTCAAATTATCTGCCGGGTATCACTCTGGCATTTGATTACGGATTTCAGGGAGAGAAGTATAAGTTCACAAAAGATTATGATTATTATATGGGCTCGTTGGTTTTGAAATGGAATTTGTTTAATGGCTTTCAGGATAAAGCCATGGCTGAACAAGCAGAATGGGATAAGAAAAAATATCAACTACAAGATGAAGAATTAAAGAAACAAATTATTCTTCAAACCAGACAGTCTTATTTTAATATGGAAGTAGCCGATAAATCCAGGCAAACAGCAATTGATAGATTGAAATATGCCAGCCAGGCATTTGATATCGTTTCCAAAAAATTTAAAGAGGGTATTTCACCGCAAATTGAATACATGGACGCTCGAATAAAATACACGGAAGCACAGATGAATCAGATTATCACTGAATACGAGTATAACATCACAGCTGCCGAACTGGAAAAAGCTATCGCGGGCTATTCGTTAAGTCAACTTCAATATAATAATCAACAATAATTTGAAAAATATAGATTGAGGTAAAAATGAAATCGAGAATTTATTTAATGCTGATGATGACTGTGCTTCTAATTTCTTGTGGTAAGGAAGAATTAAAAACGGAAAGCGATAAAATTATCCCGGTGAAAATTGTTGAAGTGAAAAAGGAACTTGTAGCTGTGCCTATCGAAACTAGTGGAATTGTATCTTTTTCCGAAGAACTAAAGCTATCTTTTAAAACAGGCGGAATACTAGAAAAATTACTCGTTGAAGAAGGGGAATTTGTAACAAAAGGATCGGTAATCGCACGATTAGATCTTTCGGAGATATCTGCATATGTTGTGCAGGCAAAAAATGCTTTTGAAAAAGCAGAAAGAGATTTTAATCGAGTAAAAAATTTATATCATGAAAACGTAGCCACACTCGAACAATTTCAAAACGCAGAAACGGGTTTTAATATATCCAAATCAAATCTGGGAATAGCTGAATTTAATTTGAGTAATTCAGTTATCAAAGCTCCAAGCGATGGAAGAATCTTAAAAAAGTTGGCTGAGGAAAAGGAATTGGTGAGTGCAGGATATCCTGTGATTTTATTTGGCTCGCAAAGTATTTCAAATCTGGTTAAAGTGGGATTGACTGATAAAGACATAGTTAAAATAAGATTGGGAGATAAAGCGGAAATAATTATTGATGTATATCCCGGTGAAATTTTCAAGGCAATAGTAACATCTGTAGGCGAGCTAGCAAGTCCGATGAACGGAACATTCGAAGTTCAGCTAAAATTATTGGAGCAAACAAAAAAATTGTCATCTGGATTTGTTGCAAAAGTGAAAATTTTTCAAAACCAATCGGAGAAACTCTGTATAGTTCCGATTGAGTCGGTAATTGAAGCCGATGGCGATGAAGCATTTGTGTATTATGTAAATCCCGCAGACAGCACAGCTAAAAAACAAAAAATTAAAATTATTCAAATCTTTGACGGCAGCGTTGCAATTAAGTGCAACGATTTTGAATTGACACATATTATTACAAGCGGCTCTGAATATTTGAGAAATGGCGCAAAGGTTAAAGTAGTGAGTAACTAAAATGTAATTTTTAAATATTGAACCCAACTCCGTCCATTATAGGGTAGAACGAAAGGATGTAGGGTCAGGTCAAATGTAAGATGGAAAACGTAAAATGGAATATTGAAAATATCTGTGGTTGTTTAACATCTTCCATTTACCATTTTACGTGTAACATACCGGTAGTTACGAACATAAGATTAAAAGGGTATTAAAATGCGATTACCAAAATATTCAATTGAAAACCATCAATTTACGATTGTGGGAATACTGTTGTTAGTGATTATAGGAATAGTATCCTTTTTCACTATGCCGCGTTCAGAGGATCCTCAGGTATCGCCTCCTGGCACAAGCATAATAGTTGTATATCCGGGAGCAAATCCACAGGATATGGAAGAACTGATTGTTGACCGGATTGAGGAAAAATTGAATGAATTAGATGATATCAAAGAAATAAATTCATACATGTCGGATGGTTTGTCGGTAGTAGGAATTGAATTTTCGGCAGGCAGTGATCCCGAAAAAAAATATTCGGATGTAGTTGAGAAAGTGAATACCATAAAAAACGAACTTCCCGCAGATATTTTCCGGCTGGATTTTGTTAAATGGGAAATTCTTGATGTTGTGATTTTGCAAGGTGCGTTAGTTTCACAAAATGAAAGTTATAGAGAACTGGAAGAGGAAGCAGAATTACTTAAAAATGAATTAGAATCAGTTGCAGGTGTAAGAAAAATACAAATAATGGCATATCCGAAGCAGGAAGTCAGAATTTCCGTAGATATTGAAAAACTGACGAAAATGAATCTCTCACTAAACCAGGTTATGCAGGTAATTCAAAGTAATAATGCTAATATCCCCGGTGGTAATATTGATATCGGATCAAAACGCTTTAATTTAAAAACCAGCGGATCATATCAGTCTGTTGATGAAATACGAAATACAATTCTCGATGCAAAAGGAGGTAAAGTAGTATTTCTAAAAGATGTGGCTGATGTAAATCTTTCGTATGAGGACAGCAAATATTTTGCAAGATTCAATAAAGAAAAGGCAGTATTTATTACTGCAACACAGAAAGCAGGTACAAACATCTATGACGTGATAAATGGTATAAACGAAAAGATTAAAGATTATCGTAAAACACTTCCTAATTCTATAAAGTTCGAAAAAGTACTCGATCAAACGGAAAGTGTTACACATAGGTTGGATAATTTCTTTACTAACCTTCTGCAGGGATTGATACTAGTGGGAATTGTATTGCTGCTTGCCGAAGGAATCCGTGCTTCAATAATCGCTATGATAGCAATACCTCTCTCGATTTTTATTGGGATAGGATTTTTGGATATTATCGGCTACGGAATGGAACAGATGACAATCACAGGCCTGGTAATTGCACTTGGGATGCTGGTTGATAATGTTATCGTGGTCACGCAGAACATTTTGCGTTACATGAAACTGGGATTCGGGAAAATGGAAGCCGCGATAAAAGGCACCTCGGAAGTCGGCTGGGCAGTTGTAAATGCAACCGCAACGACTATTCTTGCATTTGTACCGATTATGATGATGCAGGGAGTAACAGGTGATTTTATTAGAAGTATGCCTACAATAGTTGTTTTCACACTAGCCGCATCACTTTTAATTGCATTAACAACAACACCGTATATGTCGAGCAAAATTTTAAAAGTATCAAACGGTGCAAAAGAAACAAGATTTAGAAAATATCTCGATAAATTTATAATCAATAAATACCGCCCTGCGCTAAACTTTTCGCTTCAGAAGCCGAAACTTATTATGTTAATAGCAATATTGATATTTCTTGGCAGCTTATCATTGTTTCCTTTAATAGGGGTCAGCTTTTTCCCGAAATCCGATAAGCCGCAGTTTGTAATTGATATTGAAATGCCGCAGGGGACAAGTCTTGATAAAACAAATGAAGTTACTAAAAATATTGAATCAATTTTAAGCCGGAAAGAATTTGTAAGGAATTATGCCGCTAATATCGGAAAGGGTAATCCAAGGATTTACTATAACCTTCCGACAAAAAATGAGAGAAGCAACTATGCACAGATATTTGTACAACTCAAGGAATATGATGCAGAACAACTCACAATCACAGTTGATGAACTGCGTAACGAATTTAAGGATTTTCCCGGCGGGACGATAATTATCAAAACTTTTGAGCAGGGTCCTCCGGTTGAAGCACCGATAGCTATCCGTTTACTCGGCGATGAATTGACCGTATTAAAAAAGATTGCAGCAGATGTTGAAAAAATATTTGATGCAACCGAAAATGTTATTAATGTTGATAATCCTCTTCGTACATCGAAAGCCGATTTGCATCTAAGTATTAACCGCGCTAAAGCCGGGATGCTCGGGGTGCCGATTTTTGAAATTGACAAGACTGTACGAGCTGCAGTTGCCGGAATGAATGTCTCAACCTATCGCGATGCGGCAGGCAAAGAGTACGATATTGTTGTCCGTCTTCCGGTTGAAGAAAAAACCAAACTTGAAGACCTGAATAAAATCTATGTATCCTCTGTGTTGGGGGCACACGTGCCGTTAGCTCAACTGATTACGGTTCAGTTCAAATCAAGTCCAATTGAAATAAACCACTATAACCTCGATAGAAATGTGCTGATTACCGCAGATGTAAAAGAAGGAGGAAGCGTTGATGCCGCAACAAAAGCAATAATTCAACAGCTTGATAATTATGAATGGCCGAAAGGATACAGATATTATGTTTCCGGCGAATTGGAATCACGGGAAGAATCATTCGGGGGAATGTCTAAAGCAATATTGATTGCTGTGATAGGAATATTTGCAGTACTTGTGCTTCAGTTCCGATCATACACACAACCATTGATTGTGTTTTCGGCAATACCGTTGGCAATTACGGGATCAATACTTGCTTTACTGGTTACAGGGAACACATTCTCGTTCACTGCCTTTATTGGAATTACGAGTCTTGTCGGAATAGTGGTAAATAATTCCATTATTCTCGTGGATTTTATTAATAAGCTTCGCAAAGAAGGCGTTGATACAATTGAAGCAATTATCCAATCCGGTGAAACCAGATTCGTTCCTATATTCCTCACAACTGCAACAACAATTGGCGGACTTATTCCACTCGCATTAGCAGGTGGCGATTTATGGGCTCCGTTGGGTTGGACAATCATCGGTGGGCTCGCATTATCAACTGTTTTAACTTTGTTGATTGTGCCTGTTCTCTATAAATTGTATTCGAAGTAGAACTCAAAATTCGATTCGGCAGATCACTTTGATCTGCCGGATTTTTCCGCACGCATTTTCCGCTTTACTTGAAAGCTGTCGATTACATAAAATTATTTTTATAAAATTTGTTTTATCTTTCATTGACGCAATTATTAACTGTAGGATGTTCAATGAATCTCTCAGATGAAATTATAACTCCCGAAAAAATCCGCCAGCTTGCCGCTTCTTTCCAGCAAAGTAGAGTTTTATTGACGGCAATAGAACTTAACCTGTTTACTGTGATCGATAATCATCTAATAACCTCAAAAGAAGTATCGGAAAAAATTAACATAGATGAGCGTGCAACAGATAGAATAATGAATGCACTTACAGCGATGGGATTTTTGAGAAAAACAAAAAATAAATTTTACAACGAACAGCACAGTAAAGAGTTTTTAGTTGAAGGAAAACCGGGCTACATGGGAGGATTGCGACACACCGCCAATCTGTGGCATAACTGGACGTCGTTAACTGCGGCTGTTAAAAAAGGAAGCTGTGTAAAAGAAAATCCGGGCGAAAGAGACGAACAGCACTGGGAATCTTTTATTGCCGCAATGCATAGTCGGGGAGTGAGCCAGGCTAAGATTTTAAGTTACATGCTCGATTTTTCGAACGTGCATAACATTCTCGATGTTGGCGGCGGCTCCGGCGCTTTTTCAATGTCATTTGTGAAATCGAAGCCGAATATAACCGCAACAGTATTCGATTTGCCTCCGGTAATTCCAATTGCTAAAAGATACGTCGAAGAAGTCGGGCTAACAAGTAGTATTAAATTTATTGCGGGCGATTATCTCGAAGATTCTTTCGCAGGGAAATATGATATGCTTTTTCTTTCGGCAATTGTTCACATCAACTCTTTCGACGAAAATAAAACCCTCATAAAAAAATGTGCCGAAGCATTGAATAAAGGCGGACAAATTGTTATTCAAGATTTTGTAATGGAGGATGATAGAACCTCGCCTGCTCTGGGAACAATTTTCTCTTTAAATATGCTTGTAGGAACCGAGAGCGGAGATACATATACTGAAAAGGAAATCACATCATGGTTGGCTGATGCCGGTATCACTAATTGTGAAAGAAAAGACACTGGTTTTGGAACTGCGTTGATAATCGGCTGCAAATAAGAAATTAGCATTTCGAAAATCATTGTTTTTGTTTTTACTGTCATTCCGTACTTTTGTAACAAGAATTGTTAAACAAGTGGAATATTTACAAATGGATGATTCATGGAATGACGGACAATAATAATTTTGACCGGGAAGATGGCGAACTTGTAACAGCGATCAAACAAAATGATCACTCCGCATTCAAGGAGTTATATTTTAAATACTACGAGCAACTTATAAGGTTCGTTTGGTATCGCACGCACTCAATGGATACTTCCGGTGAATACGTTCAGGAAATATTTACACGGCTATGGATTAAAAGACATTTGCTGGAACCGGATAAACCGGTCAAGGCTTATTTGTATAAATCGCTTACCAACCTGATTATAGATCAAAGCAAATTATCCTTCTCGCAAACAAAATCACTTGAAAATGTTAGCCGGGAAAGAGGATACGATAACCGGCGCGACATTGATTTAAAAATCGACATTAATTCTGCTGTAGAAAAACTTCCTCCAAAACTCAAAACCGTTTTTATGCTCAGCCGGGTAGAGGGGTTCAAATATGAAGAAATTGCGGGTATTTGCGAAATATCAATCAAAGCCGTTGAGAAAAGAATGTCGTCGGCACTTACTATCCTGCGAAAAATATTTTTGGAGAAATAAATTTATTAAGTAGGGTATTTCACCCTTCAATCGTATTATTAACTAAAAGCGTATGCTAAGGAACAAAGATGAATTTAAGACGATATCGCGAACTATGTATAAAGGCAGTTACCAATCAATTGGATGAGATTGAAAAAGCAACGTTGAATTCGTGGCTTGCGGAATCCGAAAGTAACCGGGCTGAGTTCGAAAATATTAAGATAATTTGGAATATCACATCGCCGGAAGAAGTACCGCAGATTCCCGATGTTAATGCTGCATGGGTGAATCTGAATAATAGAATTGAATCGCTTGAAAAAACCGCAAAGAAAAAATCACTCTTTGAAAGAGCAATTAAATATTTTCAATCATCACTTAAACCTAATTTACGACCCGCGTTTGTTAGCGTTCTTATAGTTGTAATTATGCTCGGTGTTTTGTTTTTATGGAATAATGATACGACAGGTCCCGGATGGAAATCGATAACAACGGCAAACAAAGAACGGCGCGAAGTTAAACTTCCCGATGGTTCGATTGTTTGTTTAAACAGCAGCAGCAGCATACGATTCAATGAAACTTTTGATGGAGATTTTCGTGAAGTGAAGTTGGATGGAGAGGCATTTTTCTCCGTTACTAAAAGTTCGCGTCCGTTTGTTGTTGTTACCGGCAATGCAAAGACAACGGTTTTGGGGACAAAATTTAATGTTTGGGCTCGTGATGAACAAACGCGGGTTATTGTAAAAGAGGGTCTTGTAAAATTAGCTTCTATTAGATCAGTTAACGATGGAGTTAATCTTCCTCCAAATCATTCCGGTTCGGTAATTAAAGATCAAAAACCATCATCACCATCATTTGTTAACTCCGATCAATTAATTGGATGGATTAACAATGAACTGGTTTTTGATCGTACCCCTCTTTCTGAAATAACGAGTGAACTTCAAAGATATTATGACACACGCATAGAAATTGAAGATAAGAAATTATGTTCGCTCAGTTTAACGGGAACATTTAAAAATGCCGAGTTAGACAGCGCTTTGACGATGATTTGTTTAGCGTTGGATATCATTTATGAAAAAAATCAAAACGGATTCTTGATTAAAGAAAAACACATTGCAGAGAAGAAATGAGATAGTTGTCTTTAATAAATATATGTGATTTTATTACTTAATTGGATTTGAAAAAATCCGGAGGATTATGCTATGAAGAAAAATATCAGTTTAGCTATCGTTATTTTATTCTTATTCTCCGCGGCATGTTCGCATAACATTGAAGATATGTACACTGCCCCGACTGTAAAAAACCAACCTAGGTTAATCTATCCCAAAACAGCTCAAGAAAATACAATAACAGGTAAAGCCCGCTGTTTGGTTAACATCTCTAAAACCGGCATGGTTGAAAAAGTACATCTAACAATGTCAAGCGGTAACAAAGATCTGGATGAAGCTGCAGTAGAATATTGTAAAAGATTGGAGTTCAATCCCGCCTCGCTCGAAGGTGAAGCGATAAACTCCAGAATATCAATGGCAATAAATTTTGATATCTCTGGAGAAAATTGGGATATAAAACATTATGTAAAAGAAATAAATAATTTGTATTCGAGAGCCGGAAACAATCAGAATGCCGACAGAATGAATATTCTGAAACAAATACTTAACAGGCATGATAATTTTATAAATGAGATGAAGGATGGACTTAATTTCAACAAATATTTGGAGCAGGTGATTTCTTCGTCGCTTTCCGAAGAATGGAAACGGGACTGGAATTCATGGCCGCTTTCATTTCTTCTTTATCATGATTTTATTCAGCGGTTTCCGGATTATGATGACTTGGTCTCTGTGCGCGAAAAATTGGCCAAAGCAGTTCAAGAGGATATTCGCTACATTAATAGTATCTCGATTAATGATTTAGAATCCAGGGCTGAGAAAGAAAAAATCCTGAGCAAGATAGCCGCGTTTTTGAGAATTAATTATCCCGATATTCAAGCAGATAACTTTAGGTTGGAAGCAAGTAATTCGTTTAATTCAGCTTCATAATCTTTTATACAATAACGGAGTCTTAAAATTAAAAGCCTGTTATTAAATATCGCATTGTGGTTGTTTGTTCAGTCCTATGCACAGCCGATTAACACCGGAAAATATATTTCACTCAATTGCAGCAAACAACCATTGAGAACTGTATTGCAGGAAATTACTACTCAAAGCGGAGCGGGATTTGTTTTTAGCGATGCGTTGGTTAGCAATCAATTAGTAACTTGCCGGTTTAAGGACTTGCAACTTAGCAAAGCGTTGAATAAGATTTTGAGAGGATTCGATATAGCCTTTAGAATATATAATGAAAATTCCGCTGTGCTTTTTAAGAAAGAAAAACCACCTGTAGAAGACTTTAAACCGGCAGTAGTAAATATTATTAATCTCCCCGAAAAAGACACAATACAAGAACTTACAAGACCGATAGTGCTAAATAATAAAACTCCTGTTTATCCGGTAGAAGCAATTGTGAAAAAATATGAAGGAAAAGTTAGTATTAAACTGTTTGTTACAAAAGAAGGTTCGGTTTCGAAAATGGAGATTAATAAATCTTCCGGTTATCCGATTCTCGACTCTGCAACGGTTTCCTATTCCGAAAAATTAAAATTTATTCCGGCAAAGCTTAACGGTGATCCGCACAGCGCTTGGGTTGAGATGACTTTTAATTACCATTTTAGGGATAATTAAATTTTCCTTTATTCACTCGCTTTTAACAAATCATAGTAAGGCTTGAAGAGATCATTTTCCACGCTTTTAGCTTCGAGCATTTTTAATATTTGCTGCCAGTTCGTTTCGAAGGTTTGAAGTTCCCAAACAATTTTCTCCGGCTCAGTTGAAATTAATAGTCCTGTCTGTGCAGATCTTATTATTACACCGCTCGGATTATATGCGTCGTTCCAGACTTCCTGCGCCCAAAAAGTTCTTTTGCCCGCAAGAAATTTTGTGAACAAATACAGCCGCTTGAATTTAGCAATTTTATTATCAAGCAGTTCTGGTTCGTAATCCGGCAAAGTTACTTCAATTGATGTTTTTTTGTTTACATCAAATGAACCGGTTAGGATTTTTAACGTAAGTTCTTCGCCGCTATAAATCCATTTCCCCGGATCGAGAATGGAAGACTGCTCAATCAACACTCCATTAATAGTAATCTTTTCCGGGGGGAATACATTAATAAACCTCAATTCATAACTTCTATTTGTTAGCATTCCGGGGAAGCTTCCTTCAACCGGTTCGATGGTTAGTTCAATTTTGTTTTTGACTTTTTCAAAACATACTGGAGTAAATGTGAATTCACCGTTTTTAAAATATTGACTGTCGCCTTCATCATCATAAATTCTCGTTGCGCCTTTTTCACCGGGAAAAATATTAAGAATTAGCGGATCAACTTTCTTCTCGCTTGTGTTTTTCATATCCAGCTGCATCGGGATGATGGCGCCTTCTTTTACATACAAAGGAATCTCATCAATAGTGAAGGCACGGTTAATCGTTTTTTCTCCTTCGAGGATTGTTCCACCCGACCACTCATACCAATTTCCCTTTGGCAGCCAAATTTTTTGAACTGCGAATAAACTGTCTTCTCCAATTGGTCTGGTGATTGGAAATGCAATTATGTCGTCGCCGAAATAATATTCATTCGGGAATTGATAGGATTCGTCTTTCTCAGGCTCTTCATAATAAAGCGGACGGCAAATTGAAATACCATCATCGTATGCTTTGCGTGCGTTTGTGTAAATATAAGGTATTAACGAATAACGTAGTTTTATAAAATCGCGCATGATGAAAAAATTCACCGGCGGATATTCCCAAATTTTTCGTTTGATTCCTTCATCGTGCGTTGCATGCGATTTTAAGATCGGGCTGAAAACTCCTGATTGAAACCATCGCGTTAATAATTCGGGATCGTTCTCGTTCGAACCCATGTGTCCGCCGATATCATGTCCCCAGTAACCGAATCCGACATTACTTGCTGTTACTGTAAAGTAAGACTGATAATTGAGTGAGTTCCACGTTATATGTGTATCGCCTGAAAATCCAATCTGGTAGCGATGGTTGCCGAGTCCGCCGTAACGGTGATAAATCAACGGACGCTTTTGATTCTGTCGCTCCATGTCGCTGTAATGAACATAGTTCAAATAAAAAGTTGGGTTAACACCCGGAATTGCAGTCGATCCCCATTGCTGCCAATCGAGCCACCAAAAATCAACGCCCATTTTTTCCATCGGGTGAAGTATGATGTCGAAATAATGTTTTGCCCATTCTTTGTCGGTAATATTAAAAGGCACGTATTGTTTTGATGCCGGATCGATACCGACTGCCTTAGCCATTTCCGAATACTTTTCCTCATGCGGTTGAATGCCGGATGCCGGATGAATATTCAAACAAGTTTTCAATCTCTTTGCTTCGGTCCATTTTAAAAAATTATCAGGATAAGGAAAGAAATTTTTATCCCATGTAAAACCGGTCCAGCCGATTCGTTGTCCGGCTTGATCTCTAACCCGTTCGCCGTCTTTAAAAAATTCCGGCAGAGAAGTTATGTGCCAGTCCATATCAACCACTAAAATATCAAGCGGAATGTTGAGACTTTCAAATGTTTCAACCAACTCTCTCATCTCGGTATCTGTGTAAGGCCAGTACCGCGAATACCAGTATCCAAAAACGAATTTAGGCGGAAGAGCAATCTTTCCGGCAACTTCCGTAAAATCTTTCATCGCTTGTTTATAATTGTAACCGTAACCAAAGAAATAATAATCTTGATATTTCTTCTCCGGGCGCGGCATAACCCATGGGTAATCGGAATTATCAAACAACGGTTTCTGTGAGTCATCGATGCAGCACCATCCTTCGCGCGAAATTATTCCTTCTTCAAGTTGTATTTTTTTGTTCTCGTAAGTGTAGTTATCTCCGTCGGCTCCATCAAGTGTTCGCGTTGTACCGAGAAGATTCTCTTTGTTCTCCATCCCGAAAATCCATTTCTTTAAAACGCCGCCAATCATGAATTCCACCGATAAATTTTCGGGAGAGAATTCACAAGTACCCAACTTGTAAATCAATTTCAATTCATCGGTTTTTATTGTTAGTAAATTGTCCTTTATCTCTTTCGAAAAATTTGGAACGGGAAGATTCCGGTTAACAAATACCAATGAGGCATGATCTTCAAATATTTTATCTTCACTCCATTCCATTCGTATAACGCGCGGTGTTAAAACCGTAAATCGGGCTTTGTCAATTTTAACAATTGCATTTTCATTTGCAACGGGATCATATTTCTGCGCAAAGAGAACACATGTTAGAAACAGAAATGACAAAATGAGTTTGATAGAAGTTTTCATCTGGCGCCTCAATCGGTTTTGAGAATTTCGGGAAATTATTGCCGGATAATTTACATAAAGTTAATCATAATAATTTACTTACCGCTTTATGAAGGATGAGTTGATATACTCACTATAAATCAATATTCGGATTTTGTATTAAAGTCGAAGTCGACTTAGTAATTATTTTGCCAGTAAAATTCTTCGTGTCTTCGAGCCTTTGTGGCGTTGATTAAAATTGCCACGAGGACACAAAGTCACCGAGAAATCTAAAAGGATCTCGGTTTTGCTGAGTTCAGGGAGAAAAGCACCGAAAATCAATTTCTTCACAGTAAATATTCGAAAAGGCGCATTTTTCATTACGTACTTTACGTTACGTAAAGTACGTAAGTGAATTGATGAGAATTAGAAAATATTTTCAAAAACTTTTAATGCTTCATCAATCTTCGAAACATCCTTTCCGCCGGCAGTTGCCATATGCGGTTTGCCGCCGCCGCTTCCGCCGACTACCTGCGCGACTTGCTTAACAATATTTCCCGCAAGTATTTTTTTCTCTTTTATTAAATCGTCGGTGACAACGCAAACCATTTGCACTTTATCGTCAACAGCAGATATTAGAAGTCCCACGCCGCTTTTCATTTTATTTCGTAGATCATCCGCCATCGATTTTAATTCATCCATATTAGAAGCATCAACTTCCCCTTTGAAAATTTTTATGCCGTTAACTTCGGTCGAACCGGAAATAATAGAATCAATACCGCCGAGTTTGGATTGCAGTTTTAATTCTGCTAATTCCTTTTCAAGTTTTTTCTTCTCTTCGAGAAGTTCGCTTATTCTGTCTTCCGATTTCTGAATTCTGACTTCTTGTTCTTTGATGTATTTCTCAACTCCAGCGCCGGTAACCGCTTCAATCCTGCGAATGCCGCTTGCAATGGAAGTCTCACTCACGATTTTAAATAATCCAATCTGTGCACTGTTTGTAACATGAGTTCCTCCGCAGAATTCCATTGTGAAATCGCCGAATTGAACAACGTTTACTTTATCGCCATATTTATCGCCGAAAAACATTAGCGCGCCCATCTTCTTCGCTTCTTCGAAAGGAGTATCGCGGTGATGGGTCATCGGAATATTTTCGAGCAGCTTTTCATTTACAATTGATTCGACGGCAGCTATTTCATCATCTTTCATTTTTTCGAAATGGGCAAAATCAAAACGCAGTCTATCCGGCCCAACATACGATCCCGACTGCTGAACATGCGTGCCGAGAATCTGCCGCAACGCTTTGTGAAGGAAGTGAGTTACGGAATGATTTCGCATGATATCCCATCTTCGTTTCTCGTCAACTTGAGCAGTAACCTCCATACCGGTTTCGATTTTTATGCCGGATTCATTTTCGATAATGTGAACGACCTGGTTATTAATTTTTGTTAATCCAACTATCTTTAAATGTGTGTCGCCAACAATTAAAATCCCATGATCGTCAACTTGTCCGCCGGACTCGACGTAGAATGGAGTTCTATCAAGAATTACGTATGATTTATCATCTTCAGTTTTAATGCCTATCACTTTTGCATTACTGACTAATTCATCGTAACCGGTAAATATTGTTGGCGTTTCATTTTCAATTTTAAATCCGGTTAATCCTTCTTCAAGTGCGTGTGCGGATGCAAATTTATCCTTTGTGGATTTCCGTGCTCGCTCTCTCTGTTTGTCCATCAGTTCGTTGAACCTAACTTCATCAATTGAATATCCTTTCTCGCGAGCCATCACATTCGTCAAATCAACAGGAAATCCGTATGTGTCGTAAAGTTTGAATACATCTTCGCCGGCAATTGTTTTTGATTTCTTTTCTTTGGTTGTTTCAATAATTTTTTCGAAGAGATCTATTCCGCGGTCGAGAGTAACATTAAAACTTTCTTCTTCGGCTTTGATAATTTTTTTAACGTTCACTTTTTGTTCACCGATTTCCTTGAATACATCACCCATTGTTTCAACAATAACATCGACAAGTTTATAAAGGAACGGTTCATTCAAATTCAACTTTCTGCCGTACCTTGCGGCTCGTCTTAAAATTCTGCGGAGAACGTAACCGCGTCCTTCATTACCCGGTGTGGCGCCGTCAGCAATTGCAAAAGTTAATGTCCGGATATGATCCGCAATTACGCGCATTGCAATATTAGTTTGTCCTTTTTCTGAATTATCGATTGCCGATAACGAAACATCGTAACTAATTCTCGAAAGTTTTGAAACGGCATCAATAATTGGCGTAAAAACATCCGTATCGTAATTTGATTTTTTACCCTGGAGAACTGCGCACACTCGCTCGAATCCCATCCCCGTATCGACATGTTTTGCGGGAAGTTCGTGCAACGTTCCATTCTCATCGCGGTTGTACTGTATAAAAACAAGATTCCATATTTCAATGCATTCCGGTTTGCCTGCATTCACAAATTCGGGATTGTCGTAATCGTCAGTAAGATTTATGTGAATTTCGGAACAAGGTCCACAAGGACCCGTTTCGCCCATTTCCCAAAAATTATCTTTCTCGGCAAATCGTAAAATGTGATTGGGATTAATATCTGTTTCGGATTTCCAAAGTTCGAACGCTTCATCATCAGATTTATAAACAGTGGCAAATAACCTTTCCTTCGGTAATTTCCAGACATCAGTTAATAACTCCCAAGCCCATCGAATTGCTTCTTTTTTATAATAGTCACCGAACGACCAGTTGCCGAGCATTTCAAAAAATGTGTGATGATAAGTATCATGTCCAACTTCTTCAAGATCGTTATGTTTACCGCTGACACGAATGCACTTTTGGGTATCTGCGGCGCGCTGGTAATCCCGTTTCCCTTTTCCTAAAAAAACATCTTTGAATTGATTCATCCCTGCATTCGTAAACAGCAATGTTGGGTCATCGTATGGCACAACAGGTGCGCTATCGACAATTCTATGCTCTTTATCTTTAAAAAAATCGAGAAACTGTTTTCGTATCTCTCTTGAAGTCATATTCTTTCCTTTAAAATTTGCGGAAGCAAAAATAAGAAATAATGAAGGGAAATTCTTTCAATATGGCGACGGCAGACCTCATCATTGTTTATATGAAAAAGCGCCAATAAAAATTGAATTGGCGCTTCGAAAGCAAATTTATGAATACTTAAACGGTCTCAATTCTAAAAATACACACTAAGTAAAACGCTGATTATTCCAGTGCCGACAAAGCTAAGAGTTTTGCCCTCTGATTTACTTGATGTTGTATAACTGCCTTCTTTGGTTGTAATCTCAAATTCCGGTCCGGAAAAACCTTGGTAACCAAGCATATATTTTCCACCAAGAGATAATCCTTCTGTAAAAAACCACTCGAATCCGATATTAAAACCAATACCGAACGAAGATCCCGAAAAGTCTAACTTCCGCTCAAAAGGCGGGTCGTCCACATCGTCGGTATAGCTTCCTTCAGCGGAGGCGCTTGCATAATTAATATTCAAACCTAAATAGGGGGATATGTTGTAAAGATGGCGCAGATGATAGTCGGCATCGAGTGAAAAACCGAAAACCGTCATTGTTATCTCATCCGTATATGTTTGATCGTGGGATCCCCATGTGCCGGATGATTCAAAGGTATCCTCCCAATCATTGGTGTTAGAGCCAAAACAGAAACTGCCCGTCAGTGAAATTTGATCCGTGACGAAGTATTTAAATCCAACTCCACCTAATTGAACATCATAAAATTGTACTGAATAACCATCCGAGTAATAAGTCAAATCAAAAAGATTTGCCCTACCAGATGGGGCCGGACCTAAATCGCTTTGAAAGGGGATGTAAAGAAATACAAGGGATTTTGCTCCGGCATATATTTCCGGCTTGGGTCCGTCATAATTTTCATTGGCTTGCGAATGAATTGTACTCGCAGATAATAAAATAACCGCAATAAAAGAAGCAGCTTTTCTTAAAAACATTTTTCCTCCTGAGGCTGTTATAAAAATATTTTTGTATTAATTGATCTATAAAAATGTTTCAGATTTATGTACCGTCTTTACGGGTTTGGCCTCACAAATTGAAACGACGAATCAATGAAAATAAAACAACCGAAAAGGGAATTTATTTTAGAGTAAAGGAAACGAAAACAATTTCAGGTAGAATAAGAATAGAATTTTACTACGCATGTAAAATAGAGTGTTGCGTATTTGAAGTCAAGCAATTATAGAAATTAGTTTGCTCTGCTTGCGCAAATTAACCGGGCGTAAATTTCAATAATTCGGTTCGAATCAGATTCTTCGCCTAAATCCTTCACCGAGGACCTCGTGAACATTATTGATCACAACAAATGCATTGGGGTCAATTTCTTTGATCGCATCGGTAAGGCGGGTTACTTCTTTTAAAGTTACAATAGTAAATATCACCTCGCGTTCAATGTTCCGGTAGATTCCTCGCGATTTGATTGCCGTAGCTCCCCTGCTGAATTCATTGGTAATCATATCGCCTATCTCAACATACTTATCCGAAATAATATATGCGACTCGCGCATAATCAAATCCGTCAATTATTACATCAATCAATTTTGCGGATACGAATAAAAGAAAGAATGCATAAAGTGTTAATGCAAATGCAGGTCTGTCCGGCGAAAGATTTTTTACTTCGATTATTAATCCGGCTAAAGCAATTACGATAAAATCGATGAACATAATTGCCTGTCCCGGTTTCATCCCGAATTTCTTTTGCATTACGGCGGCGACAATATCGGAGCCAGCAGTCGAACCCTTGAATTTGAAAATTACACCAAGACCAATTCCAAGCAGCACTGCGCCAATAAGAACCAAAAACAAAAAATCATTCTTTGCCAGATCATGAATTGTTTGTGTGTTCTGCAATTGAACAAAACCGAATCCGGGAATGTCTCCCCTAAAGAAGTCGATGAAGAATGAACTGAGAGTGAAACCAACAAAGGTTCTCAAACCGAACTTTTTACCAAGCTCTTTTAATCCCCAAATAAAAAGAGGGATGTTCATTACCCAAATCAACATTCCCACTGGAATTGTGTTATTCGAAACGTAATGAATAGCCATTGCAAGTCCGCTGACTCCGCCGGGAACGACTCTTGCATCAACAAGAAATACTCCAATACCTATCGCCATTAATGCCGCACCAAAGGCGATAAAGAAATAATCAATTACGGGATATTTTTTTAATAATCGTTTTGGCATCTCACACGCTCCTTCGGAAATCAATCACCCGGCTTGTTTTATATCAGGATAAAAAGAAAATTTGTTGGTATATTTTGCCGGTACCGGTTTTAAAATATTCACTATTCAAAAAAATATTCGATGCAAAGTTAACAGATATTTTACAACAGAGAAACCGGGAACAAAAATTTTAAAGAGGAACATTAATAAATAAGACAGTTTATAAAGAACAAATCATTTTTAATAACTCGATGCAGAGGGGAATATGAAAAGCTCATTGTCATTATTACTTCTTCCGTTTTTAGCAAGCGTAACATTAGCGCAGGGAGATGATCAAAACTCGGTTGCAGTTACTGTTTATAACGCTAATCTTGGAGTGGTCCGGGAAATTAGAAATATGGATATACCTTCCGGTAACTCGATAATCAAAATAACGGATGTTGCTCAACTGATTGACCCGACCACCGTTCACATCAAATTAAACGGTACTGTTCTCGAACAGAATTACCAGTACGATCTCGTTAGTCTCGATAAAATTTTGAAAAAGTACATCGATAAAACCATTCAGCTTATCGGGAAGAACGGAGAATTTGTTGAGGGGACGCTCCTTTCAGCATACGGGAATCAAATTGTGCTTGAAAAAAAAGCGGGCGGATTGCAGATGCTGCCCAATATTAATGATTATCAAATTTCAGTGGGTAACTTGCCAGACGGATTAATAACAAAACCCACATTGGTGTGGATGGTCGATTCAAAATCCAAAGGAAAGCAGGATGTTGAAGTAACATACCAAACCGGCGGAATGAACTGGCATGCCGAATATGTTGCGGTGCTCAACAGCGACGATACAAAACTCGATTTGAATTCATGGGTCAGCGTTGAAAATGAATCCGGCACCACTTACAAAAATGCCAAACTAAAGCTAATTGCCGGAGATGTCAATCTTGTTCAACAAAACGTTTATCGTGATAGAATGCCCAAAGGCGCTACTTTGGATTATGCAGCGGAATCAGCTCCGCAGTTTGAAGAGAAGGAATTGTTTGAATATCATATTTATAACTTGCAGCGTCCCACAAATCTCGCGAATAATGAGACAAAACAGATTTCACTGTTTGAAGCTGCCGGTGTGAAAGCAGTAAAAAGATATTTATACAGCAGCGGCTCTTATTATGGCAGCAATGGAAAAGTTGCAGTGATAGTAGAATTCGAAAATAAAAACGAATACGGTTTGGGCATACCGATGCCGGCTGGGAAAGTTAGAATGTTCAAGTCGGATGGTGAATCGCTTGAATTTGTAGGCGAGGATATGATTGATCACACTCCGAAAAACGAAAAACTGAAACTGAAAATCGGCGATGCTTTCGATATTGTTGTTGAAGAAGTTGAAACCGACAACAAGCAGATTTCAACAAGGGTTAGAGAAATTTCTTACGAAGTAAAAATCAAGAATAGAAAAAAGGAAGATGTTGTTGTTGACGTGGAAAGAAATCTTGGACTTAATTGGGAAGTGCTGAGTTCTTCCATTCAGTATGAAAAGAAAAATTCTCAGACGATTGTTTTTAAAGTCCCTGTTAAAGCCGATACCGAAACAGTGTTAAAGTATAAAATAAGGTACAGCTATTAATTCTTTTTGAATATCGAATAACGAATGTCGAAGATTGAGTTTCGAAGTTCTACTTCATCATTCGTTATTCGCTGTTCGGTATTCGAAACTCTATTCTACAGTTTTCCCTGCTTGTAAAGTATTTGCGTGCGGATACGCTGCATCTGTCGTTCGATAATCATATCGGCAATTACGGAAGGTAGTTCTGCGGGATCGGTTGCTTTGAGCGCGGTGTTAAGTTTTTCTTCATCTACATCTATCCGGTACAGATTATTCAACAGCCGCTCGTAATTCTTTTCGAGCATCACTGCAACTTTCCCTTTTAAATGTTCCCTTATCAAAGAAAGATCGGATTGAGCCGGAAGATTTTTTTTCTCAAAGGAAAAATCATTCGATAATTTTTCTATGAGTACCGGGAGAATATCTTCTTTTTCGTTGATGTCCATGTACTCTCGAATTTTTTTTGACGCTGCAAAGTAATAATTTTTTTTACACTGCCCAAGCAGATTCAAAAAAAGATTACGACTCCTCTCATTTTTATTGGAGACATTTTTAAATCGGGACGCCCGACTATTCTTCAATTTATTTATATTATCCGCCCATAGAAATGATTTATTACTCAATTACAATTTGAGGAAATTTATGAAGAAATTAACACTAATTATTATGGTAACTTTTATGACATTTTTAGGAACCAACAACGCGCAAAATATTAATGGTGAGGAATATACATTCAAACCGTTTGTCTCACCGGTAAGTTATGAAGATGCCGGGAGACGTGCCGACGAAATTTTATCAAAGATGACACTTGAAGAGAAAGCAGAAATAATCGGCGGACATAATTTCTTTTTCGTAAAGGGATTTGAACAATACGGAATTTCGCAGCGTTATCTGTCCGACGCGACGCAGGGTGTCCATATTAGAAAAAACCTGAGCGACCAAATGGAAAAGTCTGTTGCTTTCCCTTGCCCATTGGCTTTAACCGCGACATGGAATATTCAGCTTGCAAATGAATATGCTAAAAGTATAGGCGAAGAATGCCGCGCGGGCGATGTTGCTGTTCTGCTCGGTCCGGGAATGAACATATATCGAGTTTCCCACAATGGCAGGAATTTTGAATATTTCGGCGAAGATCCTTTTCTTGCCGCAAGAATGATTGAGAATTATATATCGGGAGTTCAGAGCACCGGAACAATCGCAACACTAAAACATTTTTTGTGCAACAATCACGAATGGCACCGCCGGACATCGAACGCGATTGTTGATGAACGTGCACTTCATGAAATTTACCTGCCCGCATTCAAAGCGGGAGTTGACGCGGGTGCGATGGCTGTGATGACTTCTTACAATCAAGTCAACGGTGAGTGGGCAGGTCAAAGCGAATATGTAATTAATAATTTACTCCGCGATCAACTTGGCTTCAAATGGTTGGTGATGTCGGATTGGTGGTCAACATGGGATCCGGTAAAAACAATTAGATCCGGTCTCGATCTTGAAATGCCGGGGATACCAATTGAAAAACCAATATTCGAAAAACTGGGCGACATCTTTGTAAGAACAAATGCAGTTCGTTTGATTGCCGAAGGTAAGGTAACCACCGATGATATCAACCGGATGGCAAAGAATATTATACGCACTAGCATTGCCGCAGGATTAATGGATAGACCGGTAAAAGACGAGAACTATTTGAAATATTTTGATGACCATGAAAAGGTTGCTCTTCAAACCGCGAGAGAATCAATTGTACTTCTGAAAAATAATTTTGATGTTCTTCCGATCATAGGCTACAAGAATATTTTATTAACCGGTGAGTATGTTGAAAAACTTCCCGCCGGAGGAGGCTCCGCAGCAGTTGAAGGGTATGACATTGTACTCATGCTTGACGCATTGAAAAAAGAGTTCGGTGCAAACATTAAGTATAACGACGATCCATCCGATAGCGATATTAAAAAAGCCGATATCGTTTTGTTGAGCGTCGGGACAAACGATAGCGAAGGCTGGGACAGACCGTTTGAGCTTCCGGAGGAAATGGAGAGCCAAATTATTTCGATTACTGATATAAATCCAAATACAGTTGTAATTGTTAATTCCGGCAGCGGAATAAACATGACAAAGTGGAATGATAAAGCCGCAGCAATTTTATATGCATGGTATCCGGGTCAAAACGGCAACACCGCACTGGCTGAAATTTTATCGGGCAAATCAAATCCTTCCGGCAAGTTACCAATGACAATCGAAAAGAAATTTGAAGATTCCCCGGCGTTTGATTACATGCCTTCCAACGAAAGTTTGGTTACCGACTGGGATGATGATCTCAATTTAGATTTCCCTATTAACAACGTTGAATATAAAGAAGGCGTTCTTGTTGGTTACAGATGGTACGACACGAAAGGTATCGAACCGCTTTATCATTTCGGTTACGGGCTTTCGTATACCACTTTTTCCTTCGGTGAATTGAAAGTATCAAAAACGGAATTTAACAAGAATGAACCGGTAACAGTTGAATTCACAATAACCAACACAGGCAACGTTGACGGCGCCGAAGTTGCACAAGTATATGTTCGCGATGTCGAGTCTTCGGTTCTTCGACCTGAGAAGGAATTAAAAGGATTTAAAAAAGTATTTCTGAAAGCCGGCGAAAGCAAGACGGTATCAATTACTCTTCATGAAAAAGATTTTTCTTTTTGGGATGTAAATACGAACAACTGGAAAGCCGAAGCAGGAGAGTTTGAAATACTGGTTGGTTCGTCATCCAACAATGTTAAACTGAAGACAGAAATAATTCTTTTGTAATTACGGTTATAGATAAGGGATACATTTAAACTCGGTACTCCCGTACTTTTAGAAAAGTCGGATGGTACAAAGACGCTAAAGAATTTTTTATGATAAAACTATTTGTTGTTTATTCATTACTCGAATCGAAGGAAAGAATAATTGGTAATTTCTCGGTGTTGGTTAACAAAATTACGGAAGCCGATTCTACAATTGAATTTGCAGAGTATATTAATTCCTTTGAAAAAATTTCGGAACAGTCATTTGATAATTGTTCGGGAGTAGCAATTATTCCCGCAACCGGCGGATCAGAGGCGGTTATCAAAGAGATTGTTAACAAAGCAAATCTTCCTTCTATTATTTTTGCAAACTCCGGGTTCAACTCATTCGCAGCTTCGCTTGAGGCTTACTCGTTTTTGAAACATAAATATAGGCTGTCCTTTTTTTACTGGAATAATCCCGTAGAATTGCTGAAAAGAGTTAAAGACTTTTCAATTGTTTGCAGTGCGATTCAGAAAATTAACTGTGCAAAAATCGGTTTGATTGGAGAACCATCGGATTGGCTGCTTACTTCAAAAGAGATTGAGTCTTTCGGCGAATTTAATACGATACTTGCCAAATATAAAACGGAAGAATTAGTAACGGAAATCCAGCGCTCGCAAAATGATAATCCCGATTCACTCGAATTATCAAGATTACGAAACGGTAAATTAAATGTTGACAAATCCTCATTGTCGGATTCGTTTGCGGTTTATGCGGCAGTAAAAAATTTCACTGCCAAAAACATGCTGGATGGAATTACAATTCGTTGTTTTGATCTGTTAAAAAATAAGTATACGGCGTGCATTGCTATGGCAATGTGTAACGACGAAGGTATTGTCTCCGGCTGCGAAGGTGATCTTCATGCAATGTTTTCGATGATTCTGGGATTTTATTTAACCGGCGAACCTTGCTGGATGGCAAACCCCTCGTCAATTGATAAGAAAAGAAATCATGTTACATTTGCTCATTGCACGGTTCCCACAAAATTTCTCGATCAATCCGTTGAAATGGAAATTACAACTCACATGGAATCGGGATTGAGTTGTGCAATCGGCGGCGCAATCAAAAAAGAAGAAGTAACGATTTTTAGAACCGGTGGTAATTTTGACAAACTAATTGCCGTTACCGGAAAAGTAGTTGATACTAAACTGAACAATCCTTCATTGTGCCGGACTCAAGCAGTGATTAAATTAAACTGTTCCCTTGATGATTGGGTAAACAATACTTTGGGAAATCATCACATCATTACGTATGGCAATATCAAAGGAATGCTCGAAGAATTCAGTAGTTTCACCGGATTGGAGTTCATCGGGTTATAATCCATCTCCAACTTGACGCACAACTATTCAATTACTATATTTTCCACCGAAATAATTTTAGATGACTTATAAACTTACGCTTTAACATATCTTTAATAATTGCAATCCTTGCTTAGGACTGTTCGCCTGCATCTTGCATGACAGGTGAAGTCCGCTCAATCTCATAATTAACCGAATTGTTATACCTATTGGAGAATTAACCATGAGTATTTTAAAAGCTTTTGGATGGAGCAATTATTTCGAAGAAAATTTTCAATCACTGAAATCAAAGGATTTCGCATGCGGTAGAGTAATTATAGAAAACAAAACAAACTACTTAGTTGTTACCGAATTTGGCGAAGTTCAAGCGGAAGTAAACGGTAAGTTACTGTTTGAATCGGAATCCGGATTGAGTTTACCTAAAGTTGGCGACTGGGTTACGCTTATGCTTTATGATGAAAACACTAAGGGAATAATCCACGAGGTTCTGCCGCGTCAAACAAAAATATCGCGTAAGTCCGTTGATAAAAAATTAGCCGAACAGGTAATCGCGGCGAACATTGATGTTGCATTAATCGTAATGTCGCTCGATGATAATTATAATCTCAATCGCCTGGAGCGGTATCTTGTATCTGTCCTTGAAAGTAATGTCGAACCGGTTATCGTTTTGAACAAAACTGATCTCTGCGATAATTCCGAAATAAAAATAACCGAGGTACAAAAACTCGCAGGCGAATTTAAAGTGATCGGTTTAAGTGTGATAACCAAAACCGGATTTGATGATTTTAAAAAGATATTTCAGCCCGGTATCACATACGTATTCATTGGTTCGTCGGGAGTCGGCAAATCGACAATTATAAATTATCTTCTTGGCGAAGAAAAATTTAAGACTAACGAAGTAAGAATATTTGACTCGAAAGGAAGACACACAACAACGAAACGGGAAATGGTTTTGCTGTCGCAAGGCGGAGTGCTGATTGATACTCCCGGCATGAAACAGTTTGGATTGTGGACTGCGTCCAGTGGTATTGCAAAGACATTTTCCTCTTTCGAGGATTTTGCCTCAACATGCAAGTACGCCGATTGCACACATACGCACGAAAACGAATGCGGAATTAAAGATGCAGTCGCTGCCGGAGTAATTTCCGAAAAAAGATACGAGAATTATACTAAGCTGCGGAAAGAATTGGATTACGTTGAACGGCAAAATGATCTGACAAAGCAAATTGAGTTTAAGAAAAAATGGAAATCGATTAGTAAAGAGCAGAAATCATTTTCCAAAAGGAGAGGGTACTAATCTGTACCCCTTCTTTATTTTTCACAACGATTTTCATTAGTTCATCAATCTTTAATTTAACCGTCACTTTGACTATTTTTGAACCTCAGTTACCGAAAGGACAAACCATTGCTGATGATCGAAATTCTACCGGATAAATGCGATTTCTGCGGCTGCTGTGTCGGGATTTGCCCCGAAGACGCAATCGAATTAAAGGAAGCCGAAATTAGAATTATTGAGGCGCTGTGCACCAATTGCTCAAAATGTGTCTGGTCATGTCCGATTGAAGCACTGAAATTTAACAAAGAGAAAAGAGCAGTTTGATGTAAGGATGTTCTGCGCATCTTGTCAAAAACCAATTGCTGTCTGCTTTTTCGGTCAGCCAAACCTCCAAGGTTTAACCCTTTTTAATAGCCGAAAACCTTGGAGGTTTTGGAAGTCATGGAGGTTTTCTTTGCGTTCAATATTGCCGTCCGCTTCAGAGGCTGTGTGAAAACTATTAATATGAATTAAACAAAGCAAAGATTAATTATGTAAAAACAGTTTGGAAATTAAATGAATTATATACAACCAGCCGATAGATATCAGTACAAGTTGATGAGTAGTCTTGATGATATAGTCGAGTCGGATCATCCGGTAAGAATATTGGATAAGATAGTAGGTTCTATAGTATTGAGTAATAAAGAAAGGTTTGAATCAGAAGCAGAAACCGGCAGACCAGCGTATCATCCAGCAACCCATGTAAAACTATATTTGTATGGATATTTCAATGGTATAAGCAGTTCAAGGAAGTTGGAGGCAGAAACCCGGAGAAATAAAGAGGTAATCTGGCTCTTAGGCGGATTAAGCCCGGATCACTGGACAATATCAAATTATAGAAAAGAAAAAAGTGACGATATAAAATTTGTAACAAAGAAGTTCAGAGAATTCCTAAAAGCCAAAGGATATATCAAACTAAAAACAGTAGCGATAGACGGAAGTAAAGTTAAGGCATATACAGATAGAGAAATGTTAACGAAAGAGAAAATAGAAATAAAATTAGAAAAGATAGATAAGAAGATAGAAGAATATTTGAGTAAGATAGCCGAGAATGATGAGCGAGACGAAATAATAGATGAAATAGGATATGAAGGAATTGATGATGTAAATATGATATATATATCAGAGATAGCGAAGTTAAAAAATCAAATGGCGCAGTTGGAAAAAGCAGAAAGAGATATTGGAGCAAGAGGGGCGCAAATACATAAGTTGTGCCGACACAGAAGCAAGACTGATGAAAAGCAGAGATGGAAAGATACCGGGTTATAATGTTCAGATAGCAGTTGACGCTGAAAATAAAATGATAGCCGATAGTGAAGTAGTAACAGATGAAACGGATTTTGATCAGTTGACTAACATGGTAGAATCAATAAAAGAAGAATTGGGTGAAGTACCGGAAGAAGCAATAGCAGATAAGGGTTATAATAAACTTGATTTAATTGAAAAATTACAGAATGAGGAAGAAGGACTCCAAGTATATACATCTCAATCCACGAGCAAAAGAGATAAAGAGGAAATTAAATTTCACTACAATAAAGAAAACGACGAATATGAATGTTCGGCAGGCAAGAGATTAGTGCTAATAACAAAGAATGCGAAAGATGGAACTTCAATAGTAAATATTTATCGAGGGATAGAATGTCAAGGATGTTTACTACGAAGTAAATGTAGTAAAGCAAAAGGAGGACGAATATACAAACGACATATAAATGAAGAATGGCGGGAAGAATACAGAGCAAAGATGAAAAGTGAAATTGCCTTAGACAAATTATCAAAAAGAAAGACAATAGTAGAACATCCGTTTGGGACAATAAAGTATCTGATGGGAAAAATACCATTGCTACTGAGAGGATTGGAAAAAGTAAAAACAGAAATAAATATTTACACAACGGTGTATAATCTCAAAAGACTAATCACCATTAGTATATTTGAAGATTTATTGATAAAAGTGTTGAATTATGAGTGGAAAACAGCTTAAATAAGACTGGCTATTCTTTTTGCTTTCCAAAATATTGATAATAAAAAGAGAATTTGTGAAAAAGCATATAACAATCGTGAAAATTATAGCAATTACGTTGTTGTTTTCACACAGCCTCTGAAGCGAACGTACTGAAATAACGCCTTAATACACTTGGCTTTAGCCACATTTAGTAATATGTTGTTATGAAAACAAATTATTAACCCCAAATTCCATCCGGAAAACAACAAATATGATTTCAATAATTCGTACAGACAACAGCAGCAAAGATTTTCAAAGGGAGTGTAAATAATTTTGTGTAAATGGTTAAAGTAGAAAGAGAGGCTAAGCGGAGTGGAGCGTAGCGAAACGGAGCTTAGCCTCTCGAAAATCGCGCTTGCATTAGGCGAAAATATTTAACAAATTCTTTAACCATT